>NZ_JAANES010000005.1:0-381141 GCF_018292285.1 Comamonas brasiliensis
GTCTCCGGCGGTCGCGCGCTGGGCTCGGCCGAGAAGTTCCAGGAAGTCATGTCGCCGCTGGCCGACAAGCTGGGTGCCGCCATCGGTGCCAGCCGCGCTGCTGTCGACGCGGGCTACNCCCCCAACGACCTGCAAGTGGGCCAGACCGGCAAGATCGTGGCGCCGCAGCTGTACATTGCCTGCGGCATCTCGGGAGCGATCCAGCATCTGGCGGGCATGAAGGACTCCAAGGTGATCGTGGCGATCAACAAGGACCCCGAGGCACCGATCTTCTCGGTGGCTGATTACGGTCTGGAAGCAGATCTGTTCACCGCCGTGCCTGAATTGGTCAAGGCGCTGTAATTTGGCGCACATCAAAAGAGGGGCTTCAAGCCCCTCTTTTTCCATGAGAGTCTGGCTCGCACAGATCAGGACATCAACAATAATTCGGCAGCTGCATGGGCGTTTCAGACCCACTGCATTGATGGAGAGGGAGACTCTGATGAATCGCAAGCATTGGGTGTTGGCGCGAGCCGGTTTGGTCGCGCTGTGTGCGGGTGCCGCTTTGGCGGCACAGGCCTGGACGGTGGGGCAGGTGGCCCCGATGTCGGGGGCTGAAGCCAGTCAGGGGCGCGCCTATGCGCAGGGCATGCGTCTGTACTTTGACCAGGTCAACAAGGCTGGTGGTGTGCAGGGCCAACCTGTGGAGCTGGCTTCGCTTGATGATCTGGGTCATCCAGAAGAGACCGTGGCAAAGACCCGCAAGCTGCTGAGCGAGTCCAGGCCCGTGGTGCTGGCCGGCTATTTCGGCAATCGCAATCTTTCGGCCTTGCTGGAGAGCAAGTCGCTGGATGGCTCGCAGATCCCGCTGGTGGGTTATCAGAGCACGGACACCCGTGTGCTGGCGTCGTCACATATGTTCTCCACGCGCGCAGGATTGGTAGAGCAGGTTGCAAAGATTTCCACCCATCTGGCCACTGTCGGCATCACGCGCCTGGCCCTGGTGTTTGAGGAGCGTCCCGATGCCCAGGAACTGACGGCCCTGGTCACCAAGGCCGTGAATCCCAGTGGAGCCAAGCTGGTGACCTCGGCCATGCTCAAGAGCCGAAGCGGCTCGGACAAGGCCGTGCAGGAACTGCAGGCTTCCAGGGCTTCGCCCCAGGCCATTTTGCTGGTGGCATCCAGCCCCGCCACGGCGGCCTTTGTCGAGGCTTATCGCATGGAGGGCGGCACTGCCCAGATCTATGCCACGGCCGAGGCGGATATCGAGCAACTGGCCAAGCGCCTGCCTGTGGAGTACATGAGCGGTCTGTCGATCGCCCAGGTGGTGCCCAGTCCTTACAAGGTCTCGGGCAAGCTCAACAAGGAGTTCCGCGATGCGACGATTGCAGCCGGCAAGTCGCTGGATGTGCCCGTGAGCTTTGCCATGATGGAAGGCTATGTGAATGCCAAGGTCATCGTGGAGGCCATGCGTCGCAGCCAGCCGGTAACGCCTGAAAAGATGAGCGCCGCCCTGCGCGGACTGGAGTCTTTTGACCTGGGCGGCTACTGGGTGAACTTCAAGCCTGGGCAAGTGGGTTCCAAATATGTGGACCTGTCCATCGTCAACGCCGCAGGACGTGTGACGCAGTAAGAAACCAAGGCCTGACACGCATCGCGTTCAGGCCTTTTTTGCAGCCACCTCCATCACGATGATCCGCCGTGCAAAACAGATGCACAAACTGTTGCCCAGGGGACAGGAGGCGGCGCAATGGCAGGCGAAACTGGCCATCGGCCAGTCGGACGAGGCCGCTGTCGGCACAGGAGTGCAAATAGTGGATCGTTCAACGAACTGCTTCTGAAATAAGAGCTGTCAACGTATATAGAGTAAGCGCTACAGCCCTTTTACATACAAAACGAAGAAGGAGACAACTATGTCCAAGCTGCCACCCGTTCTTAAAAAGCTGGCTTTGCCTGTCATCGGCTCACCGCTTTTCATCATCAGCAATCCCAAGCTTGTCATCGAGCAGTGCAAGGCCGGCATCGTCGGCTCCATGCCTTCGCTCAATGCCCGTCCAGCCGAGCAGCTGGAAGACTGGCTGGCCGAGATCACCGAGACTTTGGCAGCCTGGGACAAGGCCCATCCCGATCGCCCTTCGGCTCCATTCGCCATCAACCAGATCGTGCACAAGAGCAATGACCGCCTCGAGCACGACATGCAGGTATGCGCCAAGTACAAAGTGCCCATCATCATCACCAGCCTGGGAGCGCGTGAGGATGTGAACCAGGCCGTGCATAGCTGGGGTGGAGTGGTGCTGCACGACATCATCAACAACAAGTTTGCGCGCAAGGCCATTGAAAAAGGTGCCGACGGCCTGATCGCCGTGGCGGCCGGCGCAGGCGGCCATGCGGGTGTGAAGAGCCCGTTTGCACTGGTGCAGGAAATTCGCCAATGGTTTGACGGCCCGCTGGCGCTGTCCGGCTCGATTGCCACGGGGGGGGCGGTTCTCGCGGCCCAGGCGATGGGGGCGGACTTTGCCTATATCGGCTCGGCCTTCATCGCCACCGACGAGGCTCGTGCTGTGGAAGCCTACAAGCAGGCGATTGTCGAGGGCAACTCCGACGATGTGGTCTACAGCAATCTGTTTACCGGCGTGCATGGAAACTATCTGGCACCCTCGATTCGTGCGGCAGGTCTGGATCCGGAGAACCTGCCCGAGTCCGACCCCAGCAAGATGAATTTTGGCGGCGGTGCGCAAAAAGCCTGGAAAGACATCTGGGGTTGCGGCCAGGGCATCGGCGCCGTCGACAAGGTGCAGCCCACGGCCGAGCTGGTGGCCCGCCTCAAGCATGAATATGCCGAAGCCAAGGCCAGCTTGCTGGCAGCCTGAAACAGGTTTGCAACTCTCCTGTGCCAACGGCGTCTTCGGACGCCGTTTTTCATGGGCGACCTGCTCGTTTGATGTTGCTCAAGCGCGACTAAAGCAAGGGTTAACCCTTGATAAATCAATGTGGAGTTGATGAACATCAATGTAGGCCTGGTCCTGCAATTGGCTTTTGCATATCAAGTCATGATGATTGTCAAAAGAAGAGTAGTATTCCGTTAATTTCAGTAATTACTGAAAATTAAGAAATGCAGCAAACACCTTCTTCCTCAACAGACAATCAGACCGATGCGACGCATGCCGCACTGGCGAGCGTCATCCGCCGCCCCAGTGCGGGCGCGGTATGGCAGGTGTTTGCCGGACTGATCTGGCTGCCGCAGGCAGCCTTGCTTGCCTGGGCTGTACAGCTCATGGCCGACGGGCAGGGCGTGGCGACCGTCTGGCCCATGGCGACGGGCGTGCTCATGCTGGGTCTGTTGCGCGCCTGGGCAGAAGGCCATGGCGGCCTGCTGGCCAACCGTGCCGCGCGTATACAGCTGAGCAGCTTGCGCGCTCTGGTGCTGCAGTCGCTGGCCCAGGCATCGCCGCTGGACAAGAGCCGCCCCGCTTCGGGTCAGGCGGCCAGTGCCATGGTCGAGCAGGCCGAGGCAATCGTTCCCTGGCTGGCGCGTTATCAGAGTGCGATGTGGCGTGTGCGCCTGCTGCCTTTGGTGATTCTGGCAACCGTGGCCTGGCAGTCTTGGGTGGTGGCCCTGATTCTGATAGTGGCCGCGCCGCTGATTCCGCTCTTCATGGCGATAGTGGGCTGGCGTGCCAAGGCGGCCAGCGAAGAGCAGATGCTGCAACTGGGCCATATGAACGCTTTCTTGCTGGACCGTCTGCGCGGTCTGAGCACGCTGCGCGCTCTGCATGCCGTCGATCTGACAGGCCAGCGGCTGCGCGACCATGCGGAAGATCTGCGCGCCCGCACCATGCGCGTGCTGCGCATTGCCTTTCTGTCTTCTGCGGTGCTGGAGCTTTTCTCGGCGCTGGGTGTGGCCATGGTGGCCGTCTATATAGGCTTTCACCTGCTGGGCACGCTGAACTTCGGCGCCTGGGGCGACAAACTCGGTTTGGGTCAGGCCATGTTCGTGCTGTTGTTGGCGCCGGCGTTTTTCGAGCCTTTGCGCGATCTCTCGGCCGTCTGGCATGACAGAGCCGCAGGCGAGGCAGCGCTGCAGACCTTGCAGAGCATGCAGACCCAGTCCGTGCAGATTGTGGGCGCGCAGCATGCCGCCGAAGCATCCTCGGTCAATGAGCGGCTATCGCCTGGAAATCCTGTGTCCGTAAGCGTCTGCGGGCTCAAGGTTCAGGCACCAGGCAGCGACTCCAGCCTCGCACCGCTGACTTTGCACATACAGGCCGGCGAACATGTGGCGCTGTGGAGTCCCAGCGGCAGTGGCAAGTCCGTGCTGCTGGCGCAGATTGCCGGCCTTTTGCCGGTACAGCAAGGCCGCATCGAAGTCGACCGGCAAGCGCTCGATGCCCGCAGCGCAACGCAGCTGCGTCGGCGCATGGCCTGGCTGGGTCAGCTACCGCATGTCTTTGCGGGTTCGGTTGCGCGCAATATCGCACTGGGGCGCAGCTCGGTAGAGCCCGAGCAGATTGCCCAGGCCACGCAGCAGGCGGCACTCGAGGAGACCCTGGCGCATCGCCCCGGCGCGAGCCTGGGCGAGGGCGGTGCAGGACTTTCTGGAGGAGAAGTGGTGAGACTGGCCCTGGCACGCATGGCCGCGCAGACGGAAGCCGGTCTGCTGCTGGTCGATGAACCCACTGCTCATCTGGACCCCGAGACAGCAGCCCAGATCACGCAGTCTCTGCGCCATCTGGCCAAGGGGCGGACCATGTTGGTCGCCACCCACGACGCGCAACTGGCCGCTGCCATGGATCGCGTGATCGAACTGCCGCTGCTGCGGCGGGCGCAGGAGTCGCAGTCATGAAGATGCGAGCCATTCCAATGCGCGAAATGCTGAAACTGCTGGGCAGGATGGCGCCGCGCAAGCTCTGGCTGGGCGGCGCTGCGCTGGCTGCACTCACGGTGCTGATGGGTATGGCCTTGCTGGGCTTGTCCGGCTGGTTCATTACGGCCACGGCGCTGGCCGGTCTGGTGCCTGCTACCGCTTTGGTGTTCGATGTGTTCATGCCGTCGGCCGGCATTCGGCTGCTGGCCGTGGGCCGCACCGGCGCCCGCTACGCCGAGCGCCTGGTGACCCACGACGCTACGCTGGCCGTGCTGGCCGCTCTGCGCCAGAGACTGTTTCTGAGCTGGGCTCGCCCTCAGGCTGCCCGTCTGCTGCTGCAGCGTCCGGCCAGGCTGTTGCAGCGCCTGACCTCTGATGTGGACGCGCTGGACAATCTTTATCTGCGCCTGCTGGTGCCTGCCGTCGCGGCACTGGGCGCGGCCTTGCTGGCAGCTCTGGCCTACGGATTCATGAGCTGGTGGCTGGGTCTGTTGACCCTGGCGTGGCTGCTGCTGACTGGCTGGGGCATTGCCCTGTGGCATGGTTTGCGCAGCCGCAAGGCCGCCGTGCGCCGTGCCATGGCACTGGAGGCCATGCGTGCCCAGACCGTGGATCTGGTTGCGGGCCAGACCGAGCTGCTTATGGCTGGCCAGTTGCCTGCCCAGCTGCAACTGGTGCTGCACAGCGATGCGCGCTGTGCGGGGGCCGATGAGAGGCTTTATCAATTCGAGGCGGCTGCAGCGAAGGCTTATGGTGCGGTGTCTGCCATGACCTTGAGCGCATCCGTGCTGCTGATGGCCTGGCTGATGGAGCAGGGCCGTATCAGCGCTGCGGTTGCTGCGCTAGGTATTTTGCTGGCACTATCCGCACTGGAGCCGTTTGCCCCCCTGCGCAGAGGAGCTGAGCAGGCGGGGCGTACCTGGCTGGCGCTGCGCAGGCTGGCTCCCGCGCTGATGGCCGAGGCCGACGCGGCAGAGAGCCTGCCGCAGCCAGTGCAGACGATGGCCGTCAGCCTGCAGTCTGTCCGGCTTCGTCAACTGGGCCCCGTAGACCTGAACGTACGGCAGGGCGAGCGTGTGGCACTGATTGGCAGCAGTGGTGCAGGCAAGACGAGTTTGCTGCATTTGATGGCGGGTGAGCAGCAGCCGGACGAGGGCGTGGTTCAGGCCTGCAGTTGCAGCTGGATGACACAGAGAACCGAGCTTTTCCAGGACAGTCTGCGCAACAACCTGAGGCTTGCCGATGCCAAGGCCGGCGATGAGCAATTGTGGGCCGTCCTGCAGGCTGCAGGCCTCAGAAGCGACGTCATGGCCTTGCCACAGGGGCTGGACACCATGCTGGGTGAGGGCGGCCTGGGCCTGTCCGGAGGCCAGTCGCGCCGGCTGGCACTGGCCAGGCTGCTGCTGAGCCCCGACCGTTGCTGGCTGCTCGATGAGGTGAGCGAGGGACTGGATGCCGTCACCGCTGCCGACGTTTTGCAGCGTCTGGCGCAGGCTGCCGAGTGCGGCGCGCGAACGCTGATTTTTGCTACGCATTGGCAGCGCGAGGCGCGCCTTGCCGATCGCATCGTGTATCTGCAGGCCGGACAGGTGAGAGCGCAGGCCCTGCGCGGCACACCTGAGTTCGAACAGCTGATGGCGAGACTGAGACCCGATGCCCTGGGGGCCGTTGCACCGCAGGACATATGTTTTTCCGATTGATTTTTGAAGTACCGAGAGAAAGGACCTGACCATGGACCTCGATATCGTCGATTTATCGCGACTGCAGTTTGCGATAACGGCGCTCTACCACTTTCTGTTTGTGCCGCTGACACTGGGCCTTTCCATACTCATCGCCATCATGGAGACGGTGTATGTGATGACCGGCCGTGCCATCTGGCGCGACATGACCAAGTTCTGGGGCGTCCTGTTCGGCATCAACTTTGCCATGGGTGTGGCCACCGGCGTGGTGATGGAGTTTCAGTTCGGCATGAACTGGAGCTACTACAGCCACTATGTGGGCGACATCTTTGGTGCGCCGCTGGCGATCGAGGGTTTGATGGCCTTCTTCCTTGAAGCGACCTTTGTCGGCCTGTTCTTCTTTGGCTGGGACCGACTCTCCAAGGTCAAGCACCTGATCGTCACCTGTCTGATGGCGATAGGCACCAACTTCTCGGCCCTATGGATTCTGGTGGCCAATGGCTGGATGCAGAACCCCGTGGGGGCGAGCTTCAACCCTCAGACCATGCGCATGGAAGTGAATGACTTCTTTGCCGTGCTCACCAATCCCGTGGCGCAGGCCAAGTTCGTGCACACGGTGTCGGCCGGCTATGTCATGGCCTCGCTGTTCGTGTTGGGCATTTCGGCCTGGTATTTGCTCAAGGGCCGTCACATCCATCTGGCCAAGCGCTCGATGACGGTGGCCGCATCCTTTGGTCTGGCCGCTTCGCTGTCGGTGGTGGTGCTGGGCGACGAGTCCGGCTACCTGTCCTCGGAACACCAGAAGATGAAGCTGGCGTCTATCGAGGCCATGTGGGAGACCGAGCCCGCACCGGCTTCCTTCACAGCCTTTGGCTTTCCTGACCGCGAGGCGCGCGAGACCCATTTTGCCGTGCACATCCCATGGGTCATGGGCCTGATCGGCACGCGTTCTCTGGACACCCCGATTCCCGGCATCAACGAACTGGTCAAGAGTGCCGAGGGCAATATCCGCAACGGTATCGACGCCTACGATGCGTTGCAGACCATTCGCAAGGCCAAGACCGATGCCGAGATTCCTGCCGAGGCACGCCTGCGCTTTGAGAACAATGGCGCCAATCTGGGCTACGCCCTGCTGTTGATGCGCTACGTGGATGATCCCCGCAAGGCGACCGAGGCGCAGATCCATCAGGCGGCAATGGATACCGTGCCGCCGGTGGGGCCGCTGTTCTGGACCTTCCGCATCATGGTGGCCCTGGGCATGTTCTTCATCGTGCTGACCGGCACCTTCTTCTGGCTGGCCGCCCGCCACAGGCTTGATGCTTACCCCTGGCTGCTCAAGGTCGCCGTGTTCTCGATTCCGCTGCCCTGGATTGCCGCTGAATGCGGCTGGGTGGTGGCCGAGCTGGGTCGTCAGCCCTGGATCATCGAAGGTGTGCTGCCCACGGCCATGGCGGTTTCCAATCTGGGCGCGAAGACGCTGTTGCTGACCATTGCCGGCTTCGTGCTGATCTATACCGTACTGCTGGTGATCGAGCTCAAGCTGATGGTCAAGGCCATCAAGAAGGGCCCCGAGCATGAGAGCGAACCCCACCTCAGCCTCTACGAACCCATGATCAAGAAGCTGGCACGCGGCCAAAGCTGAGAGGAGCAACCAAATGATCTTGCATGAACTGATTTCATATGACGTGCTGCGCCTCATCTGGTGGCTGCTGCTCGGCGTGCTGCTGGTGGGCTTTGCCGTCACCGACGGCTTTGACCTCGGCGCCATGGGCCTGTTGCGGGCCACGGCCAAGACCGATGTCGAGCGCCGCACGGCCATCAACTCCGTCGGCCCCGTGTGGGAAGGCAATCAGGTGTGGCTGATTCTGGGCGGTGGCGCCATCTTTGCGGCCTGGCCCCAGCTTTACGCCGTGTCCTTCTCGGGCTTTTACCTGGCCATGTTTGCCGTGCTGGTGCCGCTGATCCTGCGTCCCGTGGCGTTCAAGTTCCGCAGCAAACATGAAGATGCAGCCTGGCGCAACCGCTGGGACTGGGTACTGTGCATCACGGGTCTGGTGCCTGCACTGCTGTTCGGCGTGGCCGTGGGCAATGTGATTCTCGGCGTACCGTTTCGTCTGGGCGACGATATGCGCATTTACTACGACGGCAGCTTCTTCGGCCTGCTGACGCCTTTTGCGCTGCTCTGCGGTCTGGTCTCGCTGTTCATGCTGCTCATGCATGGTGCGGCCTGGCTGATGTTCAAGACCGATGGCGAAGTCGCGAGCCGCGCGGCCCGCTATGGCAGCCTGTTTGCCGTGCTGACCACCTTGCTGTTTGCGGCCGCCGGCCTGTGGTTGGCTACGGGCATCAACGGCTATGTGATTACCAGCGAGATCAACCCCGTCGGTCCCTCCAATCCCTTGAACAAGACCGCAGCCGTGGCTGCCGGTGCATGGATGGCCAACTTCAAGTCCTATCCCTGGCTCTGGCTGGTGCCCGGCATTGGCCTGCTCATGCCGCTGATCGTGGCTATCGGCCTGCGCAGCCGTCGTGAATGGCTGGCGCTGCTGGCCAGCGGCCTGGCGATTGCCGGAATCATCCTGACCGTGGGTGCAGCCATGTTCCCCATGATCCTGCCCTCCAGCATCGATCCGCGCTTCAGCCTGACGGTCTGGGACTCCTCCTCCAGCCATGTCGTGCTGTTCATCATGCTGGTCTGCGTGCTGATCTTCCTGCCTTTGATCCTGGCCTATACCAGCTGGGTGTACTCGGTGCTGCGTGGCAAGGTGGACGTGAAGGCCATCGTGACCGGCCAGGGCCATTCGTATTGAGACGGGATGCCCCCGGGACGCCGTGCTGCGATCTTCGGGGGCAGTCTAAAACTGGTGGGCTCATCCCATGGATGGGCCGAATGAAAGGAAACTTATGTGGTATTTCTCCTGGTTGCTGGGTCTGCCGCTTGCCGCAGCCTTTGCCGTGCTTAATGCGATCTGGTTCGAGTTGATGGATGACGAGGCAACGCGTCGCAAGCTTCTGGAGCGAACCAATTCGCTGTCGGACGCCTGAGTCGCCAAGACGTGAAAAAGCCCGGTCGGCTTGCGCTGACCGGGTTTTTTCATGGATCAGGCCTTGCTCTGGTCAGGCTGTGCGGGAGCTTCTCAACGCTTGCGTGGCCTGAGCCAGTTCGGTGATGAGCGACCAGTTGCCACTCTCCACGGCACTGGTGGGGACCAGCCAGGAACCGCCGACGCAGACCACATTGGACAGCGCGAGAAACTCCGCCGCGTTGCCAGGCGAGATGCCGCCCGTGGGGCAGAAACGCAGTTCCCCGAACGGACCTTGCCAGGCCTTCAGCATCTGGATGCCGCCCGACTGCACGGCGGGGAAAAACTTGAGCTCCGTAAAGCCGTCTTCCTGAGCCATCATGATTTCGCTGCTGGTTGCGACGCCGGGCAGCAGCGGCAGGTCCAGATCGCGGCAGGCCTGGCCCAGCTTGCTGGTGTAGCCGGGGCTGACAGCAAACCTTGCGCCGGCCCGAGCTGCCGCCGCGGCATCGGTCGCATTGCGCACGGTGCCCGCACCGACGATGGCCTCGGGAAGCTGTTTGGCGATGGCCTCTATGCAGGCCAGGCCCTGAGGCGTGCGCAGCGTGACCTCCAGAACCCTGATGCCACCGGCCAGCAATGCTTCGGCCATGGGGACTGCATGTTCCGTGCTGTGCAGCACGATGACCGGAATCACCGGTGCATCCTGCATGATGGACAAGGCGGTCATTTGAGCAGCCATGTGCAAGCTCCTTCTTCTGCGCTCAGCGCATTGCGCCGGAAACCGGCAAACAGTTCACGGCCCATGCCGCGGTGGTTGGAGTGCTCCAGCTCGATGGGCATGGTGGCCAGCGGTCTGGCCTGCCATTCGGCCTCTGTCAGTTCGGCCTGCAGCAGACCTGCGGGGGCATCGAGCACGATGATGTCGCCGCTTTGCACCTTGGCCAGCGGGCCACCTGCCAGTGCTTCGGGACTGACATGGATGGCGGCCGGCACCTTGCCCGATGCACCGCTCATGCGGCCGTCGGTGACCAGGGCCACGACATAGCCCTTGCCTTGCAGAACGGCCAGCGGAGGGGTGAGCTTGTGCAGCTCGGGCATGCCATTGGCCTGCGGACCCTGCCAGCGCACTACGCAGACGACGCCATTGAAGCCATTGGTCTGGCAGGCCTGCTCCAGCGCACCGGATTTGAAGGCCGCCTGCAGCTCATCCTGCGAATCAAAGACCCATGCCGGTGCCCGCAGTGCGTGGCGATCTTCGGGTACGGCACTGATCTTGATGACACTGCGGCCCAGATTGCCTTTGAGCAGCTTCAGGCCGCCCGTAGGGCTGAAGGGGTGGCTGGCAGGGCGCAGAACAGTGTCATCGCCGGAGATGCCAGCATCCCGCCATTGCAGCTGATGGTTTTCGACACGGGGGATGCGCCCGAAGGCAGCCAGCCCTTCGGGCCTAACCGTAAGCACATCGCCATGCATGAGTCCGGCCTGCAGCAGCTGGGCGATCACGTAGCCGGGGCCGCCTGCGGCCTGGAACTGATTCACATCGGCGCTGCCATTGGGGTAGACGCGGGCCAGCAGGGGAACCACCGCGGACAGCTGCTCGAAATCATCCCAGTCGATGACGATGCCGGCGGCACGGGCCACGGCGACCCAGTGGATCAGGTGATTGGTGGAGCCGCCTGTGGCCAGCAGGGCCACCATGGCGTTGACGATGCAGCGCTCGTCCACGACATGCCCGATGGGGGCAAAGCGCCGGCCCCGGGTGATGGACAGCACGGTTTGCATCGCTTCGCGGGTGAGCAGTTCACGCTCCGCGTCGGCGGGGTTGATGAAGGCTGTGCCGGGAACATGCAGGCCCATGGCTTCGAGCAGCATCTGATTGCTGTTGGCCGTGCCGTAGAAGGTGCAGGTGCCCTGGTCATGGTAGGCCGCGTTTTCTGCCGCCAGCAGCTCCTGCCGGCCGACCAGACCCTGCGCCGCCTGCTCGCGTACCTTGGCCTTGTCGCTGTTGGACAGGCCCGAAGTCATGGGGCCGGCAGGCACGAACACCATGGGCAGGTGGCCGAAATGCAGGGCACCGATGAGCAGGCCGGGAACGATCTTGTCGCAGACGCCCAGCATCAGGGCCGCATCGAAAGTGTCATGCGTGAGAGCCACGGCGGTGGACATGGCAATCGTGTCGCGGCTGAACAGGCTCAGCTCCATGCCCGGCATGCCCTGGGTCACGCCGTCGCACATGGCGGGCACACCGCCGGCGACCTGGGCCGTGGCCCCGTTGCGTCTGGCCTCGTCTTTCAGAATATCGGGGTAGTGCGCAAACGGCGCATGGGCGGAGAGCACATCGTTATAGGCCGTGACAATGCCGACATTGGGGCCTTTTTCCTCAACGATGCGAATCTTGTCCGAGCCGGGCAGAGCCGCAAAGGCATGGGCCACATTGGCGCAGCCCATGGTGCGTACTTGTGGAGGGCGCGCGGCCATGGCATCGACCTGTGCCAGATAGTCGGAGCGGCTGGCGCGGCTGCGCTCCTGGATGCGCCGCGTCACCTGGTCCAGAACGGAGTGAAGTGCCATGATGAAAGTCCTTGGGCAGCAATGCCTGTGCTTCGGGCGCAGGCATTGTCTTGGAATGAGTGAGAGCCATGCCCCCGGGGCATGGCTTCATGGTTGCGCGCTTATTTGGCGCGAGCTTGCTTGACGGCGGTCTGCACGGAATCCCAGGTGCCTTGACCCACGGATTTGGCAATGCCGGCATTGACGGCACCGAGCTTGTCGCGCATGCGGCTTGCTTCGGCGGCCGGCAGTTCGTTGACCTGCATGCCCTTGGTCTTGATCTCGGCCAAAGCCTTGGCGGCTTCTTCGCGCGTGTCCTTGCGCTCGAATTCACGGCTCTTGATCGCCGCGTCCTGCAGCACCTTCTTCTCGGCAGGGCTCAGTGTGTCCCACCATTTCTTACTGACCGTCACGATCCAGGGGCTGTAGACATGGTTGGAGACGGTCAGGTACTTCTGCACTTCATAGAACTTGCTCGACAGCACCGTGTTGAAGGGATTTTCCTGACCGTCCACGGCCTTGGTTTCCAGCGCCGTGAACAGCTCGGAGAAGGGCAGGGGAACGGCATTGGCGCCCAGTGTCTTGAAGCTGTCCAGGAAGACGTTGTTCTGCATCACGCGCAGCTTCACATCCTGCAGATCTTCCAGCTTGGTGATGGGGCGCTTGTTGTTGGTCAGATTGCGAAAGCCGTTCTCCCAATAGACCAGACCCACCATGCCCTTGGGCTCCAGAGTCGCCTTGACCTTCTCTCCCACGGGGCCGTCCAGCACGGCATCGGCCTCCTTGGTGTTGGCAAACAGGAAAGGGGTGTCCCAGATCGCCATCTCGGGCGACAGGCCCACCAGCGTGGCGGTGGAGCCGACCATCATTTCCTGGGCGCCGCCGATCAGGGCCTGCTGCATCTGGGTGTCCGAGCCCAGGGAAGCGTTGCCGATGGCGCGGACCTTCATCTTGCCGCCGCTGGCCTTTTCCACTTCCTTGGCGAACATGCGCACCGCTCGACCCTGGTTGGAGTCTTCCACCAGGCCGTAGCCGAACCGCACCAGGCGGGGTTTGAAGTCCTGCGCCTGAACGGCGCCGGCGGCCAGCAGCATTGCCGTGAGTCCTGCGACTGCAAATTTGATACGCATACCCGTCTCCTTGCTTGTTTGGGCCTGGGCCCTTTGGTTGAAGTGAAATTGGCCTTTAGCGCTTATGTGGTAAGCGTTGATAGCTATTGATTTGAGAGTTTTTGAGATCGTCATGGCCTGGCTTTCAATGCATCCACTTGAGTGGCGCGGTCACCAGCTGCGGGAAGAGCACGAACAGGGCGGCCAGCAGCACATAGACCATCAGGAAGGGATTGGTGCCCTTGATCACGGTCTCCATGCGCAGTCTGCCCACGCCGGCCACCACGTTCTGTACCGTTCCCACCGGAGGGGTGATCAGACCGATACAGCCCACATAGATGAACATGAAGCCGAAGTACACCGGATCGATGCCGGCCTTGACGGCCAGCGGTGCGCAGACCGGACCGAAGATCAGAATGGTGGGGGTCAGATCCATGGCGGTACCGACCACGAGCAGGAAGAGCATCATCACGGCCATGAAGAGCAGGGGCTGATCCAGCAGGCCCGAGAAGCTGTCGGCCAGCATATTGGGCAGGTCGGCGAGCGTGATCATGTAGGCGGTCACAGTGGCCGCGCCGCAGAGGAACATCACCACGGCGGTAGTCTTGGAGGCACCCAGGAAAACTTCGTAGAGCCGGGCCCAGCTCATCTCCCTGTAGACCACCATGGAGACAAACAGCGCATAGACCACGGCCACCACGGCGGCTTCGGTCGGCGTGAACACGCCGCCCTTGAGGCCGCCCAGGATGATGACCGGCATCATCATGGCCCAGAAGCTCTTGGCCAGTGCCTTGAGGCGCAGGCCCCAGCTCACGCGCTCACCCGAGGTCAGCTGGTATTTGCGAGCGATGAACCACCAGGCGGCAATCAGAAAGCCGCCCATGAACAGGCCGGGTACGACGCCCGAGAGAAACAGCTTGCTGATGGATGTGTTGGTGGTGACACCGTAGATCACGAACGGCATCGAGGGCGGAATGATGGGGGCGATAATGCCGCCCGAAGCCAGCAGGCCGGCGCTGTAGCTGTCGGGATACTTCTGGTCGCGCATCATCGGCAGCAGGATGGTGGCCAGCGCGGCGGTGTCGGCAATGGCCGAGCCGCTCATCGAGGCCAGCAGCACGGCCGCACCGATGGCCACATAGCCCAGGCCGCCCGGAATATGACCGACAAAGGCGCGGGCCAGATCGATGATGCGGCGCGACAGGCCGCCGGCATTCATCAGCTCGCCCGCGAGGATGAAGAAGGGCACGGCCAGCAGCGGGAAGTTGTCAAACCCGGCCTGCAGATTCTGTGCAAGCAGCTGGGTGTCGAAAAAGTCCAGGTGCCACATCAGGGCGACGCCGGTGAGTATCAGTGCATGGGCAATCGGCATGCCGATCACCATGCCGCCGATCAGCACGGCGAGAAAAATCAGGGTGACGATCATGGCGCCTTACTCCACGCTGGTTTCAGAAGACTCGGTCGGGGTGCCGCGCAACATGTCGCGCACCACAACCAGCAACATGCCTATGGCCAGCACCAGCGTCGCCGCTGCGCCCAGGGCCAGGGGATAGCCCAGCACGGTGCTGTAGCTGCTCCAGCCGGCAACGACCTGCTCCCAGGAGCCCCACAGCAGCAAGGCCATGCAGGCACCGATCAGCAGCTGCGAGACCCAGAACAGGACTTTGCGTGTGGCTGGGCCGACCCGTGATGTCACCATGTCGAAGCCCAGGTGGGCGCCTTCAAAAGCCGCCACGATGGCGCCGATGGCCACCAGCCACACAAACAGCAGGCGCGAGATCTCCTCATAGGAGACGATGCTGGTGTGGAAAACGTAGCGCAGCACCACGTTGACGAAAACGGCAATCACCATGCCGGCCAGAGCCAGCACCATCAGGCCTTCGGCCAGGCGCTTGAGCCATGGCTTGCGGCCTTGTGCCTCTTTGCGATCTTCAGACATTGGCTGTCTCCTGCTGTTTTTATGCTTGGGATTCGCGCCTTGCCCATTGCCGGGCCGCGAGCGCGATATCGTTGAGGTTCATGGTGGCGCTGACGGTCAGCACATCAGGCTCCTGACGCGGGTCTTCCAGCGTCGTGAACTGATTGGCGACCAGGTCGGGCGAGAAGAAATGCCCGGGTCGGGTCTGGACGCGTTCCAGGGCCGTGGCGTAGTCGAGGTCGAGAAACACAAAGCCCAGTTGCTGGGCGCTGCGCAACTGGTCGCGGTACTTGCGCTTGAGCGCCGAGCAGGTCAGCACCAGGCCGTGTTCGGCATCTGCCTGAGCCAGTCGCCGCGCCAGGCGTTCGAGCCAGCCTTCGCGGTCGGCATCCGTCAGGGCAATGCCGGCCTGCATCTTGGCCACGCTCTGTGGGGAGTGGTAGCTGTCTCCTTCCACCAGTGTCCACCCCAGCTGCTGCGCGATGGCTTCTCCTGCGCTCGATTTGCCGCAGCCGGAAACACCCATGACGACGAGTGCCGACATGGTGCCAGGAGGCTGGATCTTGCTTTGAATCATGTTTGGATAGCGCTATCCGATTTGGTTAAAAAATGAGCAGCCTGCTGCTTTCTGAGATGGGCTTCAGACCTTGGTCGAAGGCAAGTCAGTGCTTTCATCAAGCTGCTTCCACAGACTTCATTTCAAGTCTGGATAGCGCTATCATAATCAAAAAACCTCAGGCATCTGATTAGGAGATTCCCTTGCCTCCCGAGACCCGTACCAAGAGTGAAACCCCGGCAGACAGTGCTTCTTCAAGGCGATCTCGCGCCAGCGGGCGTGTCACCCTCAGCGATGTGGCACAGGCTGCGGGCGTGAGCCCGATGACGGTCTCCAGAGCCTTGCGCGGAGAGCGCAGAGTAGCTCCGACCCTGGTCGACAAAGTGCGCGAGGTTGCGGCTTCTCTGGGCTATGTGCCCGATCTGGCGGCCCGCGCACTGGCCTCGCAAAAAAGCACCCAGGTGCTGGTGCTCGTGCCCATGCTCTCCAACACCTTGTTTGTGGAGGTCCTGGAGGCCGTGCACAAGGTGCTGTTTGCCCAGGGCTATCACATGCTGATCGGCGTGACTCACTATGACCCGGCGGAAGAAGAGCAGTTGCTGCGGGCCTACCTACCCATGCGGCCTGCCGGCCTGTTGCTGACCGGCTTTGACCACAGCGAAGAGTCGCGGAAATTATTGGCTGCAAATCCCGTGCCGCGCGTGCATCTCATGGAGTTGCGCGATCCCGGCACTGGTCCCGACTGCTACAGCGTGGGTTTTTCTCAGATTGCAGCTGGCGCTGAAATGACCCGTCATCTGCTGGACAAGGGATATAGGCGCATCGCTTTTTGCGGTGCCCAGCTCGATGCGCGTGTCATGCAGCGCCTTGAGGGCTATCGGCAGGTGCTCAAACAGGCCGGCCTGTATGACCAGAGTCTGGAGATTCTCAACCCTGAGCGCTCATCGCTGGCGCTGGGTGCAAGGCAGTTCGAGACGCTTCTCAAGGCCAGCACCACAGTTGATGCCATCTTTTTCTGCAACGACGACATTGCACAAGGCGCGTTGCTGGAGGCCAACCGCATGGGAGTCAGAGTGCCACAACAGGTGGCGATCGCCGGGTTCAACGACCTGCCTGGCAGTGACCAGATGGTGCCGCCTCTTACAACCATCCACACACCCAGAGATGAAGTGGGAAGAAAAGCTGCCAGCATGCTGCTGCAATTGCTGGCAGGGGACACCGTCAGAGAGGCCAGCGTGGATCTGGGCTTCAGGCTGGTGCCCAGGGCCAGCACCTGAGTGGTCGGCGTCAGGCTTCCGAGCCTGACTTGCCTCGTCCGGTAATCTTGTCCTTCAGGTCCAGCAGTCGCGTCACGGCCGAGCCCATGCCCATGAGCTGCATGGCGGTCTCTGGCGACAGACGCTGCACATCGTCAAACCAGCTCATCAGCTTGTCGATGAGTTCGTGCATATCGCGCATGCGCTGCTGGGCGTAGCGTTCTTCGTCGGTGCTGGCTTCTTCCATCATGGCAGCGCGCAGCATGGATTGCGTGGGTTCGATCTCGCGGCGGCGCCGCTCTTCGGCCAGTCGCTTGAAGATTTCCCAGACATCCTCGGGTGCCTGGAAGTATTCGCGCCGGTCGCCGGGCTGGTGACGCAGCTGAACCAGACGCCAGGCCTGAAGCTCCTTGAGTCCCATGCTCACATTGGAGCGTGAGAACTCCAGCGTGTCGGCAATCTGGTCTGCGTTCAGCGGCTCGGGCGAAATGAACAGCAGGGCATAGATCTGCCCCACGGTGCGATTGATGCCCCAGCGGCTGCCCATCTCGCCGAAATGCGAAACAAATTGTCGGCTCAGCTCCGACAGTGGTTTGGCTTGCGTCATGGCCTCCATTGTGCCTTTGCCCGGGGCTCTCAGTGGGGCTGGGGGATCAAGCCGGACTGCAATAGCCTTGGTTTTTCATGCATAGCTGCCAGAGGTCTGCGCAGATATGTTTCGTAAAACTTGCAATGCTGTCAGCAAATTGTTGGGAATGAGCGCAAAATCGCCTTCCTGTTTTAAGTCGGTTTTTTTACGTTGCCTGTTGCCGGGCAAACTCACCCTGCCGCCGGGCAGCCTATGGGCTGCGAGCGGCCGTGATCAGATGGCTCAAAGTTCTATTTCCTCTCATTCCCGCAGCGCGCTGATCGACTGCACCAAAGGGCTGGCTTGCGCAGCCATCGTCTGGCATCACCTGGCTTTTTACGGCCCCATGTCCGATGTGGCTCATCCCGTCATGCCTAATCTCCTGGACTGGCTCTATGAGTACGCTCGCATGGCCGTGCAGATCTTCCTGGTGATCGGTGGTTTTCTGGCTGCTGCCAGTCTGGCCCCTCAAGGTCTGGCGCGCTTTGATTCGCCCTGGTCCAAGATCGGCAAGCGCTTTGTACGCCTGGTCGTGCCTTATGCCGTGGCGCTGGTGGTGACGATTGTGGTGTCTGCCGCGATTCGTCCGTGGTTCGATCACGAGTCCGTGTCCGCCGACCCCGATCTATGGCAGCTCATGGCCCATGCCTTGCTGTTGCAAGGCATCGTGGGTGAAGAGTCGCTATCGGCTGGCGTCTGGTATGTGTCCATAGACTTTCAGCTGTTTGCGGGCACCGTGCTGCTGCTGGCCGGTGTGCGCTGGCTGCAGCAATGGGCGGTAGCGCGCTGGGGCGACGCGGCCATGAAGCGCTGGTGGCCCTGGGCCGTGAGCGGCATGCAGGCACTGGTGGTTCTGGGGACAGCGGCTTCGCTGCTGAGCTTCAACCTTGATGCAGAGCTTGATGTCTGGGCGATTTACTTCATGGGCGCCTACGGCGTCGGCATGATGGCTTTCTGGGCCGTGGCGGCAGACAAGCGTCTGACGGCCTGGAGCTGGGGCATGCTGATTGCTGCACTGATCATCGGTGCGCTGGTCTATGAGTGGCGCGACCGCATTTTTCTCGCCGGCGTGACCGCGATGCTGCTGATCGTCTGCATGCGTACCGAGGCCATTGCCCGCTGGCAGGGTCTTGCTCCGCTGCGTCGCCTGGGAGAGATCTCCTACTCGGTATTCCTGATTCACTTTTCGATCTGCCTGCTGGTCAATGCGGTGGTCAACCATTTCTGGCACGGCTCGGTCACTGCCGCTGTGGTGGGCATTCCGTTTGCCTTTGTGCTTTCATTGACCGCTGGCTATGCCCTGTATCAGTTGGTGGAGCGCCATGTCTCCTCCTGGAGTCAGGCTTTGCGCTGGCAGGCTGGCCTGATCGGGGCCGGACTGCTGACCACCATGGTGGCGGGCTTGCGCTGAGCCGGAGCCTAGCAACAAAAAAAGCAGCTTGGGTGAGCTGCTTTTTTTATGGAGCGAGCAGGTTCAGCGATGGAGCTCGCCTGCACGTTCGGGCTGGAACTCGATGTCATCCACGCGCACGGTCACCTGGCCGGTAGGGCTGGGCATCTTGAATTCGTCACCTACGGACAGGCCCAGCAGGGCGATGCCCACTGGTGCAAAGATGGAGACTCTGTCGGCGCTGCCATCCATATCCTTGGGGTAGACCAGTGTCAGCGTGCTGCTCTTGCCACTCTCGAGCATGGTGAAGCGCACGGTGGAGTTCATCGTCACCACGTTGGCGGGCATTTCGGCGGGATCGAGCACATCTGCTCGGTCCAGCTCCGCCTCCAGCGCATCGCGGCCGGGAAACTGGCTATTGTTCTTTTCCAGCAGCGATTCAATGCGATCCAGGTCCAAGGAGGACAGAGTGATATTGGGCTTGCGCTCCATGTAGTAACTCCCTTGAAAGATGGTGTGGTTGGCGCTTTTTGCGTAGCGCAAACGGACAAAAGCCCGGGCAACGGTGTTGTCCGGGCCAAGGCATTCGAGAAGAAGGCACCAATTTGGTGCGTTGCGGGTATTGTCAATGCTGTGCCGCAAACTGCCAAGTCATCTCGCACTCCGTCAGTGCGGATTGACTTCGCACTTGCCCTGGTCAAGAGGGCGTGATACGGGCGATGGGCAACCGTAGAAGCCGCTGTTGATCTGAATCCGACGCTACAGGTTCTCGGAATATGAGTCCGACGCCCCTCATGCGTCAGAGCTCATCGGTCAGCGACGACAGCTTGTTGCGCGTGGGATGGAAACCCGCTGTCTGATCAGCCCCTGAGACAAGGCTTCGGCATCCCGTGGGCATCACGCTGAGGCTATTCAAACAGACCATTCTCGACGCAGAAAGTGATGAGCTCCTGGTTGGATTGAACGTTCAGCTTTTCCATGGCAGATGTCTTTTGCGTGCTGACCGTCTTGACGCTGCGTTTGAGATTGGCGGCGATCTGTACGACGCTGTCGCCACGTACGAAGTGGCGAAGCACCTCGAACTCGCGTGGAGACAGCAGCTTGATGCGATCGGCGACAGAGGTGTTTCTCTGTTCACGGGTGACGTTCTGCTGATAGTTCGTGGGGAAATACTTGTTCCCCAGCCTCAGGCTGTTGATGGCTGAAAGAATCTCCGTCAGCTTGTCGTGCTTCAGCACCACACCCCATACACCAGCGTCGTAAAGCGAGGAGATGATCATCGGGTTCGAGATCATTGTCAGCACCAGCAGTTTGGGGCCTGGGTAGGTGCGGATCAGGTAGTCCACGAATCGGATGCCATCGCCATACACACTGTCGCCAGGCATGGTGTAGTCCGTGATGATGATGTCCGGCAACGACGAATTCAGTTGCTCCACCAGTGCGGTAGACGTTGAGACGGACGCTGTCACGGCGATGTTCATATCGCGTTCCAGCAGATCCTGAATGCCGACAAGCGTCAAAGGATGATCGTCGGCCAGCACTATGCGGATTTTTTCCATGTTATTGCTCTTTAAGTGTCGAATCTGACAACGGCTCCGGGAACTACACCTCCGCCAGGAAATTCTTCAGGTCTTCAATCATGAAGCTCAGTTCGGCCTCAGTGTCGTCGTTCAAGCTGTCGAAGTGCAAGTGCTTTTCGAGCTTTTGCATTCGTTGCGCCAGGGAGAAATGATTGACGTCGACCAGAGCACCGCTGATGCGGTGCAAGGTGAGGATGATGTCGTCCACGCGCCTGTTCTGCTTGGACCGCTCCAGCTTGAGGACGTCCTCGTGCATGGTCCGTAGAAACAGATCACGGTACTTTGCGGGCACTTGGGCAGGCCCTTCGGGTATGTGCACTGGTGCGATATCGGGTCGCCTGGGTGCAGCCGTGTCATGGGCTCCGATTTCGGAGTGAGGCGCGTACTCACGCAGCATCTGTATCAGCGTATTGAGGCCGATCGGCTTGACCATCCAGGTATTCATGCCAGCGCTGACGCAGCGCCGCTGTTCGTCCAGCATGGCATTGGCGGTAATTCCGATGATGGGGCACATCACACCTTCAGAGCGGAGCGTGCGGGCCAGTTCATAGCCGTTCATGAGCGGCATGTTCACGTCGGTCAGCACGAAGTCATGCGGCTGCACGTCCCATAGCGCCAGCGCATCCTCGCCGTCCTCGGCCAAGGTGACCTGACATCCCAGTCGTTCGAGCTGATCCAGTATGGTGGTCTGGTTGATGGGGTTGTCCTCGGCAACCAGGATGCGTATCGAGAACCGTGGCATGACGGGTTCCGGCGGGACTATCAGTTGCTGGTTGTGCAGTATGCGCTGGATGCCCCGGCCGATGCTGAGCACATCTTGAGCATCGATTTCAGGATGGGTCGACTCCTGCAGCTGGGGAGAGATGCTGACGTAGTGCCCCTTCCAGTCGGGAGGCGCAGTGGTGCTGCCCGACAGCACATCCAGCAGCAGGGCACGCGAGGTGTGGGCAGAGGTGGGTTGGGCAAGCGGCTCGGCCTGCGCGTGCCAGCGGCTCAGCCAGGCGCAGATGTTCTCCGTCAGCTCCGGGTGCGGTGTACGCACGGCAATTTGGGTGTCGGAAAGGTCGGGGAAGTCGGTGATGGTCTGATTGTCCACATCCAGTGTCAACGCAATGGAAAAGACGCTGCCCACCTGTTTTTCACTCTTGACTTGCATGGAACTGCCCATGAGTTCGGCCAGTCGTGCACAGATCGACAGACCCAGACCGGCACCACGCACGACATGCCGGCTGCCATCGACGACGTAGAACGGCGTGAAAAGGCGATTCTGGTCTTCACGGTCAATACCTACGCCGCTGTCGGCGACTTCGATCTGTAGCGTCACGTGGCCAGGAGTGTGATCCAGGACCAGGCATCGGACGATGATGCTGCCGACATTGGTGAACTTGATCGCGTTGCTGATCAGGTTGTTGAGAATCTGGCGCACGCGCACGGGGTCGCCGAGCACGGAATCGGGAATCCTGGTGTCAACGGCAGAGAAAAGCAGCAGTCCTTTCTGTTGCGCCATGGCTGCATAGGAGCCGGTGCAATCCTGCACGAGTTCGCGTGGGTTGAAGGCCAGGCGCTCCAGTTTGAGCTGTCCGGCTTCTATCTTGCTGACGTCCAGGATGTCGCTGATCAGCTGAAGCAGGATTTGCGAAGAGCCTTCAATGCGGTTGACATATTGACGTTGTTGCCCATCCAGTCGCGTGGCCGTCAAAAGCTCCAGCGTGCCCAGCACGCCATATAGCGGCGTACGGATCTCGTGGCTCATCGTGGACAGAAAGGTGGATTTCGCTTCGCTGGCCTCGTCTGCCGCGCGGCGTGCACGCTCCAGCGCGCGCTCGATCTCGACGCGCGTGCTGATGTCGGTAAACGCGCACAGGACGGCGTCCTCATCCATATAGCGCGCCGGGGTGTAGGAAACCGACAGCGTGCGCTCGTTGTCTATGTACAGGTTGTCCATGCTGCCGGACTGGTCGACAGCGCGCAGGGAGCGCAGGAGCTGGACGGCGTTGGCCTGCAGCGGCTGCGCATGGCCAGACTCGCCGCCCAGCCAGTCCAAGGCAATGGAGTTGCTGAAAACCAGCTCACCACTTGCCTTGCTGATCACGCATAGCGCGACGGGGGCGGTCTGGATCAAGGTGCGATTGAACGCATCGCGTTCGTCAATCTTGCGCTGGGCGTCCACGGCTGGCTCCATGACCCGGCGCTTGTACCAATACGTGTAGCTCAGGCCGGCCAGCATGCTCAGAACCACAAAGATGGCCGCACCGACAAGCAGCCCCATATGGCCTCTGAAAAAGCTGGCGTAGCTGATCAGATAGGTGCCGCTCCAGTTGCCGCTTGCATCCAACGCCTTCCACACCAGCCCGGCGCTTGTAAAGGACAGACCAAGCTTGGTGAGCACTGGCTCGGAGCCGCCTCCCATCAGAGTGACATCTTGATGCTTCAGCCAGAATTGAAAGGGCAGTCCGCTGGCAGTGCTTCTCTCGAGCACGTTGATGCGCTCGCGGCTGAGCAGCGTGGCTGCATAGATGTTCTGGGAGGGGCCGGACGGGCCCCACAGGCCGGACGGGAATCCCGCCGGGACCCAGCCTATCATCTTGTTGGGCAAGGCCGCAGCCTTGAACCAGTGCACTTCGTTGGGATTGAACGACGGCAGCCGCTTGCCTGGTGCCTGCGTGGCGGGACCCGGCCGTGCCGCCAGGTTTTCCTGAATCGCAGAAACCGCGGTTCGGAACATGTCCATGCTGATGGCTTCATAGCCGGCATAGGTATTGATCGCCGGCACGCTGATGCTGGTGCTGTCTGCCGGATTCACGAAAAAGACGGCAGCAGCCGGGAAATAGGAGGACGCCCAGAACGTCGAATAGAAATCGGACAGATAGCTGCCCAGCTGGAATAGTGTTCCAGGAGCGGCAGAGCACTTGGCGGGCAGCGCGCAGGCCAGCGAAAACGGCATGTCCACCACCGATTCCTGGCCCAGGAACAGGCGAGCCCTCCAGTCCGCAGGTGCATCCACTTCATGGAAGCTGGTGACCCTGGAGTAAGGGATGGCTTCCAGGTCCTGGCTCTGGGCACGAAGCTGGCTCAGGAAGATCTCTTGTTCCTTGATATAGCCGACCAAGGTGCTGAAGTCGACCAGCAGTCGGTCGCGCTCCCGATCAATGATGCGCTGTCCTCCCCAGAGCAGTGCGCTCACCAGAGCGACGACTATGGGAAGTATGCCGAACAGCAGCCAGTTTTGCCGGCGCGACGTGCGCGTGATTCGATGGATTGGCGTGTTCTGCATATCAGCGATGACTACGCAGCCTCCGGAGGGAAAAACTGTCTGCGTTGATCGTTGTTCAGCAGCATGGCGAAGTCGCTGGATTTCAGCGCGGAAGAAATCAGAAAACCTTGTACGCAGTCGCAGCCGATGCGGCGCAGAAATTCAAGGTCCGTGACGCTTTCGACGCCTTCGGCGGTGACGGTCAGGCCCAGCTGCTTGCCCAGTTGTACTGCGGACGTCAGCGCCGTCCCGCGGGTCGCATCATCGGTGGCGCCGGTCACGAATGCGCGATCGATCTTGAGTTCCGTGAACGGCATCGAGATCAGGTTGTACATGGAACTGTATC
Source organism: Comamonas brasiliensis (assembly GCF_018292285.1). NCBI lineage: Bacteria > Pseudomonadati > Pseudomonadota > Betaproteobacteria > Burkholderiales > Comamonadaceae > Comamonas > Comamonas brasiliensis. Next base: position 24,135 of record NZ_JAANES010000005.1, read on the forward strand.
CTTTACCGAAATCATCCTGGGAAAGGCCAAAGCCCTTCAGCCTCAACCGACTTGCACCCATATAGTAGTGCGCTGGCGCAGCGGTTGTCTCGTCTTCAAGCAACTCAAAATTGATGTTGCCTGGGGGAACTTCCCATTTGCGAGCGGTCTGCTCCAGTTCGTCCGGCAGATCCGGGTTCTCCAGAAGGGGGACTGGGAGATTGACGGAAACGGGGATCGTATAGCCGATGTCGCGCCACTGTCGATGCGCGGTCAGTGCATCCTCGAGCATGCGCTGGAGCAGCTGCCGCTCGAGTTTGCAATGGTGGATGGCGGCCAGAAACGAGCCCGGCAGCATGAAGCCGTGCTCGGGATGATCCCAGCGGGCAAGCGCCTCAGCGCCGACGATCTCACCGGTGCGCAGTGCCATCTTGGGCTGAAACCACGCCTGTATCTTGCGGGTGCTCAGTGCGGTCTCTATGGCCGATTTGTCGAACACCAGGGGCTGGCCAAAGCGTAGATCCGGGCTGGAGGTCTGCGTCGCCACGCGGTGACGCAGCTTGCCGATGATCTTGTGGGCATAGCAGGGGTCGAACGGCTTGGAGAAGGCGTCCAGCACGAACAGCCCGACCTCCTTGGCCATCAGGCTGACGCTGTTCATGATGCGGCGCGAGCAGGAACTGGAGATCGCGAGCATCGGCGTCAGGTTTTCGCTTGCGAGCCGGCTGATGAACTGCAGGCCGTCCATGTCCGGCATTCTGATGTCCATGATGACGATTTCAAAGTGTTCCGCGTGCATCATCTTCAAGGCCTGTTCGCCGGTTTGCGCGGCCTTGACGTGAACGAATCCGGCATCCGCGAGTATGGAGCAGATGCGCGCGCAGGAAAACTCGTGGTCGTCCAGGACAAGGATTCTGTATTTGGAAAGCATGATGGTTAACTCCCCTCGGCTTTGATCGAGTTCAGGATTTTTCGCAGTTGGTCTATCGCAAGCGGCTTGATCAGCAAAACGTTGATGCCGGAGGTAAGGCCACGCCGTTGCTCCTCGGGAAACGCATTGGCGGTCAGACCGAGGATCGGGCGCGTGTAGCCACGTTCCCGCAGCGCAAAGGCCAGCTCGTACCCGTTCAGCATCGGCATGTGCAGATCGGTCAGGATGGCGTCGAAGTCCTGGATGTCGGGTCGGTTCAGGGCCATCTGCCCATTCGTTGCAACCGCCACGGTGCAGCCCAGGTGCTGCAGCTGTTCGCGCAATATCAGCTGGCTGATCGGGTTGTCCTCGACAACCAGCAGGTTCATATTGATCAGGTCGAGGTCGACCTGGCCGGTGGGAGTGACCAGGCCGTGCCCTTGCTGCATTCCATTTATTGCGCGGCCCAGGCCCAGGATGCCGTGGGCACTGATCAGCAAGGTGTGGCGGTCTGCGGTGATTCCATGCCGGGCGCCCGGCGGGTGCATGACGATGCGCCGGTGCTGCCATTGCGCAAGAGGCATTGCCCAGGGCCAGGCCTCGATCAGCAGTGACTGTGTATCCATGGAGGAGTGATGCTCGCGGTAGGGCATCGCCATTGCGCCCCAGAGGCGCAGCCAGCCGCACAGGTTTCTCACGACTTCCGGGATTGCACTGCGCACGTAGATCTTCTGGGGCGACAGCCTGGGCAGATTGTCCGGTCCGGACTCTACGGCGATCGGCAGCGTCACCTTGAACGAGATGCGTGTGCCGATACCCAGTTCGCTGGTCGCGGCAAGTTCACCGCCCATCATCTGCGACAGGCGCGAGCAGATGGACAGTCCCAGGCCCGTGCCCTGGATGAGCTGGTCGATATCGGAGTCGGTGCGGAAGTAGGGCTGGAAAAGTTGCGGCAGATGCTCGGCAGCGATGCCGATGCCGGTATCGGCAACCTCGAACTCCAGCTGCACATGGAAATCGTCGACCGGTGTCGAGCGAAGGCGCAGCACGATATGTCCGCTCACCGTGAACTTGATGGCGTTGCTGACCAGGTTGTCCAGAATCTGACGCAGCCGCGTGACGTCTCCGAGCACCTGCAATGGCGTATTGACGGAAGCCGTGGAGTAGAGCCTCAGATTCTTGCGTTCTGCGCGCACACAGAAGGTGGAAACCACATTGTCCAGCACCTCCAGCAGAGCCAGTGGCCTACGCTCGAGTGTCATATAGCCTGCCTCGATGCGCGACAGGTCCAGAGTGTCGTTCAAGGTCGACAGCAGGACGGTGGACGAGTGGCGCAGCGTGTCCAGGTACTGCTGTTGCTGCTCGGTGGCCCCGGTGAGCGACAGCAACTCCAGCGTGCCGAGAATGCCGTAGAGCGGCGTGCGGATCTCGTGGCTCATGGTCGTCAGGAACAGCGTCTTGGCCTGGTTTGCCGCTTCGGCCGCCTGCATGGCATTGACCAGCGACAACTCCGTCTGCTTGAGTTGGGTGACATCGTTGATGGTGCACAGCATGGCTGGACCACCGCAATAGGTCATTGGCGTGAAGGTGCGCTGGACCACGCGGCCGTCTTCAAGTTCCAGGTCTTCGTCAACGCCGCTCAGGTCGGGGGACTCGACGATGTGCTTCCATTGGTGCTCGGCTTTCAGCCAGGCCTGCGCCAACTCGTTGGAGAGCAGGGGGTCGCGGTCGCCCTGCCGCAGCAGGGCCAGACCGACGGGGGCGGTCTTCAACAGCTTTCTGTTCAGGGTCACGCTGTCCATCAGCGCCAGAAAGTTGGATCTCGCGGGAGTCAGCTGCTTGCGGTGGATATAGAAAGAGGCCAGCAGCAGAACGACCGCGAGCGCTGCGCAAAGAGTCAGTGCACCGTAGAGCTTGGCCGCGTTGTCCTTGAGCAATTGCCTGACGGGCATGTAGTACTTCAGGCGCCAGCCTGCGTGGCCTACGGACTTGGTCAGTGCCAGGTATCTGGGAATGCTGCCCTCCCAGACGATGCCGAAGTTGTCGGTGCGCGTGATGTGCAGCGAGTCCTTGTCCATGTCTGGTGCGTTGGCACCCCGCAGTGTTGCGTGACCATTGGGGTCGTAGAGGACATAGCTGCCCCCTGCCATGCTGGTCAGGTCCAGGGCCGAGCCGATATCGTCGAAGGTGATGCCCAGCCACCCGCTGGCGGTGTCGGTTCCGTCGATGGGGGTATAGAGGAACAGTCTTTCACCATCGTCGGTGGGGGGATTCAGCCATACCAGCGGCGAGCTGCCCGAGATTCCGACCTTGGGGTTCTCGCGCAGCAGCGCGCTGGCAATCCACTTCTGGGTTTGCGGCGAAATATCAGGCGTTGCCGAGGCCTTGTCGCCTAATACCGGCAGGGTGGCGCCACTGCTCTTGGACGTGTAGACAAGCGTCGTCTTGATACGGCTGTTGTCATGAACATCCCGTGGAGTCAGAGCCAAGGCCCACTCGTGGCGACTCTCGCCCTCTGGCAACGGATAGATCTCGAGTTGCCTGGCGAGGCCGGACAAGCCCAGTGTTTCGGTCGCCGGAAATGGTTTGAGACTGCGGACAGCGGAGGCGGCCGTGGCGCGTAGCAACTGTTCGCGCTGATCAAAGAAAAGCTGCGCGTTGTAGGCGGCAGCATTCATCTGGCGCCGGTAGCCCGAAACACTTTCGTTGATCGACCAGAAGCTGTAGAGCAATGCCATGGTGACGATACAAAGCAGCGAGGAAGCCGCAAGCGCATACAGCAATACCGTGGGCAGGCGCGTGGCCGTCGCGGCATTTTTTGTGATGGGCTTGAGGGGCAGTCGATGCATAGGCAAATGCTATGAAGCGAGTGCCCTCTTGCGGTTCAGATGAATCTGAATCTAATGAGTACCAAAATGTTTGAACTTGTTGACCAGATCGGCTGGCTTCAATAGTTATCGCGCTAGCCAGGGGTGCGCAAGCGTCCAGCGATTGCGGCTCCCTGTCGATAGTGTTTTGTGCGTGATCAGCTTCGGGCTTGGCATGCCGATGAGCTGTATGCGTTTCCGGCTGGGCACAAAGCCGGGTCGCAGCATTGGAGCGCACTGCAACTCAGCGCACGTATGTGTCGTTTCTCCGTTTCCCCGCTTCCCATTTTTCGGCGAAAGCACAGTGCTTCCACCGCTGCAGGCTCTGCGCTTGTCAAAGCAGCATCAAACCCTGCAGCCGAGTCTTTCGGTGCTGAGTGCAGGGCCAGAACATGCCCTATATATGCGCCCATGACCTGCACCGACACGGCAGCAGGTGCATGCACCGCACCGCACACCATCTTCCGAGCCATCCTTCAGGGGCGGTCGACCTGCCGTTGGCCACCGCAAGGAACTGACACATCGCCACGCCTGGATTGCACGTCAGGTAACGCGCTGAGTCTTCGTTAGGCGCATATATCTGGCCATTGATCTCTCTCATCCTATAGACGTTGGAGGCTCGGGATCCTCCTTCAGGCGGATACGAAGCTCTCTTGAGTGGGTTGGTTTAAGTTAAAGAATTTCGCGCTTTCCCTAGTTGACATTGCTTGACATTGCGCGGCTTTTTTGGCTGGAGATTAGGAATCGTCCGAGACCCGCGAGGGGGGGCTCTTCCTAAACTTCGTTCCTATGTGCTGACCCGTTGGCACATGGCTGCGATAGAGCTACCAACCGCGATCCATGCGTAACTGGCTCCATCCATCACTAACCTTCACTTTAGAGTTCTTGAAATGAAAAAAGCTATTCTCAGCATCGCCGTTCTGTCCGCTCTGGGCTTCGCCTCTGTCGCCTCTCATGCCGCTGAAGGCGCGCGCGGCATGATCAACTTCAACGGATCGATCAACGCTGACTCCTGCGTTGCTCACTCCAGCGGTGCTGGCAGCGCTGGTGGTTCCACTCTGACCTATGACATGGGTGTGGTTTCCAAGACAGCTTTGGGCTCCGAACTCACGCCCGCTGCCTCCACAGGTACCAGCAGCACTTTGCCCGTTGCCATGGACCTGACACTGGAGTGCTCCAGCGGTGCTTCGGTTGACCTGAAGCTGACCCCCACCGTGGCCTCGGGCAAGGGCATTGGCTTGGCGCCCGTGGCTGGTGCAGCCACCAACGTGCAGATCATGCTGATGCAAGCTGGCGCGCCTCTGGACTTCACTACTGGCTCCGTGACTCTGAATGCTCCTCTGGTCAACGGCACGGCCAGCATTCCCCTGACCGCTTACTACACGCTCCAGGCTGGTAAGGCTATTGCCGACGTGGACGCCGGTACCGCCAACGCTACTGCTGCTTACCTGCTGTCTTACAACTAAATCGGCTTCTCTTTCGCAGGCTGCAAGGCCTGCGAAGAGCTTGCATCAAAGATGCGACCGAGGCTTTGGCGGTCCTTGTTAGTGACTTGCGCCAATCGGGATGCCTGGCTTCGGTTCTCCTTGCAGTCAGATTCAGAAGTTTCTTGCTCGGGAGGGCTGGTTTAAATCAGATCTTGTACAGGTTTTCTGCTACCCCGGATGGCCTTGTTGGCATCGTCCAATGCTGGGTGGGGACGAATAGGACTTGTGCGGAGCTTGTGTGATTTTGAGCTTTATCTCTGCGCTGTCTCTGGCCGTGCTTTGTTGTGATGAAGCTATTGACCGGGATAGGCGCGCAACAGGCTTCAGTGATCGTCTCTCCCTCACTTTATAGATTTACGGAAATGAAAAAAGCAATCCTCAGCATCGCCGTCCTGTCCGCTCTGGGTTTTTCGACCGTTTCTGAGGCTGCCTACAGTTTGGGCCCCAGCGGTACGATCACCTTCAACGGCGGGCTCAATGCGGTCACCTGCTCCGTGACAGACGCCGGTGCCACCGTCTCTGGCAATAATTTGACTTACAACATGGGGACGGTGTCGACGAACGACATAGGCACCGAAGCGGCTCCCACGACAGTGGCTTCGGGCGGCGGTGCCGCCTCGGCTTTTACAGCCATGAATCTTCTCCTGGCATGCACTAACTCCACTTCAGTTCAGCTCACACTGACTCCCACAACGCGCAGCGGCAGAGGCATTGCCGTGACTGGCGGAGCCGCGAATGTGCAGATCATGCTGGTGCAAGGGACGACGGCGCTGGACTTCAGCGGCGGATCCGTGACTTTGGCACCCCGCACGCTGAGTGGCGGTTTTGTCATGGAACCCCTGAAGGCTTACTACACGCTGCAAGCGGGCAAGACCACCAGCGATGTAACAAGTGGCGCTGCCAACGGCTCTGCTACCTACGTACTCTCTTACAACTAAATCGGTTTCCCTTTCGCGGGCTGCATTTTCAGTCCTGCGAAAGGACTTCATGGAAGGCCCTACACAGTGTCCGTATCTCGTATTCACACCTTCGCCCGGCGCGTGCTGCTGGCCCTGATGCTCACGGGCGCTGTCGGTGCGCATGCCGATATTTCTCTCAACACCACGCGCGTCATCTTCGACGGCAAGAACAAGGAAGCCAGCCTGATTGTGCGTAATGGCGCCAATCCGGTTCTGATCCAATCCTGGCTTGAGAGCAATGCTCCTGACGACAAGGGCGAGCTGCCTTTTGCCATGACCCCCACATTGGCCAGAATGCAGGTCAACGGCCAACAGCTGCTGCGCGTGCTCTATGCCGGCGGTGCCAATGCCATGCCTTCGGACCGCGAATCGGTGCTGTGGGTGAATGTGCAGGAAATCCCGCAACAGGCAGAAGCGGAAAACTCCCTGCAGATCGCGATTCGCCAGCGCATCAAGATGTTTTATCGCCCCACCGGCCTGCCGGGCACGGCCGCAGAAGCGCCCGCAGCCCTGCGCTGGAGCGCTGACACCGCCGACGGCAAGCCGATGCTGAAGGTGCAGAACCCAACAGCGTTCCATGTCTCCACCACAGGTATCGACCTGGGCTCGGGCGCCGACAAGCAGCGCGTGAGCGAGGCCGTGATGATTGCGCCCGGTGAGAGCAAGAGCTTTGCCCTCAAGAGTGCCGCTTCCGCTTCGGCGGTGAGCTTCACGGCCATCAATGATTACGGCGGTTCGGAGTCGTACCAGGCGCAAGTCGGCGGCTCATCAGTGCTAGTGCCGGCGCAGACCGACTAGGTCACCGAGCGTAGCCAGAACTAGGCTTTTCGCGCCTCACTTTCGCCAGACCCTACAACCGAAGGACTTATGAGTCTGGATCGCCTGAGGCGATCCCGGGCGGTGGGGACTTTTGTCCAAATTTTTCTATCCCCGAGCGTTCGATCATGAGCAAGCTGAAGTCCAAGGTCCCTTTTAAGCCGTCCCACGGCAGCCCTATGTCGTTCCGCCTGAACCCGCTGTGCCAGGTTTTGTTTGGTTCGCTGGGCGTATTCCTGCCCTACTGGGCATTTGCGCAAGCCCTGGAGGAGCCCGCCAAGGCCCCTGCCCAGCAGGCCGCAGTCGTGGCGCAGCTGACATTGCCTGGAGATGGAGAAAGCATCGCCTCGTCTGCAGCGGCAGCCGCTTCTACGAAGCAGCCTGTGCAGGTTGCCGCGCTCGATCATGCCGCTCTGAGCCAGGGCGTGATGAAGGGCTTCAGTACCGCCTTTCTGCAAGGCCTGGGCTCCAGCGTCGACGTGAAAACCCTGCTGTCCAGCAGCGAAGTCATTGCCGGCAACTACCGCGTCGACCTGTTTGTCAACACGCTGCAGTCCGCCCGCATCGACATGCTGTTCTCGCTGAACGCCAAGACCGGCGAGGTCGAGCCCTGCTTTACCAAGGAAATGCTCATCCAGGCCGGCCTGGATATGGCCAAGATCGACTGGGAGCAGGCCGCGAGCCAGGACCCCTCTTGCCTGCGCCTGCCCGAACTGATCCCCCAGGCCAGCGCGCAGTTCGACGCCGCCCGTCTGCGTCTGAACGTGAACGTTCCCCAGGTCTATATGAGCCAGGCACGTCGCGGCTATGTGGAGCCGGCGCTGTGGAGCGAAGGTGTGCCCGTGGCTTTTGCCAACTACAACTTCAGCTCGCGCTTCACCAATAATTCGGGGGGGCTGGCCGACGATCGCAGCACCAATCTGGGTCTGAATATGGGCGTCAATATCGGCGCCTGGCGTTTCCGCAACAACTCCTACCTCAGCAGCGGTTCGCGGCAACCGACCCAGTTCCGCAGCCAGAACACCTATGTGCAGCGCGATCTGACCGAGCTGCGCAGCCAGCTCTGGATGGGCGATACCTACACCACCTCGCAGCTGTTCGACAGCGTGCGCTTTCGCGGCGTGCAGATGGCCTCCGACGACGCCATGCTGCCCGACAGCCAGCAAGGCTATGCTCCCGTCATTCGCGGCAATGCCGAATCGAACGCCACCATCGAAGTGCGCCAGAACGGATTCCTGATCTACACCACCAATGTGGCTCCGGGTCCGTTCGAGATCACCGATCTGGCACCCTCGGGCTCCAACGGCAATCTGGAAATCACCATCATCGAGGCCGACGGCAGGCGCCGCGTCTCCTTCCAGGCGTTCTCCAGCCCGCCTCTGATGGTGCGTGAAGGCCGTCTGAAGTACGACGCCGCTGTCGGCCAGTATCGCAACAACTACAACGGCGGCAGCACGCCTGCGTTTGGCAGTACCTCGGTCCTCTATGGTCTGAGCAGCAACACCACCTTGGCTGGCGGTGCGCAGATGGCGCCCGGCTACCAGATCTTCTCGGGGGGCGCAGGCCTGAACACCACGGCCGGTGCCTTCTCGCTGGACGCCGCGCATTCGCGCAGCAGCGTTAGCGGCAGCAGCGAGACCGGTACCCGCATGCGCTTTATCTACCGCCAGTTCTTCGAGCAAACGGCCACCAATGTGTCCTTCACGGCGCAGGAAAGCCTGAACGAAGGCTTTCGCACCCTGAACGATCATGTTCAGGCGAGGAATCTTGCGAGCGGCCTGAGCTTCAGCCCTCGCACGCCCCGCACGCTTTTGAACCTGTACCTTAGCCAGAACCTGGGTGTCGGCACGCGCTACGGCAGTCTTTACGCAAGCGCCACCGGCGGTCGCAACTGGGACGGCTCCAAGACCAGCAGTGTGTCTGCCGGCTATAGCAACACCTGGGGTCCTGCCTCTTTCAATCTGAGCCTGACGCATTCGCGCAATGTGGCCAGCTCGCAATATGCGGGCGGCCGCTACAGCGATAACGCGGTCTTTCTGTCCGTCACCTTCCCGCTGGGCAAGGGCGGCAGTGCTCCCAATATGTACACCAACGTGGGCCACCAGAAGGCCGGCACCAGTGTGCAGACGGGTATCAGCGGCAGGCTGCCGAATGACAGCGATATCAGCTACTCGGTGATGGCCCAGCGCGAAACTAATGGCAATAGCTCGGCATCGGGCTATCTGGGTGCCACCACCTCGGTGGCGCAGCTCAATGCCGGCTACTCCGTGGGCAACCGCTCCAACACCGCGACGCTGCAGGCCAACGGTTCCATCGTTGCGCACCAGGGCGGCGTCAACCTCGCCCAGCCTTTGGGCGAAACCTTTGCGCTGGCCCAGGTCGAACCGCCAGTGCCCGATATTCGCGTGTCCAGCTATCGCGGCGTGAAAACCGGCCTCAACGGCTATGCCGTCGTGCCCAACGCGGTTCCGTATCGTGCCAACTGGATTGCGATCGACGGCAAGGGCATGAGCGCCGACGTCGAGATCGAAGGCGGTATGGAGCAGGTCATCCCGCGCCGTGGCGCGGCCGTGCTGGCCACCTTCAAGAGCGAGGAAGGCCGTCGCGTGCAGTTCGAGCTGACCCAGCCCGACGGCTCGCCCATGCCTTTCGGTGCCGTGGTGGAAGGCGCAGACGGCACGCGGCTTGGCATCACCGATCCTCGTGGTCGCGTGCTGACCATGCTGCAGCCCGAGCAGGCCGAAGGCCAGTTGCGCGTTATCTGGGATGAGCAGGAATGCCGCATTCCCTACGAGTTGCCCGCCAAGGCCGAGGGCGAGAACTACCAGCGCCTGGCGCTGAGCTGTACCGACGCCAAGCCCGTGCCGCCAGCGTCCCACAAAAAGGGATCCGGCGTGGCCCAGGCCACCGATCCCGATCTGGTGCCCAAGCAGGGGTCCTGATCCCGCTGCCCACGCTCTGGTTCAACGTACCCCATAAGGAATTCGACCCATGAAAACCCTTTTTCGCCCCTCTTCACCCTCTTCGCGCTGGGCCTGGGTTGCCAAGGCCATGGCAGCCTGTGCCGTGACCGCCGGTGCCCTGCATGCGCCCGCAGCCTTGGCCGCAGGCGGCCAGTCATGCGAGGCATCTACAATGCAGGCCCATGGCGCCTGGAACATCTTGCAAGATTTCACCGGCATTCAGAACGGTGTGCCGATTGCCGATGTCACCTTCAGCCAGCTCATAACGGCCCATCAGGTGCAGGCCAACTTCACCACGTCGCCCTCGATCATCATGCCGTTTGCCACTGGCCCCTACCAGACCCTGCCGCTGCAAACATTTCCGGGCCTGGGGCTGAGACTGAAATGGGCGGGTTACGAGGACGTTCTCAATGCCTCGCTCAGCAACGCGCTTCCTCCGATCGGCACAGTCATCGCAGGCCCCGTCGCCTACTGGAACCCGGCAAGATTCGCTACCAGCTCTCTCGGAGCCCAAACGAAGCAGTACCGGTTTAAGTGGAAGTTCGAGCTTGTCGTGACCGATGTCAGGGCATATGCCGGCGGCGTAGGGGACTTCTCGCGTGAAACCGCTCTGGGCAGCATGCAGATGTTCGTGACTGTCTCGGACATTTATCCGACCATCGTCAATCAGTCATGCGCTCCGGTGATCAATGACATTGCAAATGCGCTGATCGGCGGCGTTATCGCCTTGCCCGAGCTACCCAAGCCACCGACACCCACTTGCCAGTTTCCGATTGCTAACAACCTGACCCAGTCGGTGACTATACCGAAAGGTACAACCGGATCGGTTCCCACCAATGGCGCGAGCCGTGCGGAGGGTTCTTCGGGAGAGAGGCAGTTCTTTATCCAAGCGGTCAACTGCGGTGCCAACTCCAATTACGAGATGTACTTCAGCGATGCCAACGCTGGGGGTGGGGGGGGCAACACGTACCTGACTACCACGGGGCCGCTGGCGGGCAAGGTCAATCTCAGAATGTATTCCGGCAGCAATACCAACCCCATACAGTTTGGCGCGCCGCCCGCGGGTGGTTCCCAGCCGAGCTTTGCCGCAGGCGTGACACAGAGCGGTACTTTTGCGGGCCAGACGGTCACCCATCCTCTTACCGTGCAATATGTCCGGGCTCCTGGCTATGCCGCCGGTGCGCTGACAGCGGATCAGTTGACAGCGCAGGCCACGGTGACGGTGCTGTATCCCTGAGTCTTGTCAGCCCAGGAAACAAGCACTCGGACCCGCGATGCACATTGATGGCTCATATGCCTTCCCTATGCCGGCCCCTCGGGCCGCTGGGGGTAGCTGCTTGCTGCAGCGCTTGTTGAAGCGTCAGCTGGAATAGCCAGCGCTTCAACACCTTGCAGCGGGCCGGTGGTTCGGGCGCTTGGAGTTCTGCCATGAAAAATGACGTCTTTGACATGATGGCGGCAGGCAAGGCCGATGCAGCGCAGAGCGTTCCGGCCCCTGCGCAGGTGCCGCCGGCCCAGGTTGCCAGCCTGGCCGCACAGCTGATCGGCTATGGCCTGAGCCACCATGTGCCCGCCATGCAGGAGGGCTTTGACATCATCACCAGCCATGGACGCTGGCGCGTGGATGGCGAGCTGGCGGTGCAGATGGCCAGGCTGATGCGCCAGCATCTGATGCGGCAACTGGCGACAGCATAAGAGACCCTTGGCCAACGGACGGTCCGATCAGCCTATCTCCTGGCAAGACCAGGAGCGCAGCACCGCTCGCGGGCTGCCTGCCAAGGCCGAGGGCAAGAACGATCAGCGCATTGCGCCAGCATGTACCGACATACGGTCCTCGATCCATGAGACGCCGCTTTTTATTCGTCTTCAGTGCCCGCTGCCTTCGCGGGCGCTGGCCAGGCATGCTGCGTTGCCGCCCTGGTCAGAAATCTCACAAGCCAGCTCCAGAGGTCATTGGTAGCCACTCCTGGCTGGAGCGATTGCAGCGTCACCTGAAAAAGCGGGGGCTCCATGCGCCGGCATATCGTGCCCAGGGCAGCGTGAAAACACATTCTCGGCATGATGATGGTCACAGACAAGGCCGCCACAGCAGAGGGTATGGCTGCCTCTGCGCAGATGCCGCCGGCCCGGGTTGCCAGCCTTGTGGCCCTTGTCGCTGTAGCAACGCTGATCGGTCGAGACCTGAGTCGCCATGCATCGAGCATGCCGGAGGAGGGGGGCTTTGATGTCATCACCGGCAGCGGCCGCGGGTTTGCGGCTGTGGCGTTGGCGCAAATGATCGAATCAATGACCGAAGGGCCGTCGAAATAGTTTGACTCTGCCGGAGACGGCATGGATGCATTGCAATGCGCAGGGCAGCAGGCAATGTCGGTTCATCGATACTGCGCTCGCAAACGGCGCGGGCGGTGCAAACCCATCGCTGCTGTGCTGTATTCTTGAGCTTCACGCGTCAGGGAAGACCAGGCCGAGACCCATGCACCAGGGATGCGTATTCACCCATCACAGGCCTTCAGCATGTTTGCTTCTCACATCACTGGGAGCAGCTCCTGGCTGCAATTGCTAGAGCGCCCGCTGGGGCAGGGGACTTGTCAGCAGCTCCATGGGAGGGTACATCCCGCCCGAGCTGGCGTTCCGGGACGAAATCAGACATTTGCAACATGGTGGCCGCCTCCCGCATAAGGTGCCATCGGCCTTGCCGCACAGCGGATCGGCGATGGCCCGGAGCGCCGATAGCAGTCTTACGTCAGGCTGCTGATTCAGTTACCAAGTGCCAGGTTCTCGAATCCAGCAAGGATGGGCTTACGCAAACAGGAATGCCACAACGGCCTGTCTCTTGAGGTAGCCGTCTTGCCTGAACCCGCTTTGCGTAAGTCGTGAAGGAGTTCGATCCATGAAAACCCGCTTCTATCGGTTTTTGGCTTGGGCTGCTCGCCCCATGGCACAGGCTTGGTTGGCCAAGGCTGCGGCAGTCTGCGCCGTGACTGTTGCGGCCCTGCATGCGCCCGCTGCCTTCGCGGCTGGTGGGCAGGCATGCAGTGTTGCCGCAATGGTCAAGGAAAACGGATGGAATATCACCAACAACCTTGCAGGCATTGGCGATGGTGTTGCGATTGCCGATATCACCTTCAGTAATACCACCACGGCGACAGGTACGCAGGCCGGCTACTTCATGTCGTTCACGGTCCTCATGCCTGCCGCCTCAGGTGCCTACCAGACGATTCCTCTCACCACATTTCCGGGTCTGGGGCTGAGATTGCGCTTTGCCGGTTATGTCGACGGTGGAAATGCCCAGCTCAACCCCAGCAATGTTCCTGCTGTCGGGACGACGGTCACCACCAATATGCTTTACTGGGGCAGGTCGCCTTTCCAGAACGGCAGCAATCCAAAGACATTCAAGCTGCTGTGGAAGTTGGAGTTGGTTGTCACCGACGTCAGGGTGTATGCAGGCGGCACTGGCAACTTCGCCAAGGAGCCGGGTTTGGCCGGCATGGGCTTTGCGGTGCTTCCCACTATCACGGACAACACTTCGTCGCCTACGAACCAGGCATGCTCCAGCATCACCTCAAGCATCGGGGACGCGCTGGTCAGTGGCGTGATCCAGCTGCCCGAACTGCCCAAGCCGCCGACGCCTACCTGCCAGTTCCCGGTTGGCAGTCTGAACCAGACGGTGACGCTGAACCGGGGCACCACCGGATCGGTTCCTGCGAATGGAGCGAGCCGAGCAGAGGGAGCTGTGGGCGAGACGCAGTTCTTTATCAACGCGGTCAACTGCGGTGCCAACACCGATTACGCGCTGTATTTCACCGATGCCAACCAGACCGGGGGGAACAAGCCGTACCTGATCAGCACGGGGGCATTGGCGGGCAAGGTCAACCTCAGAATGTATTCCGGCAGCAGCACCACCCCCATACAGTTTGGCCCGCCCCCTCTGGGCGGCAGCATGCCGTCCTATGCCGCCGGCCTGACCAACAGCGGTACTGCGGCGGGCTCGACGTTCAACCACGACTTTACGGTGCAATATGTCAGGGCACCTGGCTATGCCGGCGCATTGTCAGCAGACTCGCTGGCCGCGAAGACCACGGTGACGGTGGTGTATCCCTGAGGTGCATGTGAGTTGCGCTATGCCTCGCCATATCTCTGCCATCTGTCCGCCTTGCAGCTGCCATGCCGTGTGGCTTTGGTTGCATTAAGGGTTGCCTCTCCTGGCGCGTGGCGGGTAAGCAGGCAGAGTCGATGCTCCGGCCTCTGAGGAGCCGCTTCGACGGTGCAGCAGTCCTGCGCATTAGCATTTCATAAACTTGTAACGAAAATCGATTAAACGTCAACCAAGAAACTGGATGTAATTGATTTCCTACAACGGTGGTGCCTGATGGCCTACACGACAACCGCCTTACTGCCTACAATTTTTTTCTGACCAGGTGGAAGGCCAGCACCATCAGCATGTGGTGCTGGCCCACGCCCAGGTCAAACCTGTGCAGCCCTTGCTCAACAAGAAGAAGAGCGGCTCCGGGTTCTGCTGCAGATCTTGGTCCGGCACCCAGACAGGGTGCTCTGAAGTTTGTCGTCACCCATCAGGAAACGATCCATGAAAACCGGTTTCCATCGATCTTCGGCTTGCGCTGATTGACGCATATGCGCTCGCCAGGCAGCCAGAACCAGACCGTTGCGCTTGAGCGGCCATACCCCGGCGCGCTCGACGTTTCAATAGCTTTTTGTGGCGCAGTGCATCCGTGCGTCTGGCACTACCGGTTCGCTGGCAGCAAGCGTTTTGTCGGCGCAGACCTCCGCCGCGGTGGTGTATCCCAGAACTTCTCGAACCCGGGAAGTCGGCACCCAGTCTCGCAATCTGATGATAGACACTCGCTCACCACAACAGTTCTGCATGCCTGTATCTCAAACGGTCGGGAACAGCGACAGGGAACGATACATCACGCCCGAGCCAGGGTCCTGATATGGAAAAAGACATTTTCGACCTGGTGGCCGCCCCCGCGAAGGTGAGCTCCGCCATGCCAAATGGCTTTGACAGCATCACCGACCGCAGCCGATGGCGTGCGGATGGTGAGCTGACAGTGTGCAGATGACCGAGCAGATGGCCAAGCTGATGCAGCCGCTGGAGACGTCTTAAGACCCGCGATCAACACCTCGCTCAGATCAGGCCAATACCTGGGAAGACCAGGCGTGCCGCATCTGCTGCGAGCAGTCCACCAATGCCGATGGTGTGAGCCGTCAGCGCATTGCACTGGCTTGCACCGACGCCAATCTCTGCAGTTCTCGTTCAAAAACGGATCTGGCCTAGCCCAGCTGCCGGTCGTGCTCCTGCGCCCGATCAAGGCTGCTTGTCTCGCTGCCCAAGGCCAGGTTCGCATACTCGAAAAAGAAATCGACCGATGAAAACACTTTTCCGTACTTCCTGCGCTTGCTCGCGCTGGGCCTGGTTTGCCAAGGCTTTGTTGGCCTGCGCTGCAGCCGTCTGTGGCTTGCATGTGCCCCATGCCGCTGCTGAGGGGGGGCAGGCATGCACCACCTCCTCCATCGAAGCCGAAACCCCCTGGAACGTCTTGGCCAATTTAACCGGTATTGCGAACGGCGTTTCGATTGCCGATATCACCTTCAGCCAGACGGTGACGGCTACCAAAACCCTGCAAAATTACGCCATGCTGGCCACGGTCAGGTCTCTTGGCGCCACAGGCCCCTACCAGACCATTCCGTTGGCCACATTGCCGGGCCTGGGGCTGAGGTGGCGCTGGGCGGGTTACGAAAGCATTTCCAATGCCGCGGTTGACCTCAGCACACTTCCCCCGATTGGTACGGTCGTCACTGGCAATCAGAGCAATTTTCTCAATACGCTATTCACCACGAATGAAGCTTCGAAGGAATTCAAGCACAAATGGAAGTTTGAACTTGTGGTGATTGACGCCAGAGTGTATGCCGGTGGCTGGGGCGACTTTACGCGCGAAGTGGGCCTGAGCGGCATGCAGGTCATGCCCAGCATTCGCGACAATGTCGCGCCGATCGTGAACCGGTCATGTTGGCCCGTTCTCTCGGGCTTTTCGCAGGCGCTGGGTCAGGGCGGGGCCATTGCGCTGCCTGAATTGCCCAAGCCGCCAACACCGAGCTGCCAGTTTCCGGTGGGGGCCATGAATCAAACCGTGGTACTCAACCGGGGGTCAGCGGGATCGGTCCCCGCTGTAGGCACCGGCCGCGCAGAGGGTGCCTTGGGCGAGACGCAGTTCTTTATCAGCGCGGTCAACTGCGGTCTCAATTCCAACTACGTTTTCTACTTTACCGATGTCAGCGCGACGGCGTCGACCAAAAATTACCTCAATAGCTCGGGAGAGCTTGCGAACAAGGTCAGCCTCAGAATGTATGCGGCGGACAGTAGCACGCCCGTAGAGTTTGGCCCTCCGCCCGTGGGTGGCAGCATGCCGTCTTATGCTCCCGGCGTTACGATCCACAATACGCCGGAGGGCTCGTCGTTCAATCACGGCTTTACCGTGCAATACGTCCGTGCGCCCAGCTATGCCGGTTCGATGGCAGCAGGCTCTCTGTCGGCACAGACCACCGTCACTGTGGTCTATCCCTGAACCTTTCGAGCCAGGGAAGCCGACGCCAAGGCAAGCCACCAGACAAGGCGCACTCACCCGCCACAAGCTTGCTGGCACGTTGAAGCAGGCTGCGAGGCCAAAGTGCAAGCCTGTGCAGCGGTCCTGTCGTTCGTTGCGCCATTACTTGCCTGATGCCCAACCAATGCCCGGTCTCGCGCGCCCTAGTCCATTGACAATGCATGGCGCAAGGCCGTTTGCGGCGGTTGCCCGGTGGCAACAAAAGCCGGAGTCGGGCTTGACCCCGGCCTTGCTTTTGCGGCTGCCTACTGGGGCTGGTAATCGATGGACTTGAGCAGGGCCTGCTGGTGCTGGTAGGCCTTTTGCAGCTCGCTCATCAGCGCCTGCGAGCTGGCGTCGGTGCCTGATTCCATGCCCATGTCCCTGAGCCTGGCCTCGACCTGGGGCTGCTTGAAATACTGCAGCGCAATCTCTCGGACCCTGGCCTGCACATCGGCCGGAATATCGGGGCGCGACCAGACGCCGAACCAGCTCACCTCGGCCAGCTGCGGATAGCCCAGCTCCTTGAAGGTGGGCACATCGGGCAGTTGCACCATGCGCGTGGGGTAGTTCACGGCCAGTGCCTTGACCTTGCCGGCCTTGATCAGCGGCAGGGAGGTGGTGAGACCGTCCATCATCAGCGGCACATGGCCGCCCATGAGATCGCTGAGCGCCGGGGGAGAGCCCTTGTAGCCCAGGTGCTTCATCTTGATATTGAGCAACTGCCCGAGCAGCATGCCCGAGGTATGGCCGCGCATGCCCGTGGCATAGGAGGCGAAGTCCAGCCCGTCAGGCTGCTTTTTGCCGTAGTCGGCCAGCTGTTGCAGATTGCTGGCCGGGAAGTCCTTGTTGGCAATCAGTACCAGGCCGTTGCGGCTGAGCTGGGCCAGCGGCTTCAGGTCCTTGAACGGCTGATAGCTGACCTTGTAGGCCAGTGGCGTTTCGCTGACGATGCCGCCCTGGATCAGCAAGAACGTGTGGGCGTCCTTGCCGTTGGCAAGCAGGTCGTTGACGGCCAGTACGCCGGCCGCGCCGGGCTTGGATTCGACAATCACCGGCTTGCCCAGCTGTTTTTGCATGCCATCGGCGAGCAGGCGTGCCAGCGAATCGGCATTGCCGCCGGCCGGGCCGCCGACCACCAGGCGTATGGGCTTGACGGGCCAGGGGGCCTGCTGCGCCATGGCCGCTGCACTGAGGCTCAGGCCGGTTGTCAGGGCCACGGCCCTCCAGAGCTTGGTTTGTTTCATCATCGTCTCCTCTGTTTCTTGACTGCCCGGCAGCCACCGCTTTGCCAGTGCACCGGGCCGCACTGTCAAAAAATTCTCGGCGCGAGGGGGGCAGAGGGTTTGACGAATTACGCCAGCTTCTTGGCCGTTGGAGCGATCAAGGGTTTTGGAGCGGTCAGCAGTACGGGCAGATCGGGCGCCGCGCTGCCTTCAATGGCCTTGAGGAAGGAGCGCACCAGCAGGCTTTCGCTGCGTTCCTTCATGCAATAGACGTAGGTGGTGGTGCTGGCCGGGTCGCCGGCAATGCGCACGGGCCGAAAGCGCGGGTCGGCAATGAATTCGGCCTCGGACACGGCACCGATGCCCAGGCCGCGCGCCACAGCCTCGCGTATGGCTTCGCGGCTGCCGATCTCCAGCTGGGTGCGGGGCTTCACGCCGGCGGCCTGCAGCGCTTTTTCGATGGCGGTGCGCGTGGTGGAGCCTTGCTCGCGCAGCAAGAGCGGCAGGCCGTGCAGCTCGCCCAGCTCGACCTGCTCGCGCCTTGCCAGCGGATGGTCGACATGGGCAAACAGGATGATGGCGTGGCGCGCATATTCGCGCGCCAGCAGCTCGGGCCTGTCATACAGACCGGCCAGCACCGCCACGTCGGTGGTGTAGTTCTCCAGATCGTGCAGCACCTGCTGCGAGTTGCCCATGCGTATCGACAGCTTCATGCCGGGATGGCGGGCGCTGTAGGCCGCCACCATCTCGATCACATGGAAGGGCCCCACGGCGCCGATCTTGAGTTCGCCCTGGTTGAGCTGGCCCGAGTCACGCAAAAAGAACTCGGTTTCTGACTCCAGCGCGAGCAGCTTCTGCGCCAGCGTCATGAGCTTGTGGCCGGCGCCGGTGAGCGTCATGCGATAGCCCTGGCGATGGAAGAGTTCGATCTGGCTTTGCCGCTCCAGCGTGGCGATCTGGCTGGAGATCGTGGGCTGGCTCACGCCCAGGGAGCGGGCGGCTGCGCTCAGGCTGCCTTGCTGGGCCACGGCGATAAAAGCTCGGTAGCGGGCGGTGCTCATGCAAATTTCATCTCAAGGTTTGATCTATGGAAGCTGTCAAAACTGATTCTGAAACCTTCACATGACAGTCATATGTCGTCCCTAATATTTGCATCAACGCACTGCAGTGACGGTGCGATGGCGGAAGCCCAGCCGCACCCTACAGACGCACTTGCAAAGGATGAAATCCATGACGATGACCCGCAAAACCTGGCTGAAAGCCGCAGCCGCCAGTCTGACGCTTGCCGCCACCACCGGCGTCATGGCGCAGCAGCCCACCGAGCTGCGCGTGGGCCTGATCCCTTCCGAGGACGCCCAGGCCATGATGCGCGCCAGCCAGCAGGTGATGGACCAGTTGGCCGCCAAGACCGGCCTGAAGATCAAGCCCTTTGTGGCCAATGACTACAACGGCGTGATCGAGGCCATGCGCTCGGGCAAGATCGACGTGGCCTATTTCGGCCCCTTCTCCTATGTGCTGGCCAGCCAGCTGGCGAATGCCGAGGCCTTCGCCATTCCCGTGGCCAAGAAGTCCGGCAAGAGCTCGTACAACAGCATCATCATCAGCAAGAAGGACAAGGGCCTGAGCACCGTGCCCCAGCTGCAGGGCAAGACCTTTGCGTTTGTCGATCCCAGCTCGGCATCGGGCCATCTGTTTCCCAAGGCCGGCCTCAAGGGCGAGGGCATCGATACCGACAAGTATTTCTCCCGCGTGATCTTCTCGGGCTCGCATGACGCCAGCATCATGGCCGTGGCCAACGGCAAGGTGGATGCGGCGGCCGTGGCCGATCCCATCTTCCAGACGGCTGTCGCCAAGGGCCATGTGAAGGCCGAGGACTTCCAGGTCATCTGGCGTTCCAAGGACATCCCCGAGTCGCCCATGGCCTGGCGCAAGAATCTGGACGAAGCCACCAAGAAGAAGGTGGCTGCGGCACTGGCCGAGATCAAGGGCCTGCCCTGGGGCGACCGTGGCGAGCTCAACGGTTTTGCGCCCACCAACGATCAGGCCTATGACGTGGTGCGCCAGACCGCCAAGGCGCTGAATCTGGACCTCGGGAAGATGAAATGATCAGCATCCGCAATCTGCGCAAAAGCTATGGCAGCAACCATGTGCTGCACGGCATCGACATGGATGTGAAGGCCGGCGAGTTCGTGGTCATGCTGGGCCTGTCGGGTGCGGGCAAGTCCACCTTGCTGCGCTGCATGAACGGGCTGAACCAGCCCGACAGCGGCCAGCTGCAGGTGGGCGGCATCGACCTGATGCGCAGGCACTCGCGCCGTGAGCTGGCCCGCCATGTGGCCATGGTCTTCCAGCACCACAACCTGGTACAGCGCCTGTCGGTGCGCAAGAACGTGCTCACGGGGCGGCTGGGCCAGGTCGGCACGCTGGCCTCGGTGCTGCAGCTGTTCAGGCAAAGCGATATCGCACTGGCCGATGCCTGCCTGCAACGCGTGGGCCTGGCCCACAAGGCCGACGAGCGCACCGAGGCACTCTCGGGCGGGCAGATGCAGCGCGTGGGCATTGCCCGTGCGCTGGCGCAGCAGCCGCAGGTGATTCTGGCCGACGAGCCCGTGGCCAGCCTGGACCCCAAGACCGCGCGCAGCGTGCTGCAGTATCTGCGCGATGCCACGCGCGAGCTGGGCATTGCCGTGGTCTGCAATCTGCACCAGGTCGATTACGCCCGGGAGTTTGGCGATCGCATCGTCGGCCTGTCGCAGGGGCGCATGGTGTTTGACGGCGTGCCGGCGATGCTGGACGAGGCCGCGCTCAACGCCATCTACAGCGGCGAGCCGCAGCCCGCCGGACATGCCGCAGGGCAGGGCGGTGCGCTGCATGTCAGCAGCACCGCAGCCGGCAACTGGCTGCCCGGGGCGATGTCGCCAGCCGTAGCCGCAGGAGGTCTGCAATGAGTAGCGAAAGCCTGAAGCAGCCAGACCGCTGGCAATGGACGGCCGCACGCCCGCAAGGCCGGGGCGGTTGGCTCGGTTATGCCGCGCTGGCCCTGGTCATCGGCTGGGTGCTGCACTGGAGCGCTGCGGGCGCGCAGATGAGCTGGAGCGAGCTGGCAGGCGGCATGCCGCAGATTGGGGACTTTCTCTCGCGCTCGGTGCCGCCGGACTGGAGCATGCTGCCGCGCCTGTGGGCACCGGCGCTGGAGACGATTCAGATCGCCATCTGGGGCACTTTGCTCAGCGTGATCCTGGCGCTGCCGCTGTCCTTTGTGGCGGCCGGCAATCTGCACGGCTGGCATTGGCTGCGCCGCATCACGCGCCAGTTTCTCAATGTGATCCGCAGCATCAACGAGCTGATTCTGGCGCTGGTGTTTGTCTCGGCCGTGGGCCTGGGTCCCTTCCCCGGCGTGCTGGCCCTGGCCCTGCACGGCATGGGCATGCTGGCCAAGTTCTTTGCCGAGGCGATCGAGGAGATCGACGACGGCCCGCTGCAGGCCTTGCGCAGCGCCGGTGCCAGCCAGCTGCAGATCATCGCCTTCGGCGTGGTGCCCCAGGTCATCACCGCCTGGATTGCCGTGGTGCTCTACCGCTTCGAGGTCAATCTGCGTTCGGCCACCGTGCTGGGCATGGTGGGTGCGGGCGGTCTGGGCTTCGAGCTGGTCAGCAGCCTCAAGCTGTTCCGCTACCAGGAGACCGCGACCTGCATCATCGTCATCACGGTGATGGTGATTGCCGCCGACATGGCATCGAACTGGCTGCGCAGCCGCATACAGCAGGGCGCTCGCCACTGATCCCGCTGCGGTGCCGGTGTGCGCCGCAGTCCTTGTATAAATCAAAAATATGAGCTATCAGCGCTTGGTACATAAGCGCTAAGGGCTGATTTCGCTCAAAAAACGTCAAAAGGCTTTCTCGTGTGGACCTATCACAACCCCGTGCACATCAGCGTGGGTCGCCACAGTCTCGATCAGCTGCCGGCCTTGCTGGCCGGGCGCAGCTGCCTGCTGGTCACTTTTCCCGAGGCCGAAAGCCTGGGCCTGGTGCAGCGCATGCGCCAGCTGCTGGGAGCGCAGCTGCGCGGCGTGATTGACAGCATTGCTCCCAATCCCGATGTGCAGTGGCTGGCACCGCTGTACGAGCAGGTGCAGCATGACCATGCCGAGGTGCCCGTGATTGTGGCCCTGGGCGGCGGCAGCGCCATCGACTCGGCCAAGGCCTTGATCTGCCATACGCCCGGTGGCCGGTTTGCCGACCTGCTGGCGCTGCTCAAGCAGGGCGGCCAGTTGGGGCAGGGAGGGCACAAGGCCTTGATCGCCATCCCCACCACGGCTGGAACAGGCAGCGAAGTCACCCCCTGGGCCACGATCTGGGATCAGGCTGCCGGCCAGAAGTATTCGCTGCACCAGCCCTGCACCTGGCCCGAGGCCGCGGTGATCGATGCCGAGCTGATGACCAGCCTGCCGGCCGGTGCCACGCTGGCCTCGGGGCTGGATGCGCTGTCGCATGCGCTGGAATCCATCTGGAACGTGAACCGCAACCCGGTTTCCATGGCTCTGGCCGTGCAGTCGGCCCGCCGCACCCTGGCCACGTTGCCCGCGCTGATGCAGGATCTGGGCAGCGCGCAGCTGCGCAGCGAGATGGCCGAGGCAGCGCTGATGGCCGGCCTGGCTTTCTCCAACACCAAAACCGCACTGGCGCATTCGCTGTCCTACGACATCACGCTGCAGCATGGCGTGCCGCACGGTCTGGCCTGCTCGTTCAGCCTGCCCCTGGTGCTGGAGATGGCGCTGGGTGCAGACGCGGCGGCCGATGCTGCCTTGCTCTCCATCTTCGATGCCAGCACGCCTGCCGCAGCCATTGAGCGTCTGCACGGCGTTCTGCAAGGGCTGGGCGTTGCCACCGATCCGGCCCACTATGGCGTGCCGCCCGAGGCCTGGAGCGCCATGGTGCAAAAAGCCGCCAGCGGCCCGCGCGGCCGCAACTTCATTCGCTCTCTGAGCTGAGTCCCGGAGCCCGAACAGGTTCCGCCTTTCCATACTGTTGAAGCCACCACTGAAAACCATGAACTCCATCGCTCAAGCTGAAACTCTGGTGCTGTCCCAGCCCAGCGCCGACCTGTCACCGCTGCAAGCCGTCATCTTTGACTGGGCCGGCACGCTGGTGGACTTTGGCTCGCTCGCGCCCACGCAGATTTTTGTCGAAGCCTTTGCCAGCTTCGGCATCAACATCACGCTGGTTCAGGCGCGCGGCCCCATGGGCCTGTCCAAATGGGACCATATTCACCAGCTGCTGCAGGATGACAGCATTGCTGCGCAGTGGCAGACCGCTTTCGGCCGGAGGCCGACCGATGAGGATGTGGATGCCATCTACGCGCGCTTCATGCCTTTGCAGATTGCCAAGGTGGGCGAGTTCTCGGCCCCCATCGCAGGCGCCGTGCAGACGCTGCAATGGCTGCGCGCCCAGGGCCTGAAGGTCGGCTCCTGCTCGGGCTATCCGCGCGAGGTGCTCAACCAGCTGCTGCCGCAGGCCGAGGGCGCAGGCCTCAAGCCCGACTATGTGGTGGCGGGCGACGAGCTGGAGGCCGGCGGCCGCCCCGGCCCCTTCATGGCACTGGCCAATGTGCTGGCGCTGGGCATTGGCGATGTGCGTGCCTGCGTGAAGGTGGACGACACCGTGCCCGGCATCGAGGAAGGTCTGCGCGCAGGCATGTGGACCGTGGGCCTGAGCCTGTCGGGCAACGAGGTCGGTTATAGCGTGGAGGAGTTTGCCAGGGCGCCCGAGCAAGAGGTCGAGGCCCGTGTCGCCGTGGCCGAAGCCAAGCTCAAAAAGGCCGGAGCCCATTACGTGGTGCGCAGCGTGGCCGATCTGCCGGCCGTGCTGGTGCAGATCGCGGCCGAGATGCGTGCCGGAAAAATGCCGTTCTAGGACGCGATTCGGGAGCTCGCAGACCCGGCTGCGAGCCGGCCCTGAACAGCCAAGCCCCAGGCCTGACGGCCCGGGGCTTTTTTTCTGCGGTTGGGGCTCAGCCTGCGGGCGTCTGCGCCTCGGGGTCGAGCTGCTCGTGATGCTCGATGACCTTGCGCATCAGCTGTGTGAAGAGCTCGCGTTCGGTCTCGCTCAGCGGGTCCAGCATCTGCTGCTGGGCTTGCAGCACGGACGGGCCGGCGTCGGCCAGCAGGGCTTCGCCCTCGACCGTCAGGGACAGCAGTCGCACGCGGCGATCCTTGGCCGTGTGCTGGCGCAGCAGCAGACCGCGTGCTTCCAGGCGGTCGATCACGCCGCCGATGGTGGATTTGTCAAAGCCCACTTCCATGCTCAGCGTGCGCTGGTCGATGCCCGGCAGATGCACCAGTTTCTGCAGCACGGCAAATTGCAGCGGCGTCACGCCCCAGGCTTCCGTGGCCTGGCTGAACACGGCTACGGCCACCTGTTGCAGGCGGCGTATGCCGTGACCGGGAAAGGTTTCCACCTCCAGGCGTGGAAAGAAGGGGTGGCTGCTGGCGCTGTCTGAGGCAGCGTTCGGCAGTGCAGAGTTAGTCATGGTTTTCCCTAGGTGGGGTTGGCATTTCAAGGTTCGAATAATACGATGCATGCGTTTGGTATGCATGCATACTATTTGTGTGCGGACTGATTGGGCAGACACTGGCGTCTGCGCACCTGAAGAACTTGAGGCCTCCATGCAATTTCATTTGAACGGTTTTCGTCCCGGCAACCCCTTGATCGCTCCGGCTTCGCCGCTGGCCCTTGCCCATGCCGAGGCCGCGCCCTCGCAGGTCGATGTGCTGATCGTGGGCTGCGGCCCCGCCGGCCTGACGCTGGCCGCGCAGCTGGCGGCCTTCCCGGATATCCGTACCTGCATCGTGGAGCAAAAGGAGGGGCCCATGGAGCTGGGCCAGGCCGACGGCATTGCCTGCCGCACCATGGAAATGTTCGAGGCCTTCGAGTTCGCTGATTCCATCCTTAAGGAGGCCTGCTGGATCAACGACGTCACCTTCTGGAAGCCTGATCCCGCCCAGCCCGGCCGGATCGCCCGCCATGGCCGCGTGCAGGATACGGAAGACGGCCTGTCCGAGTTTCCTCACGTCATCCTGAACCAGGCGCGTGTGCACGACCACTATCTGGAGCGCATGCGCAATTCGCCCAGCCGCCTGGAGCCGCACTACGCCCGCCGCGTGCTGGATGTGAAGATCGACCATGGTGCAGCGGACTATCCGGTCACCGTGACGCTGGAGCGCTGCGACGCCGCCCATGCCGGTCAGATCGAAACCGTGCAGGCCCGCTATGTCGTGGGCTGCGACGGCGCGCGCAGCAATGTGCGCCGGGCCATCGGCCGCCAGCTGGTCGGCGATTCGGCCAATCAGGCCTGGGGCGTGATGGATGTGCTGGCCGTGACGGACTTCCCCGATGTGCGCTACAAGGTGGCCATTCAGTCCGAGCAGGGCAATGTGCTCATCATTCCGCGCGAAGGCGGCCACCTGGTGCGCTTTTATGTGGAGATGGACAAGCTCGATGCCGACGAGCGTGTGGCCAGCCGCAACATCACGGTGGAGCAACTGATAGCAACTGCCCAGCGTGTGCTCCATCCCTACAAGCTTGACGTCAAGAATGTGCCCTGGTGGTCGGTGTACGAGATTGGCCAGCGCATCTGCGCCAAATATGACGATGTGGCCGATGCCGTGGCCACGCCGGACTCGCCCCTGCCGCGCGTCTTCATTGCCGGCGATGCCTGCCACACCCACAGCCCCAAGGCTGGCCAGGGCATGAATTTCTCCATGCAGGACAGCTTCAACCTGGGCTGGAAGCTGGCCGCCGTGCTGCGCAAGCAATGTGCGCCCGAGCTGCTGCACACCTATTCGTCCGAGCGTCAGGTCGTGGCCCAGCAACTGATCGACTTTGACCGCGAATGGGCCAAGATGTTCAGCGACCCGGCCAAGGAAGGTGGCCAGGGCGGTGTGGACCCCAAGGAGTTCCAGAAGTACTTCGAGCAGCATGGCCGCTTCACGGCTGGCGTGGGCACGCACTATGCGCCCTCCGTGCTGACGGGACAGGCCACGCATCAGGCACTGGCCAGCGGCTTCACGGTGGGCATGCGTTTCCATTCCGCACCGGTGGTGCGCGTCTCCGATGCCAAGCCCTTGCAGCTGGGCCACTGCGGCAAGGCCGATGGCCGCTGGCGCCTGTATGCGTTTGCAGGTCAGAACGACCTGGCGCAGCCCGAGTCCGGCCTGCTGGCGCTATGTCGCTTCCTGGAGAGCGATGCCGCATCGCCGCTGCGCCGCTTCACGCCGGCCGGCCAGGATATCGACAGCATCTTTGATCTGCGTGCCGTCTTCCCGCAGGCTTATACCGAGGTGGCACTGGAGACGCTGCCTGCCTTGCTTCTGCCCCCCAAGGGCCAGCTGGGAATGATCGACTATGAAAAGGTGTTCAGCCCCGATCTGAAGAATGCCGGTCAGGACATCTTCGAGCTGCGCGGCATCGACCGCCAGCAGGGCGCTCTGGTGGTGGTGCGTCCCGACCAGTATGTGGCCCAGGTTCTGCCCCTGGGCGACCACGCTGCACTGAGCGCCTATTTCGAGTCCTTCATGCGGGCCTGAGAGTCCTTGAGCAAGGATTGCTGATCAGCATCAACGCCTGGAAGGTGTTTCAGGGAGGGCATTGCCCTCCCTTTTTTGCGCACGGAGCAGAGCGAGTGCGCGCTGCTTGCTACGATGTTTGCTTGTGCTCAAGAGGAGAAGACATGCTGTTGATCGTCGGTACCGTGCGTTTGCCATCCGAAAACCTGGCGCTTGCCCGACCTGCCATGCGTGCCATGGTGGAAGCCTCGCGTGCCGAGTCGGGCTGTCTCGAGTACGGCTATGCCGAGGATGTGCTGGTGCCGGGGCTGATCCATGTGAAGGAGCTGTGGGCCGATCAGGCGGCGCTGGATGCACATTTCGCCTCCGCGCATATCCAGGCCTGGCGTGCCGCCTGGCCGGAGCTGGGGATCGGGCAGCGGGATCTGCGCCTGTACGAGGTGCAGGCACCACGCATCACCTGAGCTGTATGCCGCCCGGCTGCGGCCGCCGCTTGAAGGCACCTGGATTGACGGCACCTAGCCTGGAGCCTGCTGCAGCTTGATGATGTCGACCGAAATTTCCACCGCCGTCACGGCGCAGCGGTTTTCCAGCCAGTGCGTGGTGTTCCTGTCTTCGGGCCAGCCCACGCCCGGGCCATAGTCGGTGGCCACGCCGTTTCTATGGTCGGTGATGCATCCTTCGAGGATGTAGACCATGCCGGGTCTGTCTTTGTGGTCGTGAACCGGGCCGAAGACGCCGCCTGGCGCCATGGTCACCAGGCGCATGCGAAGCTGGCGACCCGCCATGCCTTTAATCTCGGGGCCCAGGTCGAGCGTGGCCAGCATTTGCACTGCCACCCCCCGGGTTTCGGGGACTTGCTGTTGGTTGGACATTCGATGCTCCTTCGCGCCTCTCCACGGCCGTTGAAGCGAACCTGTCTTCGCTCAGGCCGGTTGCCAAAAGTGTGATCTCTTGCTGGCGCACAGCAAAGCCAAACCCATGTCATTGGCGTGGCGCATTTTCCATGTCTATTGCTGGGCGGGGAGAGGCGCTGCGGCCCGCACGGCCTGACGCTTGTCCCCGGAGCAGACGCCTGGAGGGTGATTCCCCGACAATGCGCCCATGACTTCCCAAGAACAACCGCGCAACCCCCTGCATGGGCTGACGCTTGAGCGCATCGTTACCGATTTGGTGGATTATTACGGCTGGCGCGAGCTAGGGCGCCGCGTGCCCGTGCGCTGCTTCAATCTGGACCCCAGCATCTCCTCGAGCCTTAAGTTTCTGCGCAAGACGCCCTGGGCGCGCGAACAGGTAGAGCAGCTGTATGTGCAGACCCAGCGTGCCGATGAGCGCGAGCAGCAGCGGCGCGCGAAAAGAGCGGAGCGCTCCGAGGATTAAGCGAGAGTGAGCACACCACTCATAGTTTGATCTAGATGAAAGAACAGCCGCCATCAGGCGGTTATCTTTGCATGAGGTACGCCCGTGTCACTGCCGGCGGTCGAAAAAACGATTCTTCGCGAATTTCCCGATCCTGCTCTGCTTGCGCTCATGCCCGACACCCCATTTTTCACTGCCCGCCAGTACAAAAGCCTCTGCAACGGCCTGCCGGACCCCACCTTCGTCTTCACGGAGTCGGGACGTTATGCCGCAGTCCTCGGTGGCAAGCACCAGCGCTTCCGCCCTGACGCCACGGTGCTGGTAGGCCGGTTCATTGCCGATGTGCTGGCTCCGGCCAAGGCGCTCTGGTTTCTGCAGCAGATCCGGGAGGCGCTGAGCAGTCAGCGGGTGCTGGTGGTGGAGTACGAGCTGGGCGCAGCCGATCTGTTGGGGCTTCCCCAGGGCGGGCCTGCCGAGGCGACCTGGTTTGAAGGTCGCATCAGTGCCCTGGAGGAGCTGTTCTGGGGTGAACAGGCCGTGGTCTGGGTGGCTGGCAACATCACGGCCAACAAGCGCCTGCAGCAACAGCTGCAGGAGCAGAGCCTGACCGATGAGTTGACGGGGCTGCGCAATCGCCGGGGCTTTATGCGCGAGCTGGCTCAGGCCTATACGGTCCACAGGCAGCAAGGCTTGCCGGCCTGTCTCCTGAGCTTTGATGTGGATTACTTCAGAGCCATCAATGAGGCGTTGGGCCATACCGCAGGGGATCAGGCGCTGCGCGATCTGGCCGCCGCCGTGAGTCCTCTGCTGGCTCCAGAGCATGTGTTCGGTCGCCTGGGTGCCAATGAATTCGCCGTGCTGTGCGGCGGCCGCAGCATCGCCGAGATCACCACCCTGGCGCGAGGGCTGCTGGATGTGGGGCGACAGGCGCTGCAACTGTATGCCACGACCGATCCCGTGCCCACGCTCAGCGTCGGGATTGCGCATTTCCTGCCGACCGACAGCAGCCTGGAGGACATCATGCGCCGCGCGGATCAGGCCTTGTACGCCGCCAAGCGGCAGGCCGGACACCGGGCGGTCGTAGCGGATGGAAACCAATCGAACTACGGCCTGGCCTGAGGCCTGGCAGAAGGGCCCGGCGCCATTGGCCGGGCCACGCCCGCAGAATCAGGCGCCCAACTGCTGCGCATGGTGGCGCAGATGGTCGTCGACAAAGCTCTGGATGAAATAGTAGCCATGGTCATAGCCCGCATGCCGGCGCAGCGTGAGCGGTTGGCCAGCCTTGGCGCAGGCGGCTTCGAAGGCCTCGGGCAGCAGTTGCTTTTCGATCAGGAACTTGTCGGCCAGGCCCTGGTCGACGAGGATGCCTGCGGGGTAGGGTGCAGCGGTCTGCGCGCTCATCAGCTCGCTGGCGTCATGCCTGGCCCATTCGGCCTTGTCTTCGCCCAGATAGCCGCTGAAAGCCTTGTGGCCCCAGGGACAGTTGAGCGGGTTGGCAATCGGTGCAAAGGCCGAGACCGACTTGAAGCGGCCGGGGTGGCGCAATGCCAGGGTCAGCGCGCCGTGGCCACCCATGCTGTGGCCGAAGATGCCCAGACGCTGCAGGTCCACGGGCAGCTTGCTGCCGACCAGGGGCAGCAGGTCATTGAGGATGTAGCTCTCCATGCGCCAGTGCAGCGCCCAGGGCCGGGTGGTCGCATCCAGGTAGAAGCCGGCGCCCACGCCGAAGTCCCAGCTGTCGGCTTCGCCCGCCAGACCCGCGCCGCGCGGGCTGGTATCGGGGCAGATCAGGGCGATATTGAGTGCGGAGGCCAGGCGCTGGGCGCCGGCCTTGATCATGAAGGTTTCTTCGGTACAGGTCAGGCCGGCCAGATAGAGCAGGGCCGGCACCTTCTCGCCCATCACGGCCTTGGGCGGCAGATAGACCGAGAACTTCATGGCCAGGCCGATCTCGGAACTATGGTGTTCGTAATAGCGCTGGGCGCCACCAAAGCAGGCGTGGGCGTTCTTGAGTTCCATGGCGCTTACTCCTAAAAGAAAAGCTGCTAGCGCTTATTTATAAAGCGATTGCAGCAGTTTTGTATCTGAAAGCCAGTCATTGCATACGCAAGCAGCTATGAAATCGAAAGTACGGGGAATGGCACTAAAACTTGCACCTCCTGAGTAGAGGACAGCAAGCAAGGGCCTAGGCGGCCCAGCCACCCCGCAGCGATGCTGTCGTCCCCCTCCCGAAGAGAGAGGGGAAGGCGCGGGGCCGCCCAGGCGCAGCGCCTCAGGGGGTTACGAAGCGTCGGCGTAGTTGACGACCGAGCGAATCGATTTGCCCTCGTGCATCAGCTCGAAGGCTTCGTTGATGTGCTTCAGGCCCATGGTGTGGGTGACGAAGGGTTCGAGCTGAATCTTGCCGGCCATGGCGTCTTCCACCATGCCGGGCAGCTCGCTGCGGCCCTTGACGCCGCCAAAGGCCGTACCCAGCCACTTGCGGCCCGTCACCAGCTGGAAGGGGCGGGTCTTGATCTCTTGACCGGCACCGGCCACGCCGATGATGACCGACTGGCCCCAGCCGCGGTGGGCGCATTCCAGCGCCGCGCGCATCACGTCCACATTGCCGATGCATTCGAAGGTGTGATCCACGCCCCAGCCGGTCATCTCGACGATCACTTGCTGGATGGGCTTGTCGAAGTCCTTGGGATTCACGCAGTCGGTGGCGCCGAAGGTCTTGGCCAACTCGAACTTGCCGGGGTTGGTGTCGACGGCGATGATGCGGCCGGCCTTGGCCAGCTTGGCACCCTGGATCACGGCCAGGCCGATGCCGCCCAGGCCGAACACGGCCACGGTGTCGCCTTCCTGCACCTTGGCGGTGTTCTTGACCGCGCCCAGACCGGTGGTCACGCCGCAGCCCAGCAGGCAGACCTGCTCGGGGTTGGCATCGGGGTTGACCTTGGCCAGCGAGACGGCGGCAACCACGGTGTATTCGCTGAAGGTCGAGCAGCCCATGTAGTGATAAATGGGCTCGCCGTTGTAGCTGAAGCGTGTCGTGCCGTCAGGCATCACGCCCTTGCCCTGGGTGGCGCGCACGGCCACGCACAGATTGGTCTTGCCGCTCTTGCAGAACAAGCATTCGCCGCATTCGGCGGTGTACAGCGGAATCACATGATCGCCGGGCTGGACGCTGGTCACGCCTTCGCCCACTTCCACCACGATGCCCGCGCCTTCATGGCCCAGCACTGCGGGGAAGATGCCTTCGGGGTCATCACCGCTCAGGGTGAAGGCGTCGGTGTGACAGACGCCGGTGTGGGTGATCTTGACCAGCACCTCGCCAGCCTTGGGTGGCGCGACGTCGATTTCGACGATTTGCAGGGGTTCTCCGGCTTTGAAGGCTACGGCGGCGCGGGATTTCATGGCTGGTCTTTCTTGGAAGGCTGAGGATGCGGTGGCAGCCTGAGCCAGGCTCTGGGTCTGGCCGGGCGCACCGGGTGTGAAGTGTGAATGTAGGCGATCCCGCCGCCCTGTGGAAGTTCGTGGCCGCAGATGGCGGCTCTTTGGCCGAATGTCACACGGTTCGCTACATCGCTTTCAGCTGGTTGACGATTCCATGGCATTGGAGTTCTCGGCACAGCCTACGACTCGGCTGGTCCTGCGAGATTGATGAGAGAGTTCCTGTCCAGGAAGAGCCGCTAGTCAGCTTGGGTGTGCTGATCGCATGTGACCCGCAAGTTAGAGGACTGAGAGGACAGTGAGGCCTATGGCAGACCTGGAATGCCGCAGCGGCGGTATTGCCTGGTCAGTTGCGAGCCTCTCTTCAGCGTTGGGTCATCTGGTGGCGAAGAAATCCAGCATCTCTTCCAATAGATCGGCAGGCTGTTCTTCGGCGATGTAGTGTCCGCAGTCGAGCGCTTTTCCCGTGACTTCGGCTGCAGCCTTGCGCCACAGGTCAAGCACTGGAAAGCAGCGGCCAACCGCGCCTTCCGCGCCCCACAGCACTCTCAGTGGCACCGTCACCTTTTGCCCCTTGGCTCGATCTGCGCGGTCGTGCTCCAGGTCGATGCCCGCTGAGGCTCTGTAGTCCGCACAGATGGATGCAGCGGTACCCGGGATGGCAATGCAGCGCAGGTACTCCTGCAGTGCTTCAGGCGCAAAGGCGCCGAGCCCGGCGTGGCGTCGGCCCATTACATCCCGGATGTAGGCGCAAGGGTCCGCTTCGATAAGCCTCTCTGGCAGTGGTGCAGCCTGGATAAGAAAGAACCAGTGCCAGTAAGCCCTGGCGAACGCTTCGCCTGTCTGTTCATACATGTCGAGCGTTGGCGCAATGTCCAGCAGCATCGCACGCAGGACCCGGCCCGGATGGTCAAGCAGCAGCCGGTGGGCCACGCGGGCGCCCCGGTCATGCGCAGCGATGCGAAACTGTGCAAAGCCCAGTGTGGACATCAGCTCCGCCATATCCGCCGCCATTGTGCGCTTGCTGTAGGCGTGGCTTTCGGGGCCGGCATCGGGTCTTGCAGAATCGCCATAGCCCCGCAAGTCTGCGCAAACCACAGTGAATCTTTCGGCAAGAGCAGGGGCCACCCGGTGCCACATGACGTGGGTCTGCGGATGTCCATGCAGCAGCAGCAAAGCAGGCCCCGAGCCTCCTATGCGGCAACGAAGTACCGTGCCGTTGACCGGTACATCTTGAGCAGTGAAGCCTTCAAACATCATGCGATCTCCCCAAGGTGGGCAATGCCCTGCGCTCGCGGAGTATGGCCCAGTTGCTGGCGAGTGCGCGAGGCCACGTTTTTCATCCAGGGGTGGGATTCCCAGTGAAGGCGCGCAAATTGCTCGATCTGGGCCTGGTAGGTCAGAGACATGCCGATGAGGTCCCTGCGTTCCAGTTGCATGCGGTGGTGCCGCTCCGAGAGCGTAAAGAATGCATCCACGTTGCAGCTTCTGACTCGAAGATTTTCAAGGTCAATATGGATGTGCGAGGTCTCCGGGCTGGCGGCATCGGCCATGAGCCTGGTGATTTCCTCTTCCGGGAGCATCACCAGCAGCAGCTGGTTGTTCATCGCGTTGGAGTAGAAGATTTCCCCGAAGCTGGGGGCGACGACTGCTTGTATGCCGTATTGCTGCAATCCCCAGACTGCGTGCTCGCGGCTGGAGCCGCAGCCAAAGTTCGCTCCCGCCACCAATACTTCGACGTCTGCGCGTTCAGGCCTGTTGAGCACAAAGTCTGAGCGCTTGCGGCCTTCGGCATCAAACCGCAGGTCGTACAGCAGGCCTTTGTCGAGCCCGGCCTTGTCGATGCCGTGCAGAAACTGTTTGGGCATGATCTGGTCGGTGTCCAGATTCTCGATGGCCAAGGGCGCCATCTTTCCGGACAGAATGTGTTGCTCACGCATGATGGGTCTCCAGACGGCGAACGTCGGTAATCGTGCCAGTGATGGCTGCGGCTGCCGCCATGGCAGGGCTCATGAGGTGGGTGATGGCGCCGCGCCCCTGTCTTCCCTCGAAGTTGCGATTGGTCGTTGACGCACAGCGGACGCCGTCCGCCAGGATGTCTCCGTTCATGGCCAGGCACATCGAGCAACCTGGCTCCCGCCATTCAAAGCCTGCATCCATAAGCAGGCTTGCGATGCCTTCGGCTTCGGCCTGCCGCTTGACCGCGCCGGAGCCTGGTACCACCATGGCACGCACTCCCTTGGCAACGTGGCGGCCGCGAACTACTTCCGCGACGGCACGCAGGTCTTCGATGCGAGCATTGGTGCATGAACCGATGAAGACATGCTGGATGGCTGTGCCTTCAAGGGGGACGCCTGCTGCCAGGCCGGTATAGCGCAGCGCCTGCTCCGTACTGCGGCGCATCGGCGCCGAGGTCTGTGTAGCCGGGTCGGGAGTCGCGCCGCCAATCGGTATCACCTGGTCAGGGCTGGTGCCCCAGGTTACGTGGGGTGCTGCATCGCTTGCATCGAAGCGATGTTCGACATGGAACACCGCAGCTTCATCGCTGTGCAGGGTTTCCCAATGCTGAAGCGCGGCGTCGCGCGCAACACCGTGCAAGTCCGTCGCACGCTCAAGCACATACCTGGCTGCCTTCCGGTCTGGCGCAATCAGAGCGCCGCGAGCTCCGGCTTCGACCGCCATGTTGCAGACGGTGAAGCGCGACTCGATGGACATCGCTTCGAACGCCGTGCCGCAGAACTCGATGACGTGGCCTCTGGCCCCTTGGGCTCCTATATGTCCAATGAGCATGAGGATAAGGTCTTTGGCGGTCGTGCCCACTGGCAGCACGCCGTCGACTCGGATGCGCATGTCCTTGGCCAGCCGGTAGACAAGCGTCTGTGTCGCCAGCACATGCTCGACTTCCGAGGTACCGATGCCGAAGCCCAAGGCGCCCAGCGCGCCATAGGTGGTTGTGTGAGAGTCTCCGCAAATCACGACCATGCCCGGGCGGATCATGCCGTGCTCAGGCGCCACAACATGCTCGATTCCCTGCAGGGCATCCTGGGGGTCGAAGAGCGGGATGTCATGCTGCTCGCAATTCTTGCGCAGGTTGCTGGCCTGAAGCGCTGGCGCAGCCTCCCGGATAACCCGGATCGTGCCCGGCTCCGTCGGAATGACATGGCTTACAACGGCCACGTTCTGGCCGGGCATGAGCACCCGGCGCCCGTGCTCATCCAGGCCTGCGAAGGCTTGAGGGCTGGTGTACTCATTCATCAGATGCAGGTCGCAGAACAGCAAGACGTTCTGCTCGTCGAGCTGGGCGACGGTATGTGCGTCGACCAGCTTGCGATAAAGGGTGCGATTCATGTGAGCGCTCTATGTCGTGGAGTGCTACCAGTTTCACAGGTGAGTCAGAAACATACAATATCTGATAGGTAATCGCTTTCGGTCGCTGGAGTTATCAATGGATGGATTTTCAGACCTTGCCTTTTTTGCCATGCTCAGCAAGGAAGGCAGCATGCGAGGCGCCGCTCAGCAACTGGGTGTCACAGGCCCCGCGGTCAGCAAACGGCTTGCGGGACTTGAAGCCAGGCTGGGCGCACGCCTCATGCAACGGACTACTCGCCGCATGAGCCTCACGCCCGAGGGGGAGCGATACCTGGTGGAAGGGGGGCGTCTTCTGACCGAGCTGGGCGCCCTTGAACGAGCCATCGGCGGTGTGGCAGCCGTTCCGCAAGGACTGATACGCGTAAACGCCAGCTTCGGCTTCGGTCGCAAGCACATCGCACCTGCCCTGGGAGTGTTTGCACGCCGTTTCCCGGAGGTTGAAGTGCAGCTCCACTTGAGCGACCGTCCTGCCAACCTCATCGAAGACAACTTCGACGTGGTCATCCGGCTGGGTGATATGCCGGACTCACGCTGGACGGCCAGGGTGTTGGCACGCAACAGGCGGGTGCTCTGCGCCTCTGCGCTGTATTTGAAAGAGGCCGGGGAGCCGTCCACTCCGCAGGAATTGGCCCGGCACGCCTGCCTTTTCATCCGTGAGGGCGATGAGGCATTTGGCACCTGGCATTTGCGCAACGGTTCACAGGCAGAGACTGTCAAGGTCCGAGGCCCTCTGAGTGCGAACGACGGGGAGTCGGCATCCGCATGGGCCATGGCCGGGCACGGCATTCTGATGCGATCGGAGTGGGAGGTAGGGGCCCTCATTAGGGAAGGGCTCCTCAAGGTGGTCTTGCCTGAATGGCGACTGCCTCCGGCTGATGTGTATGTTCAGTTCCATGGCGGAGCCCATCTGCCCGCCAAAACAAAGGCGCTGGTTGATCATCTGGTTGACGTGTTTGCGCCCCAACGCCCGCCAGGAAGAGCGGATGCAACTTGGTGATGCCCGTGCCGGGGGGGGCGGACAAAAACTTGGACTACCAGGAGGTAGTTCATGTACCCATAGCAGACAGAATTCGTGTAGTTGAGAGCATGGCGTTGTTGCATGAATCAGCCTCAGGCCAGATTTCCCCAACCCCAGACGTGGCTATGCCACAGCTACCGTCTGCGGGCAACCCAGCTTAGTAAACCGATTGAGGATAGCGACCCGAATGTGCAGTTCGTTGACCTGCCGCTCGAACGTGCGTGACATCACTCGTTTACCCAGCCGCTTGATACAGCTCATCTTGGTCTCGACCAAGCTGCGCCGGTGGTAACCACTCCAGCTTTTCCATAGCTTGCGACCGAAGCGCCTGCATGCGGCGATAGCCGCATTGCGGTGCACAAAGACATCGCCTTTGCGCATCCTTGCATTCTTTCTCGGGGGAATGATGGTAGTGGCTTTGCGCTGCATGACCGCCTCATGCACGGGCTGAGTGTCATAGGCCCCGTCGCCTGTTACGGTCAGCAGCGGCTCATCACCCGGGACTTGCGTCAATAGCTGCGGCATCACCGCAGCGTCAGTGACATTGTTAAAGGTGACGCAGATAGCCCGTACCTGCAGCGTTTGCGCATCAATGCCGATGTGCAGCTTGCGCCATTGGCGCCGACGCTCCGGCCCATGCTTTTTGCATTTCCACTCGCCTTCTCCCAAGAATTTAATGCCCGTGGAGTCAATCAGCAGGTGCAGGCCGGCTGCGCTAGAGCGGTACGCCACCTACAAATCCAGACTGCGCTGGCGGCGACACAACGTGCTGAAGTCGGGGACCGGCCACATCAGTCCAGACAACGCCAGTAGTGACTGAACAAAGCCTGTGGTCTGCCGCAAGGCCAACCCAAAGAGTTTTTTGATGGTCAGGCAGAACTGAATCGCTGCATCCGGGAACTGCGGGCTGCGCCCGCGTTTGCCGCTGGCAGCGGCAAACCAGGACATACTTTTATCCAGCCAGATGGTCAATGAGCCCCGCGCTTTGAGCGCTGTGTTGCATTGCTTCCAATTGGTGATGCGGTAACGGGATTTGGACTGCGGGGACTGACTCATCATCCGAGGCTACCGGACCCTGGTCGGCGATTTGTGCAACAACGCCGGCCTATGGCTGGCCTCGTTACAGGCAAATGGCGAGGCGGGGCCGCAGCATCCCGGCAGCACAGAGAACCCCGGCGTGTGCAGCTTCGCCCGATCAATCCTCATTCGGTATCAGCGTCCCCCATACCCGCAGGTGTGCGTCTGGTTGTGCCGGGCCGTCATAGGCCGGCTGCACCTCAATGGCGGGCTTGCCCTCCTGGCAATCGATGAAGCCCCATTGGCTGGGACGGTAGCGCGCCTCGGGGCCGTCGGGGGCTCCGACCAGAAACTCGGCCTGGATGTCATAGCCGATCAAGGGCACATGCAGGCTGGCGATATCGCCCTTGCGGCATTCCAGATAGGAGCGCTTCGGGTCGACCACCCAGGCGCCATAACCCGGGTCGACGTCGGGATCGAAGTGGAACACTGGACCGAGGCGCTGGTCCCGGGCCAGCTCCACCGTGTGGTTGCCGATGGCGTTGACCCAGGCGCCCGCGATCTGCACCGGCTGCGCGAAGCGTGCCGCGCTCAGTCCTCGCAGACCTAGCGGTCGCTGGCGCTCGCCGTTGTCAAAGGCGTCGTAGCGATTGATCAAGGTGCCCTTGGGGAATAGCTGCTCGCCATAGCGGAAGTCCTCGGGCAGTACAAAGCGCTGTCGGCTTTCTCGATAGTGGGCCCGCAGCGTCACGGCCTCTTCAATCTGCACCAGCTTGCGCGCCAGCACCAGGCCCCAGAGATCGCCGGCCAGGGCCAATATCGCCACCACCACGACGGGCCAGTGCCAGAACGGCGGGCGCTCGGAGGTGGGGGCGTGCCTATGGCGCCGCCACCAGAACAGCCCGCGCAGCAGCAGCCACAGGCTCAGGCCGGCTGCCACCAGGGGAGCGAGCAGCAGCAACAGCATGGGCAGTGTGAAAAGAGGTCCGGGAATCATGGGCAGGCAAAGGGGTAGAAGCCCCGGACTTTAGCAGTGGATGAGTCGGCCGGTCCGAGGTGCCAAGAGGGCTTGCGTATAGTCGAGGCTTGTGCGCTGCAAGTGCCTGCAGCGCTGGTTTTATATGCTTGAACTGCTCTGATTTTTGTATGGAACACCATCACGCTGGCGCCCACCGCGTCGATCTGGTTGTCTACCCCGGCTTCAAGGCGCTGGAAGCCATTGGTCCCATGTCCGTGTTTGACTATGCCAATGTGCATCTGCGGCAGAAGGGCCTGCCTGACGGATATATGGTGCGGGTGGTGGCGTCGCAGGCCGGTCTGGTGCCCTCGGACACCTTGATGGGCTTGCAGGCCAGCCATACCCTGGCGCAGGTCGAGGCCGAGGGCACGGGGTGCACGGTGCTGCTGGTGGGGGCGCGCCATATCGAGCAGGTGCTGGCGGCCTCGCCCGAGCTGGTGGACTGGGTGGCGCGAGTGGCGCCAGAGGTCGGGCGCATGATTGCGCTGTGCAGCGGCAGCTTTTTCCTGGCAGCTGCTGGTCTGCTCGATGAGCGCCGCGCCGCCACGCACTGGAGTGTGGCCGGGGCGCTTGCCCAGCGTTATCCGCGGGTGCAGGTGGATGCCGATGCGATCTATGTGTGCGACGAAATCAAGGACAGCGACGGCATGCGTCAGCTCTGGACTTCGGCCGGCGTCACTGCCGGTATCGATCTGGCGCTGGCGGTGGTGGAGCATGACTTCGGCCATGCGCTGGCGCTGCAGGTGGCACGCGATCTGGTCATGTATCTCAAGCGCCCCGGCGGTCAGTCGCAGTTCAGCGTATCCCTGGCCGCACAGGCCACGCAGCACAGCGCCGTGCAGGCCGCTCAGCAGTGGGTGCTGGAGCATCTGGACCAGCCCATGCCGCTGGCGCTGCTGGCGGACAAGGCCGCGATGAGCGAACGCAACTTTCGCCGCGTCTTTCAGCAGGAGACCGGCTGCAGCCCCAGCAGCTTTGTGGAAAACGCCCGCCTGGAGCGCGCCAAGCAATTGCTGGAGAATCTGGGCTCCCTGCCGCTCAAGACCGTGGCCGCCAAGGTCGGCCTCGGCTCCGAGCAGGCGCTGCGGCATCTGTTCGTGCGCAAGCTGGGCATCACACCCGTGGTCTATCGGGAGCGGTTCGGAGACTGATGGGCTTGCGGCATTCTGTCGGAAGCAGCCGTTTTTTCGGCCAGCCGATCAGAACAGAGGGCTCTTGAAGAAATCCAGAGCAGCCTTGGCGGCCGCAAAATTGCGCTCGATCTGCGCCTGCTGCTCATCGTGGTTCACGATCTTGATGACAGGCTCGGCGGCGGGTTTCGCCTTCTTTGGCAAGGCATTTCTTTTCCTGTCGAGGCTGGGCGCCTCCGCACGGCATGCCGATGCCAGCGCTGGCGTCCTGGCCTGCGTTGCTGCCGGGGCGAGCAGCCGGGTCAGATCCAGCGCAGGGTTGAGCTGCCACAGGCAGGATACATAGGTTGCCATGGCCACGGAGGGATCGCCGCGCTCGATGCGCGCCATGGTCGGTTGGGAGATGCCGAGCCTGGCCGCCCACTGCGCCTGTGTTTCGCCCCGTTGCTTGCGCTGCGCCACGATGCCTTGGGCAAGTTCTTCGATCTGTACCAGGATGGCTGGCGGAAAGTCTGCGGGGCTGGTGTTCTGGCGGGGCATTGCGCAATGGTATTTCGATTTGGCGGTCGAAATGAGCAAAACCGGGTGCTGGCCTGTAACCGATGAACAGCGGCAAGGGTGTTCGGGACGGGCGCGCCGGGTACGTAGCGCGGACCAGTTCCATGTCTGTCCTACGGGGCGCCCACCCGAGGTCTGCGAGCATTGGCGGCATATCCGGAGGTTGCGCCATGAAGCTTGTTCACCTGATTTACGCCGTCACCCATTCCCTGATTGCCCTGCTGTTCGGTTTTGCCGCGCTGAGCCTGGTGTGGATTGCCGTGACCAAGGCCTGGGGCGTCATCGTGGGAGGCTTGCAGCCGGAGTCCACGCTGCATGCGGTGGAGGCGCTGGGAATTCTGGCCTCGGGCGTGGTGGCATTGCAGATCTCGCAGACCATGGTGGAGGAGGAAGTGGTGCGCGAGGCCCATATCAGCGGGCCGACGCGGGTGCGCCGCTTTCTGTCACGTTTCATGGTGGTGCTGGTGGTGGCCCTGGCGATCGAGGGCCTGGTGGCGACCTTCAAGGCACAGGAGACCCCCGAGCAGATGCTGTATCCCGCAGCCTTGCTGGTTTCCGTGGGCGTCCTGCTCGCGGGATGGGGCGTGTTCGTGCACCTGAACCGCTCGGCGGAAGAGCTGGAGCCTGAGGCGAT
Organism: Comamonas brasiliensis; assembly: GCF_018292285.1. Lineage (NCBI taxonomy): Bacteria > Pseudomonadati > Pseudomonadota > Betaproteobacteria > Burkholderiales > Comamonadaceae > Comamonas > Comamonas brasiliensis. The sequence goes on from NZ_JAANES010000005.1 coordinate 64,048, forward strand.
GCAGCAGGCCAAGAGCGAAGACCACAAGGTCAGCGACGAGCACTGACAGGAATGTGCCCGGCGGCCAGAGGCAGCGCTGCGAAACGAAAAACGCCCTGAACTGCTTCAGGGCGTTTTCGAGGTCGGCCCATGCCTCAGGCCGGCAGCCGGTACAGCGTTCCGTTGAATGCCACGGCGCCGCTGCCATGCAGTGCATCGAGCTGCGTCAGCACGAGTTCGCGCACGGGCGCGGTGACGGCGCTCAGGCCCAGCAGCCGAGCGACGGCGGCGGGCAACTCGTCGCGCTGACCACCCAGGCTGGATCTGAGGGCCTGGGCAATCGCTGCACGGATCTCGGCTGGCGGCAGGCAGTCGATGCGGCGCAGATTGGCCGAGCCGACCTCGGCGCGATTGCGCACCCGCACCGCCCGTCCCGGCAGATCGAGAAACTCCCCGTCGACGGCCAGCGCCTCATCGGCCAGCAGCGATTGCCGCGCCTGCTCCAGCGCATCGCGCACGCGGCTGCCCGCGCGTTGCAGACCCCAGAGCGTACGCATGCGGGTGACCAGCTCGTCAAAATGAATCGGTCCTTCCAGCTCCACCGCGCGGCGCATCAGCTGGGCCAGCTGCGTGGTGGATTGCTGATGCAGCTCTCCGGTCGGAACGGCAAAGCGGGCTTCCTGATAAAGGCTGCCGTCATGGGCGGCGGCCAGCTCGGTGTCGGAGCTGCCGGCATCGGACAGTGCTGCGCGCTCTATGACTTCTGTAGCGGCCTGCGCTTGGTACATAAGGGCTGGAGGCTGATTCTCTGCCAAATCCCTGGATTGTCTGGCAGCTTCGACGGCAGCCAGCACGCGCTCGGTCTGGGCGCGCGGCTGACGGAACCAGTCGCAGCCCCAGATGCGCAGTAGTGTCCAGCCCTGGCTCTCCAGCACCGACTGGCGCAAGCGGTCACGGTCGCGCGCGCTGCGGCTGTGGTGATAGCTCATGCCGTCGCACTCGATGCCGAGCAGATAGCGGCCCGGCTGCTCGGGGTCGACCACGGCCAGGTCGATGAAAAAGCCCGCAATGCCGATCTGCGTCTGCAGCTGCAGACCCTGGGCCGTCAGCGCCTCGTACACATCTTCTTCAAGCGGCGACTCCAGATCGCGTCCGCTGACACTGGCCAGGGCCAGCTGGCCGGTGGCCGCGTATTGCAGGAATACCTTGAGCGCAGCCACGCCCTTGCCTTTTCCGCGTTCCAGATCGATGTCGTCGGCGGTGATGGATGAAAACACCTCACAGCGCTGCTTGGCGCGCGAGATCAGCACGTTCAGCCGGCGCTCGCCTCCATCGGCACTCACCGGGCCGAAGCGCATTGGCAGATAGCCTTGGGCGTTGCGCGCATAGGCCACAGAAATGAAGATTACATCGCGCTCGTCGCCCTGCACGTTTTCCAGGTTCTTGATGAAGAAGGGTTCGTTGGGATGGGCAACAAAAAAGGACTCGGCCTCGGGTTGCTGGCGACGCAGCAGTTCCAGCTCGTCCTGGATGGCGATTTTCTGCTGCAGCGAGAAAGCGGCCACGCCCAGGCTGAGCTGTGGCGACTGCAGTGCGTGCTGCATGATGGCGCGCGCAATGGTCTGTGCCTCGACACGGTTGATGCGGCTGGCGCCGCTGTCAAAGCGGCCTTCGGGCAGATGGTGAAAGCGCAGCCCCATGCCCGAGCGGGTGGTATAGGGGCTGGGCACGACGTATAGGCCGCTGTTGTAGAACTGCTGGTTGGACACCGCAATCAGCGACTGGTGGCGGCTGCGGTAGTGCCAGCGCAGCATGAGCTGGGGCATGCCCTTGGCCAGGCACAGGCTCAGAATGCTCTCCACATCGGCTGCTCCGGCGATGAGCTGGCTGACGTCCCCGTTCTCGTCCTCGTCGTCGAAGTCCTCCTGCTCGCTGGTCATGCGCGAGAAAAATCGCGTGGGCGGCAACTGCCGGTCATCGCCCACCACCACCAGCTGCCTGCAGCGGGCGATGGCGCCCAGCGCATCCACGGGCTCTATCTGGCTGGCCTCGTCAATCACCAGCAGGTCGAACTCGACCGCGCCTGGCTCCAGAAACTGGGCCACGGAAAGCGGGCTCATCATGAACACGGGCTTGATGGCCTGGACGGCCTCACCCGCGAGCTTGAACAGCTTGCGCAGCGGCATATGGCCGCGCTTGCGCGCAATCTCGCCATTGAGCACGCCAAGCGGGCCCATGCCGGATGCGCTGCGCGGCACCTGCTCGTAATGAGAGAGTGCCGACTGGGCGCGCGCGAGCTCTATGCGCTCCAGGTCCAGCGCCCGGAACTGTCGCACCTTCTGGCTGTGCTGATCGCCGTTGAAGGCGACCAGCTCGGGGTGAGTCTGGGTGGCCTGACGCAGCAGAGACTCGTAATAGGCTCGCTCCAGGCTGGCGGGCAGGGAATCTAGTGCAATGGATGCATTCTCGAGCTGCTGCACCAGGGCGGCCATGCCGGTTGTGCGCGCCTGCTCCCGGGTGGCGTGGTATGAGGTCCAGTCCAGCAAGGCGTCCGGCTCGGCGAGCCATTGCCCGAGTCGCTCGCCGAAATCCGTCAGCGGGATGCGGGCCAGGTCGGCGGCGTCAAAAGCTTCCTGCGTATCGAGCTGGTAGCCGCTCAGCACGCCATGCGCAGCATCCTCGAATGCCTGCCGCGATGCATCGGCCTTGGCGGCCAGCTCCGCGCAATGTGCGGGTGATGGCAGCTGGGCATAGAGCTGGCGAAAGGCAGCACTGCGGCCCTGTCCGTCTGGGCCGGCCATCCAGCCCAGCACGGCCTGCAGTTGCGCCCAGTCGCTTTGCTCGCCCAGCCACAGGCTGCCAAAGGCATCTGCCCCCAGGGTCTGCTGCTGGCCCAGGCTCTGGCGCAGTTGCTGGGCTTCGATCAGGCTGTCGAGCAGGTTCAGACGCTCTGCCCGTGAGCTCGGCAATGTCGTTCTCAGCTGGCCCTTGAGGCTGGCTATCGCTGCGCGGTAGCCGCTGTTGAAAATGCGAAACAGCGAGTCGCCATGTGCGGCGATGCTTTGGCGCGGGGCGTTCCAGTCCGCCGTCCAGGCGGATTCTGCGAAGCTGCCGCGCAGGCTCTGCGCCTGCCGGCAGAACAGGGTGCCGCATTCGACCAGCTTGTGCAGCTGGCCCAGGCCCTGATCCCAGATGCTGCCGGCGACGGCCTGCCGGTCTAGGGACGGGGCACTGGCGAGCTGCTGCGCCAGCGCGATCTGCTCATGCAGAGTCTGCAGGGTCTGTGCGGCCGGCGTGCTCAGGGATTGCGCCAGCAGCGCACTATCGTGCTGCAACCGGGCCAGCATTGCCTGCAGCGTCGGCAGTTGCTGGGCGAAACGTTGCGCATCGAGCTTGAGCAGCGCCGGGTGGCATACGCCGCGCCATGGGTGCCCGGTCACCGGGCTCACTTTGGACGCGGCCTGGCGCAGCGCTTCGGCAATCTGCTGGCGTGAACGAAAGTCCTCGGGCGACCAGTCCTGTGCGTCTTGCAGCAGATCGGGCAGATGCGCGATCTGCACCGCATCCAGCCGCGCCAGCTGGCCCAGGATCTGGTAGGGCGTGAGTGCGCAGGGCGCCAGCGCCTGATGCATGGTCCGGCTGTGCGCGTTGAGCTGCTGCTGCACGCTGCTCAGCTCGTGGATGATTTGCTCGCGGTGCTCCACACGCGGCTTGCCCAGATCGCGCGTTGCCTTGAGCTCTTCCAGCACCTTGCGCTTGTGAGTGTGGTGGCTGTGCAGTTCCAGGCAGGCGGGCCCCAGGCCCACGGATTTCAGGCGCCGGTTCACCACCTCCAGCGCGGCCATCTTCTCGGAGATGAACAGCACTTTCTTGCCATCGGCAATCGCCGCCGCAATCACGTTTGTGATGGTCTGGGACTTGCCCGTGCCCGGCGGGCCCTGGATGACGAGATTCTCGCCTCGGCGCACGGCTTCTATGGCCAGTGACTGCGAGCTGTCCGCATCGACCACATGGCGCTGGCTGTCCACGGGGATCAACTGGTCGACATCGGCGTCTTCGGGGAACAGATGTTCGCGAGCCTCGAAGCCCTGCTGCAGCGTGGCGGCAATCAGTGCCTGCCGGTCGAGTCGCTTTTCCGGCGGCCAGGTCGCAGCATCCAGATCGCGGTACATCAGGAATTTGGCAAAGCTGAAGAAGCCCAGCGTCATGGCATCGGGCAGCACCTGCCAGCCGGGCTGGGCGGCAGCCATGGTGGCGACCGAGGCCAGATAGGCGGAGGGATCGAAGTCGTCGCCGGCATTGAATTCGGGCAGCTCCAGGCTAAAGTCGGCCTTGAGCTTGGCCGCCAGCGACAGGTTCTCTGCCGCATCCTCCTGCAACCAGGACAGGGTGAAGCGCTCGGCTGCGCTTTTGCGCTCCAGTGCCACGGGCAGCAGAATCAGCGGCGCAAATCGCGGCTTTTCGGGCGCATTGCGGTCAAACCATTGCAGCTGACCCAGGGCCAGAAACAGGATGTTGACGCCCTGTTCCTCGATGAAGGTGCGGGCGTCGGAGTACATGTCCAGCAGGCGGCGCTGCAGCTTCTCGCTGGACAGGCGCGTCTGCAGCTTCAGGTCACGATGGCGCTGGGCCACACCGCGCGCATCGAGCTGCTCGTCGACGCCTTCCTCGGGCTGGGGCAGGGCGGGGGGGGCCGGTGTCTCTTGCTCCTCGATCGGGTCGGCGGCTACTTGCTCCTCCTCGGCCTTGGCCGGCGCAAAGCTCATGGACTTGCTTTCGCCCGCCAGCAGGCGATAGACCTCGTCCGTGCGCTCATCCGCGAAATGCAGCACGCGTGCCGTGGCGGCCTGAGGCAGGCTCAGCAGACGGTTGCGCGTGGACAGGTCCAGCAGTGCCTGGCGGCTTTTTTCGAGTTGGCGGGCGATGGGCGCTGCGGCCTCGTCAGGCATGGATTCGGTAGCGTCTGCGACTGCGCCGTGATTCACATTGGCGGACATGGATTTCCCAGATCAATCAGTAGCCGCTCACTGTACTGGGAAAACAGCCTGCGAAGCAGGTGCGCGCAGGCCCGCCATCCTGCGCTCTCTAGAACGGAAGGCGCATGAAGGCAACCAGACTGGTGTAGCGATAGCCGCTGCCGCCGCTGGAAAGCGCCGATGCATGGTCCTGGCTGCTGGTCAGGCCCACTTTCCACTGAACCGCTGCCCGATGCGGAGAAGACAGGAACATGCCGGCATGCCAGAGCTGCTGGCCTTCGCCATCAATGTACTGGCGTCCGGCATCTGCATTGACGCTGAGCACCAGGCCATCGGTGATCGCCTTCTTCCACATCACGCCCAGGGCAGCCTCGCGAAAGCGCTCGGGTGCGAAGTAGTTGCCGCCATAAGGCTGGCTGTTGCGATAGTGGCGGGTGAGTGCGTACAGATACCAGCCTTGGTCCTCGCTGAGCGTGAGGGTCCAGCGGGTTCTGAGGATGTCTCTGCGGTTGTTGTCGGAAAACCAGGTACTGCCGAATGCTGCGCCCACGGACAGGCTCGGCAGGAACTGGTGATCCAGCACGCCGAGCAGACTGGTCGAAGTCAGGCCTTGCTGTATGCCGCGGCGTGAATTGACGATGTCGCGCTCCGCGCTCAGGCCCACGGCTGTGGACGGCACCAGCTGGTAGTTGGCATCCCATGCTCCGACCAGATTGTCGTGCCCGGCGCTGCTGTTCACGCCCAGGCGGGCCTGAGAAGACCAGCTTTTGTTCTTCTGGCTGTGGGTGGCAAAGAGGCTTTGGCCCGTGGCAGACCAGCTGTCCATCCGATAGCGCTGCCAGCCGGCTCGCAGTCCCCAGCCATTGGCTGCTTCGTACTGCGCCCAGGGCTTGAATTCGTTGAATCCGTCCGAGTCATTGCTGGCGTCCAGGCCGCCTAGTACATAGCCTGACGCGGTATCGGAAGGCTGGGCCTGGATATTGCAGGCAAGCAGCAGCATGCCCGTCAGCAGTCCGCAGGTGCGAGCGTGCTTGTTCATTTGGTTCCCCAGTTCTTGGTTCGACTGACTAATTCTTTGAGGTAGCCCCAGACGCACGCGGGCTGCAGAACCACGCTGTAGAACAGCGCATAGGCCACAAAGCCGACGATGTTGCGCCGCACGCGCAGGTGCTGGCTGCGAAACATATGGGACTGAATGTGAAACATCAGATAGTTCACCAGCATGGCCAGCGGCAGCACCAGCAGCGTCATGGGGCCCGCAATCCAGTAAATGCCGAAGCAGGCCAGGATCAGGCCCGGCAGGAATGCGAAGGTGAAAACCAGATCCATATAGGGGAACAGAAGGTTCCACCATATGAAGAGGGTCGTCATCCTCGGCTTGAACAGCAGCCGCCAGTGACTTTTGAAGGCCTCGATCAGGCCGCGCGACCAGCGCTGGCGCTGGCGGATGAATTGGGTCCAGGTTTCGGGGACATTGGTGAACAGGCAGGCGTTCTCGGCAAACCCGACGCGGTAGCCTGCTTCCAGAATGCCCCAGGTCAGCACGATGTCCTCGCCCACCGTATGCGGCCAGCCCCCCAGTTCCCTGAGCAGCCGGGTGTCATAGGCGGAAAACGCGCCCTGGGCGACCAGTGTTCCGTGGTACATGCTCTGCAGCCGTTTGATGGCGGCAATGCCGTGGAAGTAGTCCCACTCCTGGATCTTGGTCACAAAATTGCTGCGGGAGTTGCGTGTCAGCACGGCTCCGGCCACGGCACGGGTGTTCGGCGGGTCGCTGATATAGCGGCGGATCAGGTTGGCCAGCGCGTTCTTGTAGAGATAGGAGTCGCCATCCACCGTCAGCGTGATATCTGTTCTGACCAGCCCGAGTGCCTTGCTCAGGGCGCGTGCCTTGCCCACGTTCTGCGGCATGCGAAGAACCTGCAGCCATGGATAGGCAACGGTTTCCAGCTTCCTCAACGTGCCGTCGGTGGAGCCGTCATCGACAACGATGACGGAGAGCTCGCCCGGGTAGTTCTGCCCGTCGATGCTGGCCAGCGTCGACAAAATACTGGCTTCCTCGTTATAGGCGGCCACCAGGATGGTGATGGCTGGAAGGCGCTTTTCGTAGGACTGCAAGGTGAATGCAGGACGCCGGTCCATCAGCAGGCTGACGACCAGAAAGGCATTCATGAATCCGGGAATGACAGCGATGCCCCAGACGATGAGATGGGAAAGCACCGGGCCGACGATCAGCGACAGGTCCTGAATCCAGCGTTGTGCCACGGTGGCCGCCATCAGCGCCCACAGGACGCTGGCTGCCAGGGCTATCGCGAACTTTGCCTGAAGGGGCAGGTACAGGCGCCTGCGGGCTCGCATGGATGCGGCCTCGGCAGCCGCTTCACACGATATCTCCGCTGCATGTTGCTCAAGCTGGGGTGGGGTGCGCCTGTCTGCGCTTGAAGGGGTTGCGATCCTGGCTGGTGCAAGTTGCGGGGCAACCAGATCGACATCTGTCCTGTTCACTTTCTCTAGCATCCGACTTTCAAACTTCTCTATTCCTCCTTATTTTTCATTTAATTTCTTCTATCTAGCGCCGATTGTCCTGGTTTTGATAAAACTTCACACTTGCTGTGGCTTCCAGGACATTGCCGTGCTGGTGTTTCGACAGGTCGCGGCAGGCAGGCCGGGGATGCTGACGCATGACTTGTTTTGCGCGGAGATCACAGTTTCCAGCCAAACTCCAGCGCAATGAATGCCGAGCACTGGCCGCAGATCTTGGGGGCAGCGCGCACGGTGACGCTATAGCGCTCCCCCTGCCAGCGCACCAGGGCCCCTGCGGCCGCCATGACGGGGCGAGAGTAGTTGGTGCGCAAGCCGGCATACACACCGGAGTGGAAATTTCCAAAGGCCAGTGGCGTGTATTCGCCTATGGCGTAGGTGCTCCAGCGGTTGATGCTGTTGCGATAGAAGCCCGCCTGCACGGAAAAATCGCTGGAGAACTCGCGTCTGATACCGAGGCCCAGGTTTTCCTCGTTCCATGTCTTGCCATGCTTCCGTTCGCTGAAGTGGTGGCTGACGGTGTGCAGATTGATATGCCAGGCGCCCGTTGGCTGGCTGGCCGGGGCAGGTTGATTGACCTCGGCGGGATGAGTGGCTTCGGCAGGCACATTGGCCTCGACAGTCGGGTTGGATTCGTCGGCCAGGGCTGCGGAACAGGTAATGACGATGGTCAGTCCTGCCAGTGCTTTTAACGATTTCATTGCCGTTCCCCCGCGTCGCTTCTCAGGCGCATGCAGACAGGTCATTGACATCCTTGGCTGGCGTTCACCGTGTTGCCAAGGGACCTAGCTTACCGATTTCTATTTAAAAAATTCATGTAAGCCATGTTTCTTAATGTCTTTGACTATCAATTTGGTTGGTGTAGGAATAGCTCTTATCTATTGGTGACCAAATTCCAATTTAGTTTATAAAAAATTGGATTTTTCTTTGTCGAAAAAACGGAAGGAGGGGCGCGGCTGCGTCCGGCCTGGTTGAAGGCGCTCTCTGTCAGACGCTAAAAAGGCCGCATGGGCGGCCTTTTGATGAGCTGAGGCGAGGCAATCCTGGCCTCGTTGGCGGAGCTTAATCGCCTGGCTGCTGCTTTGCGGCTGCAGCTGCGGCTGCGGCTGCGGCGCGCAGCTTGTCCTTCTTGCTGGGCCTGCGGCCCTTGATGCCGCCATTGCCGTCCTGCGCGACTGGCGGCGGTGGCAGGGCCTCGGTGGGCTCAAAGCCCTGGATTTGCTCCGGATCGATCTCCAGCTGATTGCGCTTGCAGATCAGTTGCCAGTGAGCAGTGTCGGCGGGACTTACAAAGGTGATGGCGCAACCCGCATGTCCTGCGCGACCCGTGCGGCCAATTCTATGAATATAGTCGGCGGGCGAGCGAGGCAGGTCGTAGTTGATGACCGTGGGCAGCTGTGCGATGTCGATGCCGCGCGCGGCCAGATCGGTGGTGATGAGCAGCTGCCAGCGCTTGGCCTTGAACTGATCGAGCACATCCTTGCGCGCACCCTGGCTCATATCGCCGTGGAAGGTGGTGGCGTAGATGCCCGCCTTGTAGAGCTTGTCGGCCAGCATTTCGGCGGTGTGGCGCTTGGCGACAAATACCAGGGCTCGCTCCCATTCGGGTTGGTTCTCGCCTTGCTTGACGAGCTGGCGCAGCAGCTGGGTGCGACGGGTGCTGTCCACGGCAATGGCGCGCTGGCTGATGTTCTCTGGGCTGGCCGAATGCTCGGCGGCCTGGTCGGCATCGACCTGCACACGAACGGGGTCGTGCAGCAGACGGGCCGCCAGCGCTTCCACGTTCTGCGGGAAGGTGGCCGAGAACAGCAGGGTCTGGCGCTTCGCGGGCAGCAGGGCCAGTACGCGGTTGAGTTCTTCGGCAAAGCCCTGGTCCAGCAGGCGGTCGGCTTCGTCCAGCACCAGATGCTGCACGGTATTCAGGCGCACGGCGTTGTTCTCCACCAGATCCAGCAGGCGGCCCGGCGTGGCGACCAGAAAGTCGGCGCTGCCGCGCAACTGCATCATCTGCGGGTTGATGGAGACACCGCCATAGACCACGCGGCTGCGTGGTTGCTCACGCAACTGGCGCGTGATGTCGCTCAGGCTTTCATGAACCTGCAGGGCCAGCTCGCGCGTGGGCACCAGAATCAGGGTGGCCAACGGTCGCACAAAGCCGGTCTGGCCGCGCTTTTGCGCCAGCCAGGCCTGCAGCAGAGGCAGCAGATAGGCCATGGTCTTGCCCGAGCCTGTGGGCGCGCAGGCCCAGAGATCGCGCCCGGCCAGCACGGCGGGGATGGCCTCGGTCTGAATCGCCGTCGCGTCGCGCAGACCCAGATCGAGTGTGGCATCCAGAAGCTCGGCGCGCAGGCCTAGGGGGGCAAAAGACATAGAAGAATCAATAGCGGTGTGCAGGAGGCGCATTGTGCGGGAATTGCCGCGTCGCAGCGAGGCGCAGGGACAAGCGCGGCGGCAGGCTACATTCGGAGGATTACAACCCGCAAGGAGCACCAGCCATGAGTCAGATCACGCATCAAGCCATTGTCATGACGGAATACGGAGGCCCCGAGGTCCTGCAGATCGCCTCGGTCGCTTCGCCGCCGCTGACGGCTGGACAGGTGCGCGTGCGGCACACGCGCATTGGCGTGAACTTCCACGATATCTATGTGCGCTCCGGGCTGTACAAGACGCTGGCGCTGCCGGGCACGCCCGGCATCGAAGCCGTGGGAGTGGTCGCCGAAGTGGGGGAGGGCATGACTCGCTTCAGGCCCGGCGACCGGGTCTGCTATGTCTCGGGCGCCTATTCCATCTACGCCGCCGAGCGCGTGATTGCGGGCGACGAGCTGATTGCCGTGCCCGATGACCTCAGCGACGCGCTGGTCGCATCCAGCCTGCTGCGCGGGCTGACGGCCGATGTGCTGCTGCACCGGGTGGCTCGGGTAAGCCAGGGATCGCGAATTCTGGTCCAGGCCGCCGGTGGCGGCATGGGGCAGATCCTGAGCCAGTGGGCCACGCAGCTGGGGGCCATGGTGATCGGCACGGCAGGCAGCGATGCCACGGCCAGGAAAGCCGATCAGGCAGGTTGTGTGGAGGTGATCCGCTATCGCGGCGCGGGTGCCCAGGATGTGGCCGCGCGTGTACAGCAGCTGACCGGCGGCGAAGGCGTGGATGTGGCCTATGACGGCGTGGGCAAGGACAGCTTTGATGGTTCGCTGGCCAGTCTGGGCATCGGCGGCCAGCTGGTGATGTACGGACAGTCTTCCGGCCCGGTGCCGCCGCTGGAGATTGCGCGTCTGGCCGCCAAGTCGAACAGCGTGTGCCGGCCCATGGTGTTTCACTTCGTCAAAAAGCCCAAAGAGCGCGATGCCATGGCCGCGCGCCTGTTCGAGGCGCTGCGCAAAAAACATTTCCGCATGGGCGAGCCGCAGGAGTTTGCGCTGGCCGATGCCGCGCAGGCCCACCGGCAGCTGGAGGCGCATGGCGCCCAGCAGCCCATCTTGCTCGTGCCCTGACGGGAGCTGCCCGCGCCAGAGGTAGAGGTCTTATTGCGCGCCGGCTTGCGGGCGTGGCAGATAGACCTCGCGCCACAGGCTGACTTTTTCGTGCTCGTCAAAGCGCATGAGCAGCATGGCGACAAAGTGCTGGGTGCTGTCATCGGCCTTGGTGATGCAGACATCCATGGAAAAGACCACCGAGTCCTCATCGGCCGTGGCGTGCCGGATGTCGTAGCGAATGCCTTGCATGTCCTGCTTCATGCCTTCGAGAAACTCGCGATAGCTCTCGAGGTCGGCCGCATAGTGGCGGCCATTGGGCTCGACCACGAATTGCTCGGCAAAGCACTCGGCGACCTGCTCGCGGCTCAGTGTCGTGTGGTGGTTCAGGTGGCGCTGGTTCCAGTCCAGCACGGCGTGGGCCAGCTCCAGATTGCGTTGTCGTTTTGCATGCATGAAGAGCAGTATAGAAGAGCCGACTCGGGGTCTGCTCGGTACCTCTGGCTCGGATCGATTCATGAATTTTTATAGCAGATAGCGCATTCTATTAAAGGATTTCATGGTGATTTCAATCTGAAATTTATATGGAGAATGCGCAAGCAGCTATGCTTTTATTTTTAAATGTCGAGATTGCAAGCTCACGTAAAAAAGCCCGCAGGCTTTGCAGTCTGCGGGCTTTGGGTCAGCGTCAGACCCGGCAAGCCGGGCCTGAATGTGCCGATCAACGCTGAGCGATAGGCTTGACGTCGCGCGACACGGAGCCGGTGAACAGCTGGCGGGGACGGCCGATCTTGTACTCGGGGTCGGCCATCTGTTCATTGAGCTGAGCGATCCAGCCCACGGTGCGGGCCAGAGCGAAGATGCCGGTGAACAGGTTGACGGGGATGCCGATGGCGCGCTGCACGATGCCGGAGTAGAAGTCCACGTTGGGGTAGAGCTTGCGCTGGACGAAGTAGTCGTCTTCCAGGGCAATCTTTTCCAGCTTCTTGGCCAGAGCGAACAGGGGATCGTTTTCCAGACCCAGTTCGGCCAGGATTTCGTTGCAGGTTTCCTGCATCAGCTTGGCGCGGGGGTCGTAGTTCTTGTAGACGCGGTGGCCAAAACCCATCAGCTTCACGCCGCTGGTCTTGTCCTTGACCTGTTCCATGAACTCGCCGACCTTTTCGATGCCGCCGTTGGCCTGGATGCCTTCCAGCATGTTCAGGCAGGCTTCGTTGGCGCCGCCGTGGGCAGGGCCCCACAGACAGGCCACGCCAGCGGAGATGGCGGCGAAGGGGTTGGTGCCGGACGAACCGCACAGACGCACGGTGGAGGTCGAAGCGTTCTGCTCGTGGTCTGCGTGCAGGATGAAGATGCGGTCCAGAGCGCGCTCAACCACGGGGTTGACCTTGTACTCTTCGCAAGGGTTGCCGAACATCATGCGCATGAAGTTGCCGGCATACGACAGGTCGTTCTTGGGGTACATGTAGGGCTGGCCCATACCGTACTTGTATGCCATGGCAACCAGAGTAGGCATCTTGGCGATCAGACGGATCGCGGCGATGTTGCGGTGCTCTGGGTTGGTGATGTCGGTGCTGTCGTGGTAAAAGGCCGACATGCCGCCCACCAGACCGGTCAGCACGGCCATGGGGTGAGCATCACGACGGAAGCCGCGCAGGAAGAACTGCATCTGCTCGTTGACCATGGTGTGCTTGGTCACCAGCTCTTCGAAGTCGGCCTTTTCCTTTTCGTTGGGCAGCTCCCCGTACAGCAGCAGGTAGCAGGTTTCCAGGAAGTTGCAGTTCTTGGCCAGTTGTTCGATGGGGTAGCCGCGGTACAGCAGCTCGCCCTTGTCGCCATCGATGTAGGTGATGGCGGATTGGCAGGCAGCGGTAGAGAGGAAGCCCGGGTCATACGTGAACATGCCAGTCTGGGCGTAGAGCTTGCGGATGTCGATCACATCCGGGCCGATATTGCCCTGGTACACCGGCATTTCCACACTGGGAGCGCCATTGCTGAAAGACAGCGTTGCTTTGTTGTCAGCGAGTTTCATTTCCAAACTTCCTTCTCTAGTTTGCCTAGCCTACTGGGGACAGTTACCGGGCTGGCGCTTGCGCACCATCTCCAGCACTTCCCTGACTTCTTGGGTATCGAGTTGTCCTTCAGGTTCCTTGCGACGCAAGAAAAGATCCATCAGGTCGTTGTCTGCCAGATCCATCAAGGCAGACAGGCCAGTCGCGTGTCTCCGCGTGAGCTGGCTTCCGTAGGTGGCGAAGAACTGCTCGATGAACAGATCGTTCTCAACCAGACCACGGCGGCTGCGCCACCTCAGCAGGTCGCGCTCACGTTCGTCGAGCAGAGTATTCGTCATCAGCATCAGACGGTTCGACGAACCATCAGCTCCTTGATCTTGCCAATGGCTGCAGTGGGGTTCAGGTGCTTGGGGCACACGTCCACGCAGTTCATGATGGTATGGCAGCGGAAGAGGCGGTAAGGATCTTCCAGATTGTCAAGGCGCTCGCCCGTGGCTGTGTCGCGGCTGTCCGCGATGAAGCGGTAAGCCTGCAGCAGACCGGCCGGGCCCACGAACTTGTCGGGGTTCCACCAGAACGAGGGGCAGCTGGTGGAGCAGCTGGCGCACAGAATGCACTCGTACAGGCCGTTGAGCTCTTCGCGCTCTTCGGGCGACTGCAGGCGCTCCTTGCTGGGCGAGGCGTAGACATCGCTTTGCAGGTAGGGCTTGATCGAGTGGTACTGCTTGAAGAACTGGGTCATGTCCACGATCAGGTCGCGGATCACGGGCAGGCCGGGCAGGGGCTTGAGAACGATGTCGCCCTTGAGGGTGTTCATGTTCGTCAGGCAGGCCAGACCGTTCTTGCCGTTGATGTTCATGGCGTCGGAGCCGCAAACACCTTCGCGGCAGGAGCGACGGAAGGCAATGGAGGGGTCCATGGCCTTGAGCTTGACCAGAGCGTCCAGCAGCATGCGCTCGTGACCGTCCAGCTCCACTTGCACGGTTTGCATGTAGGGCTTGGCGTCTTTATCCGGATCGTAGCGGTAGATTTTGAATGTGCGCTTCATTTTGATCTTCTCTCGTGGGCTGCTGAATTAGAACGTGCGGACCTTGGGAGGAACGCTGGCAACGGTCAGGGGCTTGAGGTTCACAGGCTTGTAGGACAGGCTGTTGGTGGCGCTGTCCCACAGGGTGTGCTTGAGCCATTCCTTGTCGTTGCGGCCCAGCGGGAATTCGGCGTGGTCGGCAGGGTGCTCGTAGTCGTACACGGTGTGTGCGCCACGGCATTCCTTGCGGGCTGCGGCCGAGGTCATGGTGGCTTGCGCCACTTCGATCAGGTTGTCCACTTCCAGGGCTTCCATGCGAGCGGTGTTCCACACCATGGACTTGTCCTTCAGGGTCACGGAGCTGACCTTGTCGCGGATCGCGTTGATCTTGGCGACGCCTTCGTCCATGCTCTTTTGCGTACGGAACACGCCAGCATGCGTCTGCATGGACTGACGGATGTCGCCGGCGACGTCCTGGGCGTAAGTGCCGTCCTTGGAGTCCTGCAGCTGGTTGAGGCGGGCCAGGGTGCGGTCAGCGCCGTCGGCGGGCACTTCATGGTGCGCGCCAAAGCCGTTGACGAATTCCACGATGTGCTTGCCGGCAGACTTGCCGAAGACCAGCAGGTCCAGTAGCGAGTTGGTGCCCAGGCGGTTGGCGCCGTGCACGGACACGCACGAGCATTCGCCCACGGCGTAGAGACCGTTGACCACATTGTTCTGCTGACCGTCCCAGACCACGACCTGACCGTTGATGTTGGTCGGGATGCCGCCCATCTGGTAGTGGATGGTGGGAACCACGGGGATGGGTTCCTTGGTGATGTCCACGTTGGCGAAGTTGTGGCCGATTTCTTCCACGGAAGGCAGACGCTTGCGGATGGTTTCGGCACCCAGGTGGTCCAGCTTCATCAGGATGTAGTCCTTGTTGGGACCGCAGCCGCGACCTTCCTTGATTTCCTGGTCCATCGAACGCGACACGAAGTCACGGGGAGCCAGATCCTTCAGCGTGGGAGCGTAACGCTCCATGAAGCGCTCGCCTTCGCTGTTCAAGAGAATAGCGCCTTCGCCGCGGCAGCCTTCGGTCAGCAGCACGCCGGCACCGGCCACGCCGGTGGGGTGGAACTGCCAGAACTCCATGTCCTGCAGAGGAATGCCTGCGCGAGCAGCCATGCCCAGGCCGTCACCGGTGTTGATGAAGGCGTTGGTCGAAGCCTGGAAGATACGGCCGGCGCCACCGGTGGCCAGCAGCACGGCCTTGGCGTGCAGTTCGTACAGATCGCCGGTTTCCAGTTCCAGTGCGGTCACGCCGACCACATCGCCCTGGGTGTTGCGGATCAGGTCCAGCGCCATCCACTCCACGAAGAAGTTGGTCTTGGACTTGACGTTCTGCTGGTACAGCGTGTGCAGCATGGCGTGACCGGTACGGTCAGCGGCAGCGCAGGCGCGCTGCACGGGCTTTTCGCCGTAGTTGGCGGTGTGGCCGCCGAAGGGGCGCTGGTAGATGGTGCCGTCGGCATTGCGGTCGAAAGGCATGCCGAAGTGCTCGAGCTCGATCACGACGTTCGGTGCTTCACGGCACATGAACTCGATGGCGTCCTGGTCGCCCAGCCAGTCGGAGCCCTTGATGGTGTCGTAGAAGTGATAGTGCCAGTTGTCTTCGCTCATGTTGCCCAGCGAAGCGGACACGCCGCCCTGGGCAGCCACAGTGTGCGAGCGAGTGGGGAAAACCTTGGACAGCGAGGCGACGGACAGACCGGCGCGCGACAGTTCCAGCGCAGCGCGCAGGCCGGAGCCGCCGGCACCGACGATCACGACGTCAAACTTGCGCTTGGTGATATTTGCTTTGGAGTAGCTCATTCTTAACCTTCAATCGTGGAGACTGTGTCTCAATCAGAGACGCCACAGAACCTGGATCCCCCAGCCGATGCAGCCGACCAGCCAGACAATGGTGACCACTTGCAGTGCAAGGCGCAGGCCCACGGGCTTGACGTAGTCCATCCAGATGTCACGCACGCCGATCCAGGCATGCCAGCCCAGAGCCACGAAGAGGGCCAGGGTCAGGAACTTCATCCACTGGGGCGAAAAAATGCCGGCCCACTGCTCGTAGCCCACAGGGCCGCTGACCGTCAGAAAGCGCACCAGCAGCACAACGGTGTACAGCGCCATCAGGACGGCGGTGGAGCGTTGAGCGAGAAAGTCGCGGGTGCCATAGTGCGCGCCGACAACGGTGCGCTTGGAGCCGTAATTCACGGACATGGTTGTTTCCTTATCGTGAGGTGTTATTGACTGGGCGCTGATCAGTACAGACCAAACAGCTTGGCGCCAAGCACCACGGTCAGGGCAACGCTGATGCACAGCACGACTGCGGCGGTGGACTTGCCGGTCTGCTTGTTCACGGCATGGTGGTTCACGTCCATCACCAGATGGCGGACACCTGCGCAGAAGTGGTGCAGATAGGCCCAGATCAGTGCCAGGCAGACGAGCTTGGCAAACCAGCCAAAGGGACCTGCGAATACCGACGTGAAGGAATCAAACGAAATTTCCGACGAGATCGAGTGGTCGAACATCCAGATGATGAACGGCAGCAGGATCGCCATCAGCAGGCCGCTGACGCGGTGCAGGATGGACACGATGCCTGCCAGGGGCAGGCGATAGGTCGGTAGGTCCGAGAAGAAGTTGATATTGCGGAACTCTGGCCGCTGTTTTGCTTTTTGCTCTGTCATGGCAGGGTACTTTCGTGGATGTAACTGCGTTGTAATCGCTAGTGCGAAGCGACACAAAATTCTATTGCAATGCAGCAGAATCCGTTAGCCGAATTTGCATAGCAGAGGATTGGGCTCTGTTGCAATCAACGCTTTTACGGGGGGATTCAGTTCAATGCATTGCGGTAATGATGGGTGTCGGTGCGGTACAGGCCGCGCCGTAACTCCATGGGAACATCGTTGTATGTGTAAGCAGTTCGCTCCACGCTGAGCAGCGGCGTGGTGCTGGGAATGTTCAGCAACTGGGCTTGCTCGGCATCCGGCAGAACGGCGCGAATTTTCTCGTCGGCCCGCACCATGCGAACGCCATAGACCAGCTCGAACATGGCGTAGGTGGGGCCCTGGTAGCCGGACATCTGCTCGGCCGTCAGCCCCTTGAAGGCGTTGCCAGGCAGCCAGATGTCCTCCAAAATAGTCGGGATTGCGGCAAAGGACAGGGTGCGGCGCACATGCATCACGGCGTCGCCGGTGCGCAGGGCCAGGGCGCGGGCCACTTCGGCGGGCGCGCGCAGGCGGCGGCACTCCAGGATATGGCGCTCTGCGCGGCCTTCGCCCTGCAGGTCGCCGGCATCGGGGCGCAGATTCAGAAAGCGGTACTGCACCTGCTGGGCGGCGTGAGTGGCCACAAACGTGCCCTTGCCCTGGCGGCGCATGACCAGATTTTCGGCGGCCAGTTCATCGATTGCCTTGCGCACCGTGCCCTGGCTGACCTTGAAGCGGGCTGCCAGCTCCATTTCACTGGGAATCAGTTCTCCGGGGCGCCATTCGCCAGCTTCCAGGCTTTGCAGGATCAGGCCCTTGATCTGCTGGTACAGAGGGCTGAAGGCTGGGGTGGAGACGCCGGCGCCACCGCTATGGCTGGCGTTGTTGTCCGGGGCTGTGTTGTGAGGGGTCGGCATAGTTGGTTTTGAAGGTATCGCCTCCGCGATGCGATGCACAAAAACAGTCGATTTGACTCTGGTCGCTAAGTGAAGATCATATCTTATATAAGACATAAGACAAATTGACCGGGCTTTGATTTCAGCAGTACACTTGCCGCATGTTTGCGGAGCTTGCGCTACTGGTGGTTACGCTGGTGCAACCTGGCGCCCATAACATCTCACTTTTTTCCAATCTTGGAGTTTCACCATGAGCAAGAAGCCCGTCCGTGTCGCCGTTACCGGCGCAGCTGGCCAAATCGGTTACGCCCTGTTGTTCCGCATCGCCTCCGGCGAAATGCTGGGTAAAGATCAGCCCGTTATTCTGCAACTGCTGGAAATCCCCGACGAAAAGGCTCAAAACGCTCTGAAGGGCGTGATCATGGAGCTGGAAGACTGCGCCTTCCCCCTGCTGGCCGGCATCGAAGCCCACGCCGACCCCATGACCGCCTTCAAGGACACCGACTACGCTCTGCTGGTGGGCGCCCGTCCTCGTGGCCCCGGCATGGAACGTGCTGACCTGCTGGCTGCCAACGCCCAGATCTTCACCGCTCAGGGCAAGGCTCTGAACGCCGTGGCTTCGCGCAATGTCAAGGTTCTGGTGGTGGGCAACCCCGCCAACACCAATGCCTACATCGCCATGAAGTCGGCTCCCGATCTGCCCGCCAAGAACTTCACCGCCATGCTGCGCCTGGACCACAACCGCGCTGCTTCCCAGCTGGCTGCCAAGGGCGGCTTCAAGGTTGGCGACATCAGGAAGCTGACTGTGTGGGGCAACCACTCGCCCACCATGTACGCCGACTACCGCTTCGCCACCGTGGACGGCAAGTCCGTGAAGGAAGCCATCAACGACCAGGAATGGAATGCCAACGTGTTCCTGCCCACCGTGGGCAAGCGTGGCGCTGCCATCATCGCTGCTCGCGGTCTGTCGTCGGCTGCTTCGGCTGCCAACGCTGCCATCGACCACATGCGTGACTGGGCCCTGGGCTCCAACGGCGAATGGGTCACCATGGGCGTGCCTTCCAACGGCGAGTACGGCATCCCTGCCGGTATCGTGTTCGGTTTCCCCGTGACCACCACGGCTGACGGCGAATACAAGATCGTCGAAGGTCTGGAAATCGATGCCTTCTCGCAAGAGTGCATCAACAAGACTCTGGCTGAGCTGCAAGGCGAGCAAGACGGCGTCAAGCACCTGCTGTAATCAGCGCAAAACCTATGCAAGACTGGAACCCTGCGCTGTATCTGCGCTTTGCCAATGAGCGCACCCGCCCTGCGGCAGAACTGCTGGCAAGAGTACCTTCCAGCTTGCATTCACCCGCTCGCAGCCTCCACATCGTGGATCTGGGCTGCGGGCCGGGCAACTCCACCGAACTTCTGGTGGAGCGTTTTCCCGGCGCCGATGTGCTCGGTGTCGACAATTCCGAAGCCATGCTGGAGACTGCGCGAAAGCAGTTGCCGCAGGCCAGGTTCGAGGCCGGTGACATTGCCTCCTGGGCACCTGCTGAAGGTGAGCCAGCGCCTGATCTGATCTATGCCAATGCCTCCATCCAGTGGGTGGGCGAGCATGAGAGCCTGATTCCCCGTCTGTTTTCGCTGCTGGCGCCCGGTGGTGTGCTGGCAGTGCAGATGCCTGACAACCGTCAGGAACCCTCGCACCGAAACATGCGCGAAGTCGCGCAGCTGCCCCCGTTTGCGGCGCATATCGGGAATGCGAGCAAGGTGCGTACCGAGATTTTGCCCATAGGGGTCTATTACGACCTGCTGGCAGCGCCCCAGCCGGCAGCTCCCGCCAATGAGGCTGCGAGCGTCGATGTGTGGCACACCATCTACCAGCATCCCATGGACTCGGCAGCAGCGATTGTGCAGTGGCTCAGCAGCACGGGCCTCAAGCCTTTTGTGGAAGGCTTGCCCCAGGAGCTGCAGGCCGAGTATCTGACTGAGTATCAAAACCGCATCGATGCGGCTTATCCGGAGCGAGCCGACGGCAAGCGTCTGCTGGCTTTCCCCCGACTTTTCATGGTGGCTCAGCGCAAGTCATGACGAAAGAACTGGTTCATCCCGCCACCGTGCTGCTCGATGCTCAGGGTGGCGCTCAGCGTCTGCCGATCTGCGACCACTACAGCGGCGTGGAAGCACGCATGCGCAAAAGCCTGCAGCTGCAGGCCGAGATGATGCAGGAGTTCGGCACCTGCGTGTTCGACGTGACGCTGGACTGCGAGGACGGTGCTCCCGTCGGCCAGGAGGCCGCGCATGCCGCCCTGGTCGTCGAGCTGGCGAACGGCGCCGCTGCAGGCGCGCGCGTGGCAGCCCGGGTGCATGCGGTGGACCATGCACATTTCCAGGCCGACATGGACATCATCGCCGGTGGAGCCGCAGGCCGGCTCTGCCACATCATGATTCCCAAGGTGGAGTCGGTGGATGACGTCATCAAGGCTGAAGCAGCGCTGCAGCGCGCAACAGACAAGCCTGTGCCGCTGCATGTCCTGATAGAGTCGCCCGCTGCCGTGCAGCAGGCCTTCGACATCGCCGCACATCCGGCCGTGCAGAGCATCTCCTTCGGTCTGATGGACTTTGTCTCGGCCCATGGCGGCGCCATCCCTGCCTCCGCCATGACGGCCCAGGGCCAGTTCGAGCATCCGCTGGTAGTGCGCGCCAAGCTCGAGATCGCAGCGGCCTGCCACGCCCACGGCAAGGTGCCGTCGCACTGCGTGGTCACCGAATTCAAGAATCCTGAAGCTTTGCAGGCTTGCGCGCAAAAAGCCTCGCGGGAGCTTGGCTACACACGCATGTGGAGCATCCATCCCGACCAGATTCGGCCGATCCTGCGTGCTTTTTCTCCTGCTGAGGATGAAGTCAGGCAGGCGGCACAAATACTTACCTCTGCAGCGGTGCAGAATTGGGCGCCCATCAGTTTTGGTGGTGTACTACACGACCGCGCGAGCTACCGCTATTTCTGGCAGTTGCTGGAGCGCGCTCACCAGACGGGGCAGGTCTTGCCGGTTGAGGTTCAACCCTGGTTTGCCCTGGCTCCAACCCATTGAACTCATAACAAGTCTGCAGGAGCTAAATCCTATGAAGACCCTGATCGCCACTTTGATGATTGCCGCTCCCCTGGTCGCAATCAGCCACTCCGCCGTGGCACAAACCGCTCCCAAGGCCAAGGCCGCCGCTGCCAAGAAGGCTCCCGCTGCCAAGAAGGCACCCGCCAAGGGCAAGGCCGCCGCTGCGGCTGCCGCTGGCGCGGGCGCTGCTGCCGTGGCCGCCGGCCCGGCTTCCGCAGCCCTGGGCACGGAAGAGCTGGCCGTGGCCGAGCGCGTGCACAAGGGCCGCATTGCCTGCGAGCTCGGTGCCTATGTGAATGTGAACGCCGACACCGCCAACCCCGGTTACTTCATCGTGGACGGCCGCGGCTTCAAGTACCACATGGCTCCCGTCAAGACTTCCACGGGCACGGTGCGCCTGGAAGACAAGGCGGCCGGTGCCGTGTGGCTGCAGATCGCCAACAAGTCCATGCTGATGAACCAGAAGGCCGGTCAGCGTCTTGCGGATGAATGCATGAGTCCCGAGCAGCAGCAAGTGGCCGAAGCCATCCGCAAGAACCCACCTCCCAGCCTGCTGGACAGCAAATAAGTCTGGCGAGGCTGAGGGCTGGCGTATCGCACATGCGCCAGCCCTGTAATTCGCGCTCCACGCGCAGCCTTTTTTAAAAAACCATTGGAGAGAACCCATGTTGAAAGCCTACCGTGACCATGTGGCAGAACGCGCCGCACTGGGCATCCCCCCGTTGCCCCTGGATGCCAAGCAGGTCGCCGAGCTGATCGAGCTGATCAAGAACCCACCCGCTGGTGAAGACGCGTTCCTGATGGATCTGCTGACCCATCGCGTGCCGCCCGGTGTGGATGATGCAGCCAAGGTCAAGGCTTCCTTCCTGGCTGCCGTAGCTCACGGCGACCTGGAGGTGGGTCTCATCTCCAAGGCCAAGGCCACCGAGCTGCTGGGCACCATGGTGGGTGGCTACAACGTGCACCCCCTGATCGAGCTGCTGGACGATGCCGAAGTGGCTGGTGTGGCTGCCGATGCGCTGAAGAAGACACTGCTGATGTTCGACTTCTTCAACGACGTGGCCGACAAGGCCAAGGCCGGCAATGCCAAGGCCAAGGAAGTGATGCAAAGCTGGGCCGATGCCGAGTGGTTCACTTCGCGTCCCAAGGTCGAGGAAAAGATCACCGTCACCGTCTTCAAGGTGCCTGGCGAGACCAACACCGACGACCTGTCGCCCGCTCCCGATGCCTGGAGCCGTCCCGACATTCCTCTGCACTACCTGGCCATGCTCAAGAACACGCGTCCCGACGCGGCGTTCAAGCCCGAAGAAGACGGCAAGCGTGGCCCCATGCAGTTCATCGAAGACCTGAAGAAGAAGGGCCACCTGGTTGCCTACGTGGGTGACGTGGTCGGTACCGGCTCTTCGCGCAAGTCCGCCACCAACTCCATCATCTGGGGCACGGGCGTGGACATTCCCTTTGTTCCCAACAAGCGCTTTGGCGGCGTGACGCTGGGCGGCAAGATCGCTCCTATCTTCTTCAACACGCAAGAAGACTCCGGCGCTCTGCCCATCGAAGTCGATGTTTCCAAGCTGGAAATGGGCGACGTGATCGACGTGCTGCCCTACGCCGGCAAGATCGTCAAGAACGGCGAAACCGTGGCTGACTTCCAGCTCAAGTCCGACGTGCTGCTGGACGAAGTGCAAGCCGGCGGCCGTATCAACCTGATCATCGGCCGTTCGCTGACCGCCAAGGCTCGCGAAGCCCTGGGCCTGCCCGCATCCACCGAGTTCCGCCTGCCCCAGGCTCCTGCTGCTTCTAACGCTGGCTTCACGCTGGCCCAGAAGATGGTCGGCCGCGCCTGCGGTCTGCCCGAAGGCCAGGGCGTGCGCCCCGGTACTTACTGCGAGCCTCGCATGACCACCGTCGGTTCGCAGGACACCACCGGCCCCATGACTCGCGACGAGCTCAAGGATCTGGCCTGCCTGGGCTTCTCCGCCGATATGGTGATGCAGTCCTTCTGCCACACAGCGGCTTATCCCAAGCCTGTGGACGTGAAGACCCACCGCGAACTGCCCAACTTCATCAGCAACCGCGGCGGCGTGGCCCTGCGTCCTGGTGACGGCGTGATCCACAGCTGGCTCAACCGCCTGCTGCTGCCCGACACCGTGGGTACCGGTGGCGACTCGCACACCCGTTTCCCCATCGGCATCTCCTTCCCCGCAGGCTCCGGTCTGGTGGCCTTCGGCGCCGCTACCGGCGTGATGCCTCTGGACATGCCCGAATCCGTGCTGGTGCGCTTCAAGGGCGAGATGCAGCCTGGCGTGACCCTGCGCGATCTGGTGCACGCAATTCCTCTGTACGGTATCAAGCAAGGTCTGCTGACCGTGGCCAAGGCCGGCAAGATCAACGAATTCTCGGGTCGTATCCTGGAAATCGAAGGTCTGCCAGATCTGAAGGTTGAACAAGCGTTCGAGCTGTCTGACGCTTCTGCCGAGCGCTCTGCCGCCGGTTGCACGATCAAGCTGAACCCAGAGCCCATCAAGGAATACCTGACATCGAACATCGTTCTGATGAAGAACATGATCGCTGACGGTTACGCCGATGCCAAGACTCTGCAGCGCCGTATCGAAAAGGTCGAAGCCTGGCTGGCCAAGCCCGATCTGCTGGAAGCCGACAAGAACGCTGAGTACGCTCACGTCATCGAAATCGACATGTCCGACATCAAGGAACCCATCGTTTGCTGCCCGAACGATCCTGATGATGCCAAGACCCTGTCTGACGTGGCCGGCGCCAAGATCGACGAAGCCTTCATCGGTTCCTGCATGACCAACATCGGTCACTTCCGCGCTGCAGCCAAGCTGCTGGGCGGCCAGCGCGACATCCCCGTCAAGCTGTGGGTGGCTCCTCCCACCAAGATGGATCAGGACGAGCTGATCAAGGAAGGTCACTACTCTGCCTTCGGTACTGCTGGTGCACGTACCGAAATGCCCGGCTGCTCGCTGTGCATGGGTAACCAGGCTCAAGTGCGTGAAGGTGCGACTGTCATCTCGACTTCCACTCGTAACTTCCCCAACCGTCTGGGCAAGAACACCAACGTGTATCTGGGCTCGGCCGAGCTGGCAGCCATCGCTTCGCGTCTGGGCTACCTGCCTTCCAAGGAAGAGTACCTGAAGGAAATGGGCGTGATCGATGCCGACAAGGCCTCCGTCTACCGCTACATGAACTTCAACGAAATCGCCGAGTACGCTGAAGTGGCGGCCAAGATCTAAGCGCTCAGGCGCCAGATGACAGGGCCTTCAGTGGCCCAGCCCCAAAGCCCGCAGGATGCAAGTCCTGCGGGCTTTTTGCTTTTCAGGCCGTGTGCCGGGCCTGCAGCCGCTGCAGCGCCTGCTGTGTCTCGGCATTTGCGGGAAAGAAGGATTCGACGGCCAGCTCCTGCAGTGTCACGTCCACGGGCGTGCCGAAGATGGTGATGGTGCTGATGAAGCTCAGAGTGCCCAGATCGGTGTGCAGCTCGAAAGGCACGGCGATATGGCTGGCGACCGGGCTGGCTGCCGCGCCATGGGCCGCGAACGGGTAGTCCGCAATCTCGTCATGAAGCGCCTGCAGCTCGCCGTCCGCAGAGGCCGATATCTGCTGCTGCAGGCGATGCAGCAGATGGGCACGCCATTGACCGGCATTGGCCAGACGCGGGCCCAGTCCCTCGGGGTGCAGGCTCAGGCGCAGCACATTCACGGGAGGCTCCAGCAGCCAGGGCGCCACGCCGTCCAGCAGCAGCGGCACGACGGCATTGGCGGTCACCAGGTTCCAGTGTCTGTCCACGGCCAGCGCCGGGCTGGGCTCGTGGCCCTTGAGCACCAGCTCCACGGCCTGGCGCGCGGCGGCCAGATCGGGATGGTCCAGCGGGCGGGCCTGGTACATGGGCGCAAAGCCCGCCGCCACCAGCAATGCATTGCGCTCGCGCAGCGGCACCGACAGGCGCTCGGCCAGGCGCAGCACCATCTCGCGGCTGGGCTGGGCGCGCCCTGTTTCCACATAGCTCAGGTGGCGTGTCGAGATCTCTGCCTCCAGCGCCAGCCCTTGCTGGCTCAGCCGGCGGTGCTGGCGCCAGTGGCGCAGGTGTTCGCCGAACGGCGCGCGTGCGCCGGGCGGCAGGTGAGCGGCATGAAAGGAAGAGGGGGCGGTGCTGGAAGTCATGGTCGCATCGTAGTGGCAGGCCGCACATGCGGCCATGACCTGCGAGGTTATCGACGCTGTGCGCGCGGCTGGCAATCATGGACCCCAGCAGCCGGCACAGGGCCGGCCGCAAGAACGTGCTTTCAGAACAGGAGTCCTCCATGTCCCTCTTTGCTTCTCCCCGTTTTCTGCGTCTTGTGATGTGGGCCGATACGGCCTCCTGTGCCGCCACGGGCGCACTGCAACTGGCCCTGCAACGGCCGCTGGCCGATCTGACGGGGCTGCCGCCTTTGCTGCTGACGGCAACAGGCCTTTTCTTGCTGGCCTATGCATCGGCCGCTGCCTGGATGGCGCGGCGCCAGCCCCTGCCGCGCACGCTGATCGGTCTGGTGGCTCTCGGCAATCTGGGCTGGGCACTGGGCTGCGCGGTCCTGGTGTTTGGCTCCGGCCTGGTGCTCAGTGCCTGGGGGCTGGCCTGGGTGGCGGCGCAGGCGGTCGTGGTGCTGGTCCTGGCCGATCTGCAGTGGGCAGGGCTGCGTGCCACGCGCCATGAGGCCCGGCAGGAGGCGCAGCTTGTGCTTTGAGTGGTGCAGAAAAAGATAGCGCCTAGCGCCTGTCATCTATTGAATGTAGGTTGATTCGTTGCTGAAAACATGGATTGGCAGGCGCTACAAGCTATGCTTTTCGTTATATCCGCCATGTGTCCGGGCGGATAAGCGGGCCGAGGGAGGCAGAGATAATTCCGTACCGCGTAAAATTCACGGTTGCGCCGCGCTGGCGTACTCTTCGCAACCATGGGTTCCCTCGCCCCCATCGACCAAAAAGGACTGTCATGACATCCGCTCATGCCGTGCAGACGCAAGCGTCGCGCGTGCCGTTTTACCTCTCCGTTCTCGTCGCGTTCCATATCGCGCTGGTCATCGCCAGCAACTACCTGGTGCAACTGCCCATCACGCTGCTGGGCTTTCACAGCACCTGGGGCGCTTTCAGCTTCCCCTTCATCTTTCTGGCCACCGACCTGACGGTGCGCCTGATCGGCAAGACCGCGGCGCGGCGCGTCATCATGCGTGCCATGCTGCCCGCGCTGGTGGTGTCCTATGTGGTGGGCGTGCTGTTCCACGAAGGCCGCTTCAATGGCTGGGAGGCGCTGCAAAGCTTCAACGGCTTTGTGTTCCGCATCGCACTGGCCAGCTTTGCCGCCTATGTGCTGGGTCAGTTGCTGGATATTCAGGTCTTTGACCGCATCCGCCAGAAAAGCCATTCCTGGTGGCTGGCTCCGGCGGCCGCGTCGGTGTTCGGCCAGGTGCTGGACACTGCGGCCTTTTTCTCCATCGCTTTCTGGAATAGCTCCGATGCCTTCATGGCGGCCAACTGGGTGGAAATCGCCATGGTCGACTATGTCATCAAGCTGGGCGTGAGCCTGCTGCTGTTTGTTCCCGCCTATGGCGTGGTGCTGGCGGCCATCGTGCGCAGCATGAAGGTGCAGGTCGCGCCCGCAGCGGCGATGCGCTGAGCGGGCTGCGGGCAGTCGGCCTTGGTCGACTGTCCATCGCCCTGTTTGACACGGGGCCGCATCTTGCGCCCATGAGAGTCTCGAACCACCCGGGTTGTCCCGCCTGGGGTTGACCTATCCGATGCGGCTTGCACTCGGATCTTGTGTTTGGTCAACGAGTCAATAGGGGTACTCCTTAAGAATAACCATGCAGCCGGCATTGGTGCATGTCTGTGATGTGCCGGTGCTGAGGGCTCAGCGGTATCGCGTCCCTCAGCAGGCTGCGCAAGAAAAGGAGTTCCCGATGAAAAACAAGCCCACCTCCAGCCAGCACTTCAGGAGATTCGTGCTGGGTGCCGTATCCGCTGCCGCCATGATGGCCGGCACTCTCGCATCGGCTCAGGAACCCGTGCAGCCCATCAAGGCGCACAGGGTCACGGAGCCCGCCAAGGTCGAACTCGGCAAGAAGCTCTTCTTCGATCCACGGCTGTCGCGCTCCGGCTTCATCTCCTGCAACTCATGCCATAACCTGAGCATGGGCGGTTCGGACAATATCAGGACCTCGATCGGCGACAAATGGCAAAAAGGCCCCATCAATTCGCCGACGGTGCTCAACTCCAGCCTGAACCTTGCCCAGTTCTGGGACGGGCGTGCCAAGAACCTGCGCGAGCAGGCGGGCGGCCCTATCGCCAACCCCGGCGAAATGGCCTTCACGCATGATCTGGCCGTGGACATGCTGCGCTCCATTCCGCAATATGTGGCCGAATTCAAGAGCGTGTTCGGCAGCAACAAGCTGACCATAGAGGAAGTGACGGCGGCGATTGCGGCCTTCGAGGAAACGCTGGTCACGCCCCATGCGCGCTTCGACCGATGGCTTGAGGGCGATACGAAAGCCATCAGCGCCCAGGAGCTGCGCGGCTATCAGCTGTTCAAGAACTCGGGTTGCGTGGCCTGCCACAACGGCGTGAACTTTGGGGGGGCCTCGTTTCAGAAGATGGGTCTGGTCGAACCCTACAAGACCGACAATCCGGCAGAGGGGCGCGCTGCCGTCACGGGCAACGATGCGGAGCGCTTCAGCTTCAAGGTTCCGACGCTGCGCAATGTGGAGCTGACCTATCCCTACTTCCACGACGGTGCGGCTGACACCCTGGCACAGGCAGTGGACACCATGGGCCGCATCCAGCTGGGCAAGAAGTTCAGCAAGAGCGAGAACGCCGACATCGTCGCGTTCCTGAAGACGCTGACCGGCGAGCAGCCCAAGCTGGTGCTGCCCATACTGCCGCCTTCCAGCGATGCCACCAGGCGGCCCCAGCCCTTCGAGTGAGCCCGGCTTGCCGGCTTCGGTTGCCGCCCGCCCTGGGCGGTGGTGATCGTCGCCGAGCTCGTCTCCTGCCCATGAAAAAGGCCGTCTTCAAGGACGGCCTTTGTCTTTCTGCGCGCAGCGCCGCAGAGGCTCAGGTCTGGCTCTGCAGATAGTTCTGCAGTCCGATCTTGTCGATCAGACCCAGCTGCTTTTCCAGCCAGTAGGCGTGGTCTTCCTCGGTATCGTGCAACTGGGTCAGCAGGATGTCGCGGCTCACATAGTCGCGGTGCTGCTCGCACAGCGCCACGCCTTGCTGCAGGCCGGCGCGCACCTCGTATTCGGTGTCCAGATCCTTGCGCAGCATCTCGGGCACGGTTTCGCCAGGCGTGAATTCCTTGGGGCGCATGTCGGGGCGGCCACCCAGCATCAGAATGCGGCGCAGCAGCGCGTCGGCGTGCTGTGTTTCCTCCTGCATCTCATGGTCCAGACGCGTGAACAGCTTGGCAAAGCCCTGGTCTTCATAGATGCGCGAGTGTGCGAAGTACTGGTCGCGCGCTGCGAGCTCGCCGCGCAGCAGGTCCTTGAGGTAGTCGACGACGTCGGGATGGCCTTGCATATTTGTTGTTCTCGGTGAATTTGCGAAGCCTGGAGTATCCCGCGACCGGCTTCGGGAATCAAAGTCAGCTATCAATTCCCGAGCGCAAGCGCTCTGGATGCGGGCTGTAAGCAGATGCATTCGCATTGCAGACACCGTGCAGGCATGCAGATCGCTGCGCGGCTGCAGGCCCCATTTGCCAGTAAGCCCTTGTGCGTGATCTCCGCCCCGGGTCACCGGCGAGAAGGCCAGACCTGCATTTTCAATATGCCGCCAAAGCAGACGATGGCCTGCACAAAGGAATGCTTCTGGCGCCAGTGCACACTCCCCACAATGGCCGGCATGACTTCCACAAGCTCCAGCGCCAAGTTCGATCTCTCCAGATCCATTGAATATGCAACGCAAAGTCGTATTGCCCTTGCCGGCTACGACGCCTGCCACGAGCTTGCCGCCTGCCTGCTTTCGGCCCACCTGGGCCATGATGCAAAGTCGGTTCTTGTCGCGGGAGCCGGTGGAACAGGTCAGGAAATCCTGTGCGCCGCAAAACTGGAGCCGGCCTGGACCTTTGTGGCCGCCGATCCGGCGGTCGCAATGCTCGATCAGGCGATGACAGGCATCGAGGCGGCAGGCCTGTCCGGACGCACCACAGTCTTCCACGGTACGGTCGAGGAGCTTCCCGATGGCGATGGCTTCGATGCCGCAACCCTGGTCGGAGTCCTGCATCACATTCCCGAGCAGGATCGCAAGGACGCGCTCTTGCGAGAGCTCGGTCGCCGCTTGAAACCGGGCGGGCCGCTGATCCTGGCCTGCAACCGGTGCCCCTACGAATCCCAGCCGCTGTTCCTTGAAGCCTGGGCTGCACGCTGGCGCATGGCCGGAGCCGATGAGGCGGAGGTCGTCGCGAAGCTGGGCAAAATCCGCCAGGGAGCCGTGCCGCCGCTTTCTGAGGCCGCGGTGGAAACGATGCTGGCCAACGCGGGCTTCGTCAATCCGCTGCGCTTTTTCTCAAGCCTGTTCTGGAGTGCATGGATCACCTTCAAGGCGCAATAGGAACCTGCCTGGAAAGCCGGCAGCTTTGGCCCGAGGTCGTCTGCCAATTGCCAGGCTCCTGGCAAAGCGAGCCGACCCAAACCATCCACGGCATCAGCAATGGGGTAAGGTTGTCGACTTTGCAAAGCCTGCCCCCATGTCCAGTCTTGAAACACAGCTTGATCACATTCGCACCGGAAAGATGTACAACGATCTGACGCCGGAGCTGGTGGGCGCACGGCAGCATGCGGTGCTGCTGAGCAACGAGTACAACGACTCCTTCTCGGAACCTGCGCCTGTGCGTGAGGCGATACTTCGCCGCCTCCTGGGTTCGGCAGGCCGGAACGTGCATTTCGAGCCGCGCTTTCGTTGCGAGTTTGGCCGGAACATCCACATTGGCAATAACTTCTATGCCAACTTCGATTGCATCATGCTGGATGGCGGAGGAATCTTCATCGGCAACGATGTTCTGCTGGCACCACGTGTTGGCATCTATACCTCCAACCATGCCATCGATCCGGCCGAGCGTGCGGCGGGCGGCTGTTTTGCAAAACCCGTGACGATCGGCAACCGCGTGTGGATAGGCGCTGGCGTGCATATCAATCCCGGCGTGACGATCGGCGACGATTCCATCATCGGCTCGGGCAGTGTGCTGACCTCCGATATTCCTGCAGGGGTTGTTGCCGCAGGCATTCCCTGCAAGGTTCTTCGGGCCATTTCCCCAAAGGACAAGACGGGCTTTGTCAACGAGGCCCCGCATCCCGGCCAGGCCTTCTAGGTAATGCGTGCCTGCGATCGCTGGCACTGGCGGGAGATGGTCGAGTCGGCCCGGTACTCGCGGCTGGCGGTCGTTATTTCAAATAATGAGAAAATTCGGGCTCTTGGCCAGGATTTCCAATGAATATCAGAGACAGCCTGAAGGCTTGGGCAAAGCGAATCAAG
Organism: Comamonas brasiliensis; assembly: GCF_018292285.1. Lineage (NCBI taxonomy): Bacteria > Pseudomonadati > Pseudomonadota > Betaproteobacteria > Burkholderiales > Comamonadaceae > Comamonas > Comamonas brasiliensis. The sequence goes on from NZ_JAANES010000005.1 coordinate 94,310, forward strand.
CGCGACGGGGTGACCCTCTGGTTCGCAGGAAAACACCCCGCGACGCCTTGGTTCGCAAAGGTCTTGGGCCTGTTTGTGGTTGCCTATGCGCTCAGTCCGATTGATCTGATACCGGACTTCATCCCCGTTCTCGGATTCATGGACGATGCTCTGCTGCTCCCGGGGCTGATCTGGCTCACGGTCAAGCTGTTGCCGGCATCGGTGCTCACCGAATGCCGTGTTCAAGCCGACGCTTGGATGGCTGAAAAGGGGGCCAGGCCCAGGAGCCGCTCGGGAGCCATCATGATCATCGTGCTTTGGATGAGCATAGGAATCGCGGCCTGGTATTGCTTGACTCCCGAGGTTCGCCCATGAAGGACTGCCCTGCGGCGTCCGCGCTCATGGCTCTGGTCACCGCTGGCGGGCGCAGCGGCTGCTCCAGTATGGCTGCCTTGCCAAAGCTTGCATCGAGAGACCGGTAGGTGCCTCGCTGCGTGCAGATCTCATTCTTACCTGGGTTTGCAGGGGGCTGTTGCGGGCCCGAAACGACAAACCTTCTCGGTCAACCCTGTCTGTGTAGCGAATCTTGATCTCGATTCTCCGCGTCGTAGCGCTGGCCCTGGACCAGCTGGAAGTGGCGGTTTGCGTCTTTGATGCGAACGACAGAACCCAGCTGTGGAACGATACCTTTCTGCAGTTCTTCCCCGAGCATGCCGGGCATGTCTATGCCGGTGAAGCCTACAGCGAGAATCTGCGGCGTTTCTATCTGCAAAGGCTTTCGGCGCAGGAGCTGCCATGCATGGAGCGCTACATCGAAGAGGGCATCCAGCGACATCACAACCAGCAGCGTGCGTTCGAGTTCGACCACCATGACTATCGCGTCCGGGCCGCCTCTCTTGCCCTGGGGCCTCTGGGCCGGATCAGACTGTGGCGCAAGACCGCTCCCTTGCTCACGGGGATGCAGGACCGGATCAATCCCAAGCAGGTACGACGGCCTCGGCAGATTTCGGAGGATACGGCACTGGCCCTGGAAAGTCTGGCGGACGGCATCCTGATGGTCGATGAGCAGGACAGGGCGGTCTGGGCCAATCACTCCTTTCTGGTGCTCTATGGCTTGACGGACATCGAGTGTCTTGGCGCGCGCATGTTTGAAGATATCTATGCACAGTCGTGGGCGCACGAGCAGCCGACCACGGACTATGCAACAGGACTTTCGGTTCTCACGGAGCGGCAGCGGTTTTCAGGGGCTCCTTATGTGCTGGCCCTGCCTCAGGATCGCTGGGTGCGCGTGGTGGAGCTGCGCGGGACCCAGGCCAATGGCTGCAGCTTTTTTTCGCATGTCGACGTCACCGCGTCACGGCGGCAGCAGGAAGAGCTGAGGCAGCTGACCTTGCACCTGGAGTCCCTGGCCGTGAAGGATGCTTTGACAGGCTTGGTGAACCGCAGACGGTTCGATGAGGTGCTGGAGTCGGAGTGGCGCAGAGCACATCGGTCGGAGACTGCACTTTCGCTGCTTCTGTTGGATGTCGACCATTTCAAGCAGCTCAACGACGGCTTTGGGCACCCGTTCGGCGATGAGGTGCTCAAGTGTTTCGCCGGCCTGCTGGCGCACTGCGTCCAGCGCGCAGGTAGCCTGGTTTCCCGTTATGGGGGCGAGGAGTTCGCCATTCTGTTGCCTGGCACCGGTCTGTCCGGCGCGGCCAGGCTCGCCGAATTCATTCGGCAACAGGTCGAGGCCCTGTCGCTAGGCAATGAGCAAACCGGATTGGTGCAGATCACCATCAGCGTGGGAGTCGCATGCGCAAGCGGTGCTGCGCTGGATTCCTCCTGCTCCAGCCTCATCGACATGGCGGACAGGGCCTTGTATGAAGCCAAGCGAAAGGGCCGCAACAGCGTCTGCTTGGCCGGTGTTTAATCTCCAATCGGCGCCCTGCGCAGGCGGAGCGCACTGGATAGCCCCAGTGGGTTCACAGCAGTCCATTTCAGCCATCGGCATGATCGCGGCTGCAGTTCAGGTGCCAAAGCGGCTGACCAAAGCATGCGCGGATCAGGAAAACAGTCCTAGCTGCCGGAGCCGACTCTGGAGAATCGCTGCTCCAGCATCTGTTTCCCCCACTGATCGCCAACCCACTCTTCAACACACTTAAAGCCATATGACTCATACAGATGGCGAGCCGCAGAGAGCCCGCTGAACGTCCAAAGCTGGGTTTCGCGAAACTTCTGCTGGTCGACAAATTCGAGCGCAGCATTCAGCAGTCGTCTCCCCGCACCGCTTCCCCTAACGCTGTCATCGACGATAAACCACCTCAGGTGTGCAATGCCGGGTTCGAGGTCTTCGCCGTCAATGGCGACCGAGCCAATGATTTCTCCTTCATGCATGGCAGTCCAGATTCGGTTCCGCGAGTGGTTCAAGCGATTTGAGAACTCGGCGAGGCCCGCGGCAACAACGGATTCAAAACGCTGGCCCAACCCGGCTTCACGAGAGTAGTACTGCGCATGCATCTGGGTGATGCGAGCAATGATTCCCGGCTGATAGCCGCTTACGAGCTCCACGACCGGCTTTTCCTTGTCGCCTTGAATCCGGGACGACAGTGCAGCGCTGTAAAGCTGCAAACCCTTCGAGACGGTGTGCTTCTGTCCCGGGTTCAATCGTTCCAGGGCATGCGTGACCTGTGCGCGTGCATGTGCATGAATGGATTCGACGCGCAACCTGCCCGCAGGGGTCAGCGACAGCTGCTTGAGCCGGCTGTCGTGGAGGTCCGGTGACTCGCTGATATCGCCGGCTTCCACCAGTTTGCGCAGCATCCGGCTGACGCTGGATTTTTCCAGTCGAAGCATTGCCCCAAGATCCTTGGCGTTGACATTGCCTTCTTCGATTTCAAGAAGCGCATGCACGGCGGACGGGGAGAGGTCTGCGCCTGCAATGCTTTCACCCATGAAGCCCCAATCACGTGCCATGGAGCGTGAGTAAGCGCGTATCTGCTCGACTAGAGACGGTTCGTTTTCCATAGATATCTCCAAATGGTTGTATGATACAACCATTTGATCGGCAGGCAGTTTTGTCGAAGTCGCGCAGGCAATACGCAGGGCGCTGAATCCTGCAAGGCGGATGGTTGGGACGCCCATGGCATGAGCCCGGTTTCGCGAAGCTCTTTCGTCTGAAGTGTCTGAAGCCCTGGTGGCTGCGCTGCCCATGGCGCAGCCGTGACGCACGCGCCGCTTTCCGGGGTTCAGGATCCCAGCCGTGCGCGGTAAATGCCGGGTGTTTCTCCGAACTCGCGCTTGAACAACTGGATAAAGGCACTGGGGCTGGCCCAGCCCAGATCGAGTGCGATATGGCTGACCGGCACGCCTTCGGCCAGCAGCTCCAGGGAGCGCAGCAGGCGCAGGCGCTGGCGCCAGGCGCTGAAGCTGTAGCCGGTTTCCGCCACAAAGCGGCGGCTCAGCGTGCGGGTGCTCAGCGCTCCCCAGTCGGCCCAGGCCGTCAGATCCCGGGTATCGGCCGGGTTCTGGATCATTGCCTGGGCAATGCGCTGCACGCGCCAATCGCTGGGCAGGGGCAGCCCCAGGGCTTGCCTGGGCAGGTGGCGGATTTCGTCGAGCACCACACTAGACACATTGTCGAGCTCGGGCGAGCGCAACGGCTGTGCAGGGTGGGTCCAGCTGGCCGCCAGGCGCAACACTGCTTCGCGCAGCAGGCCGGAGACACGCAAGGTGCAAGGCCTGGAGGGCAGATCGGCGCAGGCATGCTGGGCTATATAGGCGCTCCAGCCGTGGTAGGGCCCGAACGATCGGCCTGAATGCCTGTGGTGGGGCGGAAGCCAGACGGCGTGGATGGCGGGAACGATCCAGACGCCGTCTTCCACGGTCACCGAGATCAGGCCGCGCAGCGAGCCAAACAGCTGTCCGCGCGCATGCTGATGCGCTTCGGAGGACAGCTCCTGCTCCTGCCAGCGAGTGGCCGCGATGATGACCGGGCCGGCGTCGTCATCCAGATGAGGTTGCAGTAATTCCAGCAGGTCGGACATTGCGAGATGGATGGCACGCAGCCAATCAGTTTGGCGGATTTCCGCTATTCAATGGCTGAACAATTCTATAGCCGCCAGAGGGCTCTGCCTTAGGCTCGCTGCTCTTTAGAAGGAGTAGTCCAGATGTCAGAGACCCGGACACCGAAGCAGGTGGAACTCGACGCCCTGTATGCGCCGCCGAGCGAGCGCATACAGAAAGCGGTGTTCGACCATTTGGTCGATTTTCATCGGCAGTATTTGCAGCAGGCGAGTTTTTTCTGTCTGGCCACAGCCGGTCCGGCCGGCATGGATGCTTCGCCACGCGGCGGGCCGCCCGGCTTTGTCCATGTGCTCGACGACAAAACCCTCGCCTTCGCCGACTGGCCGGGCAACAACCGCATCGAATCGCTGCGAAATATCCAGCACGATGAGCGGGTCGCCATGCTGTTTTTGTTCCCCGGCCTGGAGGTATTTCTGCGCATCAACGGCCGCGCTCGCGTCAGTGCGGCCGCCGAGTTGCTGCAGGAGCTGCGTGAAGGCGAGAAAACGCCGAAAACCGCCACGGTGGTGCGCGTTGATGAAGTGCTGTTTCACTGCGGCAAGGCCATCAATCGGGCGCGGTTGTGGGAGCCGGCGGCCCGGCCGCAGCGCAGTGAGCTGCCCAGCATCGGCCAGATGCTGGTCGGCTTCGCCGCACTTCAGGCGGGCCCTGGCGCCACGGACGGCGAGCATTCCAGCATTGAGAAACTCGATGCGCATTACCAGCAGGCGGTGCGCAGTGATCTGTATGGTTGAAACAGTCAGGTGGAGTCGGCAGGGGTGTTCAGCGACTCGGCGGCCGCGCGCAGGCAGGCAAGCAGGCGGGCCACCAGCGGATTGGCGGGTGCGCGACGCCACATGGCCAGCATCTCCGATGATGGATGGGTGCCCTTGAGCGCCCGGAATACCAGGCGCGGCATGCCCACGCGAGCCAGCGCCTCGGGCACCAGTGCCACGCCCTGGCCCAGCGAAACCAGAGAGATCACCGACAGCCAGTGTCTTACCTCGTGGCGCACCTCGGGGGCAAAGCCATGGGTCAGGCACATCTCGTAGATGCGCTGGTGATAAGTCGGCGAAACCAGGCTGGAGAACAGGATCAGGCGGTCGTTCCTGAGCTCGGCCAGATCGATGGCGGCACTGGCGTGAAGCGGGTGCTGTTCGGGCAGGCAGACCACGAAAGGCTCTTCCACCAGCAACTGGCTGTCAATGCCTTCCGGGGGCTGCATGGAGTGGACCAGGGCCATGTCCAGCCGCATCTGCTGCAGACCGAGGATCTGTTCCGCACTATTGGCTTCCAGCATGTCCACGCGCACCTGGGGGTGGCTGTGCTGGAACTGTTCCAGCGCCTGCGGCAGGCCCCGGTAAAGGCTGGACCCCACGAAGCCCAGGCGCAGATGGCCGCGCGTGCCCTGGGCCACGTCGCGCGTTTCCTGTGCGGCCTGCTGACTCAGAGCCAGCAGCTGGCGCGCCTTGCCCAGCAGATGTTCGCCGGCAGCCGTGAGCCGTACGCCCTTGCTGCTGCGCTCGAAAAGCTGGGCCTGCAGCTCCTGCTCCAGCTGCTTGATGGCCACCGACAGAGGGGGCTGGGAGATGGACAGCCGCTGAGCTGCACGGCTGAAGTGAAGTTCTTCGGCCAGGGTGACGAAGTAATGCAGCAGCCGCAGTTCCATGCTGTTATCTATATATAAAAAGTATTGGAAAAGATTTTAATAATATTTGACGCGAATATATCAGGGTGCTGAAATTCGCAGCAGTCCTTGGCTCTTTGTGTGACGCACAGCGCATGAATCCATCGCCGCCTTCCCGGAGGCCGAGAGCAAGGGTCCAGACGGCCGGGCCGTCCCGCAGCGCGGTTGTCATCCCATCCAGGAGGCGGGCGCGCCGTGGCCCAAGGGTGTATTCGAATTCAGCAGGAGACCTTCATGTCCGCCAACGACAAGAGCCAGATGCATGCGGTGGCCCAGGCTGCCAGCGCTGCAGCCCATCCCGTTCCTGACCGCCACGGTGCCAATTTCTACAGCACCGACTCCGAGCTGCAGTCGCTGCTCAGACTCTATTTGCCGGAAGATCTGCTGTCCCACCTGCAGCCCCATCTGCAGCGCATGGGCGAGCTCGCCGGCGGGCGCATCGACGAACTGGCCGGCATTGCCGACAGGAACCCACCCACGCTCGAGCATCGCAGCCGCTCCGGCGAGGACAGCCAACGCATCATCAAGCACCCCGCCTATGAAGAGCTCGAGCGCATCGCCTACGGCGAGTTCGGCCTGCAGGCCATCTCGCACCGCGACGACATGCTGGGCTGGCAGGGCAAGATGCCGCCGGCCGTCAAGTACGCGCTGACCTATCTGTTCGTACAGTCCGAGTTTGGTCTGTGCTGTCCGTTGTCCATGACCGATTCGCTGACACGTACGCTCAAGAAGTTCGGCACGTCCGAGTTGGTGGACAAATACCTGCCGCAGCTGCTGTCGCTGGACTGGGACAACCAGGCCCAGGGCGCCATGTTCATGACCGAACAGGCTGCTGGCTCCGACATCGCCAACACGCAGACCATGGCCTACCCGCAGATCGACGGTTCCTGGCGTCTGACCGGCGACAAGTGGTTCTGCTCCAACCCCGATGCCGAGTTCGCCATGGCGCTGGCGCGTGTTGACGGGGCTCCGGCGGGTATGAAGGGCATCTCGCTGTTCCTGCTGCCGCGCACGCTGGACGATGGCAGCGACAACCACTACCGCATCATCCGTCTCAAGGACAAGATGGGCACCAAGTCCATGGCCAGCGGGGAGATCCGCATGGAAGGCGCCACGGCCTATCTGGTGGGTGAGCAGGGCCGGGGCTTTGTGCAGATCGCCGACATGGTGAACAACTCGCGCCTTTCCAATGGCGTGCGCTCGGCCGGCATGATGCGCCGCGCCGTGGCCGAAGCCGAGTTCATTGCCCACGAGCGCATCGCCTTCGGCAAGCGCCTCGAAGACATGCCGCTGATGCAGCGCCAGCTCGACAAGCTGCGCGTGCCTGCCGAGCAGGCGCGCACCATGGTGTTCCAGACCGCACAGACGCTGATGCGTTCGGACGCGGGCGAAGAGGGGGCCTACCCGCTGCTGCGCATTCTCACGCCGCTGATCAAGTTTCGTGCCTGCCGCGATGCGCGCAAGGTTACCGGCGACGCGATGGAGGTGCGTGGCGGCTGCGGCTATATCGAGGAGTGGAGCGACCCACGGCTGGTGCGCGACGCGCATCTGGGCTCGATCTGGGAAGGCACGAGCAATATCGTGGCGCTGGACGTGATCCGCGCCATCAAGCGCGAAGGCTCGCTGCCGGTGCTGCAGCAGTATCTGCACGCATTGCTGGATCAGGCCCTGCTGGTGCCCGGCTACCGCCAGGCCCTGGAGCAGGCATTGGAGCGCGCCAGCGCCCTGGCCGAGAGAGCGGCCCAGGACGGAGGCGATGTGCTGGCCCGCCAGGCTGCCACCGCGCTCTACAACTGCACCACGGCCATCGCCATGGCCTGGGAAGCCAGGCAGACGGGCTCCGCCGAGCGCCTGCGCCTGTCGCAGCTGGTGTTGCTGCACCGCGTGCTGCCGCGCGATCCGCTGGCGGCGGCCGAAGTGCCGTCGGAATGGCAAAAGTGAATTGACACATAAAGCAGCGCCGGCGCAATACAGACAAGCGCCGGCAGCTATGCATTTTGAAAGCCAACACCGATTGGCGAACTACCCAAGGAGACAAGTCATGAATATCAATCGCCGTTTGCTGGCCGGATCGGCCGCGCTCGCCAGCGCCGCTATGTGCCTGGGCCTCTCCTTGAATGTCCAGGCCGCCGAGAAATTTCCCGAGCGACCCATCACGTTCATCGTGCCGTTTCCGCCTGGCGGGCCCACCGATGCCATGGCGCGCATTCTGGCCACCGAGCTGACCAAGGAACTGGGTCAGAGCGTGATCGTGGAGAACAAGGCAGGAGCCGGAGGCAATATCGGTGCCGACTTCGTGGCCCGCGCCAAGCCCGATGGCTATACGCTGATGTTCGGCACATCGGGCCCGCTGGCCATCAACAAGCCGCTGTACAAGTCCATCAACTACGACCCTCGCACCAGCTTTTCTCCCATCATCTATGTGGGCTATCTGCCCAATGTGCTGGTGGTGCGGCCCAACCTGGGGGTGAACAACGTCAAGGAACTGATCGAGCTGGACAAGAGCAAGCCTGGCCGCCTCAATTTCGCCTCCTCCGGCAACGGCGCCTCGTCCCATCTGGCGGGCGTGCTGTTCAACGGCATGGCCGGTACAGAGCTGCAACATGTGCCCTACAAGGGTACGGGGCCGGCACTCAACGACCTGCTGGCGGGTCAGGTGGAGATGACCTTCACCGACATCCTCACAGCCATGCCCTATATCAAGGCCGGCAAGGTCAAGGCCCTGGGCGTGGCCACGGCCAAGCGCTCCAGCGCCATGCCCCTGATTCCCACCATTGCCGAGCAGGGGCTGCCCGACTATGACGTGAGCGTGTTCTTCGGTGTGGTCGGCCCCAAGGGCATGGCCGCGGATCGGGTCGCGCAGCTCAACCAGGCCTATGCCAAGGCGCTGGATTCCGACAATGTGAAAAAGGCCTTTGCGGCCCAGGGCCTGGAGCGTGGTGCGGATACCAAACCTGCCTATCTGGCCGGCTTTGTGAAGAGCGAACTCGGCAAATGGAGCGAGGTGGTGCAAAAGGCCGGCGTCACGCTGGACTGACGGTGCAGTTGTTTGGATGTAAGCAAACGCGTGCCTTTGAAGGCTGGTCGTGTTAGAACTTTTCGAAACCTCTTGCAAGGGTTGCGAGGGGACACTGTTTAGCACCACCAGCCACTGCCTGCGGGCCCTTGCAAGACAGGGGCCCGGGCTCTTCAACTATCCATCGCCATGACATTTTCAAGCCCATCTCCTCTGCTTGCACAACTGCAGGCGGTCGCTGCCGAGTTCGTCGAGGTCCGCCGCAGCATCCATGCCCATCCCGAGCTTGCTTTCGAAGAGACGCGCACCAGCGACATGGTGGCCGAGTCCCTGGCCCGCTGGGGTTATGCGGTGCATCGCGGCCTGGGCGTGACCGGCGTCGTCGGCGTGCTCAAGAAAGGCTCGGGCAGCAAGTCGCTGGGCATACGCGCCGACATGGACGCCTTGCCCATTCTCGAAAGAACAGGTCTGGACTACGCTAGCCGCCTGCCCGGGAAAATGCATGCTTGCGGCCATGACGGACATACCGCCATTCTGCTGTGCGCTGCAAAGTACATCGCCGAGAAGCTCGATTTCGACGGCACGCTGAACCTGATCTTCCAGCCGGCCGAGGAAAACGAGGGAGGAGCCATGCGCATGGTGGATGAGGGCCTGTTCGAGCTGTTTCCCTGCGACGAGATCTATGCGCTACACAACGCGCCGGGCCTGCCCGTGGGCCGGATGGCGATCAGCCCGGGGCCGGCCATGGCCTCGTTCGATCGCGTGACCGTCACGCTGCGCGGGCGCAGCGCCCATGGCGCCATGCCGCACCATGGCATAGACAGCATGCAGTGTGCAGCCAGCATCGTGCTGGGCCTGCAGTCCATCATCACGCGCGAGCTCGATGCCCAGCAGGCAGCTGTGATCACGGTGGGCTCCATCCAGGCTGGTGAGGTCTTCAACATCGTGCCCGAAAGCGCAGTGCTCAAGATCGGCGTGCGTGCCCTGCATCCGGATGTGCGCAGCTGGGTGGAGAAGCGCCTCAAGGCCTTTGTGCAGGCCCAGGCCGAGAGTTACCAGCTCGGTTGCGAGATCGACTATGTGCACAAATACCCGGTGCTCGTGAACTGCGCAGCCCAGACCGAGTACGCGCGCCAGGTGGCAATCAGCCTGCTGGGCGAGGACAAGGTGGGCGAGCGCACGCCCACCATGGGCAGCGAGGACTTTGCCTACATGCTGCAAAAGCGTCCCGGCGCCTATATCCGGCTGGGCAACGGCGTGGGCGAGGATGGCGGTTGCATGGTGCACAACCCGCTGTATGACTTCAATGACAAGGCCCTGCACATCGGTGCGGCCTTCTGGACGCAACTGGTGCAAAGCTATCTGGCCTGAGCGGCCGTATATCGAAGAGGGAGGCAGGAGATGGGTACATGGAACCGCCGCGGCTTTATGCGGCACACACTGTGGCAGACGGCTGCCTTGGCGGCAGCTTCGACAGGGGTCCGGGCTGCAGAAAGCTTTCCGGCCAAGCCTCTGATTCTCATGGTGCCTTTTCCCGCCGGCGGAGCCAGCGATGTGGCGGCACGCATCTTTGCCGAATCCATAGGTCGCAGCATCAGGCAGCAGGTGGTGGTGGAGAACCTGGGCGGCGGAACGGGCCTGATTGCCGCAGCCAAGGTGCTCAACACACCGGCCGACGGCTATATGTTCTTCCATGGCTCGGCCAACGAGATCTTCCTGGCGCCCATGCTCAATACGGCAGCGCGCTACAAGCCGGGCGACTTCATGCTGGCGGCTCCCACGACGGAGTCGCCCATCGTGCTCATGGTCAAGAGCGGCTTGCCTGTCGACAGCTATGACGCCTTCATCGAATATGCGCGCGCCGGCAAGAACGGCCCGCTGACCTATGGCACGGTGGGCGTGGATTCCATGTACAACCTGATGGGCGATGCGCTGGCCGCCAGACTGAAGCTGCCGTTTCTGCACGTGCCTTACAAGGGCGCCGCGCCGGCCCTGCAGGACCTGGCAGGAGGACAGGTGGACTTCGCCATACTGCCTTATCAGGCCAGCTTCGAAGCCATGGCCAGGCAGGGGCGGCTGAAGATTCTGACCAGTTTCTCCAAGACCCTGCCCAAGGACCTGGCCCATGTGCCGCTGATATCGCAAAGCCGCCTCAGCCCGGACTTCGAATACACGGTCAGCGCAGGCTACTTCGTGAAGAAGGGCACGCCCGCCGATCGCGTGGCCGCGCTGCGTGGCGCCATAGGGCAGGCACTGGTGCATCAGGACATCCGCAGCCGACTGGAGCTGGAGGGCAAGCATATCCGGCAGCCTGTGACCTCGCAGGCCGAGGCAGACCAGAGCTTTGCTGCCATCCATCAGCGCCTGAGTGCGCTGGTGCGCAGCGTAGGCCGCACGCCCCTGGCCTGATTGTGGTCAGCCGCAAAGAATTTCTGAGCCACATTTTGAGCTATACGCGGGCCCAGGGCCCGTATTCTGTAGGGAATTGAAACATGCACAATCCAGCCACGATCGGCGCCGGAGCCTTGCAGGGCATCAAGGTGCTCGATCTGTCACGCATCCTCGGCGGGCCGCTCTGCGGGCAGATCCTGGGTGACCATGGCGCCGATGTGCTCAAGGTGGAGCCGCCGCAGGGAGACGACACACGCACCTGGGGGCCTCCGTTTCGCGACGGCGTGGCCTCCTACTACTTCGGCCTGAACCGCAACAAGCGCATCCAGTTTCTCGATCTGTCCTCGCCCGAAGGCCAGCAGCGCGTGCGCGAGCTGATGGCCCAGGCCGATGTGGTGGTGGAGAACTTCAAGGTCGGCACCATGGAGAAATGGGGCATAGGCTTTGAGCAGATGCGCGAGCAGCTGCCGCATCTGATCTGGTGCCGCGTCACGGGCTTCGGTGCCGACGGCCCGCTGGGCAGCCTGCCCGGCTATGACGCCGCCATCCAGGCCATGGCCGGTATCATGAGCATCAATGGCGAGGCCGACGGAGACCCGCTGCGCGTGGGCCTGCCGGTGGTGGACATGGTGACCGGGCTGAACGCCACCATAGGCGTTCTGCTGGCCCTGCACGAGCGGGGGCGCAGCGGGCAGGGCCAGCTGGTGGATGCCTCGCTTTACGACTCCGGCCTGTCGCTGCTCCATCCCCATGCCGCCAACTGGTTCATGGGGCGCAAGGTGCCGCAGCGCTCGGGCAATGCCCATCCCAATATCTATCCCTATGACGTGCTCAGCACCGGCGGGGCTCCCATCTTTCTGGCCGTGGGCAATGACCGGCAGTTCCGGCTGCTGTGCAGCCATGTCGGCCGGCCCGAGCTGGCGCAGGACGAGCGCTTTGCCACCGCAGGCCAGCGCTCCGTCCATCGCGCCGAGCTCAAGCCTTTGCTGCTGCAGGCATTTGCGGCGCTTGACGGCCTGAAGCTGGCCGACGAGCTGATGGCCATAGGCGTGCCCGCTGCGCCGGTGCTGGACGTCGCCCAGGCGCTTGAACATCCACATACGGCGCACCGCGAGATGGTGGTGACCATGGACCAGTACCAGGGGCTGGGCGCTCCGGTCAAGCTTGGCCGCACGCCGGCCAGCTACCGCTTCGCCCCTTTGAGCGAGGGGCAGGATTTTCTGCCGGACGCCGGCGCCTGAGCTTGTTTCACAGCGACACCAGCCCGCCCTGCGCGGGCTTTCCTTTTTTGGCGCCCATGTGAGCCAGGTTCGCATGGCCGGCGCCCTGTCCCACCCTTTTCACGGGCATTGTGTGCACAATGGAATGTAAAAGCGTTACCCCTGTGTTCTGTCCATGGAGAGTCTCACGATGTCGCATGCTTTTGCCAAAACCCTGAAGTCCTTTGAGCTGGCTGAAGGCAAGAAAGCCAAGTTCTATTCGCTGCCTGCACTTGCCAAGCAGTTTCCCGAAATCAAGCGACTGCCGGTCTCGATCCGCATCGTGCTGGAGTCGGTGCTGCGCAACTGCGATGGCAACAAGATCACCGAGGAGCATGTGGCGCAGCTGGCGCGCTGGCAGCCCAGGGCCGAGCGTGTCGACGAGATTCCGTTTGTCGTCGCACGCGTGGTGCTGCAGGATTTCACCGGCGTGCCCTTGCTGGCCGACCTGGCCGCCATGCGCAGCACGGCTGCCAAGCTGGGCAAGAAGCCCAAGTCCATCGAGCCGCTGGTGCCCGTGGACCTGGTGGTGGACCACTCCATCATGGTGGACTACTTCGGCACCAAGAAGGCGCTGGACCTGAACATGAAGCTGGAGTTCCAGCGCAACCAGGAGCGCTACCAGTTCATGAAATGGGGCATGCAGGCCTTCGACACCTTCGGCGTCGTGCCGCCGGGCTTCGGCATCGTGCACCAGGTCAATCTGGAATACCTGGCGCGTGGCGTGCACAAGGCCAGGAGTGGCAAGGGCGAGGCGGTGTATTACCCTGACACCCTGGTCGGCACCGACAGCCATACCACCATGATCAACGGCATCGGCGTGGTGGCCTGGGGTGTGGGCGGCATCGAGGCCGAGGCGGCCATGCTGGGCCAGCCCGTGTACTTCCTGACGCCCGATGTGGTGGGGTTCGAGCTGACCGGCCAGCTGCGCGAGGGCGTGACGGCCACCGATCTGGTGCTCACGGTCACGGAGCTGCTGCGCAAGGAAAAAGTGGTCGGCAAATTCGTCGAGTTCTTTGGCGAGGGCACGCGCAGCTTGTCGCTGCCTGACCGCGCCACCATCGGCAACATGGCTCCTGAATATGGGGCGACCATGGGTTTCTTCCCGGTCGACGAAAAGACCATCGAGTACTTCAAGGGAACCGGGCGCACCAAGAGCGAGATCCAGGCCTTCGAAGCCTATTTCAAGGCGCAGCAGCTGTTTGGCGTGCCCCAGGCCGGCGAGATCGACTACTCGCATGTGGTCAAGCTGGATCTGGGCAAGGTGGCGCCGAGTCTGGCTGGACCCAAGCGCCCGCAGGACCGCATCGAGATCGGCCATGTGGCCGGGCAGTTCGACGAGCTGTTCAGCGCTCCCGTGGCCCAGAATGGTTTCAATCTTCCCGCCGATCAGCTGGTGCGCCGTCATCTGGTGAGTCCCGACGGCCCCGAGGCCTTGAAGCCCGAGAGCAAGCCCCTGCCCGCCGATGCGGAGCGCAACAAGGTCGAGATGGTGAGCAACACGCCCGAGACCGGCAAGGTCGAGGCCAGCGCGATTGCGGTCGAAGCCAGCCAAGCCCTGGCCGCGCCGGACAGAAGCTTCGATATTGGCAGCGGCGATGTGCTGATTGCCGCCATCACCAGCTGCACCAATACCTCCAACCCCAGCGTCATGCTGGCGGCGGGCCTGCTGGCCAAGAAGGCAGTGCAGGCCGGCCTGAAGGTCAAGCCGCATATCAAGACCTCGCTGGCGCCGGGCTCCCGCCTCGTGACCCGTTATCTGACCGAGGCGGGCTTGCTGCCCTATCTGGAAAAGCTGGGCTTTGCGCTGGCCGGCTACGGCTGCACCACCTGCATCGGCAATGCCGGTGATCTCACCCCCGAGATCAATGCCGTCATCACGCAGAACAATCTGGTCTGCGCGGCCGTGCTCTCGGGCAACCGCAATTTCGAGGCCCGCATTCACCCCAATATCAAGGCCAACTTCCTGGCCAGTCCTCCGCTGGTGGTGGCTTACGCGATTGCCGGTACGGTGCGCAAGGACCTGATGACCGAGCCCGTGGGCAAGGGCAAGGGCGGCAAGGACGTGTATCTGGGCGACATCTGGCCCAGCAGCGAGGAGATTCAGGAGCTGCTCAAGTTCGCCATGAACGGCAAGGCCTTCCGCAGCAATTACGAGCAGGTGGCCAGCGAGCCGGGCAAGCTCTGGGAAAAGATTCGGGGGGTGACGGGCTCCACCTACACCTGGCCCGAGAGCACCTATATCGCCGAGCCGCCGTTCTTTGCCGACTTTGCTCTGGATTTGAAAGCGCCATCCGCAGACGGAGAAAGCGCTGCAGGTCAAAAAGGCTCAAACTCCAGCGCGGTGCACGGTGCCCGCATCATGGCCTTGTTCGGTGACTCCATCACCACCGACCATATCTCGCCTGCAGGCTCCATCAAGGAGTCTTCGCCGGCAGGCAAGTGGTTGCTCGAGCATGGCGTGCAAAAGGCCGACTTCAACAGCTATGGCTCGCGCCGGGGCAACCACGAGGTGATGATGCGCGGCACTTTTGCCAACGTGCGTATCAAGAACCTGATGATTCCTGCCGCAGCCGACGGCTCGCGCGAGGAGGGCGGCGTCACCTTGTTCCGCGACGACCATGGCAAGATCGAGAAGATGGCCATTTACGACGCGGCCATGAAGTACCAGGCCGCGGGCCGCGCCACGGTGGTGCTGGCCGGCGAGGAATACGGCACGGGCTCCAGCCGCGACTGGGCGGCCAAGGGCACGCAGCTGCTGGGCATCAAGGCCGTGGTGGCGCGCAGCTTCGAGCGCATTCACCGCTCCAATCTGGTGGGCATGGGCGTGTTGCCGCTGCAGTTCAAGGGCAATGACAGCTGGCAAAGCCTGGGCCTGACGGGCGAGGAGTTCATCGATGTGATCCCGGCCGCCGACCTGGCGCCGCAAAGCGATGCCCAGCTGGTGATCACCAGGCCCGACGGCAGCAAGAAAACCGTGACCGTGAAGCTGCGCATCGACACCCCCATCGAGGTGGACTACTACCGCCATGGCGGCATCCTGCCCTATGTGCTGAGGCAGCTGCTGGCCTGATTGCGCCCGCTTGCCTAGTCAAAAGGCCTGCTCTCCTCGGAGGCAGGCCTTTTTCGTGGACCGGCGCGAGCCCTATTTCATCGAGTGCAGGCCAAACATATTGCCTTCGGTGTCGATGGCCAGTGCAATAAAGCCATAAGGGCCTATGGAGACCTTGTCGCGGTGCAGGCTGCCGCCGTTGCGTGCGACGCGTGCGGCCTGCTCGGCGCAGTCTTCACAGACGAAATAGACCAGCGTGCCGCCGCCGCCAGAGGGGCATTCCGGCATGCGGACCAGCGCCCCGGTGGCGCCAGCGTTATCCGGCTGCCCGGGAAAGGCCCACATTTCCATATCGGGGTGCTCGCCGCCTTCCGGCATGGCCAGCGCTTGCAGCTGGCAGCCCAGCACGGCTTCGTAGAAGCTCCTGGCGCGCGACATGTCCTGCACGTAGATCTCGAACCAGCCAACGGGATTCATAGCCATCTTCAGCTCCTTGTCTGCTCATCGGTGGAAGTCCAGATGCTGAGGCCGTAGAGGCTGTGATGCAAGCAGACCCGGCCCTGAACGGGGATATCCGAGTCCGGTTCCCTCAGGACTTTCTCCGGGCAGCCAGCTTTCTGGCCTTGCGGCGGTGCCACCAGAGCCAGATTCCGCTGATGCCCAGGCCGCCCAGCACCAGGCCGTTGAGACCGGCCAGGACTTCCATCGGCACGCCACCCAGCTCGCCCGTGTGCAGTGGATAGGCCACGGCCACCGCCGCAGCGCCGGGGTCGAGTTCATTCCAGCGCCTTACGTCCAGCACCGCCCCGTTGCGCGGGTCCAGCCATACCGAGCTGATACCGTTGGGGTGCGGTTCGCCGGGGGCGCGAAAGCGGATGCGTACGGGCTGTTTGGCATTGGGCGGCAGCTGCACGAAGCTGGCCTGGGCATCGGGCATGGCCGCACGGGCCGAGGCCAGCATGGCGTCGACATCGGCGGGCAGCGGTTGGGCGGAGCCTTGCGCAGCCAGTGTGGGCAGCTTGGGCGGCTTGACTGCCGTGCTGCTGGAGAGCACATTGAGCCAGTCGCCCAGCGGCCGCCATGCCATATAGGCACCGGTGACGACCGAGATCGCGATCAGCAGGCCCATGATCACGCCGCCGATGCGGTGCATGTCGAACAGGGCGCGCACCAGACTCTTGTTGAGTTCTATGCGCCAGTTGCCCGGCCAGCGCTTGGGCCACCAGAGAATGACGCCCGTCAGCAGCAGCAGCACGTAGGCCAGCGTGGTCCAGGCCAGTATGGCCTTGCCATTGGCGTCGAGCAGCAAGGTGCTGTGCAGCTTGAACAGTGTGTTGACAAAGCCCTCGGTCTCGCCGCGCCGGCCCTGCTCCTGGCCGGTCACGGGGTCCAGGTAAATGGTGCCGCGCCAGTCTGCCGCCTGGACACGCAGCCACAGGCTGTCCTGTGCCTGCTGCGGCAGCCGGAAGCGCAAAGTGGCCTTGCTGCCGAATTCCTCATGGGCTCTTGCCAGTATCGGCGTCAGCGCGGCGGCCTGCTGGGCCTGCTGCGCATTCGTAGTGCGGGCCTGGAACAGTTCGGGGTGCGCCATGCGGTCCAGCGGCTGGCCGATGATGAGCAGGGTGCCGGTGAGCCCGGCCAGAATCAGAATCCAGCCCAGGCCCAGGGCGAACCAGCGATGCAAGCGCAGCCACAGAGAACGGAGCGAAGTCATTGCGCGTGATGGTGTGATGTCCCGCGAGGCCGGCCCTGAGGGTGGACTCGCGGGGGCGCCGCTTAGAACGGCAGGGTGGCCTGAACGTACAGGGTGCGTGGCATGCCCACGTATTTGCCGCCGCCGTTGTTGTCGGTGGAGCGGGTGAAGTAGCGGCGGTCAAACACGTTCTTCATGCCCACGGTCAGGCGCAGATTGTTCAGCTCCTTGCCTGCCTGGTAGCTGGTGCGCAGGCCCAGGATGGCAAAGCCCGGGATATCGCCCAGATTGCCGTTGGCATCTTCCTGCGTGATGTAGGAGTTGGGCTTGGCGCTGGTGCCGGGCGTGCCGGGCGAGCGCTGCTTGGACTGGGCGTTCAGGTCGGCATTGAAGGTCCAGCGCTCCATTGCATAACGTGCCGACAGGCCGGCCGTGTGGCGCGAGTAAAGCGGCAGGTCGCGGCCTGCGAAGGGGCCGGCCTGGCTGGTGGCCTGGGTGAAGGTATAGCTCATGCCCAGGGACAGGCCCTTGAGTGCCGGGTAGTTCTTGCCGAAGTCATAGCGCAGCGCCGATTCCAGACCACGGTGGCGCGTGGCGCCCAGATCGGTCCAGATGCCGTTGCCGGTGCCGTCACCCGGGCGGTCCAGGAACAGCTCCTTGTTGAAGTCGATGTTGAACAGCGTCAGCTCGCCGTTCCAGGTGTCGCTCTTGTAGTGCGTGCCCAGCTCGTAGGTCTTGGCCGATTCGGGATAGAGCTGGTTGTTGGACGACTGGGCCAGCTGTGCGTACTGCTGGGGCCCGAAGGACTTGCCGGCATTGGCGAACACCGACCAGTGGCTGTCAACGCGGTAGAGCACCGACAGCGTGGGCAGCAGTTCGTTGGCGGCCGCCGTCGGGTAGATGGCCGCTGCGGTCGCGCCCTTGTAGTCCACCACGTTGTTGAAGGAGCGGATGCGCTCGTAGCGCACGCCGGGCGTGATGGTCCAGTTGCCCACATCGATGCGGTTGTCGATATAGAAGGCGTTGGCCGTGGTGCCGCCCTGGCTTGTCTGGGTGGTGTTCAGCGGCAGAGCCATGGCATCAACCTGGCCGGGTACATAGAAGCCCGAAGTGGCCAGCGCCGTTTCGGAGCTCTTTTCCTTCAGGTAGCGATAGCCCACGCTGACTTCCTGCACCACGGAGCCGGTCTCGAAAATGCGCGAGTAGCGCGGCTCCACGCCGTAGTAGCTGTAGTCGCGCGGTGCGGCCGTGAGGCTGCGCTTGCCGGCATTGGCGCCAGTGGCGTCGCGTTCGATATAGCTGCCGCGGAAGGAGTCCACGTAGTAGCTGAGCACTTCGAAGTTGTTGCGCCCGTCCTTGTAGCTGTACTTGAGCGAGCCGTCGGTGCGGCGGCCCGTGAACTGGTCGTAGTTGCGCGTGCTCTGGAACGGGTCGGCGGCGTACTGCGCCGTGGTCAGGCCGCCGGGCATCTGGCCCTTGCCCTCGAAGTGGTGCAGCGAAGCGGAAATGCTGCTGTTGTTGCTGAGCTTGTAGCTGCCCTTGACCAGCAGGTCGTCGATGTCAGTCTTGTCGTTGCTGCTGCGCCAGCCCTTGCCGTGCGTGCCCGAGTACAGCACCGCCAGACCTAGGCCCGACTCGTTGGTGCCGCCCACAAAGAAGCTGGGCGTGGTCTTCACATTGCCGCCGTGGCTGTAGATCTCGGTGCCGATGGAGGCTTCGGCCGCAAAGGTCTTGGGAATGGCGCGCGTCGTGAAGTTGATGATGCCGCCCACGTTCTGCGGGCCGTAGCGCACCGAACCTGCACCGCGCACCACGTCGATGGAGTCCAGATTGCCCAGTGCCACGGGCGCCAGCGACAGCTGGGGCTGACCGTAGGGAGCGTAGGAAACGGGCACGCCGTCCTGCAGCACATAGGAGCGTGGCGACAGGCGCGCGGTCAGGCCGCGCACGCTCAGGTTCAGAGAGATATCGCTGCCGCCCGTGCCGTTGCTGTCCTGAACCTGCACACCGGGCACCAGACGCAGCGCTTCGCGCAAGGTGGCTGCGCCGCTTTCCTGGATGCGCTCGCGCTCGACGATGGTGCGGGCGCCAGGATGCTCCAGCACCTTCTCGGCGCTGGACATGTCGCCGTCCAGCCAGTTGCCGGTGACGGTGACCGAGTCGAGGGCGGCTTCGGGAGCGGCGGCGTTGGCCGTCTGTGCATGAACGGGGCTGGCGAGCACGCCAAGGGCTGTGGCAACGGCAGCGGCGGCGCTGCTCAGGCGAAAAGCGGGGGAGTCGGAAAGATGGAGGTTAGCCATAGGTGTTGTAGGGGAGGGCACACAGCACCAGGCTGGCATGAACAGCGCGCTGCGCCAGCCTTGCGCTGGCGGCATCTCTTGTCTTCAGTCGGGGCCGGAGGGGGCTATGTGGCGTTTATTGGCAGGCGCAGATATTAATGAGAATGCCTGTCATTTGGCTGTTTGTGGTTATGTTGATACACAAATAGCAGTCTCCCCGTTCGGCAGTCTGGCCGGCCGGGGCCGCTGCGTGTGGGCGCTGGCAGGCGAGGGGCTTGGCCCTGTTCGGGCAGCAGCTCCTGCAGACTGGGCAGTTGGGGCGCGCAAATGCCGGCCTGACATGCCTGGCCGCAGTGGAGTCTGCGGTCGCGGGCGTTCGGCAGATGTCTCCGCGCAATGCTGCGCCAGCGGGCTTTTTCCTGTGGCAAGGCGGGCGGCGGCAAGGTGAAACGCCAATGTTCAGGACCGGGGCTGACCGTTATCGTTCATAAACATGCGGCGAAGTTCCGGCACATTCCTGCAGCCGCTGGACTTCATCCCGCTTCCGCTTCGCGCCCCATGAACGATTCCCGCTCCACCGATCCCCAGGCCGCTGCCAGCGGCCCCGCTGAACCCTCCGACTCCTCCGTGCCATCCTCCGCCCCGGGCCTGCGCTCGGCCATCGTGCACCGCGGCACCTTGCGCGCCAGCGCGCGCAGCTTTCTGCATGCGCTGGGCCAGGACGATGAGGAGATTGCACGCCCGCATGTGGGCGTGTTCCATACGGGCGGGGAGATGAGTCCCTGCAATATGAATCTCCGCGACCAGGCTCAGCATGCCAAGACCGGCATCTACGCGGGCGGCGGCATGCCGCACGAGTGCCCCGTGGTCTCGGTCAGCGACGGCCTGACCATGGCGCATTCGGGCATGCGCTTTTCGCTGATCTCGCGCGAGCTGATCGCCGACAGCGTGGAGGCTTCGGTGCGCGGCCACCAGTGGGACGGCATCTTTGCCGTGGGCGCCTGCGACAAGAACCTGCCGGGCCTGATGATGGCCATGGTGCGCTGCAATGTGCCCAGCGTCTTCGTGCATGGCGGCTCGGCCCTGCCCGGGCAGATGCCGGGCAGCGTCTCGGGGCGCGACCTCAACGTGGTCGACACCTACGAGACCATAGGCAAGGTGCTGGCCGGCACCTCCACCCTGCAGGAACTGGACACCGTCACGCGCTCCTGCCTGCCCTCGGCCGGGGCCTGCGCCGGGCAGTTCACGGCCAACACCATGGGCATGGTCAGCGAGGCCCTGGGCCTGGCGCCCATAGGCTCCAGCATGGTGCCGGCCGTGTTCAGCGAACGCGCGCCGCTGATGCGCCGCGCGGGCCGCCAGCTCATGGAAATGGTCTGGGCCAGCGCCAGGGGCGAGGCCGTGCTGCCGCGCGACATCGTCACGCGCAAGGCCCTGGAAAACGCCTGCGCCGTGGTCTGCGCCACGGGGGGCTCCACGAATGCGGCCCTGCACCTGCCGGCGATCGCGCACGAGGCCGGCATACGCTTTCACCTCGACGATGTGGCCGAGATCTTCGCGCGCACGCCGCTGATCGCAGACCTCAAGCCCGGCGGCCGCTTCCTGGCACGCGATGTCTACTACATCGGCGGTGCGGCCGTCATCCTGCGCACCCTGCTGGAGCAGGGCCTGCTGCATGGCGATGCGCTCACCTTCACGGGCCGCACGCTGGCCGAGGAGGTGGCCGATGCCGCCGAGCCCGACGGCGAAGTGGTGCGCAAGGCCGGCAACCCGATCTCGGCGGACGGCGGGCTCACGGTGCTCAAGGGCAATCTGTGCCCGGACGGTGCCCTGCTCAAGACCGCAGGGCTCAAGACACTGGTGCACCGCGGCCCGGCCCGCGTCTTCGACTCCGAGGAACAGGCACAGGACGCCGTGCAGGCCATGGCCTACGAGAGCGGCGATGTGCTGGTGATACGCAACGAAGGCCCCAAGGGCAGCCCCGGCATGCGCGAGATGCTGGGCATCACTGCCTTGCTCTACGGCCAGGGCATGGGCGACAAGGTGGCACTGCTCACCGACGGGCGCTTCTCGGGCGCCACGCGCGGCCTGTGCATAGGCTATGCGGGGCCGGAGGCCGCTGACGGCGGGCCGATTGCCGCACTGCAGGACGGCGACATCATCGCCATCGATGCGCGGGCCGGCGCGCGCAGCATCACGGTGGAGCTGGAGCCCGCCGTCATTGCCGCGCGGCTGGAAGCCGCCCGGGCCCGCCGCGCGCAGCAGCGCCCCCTGTGCGGGCTGCTGGAGAAATACGCGCTGACCGTGCGCCCGGCCCACCAGGGCGCGGTCACGCATTCGGGGGCGGTGACCTGGCTGCGCGACAGCAAGTGATGCGCACAGAGGCAAGGGCAGCGACCCGGGAGGGGGAAGCCACTCCAGGGCCTGAAGGACAGAATCAACGACGACTCAAAACACCAAGGAGACCAATATGAACTTCAACCGCCGTGAATGGCTGCAGGCCACAGGTGCGGGCAGCGCGGGAGCGCTGCTTTCGGGCCTGGGCTTGCCGGCACTGGCCCAGGCGCCGCTCGAGAATCTGAACATCATCACCGGCTTCGCGGCCGGTGGTACCTCGGACGCCATCTGCCGCCGCGTGGGTACCAAGCTCGCCGCCTATGCCAAGGCTGTGGTGGTGGAGAACCGCACGGGCGCGGGCGGGCAGATCGCCATCAACTACGTCAAGGGCCGCCCGGCCGATGGCTCGGTGATGCTGCAGACGCCCACCTCCATGCTCACCATCTACCCGCACATCTACAAGAAGCTGGGCTACGACCCCGTGGCTGATCTCACGCCCGTGACCGTGGGCTGCATCTTCGACTTCGGCTTTGCCGTCGGCCCCATGGTGCCGGCCAGCGTGACCACCGTCCCCGAGTTCTTTGCCTGGGTCAAGACCCATCCCGACGGCGCCAGCTTCGGTTCGCCCGCCGCGGGCTCCACGCCGCACTTCGTCGGCGCCCTGCTGGGCCAGCAGGTGGGCGTGGAGTTCAAGCACGTGGGCTATCGCGGCTCGCAGCCCGCGCTCATGGACATGATGGGCGGCAACATCGCCGCGGTGAGCTGCCCCGTGGGCGATGCCATGCAGCACGCGGCCAGCGGCAAGATGCGCCTGCTGGGCGTGAGCGGCGCCAAGCGCAACCGCTTCATGCCCAAGGTGCCCACCTATACCGAGCAGGGCTACAAGAACATGGCCCACAGCGAGTGGTTCGGCTTCTTCCTGCCGGCCAAGGCCAAGCCCGATCAGGTGGAGCGGCTCAACGCCCAGATGCGTCAGGCCCTGGCCAGTCCCGATGTGGTCGACAGCCTGGCCGTGTTCGGCCTGGAGGCCATGTCGTCCTCGCCCGCCGAGCTGGCAGCGCTGATCAGGGAAGACCTGGCCAAGTGGGCGCCCATCGTCAAGCAGGTGGGCTTCACGGCCGAGGCCTGATCAACCGTGTCCGGTGGTCTCGGGGCCGTGCCGCCGACCTGGCGGGCGGTGCGGTCCCGTCAAACCGCCAGCGGCGATGTGCTGGCAGGGAGCAGCGTGGCTGCCGCCGAAAATCGCATGCCGCAAGAACGCCAGCCCAGGGCCGTGCAGCTTAAGCACCAAAGCCTGCGCGCCCATGGTTTCGACGCATTCTGAGCGGCAGGCAGGGGCCATCGCGGCTAGCGCGACTTAACCCTGTTCGGCCAGCAGGTCCTGCAAGGTCTTGACCTGCAGGCGCAGGCGCTCGTTCTCGGCCTCCAGCTCGGTGACGCGGGCCTGCAGCTCTTCGGGGCTGGCGGCTGGCGCGGCTTCTGCCGATTCTTCGGTTTCGGGCTTGGCGGCCTTGGGCTTTTTCTTGGCGTCGCGCACGCGCTTGGCGGCCTGCTTGAGCGCATCGGCTCCTTCGGCGGCCACGGCCTGCTGCTCTTCCTCGGGCAGGGTGGCGACCACGGCTGCGGCATTGAGCGAGAGTTCGCCTGCCTTGACCGCTGCCACGACTTCGGGCGCGGCCTTTTCCTGGATGGTCTCGATCATCTTGACCTGACCGGCCGACAGGCGAGCGGCGCGGGCCAGGGCTTCACGCGTATCCAGCGCTTCGTCGGGCACTTTGGCCACGCTGGCCAGGGCCTGGGCCACCACGGGGTCGGTCTCGCCTTCCCAGGGGGCTTCCTCGCTGGCCGGCTGGGCGGCCTTGGCGGCGTTCACGGCAGCGGCTGCTGCAGCGCGTCGCTCGGCAATGATCTCGCGCTTGCGCAGCGCCAGCACACCGCGCTGGAAGTCCGAGACCGAGCGGCGGCCCAGATGCTGGTCGATCATCCACAGATGCACGTCGTCCATGTTCTTGAACTGCGTGGCCTGCACGGTGTTGAAGGGCAGGCCGTGCTTCTGGCAGATGCCGTAGCGGTTGTGGCCGTCGATGAGCAGATCGCCCCAGACCACCAGGGAGTCGCGGCAGCCTTCGGCGAGGATGCTGCGCTCCAGCGATTCGTGCTCGTCCGGGGTCAGAGGGTCGATATAGGCCTTCAGGCCTTCGTCAATCTTCAGTTCCATGTGTGTTCTTTAAATTGAGGAGCTGCTTGCGCTTGTTGGCATTCGTTTTCAGCATGAAATCAATGTGAATTCAAGAGAGGGTGAGCGAAAGCAGCTATAGACAAAAGAGCAACGCCCCAGCGAATGGGGCGTTGGAAAAGCAAAGCCGGTCGAGCTTACAGCAGTCGCGAAATCAGCGCACCTTCCACAGGGCCTTCCAGCGGAATGCGCACGCGCACGGGGTTGCCTTGTGCGACTTCCACGGGCTGGCCTTCGAGGTTGAACATCTTCTCCAGCTTGACCTGGCGGTTGCCCTGGGGATGAATCACTTCGATGGTGTCGCCCACGGCGAAACGGTTCATGGTTTCAATCTCGGCCATGCCGTCGGCATAACCGCGCACCGCGCCCACGAAGTGGCTGCGCTGCAGCACGCTGTGGCCGGTTTCGTAGTTCTGGTAGTCGTTGGCAGGGCGGCGCTCCAGCAGGCCGCCGGTATAGCCGCGGTTGGCCAGGCCTTCGAGTTCGGTGATCAGATGCGGGTTGAACGGGCGTCCGGCCACGGCGTCGTCGATGGCGCGGCGGTAGGTCTGGGCGGTGCGGGCCACGTAGTACAGGCTCTTGGTGCGGCCTTCGATCTTGAGCGAGTCCACGCCGATCTTGGTCAGGCGCTCCACATGCTCCACGGCGCGCAGGTCCTTGGAGTTCATGATGTAGGTGCCATGCTCGTCTTCCATGATGGGCATCATCTCGCCGGGGCGGCCTTTTTCCTCGAGCAGATAGATGGCATCGGCCTTGGGGTGGCGCTGCTGGTCGCCGCAGGTGCTGGTGAACTGGTTGTCCAGATCGTTCTTGGCTTCCTCGAAGTTGAAGCCGTTTTCCATGGTCTGGCCCAGCGCCTCGCCGGTGTTGGGGTCCACGGCCGCGTCATGCGTCTTGTAGTCCCAGCGGCAGGCGTTGGTGCAGGTGCCCTGGTTGGGGTCGCGGCGGTTGAAGTAGCCCGACAGCAGGCAGCGGCCCGAGTAGGCAATGCACAGCGCGCCGTGCACAAACACTTCCAGCTCCATGTCGGGGCATTCCTGGCGGATCTTCTCGATCTCGTCCAGGCTCAGCTCGCGCGACAGGATGATGCGCGAGACGCCCATCTTCTGCCAGAACTTCACGGTGGCGTGATTGGTGGTGTTGGCCTGCACGGACAGGTGGATTTCCTGCTCGGGCCACTTTTCCTTGACCATCATGATGAGCCCGGGGTCGGCCATGATCATGGCGTCGGGCTTCATGGCGATGATGGGTTCGATGTCGCGCAGATAGGTGCGGACCTTGTCGTTGTGCGCAATCAGATTGCTGGTCAGGAAGAACTTCTTGCCGCGTGCATGCGCCTCGGCAATGCCCTGGCCGATCTGCTCCAGGCGGAATTCGTTGTTGCGCGCGCGCAAGCTGTAGCGCGGCTGGCCGGCGTAGACGGCGTCGGCACCAAAGTCGTAGGCGGCGCGCATCTTGTCGAGCGAGCCGGCAGGCAGCAGCAGTTCGGGGGCTTTGAGGGTCATGATGGCGCTATTGTCCCGCATAGCGCTTTTCACCGTGGCTTGCTAAGGCTACGCGGTCTGTAGCAGTTGCACGTGCAACTGCCGCGCGGGCAATGAGAGGGAGGTCGTCGCGGCGGGCGTGCACAGCAGCAGCTGGCGCTGCGCCCAGGCGTCGGACAGCGGCACGGCCACCACGCCGGTGGCGGCGGCGTGGCGCTGCACGGCGGCCAGCGGCAGCACGGCAATGCCGACGCCCTGGCCCACGAGCTGGCACAGTCCCTCGAAATGCTGCAGCTGGACCTGCATGCGCAGCAGCCTGTCATTGATCCGCAAGGCCTGTTTCTGCAGCAGCTGCTGCAGGGCGGATTCGCGCGGCAGGCCGACCCAGTTCTCGTGCAGCAGCTCGGCCAGTTTCAGTTGCGGGCGTGCGGCCAGCGCATGGCCCTGCGGCAAGGCGGCGGCCAGCGGGTCCGGCCTCCAGGGCTGGCAGTGCAGGCCTGCCAGGGCGCTGCTGTCCTCGGCATCCCAGGCAGCCACGCCGATATCGCACAGGCCCTGGCGCAGTCCGGCCAGCACTTCGCTGCTCGGGCATTCCTGCAGCTCCAGCGCAATCTGCGGGTGCTGGCGCAGAAAGCCGCTGACGGCCAGCGGCAGATGCTCGCGTACGGCCGAGGTATTGCCGCGCAGCCGGATCTGGCCGGCCAGGCCGGCGCCGAATTCACCCATGGCCCCACGCAGGAGCTGCATCTGGCTGAGCACCTGGCGCGCATGCTGGCCCAGGGTGTGACCCGCAGCCGTGGGCAGCACGCCGCGTGCCTTGCGGATGAGCAGCGCCGTGCCCAGAAGCTGTTCCATGCCGCGCACGCGCTCGCTGGCCGAGGCCAGCGTGAGATGGCTGCGCTGTGCCGCTGCCGTCAGCGTGCCGCTGTCGAGGATGTGCACAAACAACTGGAGGTCGGTCAGGTCAAAGCGCATGGGGTTCAAGCCTAAGGTTTATACGAAGTCTGGATTTGAATAATCCCGTTGGTAAAGAGTCTTGTGTCGAAGGATTATCAGCGCTAAGCAAGAGAAGGATAGATCTTGCCGGTGTTTAAAGATTCGGACAATACGAAGGATTGATGATGTGGAACGAAGGCTGGATGGCTGCGGCAGCCATTGCCGTGTTTGGCCTGGCGGGTTGTGTCAAAGGCGTGGTGGGTCTGGGCCTGCCCACGGTTTCCATGGCCTTGCTGGCGGTGTTCATGCCGCCCGCGCAGGCGGCGGCCTTGCTGCTTTTGCCGTCGCTGGTGACGAATCTGGTGCAGATGCGGCCCGTGGCGGGTTTGCGGCCCTTGCTGCAGCGTCTGGGCTGGATGCAGCTGGGCATTGTGCTGGGCACGCTGGGCGGTGTGGCCCTCTGGGGCGGAGTCGGCAGCCTGCCCGCAGCCAGGCCGGCGCTGGGTCTGGCGCTGGCGATGTATGCGCTGTGGGGGCTGTCGGGCCTGCGCTGGCAGACGCCGGCGCCGCACCAGGCCTGGCTGGGCGCGGCATGCGGCCTGCTGACGGGCGCCATCACGGCCGTGACCGGGGTCTTTGTCGTGCCTGCCGTGGCCTTTTTGCAGTCACTGGGCCTGTCCCGTCCCGCGCTCATGCAGGCCATGGGCCTGTGCTTTACCACTTCCACGCTGGCCCTGGGAGCCGGTTTGCTCTGGCAGGGCCAGGGCCTGGGTGCGCAGGCGCAGGATCTGGGGCTGGGACTGCTGGCTTCGGCCCTGATGCTGATTCCGGCGCTGGCCGGCATGCACTGGGGCGAGTTGCTGCGCGAAAAACTCTCGCCCGAGCTTTTCAGAAAGCTGCTGATGCTCAGTCTGCTGGCCCTGGGGGTCTACCTGTGCTTCTGAGTGGCTGGGGCCGCAGCGACATGGCCGCCGCCCCGGCGTTCGCGAGGCGGGCGGCAATGTCGTCACGGGACGGTTACAGGCGGAAAACCTTGACCGCCTGACCGCGCTCGACTTCCCAGTGCTGCTGGCTGCGCAGGCGCTGGGCCTGCCCCTGGCTGCGCGCATTGTGCTGCGCCAGCTTGATGGCCAGCAGCTCGCGCGCCAGCCGCTTGTTGGCATGCTGGCTGCGTTCGCTCATGACCTTGACGGCAATCCCGCTGGGCACATGCAGGGCATGGACGGCCGAGTCCGTGGTGTTGACATGCTGGCCGCCCTTGCCGGAAGCCTTGCAGGACTGGAACTGGATCTCGCCGTCCATGGCCAGCTGGCGCGGCGGCTCGCAGCGCTGCACCGCGACGAACCAGTTCTTGCGCGGATGCCGGGGCCGGAAGGGGCTGGCGAAGATCCACTGGATGGTGCCCAGCCATTCGCGCAGTGCGGGCGTCTCGCGCTCGCAGCGCAGCAGCACCGACCGGTAGCCGGCCGGGGTGCGGAGCTCCTCCAGCACCTCGACCGCGAGATCCTCAGCGGCGCAGGCCTGCAGCAGCTTGCGCAGGGTCAGCTGCAGCGCGTATTCGCACTCTGCGGGACCATGGGCCGAGCTCAGTTGCATCAGCAGCATTGCAGGGCTCCCTTCTTGTAGGTCAGCAGGGGCTTGAGGCGCGCGACCAGCTCCACCAGGCCGGCTTGCTGCAGGCTGGCGACCACGGAGTCCACATCCTTGTAGGCCTGAGGGGCCTCCTCGTAGACCAGCTCGCGGTCGGCGCAGACCACGGCGCTGCCAAAGCGCGTGCGCAGCAGCTCGTCCAGCGTGAAGCGGGGCCGCAGCCGGCCCACGCAGTCCGTGCGCGCCCATTTGCGGCCGGCGCCGTGGGCCAGCGAATCCAGGGCCTCGTGCCGACCGGAGACGGGCCGCACCAGATAGCTGTAGTCGCCGCGCGAGCCCGGAATGACGACCAGACCCCGGTCTGCCGGCGTGGCGCCCTTGCGGTGCAGAAAGCCGTCCTGGCCCTGCCAGTGGTGGGGCAGCACATGGTTGTGCGTGATGTCGAGCACCGCCTCGCCCTGGGTGCGGATCGCGCGCAGCAGGCGCTGGGCGATGCTGCTGCGGTTGAGCCGCGCATAGTCAATGGCAGCATCGTGCTGTAGCAGGTATTGCCTTGCGGCTTCGGTGCCGGCGGCCAGGCCGTCGTGGCTGAAGCGCTGCACATGCTCGCGCAGTATGGCGCCGCCAAGGCCGCGCGAGCCGCTGTGCACCATGAGGTGCACGCGCTTTTTGTCGAGCGCGCCTTCCTCATAGAGGGTCTCGACCTGCTGCAGTTCGGCAAAGTGGTTGCCGCCGCCGATGGTGCCCAGACTCTCCTGCAGATAGGCCAGACCGGCGACACCGCTGGTCTGCGCAATCTGCTGCAGCTGCTCCATGTCCACGGTCTCCAGCAGCTCCTGAGGCAGAGGACCGTCGATATTGCCCACGGCTTTTTCGAGCCTGGCGCCCGAGGTCTTGTGCACGGCCAGCTCGGTTGCGTACAGGGACATGCCGCAGCCTATGTCGCCGCCGACAAGGGCCGGGTAGAAGCGTCCTGTCGAGAAGAATGCCGCGCCTACCGGATAGCCCCGGCCCGGATGCAGGTCGGGAAGACCCACGGCGGCGCGGATGCCGTCCAGATTGGCGGCGGTGGTGTGAAGTTGCTGGATGGCAGCGTCCTCGATCCAGACGCTGCGGTTGGCGAACACCTTGATATAGGTGTCCGAAAAAGAATTGCCCATGAATGGCCCTTGGTCGAATGCATGAAATCAGCGATAGGCAGTCGCGACATGCTCGGCCGAGAGGCATCCGGAAATTCACGCGCAGCGCAAGGCCTGACTCCATACCGTTGATGGGCCGGGCGAGGTCTGCAGCGTGGCGGGAAGCGCTAGAAGGCTTTAGGCGGGCACGACTGCAAAGGGATTTGTCGTCTGGGACATGGCTCTCTCCTTTGCGTGAGTGTGAAAGCGCGCAATCCGTCGTGGATTGCGGCAAAGAAAGGCATGCTATGGACTGGCGGACGGCGGCGCAAGTCGTGCAGCTCAGCGCGTTGTGGATTGACCACAGATAGAGAAAAGCCCTGCAGGCGATGCCTGCGGGGCTTGGGGGACGGCGAGGGCGCAGTTCCGCGTCAGTCCTGGGGTCTGAAGCCTATGACCAGATCCGACGGCACCTTGCCGTCGATATCGCGCGGCAGCTTGTCGGTCTTGTGCAGGGCGCGGACCACGGCGTCGTCCCAGGCCGCGTTGCCGCTGGACTTGGAGATCGTGGCGCTGGTGATGGTGCCGTCCGGTGCCGTGCGCACGCGAACTTCGGCACGCGGATTGCCGCTGACCGCATCGGGGTAGACGATGTTGGGCTTGACGCGCGCTGCCACCTTGGCCGCATAACCCGCCGAGGGGCCGCCGCTGGCACTGCTGCCCGCACCACCCGTGCGGCTGCCACCGCTGCCGGCCTGATCGCTGCCGCCGGAGCCGCCAGCCAGCCCTTGCAGGCGTGCCAGCTCGGCCTTGCGACGGTCATCGGCTGCCTTGGCATCCTTGGCGTCCCTGGCCGCCTTCTCCTTGGCTTCCTTGGCTGCCTTTTCCTTATCGGCCTTGTCCTTCTCGGCTTTTTCCCTGGCAGCCTTGTCCTTGGCGGCTTTGTCGGCCTTTTCCTTTTCAGCCTTTTCCGCTTTTTCCTTCTCGGCCTTGTCCTTGGCAGCCTTGTCGGCCTTTTCCTTTTTCTCGTGCTCGAGCTTTTCCTTGCGTTCCTTCTCCGCCTTTTCAGCCTTCTGCTTTTCCAGCTGAGCCTTTTCGGCCTTTTCCTTCTCGGCCTTGTCCTTCTCTGCTTTTTCCTTGCGCTCTTTTTCGCGTTGTTCGCGGGCTTCCTGCTCCGCCTTTTCCTTCTTCAGCTGCTCCTGCTTTTTCTTCTTGGCCAGGGCGATCTCGGCCTCATGATCGTCGTCAGGGGCCTGGACCTTGGGGGCAGGAGCAGGAGGATGCAGCGGTGCCACCACGGGCTCCGGTGGAGGTGGCGGCGGCTCGGGTGCCGGGGGCGGTTCCGGAGTGGGCTCCGGGGCAGGGGGCGGCGGTGTCACGGCGGCGGCAGAGGCGGGCGCGGAACTGCTCCAGACCTCGGCTTCGACCATGGCTTCGTCGGCTTCTTTAGGGGGGCGCACCGTCCACAGCAGGGCCGCGATCAGCAACCCGTGCGCGGCCAGGGCGAGCGACCATGAGCGCGCCCGGCCTTTGGGGCGGGGCGGGGCAAACTGATCGCGATCTTGCTGGTTAGGCATGGTGAATTGGTGGTCTGCGCGGGCTGCGGCTTCAATGCATCAAAGTCGCGGCCGGAGGCAGAGCTTCCTGTAGGGGATCAATTGCTGGAAGAGGAAACGACGCCGAAGGCAATGCGCTTGACGCCGGCCTTGGACAGCGTGGTGTGCGCCTTCATGACGTCGTCAAAAGGCAGACCCTTGTCGGCGATGATCTGGATGGCGCTGTCCTCGCCCTGGCCTTGCTGCCAGGACTGGGCCAGACCCTTGAGGTCGTCGAGCTTGATGGTCTGGGTGTTGCTGCCGTTCTTGAACTGGATGCTGCCGTCCTTGTCGAGCAGCACATAGGCAATGTTCTTGGTCGGCGGGCGCGAGGACTTGCCCGCGCTGGGCACGTTGATGGAGCCCGGCGTGAGCATGGGCGCCGTCACCATGAAGATGATGAGCAGCACCAGCATCACGTCGATGAAGGGCACCATATTGATTTCGTTGACGGTGCGGCGATTGCGGCCGCGTGAACTCATGGCTGGCATGGATCACACTCCTTACAAATAGACTGCTCAGCGCAGGCCCGAGACACCCGGCAAGGGCTGCCGCGCAGCAGGGGCTGCCCCAGCGAAGCTGTCGCCCTCCTGCCGAAGAGGGAGGGGGCAGGCGCGAAGCGACTCAGGGCCTGCTTCATCTCAATGGCCGGAGGCGGAGCCGCTGGCGGTGGCACCGACATTGCGCTGCAGGATATTGGAGAACTCCTCGATGAAGGTCTCTTCCTGGCTGGCGATACGGTCGATGTGGTGGGCGTAGCGGTTGTAGGCCGTCACGGCGGGGATGGCTGCAAACAGACCCATGGCGGTGGCGACCAGGGCTTCGGCAATGCCGGGGGCTACGGTGGCCAGCGTGATCTGCTCCATATTGGCAAAGCCGGTGAAGGCGTGCATCACGCCCCACACGGTGCCGAACAGGCCGACATAGGGCGAGACCGAGGCCACCGTGCCCAGGAAGGACAGGCCGGATTCGATTTCGTCGAGTTCGCGCTGGAAGCTCGCGCGCATGGCACGGCGCGTGCCGTCCATCAGCGTGGCGACATCGCCGATACGGCGCTCGCGCAGCTTCTGGTATTCACGCATGCCGCTGGCAAAGATGCGCTCCATGGGGCCGCCGGTCTTGGCATTCTGCGCCGCAGAGGCGTAGAGGTCGTTGAGGCTGGTGCCCGACCAGAAGTCCTGCTCGAAGTTGTCGTTGAGCGTGCGCACGCGCTTCAAGGTCTGGGCCTTGCGGAAAATGGTGGCCCAGCTCGCTATGGATGCGATCACCAGGATCAGCATGACCAGTTGCACCACCCAGCTGGCCTGCATGATGAGGCTGAGGATGGACATGTCTTGGGAGTTCATGAAAGTTGCTCCAGGATATGGTTCGGAATTCTCGCGGGGCGCATGGTCGTGCCATCCACCCACCCAATTCGGATCGAGCCCGTGCACAGCGGCGTGGACTCTTGGGACTGACTGTCGGTATGCACCAGCAGCGCCTGCTGCTCGATTGTGAGCGAAGCACGGCCGGCACTTTTCAAGCTAGCGGTAACAAAGAGTTGGTCATCGAGTCGCGCCGGGTGCAGATATTCAAGCTGCGCAGACGTTACGACAAAGATGCCGCCGGTTTGTTCCCGCAGCTTTTGCTGGGCGATCCCCAGCGAGCGCAACCACTCGGTGCGGGCACGCTCGAAGAACTTGAGGTAGTTGGCATAGAACACGACGCCGCCGGCGTCGGTGTCTTCCCAGTAAACGCGCATCGGGAATGTGAACACCCCGGCTGCTGCGGCCTGCATGGCATCGGCACCGTCAGGCAAGGGCGCTGGTTGGCTCTGCATCATCACGGATTCAGCAG
Source organism: Comamonas brasiliensis (assembly GCF_018292285.1). Taxonomy (NCBI): domain Bacteria; kingdom Pseudomonadati; phylum Pseudomonadota; class Betaproteobacteria; order Burkholderiales; family Comamonadaceae; genus Comamonas; species Comamonas brasiliensis. Next base: position 126,845 of record NZ_JAANES010000005.1, read on the forward strand.
AAGAGCTTTTTCATGCGAGCAATGGCTTCCTGCAACTGCTCCATGGAGTTGGCGGTGGAAAAGCGCACATAGTTCGCCGTCTCGGCCTGACCGAAGTCGCGGCCGGGGGTGATGGCCAGGTGAGCCTGGTTCATCAGCGCATAGGCAAAGTCCCAGCTGCCCTTCACGCCGAGCTTTTCGGCCGCGGCGCGGCAGTCGGCCCAGGCGTAGAAGGCGCCGTCGGGCTTGACGGGCACGGGCAGGCCGATCGATTCGAGAGCCGGGATGAAGTAGTCGCGGCGGGCCTTGAACTCGGCGCGGCGGCGTTCGTATTCGGCGATGCTTTCGGGCTCGAAGCAGGCCAGGGCCGCATATTGCGAGACGGTGCTGGCGCAGATGAACAGATGCTGGGCCAGCATCTCGATGGGCGCGACCAGCGATTCGGGCACCACCATCCAGCCAAGGCGCCAGCCCGTCATGTTGAAGTATTTGCTGAAGCTGTTGATGGAGATGATGTCATCGCCCAGCTTCAGGGCCGATTGGCCGAAGGCTTCGTCGTAGGACAGGCCCAGATAGATTTCATCGACGATGGTCAGTCCGCCTTTGGCGCGCACGACGTCGTGGATGCGGCGCAGCTCGTCGGGAGCAATCGAGGTGCCCGTGGGGTTGGACGGCGAGGCCAGCATCACGCCGCGTGTGCGCTCGCCCCAGGCCGCTTCGACCTTGGCGGCGCTGAGCTGGAAGCGCTCCGCAGCCGAAGAGGGAATCAGCACCGGCTTGCCCTCGGCCGCCGAGACAAAGTGGCGGTTGCAGGGGTAGCTGGGATCGGGCATCAGCACCTCGTCGCCCTCGTCGATCAGTGCCAGGCAGGCCAGCTGCAGTGCGGCCGAGGCGCCGGCCGTGATGATGATGCGGCGCGCCGGCACGTCCACGCCGAAACGGCTGGCGTACCAGGCGCTGATGCGCTCGCGCAGTTCGGGCAGGCCCGGTGCCTGGGTGTATTGCGTGCGGCCGCCGCGGATGGCGCGCTCAGCCGCTTCCTGCACCAGAGGCGGGGCGCTGAAGTCCGGCTCGCCGATGTTCAGGTAGATCATGGGCGTGCCGCTGGCGCTGGACTGGCGGGCCACTTCCTGCGCGTGCTTGGCCATTTCCATGACGTAGAAAGGCTCGATGCGTTGGGCGCGGCGGGAAAGCTCGATGACGGACATGGACGACGTTATTCTTTCAATCAATCAGCGTTCGGGAGCAATCTGGCAACTGCAGGGCGTGCGCTGCAGCAGCTTTGCGCCCATAAAAAAACTGCAACCAGCCAGCGGGTGCACGATAGCACCAGCGGCCCTGTTGCAGTGTTTGCCTTGACTATGCATGCAGCGGCAGCAGGGCCGCACAGGCGCGGCGCTGCAGGTCAAGCGCTTCAGCTGGCAGACTTGTTGGCGCGGTCATGCGCCACTTCGGTGGCACGCAGCTCGGGAGCCAGCCCGTTGAGCACGGCGTTGACATACTTGTGACCGTCGGTGCCGCCAAATTCCTTGGCCAGCTCGATGCACTCGTTGAGCACCACGCGCCAGGGCACGTCAGGGCAGTTCTGGAACTCGTACACGCCAATCCACATGCAGGCATGTTCGATGGGCGAGATCTCTGTCAGGCCGCGATCGAGCTTGGGCGTGATCAGTGCATCCAGGGAGACTTCGTTTTCCACGCAGCCGCGCAGCAGTGCGTCGTAGTGCACCACGTCGGCCTTGTGAAAGCCGGCCAGATCGCGCGTGAAGCGGTCGATGTCGAGCACCGCATTGCGGCCCACGATGTGCTGATACAGACCTTGCAGTGCGAATTCGCGTGCGCGGCTGCGGTTGGACTTGGAGCCCGCCTTGCGTGCGCCGGTGCTGGTCAGGCCGGTGCGCTTCTGGGGTGGGCGGCGCGAGCCGGACTCGCTGGATTGTTCTTCACTCATGATCGTCGTAGGAGTTGAGCAGATTGGCCATTTCCACGGCGACGCGGGCTGCGTCGCGGCCCTTCTCGACCTGGCGGGCGATGGCCTGCTCCATGTTTTCAGTGGTGATGATCGCGTTGGCGATCGGCAGCCGGTAGTCCAGGCTCAGGCGTGTCACGCCTGCGCCCGATTCGTTGGCTACCAGCTCGAAGTGGTATGTCTCCCCACGGATGATGCAGCCCAGCGCCACCAGGGCGTCGTACTGATCGGTGTCGGCCAGTGTCTGCAGCGCCACGGGCACTTCGAGTGCGCCGGGGACGGTGACATGGTCGATGTTCTCGGTCTTCACACCCAGTGCCAGCAGCTCGTCGCGGCAGGAGGCAAACAGGGTGTTGGTAATGCTTTCGTTGAAGCGTGCCTGCACGATGCCGATCTTCAGTCCGGCGCCGTTGAGGTTCTGGCCTTGGCCTTTTTCTGCGTTTTGCATCTGGTGTTCCGTCTCTTATTCCTTGGGGATGTAACCCGTGATTTCCAGGCCGTAGCCCGCCATGCTGGGCATGCGGCGGGGCTGGCCCATGAGCTGCATCTTGCTCACGCCCAGCTCGCGCAGGATTTGCGCGCCCACGCCGTAGGTGCGCAGGTCCATGCGGCCGCGCTCAGGCGCCTGGGCCGAACGGGCCTTGCCTTCGAACTGGGTCAGCAGCTGTTCGCCGGACTCGCTGCAGTTGAGCAGCACGGCCACGCCCTGGCCATTGCCGTTGATGTACTTGAGGCTTTCGTCCAGGCACCAGGAATGCTGGTTGCGGCCGGTTTCGAGCGCATCGAGCACCGACAGCGGCTCGTGCACGCGCACGGGCACGGTGGTGTCGGGCTGCCATTCGCCCTTGACCAGTGCCAGGTGCACGGAGCCGCTGGGCACGTCGCGGAAGGCATGGGCGATGAATTCGCCATGGGCCGTCTGCATGGGGCGGCTGCCCACTTTCTGCAGCAGGGATTCGTTGCGGCTGCGGTATTCGATGAGGTCGGCAATCGTGCCGATCTTGATGCCATGCTCGGCGCAGAACAGCTGCAGATCGGGCAGGCGGGCCATGGTGCCGTCGTCCTTCATGATCTCGCAGATCACGGCCGAGGGCGTGCAGCCTGCCAGCGCGGCCAGATCGCAACCGGCTTCGGTATGGCCGGCGCGCATGAGCACGCCGCCGTCCACGGCCTGCAGCGGGAAGATATGGCCGGGTTGCACCAGATCGCTGGGCTGGCTGTTCTTGTTCACGGCCACCTGGATGGTGCGCGCGCGGTCGGCGGCCGAGATGCCGGTGGTCACGCCTTCGGCGGCTTCGATGGAGATGGTGAAGGCCGTGCTGTACACGGTGCCGTTGCGAGCGGCCATGGGCGGCAGCTTGAGGAATTCGCAGCGCTCGCGGGTCAGCGTCAGGCAGATCAGGCCACGGCCGAAGCGGGCCATGAAGTTGATGGCCTCCGCCGTGACATGGTCGGACGCCAGAACCAGATCGCCTTCGTTCTCACGGTCCTCTTCGTCAACGAGAACGACCATGCGGCCGGCACGCATTTCCGCCACGATTTCTTCGACGGGCGAGATGGGCACGGGTTGGAGGGAGCTGTTCATGGAATGCCTTCTTGGACGTGAACTGGATGCGATGCACTGCAGTCGGCGGCTGGCGCATGACACGCACCAGTGAGGCATTGCCGACGCCGCCACGGGCGCAGGCAGGACTTCCAAAGAACGTGTGAGGCGGGGGCCGCCTGGGCGGAGCCGCTTTCTGCAGGGCAAGGCCTAGCGGAAAGCGCTCATTCTATTGCAGAGCGGGCTTTGAGCGCGCGAGCCGACCCTGAAACCATGATGCAGTGCAAGAACCGGGCGCAGTTCCAATGCGCGGCGTCCGGCAAGAGCGGCCCCGGAGGATGCCGTCCCCCTTGGGGGAAGCGGCAAGGCGGCTCAGAGTGGCTTACAGATACTCATGATCCTTGAGCACCACATCGCTGTCGGGATAGGCGCAGCAGGGCAGCACATAGCCTTCGGCCTGTTCCTCGGTCGTCACGCCCGGCCACTCGATGTCGTAGTGCACGCTGCCCGATACCAGCTGTCCCATGCAGGTGCGGCAGGTGCCGTTGCGGCAGGAGCTGGGCCAGTTCACGCCGCCGCTCTCCAGCGAGTCCAGCAGGGACTGGTCGGCCCAGGCGTCGACCTGCTGGCCGCTGGGCTCGCACTTGGCGATGAAGAAGGGAGGGGCAAAAGCAGAGGCGTTGGACATGAGGCGCTGTGGTGATTCTTTGCAAAACCCGTTGTTGTAGCCGGTTTGCCAAGGCCGTGGGCCCGGTACGGATTGCCTGTTTTTTCAGCGCCGAAAAATGTAACTTTATAAATCAACGACTTGCCTGACTTATTCATGGGGCAGGTGCAGTTGTTCACAAGGATGTCCAGCGTAGGACGGGATAAGTGGCCGTCTGTCGGCGGTGGTCTGATCAAAAAACAGGCATTTTGTAAAAATCCTGAAAAATCAATCATTTGAAACATTGCTGCAAAAGCTATTCAGGCTTGTCCACAGGCTTGTTGAGAAAAATTGGGGAAAAGCCCGTCGCTTGTGGATGACTGATATTTGCTATTGAAAAAAGAGCTTCTAGCGCTTGCAAATATTGAAATTTGAATAGTTTTGATATTGAAATCAAGTGATTGATTGCGGTAAATGCTTCCAAATTAATAGCACTCTCCAGACTTACCCGCAGGCAGTCGCAAACGCTACGTTGCGCTGCAGCATGGGGGCTTAAAGTGATTGCATCAATGCACAAGCAAGGAGCAAGACATCATGGCAATGGATTTTCAAGGTCGTGTGGCCATCGTGACGGGAGCGGGCGGCGGTCTGGGGCGTCTGCACGCGCTGGCCCTGGCCAGGCGCGGCGCCAAGGTGGTGGTCAACGATCTGGGCGGCGCGGTGGACGGCTCGGGCGGCTCGGCCACGGCGGCGCAGCAGGTGGTGGATGAAATCCGTGCGGCGGGCGGCGAGGCGATTGCCAACGCGGCCTCCGTGACCGACTTCGAAGCCGTGCAGGCCATGGTCAAGCAGGCCATCACGGCCTGGGGGCGCGTGGACATCCTGGTCAACAACGCCGGCATTCTGCGCGACAAGAGCTTTGCCAAGATGGACATGGCCGACTTTCGCCTGGTGGTCGACGTGCACCTGATGGGCGCGGCCAACTGCTGCAAGGCCGTCTGGCCCTATATGCAGGAGCAGAACTATGGCCGGATCGTGATGACGACCTCGTCCACGGGCCTCTATGGCAATTTCGGCCAGGCCAACTATGGCGCGGCCAAGCTTGCCCAGGTGGGCCTGATGCAGACGCTGGCCATCGAAGGCGCCAAGCACAATATCCGGGTCAACGCTCTGGCCCCCACGGCGGCCACACGCATGACGGCGGGCCTGCTGCCCGAGCCGGTACTGGAAGCCTTGAAGCCGGAGGCCGTGGTGCCCGCCATGCTGGTGCTGGCGCACGAGAGCGCGCCCACGCGTACCATTGTCTGCGCAGGTGCCGGCGGTTTCGAGGCCGCACACATCACCATGACCGAGGGCATTTATCTGGGCATGGGCGAGAACGTTCCCGAGGAGCTGGCCGCGCGCCTGGCCGAAGTCACGGCCAGCGAGGGCCAGCAGGTGCCGGCCAGCGGTGCCGTCCAGGGGCAGGTGGAAGTGGGCAAGGCCATGAAAGCGCATGGACATTGATCAAAGCCAAGCTCGCGGCATTTTTTGGCCCGTGCCGGCGGCAGCGACGGCTGCCAGCTGCGATTAGCACAGCTGAAAAAAGCCCTCTTGCGAGGGCTTTTTCCGTTTGGGAGTGAGCATGTGCTCATGCCAGGGCTTCGGTTAACCTGACAAATTTCTGGCACAGCCACGGGCTTGTAGCAGCTCAACAGGCCGAAAAACGTGGTTAAGCGGCCAGCCGCCTTCGCGTTGCGCCTTGTTTCTCTATCATTCGCCGTCTGGGCGCGATTGGGCAGACGAGGTTTGTCGTCAGCGTCTTCACTAAGAAGGTAAAAACAATGAAGACATCGCAGGCCGCCGTGAATATGCCCACCGCCGAAAGGCTGCTGGGCATTCGTCGCGGCATCGAGAAAGAGGGACTGCGGGCACTGGCCACGGGCTCGCTGGCCCTGACGCCGCACCCTGCGGAACTGGGCTCGGCTCTTACGCACCCGCACATCACCACCGATTACAGCGAGTCCCAGCTGGAACTCATCACCGGCGCGCGCCTGGGTGTCGAGGAATGCCTGGACGAGCTCACCGAAGTCCATCAGTTCGTGCTGCGCAACCTCAGCGAAAGCGGCGAGCTGATGTGGAACGCCAGCATGCCCTGCCGGTTGCCCACGGACGAGACGATTCCGCTGGGCCGCTATGGCGGCTCGCACTCGGGCCGCTCCAAGAGCGTCTACCGCATGGGTCTGGGGCACCGCTATGGCCGCCGCATGCAGACCATCTCGGGGATTCATTACAACTGGTCGCTGCCCGGAGTGAGCAGCGACCAGTACTTCGCGCTGATCCGCAACTTCCGCCGCAACGCCTTTGTGCTGCTGTACCTGTACGGTGCCTCTCCTGCGCTGTGTCCCTGCTTTGTGGAAGGGCGCGAGCATCGCCTGCAGCCGCTGGGCGACGGCAGGAACGCACTGTATCTGCCCTATGCGACCTCGCTGCGCATGGGGCGTCTGGGCTATCAGAGCGATGCGCAGTCCAGCATCAATGTCAGCTACAACGGACTCGAGGGCTATGCGGACTCGCTGCATGAGGCGCTGACCCGTCCCTACCCGGCCTACGAGCAGCTGGGCGTGAGAAACCCCGGGGGCGACTACAACCAGCTGGGCACGGGTCTGTTGCAGATCGAGAACGAGTTCTACGGCACCATCCGCCCCAAGCGCACCGTCAAGAGTGGCGAGCGCCCGCTGCACGCGCTGCGCGAGCGCGGCGTGGAGTATGTGGAAGTGCGGCTCATGGACATCGATCCGTATGAAACCGTGGGCATCGCCCCGGCCACCATGCGCATGATCGACGTCTTCCTGCTGCACTGCCTGCACAGCGACAGCCCCGATGACACGCCCCAGGAAATCGCCGACCTCAAGCACAACCAGCATCTGGCCGCCGAGCAGGGCCGGGAGCCGGGCCTGACGCTGGTGCGCAACGGCCAGCAGGTGCTGCTGACCGAATGGGCGCAGGAAGTGCTGGAGCAATGCCGTCCCTATGCCCAGGCGCTGGATGCCGCGCATGGCACGGGCGACTACAGCGCCGCGTTGGAGCAGGCCCTGGCCCGCATGCAGGACGCGCAGTCCACGCCCTCGGCCCATGTGCTGCAGGAGCTCACCGGCGCCTATGACAACCATTTCATCGACTTCATGACCACGCAGTCCGCCAAGGCGCGCGATGCCTTGCTGGCCATGCCCTGGACGGCCGAGCAGCAGGCGCGCTACGAGCAGATGAGCCAGGAGTCGGTGGTCGCGCAGCAGGCCATCGAGGCCGCCGACACCATGACGTTCGAAGAGTGGCGCCAGCGCTATATGGACCCTGCCAGCCTGCGCTGATTGTCTGAGCTCAGTCGCTGAAAGCGCTTGCGGCCTGCGGGTTGCAAGCGCTTTTCCCATTGCGCGGGCGGTGGTGTCACAGCCTCGTCATCTGTGTTTCATATCGTAACGATCGGCGGGGCACTGCGCTCCGCGCTTGATCGGCGGTGTGCTCATGTTGTTGAAGAAATTCCAGAACCTTTCGGTGGCTCGCAAGATGTGGGCCTTGTTCCTGGGGCTGTTGCTGTGCAATGTGCTGGTGGCAGGCGGCCTGTTCAGCTATTTGCAGAATGTGGAGCAGCGGGTCAGCGCAGCGGTGCAGGCCACGGACAAGCGCATCAATCTGGCGCTGCGCTGGCAGGCGCTGACACTGCAGAGTGTGGAGGCCGCGCTGGCCAGCGTGCTCTCGTCGGAGGAGCATCTGATCGCTCAGCTTTCGCAGAAAGCGCGCGGGCTGATGCAGCAGGCCGCAGGTCTGCAGCAGCAGGTGCAGGCCGATGCCCAGACCGAGGTGGATCGGGGCGGGCTGACCAAGGTGGAGCAGGAGCGCAAGGCCGTGCTCGATATCTATGAAAAGGCCTATCAGGCGCGCGATCTGGGCAAGGCCTGGGAGGCGCAGAAGCTGGTGGACGAGCAACTGATCCCGGCCTCCAGGCGCTATGTCCAGGCCCAGGATGCCTTCATCGAGGCCCAGCAGCAGCAGCGCCTGGATGCCGAGCAGCAAGGGCGCGAGCAAACCGCCGTCGCCAAGCGCATGGCCGTGGGTGTGGGCCTGTTCATGGGTCTGGTGGGGGCGCTGCTGTCGCTGGCGACGATTCGCTCCATCACCACTCCCCTGAGCGAGGCCGTACAGCTGGCGCAGACGATTGCGGCAGGCGATCTGAGTTTTTCGCCGCCGTCAACGGGGCGCAGCGACGAGCTGGGTCGGCTCATGCAGTCGCTGGCGCTGATGACGCGCCAGCTGCGGGGCCTGGTGGGTGAGGTGCAGGGCGGCGTGGAGGCCGTGGCCGCCGCATCCAGCCAGATGGCGCAGGACAACAGCGACCTCTCCGATCGCACGGCCCATGCGGCAGAGCAGCTCAAGGCCACGGTCAGCAGCATAGAAAACATGGTCACCCTGGTCACTCATTCGGCCGACAGTGCGCGCCATGCCGACCAGAGTGCGCGCAGCGCTGCCGAGGCGGCGGCCAGCGGCGGCAGCGTGGTGCAGGAGGTGGTGCGCAACATGGAGCACATGGCGCAGAGCAGCCAGCAGGTGGCCGCCATTGTGGGGGTGATAGACGGAATTGCCTTCCAGACCAATATCCTGGCGCTGAATGCCGCAGTGGAGGCGGCGCGGGCCGGCACCCAGGGCCGCGGCTTTGCCGTGGTGGCAGCCGAGGTACGCGAGCTGGCCCAGCGCAGTGCCGAAGCGGCCAAGCAGATCCGCCAGCTGATGGACCATTCCACCCGGCAGATGAAGTCGGGCCAGACGCTGGCGCTGCAGGCCGGTCAGCGCATGGAGCATATCGTGCGCGATGTGCGCACGGTCAGCGGTCTGATTGCATCGATCACCGAGGCAGCCCAGGCGCAGAACCAGGGCATTGCCCAGATCAGCGAGGCGGTGCAGGCCCTGGACCATATGACCAGCCAGAACGCGGGCCTGGTGGCGGAGTCCAGTGCGGCGGCGCGCGAGCTATTCCATCAGGCGCAGCGACTGGAGGCCGGGGCAGGGCGTTTCCGGGTCAGCTACCCGTCGCTGGGCAACGAGATCGTCGATATCGATTTCGATGATGATGCTATGAAAGATGAGGCTCGTCCGCGTACCCTGCCTGCGCTGGAAGCCGAAACGGCATAAGTTTTGGCAGCCTGATTTCAGCCTGCGATCAGGGCTTCGGACGCATCTTCCAGCCAGAAAGACAGCGCACCGTAATAGCCTTCCCAGACGCAGCCGTTGCAGCCGCGCCCGCAGCAGCTCGTGGGCTCGGGTGGCGGCTGGCGCAGCGTAACCTCCGCTGCCGCGGCGCGCTGCTGCCAGAGTGCGATCTGGCTGCGAGCCTGGGTCAGCGGCTGCAGCAGGGCTGCATCGCTCATTTCCTGAAGCGAACCCAGAGAAACTGGGCGATGAATGCCAGACCCAGCACCAGGGCGAACCAGCCCACGATGTGGGACTGGGCAAACAGCTGGGCGATGCCGCTTTCGGGCTTGAACACCGGAGCCAGCAAGATGATGATGCCGATCAGCGCAATCGTCAGGCCTTTGATCAGGATTTCGTTGCGGGATTTGGGCTTTTGGGGGGCGGATGGCAGGGGCATAAGCGAGCGGACAGGTCAGAAAGGCAGAGGCAGATTATCCTTGCGCGCCTGAATTCACCGACATAAAAGGGTGTTTGCGCCGATTGCGTGCCCACACCCCGCACAACAAGAAAGATCTGCGCTATGGCCATCCAATGGTTTCCCGGTCACATGCATCTGACGCGTCAGGCCATCACGGAGCGCGTCAAGGAAATCGATGTGGTCATCGAGGTTCTGGATGCGCGCCTGCCTGGCTCCAGCGCCAATCCCCTGCTGCAGGAGATGACCGGCCACAAGCCGCGCCTGAAGATACTCAACAAGCAGGACATGGCCGATCCCGTCCAGACCAAGGCCTGGATGGACTGGTACAACGCCCAGAGCGAGACCCGCGCCATCGGGCTGGACGCCTCGGAGCCGGCGCCCACCAAGCGCCTGATCGAGCAGTGCAAGCTGCTGGCGCCCTCGCGCGGCGGTCTGGCCAAGCCCATGCGCGTGCTGATCTGCGGCGTACCCAATGTGGGCAAGTCCACGCTGATCAACTCCATGAGCGGCAAGACCCAGGCCAAGACCGGCAACGAGGCCGGTGTGACCAAGCTGGAGCAGCGCATCGTGCTGGCCGACGATTTCTACCTCTGGGACACGCCGGGCATGCTGTGGCCGCGCATCATCGTGGAGAAAAGCGGCTACAACCTGGCCGCCAGCGGCGCCGTGGGACGCAATGCCTACGACGAAGACCTGGTGGCGCTGGAGCTGCTGCTGTATTTGCAGAAGCACTATGCCCCCATGCTGGAGGCGCGCTACAAGCTGGGCATCTCGGCCGAGGACATTGCGGCGCTGCACGATGACGAGTTGCTGACGCTGATCGGCAAAAAGCGCGGTGCCGTGATGAGTGGCGGCCGCGTGAATCTGCAGAAGGCGGCCGAGCTGGTGCTGACGGACTTCCGCGATGTGAGCATCGGCCGCATCACGCTGGAGACACCAGCTGAATTTGAGGCTTGGCTTGCCGAGGGCCAGCAAAAGGATGTGGAGCGCCAGGCCAGAAAGGACGCCCAGACCAAGGCGCGCCGAAGCGCGCGCCGCCGGCAGCCCTGAGCTTGCGGCTGACGCCCGGCCCCGGGCGGCGCAGGCAGATGGCATCGGGCAGGCAGGCCTGGCGTGCAGATTTTCTGAATCAGACTTGCCAGGGCGATTGAACTAATTGGCAACTACCCCTAGCATTCATCATTCAGTCTGAATGCTAAAGGGCTTGCATGCGGCGTCATTTTGTCGAGGCCAGATACAGGTTGCCCATGCGTCGCATGGTGTGGCTGGGCTGTCTCTGGATGTGGGTCCTGGGCGCCATGATGAGTCTGGTCTGGTTGCTGGCACCCGCTGTGGACGACATGGACCTGGCGCTGTCCGGCGGCGTCATGCTGCTGTCGCTGCTGTGCATGGGACTGGCCAAGACCAGGAAATGGGCCTGGGCCGTGTCCTGTTTTGTCTGGGGCAACTGGCTGTTGAGCCTGCTCTGGGCCTGGCACACGGGAGGGCTTTACGGGCCCGCCGTGATGGCTTTCCCGGCCTGGCTGGTGGTTGCGGTCTGGGTGCAGGGCACGCGTGCCGCCCTGGCGATGCTGGGCCTGTCCACCTTGGTCGTTGCCGCCCTGTGGTGGCTGGCGCCCCAGATCGGCATGCCCGCTGCGGCGCTGTCGGCAACCGAGCACCTGCTGGCGCTGATACATGTGGTGGGCATGATGATGCTGGTGCTCATCATTTGCCTGCAGGCCAGGGCCAGCCTGGGACGACGCGTTCAGAAAAGCATGGAAACGCTGGCTGCGCTGGAGGCCAGTCAGAACGAGCTGCGCAAGTTCTACCGGGCGGTCGAGCAGAACCCGGAGAGCATCGTCATCACCGATCCCCAACTGAAGGTCGTGTATGTCAACGAGGCCTTTCTGAGCCGTTCGGGCTATGCGCGCGAGCAGGTGCTCGGCCAGTCGACCGAGCTGGTCTCCACCATGGGCATGGATCGCAGTCATCGTCAGCGCGCGCTCAAGCAGCTGGCCACGGGGACGCTGTGGCGCGGCGAGATGACCAATCGCACGAGCAAGGGCGAGGCCTTGCGCGAATCGGTGCTGGTGACGCCGATTCGCACGCCGCAGGGCGAGGTCGTCAATTATGTGGAGCTCAAGCGCGATCTCTCCGAGCGTGTGCTGGCCGAGCGCCGCATCCATGACCTGGTCTATCTGGACCCGCTCACGGGCCTGCCCAACCGCCATTCGCTGACCCTGCATCTGCGCGAGCTGAACCTGGCCCGCCAGGACGCCTGCCATGGCCTGCTGCTTCTGGATGTGGATCGCTTTTCCGTCTTCAACGATGTGCATGGCATGCAGCACAGCGATGAGCTGGTGCAGGCCATGGGGGCCAGACTGGTCGAGGCGCTGCCTGACGATGCCTGGATTGCGCGTATCGCGGCTGCGGAATTTGCCATCGTCTTCGATAGTCTGCACAAGCATGCCCAGGGCGTGGAGGAGCAGCTGCAGCAGTACGCGCTGACCTTGAAGAAGGCCTTGCAGAAGCCGTTTTCCCTCAATAGCTGGATCGAGACCGAGTTTGTCAGCTGCTGCATAGGCGGCGCGGTGCTGGAGCCGGCCCTCAAGGGCGGCAACAGCCATGACGTGCTGCGCTTTGCCAGCGTGGCCCTGCATGAGGCCAAGCAGGGCGGGCCGGGCAGCGTGGTCCTGTTCGAGCCGCGCATGGCTCAGGATGTTTACCGGCGCGTGCGCATTGCCAAGGATCTGTACCACGGCATCTCCCAGGGAGAGCTGCGCCTGTATCTGCAGAGCCAGACCGATGCGCGCGGCCGCTGTGTGGGCGCCGAGGCGCTGGTGCGCTGGCAGCATCCGGAATGGGGGTTGGTCAGTCCGGGAGAGTTCATTCCGGTGGCCGAGGAGTCCGAGCTCATCGTGCGTCTGGGTGACTGGGTGCTGCGTCAGGCCTGTACGCTGCTGGCGAGACCGGCAATGGCGGAGCGCGGTCTGCGTCTGTCGGTCAACGTCAGCGCCCAGCAGTTCGGGCATGAGGACTTCATGGCCACGCTGGACAAGATACTGAGGGAGACCGGTGCCAATGCGCGCCAGCTGACGCTGGAGATCACCGAAGGCACCTTGCTGCGGGATCTGGACCAGGCGCGCCGGCGCATGCTGGCTCTGCGCGGCCTGGGGATAGAGATCTCTCTCGATGACTTCGGCACCGGCTATTCCAGCATGTACAGCCTGCAGCATCTGCCGATCCAGGAACTCAAGATCGACAGGAGCTTCGTCAGCGGCAGCCATCGCTCCGAAAAGGACGCGGCTTTGGTGGAGGCCATGCTGCTGGTGGCGCACCGCTTGCAGCTGCGCGTGGTGGCCGAAGGCGTGGAGCTGTCCGAACAGGCGCTGCAGCTGACGCGATGGAACCCGGATATCGTGCTGCAGGGCATGCTGCTCGGGATGCCCATACCGCAGCAGCGCTGGCAGGTCGAGGTACTGGGCGAGCCCGATACGGATGCCAAGACGTGAAAAAGCCCGCAACCATTGCTGGTTGAGGGCTTTCAGCGATGAATGCCGTGGTTGGCCGTGATCAGGCTGCCGGCTGCTCGAAGTAGCGACGCGCCAGCAGATCCCAGAATCGGGAGCCGCGGCCGATGTTGTCATCGTTGAAGTCGTAGGCCGGATTGTGCAGGCTCACGCCGGGTTGGCCGTTGGTAGGACCGTTGCCGATCCAGCCATAGGCACCGGGCACGGCCTCGAGCATGAAGCCGAAGTCTTCCGAGGTCATGGCGGGCAACACGTCGTCAAAGGCCTTGTCCTCACCCACGGCCTCGCGCATCACGGCGGCCATGAACTTGGCTTCGCGGGCATGGTTGGTGGTGTTGGGATAGGAGCCGGGGCGCAGGGTGAACTCGGCGCTGCACAGGTGGGCTGCGGCCACATGCTCGCTGATGCGCTTGATGCCTTCGATGAACATCTCGCGCGTTTCCTTCTTCAGGGTGCGCACGGTGCCGGCGATGATGGCGTCATCGGGAATGATGTTTTCCACGGTGCCGCTGGTGATCTTGCCCACGGTGAGCACGGCCGAATCCAGGGGGTCGGTGCTGCGTGAGACCAGGGTCTGCAGCTGGCTGACGATGGCGCAGGCCACGGGGATCGGGTCCAGCGTGGTGTGGGGCATGGCGGCGTGGCCGCCCTTGCCGTGCACCTTGATCTGGAAGCGCAGGGTGGAGGCCATGATGGGGCCCACACGCACGGCCATCTGGCCGGCCGGCAGCGAGGGCCAGTTGTGCAGCGCAAACACGGCCTCGCAGGGGAATTTCTCGAACAGGCCGTCATCCATCATGGCCTTGGCGCCGGCACCGCCTTCTTCGCCTGGCTGGAAGATCAGGTGCACCGTTCCGTCAAAGTCGGGCTGCTGCGCCAGCGTGGTCGCGGCTCCCAGCAGCATGGTGGTGTGGCCGTCGTGGCCGCAGGCGTGCATGCGGCCCTTGTTCTGGCTGATGTGCTCGAAGGTGTTGATTTCCGTGACGGGCAGGGCATCCATGTCGGCGCGGATGCCGATGCTGCGACCGGGGTTGTCCTTGCTGCGGCCCTTGCCGTAGATGCTGGCGACGACGCCAGTCTGGCCCAGGCCACGATGCACGGTCAGGCCCAGGGCCGTGAGGTATGCGGCGACCTTGTCGCCGGTGCGGTGCTCTTCGTACTTGAGCTCAGGATTGGCATGCAGGTCGCGGCGAAAACTGAGCAGCGTACCGAGGTGAGGAGTGATATCGGGTGTAGATCGCATACAGGGGCCGCGGAGCACCCAGCGCTGTAACTGTCGTGGCAGGCAAGCGTCGCGGGCCTGCCGGTGACCGCAGCATTTCAATAGCAAGACCCCCATCATAGGCGTACGCGAGGAGTGGGGGCTTAGGTAGATACCGAAATCAGGGATTTCAGCGTTTGTGCTAACCGAGAAAAAAGCAAGCGGTGACTCACCAGGCCCGATCTCTGTAGCGCTCGGAGGCGAATGTCCCGTCAGTCATGTTTTTGCGGGCCCGGGCAGTGGCTCTGGCAACGGTCTGATGCTGCGGCAATGTCCTGCGCACCAGCTTGCTGCGGCGCAAACGGCGAAAATACGAGCTTATGACCGCACAGAACGCCAAAATCTCCCTGTTCCAGCAACTGCTGGTGCGTCCCGATCGCAACGATCCCAAGCCCCTCATCCTCTACCATGGTCGTCGCTGCCCCGACGGTTTTGGCGCGGCGCTCGCGGCCTGGCTGTTCTATGAAGGCCAGGCCGAGTTTCGCGGCCTGGACCACGGCGAGATTCAGACGGCCGACGATCTGGGCGAGCTGGCCGGTCGCGCCGTCTATGTGCTGGACTTTGCCTTCGAGCCCGCACTGATGGCCGAGATCGAGTCGCGCGTGGCCAAGCTCGTGGTGCTGGACCACCACAAGAGCGCGGCCGAGAAGCTCAGCGGCTACCAGTGCCAGTGCGGCGTGATCCATTTCGATATGAACAAGTCCGGCGCACGCCTGGCCTGGGAGTTTTTCCAGGCCGACAAGCCCGTGCCCGGCCTGATTCGCTACATCGAGGACCGCGACATCTGGAAATGGGAGTTCCCCGAAAGCGCGGCCTTTCTGGCGGCACTGGACATGGAGCCCGTGCGCAGCTTCGAGCGCTGGGCCGAGATCGCAGCTTTCACGCCTGAGCAGGAAGCCGTCTACATGGCCCGCGGCGGTGCCATGGACGAAAAATTCCAGAAGCTATGCGTCGATATCGCCGACGGCGCCCAGGTGTTGGTGTTCAACGGCAGGCAGGGCCTGATGGTCAACTGCCCCGGCATGTTCCACAGCCAGGTGGGCGACCTGCTGGCACGCCAGAGCGGCAGCTTTGCCCTGATGTGGCATGCCAATCACAAGGGCACCAAGGTGGGCCTGCGCTCGCGCTCGGAGTTCAACTGCATTCCTCTGGCCGAGAGCTTTGGAGGCGGCGGTCACGCCCAAGCTTGTGGCTTCAAAATGGGCAACGAGCGTCTGGTGGAATTGCTGCAGGGCGAGCTCAAGGCCGATCCCGAGGCGCAATACGAGTTTGCGGCCGCACCCAGCCTGCAGTTCGACGAGGAAGGCAAGTGGGTTCGTGCCACGCCCAAGTCCGTCTGATTTTAAAAATCATAGCTTTCAGCGCTTTATATAAAAGGGCTGGAAGCTATTTTTATGGGGTAGGCTGCCAGCCCGGCAGGGCCAGCAGCTTTTGCCAGTCCTGCGCTTCCTGCACCTGGGGCAGGGCAGACCAGTCGGCCTCGAAGCGCAGGAGCTGGCCGCTCACGGGGTGGGCGATCTCCAGTGCCCTGGCATGCAGCCACAGCCGCTGCTGACCCAGGCGCTCGGCCCACCAGCGGTTCAGCGGCCCCTTGCCGTGGGTGGCGTCGCCGATGATGGGGTGGGCCACATGCTTGAGGTGGCGGCGGATCTGGTGTCGGCGGCCCGTAGTGGGCAGGGCCTCGACCAGGCTGATGCGGGTCTCGGGGTGCCGGCCGTCCCAGCTTTCGGGCCAGGACAGGCGTGCCAGACAGCGCAGGCGCGTGTGCGCCTCCTGCACCGGAGCATCCTCGGGCGCATCGTCGGGCTTGAGGGGGTGATCGACTTCCACCGCTTCGGGCAGCCAGCCGCGCACCAGGGCCCGATATTCCTTGCGGGTTTCATGGGCTGCAAAGCGGGCCGCCAGGGCCTGGGCCGCTTCCTTGTTCAGCGCCATGAGCAGCACACCGCAAGTGCCCTTGTCCAGCCGGTGCACGGGCCAGACGTGGCGGCCCAGCTGGTCACGCAGCGTCTGCATGACAAAGCGGGTCTCGTGCGCATCCAGCCCTGTGCGGTGCACCAGCCAGCCGGCGGGTTTGTAGACCGCGACCAGATGCTCGTCCTGCCAGAGGATATGCAAAAAGGGATTGTGGGCGGCGTCGGGCATGAAGTGGGCAGGCAGTACAGGGCGAGCCGCACTCTAGCGCACAGTGCAAAGCTTTGCTGACCAGGGTCTGCCTGCCGGCAGGCCGCGCTGTCGCCGAGAATCGGTGCGGGCCGCTCGACGTCGGCCCATTGTGGGAGACTGCTGCCAGCGCATGACGGATCAAGGCTGGCAGCCATTTGGAGGCTTGATCTCGTGTCTGTGATGTTCAAGGGCGTGGTGGTTTCGGTACTCGCGTCCATGCTGTTCGCTTCGCTGTATTACCTATCGCCTTTTCTCACCCCGCTCGATGGCGAGCAGATCTTTGGCTGGCGCGTGTTGGTGACGCTGCCTTTCACAACGGCCCTGCTGTTCGCTCTCAAAGAGGTAGCGGCGGTGCGCACCTTGCTGGCGCGAGCCCTGGCCCAGCCCCGCTTTGGACTGCTGCTGGTGCTGAGCTCGGCGCTGCTGGGCGTGCAGCTCTGGATTTTCATGTGGGCCCCCATGAACGGGCGTGCGCTGCCGGTGTCGCTTGGTTATTTTCTGCTGCCGCTGGTGATGGTCGTGGCCGGGCGCTTGCTGTTTGCCGAGCGCCTGACCCCCGGCCAGGGCCTGGCCACACTGGTGGCGGCTGCGGGCGTGGCACATGAGCTCTGGCAGGCGGGCGGGATGTCCTGGGAGACCTGGGTGGTGGCGTTGGGTTACACGGTGTATTTCTCGCTGCGTCGCTGGCTGCAGACCGATACCTTGGCCGGTCACTGGATCGACATGGCCATGCTGGTGCCGGTGGCCGTCGGCTTCACATTGCGCGCGCCCGGCAGCTGGCCGCTGGTGGCGGGCCATCCGATGCTATGGGCCCTGCTGCCCTTGCTGGGTATGGTCAGCGCCGTGGCGCTGGCGCTGTACATGATTGCCAGTCGCTGGCTGCAGCTGGGTCTGTTCGGACTGCTGTCCTATGTGGAACCCGTCCTGTTGGTCGTGGTGGCCTGGCTGCTGGGCGAGAGCATGGAGCCGCAGCAGCAGACCAGCTACGCGCTGATCTTTGCCGCCGTGGGCCTGCTGATCCTCGACGGCCTGCTGCATTCATGGCGTGGGCGTTCACACACATCGGACTGAGAGTGCCGGAGTTGTTGCCCCAGATTGGTGCGTCGCAGGGCAATAATGGAAACTTTGTTTTCTTTGAAGGAACTGCTCGTCATGGCATCGACCCCATCCCCTATCCGCGTTGCTATCGTCGGTTACGGCAATCTGGGCCGCGGCGTGGAAGCTGCTGTCGCCAGGAACCCCGACATGCAGCTCAAGGGGATTTACACCCGTCGCGACCCTTCCGGACTCAAGCCCCTGGATGCCGGCACGTCCGTGCACTCCATGGACGCCTTGCTGTCGCACAAAGGCCAGGTCGACGTGCTGATTCTCTGCGGCGGCTCCAAGGACGATCTGCCCACGCAGGCGCCCGAGCTGGCGGCCCATTTCAATCTGGTCGACAGCTTTGACACCCATGCCCGCATCCCCGAGCACTTTGCCAATGTGGACAAGGCCGCCCGGGGCGGACAGTGCACGGCCCTGATCTCGGCGGGCTGGGACCCGGGCATGTTCTCCATCAACCGCGTGCTCGGCGAAGCCCTGCTGCCTGACGGCACCACCCACACCTTCTGGGGCAAGGGCCTGAGCCAGGGCCATTCCGATGCCATCCGCCGCGTGGAAGGCGTGGCCGGCGGCGTGCAGTACACCATCCCCGTGCAGGAGGCTGTCGACAAGGTGCGCTCCGGCGTGCGCCCTGAATTGTCCACCCGCGAAAAGCACCAGCGTGAATGCCATGTGGTGCTCAAGCAGGGGGCCGATGCCGAGGCCGTGCGCAAGACCATCGTGGAAATGCCTCACTACTTCGACCAGTACGACACCACGGTCCATTTCATCAGTGCCGAGGAACTGGCCCGCGACCATGCCCGCATGCCCCATGGCGGGTTTGTGATCCGCAGCGGCAACACCAGTGCCGAGAACAGGCAGGTCATCGAATACCGTCTGCAGCTGGACAGCAACCCCGAGTTCACTTCCAGCGTGCTGGTGGCCTATGCCCGTGCCGTGCACCGCATGGCCCAGAGCGGCCAGCACGGCGGCAAGACCGTGTTTGACGTGGCCCCCGGCCTGCTCTCGCCCAAGAGCGCCGACCAGCTGCGCGCCGAGCTGCTGTAAACCCCTGCAGCCATGAAAAAAAGCCTCGCGACACCGGCGAGGCTTTTTGGATGGGAACAGGCTGCAGCGTCGATCGATGAATCGCCGTCAGCCAGGCTGGCTCAAGTGGCTGCGGGGGCGGCGACACCGCTCACGCGTGCGGCATCCTCCAGCCTGTCCACATCGCGCAGCGGCTTGAACAGCGTCATCCAGCCGCCCACCACGCCCAGCGTGCACAGACTGCCCAGAATGGCGGCGGGAACCGCACCGAACCAGGAGGCGCTGCTGCCCGCGCGGAACTCGCCGAGCTCGTTGGAAGAGCCGATGAACAGCATGTTCACCGCATTCACGCGGCCGCGCATATGGTCGGGTGTGGAAAACTGCACCAGTGCGCCCCGGATATAGACGCTGACCATATCGGCTGCACCGGCCACGGCCAAGGCCAGCATGGACAGCACAAACCAGTGCGATAGCGCAAACACCAGGTTGGCCAGTCCGAACACGGCCACGGCCGCAAACATCACCTTGCCCACGTGGCGGTTGATGGGGCGAGACGCCAGCCACAGGCCCATGCAGACCTCACCCGCGGCCATGGAGGAGCGCAGCAGGCCCAGGCCTTGCGGGCCGACCTGCAGCACCTCGTGTGCATAGACGGGCAGCAATGCCACCACGCCGCCCAGCAGCACGGCAAACAGATCGAGCGAGATGGTGCCCAGGATGATGGGGCGGGTGCGCATGAAATGCAGACCTTCGGCAAAACGCTGCCACATGGTGGTTTGCCCGTCGATACCGATCATGGGGCTGGCAAAGCGCACGGGGACCTGGCTCAGCAGGACCGCTCCCAGAATCAGGGCGATGCCGCAGACCGCATAGGTCAGCACGCCGCCACCGAGTGCATAGAGCAGGCCGCCCAGCACGGGAGCGGCAATCGCCGAGATGCGCATCAGCATGCTGTTGGTGGCCAGGGCCTTGGCCAGTTGCTCGCGGGCGACGATCTGCGGCAGCAGGCTTTGCAGCGCCGGTCCGCTGAACGCCCGGCTGCAGCCAAACAGCACCAGCACGGCATAGATCCAGTGCACATCGTGCGCTCCGCTCTCGGCCAGCAGCCACAGCAGTCCCGAGCACACCGCGGCCACCAGCCAGCTGATGCCGAGCAGGCGTTTGCGGCTCATGCGGTCACTGAGATCACCGGCGGGAATCAGCAGGCCCGCCATGGGCAGGAACTGCGCCAGCCCCACATAGGCCAGAGACAGCGGCTCGCGTGTGATGTCGTAGACCTGCCAGGCCACCACCACGGCCTGCATCTGCTGGGCAAACATGGCCAGCATGCGTGCCAGCACGAAATTGACAAAAGCGGGGTCGCGCAAGGGCGCAACAGTGGAGGCCTGGGGGGCGCTGGGTGGGACGGGGCTGGACAAGGTGAGATCCGTGAATGCGGCCGGGGAGGCTGGGGAAGGCCTGGGCTGGCCTTCTGCCTCGGCGACCTGAAAGGTCAGAGGGCCGAGTATGCGCGATCGCCTTGTTTTCTGCACAACTTGTGGCCGCCATGAGCATTCACTTCTGCTGCAGTTCGTATCCGGCAAGCAGGCTGCGGATTGGCCGTCAAGCCGTGCAGGAGAGAAGCCTTGTTTGTCAAAAAATGTTTACCGACGAAGGCATGAGTCACTTTCCCACACGCAAAAAAACGGCGCGGATTCATCATAGCTTCACGCAAACGGTTTGGCTTTATGAATAGCGAAGCTTTCTCTCAAGGAGTGACATCATGTCCATGCTTTCGATGCAATACGCAGGAACTCTTCTGGGCCGCGAAGCAGTCATTGAATTCCCGGACAGTCAGGCCCAGGTCCGCTATACCGCCAGCGGGCAGATGCGCTGGCGCGTGGTGGACTCGCAGGGGCATATCTCCGAGGGCTGCGAGAACCTCAGCTATCTGCAACTCAGCGACCATCTGCACTTTCTGAACTGGATCGAGAAAACCGGCTTCACGGTAAGCCAGGTCATCGATTCGGCCAAAGGTACTGTGCAGGCCTTCTGGTCCTATGCCGACAACCAGTGCGAAACCGGTCATCGTTCCTCCATGTTTGTCGAAGGCCGCTTCCGCCTGCGTTGAATCTGCCGGCTCCTGCCCGGCATGCAGCGCAGGCAGGGGTCAGCGCAAAGAGTGTGTGTGAGAGGTCAGTGTCTTCCTCTCTTGCCGACATCCGAACGATGTCGGTTTTTTGTCCGTGAAACATCAAAGGACCACCGGACGCTGCGTATTTTTTGATCGCTGCGGCCCAAGCTAGCACCGGTGCGGCTTTGCTCCGTTTTCCCGAGGTTTGTCCACAGGCGGCTCCACAGTCGCTGGGCATAACCTGCCATCGTGCTTGCCGAGCGGTTGCGTTCAGGCAATGCCACTCTAAGTGGCTATGGCCAAACGGAAATCGCATCCGGCAGCAAACCGTGACGGATGCGCGCGCGGGCGTGAAACATCGGCGCATGAGAATGCAAAAAAGCCGGCACCATGGCCGGCTTTTCGGTGCCAGGGTGCTGGCTTATTTGCGCTTGTCGGCGATGGCCGAAGACACCACCATGTCCAGCACATAGACATAGCTCGATGCGTCGGCGGGCACGTTCTGGCGCTTGAAGCGGTTGATGCGCAGCACATTGCTCACGCCGGCTTCATGCTTGTAGCCTTCGATCTCGCTGTAGAAGTTTTCCCACTGACCGGTATAGGTCTTGACGCCGTTGTCGCCATAGCGAATTTCACGCACCTGCAGGCATTGGTAGTCCTTGATCACGCCGTGGCTGCAGGCCTTGCGCTCGGGGGCCACCTCCAGAAAGATGCGCTCGGGCGCGCTGCCGTACTGGGTCTGGGCGGTGGGCTTGCCGTTGAGCTGCCAGCGCGTGCCGTCGATGAACTGCAGCGTCAGGCGAGGCTGCTCTGCGGCGGAGCCGGCGAGCTGCACTTTCCACTGCTTGGCCGTTGGCAGAATGCGCGCGACCTGCTGCTCCAGCATCATCAGCTGGTTGTCGTTGCAGGCACGCAAGGTGCTCATGCCGCGTTGCAGATTGATGCGCTGGCCTTCGATGCTGTAGGCCGACGAGATGACGTTGCACAGATTCTTGACGACGACGCGCTGGTCCACAAAGTCCAGCTCGATGGGGGCCTGGCTGGAGCTCAGGAACCAGCTCTGGTCCTCATTGCCGGCAGGCGTGTAGGCCTGCTGCAGCTTCCAGTGATAGGCGGTCAGCGATGCGGCATCACCTGCGGGGCCTGTAGGGCCGGAGGGGCCGGGCTTGTCTGCACCGCCGCCTGTCGTACCGCAGGCGGCCAGCGTCATGGAAGCAACAAGGGGAAGGCACCAGGTCCAGCGAAATTTCATAGAGTTTCCTTTTGGGGGAATGGAGGAATACGGCAAACCGTGTCAGCACAAAAAGAGTCTGGCTGACCATATCAGTTCCCTGCGGGTTGTATCTGACCTTAACCCAACCTTGGTCATTGTTTTGACGTTCCATGGCCTCAGAGTGTCAACAAATGCAGCTCGCTGACGGGCGTGGCAAAACCAGAAGGATGAAAGACCGGTAAAGATCGCAAAAATCCGTACGGCCAGACAGCGCTTCGTCAAATTAGCCTTTGCCAAGCTGCTACGCTTCGAAGCTAGGGCTGTGGAAGAGAATATGGTCCGGGCATCAAGGAGTTTCTGTGCGCTTAGGTGGTGTTGCTTTGTTCGGTCTGAATTGGGGGCGGTTGGGTGCTGTTGGCATGTTGGCGGGATTGCTGGGCGCCTGCTCGGCCACTGCACCGCAGCAGATGCCGGTGCAGGAGACTTTCGACTCCAGTTCCACCTTCTCTCGCGGCTTTGATGCGACACCGGCACAGACCTGCGAGGCCGCGCGCCGCGCCTTGCTGAGCCAGGGCTATATCGCCACGGCCAGGACGCAGGAGCTGATCGAAGGGCGCAAGAACTTCCAGCCCAATACAGAGACCAACCTGGAAATCAATTTCCGTGTGGTCTGTGTGCCGCAGACCAGCGACGGCATGGTCAGCCTGGGTTTCGCGACGGCGCTGCAGGATCGCTATTCGCTCAAGAAGAGCGCGACCTCGGCCAGCGTGGGTGTGAGTGCTCTGGGGTCGCTGTCGCTGCCCTTTTCTTCCAGCAACGATTCACTGGTCAAGGTCGGCAGCGAGACCATTTCCAAACGCAGCTTCTACGATAGTTTTTTCGAGCTGGTGGAGAACTATCTGAAGCAGGATCAGGATGCGCCATAGTTTCGATTAAATCGGCCTGTAGCGCTTGATGGGTATGAGTTTGAGGTCCTTATTTGATAGCAATATAGTCAAAAGCGGCTCGGGGAGCCGCTTTTTTGTCGGCGAGATCCGTTCAGATGAACAGCGCCGGATCCACCATGGCGCGGTTCAGCATCACGCTCCAGTGCAGGTGGGGTCCGGTCACGCGGCCGGTGGCTCCGACCTTGCAAAAGGCATCGCCCGTCTGCAACTGGTCGCCCGGTTTGCAATCCACCTGGCTCAGGTGGCAGTACATGGTGAGCAGGCCGCCGCCGTGGTCCAGCCAGACCGTGCCGCCGTTGAAGAAATAGTCGCCCACATCGATCACCTTGCCGGGCAGCGGTGCGCGCACTGGCGTGCCCGTAGGGGCGGCAATGTCCATACCGCTGTGCGGATTGCGTGACTGGCCGTTGAAGACACGGCGCAGGCCGAAGCTGCTGGAGCGGCGGCCCGGCACCGGCACGCGCATGTGCAGGCTGCCGGAAGGTGGCGGCTCGGTGAAGGTGGCCATCACGGTCTTCAGGTGGGCGGCCTCGCGTTCGTAGCGGGCATTGTCTTCGGCAGACAGATCCACCGTCTTGGGTGAGACCTTGAGGCGCTGCTCCACATACTGTTTGTCGCGCACCGTAAAGCTCATGCTGCGCGAACGGCCATCGGTCTTCACGCCAACGCTTTGCTCGCCCGGTGTGGTGGCAAGCGGTATGCCCACCAGTGCGGTCCACTCGATCATGTCGCCCACCACCAGAACCTCGGACTCTGCGGTTGTGACCAGGGGGCGTGCGGAAGCCGGGCCCAGCGACAGGCGCGCGACGCCACCGGGAACCCTGCTGTCCTGCGGCCAGAGCGCGCTGTCCGAGCTGGTGCTGCGTGCTGCCCAGGCCGGTGCGGCGGTAAACAGCGCTGTTTGCGCCATCCATTGCAGCAGGCGACGGCGTTCGGGCGGGAGAGAGGGGCTGGTAAGTTTCTCGGTCGGCATGGTGCTTATCGTGTTGTGCAGGCATTGTGCTGTATTGCTATCGATAGCGGAGCTAAAGGCGATACAGACACGTGAGCTTTACGCTGGCTGTGCCTTGAAGACCGGCAGCGCGATCAGGGCTGGCGCATGTTCCGGGCCAGGTCCAGCTGTCCCCGCTGCTCCAGGGCCTGGACTGCACCGAGCCGGTCGCGCTGCTGCTTGTTCTGGCTCAGCTTGAACTTGGCTTCCAGGCGGTCAACGCTAATTTCCAGGCCCACGATGGCGCCGAGCATGCGCTGCAGATAGTCGGGCGCAGCGTCGCTCATCTTCCATGGGGCCTGGGCATTGTTGCTGGCCTCGTGGCGGCGGGTGAGCCGGCCCACCACGCCGCGCACGAACTTCTCATCGTCGCGCACGCTGATGCGGCCATGGGCATGGACCACACGGTAGTTCCAGGTCGGGACCTGCTCGTGGGTCTCGTGCTTGCTGGGATACCAGCTGGGAGAGATATAGGCCTGCTCGGCACGGAAGATCACCAGCACGGAGCTGTCGTCCCTGATCTGCTGCCACACAGGATTGGCGCGCGCCACGTGGGCGATCAGGCGTAGCAAGCCATCCTCGTCCTGCAGCAACTCGAACGGCAGGTGATTGGCATCCAGTCCCGCGTCGGACTGGGTGACCAGGCAACCCAGCGGGTGAGCCTGGATAAGGGCATGCAGGGCGGTGGGGTCGTCGACCTTGAAATGGCTGGGGTTGTACATGAAGACCTGCTGCAGTGAGTGGCGCAAAAACGCATGGCCTTGTTTATACAGCCGTGCAGGCCGCGCACTCACAAGCCGCCTGCGTGAAAGGCGGCCTGGCATGAGGGCGAGCGACGTTTCAGCGGTGCTCGCGATCCCCGCGTGAGCGGCCCTCGGCGCGCGCCGCCTGCATGCGGGCCTGCTGCTCGGCCTGGTGCTGTTGAGCCTGTATCTGTGCCTGCTGGCGTTGGGCCTGTTCCTGCACCCGCTGTTGCTGCATCTGGGCTTGCTGCTGGCGCTCTTGCTGCATCTGCTGCTGGCGCTGAGCCTGCTCCTGGGCACGCTGCTGTTGCATCTGCTGCATTTGTGCCTGTTGCCGATGCTCTTGCTGTTCACGGGCTTGCTGCATTTGCTGNTGGCGCNGGGCCTGCTCCTGGGCGCGCTGCTGTTGCATCTGGGCTTGNTGCTGGCGCTCCTGCTGCTCTCGGGCTTGCTGCATTTGCTGCTGGCGCTGNGCCTGCTCNTGGGCGNGCTGCTGTTGCATCTGCTGCATTTGTGCCTGCTGCCGATGCTCTTGCTGATCACGGCCTTGCTGCATTTGCTGCTGGCGTTGAGCCTGCTCCTGGGCGCGCTGCTGCTGCATCTGGGCTTGTCGCTGGCGCTCCTGCTGCTCGCGGACTTGCTGCATTGCTTGCTGGCGCTGGGTTGGCTCCTGTGGACGTTGCTGCATGGCTTTCTCGGCCATGGCAGCCTGCATCTGCGGTGCCTGCGGTGGATGGCGATCATGCGGGTCTTGGGGTGGCATCAAGGCATTGCCATTGGACGCGCGCGGCCCGCCTGGAGCCTGGTTTGGAGCCTGGTTTGGTCCCTGGGCAAAGCCCGGCCTGCCCGGTAGCTGTGTAGCCAGGGGGCTCTGTGCTGGCTGGCGCTGGTTCAGGCCATGGCCACCGGCTGCCATGGCGGCGGCACCGACGGCTGCGCCCGCAGCCATTGTCCCCGGCCCCGCAAGGACGCCTGCCGACTGGGGCTGCATGGCCGGCTCGCGGCGCTCGCCTGTGGCATTTTCATGGATGCTGTTGATATAGGTGTTGTCCGTGCGATGGATGTTCTGCACCACGGTTCGCGACTGCGATATATAGGTGGTGTTGTTGTAGACCACGGCCGGACGGGCCTGCGGGGGCGGGGGACGCTCGCCGTGACGCCAGGGCCTTTCAGGATCGCCCCAGTGCATATTCCAGGCATTCCAGCCCCAGGACGGATGCCTGTCCATGGACCCGGCCAGCACGATGGCGGTGCCAAAGCCCATGAGGCCGGCCATCACGGGCACGCCGGCCACGGGAGCCGAAGGCGGCACCTCCACATAGCGGTAGCCGCCATATACGGGCAGCGGCTCACCGTAGACCGCAGCCGGGTCGTACTGAGGAACGTAGACCGTATCAACTTGGGAGGGGCTGATTTCAATAAACTGCTCCGGTGGCTCTATGACAGGGTCGGGCAGCGGTGTGACCACGGCTCCTGGCGTATAGGCCACGGCGGCAGGCGTGGACGCCAGGTTGACCTTGAGCTGGCTGGAGGTCTTGAGCGTGCCGGCCTTGTAGGCCCGGTTGCGCATGACCTGTATGGCGTTCATTACATCCGAGGGATCGTTGTAATAGGCTTTGCCGAGCGCCGTGGTCCAGGGCAGGTTGGAAGCCAGCTGTTCCAGCACGTTGGGAAACTGGGTCAGTGATTTGACGGAAGGGTCCCAGTTTTGGGCGTTGACGGCGTTGCTCAGCGCCGTCTTCTGCAGTCCGGGGTTCTGCCCCAACCAGGTTTCGGCGGCGCTGATCTGGTCTGGATAGGTGGCACCGGCCAGGATCTGGGCCACCAGCTTGTCCGGGTAAAGCGCAATCGGCGCCACCATCCGGTAGAGCGCGTCAGCACCGGGTGGCACATAGGCTGCGGGCTGAGGCTGTGGGGCATCGGACATGGCGGCCGATGCCGAGGCCGAGGGCGCACTGTCCGCCTTGATCGGCGAATCCTTGTCGTTGCAGGCGCTCAGCGCCATGGCGGCGGCCAGGGCAATCATGCCCGGATGCCATAGGCGGGCGACCGTGTTTGGCTGCAGTTCCGGCTGTTGGGGCCGGGTCCTGGGGAAATGCGACATCTGACGCTCCTTGCGCCGCGCCGTGAAAATCACGGTGCTTTGGCGGATGCTGTTTTAACGCCAGTTTTGAGCCGTTGTTGACAGAGTGTTGTAAGCAAATAAAGCGAGTGACTGCAGGCCATGCTCCAGGAGAAAATGTAGATTTTGATAGCTTCTTTCGTAGTGTGGGTAAGGCTTAAAGGCTGAAATAACAAAAATTTTGGGCAAAGCATGCAGAGGGCGGTTTCTCGCCTGTATCTCCACGCTCGGGGCGATTTTTTTCCATGAAAAAGGCCTGCGCGAGGCAGGCCCTGGAGCGATCCGTGACGCAGTACGCCGGTCACATCATTCGGTCATGGTGCCCATGAGTGTGCTCGTGCCCATGGCGTCCAGCGGCTTGCCGTTGACCTGGAATTCACCCTTGGCATAGACGATCTCGGTGCGCATCTTGCCGTCCTTGTCTTCGAAGATGCCTTGCTCCTTGAGCATGTCCAGGCTGGCTTGAGTCTGGGCTTTGGCGGCTTCCTCGATATCTTCGGGCTTGTACTCGCTCTCGCTTTCAAACACGGCCAGCAGGCTGGAGCGCCTGCGCGAGAGCATCATGTTTTCCATGAAGGGCTTGGGCATATCGGCCTTGAGGCTGACCTTCAGGTCCTGCAGCAGCGTGCCCATCTTCTCGCCATCGCCCAGATATTGAATGGCAGCCGCGAACTCGCTTACGCCATCGGGGGTGCGCATGGACAGGCGTTTGAGTTCGATCGCCGGCTGGCGTGCCAGCGCCTGTGTCAGCGACTTGAGCATTTTCTCGCGCAGATCGCCGCTTTGCTGCTCGTCAGCGCCTTCATCGTCCCCGGCCTCGCCTGCGGCACCGAGCAGCGGGTTCTTGCGTTTGCTCATTTCCACGACCTGGTTGATCCAGTTGGCATCGACATTGTTGAACGCCATGTCCAGCACCAGGTCATCAGCCTGCTTGTCTTCGAGCTTGGCGGTCTTGATGCCGGTCTTGAGCGTCATTTCCACAACCTCGCCTTTGAGGATGGTGTCCGAATCCATGGTGATGCCCTCAAAGTGGCTGGCAGAGCTCTTGCCTTCCTCTTCCTGCTTGGTGGCGGCAATCTTGGCAATCGTCATGGCAAACGGGCCGGTCCAGAACTGCTGGCCCGGGGGCTGCTTCATGTCGAAGCGCATATCGGCCTTGTCCAGCGTCACGCTGCCTTCCTCGTCCTTGAACTGCAGGCCGGCGAAGCTGCCCGTGCCCTTGGCGGCCTTCATGTCGGCGGGCATGTCCCAGACGATCTTCATGCCGCCCCAGCTCATTTCGCTGTCCTTGATCTTGCTGCTCACGGCTGGCGATGTCATGACGTTGGAGCTGCTGCGGCCCCAGCCGACCTTGGTGTCGACTTCCAGCGGAGAGCGTCCATTGAGCGCGGTCTTCAGCTCCGGGTCCGCATTCTCTGGCAGATTGAAGCTGGTGTGAATCTCGGCGGCATGGCCCAGGGGCAGCGGGCCGTGGCTGATCTTGTGCTCGGCGGTGAATTGGACTGGCTCGTCGCCGCTGTCCAGGGTCCATACCGTTTTGGCAGTGGAAGAAAAAGCGCCGCGGTCATAGCTGGTGACCTGAATCTTCACGCCATGCTCGCTCCATTTGTCCAGGCCTTCGGTAAAGCTTTGCTGCAGCTTGCCGCCCATGTAATAGCTGGTGCCCAGTGTTCCTGCCACGATCACGGCGACGGCCGCTGCAATGCCTGCTCCTGCTTTTCTGTTCATTCTTGACCTTTGATGAAAATAAAAAATCCGCGAATGAATTGCGGATTGGTAATGTTGCGGTGAGCAGGATTTTAGAAAGAAAATAATCAAATGCTCTGAATTTCAGAACATTTTAGGAAAATGTTCATCGAGTATTGAAAATCAATACCGATGGTATTTATTTCAATATGTAACAATTATTTGGGGGCGCCATCCATTTCCCGATCGGAGAACCGAATGGCTGTTCTCGGTATAAATGCCGCAGCGGTTTGCGCCATAAAAAAAGGCCGCCAGTGAATCCTGGCAGCCTTGCTGAAACTGGCTGGAGCGTTTACTTGCCCCAGCTGTCCTTGAGTCCGGTGATCTTGTTGAACACGGGCTTGTCGCTGCGGTGATCCTTGCGGTCGGCCACAAAATAGCCAAAACGCTCGAACTGGAACTTGTCATCAGCCTGGGCGGCCTTGAGCGAAGGCTCCACATAAGCGGTGACCACCTTCAGGCTGTCGGGGTTCAGCAGGCTCAGGAAATCCTTGCCGCCGGCATCGGGTTGCGGGTCGGTGAACAGACGGTCGTACATGCGCACTTCGGCCTGCAGGCCGTCGGCCACGCCCACCCAGGTGATGGCGGCCTTGACCTTGACGCTGTCGGCGCCCGGTGTGCCGCTCTTGGTGTCGGGCACCAAGGTGGCCAGCACCTTGGTCACATTGCCGTCGGCATCCTTTTCGGCGCCCGTGCATTCGATCACATAGCCGCCCTTGAGACGGACCTTGTTGCCGGGGAACAGGCGCTTGTAGCCCTTGGGCGGCACTTCGGCAAAGTCTTCGCGCTCGATCCACACTTCACGGCCAAGGGTGAAACGGCGCTCCGGCACGGTTTCACCTTCTGCAGCGTGGGGCAGGGCGGGCAGGTGGCAGTTCTCCAGATGTTCGGCGCTGCCAAACACCTCGGCCCAGTTGCTGAGTTCTAGCTTGACCGGGTCCAGCACGACCATGGCGCGGTGGGCCTTGTTTTCCAAGTCTTCGCGCAGGCAGCCGTCCAGCGTGCCGTAGTCGATCCAGGCGTAGTCCTTGGTCACGCCGATGCGTTCGCAGAAGTTGCGAATGGACTCAGGCGTGTAGCCGCGGCGGCGCAGGCCGACCACGGTGGGCATGCGCGGGTCGTCCCAGCCGGTGACGAATTGGTTGTCCACCAGATGCTTGAGCTTGCGCTTGCTGGTGATCACATAGGTCAGGTTCAGGCGCGAGAACTCGTACTGGCGGGGCTGGGGAGCGTCGATCAGACCGCCTTCGCGCAGATGGTTCAGCAGCCAGTCATAGAAGGGGCGCTGATCCTCGAACTCCAGTGTGCAGATGGAGTGGGTGATGTGCTCGTAGGCATCCTCGATGGGGTGCGCAAAGGTATACATCGGGTAGATGCACCACTGGTTGCCGGTGTTGTGGTGCTCGGCATGGCGCACACGATAGATGGCCGGGTCGCGCAGATTGATATTGGGCGCGGTCATATCGATCTTGGCGCGCAGCACAGCGGCGCCATCGGCAAGCTTGCCGTCCTTCATGTCGGCAAAGCGCTGCAGGTTTTCGGCCACGGAGCGGTCGCGGAAGGGGCTGTTCACGCCGGGACGGGTGAAGTCGCCGCGGTTGGCCTTCATTTCGTCGGCCGATTGCTCGTCCACATAGGCCAGACCCTGCTCGATCAGGTAGACCGCGCAGCGGTACATGAAGTCGAAGTAATTGCTGGCGAAATAGAGGTTCTCGTGCCCGTCGGCATCCTTCCAGTCAAAGCCCAGCCAGCGCACGGCATCGATGATGCCGTCCACATATTCCTGATCTTCCTTTTC
Organism: Comamonas brasiliensis; assembly: GCF_018292285.1. Classification (NCBI taxonomy): domain Bacteria; kingdom Pseudomonadati; phylum Pseudomonadota; class Betaproteobacteria; order Burkholderiales; family Comamonadaceae; genus Comamonas; species Comamonas brasiliensis. Next base: position 157,365 of record NZ_JAANES010000005.1, read on the forward strand.
CGGATTGGTGTCGTCGAAGCGCAGATGGCAGACGCCGCCGAAGTCGCGTGCCAGACCGAAGTTCAGGCAAATGGACTTGGCATGACCCACGTGCAGATAGCCGTTGGGCTCTGGCGGAAAGCGGGTGCGGATCTTGGCTTCGTCGACCTGGCCGCTCTGGTGATGCTGGGCATCGCCGGGCGCGCCACCCCAGTGACGGGTGGCATAAGTGCCTTTGTCCAGATCCGATTCGATAATCTGGCGCAGGAAGTTGGTGGGCTTGACCGCTTCAGGGGCGGAGTTGTTGGATTTGGAGGCGTCAGCAGAGCTCATTGCACCATTTTAGGCCGGCTGCCATGACCTCATGTCGATCTGCGGACACTGCAGCTTTGCCTCGTGTGCATTTGGACACAATGTTTTTGAGGAACCGTGCCATCCTGACGGGACTCTGAAACGTTATATCCCCAAGGGCCGAAGGCGCTGCACAGATCTGCAGGCTTGCCCTCGGTGACTCATAAACAGAGGAGAGATTGTGATGTCCAGAACAACTTCCCCCCGCATGGCCAAGCTGCTTGCCGCTGGCTCTATCGTTGTGGCAGGCCTGATGGCTGCTGCAGGCGCCCAGGCGCATGGCGGCGTCAGCCTGTCGGTCGGCATCGGCGTGCCCGGCGTGGCTGTGGGTGTCGGCGCTCCCGTTTACGCCACGCCCTATGTGGCACCGGCTCCGGTCTATATGCCGCCACGCCCCGTCTACTATGCGCCTCCGGCACCGGTCTACTATGCGCCGCCGCCGCCCGTGTATCGTCCCGCACCCGTGATGGTCGTGCCCGGCCCGATCTACTACGGTGGCGGCCCGCGCTGGCGTGGTCATCACCATCATCACTATCGTTGATGGCATCGATGGCAGAGCCTTGAAAGACTCTGCACCACAGACGGCTGCCCAGGCAGCCGTTTTTTATGCCTGCAGGCCGGGTGCCGCGCTCGCATAATCCGGGGCAGTCCTCAAAAATCAGGAGAGTGCTTCCGTGAAAACCGTCTATGTCCTCAATGGCCCGAATCTCAATCTGCTGGGCATGCGCGAACCCGCCATCTATGGCTCGGCCACGTTGGCCGATGTCCAGAAGCTCTGCGAGGAAACTTGCCTGCGCCATGGCCTGAAGCTTGAGTTCCGCCAGAGCAACCATGAGGGCGAGCTGGTGGACTGGATTCACGAGGCAGGCCGGATGCACGCCAAGGGAGAGTTGCAGGCCCTGATCATGAACGCCGCAGCCTATACCCATACCAGTGTGGCGATTCTCGATGCCGTCAAGGGCACGGCCGTGCCACTGGTGGAACTGCACATCAGCAATGTCCATGCACGCGAAAGCTTTCGCCATCATTCCTATCTGTCGGCCACGGCGCGTGCCGTGATGTGCGGTTTTGGCGTGGCCGGTTACGGCCTGGCCATCGATGCGGTGGCGCAGTGGTGATATCGGCGGTTGAAGCAGCCTGTTCCCTGGAGCAGGTCTCGCAGGAGCTGGGTGTCGACGTACCGCCAACGATTGCCCGGCTGCAGGCCACGGCGCAGCGCGTGCAGACCCGGCTTGGAGATGCTGCCGACAGCGGCTTGATGGTCTGGCATGGCTGGCAGCCCCCGGCCGGGGTGGCGCAGCGCGGCTTGCCGCTGGTGCTGCTGCATGGCGGCAGTGGCAGCTGGACGCATTGGTTGCGCGTGATTGAGCCGCTGACCGAGGCGGGCTACAGCCTGTGGCTGGCCGATCTGCCGGGTTTTGGCGAATCCGATGGCGTGCCCGGCGGCATGGATGTGGACACCATGCTGGAGCCTCTGGCCTGTGGCATCCGGCAACTGCTGGGCAATGCCGATATGGGGCCGGTCTGCGATCTGGTCGGCTTTTCCTTTGGCGGCATGACCGCCGGTCTGCTGGCCGCCGAGCATCCGGAGCTGGCCCGCAGGCTGGTGGTGGTAGGCGCTCCCGGCATGGGAATGACCGAAGGCCGCAGCGTGCGCCTGCTGGGCTGGCGCCACCTGCAGGGGCAGGAGGCACAGATGCAGGCCCATCGCCACAATATCGCGGCCCTCATGCTGCATGACGCGGCGCTGATCGATGAGGAAACGCTGGCGCTGCATGCGCTCAATGTGGCTCGTGACCGGCTGCCGCGCAGACGGCTGTCGCGCACCGATGTGCTGGCCCGGGCTCTGACCCGTATCAAAGTGCCGGTGGCGGCGATCTATGGTGAGCATGACCCTCTGTATGCGGGCTGCCTGGCCGAGCTGCAACTGCTGATGCAGCGCCAGTGCGGGGGGGCGCTGGACTGGCATGTGATGCGGAATGTCGGCCATTGGGTGCAGCACGAGGATCCGGCCACCTTCTGCGCCGCGCTGCAGGAGGCTCTGTCGTGAGCAATGCCGCCGTCTTCGAGCTGACCGAGGCCGATGTGCAATGGAGCGCCGTGCGCGCTCAAGGCCCGGGCGGCCAGAATGTGAACAAGGTGGCCAGCGCCGTACATCTGCGCTTTGATGTCCGGGCCTCGCGTCTGCCGCCCGATGTGCAGCAGCGCTTGCTGGCTTTGGGCGATTCGCGCATCACCACCGATGGGGTGGTGGTCATCAAGGCGCAAAAATACCGCACCCAGGAGCACAACCTGTGGGATGGGCTGCAGCGCCTCAATGCGCTGGTGGCCATGGTTGCCAGGCCGCCGCGCCCGCGCAAGCCCACCAAGCCGACCTGGGGCTCGCAGCAAAGGCGCTTGCAGGGTAAAAGCCTGCGCGCCGGCATCAAGGCATTGCGCGGGCGGGTGCATGACTGAGCTTGTGTAGCGGCAAAGCCACGCTCAGGTCAGTCAACTGTATCAAAAGGCATGCGCGTACTCTGTCGGGCCGAGTGCGGATCGGTCAGTCGGCTGCGGGTCTGCGCTATATTGTTTTGATAGCTGCAGTCGCAGAATGCAAAAGCGCTACAGCCTGTTTCCCATCAAATTCCGTGCTGCCTTCGGGAGTTGTCCATGAGCACATTGCCTTTGACTTATCTGGAGCGGCCCGCGCAGCTTGACGCCGGCCGGCCTGCCTGGCTGCTGGTGCTCATGCATGGCGTGGGCAGCAATGAGCAGGATCTGTTCGGCCTGGTGCCCTATGTGCCGCCGCAATTTCATGTGCTCAGTCTGCGTGCGCCCTTTGCCATGGGCATGGGCGCTTATGCCTGGTTTCAGTTCACTGTGGATGCCGATGGCACGCGCCATATCAATGTGCCGCAGGAGCAGCAGGCGCGTATCTTGCTGCAGCAGACGGTGGAGCAGGCCGCGCAGCAACTGGACATCCCGCCCGAGCGGGTGGTGCTGGGAGGTTTCAGCCAGGGCGGCATCATGAGTCTGAGCCAGTTGCTGACCCAGCCCCAGACCTTGCGTGCCGCACTGGTCTGGCACAGCCGTCTATTGCCCGAGATCGCGTCGCTGCACGCGCCCGCTGCCGCATTCGAGGGCAAGTCGGCCTGGGTCAGCCACGGCACTTATGACAATGTGATTCCGCTGACCAGCGCCCATGCCGTGCGTGATCGCCTGGCCTCCTTGCCCTTGCAGCTGAGCTATCACGAGTATCCAGGCGCCCATGAGATCCGGCCCGAGGAACTGCGCGCCAGCATGCAGTGGCTGCAGGATCTGACGCAGTCAGTGGAGGACGTCGGCGGCGAGGGCGATCAGTGACCGGCGGTCTTTGAAAACAGATTGATCACCAGCACGCCGCCCACAATCATGGCCATGCCGGCCAGGGCGGGGGCATCGAGCTTCTGGCCCTGCCAGAAATAGGCAACGGCTGAGACCAGCACGATGCCCACGCCGGACCAGATCGCATAAGCCACGCCTGTGGGAACGGTGCGCAGCGTCAGCGACAGCAGATAGAACGAAATCGCATAGCCCACCAGGGCAACAGCAGTGGGGCCGAGCCTGGAGAAGCCTTCCGACCTGGCGAGGAAGGAGGTAGCAATCACCTCGCAGATGATGGCCAGGCCCAGATACAGGTAATTTGTCATGCCGGGCACTTTAGTGCGGCTGGGGCCGGGCTGTTTCCAGGCTGGTTCCAAGACCCCGAACCGCTTCTGGCCGTTATTGCCAAAATCCGGCAGCTGTGCGCACCTCGCCGAAGGCAATACGCCCGGTTTGCCGCACTTGATCAGATGGCGGGGTAGTCGCCTGTGCCCTCGGGCCAGGGGGTCAGCACCTCAAACCCGGTCTCCGTCACTAGCACCATATGCTCCCACTGGGCGGACAGCGATTTGTCGTTGGTGATCACGGTCCAGCCGTCAGACAGTTCGCGTGTGGCGGCCTTGCCGGCGTTGAGCATGGGTTCGATGGTGAAGATCATGCCGGGCTGCAGCACCAGTCCCTGGCCGGGCGTGCCGTAGTGCAGCACCTGAGGTTCGTCGTGATAGACCTTGCCGATGCCGTGACCGCAGTACTCGCGCACGATGGAGAAGCGCTCACGCTGGGCCACGGTCTGGATGGCATGGCCCACATCGCCCAGCGTGGCTCCGGGTTTGACCGCGCGGATGCCGGCCACCAGGGCTTCATAGGTGGTGTTGACCAGGCGCCTGGCCAGATTGCTGGGCTGGCCCACGTAGTACATGCGGCTGGTGTCGCCGATCCAGCCTTCGGGCGTGGTCACTGCGACGTCGACATTGACGATGTCTCCGTCCTTGAGGACCTGCTTGGCATCGGGGATGCCATGGCAGACCACGTGGTTGACGGAGGTGCACACGGTCTTGGGGAAGCCGTAATAGCCCACATTGGTGGGCGTGCATTTCAGCTCGTTGACGATGTAGTCGTGACAGATCTTGTCCAGCTCCTCGGTGCTTACGCCGGGCTGCACATGAGGCGTGAGCATGGCCAGCACCTTGGCCGCCAGGCCGCCTGCCTTGCGCGAGAGGTAGATGTCGGTCGCGTCATGAATGGGCACGACTTTCTGCTTGCCGCGCTTCATTGCATGCCTCCCACCAGGCGCACTGGACGAGGGCGGCGCACGACGGCGTCGGCTTCATGCGCACTGACAGGCTGCAGCTCGCGCTCGGCTTGTTGCAGCAGCAGGGCGCAGATGCCTTCGTAATTGAGCTGGGGGTGATGCTCGGCCAACTGGCCTACACGCAGCCAGTGCTCGGCCTGGGCATTGATGGAGCGGCCGAGGGCCGCGCTGGAGACACGAATCTGGTCGTGCAACTGGTCTGAAATTTTGACGATTCCCATGGTCGAGCATCATAAGGTCTGTATACGTTTCGTATATTGACAAACGCAAATTGCATGGTTGGAGCAGCGGTTTTGCCGTTGCTTGACAAGCGCTGTTCGTCGAATGGAGCTTTAAGGCCACGTCGTACGACATGGCGCTCAAGAAGTTGATAGCGCTCCACGCTTGATTGGCATTGCTTGCAGCCAGAGCTATTCAGAAAATTGAAAGCTTTCAAGGCAGACCTTGCATTCGTACAGCTCAAGTCTTATAAAAGATATATATCATTAGTATTTGCCTTGTCCATATTGAGTTTCCTGCTATAAAAATTGAAGAACAATCAATGCGTGCCAGATATCTTGGGATGTTCTGGCGTCCGGTCACAACAGACGCAGAGTCAGGGTCGTTCATGGAAAACGCAGTCAATCAAGCAGAACAGGGCGAGCAGCCCGTCATCGAATCCCGGGAGCAGCAAGCTCGAAAGCCACAGCCTCCACGCGATGGAAATGGGGCCCGCATCGTGGTCGTGGGCGGTGGCGTGGCGGGGCTGGAAGTGGCCACGGCCCTGGGCAAGCTCAAGAGCGAAAGCATCGACACGGTGACGCTGGTGGACAGCGACTCCGCACATGTCTGGAAGCCCATGCTGCACACGATTGCCGCCGGCACCCGTGATCTGGCCCAGCAGCAGACCACTTATCTTGCCCAGGCCACCGATGCCGACTTTGCCTACCAGCCCGGCGAGATGTGCGGCCTGGACCGTGAGGCACGCGAGATTCTGCTGGCCCCCATCTATGCCCCCGATGGCCGCGAACTGGTAGCGGGTCGGCGTCTTGCCTATGACAAGCTGGTGATTGCGGTGGGCAGCGGCGCCAACGACTTCGGCACGCCCGGCGTGCATGAGCATTGCTTCATGATCGACTCGCGGCGCAAGGCCGATGCCTTCAACCAGGAAATCCGGCTGCGCATGGTGCGCTGCATGACCAGCGGGGAGCAGTTGCAGGTTGCCATCGTGGGCGGCGGTGCCACGGGGGTTGAGCTGGCGGCAGAGCTTGTCCAGCTTGCAGAAAGTGCCACGGCCTACGGCGCATTGGGTGAGGCGGCCAAGTTCCGCATCGTGCTGATAGAGGCAGGCTCGCGCTTGCTGCCCAGCTTTCCTGAAGAAATCTCCGAAGCCACGCGAGTGCGGCTGCAGGCCCTGGGCGTTTCCGTGATCGTCGGTGGCCGCGTCAGCCGTGCGACCGAGCAGGGTTTCGAGCTGGCCAATGGCGAGTTGATTCCCGCCAGCCTGCGTGTCTGGGCAGCCGGGGTCAAGGCGCCGGAATTCCTGATGCAACTGGGTTTGCAGACCACGCGCAGCAATCAGCTGCTGGTCAATGACGAGATGCAGACCAGCGACCCCGATATCTATGCCCTGGGCGACTGTGCCAGCTATACCTTGCCGGGCAAGCAGGAGGCCCTGCCTCCCACAGCCCAGGTGGCCCACCAGCAGGCCCGCTATCTGATCGAGACCCTGCCTCATGTGCTGGAGCGTCCCGGTGCCAAACCCGTAGGCTTTGCCTACCGCGACTTTGGCGCCCTGGTGTCCCTCGCGCATTACGACGCCTATGGCTCGCTGGGAAAGTTCGGCCTGTTCAATGGCGGCGTGATCCGTGGCCGCATGGCCATGCTCAGCCACATCATGCTGTACCGCTCGCACCAGGCGCGGCTCTACGGCTTCTGGCGCGGTGGCCTGCTGTGGCTGATCGACCTGATGAATGCGCGGCTGCGCCCCTCCATCCGTCTGGACTGAGCTACAAAAGCCCTTCGATGGGCAGCCAGCTCAGCACCCGCACCATGAAGCGTTGCCACCAGCTGGTGCCGGGGTCCGCACTGAAAACCTGGGTTTCATGGGGCGGCTGCGGATTCTGGCCCGTCCAGCTCAGCCTGCCCTGCGCGTCCAGCTGCACCTTGTAGGCCATGCGCGGCAGATGCTGATCCAGGCTGGTGCTGACCTGCTGGCTCAGAGCCGGGTCTTGGATGACCACGCCCATTTCGGTATTGAGCACGGCCGAGCGCGGATCGAAGTTGAAGGAGCCGACAAAGAGCTGCTTGCCGTCGACGGCGAAGGTTTTGGCATGCAGGCTGGCGCCGGAGCTGCCCGTGGTGGCAGAGCTGCCGCTCAGCGCGGCAGGTGACGGTGCTTCGCGCTTGGGAGTCTTTTCGGCAGGCTCGCTCTTTGGCGTCTTGTCCGGCCCGGTAGCTGCGGGCTGGCTGCGCAGATCGATCTGGCGGCGCATCTCGTAGAGTTCCACGCCCATCTTCAGCAGCGGCTTGCGATATTTCTCGTAGCCTGCGTGCACCACGGCCACATCGGTCGCCTCCAGGCTGTTGGTCAGAATGCGCACCCGCACCCCTTGCTGGCGCAGGAGTCCAAAGGCGTCGACCCCAGCCTGGGTGGGCACGAAATAGGGCGACACCACTTCCAGCAACTGCTGCGGCTTGCCAATCACCGGCTGGAGCTGGGACAGCAGCAAGTCCTCGGGCGCTGCTTCGCGCAGGACCTTGGCCGGGTCGTCGCTGACCAGGGAGGTCTCGGCCCATTGCAGCGGCAGTCGACCCGCCAGCAAGTCGGTGCTGAAGCGGCTGCGGCCCACGGCCTGCACATAGGATTGGGACTCCGGGCGGTTCACATCGGCGTGCAGGCCTGCATAGACTTTGTCCACGGCCTGCTGCGGCATGGCGGGCAGCAGGCTGGCTACCGGGTAGGCGGAGGGGCTGTTCCAGTAACGGTCGAATTCCGCTGCCACCTCACTGACCACCGAGCCCGTGGCCACCACATCGAGGTCGGCGAACAGCACGCCATCGGAGGCAGCAAAGTACTCGTCACCGATATTGCGTCCGCCCACGATGGTGGCGGCGGAGTCGGCCGTGTAGCTCTTGTTGTGCATGCGCCGCTGGGTGCGCGCGAAGTCCGTCACATAGCCGATCACCTTGGGTGTACGCAAAGCGAAAGGGTTGAACAGCCTCACCTCGATCAGCGGATGCTGGTCCAGGGCTGCCAGCATGGCGTCCATGCCGCCGGTGCCGCCATCGTCCAGCAGCAGGCGCACACGCACGCCGCGGTCTGCCGCAAGCAGCAGCTCGTCGAGCAGCAAATGGCCCGTGGTGTCGTTGCGCCAGATGTAGTACTGCACATCGAGGGTGCGCTGCGCGGCTCGGGCCAGCAGGGCGCGGGCAGCATAGGCGTCATGGGCATCGGCCAGCATGTGAATGCCGCTTTGCCCCGGATGCGCCTGCTGCAGCGGCTCGAGAGCCTGGCCGAGCCGGGTTTGCAGGGCCTGTTCGGCACTCAGCGCCTGTGTGGCAGTGCGATCCGGCATGGGCGGCAGGCCGCAGCCTGCGAGCAATCCCGCAATCAACAGGGTTGCCGCCGTGCCGCGCCACAGGGGAATTTCGGGTCTCGAGGCCTGTGTGTTTTGCATGACCCGAGTATGCCGCAGCGCATCAGGCGATCTTCACAGGGCCGGGGCGGCGATCTTCCACCACAAAGCGTGCCAGCGTATAGAGGCTGCTGTCGGCCTGGAGCGGGTTGCTCACGGCGCGCAGCTCGGTGCTCATGGACTGCGGCGTGATCTCCATGAGGCTGTAGCCGCGCTCCTCGCAGCGTGCGAAAACCACCTGGGGGTTGTGGGCCACGATGGCATCTACCCTGGCCTGCGTCGTGCCGCTGTGCGAGCTGATGGAGGTGCCGCAGAATTCGCTGGCGATCACCGGATTGGCCTTGTCCGGAGCCTGATCGGCCTGGGTTGCAATGGCGCAGACATAGTTCTGGTGAATGTCTCCACCGAGCAGCACGCTGTTGCGCGGCTGGCTCTCGGCAATCTGGCGCACCAGGCGTTGGCGGGCCTGAGGGTAGCCGTCCCAGCTGTCGGTCGATTGCCGGCCATTGGGATGCTTGCGGGCCGCGAACAAGGTGGTCTGCACCACGGTGCTCCAGCGGGTGGCCTCGGCCCTCTGGCGAGCATCGTCCTGCAGCCGCCGGGCCAGCCAGCGCTCCTGATCCCAGCCCAGGAAGCTGCGTGCCGGATCTTGCAGGGCAGGGCATTCGGCTGGGTCCACGGTGCCAGTGCTGGCCTTGCCCTCGGGGCGGCAGGCCTGCAGATCGCGGTACTGGCGGCCGTCCAGCAGATGCAGTCTGGCCAGCTTGCCCCACTGCAGGCTGCGGTACAGCGCCAGGCCTTGAAAGTTGCGCTGCAATGCGCTGTCACGCAGCGGCATGTTTTCATAAAAAGCCTGCCAGGCTGCCATGCGCCTTGCTAAAAAGTGAGCGCTGTCACCGCGTCCGTACTGGGCGACATAGTCGTTTTCAACCTCATGATCGTCCCAGATGACGGACCAGTTGCACGCGGCATGGGCGGCCTGCAGATGGGGGTCGCTCTTGTGCAGTGCATAGCGGTCGCGGTAGTCCTGCAAGGTCTGGGCAGTACGCAGCGGCTGCGCACGCGCCAGTCCATCGGGCTTGGCCGGTTGCGCATATTCATAGATGTAGTCGCCGAGAAACAGCACCAGATCGGGCGAGGCCTGCGCGGCATCGGCCCAGGCGCTGTAGAAGCCATGCTCCCAGCGTTGGCAGGAGGCCACGGCCAGGCGCAGCTTGCGCACATCGGCTCCGGCCGCCGGGGCGGTGCGGCAGCGTGCGGTGGTGCTGAAGGCGTTGCCACAGCGGAAGCGGTAGAAATACCAGCGGTCAGGGCTCAGGCCGTTGACCTGCACATGGACGGCATGGCCGCATTCGGCCCTGGCCTGGGTCTGCCCATGGGCCACGGTCTGGCGGAACTGGGCATCATGGGCCACTTCCCAATGCACGGTCTGTGCTGCCAGGTCTGGAGCGGCCGCTGTGCCCAGATAGTCCAGAGGTGCTGTCAGCCGGGTCCAGATCAGGATGTTGTCGGGCTCCGGGTCGCCGCTGGCCACCCCCAGGGTGAACGGGTTGTGGGCCAGCGATTCCGTGGCACGGGCCCAGGCAGGCAGGGCGCCCACGGCCGTGGCAAGGCTGGAGGCAATCAGAAAGCGCCGGCGCTCCGGCACGGGCGTGTATAGACGAGAAAACATGGCGATGCTGTGGTGTGGGGTTTTTGTAGCCAGTGGCTGGAAGTATCTCCCCGACTCCACAGGCATCGCCGCGGTTTACCGCAGCTTTACGCGTTGACCAGCACCAGCTTTCCCTGTACCTGGCGCGAGCCCATGCGCTCATAGGCGGCGAAGAGCTCGCTCATGGGCATGGTGCGGTCGATCACGGGCTTGATCCTGCCCTGGGCCCACCATTGAGACAGCTCCTGCATCATGGCTGCATTGTTCTGAGGCTCGCGCTTGGCGAAGTCACCCCAGAACACGCCGACCAGGGAAGCGCCCTTGAGCAGAGGCAGGTTCAGCGGCAGCGAGGGGATGGGGCCGGAGGCAAAGCCGATGATCAGATAGCGGCCGCGCCAGGCAATGGAGCGGAAGGCCGGCTCGGCAAACTCGCCGCCCACGGGATCGTAGATCACGTCGGGACCCTTGCCGTCGGTCGCGGCCTTGATGGCTTCCCGCAGATCACCCTGGCTGTAGTTGATGGTGACGTCCGCACCTTGCGCCTTGCACAGCGCACATTTCTCGTCGGTGGAGGCCGCTGCAATCACCCGTGCGCCGGCCGCCTTGGCGATCTGTATGGCTGCCGTGCCAACGCCGCCCGCGGCGCCCAGCACGAGCACGGTCTCGCCGGCCTTGAGCTGACCGCGGTCGATCAGCGCATGGTGGGAGGTGGCATAGGTCATGATGAAGGCGGCGGCATCGACAAAGGGGAAGTCGACCGGAAGCGGCATGCACATGGCGGCTGGTGCCAGCGTATGCGTGGCGAACCCGCCCGTGCCCGAAAGACAGGCCACATGCTGGCCCACCTTGAGATGTTTGACGCCTTCGCCCACGGCCTGCACCACGCCGGCATATTCCGAGCCCGGCACAAAGGGCAGGGCCGGCTTGATTTGGTATTTGTTCTGCACGATCAGCAGATCGGGAAAGTTCAGGCTGGCTGCCTTGACTTCCAGCAGCACCTGGCCCGGGCCTGGCTGTGGTGTGGGCTGCTCGGTCCATTTCAGGGTCTCGACGCCGGTGGGGGTGGTGCAAAGCCATGCGTGCATATCTTGTCTCCTGATCTTCTTGAGGTGAGATTGGGGGGAATCGGCTCGCAGATGATAGAAGTGTGGTGCGAATGCCGCGTGTCTCTGTCGTGACCTTGGAGCCGCCTACAATCCGCCTCATCCATGAAGATTCTTATTTGCAATGACGACGGCTTCCAGGCCCCAGGCATCGTGGCTTTGCACGATGCGCTGCGCACCGTGGCAGACGTCGAAGTGGTGGCGCCCGAGCACAACAACAGCGCCAAGTCCAATGCGTTGACGCTGAACGCGCCGCTGTATGTGCACCAGGCCTATAACGGCTTTCGCTACGTGAACGGCACGCCTGCAGACTGCGTGCATATCGCGCTGACCGGCTTGCTGGGCTACCGGCCCGATCTGGTGGTCTCGGGCATCAACAACGGCGCCAACATGGGCGACGACACGATTTACTCGGGCACCGTGGGGGCGGCCATGGAAGGCTATCTGTTCGGCATTCCGTCGATTGCCTTCTCGCAGGTGGACAAAGGCTGGGCCGAGCTCGAAGCAGCGGCCGCCACGGCGCGTCAGATGGTCCAGGAGATGCAGTCCCAGCAACTGATTGGTGTCTTGCCGTGGCTGCTCAATGTGAACATTCCCAATATGCCGCTGGATGCACTCAAAAGCGTCAAGCTGTGCCGCCTGGGGCGCCGCCATGCGGCCGAGCAGGCCATTCAACAGCAAAGTCCGCGCGGCGAGACCATGTACTGGATCGGCAGCGCCGGCGCTGCCAAGGATGATTCCGAAGGCACGGATTTTCATGCCACGGCCCATGGCCATGTGTCCATGACGCCGCTCAAGGTCGATCTCACCGATCATGAAAACCTGGGCTACTGGGCGCAGACAGCCAGCAAGCTGGCGGGTTCGTCCACACCACCAACGGCGGCATCGTGAGCGAGCGTCGTCCGCCTCAGGTGCCGGGCTGGATTGCACGTTCCGTGCAGACAGGCACCAGTGCGGCGCGGCCGCCCGTTGCCCCCAAACCCATCAATCCCTTGCGTGTGGCCGCTTCGCCCGTGGGGGTGGGGCTGGATTCCTCCACGGTGCGCTCCCGCATGGCCCAGCGCATCGGTGCGGCCGGCGTCAGCAATCCCGCCGTGCTGCAGGCCATGGCCACGGTGGAGCGCCACCGCTTTGTCGACAGTGCTCTGGTCAACCAGGCCTATGAAGACACCAGTCTGCCTATCGGCCTGGGTCAGACCATCTCCAAGCCCAGCATCGTGGCCCGCATGATCGAGCTGCTGCTCGACTCCGATGCGGCCCGCAACGGGCAAGGGCGCGTGCTGGAAATCGGCACCGGTTGTGGCTATCAGGCCGCGGTGCTGTCCATGCTCACCAAAGAGGTTTATTCGATAGAGCGGCTGCGTGGCCTGCACGAGAAGGCACGCAGCCATCTGCGTCCCATGCGCCTGTCCAATGTGCATCTGATCCTCGGAGACGGCATGGTGGGTTTTGCCAGTGGCGCGCCCTATGCGGGCATCATCTCCGCTGCCGGCGGTGACGTGGTGCCGCAGGAGTGGTGCGACCAGCTGGCTGTGGGCGGACGTCTGGTGGCTCCGGTAGTGGTTGGCGCCGGTAAGCAGGCACTGTTGGTGATTGACAAGAGTTCACACGGTTTTACTCAGACAGTTTTGGAAGCAGTCAACTTTGTCCCTCTAAAATCGGGGATCGCCTAGAAGGGAATAGCTTATGTTGGTATCGCGAAGTCTTGGTGCATGGGGAACGGCCGTGCTGGCAGGTGTCATCCTGGCCGGTTGTGCTGCCCAGGCAAACAGGGCTCCTGTGGAGGATCGCGGACAGTCGGCCTCCTCGTCTTCAACTGTGGACGTCAAGTCGCTGCCCGGCGCTGAAAATGCCGGCAAACCCGGTTACTACACCATCAAGCCTGGCGACACTCTGATCAGGATTGGTCTGGAGCACGGCCAGAGCTGGAAGGACATTGCTCGCTGGAGCAATCTGGACAATCCCAACGTGATTGAAGTCGGTCAGGTGGTGCGCGTGGTGCCGCCCGGACGTGACACGCCCGCCGCATCGTCCGGCTCGGGCCGCGGTGTCGCGCCCGTGGTTGTGGGTGGTGGCAGCACCGCAGCGACGACCACGCCCGTGACTCCCCCGGCGGCAACCGCAACGCCCGTGCCTGCGACACCGGCCACACCTGCAACCAGCCCTGCGCCTGTTGCCAAGGGAGCCGATGATGTGAACTTCATCTGGCCCGCCAGCGGCTCGCTGATTGCCGGCTTTGACGAGCAGCGCAACAAGGGCTACGACATCAGCGGCAAGGCCGGAGATCCCGTGCTGGCTGCGGCCGATGGTCGTGTGGTGTATGCCGGTGCCGGCCTGCGTGGCTATGGCAACCTCATCATCCTCAAGCACAACAACACCTATCTGACCGCCTACGCCCACAACCAGTCGCTGCTGGTCAAGGAAGATCAGGCCGTGAAGAAGGGGCAGAAGATCGCCGAGATGGGCAGCACCGATGCCGATCGCGTCAAGCTGCACTTCGAGGTGCGTCGCCAGGGCAAGCCTGTCGATCCTTCGCGTTATCTGCCCTCGCGTTGAGCATGGCCTCGCAACGCAAGCAAGCCGCACAAGCCCCTGCCCCGCAGGGGCTTGTGCCTTCTGACGCGGTCGAGCAGAGCTGGGACGAGGCAGCCGAAGATGGCATTGCCTCGGCCGAGGTCGAGAATCGCGAACTCACGGTCGCCGCCGAGCATCATGGTCAGCGTGTGGACAAGGTGCTGGCGCTGGGGGTGTCCGAGTTCTCGCGCAGCTATCTGCAGCAGTTGCTGGCCGACGGTGCGGTCACGCTCAACGGCAAGGTTCTGCTCAAGCCCTCGGTCAAGGTAGCCGTGGGTGAGCGTCTGCGCGTGGAAATGCGGCCCACCCAGCAGAGCATGGCCTTTCAGCCAGAGGCCATGGATCTGCAGGTGGTCTATGAGGACGAGGATCTGCTGGTCATCAACAAGCCTGCGGGTCTGGTGGTGCATCCGGCGCCCGGCAACTGGACCGGCACACTGCTCAACGGCCTGCTGGCGCGTGACGAAAAAGCACGCCAAGTGCCGCGTGCAGGCATTGTTCACCGGCTGGACAAGGACACCAGCGGCTTGATGGTGGTGGCGCGCAATCGCAGCACCATGGATGCGCTCATCAAGATGATTGCTGCACGTGAGGTGAGCCGCCAGTATCTGGCGCTTGCCCACAAGCAATGGGGCAGCCGCAAGCGCCGCGAAGTCGATGCGCCGATCGGCCGTGACCCGCGCAACCGCCTGCGCATGGCGGTGGTGGATCTGAATCTGCATCCCGGCAAGCAGGCACGTACCGACTTCGATCTGCTCGATGGCGATGCGGCGCACAGTCTGGTGCGCTGCACGCTGCACACTGGCCGCACGCACCAGATCCGGGTGCACATGGCTTCGCTCGGTCATCCGCTGATAGCCGATACGCTGTATGGCGGTCAGCCCGAGGGAGGGCTGGAGCGTCAGGCACTGCATGCCTTCAGACTGGCCTTCGAGCACCCAGTGACGAAAAAGCCGCTGGTCCACTATGCGCCGCTGCCACAAGACATGGCCGGTGCACTGGATTTATGGGGTCTGCGTTACAATCTGCCGGAAAGCCTCTGACCATCACTCGCATGGCATCTTTGGGGCGCTTCCCTCTCTTCTTAGAATCAGGCGTCCCACCGCAGTCGGTGCGACAGCCGCTCCCGAAACGCTGCGCCCATGAATACGGTAGATGCCAAGCGGGTTCTTGAAACAGCATTGATTTGTGCCCCACAGCCTGTGACGCTGCGGGAATTGCGCTCACTCTTTGATGATGTGCTGGGCTCGGACACGGTTAAGGATTTGCTGCTGGACCTGCAAAAGGACTGGGCCCTCAAGGGCGTGGAACTGGTGCAGGTGGCTTCTGGCTGGCGCTTTCAGAGCCGGCCCGAAATGCGCGTCTACCTGGACAAGCTTCATCCCGAGAAGCCGCCCAAGTACACGCGGGCGACGCTGGAGACGCTGGCCATCATTGCCTACCGTCAGCCGGTCACGCGGGGTGATATTGAGGATATTCGCGGCGTGACCGTGAACAGCCTGATCATCAAGCAGCTGGAAGACCGAGGCTGGATCGAGGTCATCGGTCACCGCGAAACCGTGGGGCGACCAGCTCTGTTTGCCACCACGCGCCAGTTTCTCGATGATCTGGGTCTGCAGTCGCTGGATCAACTGCCCATGCTGGAGGAAACTCAGGCCCAGCAAAGTCTGTTCAAGGCACTGGATGGGGATGAGGGCGAACCAGCCGCCGTGCCGGAGGCCGGTGCGGAGGAGGCCAAGCTTCAGGAGGGCGTGGAGGCTGCAGAGTCGGCAGGCGCCGTGACAGAGTCCGATGCGGCGGAGAGTGAGATCCTGCGAGCCCCGGATGAGGAAGATGGCGCGCAGGAGCTGCCGGATGCCGATGTCGACCTCGTGGCGCAAGCGCCTGCAGCGCTTATGTCGGAGCTACAGCCCGAGGCTGATACACCGGAGTTGGACTCATATCCGGAGCAAACGAAGGATGGCATTGCGCAAGCTGCTACTGAAGAGATAGCGACTGAGTTGCCGGATTTGGAACCAGGGCCGACCGAGGAGCCGCCGTCCTTGAGCAAGCCCAAGGCGGCCAGGCCCGCCAGGACAGCCAAAGCGGCAGAGCCGGAGCCCAAACCGGCGGCCAGGAAAGCCGGACGTACCGAGTGGGTGGGCCTGAAGGCGTTTCTCGAGGATGACTACGGCAGCGACGATGACGAGGCCGAGGACGCAAAGACGAAAGCGCGGGCCGACGATGCCGTCGGGCCGGCAGAACAACGAATTGTGGAGGGTGACGATGGCGTCATCCCCGAAGGAAAACTGGAATGAACAACGAGACATCGAACCCGATGCCCGAGTCCGCAGCCGCTTCGCCCGAAGCCGAGCCGGTCAAGAAGACTCGCAAGCCCCGCGCAGCCAAGGCCGATGGTGCCAAGGATGCCGCCGAGGCCAAGAAGCCAGCTGCACCGCGCAAGCGTGCCGGCGTCAAAAAGGACGCTGCTGCCGAGACCAAGCCAGCGCGCAAGCGTGTGACCAAGCCACGTGCCGAAGAAGCCGTGGCCGTCGAGGAGCTGGTTCAGCCCGTGGCCGAGCAGGAGGTCCAGTCCCTGGACCAAGATCAGGGCCATGACGCAGCGGATGCCGTTGTTGCCGAAGTGGCTGTGCAGAGCGTTGCAGCTCCTCATGGGGCCAAGGGGCGCAAGGGTCAGAACATCGACTTTGCCGATGTGATCTCGGGCGACTTCGACGACGAGGAAGAGAACGGCAGCGCCATGCCCGCCAAGCGCGTGCTTGCGCCCCAGGTTGATTCTCCCAAGCTGCACAAGGTGCTGGCCCAGGCCGGCATGGGTTCGCGCCTGGAGATGGAGCAACTGATCCTGGAAGGGCGTATCTCGGTCAACAACGAGCCTGCCCACGTCGGCCAGCGCATTCAGTTCGGCGATATCGTCAAGGTCAATGGCCAGCCCATTCGCTTCCGTATCGACCCGCCGCCCGCACGCGTGATTGCCTATCACAAGCCCGTGGGTGAAGTGGTGACGCATGACGATCCGCAGAACCGCCCAACGGTGTTCCGCAAGCTGCCCAAGCTGCAGCATGGCAAGTGGCAGTCGGTGGGCCGCCTGGACCTGAACACCGAAGGTTTGCTGCTGTTCACTAGCTCGGGCGAGCTGGCGAACTCGCTGATGCACCCCCGCTTCGGCCTGGAGCGTGAATACGCGGCCCGCGTGCTGGGCGCGCTGAGCAAGGAAGAAAAGCAGCGTCTGCTGGACGGCGTGCAGCTTGAAGACGGCGAAGCCAGCTTTGGTGCCGTGGAAGATGGCGGTGGCGAAGGTGCCAACTGCTGGTACCGCGTGACCATCTCCGAAGGCCGCAACCGCGAAGTGCGTCGCATGTTCGAGGCCGTGGGTCATGCCGTCAGCCGTCTGATCCGCATTCGCTATGGCGCCATGATGCTGCCGCGCGGTCTCAAGCGCGGCGCCTGGGTGGAGCTCGATCAGGCCGATATTCAGGCGCTGATGTCGGCAGCCGGCGTCAAGGAGCGTGCTCCCGTCGAGCGCAACAACAGTGGCGCCCGTGGTGCCAACAACCGTGGCGGCCGCAACAGTCGCAGTGGCGGTCGCGGCAATGGCATGAATGCCGATCGCGCACCCCAGGGTCGTCGTGAAGGCGGTGGTCAGCGCCGTGGCGAGTGGGACGGCAATCGTCCGGCACCCAGCGGCATGCTGGGTGACAACCCGCGCAACAAGTCCGGCGGCCGCTCCGGTGGCTCGGGCCGCTCGCAGGGGGGCGGTCAGCCCGACCCCATGCGTACCTCGGTGGGCTATATCGGCAGCGACAGCCTGTCGCGTGCCCGTCAGAACGCCAAGCGTCGCCCTGGTGGCGGCGGTGGTGGTGGTCGCCGCGGCGGCCGCTAAAAAGGCGTCCGTAAGGATTTGAGTGCTGCCTGGACTTCAAGGTCTATGGCGGCACCGCTAAAATCAACTGTTTTGCTTTTTCGGCAAAAACCCATAGTAACCCTGATTAGGAAATAATCATCATGGCTATCGAACGTACCCTCTCCATCATCAAGCCCGACGCAGTTGCCAAGAACGTGATCGGCCAAATCTACGCCCGCTTCGAAGCTGCTGGCCTGAAGATCGTGGCTGCCAAGCTGGTGCACCTGTCGCGCGGCGAAGCCGAGCAGTTCTACGCTGTGCACGCTGCCCGTCCTTTCTTCAAGGATCTGGTGGACTTCATGGTCTCTGGCCCCGTGATGATTCAAGCTTTGGAAGGCGAGAACGCCATCCTGAAGAACCGTGAACTGATGGGCGCCACCGACCCCAAGAAGGCCGAGAAGGGCACCATCCGCGCCGACTTCGCCGACAGCATCGACGCCAACGCCGTGCACGGCTCCGACGCTGCTGAAACCGCTGCTGTGGAAGTTGCCTTCTTCTTCCCCGGCATGAACGTGTACTCGCGTTAATCCACGCTAGCTTTACAGCATGCTCTCGCTGACGCCAGCGCTTCGCCTGGGCGAAGCCGGTGTCAGCACTTGAAGATGCTGGCCACGGCGTGGCAAACACCGTTCGCAAGACGCCTCGCCACATGCCGATATGACTACTAATTTGCTTGATTTTGACCTCGAAGGACTGACCGCTTATTGCGAGCAGCTCGGGGAGAAGCGTTTCCGTGCGACGCAGCTGTTCCGCTGGATTCACCAGCGTGGCGCATCCGATTTCGACCAGATGACCGATCTGGCCAAGTCCCTGCGCGAAAAGCTCAAGAGCCGGGCCCACATTACCGCTTTGCCTGTGGTGACCGAGCATGTCTCTGCCGATGGCACCGTGAAGTGGCTGTTCGATGTGGGTGACGGCAATGCCGTCGAATCCGTTTTCATTCCTGAGGACGACCGTGGCACGCTGTGTGTCTCGTCCCAGGCCGGTTGCGCCGTGGGCTGCCGCTTTTGCTCGACGGGGCATCAGGGCTTCAGCCGCAACCTCGATACTGGCGAAATCCTCGCTCAGCTCTGGTATGCCGAGCATTCGCTGCGCAAGCGTTTCGGTACCGAAGATCGCATCATCTCCAACGTGGTGATGATGGGCATGGGCGAGCCGCTGCAGAACTACAGTGCGCTGGTGCCCGCCCTGCGCGTGATGCTGGACGACCATGGCTACGGCCTGTCGCGCCGCCGCGTGACGGTGTCCACCTCCGGCGTGGTGCCCATGATGGACCGACTGTCGCAGGACTGCGCCGTGGCGCTGGCTGTTTCCCTGCATGCGCCCAACGATCCGCTGCGCGACAACCTGGTGCCGCTGAACAAGAAATACCCGATTGCCGAGCTGCTGGATGCCTGCGAGCGCTATCTGGAGTTTGCTCCGCGCGACTTCATCACCTTTGAATATTGCATGCTCGACGGCGTTAACGATCAGCCGGAGCATGCGCGTCAGCTGATAGAGTTGGTGCGCGCGCGCGGCGACGGCAAGAGCTGGTGCAAGTTCAATCTGATTCCGTTCAATCCCTTCCCGGCCTCGGGGCTGCTGCGCTCGTCTGCGGCGCGCGTGACCGAATTTGCCGCCATGCTCAGCAATGCCGGCATCGTGACCACGGTGCGCAAGACCCGCGGCGACGATATCGACGCGGCCTGCGGTCAGCTGGCCGGTGACGTCAAGGATAGAACCCGCGCTGCCGAGCGTATGGCCAGGCAGCGCACCATCCCGCTCAAGCAGGTGTCTTGACGGAGCTTTGAATAAAGGACAATCAATGAGGGCAGTGGCACAGCGACCGGTTTGGCGACATTGGGGCTTGTTGGCCCGGTGGGGGGTACCGGTTGCGGTCGCGGCACTTGTGGGCTGTACCTCGACGACGACCACCACCACTTCCTCTACGTCCGTTCCCCAGGCTTCCGTGGTCAGCACGGGCGCAACCCAGGTCGCCGATGCCAATCGTCGTGCGCAGATCCGCCTGGAGCTGGCGGCCAACTACTTCCAGGCCGGGCGCCTGGACGTGGCCATGGATGAGGTCGGCCAGGCCTTGGCCGCCAAACCCGATTACGCCGATGCATACGGTCTGCTGGGCCTGATCCTCATGCAGAACCAGGACTGGACACAGGCCGAGGTCGCCATGCGCAAGGCCGTGGATCTCAATCCGCGCGACGGCAACCAGATTCACAATTACGGCTGGATGCAATGTCAGCAAAAGCATTTCGATGTAGCCCAGCAATGGTTTGACAGGGCCTTGCAGGCGCCGGGCTATCGCGAGCAGCCCAAGACCCTGCTGGCCAAGGGCATGTGCTACCAGCAGGCAGGCCAGCTTGAGCAGGCCTACCAGAACATGTTCCGCGCCTACGAGATGGATGTGGGCAACGCCGCTACGGGCTACAACCTGGCAAATGTGCTCTGGCTCAAGGGTGATCTGAAAAAAGCGCAGTTCTACATCCGGCGCTTGAATAACAATAGCAATCAGGCCAGTGCAGAAAGCCTCTGGCTGGGAATCAAAATAGACAGGGCATTGCACGACGACATTGGAGTGCGTCAACAGGCCGATCAGCTGCGCGAGCGTTTTCCTCAATCGCGTCAGTGGCTGGCCTATGAGCGCGGAGCTTTCAATGAGTGAGGCTGCGGTGGAAGAGGAAACTATGCAAAGCGAAGAGCAGGCGCCAACTCCGGCACAGACCACGGCGGGGGCCTTGTTGCGTCAGGCGCGAGAAGCGGCCCGCATGCAGCTGCCCGTGATGGCGGCAACATTGAAGGTGCCGCAGCGCAAGCTGGAGGCGCTGGAGGCTGATGACTACGCGGCCTTTCCCGATCATGTGTTCATGCGTGCCCTGGCCATGGGCATGTGCCGGACATTGCATATCGATGCCGACCCGGTGCTGGCCCTGCTGCCGCGCACCGAGATCAAAAGCCTGGCCAACACGGGTCCCGGCATCAACGAAGCCGTGAAGGTGCGCAGCAGCTTCAAGGTTACCGGGACATCGCTGGACTCCGGCAACAGCAGCTCGCGCAAGATCGCGGCAGGCGTGCTGATTCTGCTGGCGGCAGCGGCTGCCGTGTACTTTGTTCCCTTTCATCAGGTGATTGACGGCGCCGATACGACAGACGCCCAGGCCCAGATGCCCGCGCAGGCGGAGTCTGGCGAGGCGACCGTGATGGGCGCTCCAGTGACCGAGCCCGCGGCCCAGGCCGAGGAGACTGCTCAGGGCGGATCGGCCGCGACAGCGGCTGCGTCGACCGAGCCCGGGACGGCTGCTGCGGCTGCCGGCGTGACGGGCGCGGCTGCCGGGGGCGCTCCTGCAGCCTCGGCCGCCACGGCCCAGACAGCCACACCGGTCGCCGAGGCAGCCGCGCCCGCAACCGGCGCTGGCGGCCTGCTGGTGCTGAAGGTGAATACCGGCCAGTCCTGGGTCAAGGTCAAGGACGCGGCCGGCAAGGTGGTGCTGGAAAAGACCCTGTCCAAGGATGAATCTGCGACTGCCGAAGGCCAGTTGCCCCTGTCGGTGATTGTGGGCAATGCCAAGGGCACGCAGGTGACGGTACGTGGCGAACCCTTCGATATCTCGAGCACACGCGACAATGTGGCTCGCTTCGAGGTGAAGTAACCGTTCGAGGTAAACAAGAGTGCAAGATTCTCAAAGCTCGCAGCAGCTCAGCCAGGCGATAGCCATCGCCAGCCCGCTGCCGCGCAAATCGCGCCAGGCCCGTGTGGTGTGGCGCAACAACGTGGTCACCGTGGGGGGCGATGCGCCCGTGCGCGTGCAATCCATGACCAATACCGACACCGTGGATGCGGTGGAGACTGCCATCCAGGTGCGTCAGTTGGCCCAGGCCGGCTCGGAGATGGTGCGCATCACGGTGAACACACCCGAGGCGGCGGCTGCCGTGCCCTATATCCGCGAGCAACTCGACCGCATGGGCGAGTATGTGCCGCTGGTGGGCGACTTCCACTACAACGGCCATCGCCTGCTGACCGACTATCCCGATTGCGCCCAGGCGCTGTCCAAGTACCGCATCAACCCCGGCAACGTGGGCAAGGGCGACAAGAAAGACAAGCAGTTCGGTCAGATGATCGAGATTGCCGCCAGGTACGACAAGGCCGTGCGCATCGGCGTGAACTGGGGCTCGCTCGACCAGGAAATCATGGCCGAGCTGATGGACCAGAACAGCAAGCGTGCCCAGCCCTGGGAAACGCGTCAGGTCATGTACGAGGCACTGATCACCTCGGCCATCACATCGGCCGAGCTGGCCAAGAGCATGGGGCTGAACCCCGACAACATCATCCTGTCCTGCAAGGTCAGCGGTGTGCAGGATCTGATCTCGGTCTACCGCGAGCTGGCGCGTCGTTGCGATTACGCGCTGCACCTGGGTCTGACCGAAGCCGGCATGGGCACCAAGGGCACGGTGGCGTCCACCGCTGCGCTTTCCGTGCTGCTGCAGGAGGGCATTGGCGACACGATTCGCGTCTCGCTCACGCCCCAGCCCGGCGAAGCACGCACGCAGGAAGTCGTAGTGGCCTCCGAAATTCTGCAGGCCCTGGGTCTGCGCGTGTTCGTGCCCAGCGTCACGGCCTGCCCGGGCTGCGGCCGCACGACCAGCACCACCTTCCAGGAACTGGCCAAGAAGATCGACGATTTCCTGCGTGGTGAAATGCCGGTCTGGCGTACCCAGTTCCCCGGCGTGGAGGCGATGAAAGTGGCCGTGATGGGTTGCATCGTCAACGGCCCCGGCGAGAGCAAGCATGCCGATATCGGCATCAGCCTGCCCGGCAATGGCGAAGCGCCTGCGGCGCCGGTGTTCATCGACGGCGAGAAGGCCTTGACACTGCGCGGCGAGCATATCGCCGAGGAGTTCCAGACCCTGGTGCTGGAATATGTGCAGCGCCGCTACGGCCAGAAGGCCTGAGCGGCTCAGGCGCTCGCAGCGTCCCGTCACGCGGGTGGTGATTGCGCTTGCTGGCACAATGCCGACGAGCCGGTACTTTGGAATTGATAGCTGCTTGCGCACTATCTGTATGGATTTGAATTAGGTTTCTAGCTAGAAGGCATAGTTGCCAAGCGCAATGTGCTCTTGTTTTGCTAGTAGCCCAAGTGTGAGATTTCACGTGGCCAAGAACGAAAAACTGACTGCCGTCAAAGGCATGAACGACATCCTCCCTCCCGACTCGGCGCGCTGGGAATGGTTTGAAGCCAAGGTGCGCGATCTGATGGGGCGCTTTGCCTATCGCAATATCCGCACCCCCATCGTCGAGCCCACGGCCCTGTTTGTGCGCGGCCTGGGCGAGGTGACCGATATCGTCGAGAAGGAGATGTACTCCTTCGAGGACAAGCTCAACGGCGAGCACCTGACCCTGCGCCCCGAGGGCACGGCCGGCGTGGTGCGCTCGGTGGTGGAAAACAATCTGCTGTATGAAGGCGGCAAGCGCCTGTTCTACATCGGCCAGATGTTCCGCCACGAGCGTCCCCAGCGCGGTCGCTATCGCCAGTTCCATCAGGTCGGCGTGGAAGCCATGGGCTTTGCGGGCCCCGAGCTGGATGCCGAGGTGATCCTGCTGGCTGCGCAGCTGTGGAAGGAGCTGGGCATCGATGGCGTGCGCCTGGAGCTTAACAGCCTGGGTCAACCCGAGGAGCGCAAGGCGCACCGCGAGGCTTTGATCGCCTACTTCGAACAGCACACCGAGGTGATGGACGAAGAAGCCAAGCGCCGCATGTACAGCAACCCGCTGCGCGTGCTGGATACCAAGAATCCGGCCATGCAGGACATGGTTAACGCAGCGCCCAAGCTGATGGACTATCTGGGTGATGCCTCCAAGGCGCATCTGAAGGCCGTGCAGGACATTCTGGATGCCAACGATGTGGCCTGGAGCCTGAATCCGCGCCTGGTGCGCGGCATGGACTACTACAACCTCACGGTGTTCGAGTTCATTACCGACAAGCTGGGCTCGCAAGGCACCATCTGCGGCGGCGGTCGTTACGACTACCTGATCGAGGAAATCGGCGGCAAGCCCGCACCGGCCGTAGGCTGGGGCATGGGCGTCGAGCGCGTGCTCGAAGTGCTCAAGGAAGTGGGGGCCGAGATTCCTCAGCCCGCAGCCGATGTCTACGCCATCATTCCCGACGCCTCGGCGCTGCCCCAGGTTTTCAAGACCGTGCAGCAGTTGCGCACCGCTGGTGTGGCGGTGCAGATGCACGCAGCCGCAGGCGGCTCGGCCGAAGGCATGGGCTCGATGAAGTCCCAGTTCAAGAAGGCTGATGGCTCGGGTGCACGCTTCGCCCTGATCTTCGGCGCCGACGAGCTGGCACAGGGCAAGGTGACCGTGAAGTCGCTGCGCGACGGCGAAGGCCAGCAGCTGCAGCAAGCTCTGGCGGACGTGGCCCTGTGGGCCGGCAGCCTAAAATCGGCGGTTTGATTTTCCGCTTCTCGTTTTCTGACCAGCGTTCCACTCAATCTAAGTAGCCATGGCAAACCATCTCGATCTTGAAGAACAAGAGCAAATTGAGCAGCTCAAGCATTTCTGGAATTCCTGGGGGACTCTGATCACCAGCGTGCTGGTCGTGGTCTTTCTCGGACTGGCTGGCTGGAACGGCTGGCAGTACTGGCAAAAGCGTCAGGCGACTCAGGCCTCGGCCCTGGAGTTCGCGGTGGACGAAGCCCTGACGGCCAAGGATGCAGCCCGTGCAGATCAGGCCTTCAGCGAGCTGCGTGACAAGTACGCGGGCACTGCGCAGGCCGCCCAGACGGCTTTGCTGATGGCCAAGGCCTCGGTGGATGCCGGCAAGTTCGATGACGCCAAGGCGCAGCTGAGCTGGGTGGCAGAGAAGGGCGACGAAGGCTTCAAGGCCCTGGCCCGCATTCGCCTGTCTTCGGTGCTGGAGCAGCAAAAAAGCTATGACGAAGGCCTGAAGGTGCTGGAAGCTTCCATGCCCGAGTCCTACGCCGGTCTGCAGGCCGACCGCCGCGGCGATCTGTATGGCGCGCTGGGCAAGCCGGCCGAGGCGATTGCCCAGTACCAGGCAGCCTACAAGGCGCTGGACAAGGATCTGGACTACCGCCACCTGGTGGAATTCAAGCTGAACGCGCTGGGTGCGGCTCCTGAAACCGCAACCCTGGTCAAGACAACGCCGTCGGAGAAATAATCTTGAAGACTTTTGCCCATCAAGTGAAATCCGCTGCTCCCGCAGCGCAATCCGCAGCCCGTGTGCTGGTGCTGACCGCCGTGGCCGCGTCGCTGGCTGCCTGCTCCATGTTCAGCGGCAAGGACAAGCCCAAGCCACAGGATCTGGGGCCCAACCCCGCCAAGATCGCCGTGCACCAGGCCTGGTCCGCCAAGCTGGGCAGCGAAGTGCCGCTGGCCATGCCTGCGCTGGTGCAGGGCAGCACCGTCACCGTGGTCACCAAGGACGGCAGCGTCACCACGCTGGACGGCAATACGGGCAGCCAGCTGGGCAAGTTCAGTGCGGGCGAGCCGCTGACCACCGGTGTGGGCAGCGACGGCCAGCGCACGGCGGTGGTTACGCGCAGCAACCAGCTCATGGTGTTTGCCGAAGGCAAGCAGCTGTGGAAGAGCAATCTGAACGCCGCCGTCTATACCCCGCCCCTGGTGGCGGGCGGGCGCGTGTTCGTGATGGCCGCCGACCGCTCGCTGGCGGCCTACGATGCCGGCACCGGTCGTGAGCTGTGGTCGGTCGAAGGCCCCAGCAATGAACCGCTTATTCTGCGCCAGCCCGGCGTTTTGCAGGCCGTTGGTAATAATCTGGTGGTGGGCGTCTCCGGGCGCCTGGCCGGTGTCGATCCAGACAATGGCTCGGTGCGCTGGATGGCGCCTCTGGCCGCACCGCGCGGCACCAACGATGTGGAGCGACTGGTGGATCTGGTCGGCCCTGTCAGCCGTGTGGACAGCAGCGTCTGCGCACGTGCCTTCCAGGCCTCGGTGGGTTGCGTGGACGTGAGCACGGCCAATGTGCGCTGGACGCAGACCTCCAAGGGCAGCGATGGCGTGGCCGGTGACGAGCAGGCTGTGTTCGGCGCTGAAAGCAATGGCACGGTACAGGCATGGAATCGTTCAGACGGTCAGCGTCTGTGGTCCATCGACAAGCTGCAGTACCGCAAGCTGACGGCACCTCTGGTGCTGGGCCGCTCCGTGGTGCTGGCCGATGATTTGGGGACGGTGCATATGCTCTCGCGTGAAGACGGCTCTGCACTGGCCCGTTTGGAAACTGACAAGGCAGGAGTTGCCACTTCCCCGGTTGTTGCCGCCAATACTCTGGTGGTCGTCAGCCGAAGCGGAACTGTGTATGGCTTCAAGCCGGATTGATAGGTTGTTTTTGGAATGAAGCCAGTTATTGCCCTGGTAGGGCGCCCGAATGTGGGCAAGTCGACGCTGTTCAATCGACTCACGAAGTCGAGGGATGCCATCGTCGCCGACTTTGCTGGACTGACGCGTGACCGCCATTACGGCCAGGGCCGTCAGGGCAAGCATGAGTACATCGTCATCGATACAGGCGGTTTCGAGCCGGACGCATCGCGCGGCATCTTCAAGGAGATGGCCAAGCAGACGCAGCAAGCCGTGGCGGAAGCCGATGTCGTGATCTTCGTGCTGGACGCGCGTGCCGGTCTGTCCGGTCAGGATCACGAGATCGGCAACTACCTGCGCCGTCTGGGCAAGCCCACCATGCTGGTGGCCAACAAGGCCGAAGGCATGAAGGATGGTGCGCAACTGTCCGAGTTCTATGAGCTGGGTCTCGGCGAGGTCGTGCCCGTGTCTGCAGCCCACGGTCAGGGTGTGCGCAGCCTGGTCGATGCAGCCCTTGGTCTGCTGAACCTGCCCGAGCCCGAAGAGGAAACGTTTGGCGAGGAAGACCAGAAGCCCGTGCGTCTGGCGGTGGCGGGTCGTCCCAACGCCGGCAAGTCCACGCTGATCAATACCTGGCTGGGTGAAGAGCGCCTGGTGGCTTTCGACATGCCCGGCACCACGCGCGATGCCATCACAGTGCCTTTCGAGCGCAACGGCCAGAAGTTCGAGCTGATCGACACCGCCGGCCTGCGTCGCAAGGGCAAGGTGTTTGAAGCCATCGAGAAGTTCTCGGTGGTCAAGACGCTGCAGGCCATCGAGGGCGCCAACGTGGTGCTGCTGCTGATCGATGCCACGCAGGGCGTGACCGACCAGGATGCCCATATCGCGGGCTATATCCTGGAGAGCGGCCGCTCTGTGGTGCTGGCCATCAACAAATGGGATGCCGTCGATGACTACCAGCGCCAGATGCTGGAGCGCTCCATCGAGACGCGCCTGTCCTTTCTGAAGTTTGCGCCGCTGCATTTCATCTCGGCACAGAAGCGCCAGGGTCTCGAGCCGCTGTGGAAATCCATCATCCAGGCCCATCGTGCAGCCACCTGCAAGATGCCTACGCCGGTGCTGACACGCATCCTGATGGAGTCGATCCAGTTCCAGACGCCCAAGAAGGTGGGGGCCTATCGTCCCAAGATGCGCTATGCCCACCAGGGCGGCATGAACCCGCCCATCATCGTGATCCACGGCAACTCGCTGGAGCTGGTCACCGATGCCTACAAGCGCTTCCTGGAAGGTCGTTTCCGCAAGGAGTTCAATTTGATCGGCACCCCGTTGCGCATCGACTTGAAAACCTCTCATAATCCTTACGCCGACAAGGATTAATTGCAGTCTGCTTGCGTCTAGGGAAAACCCTTTTTCACTGTTTTCCCCGGGCCCTGTGGTAATGTGTCGGTTTACAACAACACTCTTCGAACACGGAGAATATCGTGAGCAATAAAGGTCAACTCCTCCAAGATCCGTTCCTGAACGCACTGCGTCGTGAACATGTGCCCGTTTCCATCTATCTGGTCAACGGCATCAAGCTGCAGGGCCAAATCGAGTCGTTCGACCAATACGTGGTGCTTCTGCGCAACACCGTGACCCAGATGGTTTACAAGCACGCCATCTCCACCATCGTTCCCGGCCGTGCCGTGAACTTCTCGGCCGCTACGCCGGCTGACAACGACGCCCCCGCTGCCTAAGCTTTCTTGCGTCAACGCCCGCCGGCCAGCCCGGCGCGGCTCTTACCCTACGGGACAGGTATTTGAGTTCTGAATCCTTTGAACGTTCCGCGTCTGCGCCAGTGCTGCTGGTGGGCGTGGATTTTGGTGTTCCCCATTTCGACGACGAGCTGGAAGAGCTGGGCTTGCTGGCCCAGACCGCTGGCTTGCACCCCGTGGCGCGCTTGACCTGCAAGCGCAAAGCCCCCGATCCCGCGCTGTTCGTGGGCAGCGGCAAGGCGGATGAAATCCGCATGCTGGCCCAGATGCATGGCGCCAAGGAAGTCTGGTTCGACCAGGCCCTGAGCCCGGCTCAGCAGCGCAATCTGGAGCGCCATATCCAGATGCCGGTCAACGACCGGACCATGCTGATTCTCGAAATCTTCGCCCAGCGTGCACGTAGCCATGAAGGCAAGCTGCAGGTGGAGCTGGCTCGTCTGCAGTACATCAGCACGCGCCTGGTGCGCCGCTGGAGCCACCTGGAGCGTCAGGCCGGCGGTATCGGTGGCCGCGGCGGCCCCGGTGAAAAGCAGATCGAGCTGGACCGCCGCATGATTGACGATGCCATCAAGCGCACCAAGGAGCGCCTGAAAAAGGTCAAGAAGCAGCGTTCCACGCAAAGGCGCCAGCGCTCGCGTCGCGAAGTTTTCAATATTTCCCTGGTCGGCTATACCAATGCTGGCAAATCCACGCTGTTCAATGCCATGGTGAAGGCTCGCGCCTATGCCGCAGATCAGCTGTTTGCCACGCTGGATACGACCACCCGGCAGATGTACCTGACTGAGGCCGAGGAATCGGTTTCCCTGTCGGATACCGTCGGTTTTATTCGTGACTTGCCGCACGGTCTGGTGGATGCCTTCCAGGCCACCTTGCAGGAGGCGATTGACGCCGATCTGCTGCTGCATGTCGTGGATGCATCGAACCCCGGATTCCCGGAACAAATACAACAAGTCCAAAAAGTTCTGGGTGAAATCGGGGCCGATGATGTGCCCCAGATTCTGGTTTTCAACAAGCTGGATGCCATTGAGCCCGAGCGTCAGCCTGCCGTGCTGCAGGATATGTATGAGCTCGATGGCGTGCCGGTGCCACGTGTGTTTGTCAGTGCTCGCTCGGGGCAGGGGCTTGCGCAGCTGCGGCAGATGTTGGCTGACCGGGTTTTGCAGGTACGTGAAGAGGCGGCACGCGAAGAAGTCGAGGGGCAGGACGATACGTACTGGATGTCCCCTGATGACGACGCGCAATACTAGGGGCTTGCGTCCCTATTGGGCACAATGCTTGCCATGGTCCATGTCTTTTTGAAAACACAGAGACGTCTCGCATGAATTTTTCACAACGCGTCCATCGCCTGGCGATGCTGCCGCAACGCATTCGCGGGATGTTCAATTTGAACGATCCGCGCTGGGGTCGTGGCGACAACAACAACGAAGATAGCTCCAAGCCGGACAGCTCGGCACCTGAAGGGGAGCGTCCTCCGATGCCGCCTGCACCCGAGCAACGTCCCCGTCCTTCCTCTTCCCAGCAAGGCCAGCCGCCTGATCTGGAAGAGGTGTGGCGCGACCTCAATCGCAAGCTTTCCGGCCTGTTCGGCGGCGGCTCCGGCAATGGCCGCGGCGCGCCTCCGAGCCGCAGCGGCGGCCAGCCCGGCGAGCCTTTCAATCCTGGCAAGGGCATTTTCCTGATCGCCGGCGTGGCCGTGCTGATCTGGCTGGGTACCGGCTTCTTCATCGTGCAGGAAGGCCAGCAGGCCGTCATCACGCAGTTCGGCAAGTACAAGGGTACCGTGGGCGCCGGCTTCAACTGGCGTCTGCCTTATCCCATCCAGAAGCATGAGCTGGTCTACGTTTCGCAGATTCGCTCGGCCGAAGTGGGCAGCGACAATATCGTGCGTGGCACGGGATTGCGGGCATCGGCCATGCTGACCGAGGACGAGAACATCGTCGAGATCAAGTTTGCCGTGCAGTACCGCCTGAGCAATGCGCGTGACTGGCTGTTCGAGAGCCGCAATCCCTCCGAGGCCGTGGTTCAGGTGGCGGAGTCCGCCGTGCGCGAAGTCGTCGGCAAGATGAAGATGGATGCGGCCCTGTCCGAGGAGCGCGACCAGATTGCCCCGCGTGTGCGTGATCTGATGCAGACCATTCTGGATCGCTACCAGATCGGCGTTGAAGTGGTGGGCATCAATATGCAGCAGGGCGGCGTGCGTCCGCCCGAGCAGGTGCAGGCCTCGTTCGACGATGTGCTCAAGGCCGGTCAGGAGCGCGAACGCGCGAAGAACGAAGCCCAGGCCTATGCCAACGATGTGGTGCCGCGTGCAGCGGGTGCTGCAGCGCGTCTGGGTGAAGAGGCTGCGGCCTACAAGTCCAAGATCGTGGCCCAGGCTCAGGGTGATGCAGGGCGCTTCAGCTCGCTGTATTCCGAATACCAGAAGGCTCCTCAGGTCACGCGTGATCGCCTCTACATCGATGCGATGCAGCAGGTCTATACCAACGTGACCAAGGTTCTGGTTGAGTCGCGTCAGGGCTCCAATCTGCTGTACCTGCCGCTGGACAAGATCATGCAGAACGTGACCGGCGGCGCAACTGCTCCTGCTGCGTCGGGTGATGCAGCTGCCGGCGGCGCCGCTTCGGCTCCAGCCAACGTACGTGTAGTTCCCAATCCCGCCGGTGACGCCCGCAGCCGCGATGCGCGCAGCCGTGACCGTGACGCACGCTAGGAGAGAATGCAGTGAATCGAATCGGATTTTTTGTCACCAGCATTCTCGTGGTGCTGGCCTTGCTGAGTTCCACCCTGTTCGTGGTGGATCAGCGTCAGTTCGGTGTGGTCTATGCGCTGGGGCAGATCAAGGAAGTGATCACCGAGCCGGGACTTAACTTCAAGCTGCCGCCTCCGCTGCAGAACGTGCGCTATATCGACAAGCGTCTGCTGACGCTCGACAGCACCGATACCGAGCCCATGCTCACCGCCGAGAAGCAGCGTGTGGTCATTGACTGGTATGTGCGCTGGCGCATCTCCGAGCCTTCGGAATACATCCGTAACGTGGGCCTGGATGAATCTGCCGGTGCCATGCAGCTCAACCGCGTGGTGCGCAATGCCTTCCAGGAAGAGATCAATCGCCGCACCGTGCGCGAGCTGCTGTCTTCCAAGCGCGAGGGGCTGATGACTGATGTCAAGCGTGAGGTTCTGGAAACCGTGCGCGGCTCCAAGCCCTGGGGCGTGGACATCGTCGATGTGCGTATCACCCGCGTGGACTACGCCGAGACCATCACCGAGTCCGTCTACCGCCGTATGGAGGCCGAGCGCAAGCGCGTGGCCAACGAACTGCGCTCCACGGGTGCTGCTGAAGGCGAGAAGATCCGCGCCGAGGCCGATCGTCAGCGCGACGTCATCATTGCCAATGCTTACCGCGATGCCCAGAAGGTCAAGGGCGAGGGCGATGCCGAAGCCGCACGGGTCTATGCAGAATCCTTTGGCAAGGATCCGCAGTTTGCGCAGTTCTATCGCAGCCTGGACGCTTACAAGGAGAGCTTCTCCAAGAAGAGCGACGTGATGGTGCTTGACCCGTCGCAAAGCGACTTCTTCAAGACCTACCGCAATGGCGGTGCCGCTGGCAAATAAGCACGTTCGGATCAGGCATGGTTTTCTGTCGATAGCAATGCCTGTTGCGCCTTCTCCTTTGCGCAAGTTCCGATAGCTTTGACAACGACGAAAGCAATGGCCCCTCGAGGGCCATTGCCTATTGGGGAGATGGAAATGGATTGGCTGGAGACACTGGGCCTGGCGCTTGCCCTGCTGCTGGTGCTGGAAGGCTTGCTTCCGCTGTTCGCGCCCAGGTTGTGGCGGCAGCTGTTTACCCAGCTGCTGCAGCTCAGGGATGGACAGCTGCGCTTTTGCGGACTGCTCTGTATCGCAGCAGGCGCCATCATGCTGATGCTGCTATGAATACTGCCGATACTGGCTAGGCCTTAGCGGTCAAATTGGGCAGGGCTGGCAAAGCCGGTAGAATCGCATTTTTAACAGCCTCCCCATTTCTCCATGTCTGCTTGGGTCCTGCCGGATCACATTGCCGATGTTTTGCCCTCAGAGGCACGGCACATCGAAGAATTGCGTCGAGGATTGCTCGATACTGCGCGCAGCTATGGCTATGAACTTGTCATGCCACCCATGCTGGAGTATCTGGAGTCCTTGCTGACGGGTACAGGCGAAGCTCTTGCCCTTCAAACCTCCAAACTGATTGACCAGCTCTCCGGTCGCACCATGGGTCTGCGCGCCGACATGACGCAGCAGGTAGCCCGTATCGATGCGCATCTGCTCAATCGCAAGGGCGTGACCCGTCTGTGCTACTGCGGCCCCGTTGTCCATGCACGCCCCGACCGTCCGCGTGCCACGCGTGAGCCGTTCCAGTTCGGTGCCGAACTCTATGGCCACGAAGGCCTGGAAGCCGACCTCGAAGCCCTGCATCTGGCCCTGGACTGCCTCAAGGGCGCGGGCGTCAAGGACGTCATCGTGGATCTGGCCGATGTGCGCATCGTGCGCAGCCTGCTGGCCGGCGTGATGGTGGACGAGCAGGTGCTGCGAGGCGTGCATGCGGCCCTGGCCTCCAAGGACGCAACCGAGCTGGCCCAACTGACCCGCGATTTCCCCGAGGCCTCGCGTGAAGGCCTGATGGCGCTGCTGCAGCTGTACGGCGGCATGGAAGTGCTCGATCAGGCTGAAAAGCTGCTGGATCGCACTGCCGGTGTGCGCAATGTGCTGTCTCATCTGCGCTGGCTGGTGCAGCGACTCGATGGCGTCAAGGTCAGTTTCGACCTGGCCGATCTGCGTGGCTACTCCTACTACAGCGGTACGCGCTTTGCCATCTATGTGCCCGGCGGCAGCGATGCGCTGGTGCGCGGTGGCCGTTACGACGAAGTCGGTGCAGTGTTCGGGCGCAACCGTCCCGCTGCCGGTTTCAGTCTTGATATCAAACAACTGGTGGCTGTCGTGCCCGAGCGTCCGCTCAAGGCTGCCATTCGCGCTCCCTGGGGCGATGACGTGCAAGTGGCTGCCGCCATTGCCGCATTGCGCCAGCAGGGCGAGACGGTGGTCTGCGTGCTGCCAGGGCATGAAAGCGAAGTGGACGAGTTCCACTGCGACCGTGAGCTTGCCAATGTTGGCGGGCAATGGGTCGTGCAAGCCATTTAAGGCATTTGACTAATTCTTCGATTTATCGGATTGGAATATGAATACATCCAAAGGTCGCAATGTGGTCGTCGTCGGCACCCAGTGGGGTGATGAGGGCAAGGGCAAGCTGGTCGACTGGCTGACCGAAAGCGCCAACGGCGTCGTGCGTTTCCAGGGCGGCCACAACGCGGGTCACACACTGGTCATCAACGGCGTGAAGACGGCTCTGCACCTGATTCCCAGCGGCATCATGCGCCCCGGCGTGAAGTGCTACATCGGCAACGGTGTGGTGCTCTCCGTGGGCAAGCTGTTTGAGGAAATCGAAGGCCTGGAGAAGGCCGGCGTGCAGGTGCGTGACCGCCTGCGCGTGTCCGAAGCCTGCCCGCTGATCCTGCCTTTCCACCAGGCTCTGGACGTGGCACGTGAAGCGGCCCGTGAAAAGGGTGGCGTGCAGAAGATCGGCACCACCGGCAAGGGCATTGGCCCTTCCTACGAAGACAAGATCGCCCGCCGCGCCCTGCGCGTGCAGGATCTGAAGCACCCCGAGCGCTTCGCCACCAAGCTGCGCGAGTTGCTGAGCCTGCACAACCACATTCTGGTGAATGTGCTGGGTTCCAAGAACTTCGACTTCGGCGCTGGCCTGGCTCCCTATATGAAGGACGGCGAAGTGCAGTTCGACGCCGTGTACGAAGAAGCCATGCGTCATGCCGAGCTACTCAAGCCCATGATTGCCGATGTCTCGCGCGAGCTCAACGCGGTGCACGCCGAAGGCGGCAACCTTCTGTTCGAAGGCGCGCAAGGCACGCTGCTGGACGTGGATCACGGCACCTACCCCTATGTCACATCGTCCAACTGCGTGGCCGGCAATGCCGCCGCAGGCGCCGGCGTGGGCCCTGGTCTGCTGCACTACATCCTGGGCATCACCAAGGCCTACTGCACCCGTGTGGGCGGCGGTCCTTTCCCTACCGAGCTGGAATGGGAAAAGGAAGGCACTCCCGGCTGGGTCATGTCCACCGTGGGCGCTGAAAAGGGCGTGACTACCGGCCGTTCGCGTCGCTGCGGCTGGTTTGATGCTGCGCTGCTCAAGCGTTCGGCCCAGATTAACGGCCTGTCCGGCCTGTGCATCACCAAGCTGGACGTGCTCGACGGCATCGAAGAGCTGCAACTGTGCGTGGGCTACGAGCTCGACGGCGAGACGATCGACCTGCTGCCTCTGGGTGCGGACGATATCGAGCGCTGCAAGCCGATCTACGAATCCATTCCCGGCTGGACCGACTCCACCGTGGGTGTGACCGAGTACGACAAGCTGCCCGTGAATGCCCGCCGCTATCTGGACCGTATTGCCGAAGTGACCGGTGTGCCCATCGCCATGGTGTCCACCAGCCCCGATCGCGATCACACCATCCTGATGCACAACCCGTACAGCGCCGCCTGATCGGGCTGGGTTTTACTGAACTTTCAAAGGAACTGTGCCCATGCTGACAGAAGACGGTAAGCACCTGTATGTGAGCTACGACGAGTACCACGGTCTCATCGAAAAGCTCGCCATCAAGATCCACCAGTCTGGCTGGGAATTCGACACCATCCTGTGCCTGGCACGCGGTGGTCTGCGTCCCGGCGACATCCTGAGCCGTATTTTCGACAAGCCTCTGGCCATCATGTCCACCAGCTCCTACCGCGCCGAAGCCGGCACGGTGCAGGGCCATCTGGACATCGGTCGTTTCATCGCCACGCCCAAGGGCGATATTTCCGGCCGCGTGCTGCTGGTGGATGATCTGGCGGACTCGGGCGCCACGCTCAAGGCCGTGATCGCCATGCTCAAGACCAACTACGCACCGATTACGGAGCTGCGCAGCGCCGTGATCTGGACCAAGGGCGTGTCGACCTTCGAGCCCGACTACTCGGTGGACTTCCTGGGCACCAACCCCTGGATTCACCAGCCTTTCGAAGGCTATGACACGCTGAATCCTGAAAAGCTGGCGGAGAAGTGGAAGGTCTGAGGACCCGGCACCGATGTTGGCAAAGGAGCCCCGTTTGGGGCTCCTTTTTTTATAGAGCAGTGATGTTCATCAATAGATGAGCGGCATGTGCCTTTATTCCAACGATTTCAGGCTTTTTTAAAGCTGTATCGTAAGAAATACAGGCGCTAACTGCTCCTGTTTTTGAATTGTTGTCATGATGCGGCCTGCGCCGGTCTGGCATGGTTCGCGTGGCATTTCAACAAGCTTTGTAAACCAGAAGGCTTGTGTTGGCAGCGGCTGCATTGGCGCAGCTACACTGCATGGATTCTGAGAAGGTGGTGGTTGTGGGACGTCTTTCTATTGGGCGCACTGGCGCTGCTGTGGCATTGGTCGTGGGCGTGGGTGCCGCGGCATGGTTGGGGGCTTCGGCATTGCCCGGTTTCAAGTCTGCCAAGGCAGCCGCACCGGCTGCTGCTGCCGCTTCGGCGGTCGCTCCAACAGCCGCGCCCGCAGCGCCGCTTGCTAGCAGCGCTGCGCCTGCGTCGCCTGTTGCCGTCAAGCCGGCACAGGCAGCGCGTGCCGTGCAAGGCCCCACGCCCATCTTTGTGCTGAATTCCCTGGATGCATCCATCAGTGTGATCGATCCGATCAGCTGGAAAGAGCAGTCGCGCATTCCCACGGGCAAGGAACCTCATCACCTGTACCTGACTCCGGACGAGAGGTCGCTGGTGGTGGCCAACGCGCTGGGCGATTCGCTGACCCTGGTGGATCCGCGCACAGGTGCCGTGCAGCGCGTGATCCGCGACATCGTGGACCCGTACCATCTGCGCTTTTCGCCCGACATGAAGTGGTTCGTCACGGCAGCCAACCGCCTCAATCACATCGATTTTTACCGCTGGGACGCGGCCACGCAGACGCCGACGCTGGTCAAGCGTGTCTCCACCGGCAAGACGCCCAGCCATCTGTTCATCGACGCGCAGAGCAAGACGCTGTACTCCACCATGCAGGACAGCGATGCCCTGGTGGCCATCGACATCGCCACCCAGACCATCAAGGCTCGCGTGCCCACTGGCCCCATGCCCGCGGACGTCTACGGCAGCCCTGACGGCAAGAAGCTGTTTGTCGGCCTGACCGGCGGCGATGGTGTCGAGGTGTTCGACATCACCGGCGCCGAGCCCCGCAGCCTGGGCCAGATCAAGACGGCTGCCGGCGCACATGCCTTCCGCGCTGCCGGCGACGATCGCCACCTGTACGTGAGCAACCGCGTGGCCAATACCATCAGCAAGATCGATATGGTCAGCAGCCAGGTCGTGGCCAACTACCCGGCACCGGGCGGCCCTGACTGCATGGATGTCTCGGCCGACGGTCGCTACATCTTTGTGGCCTCGCGCTGGGCACGCAAGCTGTCGGTGATCGACACGGTAGAGAAGAAGGTGGTCAATCAGGTCAATGTGGGCAAGTCGCCCCACGGGGTCTGGACGCTGTCCCACGCTGCGCGCTGAAGCGCCTGTTCCGGCCACATCGGAGTGGCCGGGACGCCCGGTTTTCGTGTTGACCACCTCAAGGAGGGTGGATGCAAAGACGTTGTTTCATGCTCGGTTCGCTGGTCGGTGGCCTGTCTGCCGTTCCTGCCTTCGCTGCCGAAGCTTCAAAAAAAATAGCTTCAGGTACATGCTCCAAGGCGGTTTACCTGACTTTTGACACCGGGCACATGGGCATAGCCCAGTGGGTCGCCCAGGTGCTGCAAAAGCACAAGGTTCCCGTCACCTTCTTTGCGGCCAATGAGGCCACGAAAGAGGGGGGCAGCAGTCTGGGCGACTTCTGGGCGCCCTGGTGGAAGGCGCGTGCCGACGAGGGGCACCAGCTCGCGTCCCATACCTTCGACCATATGTACTGGCTGGCCGATATTCGCGACAAGGCCAGCGGGCAGGTCACGCATTTCCGGGTCAGGCCCTCGGCCGGTCCCAGGGCTGGTCAGACCTATGTGGTGTCTGCTGATGAGTATCGGCAGGAGATTGCGCGCTCCGCCCAGCGGCTGGCCCAGATCACGGGCCGCAAGACCTTGCCGCTCTATCGTGCGCCGGGCGGCAAGACGTCGCCGGCGTTGATTGCTGCGGCCCGGCAGGGCGGCTTTCAGCATGTGGGCTGGGCGCCGGCGGGCTTTCTGGGCGACGAGCTGCCCAGCGACAAATATCCGAATGAACGCTTGCTGGCCCAGGCACTCAAAAACATAGGTAGCGGCGATATCTTGCTGGCGCACCTGGGGATCTGGTCGCGTCAGGATCCATGGGCTCCGGCGGTGCTGGAGCCCTTGATTCTGGGTTTGCTGGACAAGGGTTTTTGCTTCCGTACGCTGGCTGAGCACCCTACGTATCAGGGCTGGATCGCGCAGCAGCGCTGAGTGCTGCAAGAGGAGTGAGTCGTGGATTGGTTGGTACAGATGTTTGGAGAGGCGCAGCAACGCTTGTTTGAAGGCGTGGTGCAGCCTTTTCTGTTTCATTTCGGCATGGCGAATCTGCTGGAGGATGGCTATACCGCCACGGGCTGGCTGCTGGTGGGCTTGCTGCAGATTGCCGTCATGGTCGCGGTGATCGTGCCGCTGCAGCGCTGGAGGCCGGCCGAGCCCGTGGTCGACCGCCAGGCGATCCGTGTGGACATCCTCTATACGCTGATTCATCGGCTGGGACTTTTCCGGCTGGCCCTGTTCTTCACGATTGACCCGCTGTGGGATTCGCTCATGGGTCAGCTCCATGTCTGGGGCTTGCCGGGCTTTCACCTTGACGACATCTGGCCGGGCGTGACGGATAACGCCTGGGTCAGCCTGCTGATGTATCTGGTCGTCTTCGATCTGGTCGAGTACTGGATTCATCGCGGCCAGCACGGCTTTACCTGGTGGTGGAAGCTGCATGCCGTGCACCACTCGCAGCGCCAGATGACAGTGTGGAGCGACAACCGCAATCACCTGCTCGACGACGTGATCCATGACGCCATCATCGTGCTGGTGGCGCAGCTGATCGGCGTGGCTCCCGGGCAGTTCGTGGCCATCGTGGCTCTGACCCAGCTCAGCGAGAGCTTTCAGCACGCCAATGTGCGCATCTGGTTTGGCCAGCTGGGCGAGCGCCTGTGGATCAGCCCGCGCTTTCATCGCCGCCATCACGCCATCGGTATCGGCCACGAGCCGATGGCGCCGGTGCGCAACAAAAAGGTCCACGGCAACAACTTCGGCGTGCTCCTGCCCTGGTGGGACATGTTGTTCGGCACGGCCAACTTCGATCTGCGCTACGACCCCACGGGCATTCGCGATCAGGTGCAGGCCAATGCGAAAGGGCAGCTGCGAGACTATGGCCGCGGCTTCTGGGCGCAACAGTGGCTGGCTGTCCTACGACTGATGGGTCGCGCATAAGCCAATCCTTGAGTATGCTTGCCAGCATGAGCTTGCTACTCGACTCTTTTTGGCGTGCCTTGGCGTATTGCCTGCATAAGCGGGTCATTGTCTGGTCACTCTTGCCGCTGTTGGCCATGGCCTTGATGGCCTGGCTTCTGGGCTACTTCTTCTGGGCCGATGCGGTCCTCAAGGTGCAAAGCCTGCTGGATGGGGTGGGCTGGCTGCACTCCCTGTGGCTGTGGCTGCAGGAGCGTGGCGTGGGCTATGCCTCTGAGGTGGTGGCCTCCATGTTTGTGGTGCTGGGGGCCACGCCGGTTCTAGTGGTGCTGGTTTTGCTGCTGGTGGGCCTGTTCATGGCGCCTGTGCTGACGCAGCTGGTGGCCGAGAAGCGCTTTGCCGGGCTGGAGAAAAAGCATGGCGGCTCCACCGTCGCCAGCCTGCTCTGGTCGGGCGGCTCCACGTTGATTGCGCTGCTGGCCCTTTTCGTCACCCTGCCGCTATGGGTGTTTCCGCCGCTGATGCTGGTGGTCGCCCCCTTGATCTGGGGTTGGCTCACCTACAGGGTCATGGCATTTGATGCCTTATCCGAGCATGCCAGCAAGGATGAGCGCCGGGCCCTGTTTGCCCGTCACCGCATGTCGCTCATTCTCATGGGGGTGATCTGTGGCTATCTGGGCGCAGCGCCCGGTGTGGTCTGGATTTCCGGGCTGCTGTTTCTGGCTGCTTTCTGGATTCTGGTGCCCATTGCCATCTGGATCTATGCGCTGGTGTTTGCCTTCTCTGCGCTGTGGTTCGCTCACTTCTGTCTGGCGGCGCTGGAACAGATGAGGGCGCAGACCATGCCGAGTGCTACCGATCCCCAGGTGCCGTTCGCGCCTGGTGCAGACGATGCCGCTTCGGTTGCTCGCTGAGAGCGCTTGCCACCGGGCGAATCGTGCCGCGTGCACCAAAAACAACCCTATTTACGAAATGCACTGTATTAGTGCGTTTATTTTCACCAAGATGGTGCATTTGAGAAATGCGTGCCGGCAGTGAGACAATGCGCGTCGGTTTGGTGCAATTTGCAG
The DNA here is from genome assembly GCF_018292285.1 of Comamonas brasiliensis. Lineage (NCBI taxonomy): Bacteria > Pseudomonadati > Pseudomonadota > Betaproteobacteria > Burkholderiales > Comamonadaceae > Comamonas > Comamonas brasiliensis. Next base: position 196,854 of record NZ_JAANES010000005.1, read on the forward strand.
ATGCGGCTCTGCTAAGTGCTTATGTCTTGTAGCGAGGAGCTTGTTGCAGGAGCCCGATTTCAGTGCACGGATGCTGGGATGAGGTGCTGAAGCAGAGTTGGCACGCAAACTGCTAGATACTATTCATTCTTTATTTGATCAGCCAAAGTTGGCAGGAGAGATCTAATGGCGAAGACCGTTGCAGACGTGATGCAGATGGTGCAGGATAACGAGGTCAAGTTCGTGGACCTGCGCTTTACCGATACCCGCGGCAAGGAACAGCACGTGACCGTGCCCGTGTCGCACTTCGACGAGGACAAGTTCGCCTCGGGCCATGCTTTCGACGGTTCTTCCGTTGCCGGCTGGAAAGGTATCGAAGCCTCGGACATGCAGCTGGTTCCCGATCCAAACACTGCCAACATCGATCCCTTCTTCGAAGAAACCACACTGATTCTGCAGTGCGACGTGATCGAACCCGGTGACGGCAAGGCCTACGACCGCGATCCCCGCTCCATCGCCAAGCGCGCTGAAGCCTATCTGAAGGCTTCCGGCCTGGGCGATACCGCCTACTTCGGTCCCGAACCCGAATTCTTCATCTTCGACGGCGTGCGCTGGGGCACCGAGCCTCACAACCCCTTCTTCGAAATCGAAGAATACGAGGCTCCCTGGAACACCGGCACCAAGTTCGAGAGCGGCAACCGCGGTCACCGTCCTCGCGTCAAGGGTGGCTACTTCCCCGTGCCTCCCGTTGACAGCACCCAGGACATGCGCGCAGAGATGTCGCTGCTGCTGGAAGCCGTCGGCATTCCCGTCGAAGTGTTCCACCACGAAGTGGCCGGCGCCGGTCAGAACGAAATCGGCACGCGCTTTTCGACCCTGGTCGAGCGTGCCGACTGGACACAGCTGCAGAAGTACATCATCTGGAACGTGGCCAACACCTACGGCAAGACGGCAACCTTCATGCCCAAGCCCTATGCTGGCGATAACGGCTCCGGCATGCACGTGCACCAGTCCGTGTGGAAGGATGGCAAGAACCTGTTTGCCGGCGACGGCTATGCCGGTCTGTCCGACTTCGCCCTGTACTACATCGGCGGCATCATCAAGCACGCTCGTGCCCTGAACGCCATCACCAACCCCGGCACCAACAGCTACAAGCGTCTGGTCCCTGGCTTCGAAGCGCCCGTGAAGCTGGCTTACTCGGCCAAGAACCGTTCCGCTTCCATCCGTATTCCTTACGTCAGCAACCCCAAGGCACGTCGCGTGGAAGCCCGCTTCCCCGATCCTCTGATGAACCCCTACCTGGGTTTCGCAGCGCTGCTGATGGCCGGTCTGGACGGCGTGGAAAACAAGATCCATCCCGGCGAAGCCGCGACCAAGGATCTGTACCATCTGCCTCCCGAGGAAGACAAGCTGGTGCCTACCGTCTGCCACAGCCTGGACCAGGCTCTGGAAGCCCTGGACGCCGACCGTGCGTTCCTGACCAAGGGCGGTGTGTTCTCCGACAGCATGCTGGATGCCTACATCGAGCTGAAGATGACCGAAGTGACTCGCTATCGCCAGTCGGTGCATCCTGTCGAATACGATATGTACTTCTCGCTGTAAAGCAGAGGTTCTCAAAGGCGGCGCAAGCCGCCTTTTTTATTGCACGGACGCTGCGCCGGACGTGCCAGCAAAGGAACCAAACAGGTTGGTGGCGGTCAAGTAGTCAATAAAAGCTGCAGGCTTGGAGCGATACTCAGGGTATTGCGGACTTGCGGCCGCCGTCTGCCTGAGAGGACCGAATGAAGAAGTTTTATGTGTTGTCGTTGCTGTGTCTTGCATCCGGGCTGGTTTCTGCCCAGGATGTGATCTACCGCTGCGGCAATGAGTACACCAACAATGTTTCGCAGGCCAAGGCCAAGGGGTGCAAGCCGGTCGATGGCAGTGGCGTGACGGTGATTCACGGCACCCGTCCCTCGGGCGGCAATGCTGCGGCGGCGCCGGCCAATCCCAAGCCGGCAGGCAGCTCTGCATCGAGCCAGGCGGCCCCTGCCCGCGCCGACAGTGCCGCGCAGAAGGCGCGCGACTCCGATGCCCGCGCGATCTTGCAAGGCGAGCTGAACAAGGCCCAGGCCAGACTGGCCGAGCTCAAGGCGGAGTACAACGATGGCAATCCCGTGCGTACTGCGCTGGAGCTGCGCAATCCTCAGGGCTACCCGGAGCGGGTGGCCAAGCTCAAGGCCGATATCACCCGCCAGGAAAGTGATATCGCAGGCATCAAGCGAGAGCTGGACCGGCTGCCTGCGGTCAACTAATCCGCCCCCTGGGGCTGGTCATTTTTGGTCAATCGCATGAGTTCCACTGCAGCCCCGATTCCCGATATCTCCACGCCTGATCCGGATCAGGCCAATGGTCATGGCTACCAGTCGCTGGACTGGCTTTGCACCTTGATTGCCGTGCTTGACGAGTACGGCATGGTGCGCTTCGTCAACGCGGCGCTGGAAAATGCCCTGGGCCAGTCCCGCCGCATCATGGTCGGCAGTGACTTCGCCACCTGCTTTGCCGAGCCAGCCCTGCTGGACAAGGCACTCAGCGGAGCCCGTTCCAACGACTTTGCTGCACTGCGCTTCGAGGCCAGCCTGCTACGCCTGGGACAGGAGCCGCTGCCGATTCACGCTGCCGTCTCGCTGGCCGAGAAGGCCGGCCATGTCATGGTGGAGATGTGGCCGCTGGAACAGCAGGCCCGCCAGGATCGCGAGGAGCGCATCCGCGAACAGGCCCAGGCAAACAAGGAGCTGATTCGCAATCTGGCCCACGAGATCAAGAATCCGCTGGGCGGCATTCGCGGTGCAGCCCAGCTGCTGCAGATGGATCTGGTCATGCCCGAGCTGCTGGAGTACACCACGGTCATCATTCATGAGGCCGATCGCCTGCAGGCACTGGTGGACAGGCTGCTGGCCCCGCATCGCCACCCCCACGAGGTCGGCGACGTCAACATCCACGAGGTCTGCGAGCGCGTGCGTTCACTGGTGCTGGTCGAACATCCCCAGGGACTCAGGATCACGCGTGACTATGACATCTCCATTCCGGAATTCAGAGGCGATAGCGCGCAGTTGATCCAGGCCCTGCTCAACATCGTTCAGAACGCGGCCCAGGCGCTGGGGCGGCGCATTGCAGAAGGCGATGCCGAGATCATCCTGAGGACGCGTGTGGCCAGGCAGGTCACTTTGGGGCGTGAGCGCTACAGATTGGCACTGGAATTGCATGTAATCGACAACGGGTCAGGTGTGCCGGATGCCATCAAGGAGCGAATTTTCTATCCTTTGGTCTCGGGCCGAGATGGCGGATCCGGCCTGGGGCTGACGCTGGCTCAGACCTTTGTACAGCGTCACCATGGCTTGATCGAATGCGAGAGCCAGCCGGGGAGGACGGATTTCCGGATCCTGATTCCGCTGCCATAAAGCCTGACATTATCAATATGCAGAAGAAGGGAAGGATGTTGCACGAATGAAGCCAATCTGGATTGTGGACGACGACCCTTCCATCCGCTTTGTGCTTGAAAAGGCACTGGGGCGCGAAGGCTGGCCCATTCGCAGCTTTACCCAGCCGCGCGATGTGCTCAAGGCCCTGGCTGATGTGGACAACAGCGATCCCGAGCGTCAGGCTCCTCAGGTGCTGGTCAGCGATATCCGCATGCCCGGCGGTTCGGGCCTTGAGCTGCTGGAGCAGGTCAGGGCGCAGCAGCCCGGCCTGCCGATGATCATCATGACCGCCTATTCCGATCTGGACAGCGCGGTCTCGGCCTTCCAGCGCGGAGCCTTCGAGTATCTGCCCAAGCCCTTCGACGTACCCAAGGCGGTGGAGCTGATCCGGCGCGCCGTGGAGGAGAGCCAGCGCGAGGAGGTGGCCGATATCCAGGCGCCGGTGCAGGCGGAAATGCTGGGCCAGGCGCCCGCCATGCAGGATGTGTTCCGTGCCATCGGCAGACTCAGCCAGAGCCATGTCACGGTGCTGATCACCGGAGAGTCCGGTGCCGGCAAGGAGCTGGTGGCACGGGCGCTGCACAAGCATTCTCCCGTTGCCGGCGGACCGTTCGTGGCCATCAATACCGCGGCCATTCCGAAAGACCTGCTGGAGTCCGAACTGTTCGGTCACGAGCGCGGTGCCTTTACCGGCGCGCAGACCCAGCGCCGGGGGCGTTTCGAGCAGGCCGAGGGCGGTACGCTGTTTCTCGATGAAATCGGCGACATGCCGTTCGAGCTGCAGACGCGTCTGCTGCGCGTGCTCTCCGACGGCCACTTCTACAGGGTGGGCGGACACCAGGCCGTCAAGGCCCATGTCCGCGTGATTGCCGCGACCCACCAGGATCTGGAGCTGCGCGTCAAGGATGGCGCTTTCCGCGAGGACTTGTTCCACCGTCTGAATGTGATACGTCTGCGCCTGCCCGCGCTGCGCGAGCGCAAGGAGGACGTGCCCATGCTGACCCAGCATTTTCTGCAGCAAAGCGCACGCCAGCTGGGGGTGGAGCCCAAGCGTATGAGCACGGCCGCCATGAGCCGCCTGCAGGCCTTCAACTTCCCCGGCAATGTGCGCCAGCTGGAGAACATCTGCCATTGGCTGACTGTCATGGCGCCGGCCCAGCAGATCGCCCTCAAGGACTTACCGCCAGAAGTGCTGGGCAGTGCGGCGCCGGGCAGTGCCGCGATCTTTGCCGGCGCCCTGAGCACCGGCGTGGGCCTGGAGCCGTCCAAGACCAGTCCGCCCGAGCCGGTTGCGCTGTCCTCGCTCGGTGCTGCGGCGCTGTCTGTGCCCGAGGCCGCAGCGCCTTCCGAAGGCTGGTTGCAGGGGCTGGGCAAGCAGGCCGAGGAGCTGCTGTCGCAAGGCCATCATGACGTCTGGGATCAGCTGTCCCACCAGTTCGAGGCACAGCTGCTGCGAACGGCCCTGGCCGCCACGCATGGCAGGCGCGTGGAAGCGGCCAGCCGGCTCGGGATCGGCCGTAACACCATCACGCGCAAGCTGCAGGAGCTGGGGCTGGAGAACGAAAACTTCGACTGAAACGCTGTAGTGTCCACTCGCTTTCGGCGTGGGTTTTATTCGTCCTACATGGTGCAATCACGGTTGACGACATGGAGCAGATGACGCAGGGGTAAAAATCAACAGGCTTTTTGTTGATTGGACTGTTTGCGTTGTCTGCCTTGCCCTTATCCATCTCTTTCCCGCCTGAGCCGGGGTCGAACGCCTTGTCGCCCTTGCTGCAGATGCCGGAGGCCGAAGAGGCCTTCTGGCACGAGCGCTACATGTACGAGCCTTACTTTGTACCCGGGCGTGGCTTCGATCAGTACTATCCAGCCTATCTGCTGGGCTGGCAGGCTGGCTGCTATCGGCCTCGGCAGGCGGCCAGGAGCTTTGAGTCCCTGGAGCCGGAGCTGCGCCAGCATTGGTCGGAACATTGCGGGGGCAGTCTGCTGGACTGGTCTCAGGTCAGGGCAGCCGTCAAGGCGGCATGGCGCCGGGCGATCGCTCCCCCTTTGACCAAGCCTGTCGCGGAGGCCGTGCTGGGCCAGAGGGCGCAGAGCAGCCTGGCCCTGGTGCTGCAGGCAGGACAGCGCTTTGCACAGAGCTCCAGGCAGTTTCTGACGACTGCGGACTCCAGCATGGCGGTCGATGCGCTGCGCCGCTTTTCGCAGGACTCGCACAAGCTGGTCTCCGAGCTGGCGGAGCTGCTCGGCGGCGCTGCCGTGGAAGCGCCACCCGAGGCCGCGGATGACGGCGACAGCGGGCTGCTCGAGCGAGTACGCAAGACCTGGCTTGACTATCTGGGCGTGACGGTGGGCGAGACCTGGCTGGATGTGTTGCGGCGCCTGCAGACCTGGCTGGAATGCGCCGAGCGCTCGGCGCAGCTGGACTTGCCGGCCAAGGCCGCCAAGCTGCTCAAGCGGCATGTGATGCTGCTGCGCGGTCAGGTACAGGCCTTGCAGTGGCTCAGCCACGGCACGGCCTGAGCCGTGCGGCTTCAGTCCAGTGTGACGATCACGGGCGCGTGGTCGCTGGGCTGCTTGTTCTTGCGCGGAGTGCGGTCCACGCTGCAGGCGCTGACCTTGCTCCTGAGCGCTTCGCTGACCAGAATGTGGTCGATGCGCAGGCCGCGATTCTTCTGAAAGCCCAGCATGCGGTAATCCCACCAGGAGTAGCTTTTTTCCGGCTGCTGGAACATGCGGAAGGCATCGCTCAAGCCCAGCTGCAGCAGGCGCTGGAAATGGTCACGCTCTTGCACCGTATGGTGGATCGTGTCCTTGAGGCCGACGGGGTCGTAGGAGTCGCGATCTTCGGGGGCCACGTTGAAGTCTCCCACCAGCACCAGACGCGGATGCAAGGCCATCTGTTCCTTGACCCAGTCTTGCAGGGCCTGCAGCCAGCGCATCTTGTAGGCAAATTTTTCCGATCCGGGCTCCTGGCCGTTGACGAAGTAGCCGTTGATGAGGCGAACCTCGCCGGCTGGCGAGTCAATCGTTGTGGCAATGATGCGTGCCTGCTCGTCATCAAGCCCCGGGATGTTGCGCACCACATCACGGCCCGTTTCGCGCGTGATCCAGGCCACGCCGTTATAGGTCTTCTGTCCATGGCTGACGGCCTTGTAGCCGGCTTCCTCGAAAGCCATGTGCGGGAACTTGTCGTCGGTGAGCTTGAGCTCCTGCAGTCCCAGTGCATCGACAGGGTTGGCGGCAAGCCATTCCAGTACCTGCGGCAGTCGCACGGACAAAGAGTTCACATTCCAGGTGGCGATTTTCATCTTCTTCAACTTTCCTTATTGCATGCGGGTTCCAGGGGGGCTACCTGTAAAAAGGCCTCCAGCTACCAGTCTGGCTACCCAAACAGAGCCCCTGGCGGGCATCTTTCTCGCAGTGACTGACAGCATAGCAAGCCTGGCCATCTCTGAAACCGGCAAGGCTGTCCACCGTATCCCACGGGTGGCGACTTCGGTCTTTGCAGGCCTGAAGTCCAATGGGCCTGTGCCGGCGTGCGGGGCTTTGCTACATTGGCCCCATGAAACATGTTTCAAGCTTGGCCGGGATGGTGATCGTCGTTGCGGCAGTCAGCGGCTGCGCGCAATCTGTTTCCATCAATTTTGGCAATCCTTCGCAAGCCAATTGCAAAAAACAGGGCGGGGTGCTGCACACGGAAAAAGGCGCCGTCGCCGATAAGAACACCTGTGTGCTGCCCGACGGATCGGCCTTTGAGGAGTGGGTGCAGCATGGGCGGCAGCCGCCCGCCAAATAGCCAGGGAGATTGGCCTCGGGCCTCAGGCATCGCGCCCTTCATACGCAGACTGACAGCAGGCTGGGGGCGGAGTCGCCTGGCCAGCGTGGCCGATGTGGCGGGTAGCCTCAGTCCCGCAGCACCACGGCCTGCTCGAAATTCTCCGATGCGGCCTGGGTGCCGTCGTCAAAGACCAGCACGCGCTCGGGCCAGCGCATGGCGGCAAGCTTGCTGCGCTGCACGGGGTTGTCGCCGCGCAGGCGGTCCAGCCAGCGGGCACCCACCGAGTAGTCCACGCAGAACACATTGCCGCGCAGACCGTGCCAGGACAGCGGGGGCGTGCCGCCGAACAGGTTTTCAAACTGCGAGCCGTGCGCGGGTGCATCGGCCGGGCGCAGGCGGCGCCAGTAGTGGCCGACGATGACGGCAGGCGCTTCCTCATATTCATTCCACCAGCCCACGCGCTCGACAAAGCGCCATTTGCCACCCGCATAGAAGGGATTGCGGCATTCGCGTTCCACGCCGGCCGTCAGCACTTTCAGAGGGTTGACCATGGCCTTGTTGAGTTCGTTCTCGCTGTGGGCGGGTAGAAACGGCGGCTCGTGGCGATAGTCTTCCAGGCTGTAGGGCCAGCTCAGCGCTTCCTGACGCATGCGCTCGGCCACGCATTGGGCGATGGCCTGCTCGTCGGCAATCGTCTCGAAGTGGTCATAGGCGGCGCGTGCGCTGCCGCTGGGCAGCTGGCGAATCATGGCAATCTGCTCGGGCCGCCAGGCCGCATGAACAATGCGCAGATCCTCGCGCTCCAGCGCGATCGGCAACTGGCCGAGCTGCTCGAGCATGGCGGGAGTCTGCTCGGCCGGCATGCGCGCAAAAGGCGCGTACTTGGGCTGATCGGAGTCGATACGGCTGTCGAAGAACCAGCCCGATCCGTCCTTGGCATCTTCGCGCAGCAGATTGATTTCGTGGTTGCCCAGCACCGCATGGGCCGTGCCCGAGGCCAGCATGGCGCCGACCAGCGCGAGCACCGAAGGGCTGTCCGGCCCGCGGTCGCAGAAGTCGCCGACAAACACCAGCCGCCGTCCTTCGGGGTGGTTGCCCTGGAGGTCGTAGCCCAGGTGGCCCAGCAATTGCACCAGCGCGGCGTATTCGCCGTGGATATCACCAACGATATCGAGGGCGCCAGGAGGCAGGGGCTGGACTAGGCTCATGATGAAGGGCGATAGCTTGCGGGGTTGGAGGGCTCAGGCTGCAGCAGGCTGCCTTGCCATTGTCATACGACAGTCATGCAGTGAAGCTGACAATTGTTGCAACGCAGCACCGCGAGGGCAAGAGAGTTTTGTCTCGTGCCGGACTGCAGGACGGCCGGAGCAAGCGTCAGCCCCGGCGCTCGAAGCGCACAAAACAGTAGGGCAGCCCATTGGCGGAGACATGCTCGCTGCGGCTCACGGCCTGCCACTGCTCGCCCAGTTCGGGGGCAAAGGCATCGCCTTCGAAGTCGCGGCCGATTTCGGTCACTTCCACGGCATCGGCCAGCGGCAGGGCCTGGGCATAGATCTGCGCGCCGCCGATGACCCAGACATCTTGCGAGAGCTTGCGGCCCAGCTCCAGCGCTTCGGGCAGGCTGGCGGCGCGCAGGACTTGGTCCGATGCCGGCTCGGCTTGCCAGTCGGCCTGGCGGGTGACGACGACATTGCTGCGGCCCGGCAGCGGACGGAAGCGCGCAGGCAGCGAGTCCCAGGTCTTGCGGCCCATGATGACGGCGCAGCCCCGGGTCAGCTCCTTGAAATGCACCATGTCCTCGGGCAGGTGCCAGGGCATGGTGTTGTCCTTGCCGATGACGCCGTTGGCTGCGCGGGCATAGATGAGTTGAATGGCCATAGCTATCAATAAAGAAGCTGCTAACGCTTGTCAGTTATGGATTTCAGGTGAGAAAGTACCTGAAATCGTTTTGAATCAAGCGATAGCAGCTTTGATTTTTATAGTGATTCGAAGCGCGGCAGCTTAGACCGCCACGGGCGCCTTGATGCCGGCATGGTGCTGGTAGTCCAGCACTTCGAAGTCTTCGTATTCGTAGCCGAAGATGGAGTCGGGCTTGCGCTTGATGTTCAGCGTCGGATAGGCGAAAGGCTGTCGCGACAGCTGGGTCTGCACCTGCTCGAAGTGGTTGTTGTAGATGTGGCAGTCGCCGCCGGTCCAGATGAAGTCGCCCACTTCCAGACCGCATTGCTGGGCCAGCATATGGGTCAGCAGCGCGTAGCTGGCGATGTTGAAGGGCACGCCCAGGAAGATGTCTGCGCTGCGCTGGTAGAGCTGGCAGCTGAGCTTGCCGTCGGCCACATAGAACTGGAAGAAGGAATGGCAGGGCATGAGGGCCATCTGGTCCAGCTCGGCCACGTTCCAGGCGCTGACGATGATGCGGCGGCTGTCGGGATTGCTCTGGAGCTGCTTGACGACTTCGGCAATCTGGTCGACATGCGTGCCGTCGGCCTTGGGCCAGCTGCGCCATTGCACGCCGTAGACCGGGCCCAGGTCGCCGGTTTGCTTGTCGGCCCATTCGTCCCAGATGGTGCAGCCGCGCTCCTGCAGCCATTTCACATTGCTGTCGCCGCGCAGAAACCACAGCAGCTCCAGAATGATGGACTTCAGGTGCACCTTCTTGGTGGTGACCAGGGGGAAGCCTTCATTGAGGTTGAAGCGCATCTGGTAGCCGAACACGCTGCGCGTGCCCGTGCCCGTGCGGTCGGTCTTGGATGCGCCGTGCTCGTACACATGGCGCATGAAGGTTTCGTACTGGCAGCGCACGGGGCGCAGGGTGCAGGTGGTGGAGTTCATGGTGCAAAAAGCGGTCAAAGACTTGCAAAGACTGGCTGTGCCGTCAGCGTACACAAGGTGTCGCTGCTCTTGAAGAGGGTGGGCCCGCAGGGCCGCGATAGCCCGAGTGTGCCACGTGCGCGAGCGTGCCGGATTGGTGGTTGGCAATGACCCGGCCCGAGGCCCTGTCTGTCCCAAAGCCGCTGCCGCTGGCTTCACAATGTCATGCAAGACCACCGAGCTGAAACAAGGAGAGCGAGTTTATGTCACGCAAATTTGTGAGCACTGCGGCTTTTGCGCTGGCGGCTGCGGCCCTGCTGGTCGCCTGCGACAAGACCAAGGCCCCATCTCCCAGCACCACTGCTGCGGCCGCGGCCGCCCCGCCCGATGCCTTGGCACAGACCCAGGAGCCCGCCGCGACGGCACAGATCGAGGAGGCGGCCGCGAGCTCCCTGCAGGAAGTGCGCGCCCCGCATGTGGTCAAGGAGGGCGAGAAGAGCCTGGACAGCCTCAAGCCACTGCAGGGCAAGTACCGCTGGGACGGCGTGGACTATGTGCAGGACGGCGTGCTGGCCGAGCGGCTGAAGACGCTGATGGGCCATCAGTACGACACGCTGCTCAAGAACCTGCAAACGCTGGGTCCGCTGGAGCCTTCCGCAGGCCTGCTGTACGTGATGGGCAACCGCCAGCATCAGGGCGGCGAGGAAATGGCTGCCGTGGTGATAGACCCGGTGCGCAACGGCCTGCGCGTCTGGCTGCTCAGCGAGGGCAAGCAGACCGTGTTCACCGATGTGGATGGTGCAGACATTCCCTGGCCCAGTGCGGTGCAGAGCATGCTGCGCAACATCGTGGCCACCCACTGAAGCCCTGGCTGCGGCCAGAAAAAAGCCCTGCCGGTCATGGCAGGGCTTTTTTTATCGATGGCGGCGGGATCAGCCGCGCGTCAGCACCACGCCGGGGTTCATGATGCCCTGTGGGTCCAGTGCCTGCTTGATGGCGCGCATCAGCTGCAGTGCAACGGGAGACTGGTATTTTTCGAGCTTGTCCGTCTTGAGCGCACCCACGCCATGTTCGGCCGAGAACGAGCCGCCGAAGGCATCCACGGCCTCGTAGACCAGGTGGTTGACCAGGGCCTCCTTGTCGCGCAGAAAGGCCTTGCCGTCTTCGCCTTCGGGCACCTGCACGTTGTAGTGCAGATTGCCGTCGCCCAGATGGCCGAAGTTGACCAGCCGCACGCCGGGAATCTCGCGCTTGAGCACGGCGTCGGCATGCTCGACAAAGGCGGGAATGCGCGAGGCGGCGACCGAGATATCGTGCTTGATGTTCAGGCCTTCCTCGGCCTGGGCCAGGGGAATGCTCTCGCGGATATGCCACAGGTCATGGGCCTGGGTCAGGTTCTCCGCCACCACGGCGTTGACCACGCAGCCGTCTTCAAAAGCCAGCTCCAGCAGGTGCTCGAAGCGCAGGCGTGCATGCTGCTCGGACTCGCTGTCGCTGTTCTCCAGCAGCACGCAGTAGGGGGCTTCGTCGCCCATGTCGGCAAATGGCACGCGCAGCTGCGGCATGTGCTTGACGACCAGGCTCAGCGCAAACTGGCCCATGACTTCAAAGCCTGTCAGTCCCGCGCCCAGATGCTGGTGCGCCAGGCCCAGCAGGCGCACGGCGGCCTCCATGGAGGGTACGGCGGCAAAGGCGGTGAGCTGGGCGGCCGGCTGCGGGAACAGCTTCATGGTGGCGGCGGTGATGATGCCCAGCGTGCCTTCGCTGCCGATGAACAGATCGCGCAGGTCATAGCCGGTGTTGTCCTTGCGCAGGCCCTTGAGGCCGTCCCAGATTTCGCCCTGGGGCGTCACCACTTCCAGGCCCAGGCACAGGTCGCGGGTATTGCCATAGCGCACCACCTGCGTGCCGCCGGCGTTGGTGCCCAGGTTGCCGCCAATCGTGCAGCTGCCTTCGGCGGCCAGCGACAGCGGGAACAGCAGGCCCTGCTGGTCAGCCAGATCCTGCAGGTTCTGCAAAATGCAGCCGGCTTCGACGGTGAAGGTCAGATTGTCCTTGTCGATATGGCGCACGGCGTTCAGGCGCGTCAGGCTGAGCACGACCTGCTGGCCGCTGTCGTCGGGGGTGGAGCCTACGGAAAGCCCGGTATTGCCGCCCTGGGGCACGATCTGCACGCCGGCTGCAGCGCAGGCCTTGACCACGCCGGCCACCTCGGCCGCGTTGCCGGGGCGCACCACGGCCAGGGACTTGCCGTGTACGCGCTTGCGCCAGTCCTGCTCGTAGGCGGTCAGATCGCCGTCTGTCAGCACATGGGTGGCGCCCACAATCTGGCGCAGGGATTCAAGCAAAGCGGTGGAGGTCATGGCAAGCAGGCCGCAGCATGGGCGGCAGAGAGGGAAAACAGACGGAAATCCTAAGCCAGGCACAGGGGCACAGCCGGAAAACCATGAAGCCGCAAGCGTAGAGCATGGCAGACTACGGGGCAATCGAAATAAATTGCTTGGTTATGCCGGTTTTTCCGAACAATATCAGCCTGCGCCAGCTGCGCGCCTTTGACGAGGTGGCGCGCCAGGGCGCGTTTGCCCCGGCAGCCCGCGAGCTGTGCCTGACGCAGTCGGCCCTGTCCGAATCCATCCGGCAGCTGGAAGAGGCCCTGGGCCTGCGGCTGTTTGACCGCACAACGCGCACCGTGGGGCTGACGGCCGCCGGTCAGGCCTTCTTGCTCGATGTGCGCCAGGCTTTCGACATGCTGGAGCAGGGCTTTCAGAACCTGGGCGATCTGGCCGCGCTGCGCCGCGGCAAGGTGCGCATTGCTGCCGCTCCGTCGGTGCTGTCGGTGTTGCTGCTGCCGGTGCTGCCGGCCTTGCGGGCCCGGCATCCGGGCATCGAGGTCGATCTGATCGAGGACAGCGCCGAAGGCATCGCCCAGCGTGTGCAGGCCGGCAGCGTGGATTTCGGCGTGGGCGCGGCGCACCCGGCCGGTGGCGATCTGCTGACCCAGCCGTTGATCAGCGATGCCATGGGGCTGGTGGCCAGGCTCGATGAACCTCTGCTGCAGGCGGGGCGGCTGACGGCGGCCGATCTGGCCCAGCTGCCCCATCTGGCTTTTGTGGGCCTGACCACCGACACCGCCATCAGCCAGCTGCTGGCTTCGGCACCGGGCATGCCGCAGAACCTGCTGCAGACACCACTGCGCCTGTCCAATCCGCAATTGCTGTTCGAGGCCGTGAGCCTGGGTCTGGGGGTCAGCATTGTTCCGGCGCTGACGGCGCGTCACCCTTCGCTGGGCCTGCAGGGCAATCTGGGCTTTCGCCTGCTGGACGAGCCGCGCATCCTGCGCCGTACGCTGCTGATTCAGCGCCCGCGCCGTGCGCTGTCGCCGGCCGCGCAGTTGCTGTTCGATGCGCTGGCGGCGCAGGTGCAGACGCTGGCGCAGTTCGAAGGCATCACGCCTGATTGAGCCGGGCCGCCCTGGCGGCACGCTGGCGCAGGCGTACATGGGCTGCGCAGGCGATGAAGAGCAGCACGCACAGCGCCACCTCTCCCAGCGCCAGCCAGCGACTGGGCGCGGCATCGCTCCAGGCCCGCACCACGCCCTCGGTGAAGTAGAGCCACACCAGCAGGCTGAGCCAGCGGTAGGTGTACATGCGGCGCTTGAGCAGGCCGATCACGGCAAAGGCCAGTGGCAGGGCCTTGAGAAACAGCCAGGTGCCGCCTTCGCGCAGCGGGGCCAGCCACAGCTCCCAGGCCACGCACAGCAGCATCAGTGCCAGCAGGCTGCCCACGGCCAACCAGCGCGTGGCGGCCACGTCGGAGCCTGGCTGCTGGATTGGTGAAGAAGTGTTTTCGGCGGCTTGGGGCGAGAGGGCGTCGGTCATAGCAGTGGCATCATATCGGTCATGCCAGCCCTGTTTGAATCCGGTCGTTTTGTTTTGCGTTCTGCGCTTGATGTTGCGCAGCACCCGTCCTCCTTTTGCGTTCGAGAAGGAGTGCCGTCATGAAGAAAAACGAGCGTGCCGGCTTCTGGGCCGCGCTGGAAGGCAAGACGCAGCAAGCCAGGCCGGTGACCGAGGACAGGGAGCTGTCGGCGCAGCCGGCTTCGACGGACGCGCCTGCAGCAGCGCAGGCAGCGGGTGCAGGGCCGCTCGATCAGCGCCAGGAGCCCAGCCTCGATGGTCCGGGCCTGCCGCTGGAGCCGGTGTTCGAGCCCTTGGACGAGCCTGACCGCAGCATGGGCCTGCCCGAGCCCGTTCCGGCTCCGGCGGTATCGCCTGCGGCAGCATTCAGCACGGGAGCTCAGGGCTGGACCAGCTATTCCACGCCGAATGCGACGCCAGCCCAGGCCCAGAAGGCGGAGCATGCTTGCGTTTCAGGAGTCGCCGACAGTCCTGACCCGCGCCCGGAGCGCGTTGCCCAGAGCCCGCGCAGCAGCAGACTCGACAAGGCCAGGGCGCTGGCGGCTAGCTGCAAGGATCTGGCCGGGCGCATCCCCAAGCCCCAGATGCCCAGCCGGCAGGAGCTCAGGACTGAGCTGCGCCGCAGAAGCCGCCGGGCGCAGCAGCGCCTGCGCACCTTCCCCTGGCACAACACGGCCCAGGTGCTGCTGGCGCGCTTCAAGGAAGACCGGCTGGGCGTGACTGCCAGCAGCCTGACCTTTACCTCGCTGCTGGCGCTGGTGCCGTTCTTTACCGTGGCGCTGGCTCTGTTCACGGCCTTCCCGATCTTTGGCAAGGCGCAGAAGGTGCTGGAGCGCTGGCTGATGGACAGCCTGATTCCCGAGACCATTGCGCGCCAGGTACTGGGCTATCTCACCCAGTTCGCTTCCAAGGCCAGCCAGCTGGGCCTGGTCGGCTTCTCCATTCTCATGGTCACGGCGATTGCGCTGATCCTGACCATAGACCGCACGCTCAACAACATCTGGCGCGTGCGCCAGCTCAGGCCGCTGGGCCAGCGGGTGCTGATTTACTGGGCCGCGATCACGCTGGGGCCGCTGCTGCTGGGCCTGAGCCTGGTGCTGTCGTCCTATGTGATGTCGGCCTCCAAGGGCCTGGTCAACGCGCTGCCGGGTAGCCTGCGCTTTGTATTTGACTCCATAGAGTTCGTGGTGCTCGCGGCTGGCATGGCCGGGCTCTACCACTATGTGCCCAACACACCGGTGCGCTGGCGCCATGCGCTGGTAGGGGGCGTGTTTGTGGCCGTGTTCATGGAAGTGGCCAAGAAGGTGCTGGGCCTCTATCTGTCGTCCGTGCCGACCTACTCGGTGATCTACGGCGCGTTTGCCACGCTGCCGATCCTGCTGATCTGGATGTATGTGGCCTGGAGCATTGTGTTGCTGGGGGCTCTGGTCACGGCCTATCTGCCCACTGTGCTCACCGGCGTGGAGCGCATGACGGGGCACCGCGGCTGGCAGTTCGAGCTGGCCGTCGAGGTGCTGCAATGCCTGGCCAAGGAGCGCGAGCTGCCGCACAAGGGTCTGTATGTGCACCAGCTGTCGCGGCGCCTGCGTGTGGAGGCCTCCCAGATTCAGCCCGTGCTGCAGGCGCTGGCCAAGCTGGACTGGGTGGGGGCCGTACAGCCGCCCGATGCCTATGTATCGCTGGAGAGCACCGAGCCGCGCTATGTGTTGCTGGTCGACCCGCAGGCCACGCGGGTAGAGCCTCTGGTGCAGAGCCTGTTGCTTGAACCGTCCGAGGCGGTGCGGCCTCTGTGGCAGCGCGCCCAGCTCGATGCCATGACCGTGGCGGAGTTGATTGCTGCTCCTGGCGGAAATATTCATAGAGTTTGATGACTGAAAACGAATATCTATGAATATATGGGCGGGCGCTCGGGCCGCCGATGGCAGGCGGCGCATGAATCCATGAGCAGCGTTTAGCTGTCCACAAAAGAGGTCAATGGGCGTGCCCGGGACGGGGTGCTACATCTTGATGCGGCCCAGCAGGATGTCGCGCCACATCATCCAGTCGCCCAGAAAGCTGTAGAGCGGGCGCTTGAAACTGGCGGGCCTGTTTTTCTCAAAGCCGAAATGCCCCACCCAGGCAAAGGCATAGCCGCAGATCAGGCCTGCGAGCAAATACCACCAGTCGCCCGTCAGGAACAGCGCCAGCAAAAACACCAGCGACAGGCTGGTGCCTATGAAGTGCAGCCGTCTGCAGGTGGCGTTGCTGTGCTCGCCCAGGTAGAAGGGGTAGAACTCGGCAAAGCTCCTGAACTGGCGCGGATCGACACTGGCTTTGACAGCGCCGTCCGGTTCTGAGGTCGTGGTCTGTGACATGGCGAACCCCGGTGAAGTGGATGCTGTTTTTATACTGCCGACCGCCCGGGCGGGCCAGCGGGTTAGCGAGTGCTGCCAAGTCGCCGCAAGCGCGCTTCGTCACCTGAACGACAGGCTGCATACGGCAAGACTGCGCAAAATCGGCCAGATTCGCCATTTTTGCGGCCACTCTCGCCACCGGTCCGGCTTCTGTCCGCGCACTCTTGCTAAGGTGGCAGCACCATCCCTAGTTCTTCAACCCAGACACTGCCCATGTTTGACGACACCATGCCGCCCGTTGTGATCAGCTCCAGTGAAACCCGTGTTCAGACGCCCGACGGGCAGCTGCATGTCAAGCGCTGGCAAGCGCAGGGCGGGGCCGCCAAGGCACCACTGGTGCTGATGCACGACTCGCTGGGCAGTGTCGATCTGTGGCGCGAGTTTCCCGCCCAGCTGGCTGCGGCCACCGGGCGCGAAGTCATTGCCTATGACCGCCTGGGCTTCGGCCATTCGGACCCCAATCCGCATCGGCTTGAACCCAGTTTTGTGGAAGGCGAGGTTGAAGCCGGTTTCGCGCCGCTTCACCGAGAGTTGGGCCTGGGCGATTTCGTGATGCTGGGACACAGCGTGGGCGGCGGCATGGCGGCCATGGTGGCTGCTGCGTATGGACGGCAATGCCAGGCGCTGATTACCGAGTCGGCGCAAAGCTTTGTCGAAGACCGCACGCTGCAGGGCATCAGGGCGGCGCGTGACAACTTTGCCCAGCCCGGCCAGCTGGAGCGGCTCGCTCGCTACCATGGCGACAAGGCGGCCTGGGTGCTGTCGGCCTGGGTGGACACCTGGCTGAGCCCGCCTTTTGCGCATTACCGGCTGGATGCGGCCTTGAAGCAGGTGCATTGCCCGGTGCTGGCGATCCATGGCGAGCTCGATGAATTCGGCTCCCTGGTGCATCCGGAGAACATCTGTACCTGGGCGCAAGGCCCTTGCGAAGCGGAAATCATCGCCGGCGGCGGCCATGTGCCGCACCGCGAGCTGCCCGATCGCATCAGCGGCCGCATCGCGGCTTTCCTGTCAAGAATCGCCTGACTCAGCTTGATCCAGGCGACCGAGGGCGTAGTCGACCAGATCGGCCGGATAGTGCGGGCTGGCGCGCAGGGCGCTGTCATCCCAGCCGTAGAGCACGGCCAAGGCGGCGACCTCGAGTGCCCAGTAGCCCGTGCCCAGCCATGGGCCGCCTTTTTTCTGCTGCTTGGGCGAGAGCTTGTGGAACTCCTGGTACTGGGTTTGCAGATAGGGCAGCAGTGGGTCAGGCAGGGCTTCGAGCTGTTCGAAAAAAGGCCTCATGGCGCCGTAAGGGCGCTTGTGGAAAAGCTCCTCGCTGACCTGCTGCAACTGCAGGCCGCCTGCGCACAGGTAATCCAGCAACTGGTCGGTATCGAAGGCCAGCACATGCTCATCAAGCGCCGGCACGTCGTCCTGTGCATCCAGCAATGTGGCCAATGACAGCAGGGTCACGGCAATGGCGTACTCGTCAGTGCGCGTGTTGATGGGTGCAGCGACGCCATAGTCCGCGCCGGTTTCCTGCCCCATGCTGGCACGCGCATGCTCGGCCACCGAGGCAGCATCAATCCACAGCGCGGCCACTTCCTGGTAGATGGGGCGCAGCACATCACCGCTCAGGCCCAGATCGATGCCATAGATCAGCAGCCAGCGTGCCTGCTCGCCCACTTCCTTCCATTTCCAGTAGTTTTCAAGCGCGGCATGTGCCTTGAAATCCTGGGGTGCTTGATAGCTATCGCTGCCAGCAAAGCGCTTGAGCGCGCTCAGTGCCTCCTTCCAGTCGGCTTTTTTGTCGCTCAGGTGGAGATTGCGCCGGGGCTGCAGACCGTTCAGTGAAATCTTGGCCCATTCGGCGCAGGCGTCAGCCAGTTGGCCGTGGTGCTGGAAGGTTTGGCTCATGGCCCAAGCTTAATGGCCTACGCAGCCAGAAAATCCCGAATCGCAAACAGCGTCGCGTCCGGTGACTCCGTCATCTGGTTGTGGCCGTTGGGGATGATCTGAACCTTGGTGGTCTTGCCTGCGCCCCTGGCTGCATCGATCAGTCCCTTGGCTGCCTTGGGCGGGGTCATCTGATCTTGCTCGCCCAGCACAAACAGAAGCGGGCAGCTGACCTGGGTCATGGCGGCTTCGCCACCTGCATAGCTGTCGCAGGCCTTGAAGCCCGCATGCAGCAGATTCGTGCCCGTGTTGCTGGCCAGCACGCGGCGGCCTAGGGCCATGCCGGCGCCAAATACCCAGCTGCCCGCGCCATTGGGCGGCGCCAGCGTGGCGCGCGAGAAGGTGTTGACCATCTGTATGGCTTTCTCGGGCGTATTCAACGCCGACTCCAGCAGCGCGGGAGAGACCTTCATGGGAAAGGCCGTGCCCACCAAGACCAGATGGCTGATGCGTTCCCGCAGCCCGGCCGCAGTCTCCATGGCAATCAGGCTGCCCCAGCTATGGCCTATCAGGGCAGCGCTGCGCAACCCGGCCGCATCCATCAGGGCGCCGATGAAGCTCGCGGCCTCTTCGACAGTTTGCGGGGCCTGGCCGCCGCTTCTGCAATGGCCGGGCAAATCGATGGCCAGCACGTTCCAGCCGTGATTGGCCATATAGCGGCTTTGCAGTGCCCAGACGCTGTGATCGCAGAGCACGCCGTGGATGAAAATGGCCGTGGGCTTGGCCGCATCGAAGGCCTTGCCGCCGGTGTAGGCGTAGATATTGGCCTTGTTGACTTCTAAAAACATAGCTGTCTCCGCAGTATGGGTAAGCGCTAGAGGCTGTTTTTTATATAAATAGGCGATGCAGGCGGCTCAAAGATCGGGAATCAGCCGCTTGCCCAGGCTCAGCGTCCGGTCGTCGGTATAGCCCAGTCTTTCGTAGAAGGCGAGCACCGCTTCATTGCCCGCACGCACCTGCAGGTTGAGCTTGGGGCAGCCCAGTTCGCTCAGCGTCTGTTCGGCGCGCTGCATCAGCTGGCGTGCATGGCCCCGGCGCTGATGCGCAGGGTGCACGGCCAGGTAGTTGATCCAGCCGCGGTGGCCGTCATAGCCGACCATGATGCTGGCGATGATCCGGCCATCCGCGTCGCAGCCCAACCAGAACAGGTCGGGCGAGACGCTGAGCTTGCGCGCAATGTCCTTGTGCGGATCGTTCCAGGGGCGGGTCAGCTCGCAGTCTTGCCATAGCTGGACGACGGCCTCTGTGTCTGCCGGCGTGAAGGCTCGAACCTGCATCAGACGGCTTTCTCGGCCGCCTTCAGCGCGCGCTTGAGGTCGTCGATCAGGTCGTCGGCGTCTTCCAGTCCGATCGACAGGCGGATCGTTCCCTGGCCTATGCCGGCCTGGGCGAGAGCCTCGTCGCTCATGCGGAAATGCGTGGTGCTTGCAGGGTGGATCACCAGCGAGCGGCAGTCGCCCACATTGGCCAGATGGCTGAAGACCTTCAGCGTTTCGATGAATTTCTTGCCCTGGTTGCGGTTGCCGGCAATGTCAAAGCTGAACACCGAGCCGGCGCCGCGCGGCAGCAGCTTTCTGGCCAGGACGTGCGAGGGGTGGGTCTCCAGCATGGGGTGGCCCACGCGGCTGACCAACGGGTGGCTGGCCAGGAACTGCACCACCTTTTCGGTGTTGCGCATATGGCGTTCCATGCGCAGCGGCAGGGTCTCGATGCCCTGCAGGATCAGCCAGGCGCTGTGCGGGCTCATGCAGGCGCCGAAGTCGCGCAGGCCTTCGCGGCGGGCGCGCAGCAGGAAGGCGCCGGTGGTGGACTCCTCGCTGAACACCATGTTGTGAAAGCCGTCATAGGGTTGGGTCAACTCGGGAAAGCGCCCCGATTTTTCCCAGTCGAAGTTGCCGCCATCGACGACGATGCCGCCGATCACCGTGCCGTGGCCGGACAGGAACTTGGTGGCCGAGTGGTAGACGATGTCCGCGCCGTGCTCGAAAGGCTTGATCAGCCAGGGCGAAGTCAGCGTCGAATCGACCAGCAGCGGCACGCCGGCCTCGTGGGCGATCTGGCTGACGGTGGGAATGTCCAGTACATCGAGGCCGGGGTTGCCCACGGTTTCGCCAAAGAACAGCTTGGTGTTGGGGCGCACCGCAGCCTTCCAGCCATCGATGTCGCCTGGCTTGACGAAGGTGGTCTCTATGCCGAAGCGCGCCAGCGTGTAGTGCAGCAGGTTTTGCGAGCCGCCATACAGGGCCGTGCTGGCCACGATATGGCTGCCCGCGCCCATCAGCGTGGCAATGGACAGGTGCAGCGCCGCCTGGCCGCTGGCCACGGCAATCGCGCCCACGCCGCCTTCCAGGGCCGAGACGCGTTGCTCAAGCACCGCATTGGTGGGGTTGGAGATGCGGCTGTAGACATGGCCGGGGCGTTCCAGATTGAACAGGCTGGCCGCGTGGTCGCTGGATTCGAAGACGAAGGAGGTCGTCAGATGGATGGGCACGGCGCGTGCGCCGGTGGCGGGGTCGGGCTGGGCGCCTGCATGCAGGCTCAGGGTGTCGAAGCCGGGGTCAGAGTAACCGGGCATGTTGTGTCTCCATGGCTGGTATTGATTGACGCAATGTGTGATCGAGCAGGCAATCAAAGATCAATTTGGTCGAATAGACGATTAAATATGTAGAGATTCATATGTTTCGTCATTGTTTTAGTTTTTCTCAATGCAAGCCATTGTGGGCTATATTTGTGCACGCACCTGCATTCTGTGCAAAGCGATGCCGCATGTGCTGACACATGCAGGACAAAAGCTGCCACAGCGTGCCAAACAGACTTCGGAGAACAGCAATGAAAGTTAGTGACATCCTGCGCGTCAAAGGCAATACCCTGTACACGGTGTCGCCCGATGAAAGCCTGGCCGCAGCGGTGCAGGTGATGTCGGAGAAGGACATCGGCTCGCTGGTCGTGATGGATCACGGCGATGTGGTGGGCATGCTCACCTTCCGCGAAGTGATCCAGGGCTTTGTGAAGACCGGCGGCGTGGAGAATATTTCCGTGCGCGGCGCCATGGACGACGCGCCCATGACCTGCACCATGGAAACCGATATGGACGAGGTGCGCCGCATGATGCTGGATCGCCATGCGCGCTATATGCCGGTGATGGACAAGCGCATGCTGATGGGCGTGATCTCGCTGTATGACGTGGCCAAGGCCGTGGTGGACAGCCAGAACTTCGAGAACCGCATGCTCAAGGCCTATATCCGCGACTGGCCCGAAGGCGAGCGCCAGGGCGCGGAGTAATGACTGCGCAGCAGTTCTGCATCTGAGTCAGGCGGCCTTCGGGCCGTTTTTTGCGGCCCGAAGGCCGCCTAGAAGCGGATGATGCGGCCGAGCTGCGTGGGCGCTGCCTCCACGTCTGTAGTGGGCTGGGCGCCGGTGTATTGCGCGCGCGGTCGTATCAACTGGCCCGTAGCCTGCTGCTCCAGCGCATGGGCGATCCAGCCCGCGGTGCGGCCCAGGGCAAACAGCACAAAGGCCGCGCCTGGCGGCAGGCGCAGGGCGCGTTCAATGGCCACCAGGCTGTAGTCCAGACTGGGGTGTAGTCCAGTGGTCGCATGGACCTGGTCGATCAGGTTTTCGCGCTGGGAGTCAAATGGCAGCAGGGCCAGCAGGTAGGCGCTGCGCGGGTCGCCTGAAGGGTAGAGCGGGTGGCCAAATCCTGCCAGGTAGTGCGGTGTCTGACCGGTCTGCGTGGCTTCCAGCAAGGCCAGCAACGAGGCTGCCAGGGGTGTCTTGGGCGGTCTGCCATGCCATTCCTCCCAATGAGCACTGATGTGCTGGGTCATGCCGCCATGCAGTGGGCCGGACAATGCGGCCAGCCCTGCTCCGACGCTGGCGTGCAGGCTGGCGCCGGTGGACGCAACCACGCGTGCTGCAAAGCTGGATGCATTGAGCTCATGGTCGGCGCACAGTACCAGGGCGCTACGCAGCACATTGGCGGCATCGACGTTGGCATCAGCATCTGCATCGATCTGCCAGCTGGCGGCCAGGCGCTGATGCAGTGGCACAAGCGTCACAGGTTGCGCAGATGGCTTTGAACTGGATGCGCTGGCTGGTGGCGGCAGACCCAGCAATACATCTCCCATGCAGTGAAGCAGTGCCAGATGATTTCCCGGCACCGTTGCCATGCCAAACCATGTGGCCAGTGCCTGTGCCGCGCAACGGGGCATGTGACGAGCCCCCCGCATTGCCGGTGGCTCATCGACCCCGGCGGGGCCTGCGCTGCCTTGCTGCCAGAGCAGCATTGCGGTTTCTTCCAACGTGGCGCTCTGTGCCAGTTGTACGGCGCTGTGGCCGCGGTAGTAAAGCTGTCCGTCGCGCACCAGGGTGATGGCCGAGTCCAGCACTGCCTGACCCCAGTCTAGGGTGGATTGGGCCAGTTGTGCGGGGTTGCGCACGGCCTGCCGCTGGCGCACGAGACGCTGTACATCAGACAGCAGGTAGACGGTGCCGCGCCTGCCGGCCAGTCGTTGAGCCTTCAACAGGCCGCGACTGGCATAGCTGTAGAGGCTGGCGCGCTGCACCCCCAGCATGGCTGCAGCTTCTGCCGCCTGCAGCCATGGGGAGGAGGAGGGCATATCAGCGGACATGGGCAGTCGATCAGGCGATCAAGGGTGATGGCCTTGCATCGTAGCGCCTGCCGATTGGTTGATGGCGAGTGTGTGCTGGCCGCAGTCGATTGGCCCAATCAAGATTGACGGCCATGGACCATGGCGCGTGCAATGCAAGACATGGGTTTACGGCGCTTGCCAGGAGTTTCGATGTCTACAACCAGTCTTTGCTGTTCTTCTTCCGCAGCGTCCGCACAGCGGGCTCGTGCAGCGCTGCAGCAGCAGTGGGAGTTGGCCGGTTTGCCAGCACAGGCCTTATCGCAGCTGCAGTTGACGGGCAGGGCTCGCGGCTTTGTCAGCAGCTTTGCCGTGGTGGATGCTGTGCAGGCCAGCGTGGCCGCGGCAGCGCTGGCGGCCACGCAGATAGAGCAGCTGCGTCAGCCCCGTCGCCCTGTGCAAGTGGTGACGGTGGATGCCCAGCATGCGGCATTCGAGTCCAGCGGCTATTTCACCCTGGATGGACGAAGGCCTGACCAATGGGCGCCAGTCTCCGGTCTGTATGCCTGCGGCCAGGCGGTGGGCGAACCAGGCTGGGTTCGTATTCATGCCAATTTCGATCATCACCGCGACGGGGCGCTGGCCTTGCTGGGGCTGCCCGAGGGCGCAGCCACTCCACGCGAGGCCGTGGCTCAGGCTCTGGCCCATTGGCGTGCGCAGGACTTCGAGACACAGGCAGCCGTCCGTGGCTTGCCGGTGGCCGCATCGCGCAGCCATGCCCAGTGGCAGTCATTGGGCCAGGAAGATGAGGTGGCCGGGGCTGCGCTGGTGCAGATAGAGCGAGTGGGCGATGCTCCAGCATTGCCCTGGCCGGGACTACAGAACGGGCAGCGGCCGCTGGCGGGGTTGCGGGTGCTGGATCTCACGCGCATTCTGGCCGGGCCGGTTGCAGGGCGTACTTTGGCCGCCTATGGCGCGGATGTGATGCTGGTCAACAGCCCGCATTTGCCCAATATCGAGGCTATTGCCGATACCAGCAGGGGCAAGCGGTCCACATATGCGGATATGAATGAGGTCGCAGGACGCGATGCCCTGAGCATGCTGGTAGGGGGTGCCCATGTCTTCATGCAGGCCTACCGCCCCGGGGCTTTGCAGGCCAAGGGCTTTGGCACGGAGCAACTGCTGCAGATGCGGCCCGGGTTGGTGGTGGCCGAACTTTGCGCCTATGGATGGGAGGGGCCATGGGCCGGGCGGCGCGGCTTTGATTCTCTGGTGCAGACGGCCAGCGGCATCAACGAGGACGAGGCCGCCGCGCATGGCTCGGCCCAGCCCCGCGCGCTGCCCATGCAGGCGCTGGACTATGGTGCAGGGTTCTGGCTGGCCTTTGGCATAGAGACCGCCTTGCTTCGTCAAGCGCAACAGGGAGGGAGCTGGCGTGTGCGTGTCACCCTGGCTGGTGTGGCGCACTGGTTGCGTGGCTTGGGGCGGGTGCAGGTAGCGGGCCATGCCTGGACAGAGGCCAGGCCTGATATCGCGCCCTATCTGCAGACATTGGACAGCGGCTTTGGCAGGTTGCAGGCCGTGCGTCACAGCGCCAGGTTCTCGCACACGCCGGTGGCCTGGGACCATGCATCCATGCTGCCCGGCAGCAGTCAGCCGCGGTGGTGAGCAGGCGCTGCAGGCATAATTGACGGTCTATGAGCGGCAATACCTTCGGCACAATTTTCACGGTCACCAATTTCGGTGAGTCCCACGGTCCGGCCATTGGCTGTGTGATTGATGGCTGCCCCCCGGGCATGGCCTTGAGCGAGGCGGATATCCAGCATGATCTGGATCGGCGTCGCCCAGGCACCAGCAAGTTCGTCACCCAGCGCAACGAGCCCGATGCAGTGGAGATTCTCTCCGGCGTGTACGAGGGCAAGACCACGGGTACGCCGATCGCCCTGCTGATCCGCAACACCGATCAGCGCAGCAAGGATTACTCCAATATTGCGCAGAGCTTTCGCCCCGGTCATGCCGACTATGTCTATTTCCAGAAGTACGGCATCCGTGATCCGCGCGGCGGCGGTCGCTCCTCGGCACGTCTGACGGCGCCCACCGTGGCCGCAGGTGCCGTGGCCAAGAAATGGCTCAAGGAAAAATTCGGTACCGAGTTCCGCGCCTGCATGACCCAGATCGGCGAGCTGTCCATAGGCTTCGAGAGCTGGGAGCATGTGCCTCACAACCCCTTCTTCGCGCCCGTGGCCGATGTGAGCCGTTTCGAGGAATACATGGAGCAGCTGCGCAAGAGCGGCGATTCCTGCGGCGCGGCGCTGCGTGTGAACGCCAGCAATATGCCGGTCGGCCTGGGCCAGCCTCTGTATGACCGCCTGGACGCCGACATCGCCTACGCCATGATGGGCCTGAATGCGGTCAAGGCCGTGGAGATCGGCGCAGGCTTTGATAGCGTGGCCCAGCGTGGCACCACGCACGGCGACTCGCTGAGCCCCGAGGGTTTCCGCAGCAATAACGCGGGCGGCATCGTGGGCGGCATCAGCACCGGCCAGGACCTGGAAGTGCGCATCGGCATCAAGCCCACCAGCTCCATCATCACGCCGCGTGAGTCCATCGACGTGCACGGCCAGAGCACCGAAGTCATCACCAAGGGGCGCCACGACCCTTGCGTGGGCATTCGTGCCGCGCCGATTGCCGAGGCGCTGCTGGCGCTGGTGGTGATGGACCATGCGCTGCGCCACCGCGCGCAGAATGCCGATGTGGATTCCGGCCTGGTTCCGATTCCGGCCTCGGCCAGCTGACATCACCCAGACCTTTTTGTGCGTTACAAGCTCTGACTCAGGAGAGTCCGATGGTTGCAACCGACAAAAAACCGGATCAACGCCAGTCTCGCGCCCTGTCGCCAGGCTGGCGTTGTGCTTTTCACAAGGTCTCAGCTCCCCTCTGCGCTGCGCTGCTCGCATTGGGTTTGAGCGCCTGCAGCGGTGGTGTGACAAGGCCTGCCAGCATGGAGATCACCGTGCTGGGCTTCAACGACCTGCACGGCCATCTGGAGCCGCCCGGACTGGCGGTGACGGCGCAGAACGCGCAGGGCCGGAACGTTGTCGTGCCCGCTGGCGGCGTGGCCTACATGGCCCGGGCCATCGCCCAGCGCCGCCAGGCCAGTCGCCATGTGGCGCTGGTCACGGCAGGGGACATGATCGGGGCTTCGCCCATGGTCTCGGCGCTGTTTCTCGATGAGCCGACGATAGAGGTGCTCAATCTCATGCGGGTGGACTTTGCAGCCACCGGCAATCACGAATACGACCAGGGCGTAGCCGAGTTGCTGCGCATGCAAAACGGTGGCTGCGAGAAGTTCACCAGCAAGCAGCCATGCCAGATCAGCCAGCCCTTCAGGGGCGCGCAGTTCCCGTTTCTCGCTGCCAATACGCTGCGCGGCGACGGCCGGCCGCTGTTTCCCGCGACGGGGCTGAAGTTCTTCGAGCAGGACGGTCTGCGCATAGGCGTGGGCTTCATCGGCATGACGCTCAGGAACACGCCGCATATGGTGCGGCCCAGCGGGGTCAGAGGGCTCACATTCGCCGACGAGGCACAGACGGCCAATGCGCTGATCCCCCAGCTGCGTGCGCAGGGGGCCGATGTGATCGTGGTGCTGATCCATGAGGGCGGAGCCACCACGTCGGGCCTGCAGGACGATAGTTGCCAGGGCCTGTCCGGCGCTATCGTGCCGATTCTGGAGCAGCTCTCCAGCGAGGTCGATGTGGTGATCTCCGGTCATACCCACCGCTCCTATGTGTGCGATTACGCCAGGGTGAATGCCCGCAAGCCGTTCTTGCTGACCAGCGCGGGTCAGTACGGCACGCTGCTGACCGAAGTCAGACTGACGGTGGATGCGCGCACACGCCGCGTCAGCCGCAAGTCGGCGCACCAGACCATCGTGCAGGGCGAGGCCTATCGCAGCGCTGGTGGTCAGGTGGGCTTGCAGCCCGAGTTTCCGGTCTTTGACGCCGATGCCGACGTGGCGGCGCTGGTGGCGCGCTACAAGGCTGCGGCGCGGCCGCTGGCCGAGGCCGTTGCAGGGCGGCTGGCCGGACCTGTCAGCCGCATGCCGCAAGCCAATGGCGAAAGCGTAATGGGGCGCATCGTGGCCGACGCCATACTTGCGGCCACGCGCGATGCCGCTGCGGGCGCAGCGCAACTGGCATTTGTGAACCCCGGCGGTGTGCGCGCCGACCTGCTGCCCGCAGCCGACGGCAGCGTGACCTATGGACAGTTGTTCAGCGTTCAGCCGTTCGGCAATACGCTGATGGTGATGAGCCTGACGGGCGAGCAGATTCGCCAGGTGCTGGAGCAGCAATTCGACAGCGGCAGCAACACCGTGAATGCGCCGCGCATCCTGCAGGTGTCCGAGGGCTTCAGCTATCGCTTCGACCGTCGCCGGCCCGCGGGCCGGCGCGTGAGCGAGCTGCGTCTGAACGGCCGGCGGCTAGAGATGTCGCAGCGCTACCGCGTGGGGCTGCAGAGCTATCTGGGCAGCGGCGGCGACAACTTCAGCATCTTCGCGCAAGGCATCGATGTGGTAGGCGGCATGCCGGATCTGGATGCCCTGGCAGAGCATGTGCGCGAGCAAAGCCGCAGCGGTCCGATGGCACTACCTTTAAAGGAGCGCATTACGCGCGTTCATTAAGGAAATCAGATAAAAATCTATCTGATATCCTTTGAAATCATGCGCCAGGTGCTCATGAGTTGATAGCGGATGTCTGCCATCAAGTGCATAAAACAAAAGCCACCCGAGGGTGGCTTTGTCATGGCGGCGGTCAGGCCTGGGGCTTTCTGGCGGCCTTGGCCTTGGGACTGCGAACCTCATCCATGATGTTCTTGAAGTCGTCCACATCCTCGAAGCTGCGGTATACGCTGGCAAACCGGATATAGCCGACCTTGTCCAGGCCCTTGAGTTCATCCATCACCAGCTCGCCAAGGCGGCTGGAATCGATTTCACGCTGGCCCAGATTGAGCAGCCTGTCCTCGATGCGCTCTATGGCCGCATCAATGAGTTCGGTGCTCACGGGGCGCTTGCGCAGCGCGATCTGAAAAGAGCCTTGCAGCTTGGCGCGTTCGTACTCGATACGGCGGCCGTCTCTCTTGACCACGGTCGGAAAGCTGACCTCGGGGCGCTCGTAGGTCGTGAAGCGCTTGTCGCAGCCGCCGCAGCGGCGGCGGCGGCGGATGAAGCCCCCGTCCTCGGACTCGCGGGTCTCAACCACTTGCGTGTCCGGATGGTTGCAGAAGGGGCACTTCATGACAGATCAGCGCAGCAGGAATTACTTGCTGTAGACAGGGAACTTGGCAGTCAGCTCGGCCACCTTGGCGCGCACGGCGGCCAGATTGGCTTCGTCTTCGGGCTTGTCCAGCACATCGGCCACCAGATTGGCGGTGATGCGGGCTTCTTCCTCACCGAAACCACGAGTGGTCATGGCGGGCGTGCCGATACGGATGCCGCTGGTCACGAAAGGCTTCTCGGGGTCGTTGGGGATGGCGTTCTTGTTCACGGTGATGTGAGCCAGACCCAGAGCCGCTTCGGCAGCCTTGCCGGTAATGCCCTTGGCGCGCAGGTCCACCAGCATCACGTGGCTTTCGGTGCGGCCGGAGACGATGCGCAGACCGCGCTCGGTCAGTGTTTCGGCAAACACCTTGGCATTCTTCACGACCTGTTCCTGGTAGGCCTTGAACTCGGGAGTCAGGGCTTCCTTGAAGGCCACGGCCTTGCCGGCGATGACGTGCATCAGGGGGCCGCCTTGCAGGCCGGGGAAGATGGCGCTGTTGATGGCCTTCTCGTGCTCGGCCTTCATCAGGATCACGCCGCCACGAGGACCGCGCAGGCTCTTGTGAGTAGTGGTGGTGACCACGTCGGCGTGGGGCACGGGGTTGGGGTACACGCCTGCGGCAATCAGGCCGGCATAGTGGGCCATGTCCACCCAGAAGATGGCGCCGACTTCCTTGGCGATCTTGGCGAAGCGCTCGAAATCGATGCGCAGGGCATAGGCGGAAGCGCCGGCCACGATGATGCGGGGCTTGTGTTCGCGGGCCAGTTCTTCGAGCTTGTCGTAGTCGATGGCTTCGTCGGCATTCAGACCGTAGGAGACGGCCTTGAACCATTTGCCGGACATGTTCAGCGCCATGCCGTGGGTCAGGTGACCGCCTTCGGCCAGGCTCATGCCCAGAATGGTGTCGCCGGGCTTGGCGAAAGCCATCAGCACAGCCTGGTTGGCCTGCGAGCCGGAATTGGGTTGCACGTTGGCGGCTTCGGCGCCAAAGATCTGCTTGATGCGGTCAATGGCCAACTGCTCGACCACGTCCACATGCTCGCAGCCACCGTAGTAGCGCTTGCCGGGATAGCCTTCGGCGTACTTGTTGGTCAGTTGGGAGCCCTGGGCTTCCATCACGGCGGGCGAGCAGTAGTTCTCGCTGGCGATCAGCTCGATGTGCTCTTGCTGGCGATGGTTTTCAGCTTCAATAGCTGCAAACAGTTCGGGGTCGACTTTCGCGACGGTATCGGTGCGTTGAAACATGGCAGTCCTATGAACTTAGATATTCCCTTGAGGCCAAGGGCTGCCCAGGCGAACGGCTGAAACGCTTGCAGGCTGCAGTCGCTGCGGCTCTGGGCGGTACGCTCCCCGGTGGTTCACAGACCTTGCAGTCTGCCGGTTTCCACGTCAGCGGCAGAAAATTCTGCGCCTATCGCCAGTTGCGTACACCCGCTAGTGTAGCTGAGCTGGCATGGCTCCAAGGCCTATGCCCGTTTTTCCCTCAGAGCCTTGCCAGGCATAAAAAAAGCTGGCCGAAGCCAGCTTGAGAAATACGGGGATCTGTCGCTTAGAGGTTGGAGTCGGCCAGGGCCACCTGCTGGGCGTGGGAGACCTTGGTGGCTGCCTCGGACTTGGCCGTCATCAGCGGGCTGGCCTGCAGGCCCACGCCCTGGCGCAGGCGCTGGTGTTCGGCAAGCACCTTGGCCGCATAGCCGCCGTCCGAAGGAAGGTTGGCTGCGCCCACGTAGTAGCGCAGGCCGCCCTCGATGGAACCGGCGCGGGCAATGCATTCCTTGAGCACCTTGACGCCGACCTTGAGGTTGGTCACAGGGTCGAAGGCCGCATGCTGGCCGCCAAAGCTTTCATACTTGTCGGTGTGCACGGACGTCATCACCTGCATCAGGCCCTGGGCGCCGACCGAGCTTTGGGCAAACGGGTTGAAGCTCGATTCAATCGCCATGATGGCCAGAATCAGCGTCGGGTCCAGCTTGTTGGCCTTGCCCTGGGCATAGGCTTCGCTGACCAGTGCGGCAATCGGCTCGGGCGCCACCCGGTATTTTTTGCTGAGCCAGTAGGCGACAGCCGCCTGCTCCTTGGGCAGGTTCTTGGGGTTGACGGCCGTGGCGCGGTCGCTGGCGACGACGAGGTTGGCGGAAGCAGGGGCTTCCTCCACTTCGGCGGCGGCCACAACGGTGCTGGCGGGCAGGCGTGTGTCGAGCCACTCGCGCAGCTCGGTGGCGCCGGCCAGACGCAGGTCCGGACGAGAGATCAAAATCAGGGCCGAAATGGCCACGGCCAAGCCCAGCAGGGCGAAACCGTTGTGAGTAAGAGCAAGAAAACCGTGGGCCGTCTTATGGCCCAACGTTCGCGCGGAGGCGATTAATTTTCCTGACGCTGGCATAGCTTGTCCTTTCTTGGCTATCGCCCGAGGTCGCACCGGATCAATCTCGCGGTGCAACCAGGACAACTGGCCGATGAGGTTTGCTGCGGGCCGATTAAAAGCGCCCCTCGGGGCGCCGATCGGTCTGCTCAGTCGTGAGGCAGCGGAAACAAAAAACGCTCATTTCGAGCGCTGGCGGATTCTAGAAGCGTCCTAAATATTCAGTCAACACTAACAAAAATACTTCTTAGATTTTAAAATTATATAAAAACTGTATGAATGTACAGTTTGCTCAAAAAATTACAGCAAAAAATCACGGATTCAAGAGGTGTATACGCTCACATCGTTTTATTTGTCATCAAGGCGAAATAAAGTGCAAAAAGCCTGGTAGCCCTACGCGAGCACAGATATAGTGAATCTGCCTGCAAGTTGCAGGTGCTTGCCAAAGGAAAGGAAAAGCAAACTCCGCCGAGGCCTTTGATTCCATGGGCTGTTGGCACTTGCTCTTTATCTTCGCTTGAGGCACAAAAGGGAGCAATCGTTGCTTCCAGCGGCAAGGACCACACCCTCCTTGAACCGCGAAAACGGCCCGGTCTGGTACCGGCCGTGAAGCCCGGAAGTCGGTTTCGCCACTTCCGGGCTTTGTCGTTTCTGGCGATGTCTCGTGCTGCAGCGCATTGTTTGCATTTTTTCGCGCTCATCTGTCTCTGGCGGGCATGCCGATGACGCAAACTTCTCCCTGGAAACGCCTCTTGCCTCTATCTATCTATATATAGAGCGCAATCTAGATACACCTGTATGCGCTCAAGGTACAGTGGTGTTCCGGGCGCGTGGCGGGTCCCGCCCCTGAGAGTCTTGGAAGGCTTTCAATCCCTGCATCAATAACAAATCCTCATGTCCTTGCTCACATCGAATCGCTGGCTTCGCCGGCTGATCTGGTCTGTTCTTGCTCTTTTGCTGTTATGGCTGCTGCTGTGGGCGCTGGTGCCCTGGGTGGCCAAGAGCCAGCTGGAAAAACGGGCTGCCGAGAAGCTGGGGCGCAGCGTCCATGTGGGCAAGATCGAGTTTGCGCCCTGGGCGATGTCCATCACCCTGCATGATCTGGTGATTGATAAAGCTATTAAAAAAGTAGCTGAAACTGCTGATGCAGAAAGCGTTTCATCTCAGAAAGACCTGAAGTCTGCCGCAGAGCCCCAGCTGGAGATCAAGCGCATCTTCATCAATGCCAGTGCGCAATCACTGTTCAGGCTCGCACCTGTGCTGGATGCCATCGAGGTCGATGCGCCCGTGGTGCGCCTGACTCAGTATTCGCTGGGCAAGCTCGATATCGACGATGTGATTGCCAGGCTCATGGAGCCCGATGACGAAGAGCCTGCCAAGCCCGTGAGCTTTGCGCTCTACAACATTGCCTTGCGCGACGGCCGTATCGAACTCAATGACGAGTCGGTGCAGCGCAAGCATGAGCTCAAGGACTTGCAGCTGAGCATTCCCTTCATCAGCAATCTGGCGTCCAAGCGCGAGATCAAGGTGTTGCCGCATCTGGCTTTCGATCTCAACGGCAGCAAGTTCGATACATCGGGCGAGAGCACGCCATTCACGGACAGTCGCCAGACGGCGATGCATCTCAAATGGGACCACATCGATCTGACTCCTTATCTGGGCTATGTGCCTGCCAGCGTTCCGGTGCAGCCTCTCTCGGGAATGCTCGATACGGATCTGCAGGTCAGCTTCGAGGAAAAAGACCAGCCGGTGGTTCGCATCAGCGGCAAGCTGGCCTTGAGCGAGGTCGCTTTGCAGGACCGCCAGGGCGCGCCGCTGCTGAGCTTTGATGCGCTGGAAGTGCAGCTCCAGAATGTTCAACCGCTGCAGAACCAGATTGCGCTGGAGGCGGTGCGCTGGATCAAGCCGGAGGTACATGCCAGCCGCAACGCACAAGGCGTGATCAACTGGCTGGGGCTGAATGCGCCGGCCGTCGCCCCCGCAGCGCCGCTTGAGAAAGCCGGGCCTGAGCCCGCTTCCGTCGAGGCCAGCAATCCGGCCCAGGCAAATGCGAAGGCCGAGAAGCCCAGCCCTTTGGTCGTTGGCGTGCAGCAGTTCGATATTGAAGGCGGCATCGTGCACTGGCAGGATGCTGCAACAGGTGCGGCACCTGCGGCGCTGACGCTGGCTCCGTTGACCCTGCAGGCCAGGAGCCTGGCTTGGCCCATGAATGAAGCTTTGCATCTGAAGGCCTCCGCGGGAGTGCAAACAGGCGGCCAGCCACGGGCGCAAGAGGAGGCCAGGCTGGCTGTGGATGGTGAGGCCACGCTCAAGGCCGGCAAGCTCAGCCTCAAGCTGGAGCAGTTGCCGCTGCAATGGCTGCAGCCCTATGTGCAAGCGCACTTCACGCCGCAGCTCAGCGCCATGCTCAATACCGATGCCGGGATTTCCTGGGGCGAGGGCGGGGTGGTGGCGGAAGTGACCGAGCTGACTGCCGACAAGCTGCAGCTGCAGGACAAGCAGGCTCCCGTCAATATCGAGCAGGTCAAGGTTAGCGGCGTTCAGGTCGATCTCGCTGCCCGGCAGGTGCAGGTGGAGGCCATCGCAGTCCAGAAACCTCAGCTGGCGGCGCTGCGCGATGCTCAAGGGCGCTGGATGTACGAGCGCTGGCTGCCTGCCGCAGTGCCGGCAGCCAGATCGACAAGCCAGGGGGGCAAGACGGAGCCAGGCCAGCCCTGGTCGGTCAAGCTCGCAGCGATTGCCGTGGATGGCGGTGCGCTGCAGTTCCGCGATGCCGCACCTGTGCAAGGCCGCAGTGCGCAGCCGGTACAGCTGGATGTGAGCGCCTTGCGCGTGCGCCTGGGCGCTTTCGAGCCGCTGGCGGCCAAGGCGGCGCCGACCCCGCTGGAGGTCTCGGCTCAGCTCTCGGCCAATCGCCGGGTGCAGGCTGGCCAAATTCAGTTCAAGGGGCTGCTGGGCCTGACGCCGGTCTCGGCTCAGGGTCAACTGCAGGCTCGTGCCGTGCCGCTGCATGCACTGGAGCCGTACTTTGCTCACAAGCTCAATGTGGATCTGGTGCGTGCCGATGGCAACTTCCGCGGCCGGCTCAACTATCTGGCCCATGCCAAGGGACCGCAAGTGTCCGTGTCGGGGGATGTCGAACTCAACGACCTGCGCGTGCGCTCCACGCTGGCTGCTCCGGTGCAAGAGGAGGCCGGCAAGCCCAGCACCGCCAAGGGCGCGCTGACGGCGGTGCTCAATGACTCCACGGCGGACCGCGCCAAGGCGCTGGCAGCGCGTACCGGCCTGGGCCTGGGCGATGATCTGCTGGCCTGGAAGACGCTGGCCGTGCGCGGGCTGGATCTGAGCATGCAACCGGCCCAGCCGCTGCGCGTGAGCGTGCGCGAGACGGCATTGAGCGATTTTTTTGCGCGCGTCATCGTGCAGCGCAACGGTCGCATCAATCTGCAGGACATTGTGAAGACCGAAAAGTCCGAACAGTCCGTCGCGCAGAACGAAGAGGCGAATGCCAAGGTGGCGGCGGGCCAGAAGCCCGAAGCCAGCAAGCCTGTGGAAGAGCCGGCAAAGCCCGAGGACAGTGGGCCTGCGCCCATCATCAAGGTTGGACCGATTGTGCTGACGGGCGGCAAGGTGCAGTTCTCCGACTACTTCATCCAGCCCAACTACTCGGCCGATCTGAGTGAGCTGACCGGCCGTCTGAGTGCCTTCTCTTCACAGGCCCCTGCAGGCCAGGCCGAACCGCAAATGGCCGATCTTGAAATCAAGGGCCGGGCCCAGGGCACGGCGAAGCTCGATATCAGCGGCAAGATCAATCCGCTGGCCAAGCCTCTGGCGCTGGATGTGCGCGCCCAGATGAATGATTTGGAGCTGTCGCCGCTGTCGCCATATTCCATCAAGTACGCGGGCTATGGCATAGAGCGCGGCAAGCTCTATATGGATGTGAACTACAAGGTGCAGCCCGATGGACAGCTCACGGCTTCGAACAAGCTGGTGCTGCGTCAGCTGACCTTTGGTGACAAGGTCGAAGGCGCGCCCGCGTCGCTGCCCGTCAAGCTGGCCGTGGCCCTGCTGTCCGACCGCAACGGCGTGATCGATCTGGATGTGCCGCTGAGCGGCTCGCTCAACGATCCGCAGTTCCGTCTGGCTCCCATCATCTTCAAGGTGATCGGCAACATCATCATGAAAGCCGTGACCGCGCCGTTTGCGCTGTTGTCAGGCGCATTCTCGGGGGGCGACGAGTCGGGTGCCGTCAATTTTGCGCCGGGCAGTGCGAAGCTCGATGGCCAGGCCAGGGAGCAACTGGCCAAGATCGTCAAGGCACTCAACGACCGCCCGGCACTCAAGATGACGGTGGTGGGTGAGTCGCGCGAAGCCGAAGACCAGGAGGCCTGGAAGTCGGAGGAACTGGACCGCCTGCTGCTGGCCCAGAAGCGCCGCAACGTGATTCGCGAAGGCAAGAGTGGCGACGAGGTGATGGAGTTCAGCGAAACCGAGCGCCTGGCCTTGCTCAAGGCTGTCTACGGCCGCGCCGACATCAAAAAGCCCCGTAACATGGTCGGGTTGGCCAAGGATCTGCCGGCCGATCAGATGAAGGCCCTGCTGGTGGCCAGCATCAAGGTGCCCGACGATGCCATGCGTGAGCTGGCACTGGCGCGCGGCGTGGCTGTGCGGGACTATCTGGCCACGCAGCAGCTGCCGCTGGAGCGCCTGTTCCTGGGCGCTCCCAAGCTGGACCCGAAGGACAAGGATTGGACTCCGCGTGCCCAGCTGAGCCTGTCGGCGCAGTGATGAAATCGCCGCGAAATACCTTGCGATTTCGCATTTTTTGGCTTGCCTTTAAATAAAGGCGAAAATATCGGTTTGCCTAGGCACCCATGTGCCTGGGCTTGCGCTTGGAAAGTCTGCCCTCATGTGGGTTGGCTCTGGCCTGTTGCAGCGTTGACTGCGGTGGCTGCCAAGCATTTTCTGACCCTTACATGACATCTATTTCTCCTAGCAGCACCATGTCTGATGCATCTGAAGTGAACCCGGCCTCTGCCAAGAATTCTGAGCAACATCCGCTGGATGCATTGACGGGTGGTGCTTTCTCCGCCGAGACCTCGGGTGATCGCGCCGCGCGCATTCGCGACTGGCTGGCGACCCAGCCCACGGTCGAGCAACTCCAGGACGTTCACAAGGAACTGAGCAAGGGCGACAAGAGTGCTGCCCGTGCCGTGCGTGAGCGCCTTGATGAAATCCGCCGCACCGCAAATCAGGAAAAGATTTCGGTGGAATGGGCCGAGAAGGCCGAGGCGCTGCTGGCAGCCGTGCCCTTTGACGCCGCCGCTGCAGCCGCCTGGCAGCGCGATGCCGCCAAGGCCGGCGCCGCACTGTCGCGCGAGCCGCTGTCGCAGTTCAAGGCCCAGTTGGTCGAGCGTGTGAAGGCCGTGGAAGATCTGCAGCACCGCACCCAGGTGCAGCGCGAAGTGGCGCTGTTGCTGGCTCAGCGCATTGAAGTGCTGTCGACCAAGTCCTGGAAGGATGC
The DNA here is from genome assembly GCF_018292285.1 of Comamonas brasiliensis. NCBI lineage: Bacteria > Pseudomonadati > Pseudomonadota > Betaproteobacteria > Burkholderiales > Comamonadaceae > Comamonas > Comamonas brasiliensis. Next base: position 232,927 of record NZ_JAANES010000005.1, read on the forward strand.
CAAGGCCGTTCTGGAAGCTCTGGGCGCTGATGTGGCCCGTTGGCAAGAACAGGCCAAGGAGCTGACGGGTGACGCCAGCTGGAGCAGCGTGGATGGCCGTTTCCCGCCTCAGCTGGAAGCCGCGTCGGCACAACTGGCGCTGGTTTGGGATGCCTTCCAGTCTGCGCTTGCGCAGACCGAAGCGGCTGCAGCCGACGAGTCTGCGCCGTTGCCCACCGTGCCGGTCTGGGCCGACGAAATCCGTGTGGCTCGTGGTTTGCCGCCTGAAGCTGCTGCTGTGGAAGCGGCCAAGCCTGCTGCGCCGCGCGCAGCAGCCGGTGGCCGTGGCAAGCCCACCTCCGAGCAGGTCGAAGCCGCCAAGGCCGGGCTGGGCCAGGCTCTGGAGGCACTGAAGGCCGAGACCGCAGCCGGCAACAGCAAGGCAGGCTCCGAAGCCGTGCAAGCCATGCGCGCGGCCATCAAGACCCATGGCCGCTTTGTGGATGAAGCGACCGTGAGCGAAGTGCACGACGCTCTGCTGGCTGCCGGCGAGGCAGATGGCTGGCAGCGTCAGCTGGCTGACAAGCTGCGCGAAGATCTGGTGGCCAAGGCCGAGGCCTTGCTCAACCGCCCCGACGGTCAGGTTCTGGGTGGTCGCAAGATCCAGGAAACCCTGCGTAGCCTGCGCGAGCAGTGGAAGCAGGCCGACCAGGGTGCTGCGGCCAATCATGCACTGTGGAAGAAGTTCGACGAGGCCTGCAATGCCGCCTACAAGGTGGTCGAGTCCTGGCACGACAAGATTCGCCAGGACAGCACGCAGGCCAAGGCCCAGCGTCTGGCGCTGATCGAAGAAATCAAGGCCTGGGCCGCAGAGCATTCCGCGAGCCAGGATTGGAAGAACATGCTGCGCGCACTGCGCCAGTTTGGCGAACGCTGGCGCGAAAGCGGGCATATCGGCGAGAAGCTGTTTGCCGAGCTGCAACCTCTGTTCAAGCAGGCCATGGCTGCCGCCGAAGCGCCCTTGCAGACGGCGCAGAAGGCCAGCCTGGAGCGTCGCCATGCCATGATCGACGAAGCCACGGCCCTGGGCGCGGCGCCCAGCCTGCGCATCGATGCCGTGAAGGCGTTGCAGCAGCGCTGGCAGGCCGAGGCTCAGGTGGTGCCGCTGGATCGCAAGCATGAGCAAAAGCTTTGGGATGCATTCCGCAAGCCGCTGGATGATGCTTTCAATCGCAAGAGCGTGGAGCGTGGTGGTCGCAGCCAGGCAGCGGTAGAGCTGTCCGAGCATGATCGCCGCGTGCTGGATGCATCCAAGGCAGTTGAAGCTGCCAATGCCAGCGGCGATGCGCAGAAGATTCATGCAGCGCTGGCCGAGCTGGAGGCTGCCATCAAGGCTCAGCCGGCCAAGACTGGCGAAAATCAGCCTCAAGCCCAGACAGAGCCAGCGGCTGAAGCAGATGCGGCAGAAGCTGCGGCAGTGGCCAAGCCGGCACGTCCCGTGGTCGCCGTGCGTGGTGATGACCGCCCTGGCATGAAGAAGGAGGCGGCAGCTGCCGTTGGTGGCCGTCCTGGCGATCGCAAGGATGGAGGCCGTGGCCGAGATGCAGCCCGTGGCGAGCGCGGTGGACGTGATGGTCGCGACAGCCGCGATGCCGGTCGTGGTCGTCGCGAGTTCGCGCGTGAAGAGCGCGGTCCTCGTCTGGCCGATCCCGCATTCCGTGCCCAGCGTGATGCTGTGGAGCATGCCCAGGAGGCTTTGCGCAAGCTGGCGGCCCAGGCCCATGGCGAAGCGCTGACCCAGTTGCTGGGTGCCTGGCAGGCACGTGATGCAGCGCAGCTGCCATCGGCTCAGCAGCTGGGCGGCAAGGTGACGGCTCCTGTGCGTACATCCTGGTCAGGCGCCGTGGCCGCCGCGCCCAAGGGCAATGCTGCGGAAGCTCTGCTGCGCCTGGAAATGGCTGCTGACGTGCACACCCCGGCCGATCAGCTGGCTGCACGCCGTGCGCTGCAGCTGCAGATGCTGACTCGCCGCAACGATCCTGCGCCGCAGCAGACCTGGGGCCAGGATGTGGCCACAGTGCTGGGCAGTGCGAGCGATGAGGCATCTGCCCGTCGCCTGCAGGCCGCACTCAAGCAATTGCTGCGCAAGTAAGTCATGGGTGCCGCCTCGATAAGGGGTGGCGGTCGCAAAAAAGGGAGCTTGAGAGCTCCCTTTTTTTTGCATTTGTCTCGTGTCCCCTCGGCTAGGACACTTACAAACGAAAAAGCCGCTGCATTTGCATGCAACGGCTTGTCGTGTTTGGTGCCCAGGAGAGGACTCGAACCTCCACGGAGTTACCCGCTAGTACCTGAAACTAGTGCGTCTACCAATTCCGCCACCTGGGCATTTCAGAGTGATTGAATTATATAGCAGCTAATGTAGCGCAGACGCCGGTTTGCGTATGTTTTTTCAAAAAAACAGCACGACCGATCGGGCTGGGTCGGAAACGAAAAAGCCGCTGCATTTGCATGCAACGGCTTGTCGTGTTTGGTGCCCAGGAGAGGACTCGAACCTCCACGGAGTTACCCGCTAGTACCTGAAACTAGTGCGTCTACCAATTCCGCCACCTGGGCATTTCAGAGTGAGCGAATTATATAGTGGCCAAAGCGGTGTCCGGGCCGATCTGTGCAGATTTTTCAGAAAACTTTGCGCTTGCGATGACGGGCTTGCAAAAACGAAAAAGCCGCTGCATTTGCATGCAACGGCTTGTCGTGTTTGGTGCCCAGAAGAGGACTCGAACCTCCACGGAGTTACCCGCTAGTACCTGAAACTAGTGCGTCTACCAATTCCGCCACCTGGGCATTTCAGAGTGAGCGAATTATATAGCGGCCAAAACGGTGTCCGGGCCGATTTGTGCAGATTTTTCAGAAAACTTTGCGCTTTCGGTGGCGGGCTTGCAAAAACGAAAAAGCCGCTGCATTTGCATGCAACGGCTTGTCGTGTTTGGTGCCCAGGAGAGGACTCGAACCTCCACGGAGTTACCCGCTAGTACCTGAAACTAGTGCGTCTACCAATTCCGCCACCTGGGCATTTCAGAGTGACTGAATTATATAGCAGCTGATCTAGCGCAGATGCCGGTTTGCGTATGTTTTTTCAAAAAACAGCACGAGCGATCAGGTTAGCCCGGAAACGAAAAAGCCGCTGCATTTGCATGCAACGGCTTGTCGTGTTTGGTGCCCAGAAGAGGACTCGAACCTCCACGGAGTTACCCGCTAGTACCTGAAACTAGTGCGTCTACCAATTCCGCCATCTGGGCTTTCAGGGAAGCTCTTATTGTAATGCAATTTCTTGCGTTCAATCCGAATCTTCAAATTCTCTAAGATGCCGCTTGGCTTGAAAGCATTCCTTTGGGGGAATGTTTTCCAAGTTTGTTTCAACCCTTGCAGGTTGTCGTTAAACTTGGTGCCCAGGAGAGGACTCGAACCTCCACGGAGTTACCCGCTAGTACCTGAAACTAGTGCGTCTACCAATTCCGCCACCTGGGCATCTCAGGAAAGACATAGATTGTATATCAAAAAAATGAACCCTCGCGCAAAAGTTGCCGATATGAACGAAGAAATTTTGGGCACAGTGCAGGGCCACCGCGACGGTCACGGCTTCGTCGTCCGCGACGATGGTGAGCGTGACATCTACCTTCCCCCTAATGAAATGCGTGCGGTGCTGCACAAGGACCGAGTCCAGGTGCGCATTGCTCGCCATGATCATCGCGGTCGCCCCGAAGGGCGCGTGGTGGAAATCGTGGAGCGTCCCGATCAGCCCATCATTGGTCGCTTTCTGCAGGAAAGCGGTGTGTGGCTTGTGGCTCCCGAAGACAAACGCTACGGCCAGGACATTCTGATTCCTTCCAATGCCACGGGTGCTGCCAAACCGGGGCAGGTGGTGGTGGTGGAATTGACGGAGGCTCCAGCCCTGTTTGGTCAGCCAGTGGGGCGTATCGTCGAAGTGCTGGGCGAAGTGGATGACCCCGGCATGGAGATCGAGATTGCGGTGCGCAAGTATGGCGTGCCGCATATCTTCTCCGACGCCTGCCTGGAGCAGGCCAAGGCGCTGCCTGAAAAAGTCCGCCCCGCAGACTGCAAGCACCGCATCGACCTGACCGATATTCCACTGGTCACCATCGACGGCGAAGATGCGCGCGACTTTGACGATGCCGTGTATTGCGAGCCTGCCAAGGTGGGGCGCAGCAAGGGCTGGCGCCTGTTGGTGGCGATTGCCGACGTGAGCCACTATGTGACCACGGGCAGCGCCATCGATATCGATGCCTACGACCGCGCCACCAGCGTGTACTTTCCACGTCGCGTGATTCCCATGTTGCCGGAGAAGCTCAGCAACGGCCTGTGCTCGCTGAATCCCGACGTGGATCGGCTGTGCATGGTCTGCGACATGCTGATCACCGCGCAGGGGGAGATTCACGCCTATCAGTTCTACCCGGCAGTCATGCACAGCCATGCGCGCTTCACCTATACCGAGGTGGCGGCAATCCTGGCCAATACGCGGGGCCCGGAAGCGGCCAAGCGCAAGGATCGCGTGCAGGACTTGCTGAATCTGTATGGTGTCTTCCAGTCCCTGCTCAAGGCGCGCGAGGCGCGTGGTGCGGTGGACTTCGAGACGACCGAGACGCAGATCGTCTGCGACGACAACGGTCGCATAGAGAAGATTGTGCCGCGCACCCGCAACGATGCGCACAAGCTGATTGAGGAAGCCATGCTGGCGGCCAATGTCTGCAGCGCAGATTTCATCGACCAGAGCGGGCAGCTGGGTCTGTTCCGTGTGCACGACAAGCCTTCGCTGGAGAAGCAGGAAATCCTGCGCAACTACCTCAAGGCCATGGGCGTGAGCATGAGCATCAGCGAGAACCCTTCGACCAAGGAGTTCCAGCAGATTGCCAATGCCACCAAGGACAGGCCGGACTCGCAGCAGATTCACACCATGCTGTTGCGCTCCATGATGCAGGCCTTCTACACGCCGGAGGGCTCGGGTCACTTCGGCCTGGCCTTTGAGGCCTATACCCACTTCACCAGTCCGATTCGCCGTTATCCCGACTTGCTGGTGCACCGCGTGATCAAGGCAGAGCTGAACGGCACGCACTACAAGCTGCCCAGCCTGCCCACACCGGGCGAGGCCGAAGCGAAGATGGCCAAGCGTCTGGCTTCGCGGGTCGTCGCACCGGGTCAGAAGCCGCGCAAGCGTTCGGCGGCCAAGGAATTTCAGGCCTGGGAAGCTGCCGGCCTGCACTGCAGTGCCAACGAGCGCCGTGCCGACGAGGCCAGCCGCGATGTGGAAGCCTGGCTCAAGTGCAAATACATGCGCGATCATCTGGGCGAGGAGTTCGCGGGCACGGTGTCCTCGGTGACGACTTTCGGTGTCTTTGTGACGCTGGATGCCATGTATGTGGAAGGTCTGGTGCATATCACCGAGCTGGGCGGTGATTACTTCCGCTTCGACGAAGCCCGGCAGGAACTGCGCGGCGAGCGCTCGGGTGTTCGCTATGGCATCGGTGCACGAGTGCGCGTGCAAGTCAGTCGCGTGGATCTGGATGGACGTCGCATCGATTTCCGCCTGGTGCGCGATGGCGAAGACGGCCTGGTGCAGTCGAGCCGCAGCGGCCGCGGTCAGGCCAAGGATGAGGGGCGTGGTCGCCGTGATTCGCGTGACGAGCGCAGTGCGGGCGGCTATTCCGACAAGTGGAGTCGTCGTGACGCCAAGGCCAATCGTGCGCAGCGCAATGCTGCTGCAGGGCCTGCTGCTGCGCCGGAGCCCGATCGCTCCAGGCAAGGTCGTAAAGCAGCCAAGAAGGCCATGTTGAAAAGCGTGAATCTGGCGGCGTTGGAGGCGGAATACGCGCAGGCTCCCAAGCCCGAGCCGGTAGCGGAGCCCGTCGCTGTGGCCGTGGTTGCCAAGCCGCGCAAGGTTGCAGGCAAGAAGCAGGTTGCTGCCTTGCTTGCGCCTGATGTGCAGCCCGTCTCCGTTGTCAAGACGGCGGCCAAGCCCGAATCCAAGACCACGGCCAAGGTGGCGGCGAAGTCTGTGGCGAAATCGGTGCCCAAGGCTCCAAAGGCCACAGCCAAGCCCGCAGCGCGTACCAAGGCCGCGCCGGCAAGCAAAACCAGCAAGCGCAAGACCGAACGCTGATTGCTGGCTTGCAAAGCAAACAAGGCCTCGCCGGATACCGGTAAGGCCTTTTTTCTTGCGCTGCTTACTGCTCGCCCAGGCGCATGGCCAGGGCACTGGCGCTGAACGGGCGGTCTGCGGGCCAGCGATCTGCGAGCTGGCCGTGGCGGAAGGCCCCTTCTATGGCAGCCATATCGGCACTGCGATCCTGTGCCCATAGCGCGGCGATCAGCCCGGCCAGCACATCGCCTGTGCCGCCCGTGGCCAGGCGGGCATTGCCGCTGGCATTGATCCAGACTTGCTGCCGTGGGTTGGCAACAACCGTGCCCGAGCCCTTGAGCAGCACCGTGCACTGAAATTTTCGGGCCAGTTGCAGGCAGGACTGCAGGCGGTCGGCTTGCACTTGGGTTGTACTGGTCTCCAGAAGGCGTGCGGCTTCCAGCGGGTGGGGTGTCAGAACCGTGCCGTGCTGGCGCGCGGCGCGCTGGCTCAACTGCTGTGCCAGCGTGGGACTGGCGGCAACGGCGTTGAGGGCATCGGCATCGAGCACCAGCTGTGGCGCCTGGCTCAATATGTGGGGCAGCCAAGCCTGCACGGCTTCGCCGCCACCGCAGCCGCAGACCACGGTGGCCTGGCCCCAGTCCTGGGCTGCAGGCCGTCGCAGCATGATTTCCGGCCAAGGGGCAATGCCTTGCGCCAGTGCTTCGTCCAGCAAGGCCAGCATGACGCGGCCGGCTCCGGCGTGCAGTGCGGCCAGTGCCGCCAGCCAGGCCGCGCCCGTCATCGACAGGCCGCGCAAGCCCAGGCCTTCGCCGCCGAGCACGGCTACATCGCCAAAACTGCCTTTGTGACTGTCGTGCGGGCGTGCACTCGAGGAAGCAGAGGAGCGGGTGTTCAGATGCGCCGTGGGCCGCGCTGCAGCGGGGTTGGTCGTGCCGGGAGTGCCGGCAATGCCGCAGCCCAGGTCGTCCCACCAGATCTGTCCGCAGGCATCGCGGCCCTGGCCGGTGAACAGGCCGGGCTGCAGGGTCAGCAAGGCAAGCGTGTGGCGCGCTTGCCTGGCGGCGATATGGCCGGGCGCGAACTCCCTCAGATACTGGCCGGTATCGGCATCGAGGCCGGAGGCAAGGTCGACACAGAGTACGCTGCAGGCGCACTGCCGAACCTGGGCCAGCAGTTGCAGCAAGCGCAGCTCCGCAGCCGAGGCCTTGTCCAAGGGGCGCGGGCTCAGTCCTATGCCCAGCAGTGCATCGATGCACAGGTCCTGCGATCCCAGATCGACGGGGGCGTCATGTAGCCACTGCACGCCGGCCTGCCTGGCCTTGTCCCGGGATATCTGTGCGTCGGATGGCAGCTCGGCAGGCGTGCGCACTTCGCTGACCGTGATTTGCGCGTGGGGCAGCATGGCTTTGAGCTGTGCTGCCGCCTCAAAGCCGTCGCCGCCGTTGTTGCCCGGACCGCAGGCGATCCAGATGCGTTGTGCGTGCGGGGCTATTGCCAGCGCCAGTTTTGCGATTGCAAGGCCGGCACGCTCCATCAGTTGGTGGGGGGGCAGGCGTCTGGCGCAATCCCGCTCAATCTGGCGCGTGGCGGCAGTGCTGAATAGCGGCCAGCCCTGGCCGGCGGCCATGGGAGCGGGTGGGGTGTCGGTTGGAGAAATGCGCAGCATGGTCCGAGGATAGCCTCAGGCCGCGCATTTGTGGGTTTTGATGATTTTTGCCATGTAGGCCAATGACCATAAGCGGTTGTAGCTACAAAAATGAAAGTCAGACGCGATTGAGCGCTGCCTCTATGCCCGCGCTGATATTCAGTATGGCGTCGTCATGCAGGGCGGCATGCCAGATCATCAGGCCCATGGGGAGCTCGTTCGGGTTGTGGCACGGCAGTGACAGCGCGCAGCCATCCAGCATATTGACCACGCTGGTATTGCGCAGCAGCAGGCCGTTGACGCGGAAGAATTCTTCGTCATGTCTGAGGTCAGCCGCAGCATCGAAGCCGTTGGCCGGGGCGACGGATGCAATGGTGGGGGCGGTGATCGGCGTGGTCGGCGAGAGCAGGGCGTCGTAGCCGGCAATGGCGCTCTCCATCCTGGTAATCCAGCGCTTGCGCGCGGCCAGCAGATCCAGATAGTCGGCGGCGCTCATGCTCGCGCCGCGCTCTATGCGCGAGCGCACCCGGGGATCGTAGAGCGCGGCTTTTGCTGGATCCTGCAGATATTGCCGGTGCCAGGCATAGCTTTCGGTGGGCGAGAAGCCGCCGATGACGTTGATGCCGTCCAGCTCTTCCAGCTCGGGCAGGTCAATCCATTCGATCTGCGCGCCGCCTGCCTGCAGCTTGGCGATGCTGCGTTCGAAGGCACTGCGCACGGCGGGTTCGATCTGTTCGAAGAACAGGGGGCGCGGCACTGCCAGACGCCACTGGCTCAGGCTGCGTTCGTCCTTGGCGACTTTGCGCTCGGCCAGAATCTCGTGCAGCAGCACGGCATCGCGCACGCTGCGGGTAATGGCGCAGGCGGTGTCCAGTGTGGGCGAGAGTGGCACGGTTCCTTCGGTGGGCACCAGCCTGGCCGTGCTTTTGAAGCCCACCAGTCCATTGAGTGCAGCGGGAATGCGGATGGAGCCCCCGGTGTCCGAGCCCAGAGCTGCCCAGGCGGCGCCGCTGGCGACGGAAACGGCCGCTCCTGACGAGGAGCCGCCCGGAATGCGGGCCGGCCATGTGGGGGCCAGCTGAGGGTTGGCGGGGTGGCGGGCATCCAGCGCGGCAGGGGTGCCGAAATGCGGGTTCACACCCACGCCGGAAAAAGCGAACTCGACCATATGGGTGCGGCCGATGATGGCTGCACCTGCCGCGCGCAGGCGGGCGACGGCCGTGGCGTCTGCCTGGGCGACAGGCGCATCCTGCAGCACCAGGGAGCTGGCGGCACTGCGCGCGCCTTGGGTGTCAAACAAATCCTTGACCGAGATGGCCAGGCCGGCCAGGGGCGCAGTCGTCGGTGTTTCTGCGGCGGCCCAGCGTGCCTCGTCAAAAAAGGTCTGACTGAAAACGTTGGCGCACAAGGGACTTTGCGCGGCAGCAATGCTCATTTGCATGAGGCTTGCGGCGCTTTGGCGGCCTTCGCGGATCTCGAGAGTGAGGTGACTGAGGTCGAGTTGCATGGCGATGTGCTAAAATTTTGCGGCTTTGCTAAGGGTTGGTCCGTGAGGATTGACTTGAAAAGCTCTGAAAGTGGTTGATGCGATGGCGTTTTTGCGCCTTGCAGCACCTGCTTTCAAGTCGGCAAGGCAAATAGCAAACCGGCCTATCCAAGGTGTTGCGATCGCTTTTTCAAGGCGGCTGCAATCGTTGGGCCGGATTTTAGACCCAACCTTTGAGGTAATTAACATGGCAGTAACAATGCGCGAGATGCTGGAAGCCGGCGTCCACTTCGGTCACCAAACTCGTTTCTGGAATCCCAAGATGGCTCCGTTCATCTTCGGCGCCCGTAACAAGATCCACATCATCAACCTGGAAAAGTCCCTGCCGATGTTCCAGGAAGCCCAGAAGTTCGCCAAGCAGCTGACTGCTAACGGCGGCACCATCCTGATGGTGGGTACAAAGCGTCAAGCCCGTGAACTGGTGGCCGAAGAAGCCAAGCGCGCTGGCGTGCCCTTCGTCGACCAGCGCTGGCTGGGCGGCATGCTGACCAACTTCAAGACCGTCAAGACCTCCATCAAGCGTCTGAAGGACATGAAGGCTCAGCAAGAAGCTGGTCTGGAATCCATGTCCAAGAAGGAACAGCTGATGTTCGTTCGCGAACTGGAAAAGCTGGAAAAGGACATCGGCGGCATTCAGGACATGAACGGTCTGCCCGACGCCATTTTCGTGATCGACGTGGGCTTCCACAAGATCGCTATCGCTGAAGCCAAGAAGCTGGGCATTCCTCTGATCGGCGTGGTTGACACCAACCACAACCCCGATGGCATCGACTACGTGATCCCTGGTAACGATGACTCCGCCAAGGCCGTGCAGCTGTACGCCCAAGGCATCGCCGACGCTATCCTGGAAGGCCGCGAAGCCCGTCTGAACGACGTGGTGAAGGCTGCTGCCGGTGAGAACGGCGACGAGTTCGTGGAAGTGGAAGAATCCGCCGCCTAAGCGAAGTCCGGCTGCGCGACCGCATCGCGAGAAAAAGCGGGGCTCTAGGTAGCCCCGTTTTTTTAGCCGGAATCCTGTAACGAATCGAACTGATACTGGAGAAATACGATGGCAATTACTGCAAGCATGGTCGCCGAACTGCGCGCCAAGACCGACGCTCCCATGATGGAATGCAAGAAGGCTCTGACCGAAGCTGATGGCGATATGGCCAAGGCTGAAGAGCTGCTGCGCGTCAAGCTGGGTACCAAGGCTGGCAAGGCCGCTTCCCGCGTGACTGCTGAAGGCGTTGTGGCTGCTTTCATCGAAGGCGGCAAGGGCGGCCTGATCGAAGTGAACAGCGAAACCGACTTCGTGTCCAAGAACGACAGCTTCCTGGCCATGGCCAACGCCGCTGCCAAGCTGGTCGCCGAGCACAACCCCGCTGACCTGGATGCCCTGGGCGCCCTGGCCTACGAACAAGACGGCTACGGCCCCACTCTGGAAGATGTGCGCAAGGGCCTGATCGGCAAGATCGGCGAGAACATGTCTTTCCGTCGCTTCAAGGCTTTCAACGGCGCTGGCCTGGCTGCCTACGTGCACGGCACCCGCATCGGCGTGGTGGTCGAGTTCGACGGCGACGCTGCTGCTGCCAAGGACGTGGCCATGCATGTGGCTGCCATGAAGCCCGTGGCCCTGACTTCCGCTGACGTGCCTGCCGAGCTGATCGCCAAGGAACGCGCAGTGGCCGAAGGCAAGGCTGCCGAATCCGGCAAGCCCGCCGACATCGTCGCCAAGATGGTGGAAGGTTCCGTTCAGAAGTACCTGAAGGAAGTGTCCCTGGCCGACCAGGTCTTCGTGAAGGCTGCCGACGGCAAGCAAACCGTGGCCCAGATGCTCAAGGCAGCCAACACCAATGTGAAGGCGTTCACGATGTTTGTCGTGGGTGAAGGCATCGAGAAGAAGACCGATGACTTCGCCGCTGAAGTGGCTGCCCAGGTGGCAGCAGCCAAGGCTGGTGCTTAAACCTAAGCCTTAGCAACAATCGCGGCCTAGAGCCGCGATTGATTTATTCCCCTCCCGTTTTCATACTTATTCAACTTCCACCGGAGAAACACCATGTCCAACGCCATTCCAGCCCACAAGCGCATCTTGCTCAAGCTGTCGGGGGAGGCGTTAATGGGAGATGACCAGTTCGGCATCAACCGTGCAACCATTGAGCGCATGGTTGCCGAGATCGTGGAAGTGACCAAGGTGGGTGTGCAGGTTGCCGTGGTGATCGGCGGCGGCAATATCTTCCGCGGCGTGGCAGGTGGCTCGGTCGGCATGGATCGTGCGACTGCCGACTATATGGGCATGCTGGCCACGGTGATGAATGCCCTGGCCCTGGCTGATGCCATGGACAAGCAGGGCCTGACGGCGCGCGTGATGTCGGCCATCGGTATCGAGCAGGTGGTGGAGCCCTATGTGCGCCCCAAGGCGCTGCAGTACCTCGAAGAGGGCAAGGTTGTGGTGTTCGCTGCCGGTACCGGCAACCCCTTCTTCACCACCGACACCGCAGCTGCGCTGCGCGGTGCCGAAATCGGTGCCGAAGTCGTGCTCAAGGCCACCAAGGTGGACGGCGTTTACACGGCCGACCCGGTCAAGGATCCCTCGGCCACACGCTACGACAAGCTGGCTTTCGATGAAGCCATCTCGCGTAACCTGGGCATCATGGATGCCACGGCTTTCGCGCTGTGCCGCGACCAGAAGCTGCCGATCCGCGTGTTCTCCATCGTCAAGCCCGGCGCACTCAAGCGCGTGGTCATGGGTGAAGACGAAGGCACTCTGGTGTACGCTTGAGCGTTTTGCCGCCCAATGCTCGCAAAGGAACAAGAACATGACGATCGCTGAAATCAAAAAGAACACCGAAACCAAGATGGGCCAGTCCATCGAGGCTCTGAAGAACAACCTGGCGCGCGTGCGCACCGGTCGTGCCAACCCCGCACTGCTGGACGCCATTCACGTCGAGTACTACGGCTCCATGGTGCCCCTGTCCCAGGTGGCCAATGTGTCCCTGCTGGACTCCCGCACCATCAGCGTGCAGCCCTGGGAAAAGAGCATGGCTGCCAAGGTGGAAAAGGCCATTCGCGAAAGCGATCTGGGTCTGAACCCTGCCTCCATGGGTGACCTGATCCGCGTGCCCATGCCTCCCATGAGCGAAGAGCGCCGCAAGGAAATGACCAAGCTCGCCCGCAACGAAGGTGAGAACGGCAAGATTGCCATCCGCAACCTGCGCCGCGATGCCAATGAAAGCGTGAAGAAGCTGGTCAAGGACAAAGAGGCCTCTGAAGACGATCAGAAGCGCTCCGAAGCCGAAATCCAGAAGATCACCGACAAGCACATTGCCGAGGTCGACGCGCTGGTGTCGGCCAAGGAACAGGACATCATGGCGGTCTGAGTCTTCCCGAAGGACCTGCACTTTTGACATCCAAGAAAACCGGCGCGGTTCCGCGCCATATCGCCGTCATCATGGACGGCAACGGGCGGTGGGCCAAGCGCCGTCTGCTTCCACGTCTTGCAGGTCACAAGCAGGGCGTGGAGTCCCTGCGCCGCTGCGCTCGTGCCTGCGTCGAGCGTGGCGTGCAGGTGCTCACGGTATTTGCGTTTTCCTCCGAGAACTGGAGCAGGCCTCAGGAAGAGGTCTCAGGCCTCATGAGCCTGCTGGCCAATGCCCTGGCCAAGGAAGTTGCGCAACTCAGCCGCGACGGCGTGCGCCTGTACTTTGTCGGAGACCGTCAAGGTCTGAGTGACAAGGTCCGTGAGGGCCTGGCCGAGGCCGAGCGCATCACTGCGCACAACACGCGCCTGGTTCTCAATGTCTGCTTCAACTACGGTGGCCGCTGGGATATCGCGCAAGCAGCGCAGAAGCTGGTGGCCCAGGGTCTGGAGCTGAGCCCGGAGAATCTCGACAAGGCCATGGCCCTGGCGCATGTGCCGGATCCTGACCTGATGATCCGCACCGGCGGCGAAACCCGCATCAGCAATTTTCTGCTTTGGCAGGCTGCCTACACCGAGCTGTTCTTCAGCAATGCCCTGTGGCCTGATTTCGACGAGGCCGCTCTTGACGAGGCCATTGCCGTGTTTGGTGGCCGGGAGCGCCGTTTCGGCCAGACTTCAGAGCAGATTCAACCATCATCTGCCGTCACCCTGACGGCATAACCATAAGAGGTGCCATGCTCAAGCAGCGCGTCATCACCGCCTTGATTTTGCTGGCCATTTTGCTGCCTGCATTGTTTTATACGGCCAGCACCGTGCCTTTTTCGGCACTGATGCTGTTGTTCATGGCGGCTGGTGCCTGGGAGTGGGGGCGTCTCAACGGCTTCGGGCAGGCAGGCTCGCTGGGTCTGGGGGCTATCTGTACGGCTCTATGCGCGGGCTCCTGGTGGGCCGGCTGGGTTGACCAGCCTCTGTCCATGGTGTGGCTGATTGCGGGTTGCCTCTGGGTGCTGGGGGGCGTGCTGCTGCTGCGTGCTGGTGTTACTGGCTGGCCGCATATTCCGGCTGCAGTCAGGCTGGTTGGCGGCGTGCTGGCATTGTGGCTGGCCTGGCTGGCTGTGGTGCAGGCGCGCAATATCGGCATCAACTTCCTGCTCTCGGTCCTGGTGCTGGTCTGGGTGGCCGATGTCTTTGCCTATTTTGCAGGTCGCACTTTCGGCCTGAAGTTCACCAGGAACAAGCTGGCTCCTTCCATCAGTCCTGGCAAGAGCTGGGAAGGTGTCTGGGGCGGCATGCTGGGTGTGGTTGTTCTGGCTCTGGTCTGGAGCTGGGCAGATCGCCACTACGGCGCCAGTGTTCCAAGTTTCTATTCGGTGCTGCAGTCACGAGGGCTCTGGTTCCTGTTGCTGGCTGCGGTGTTTATGGCTGCGATGAGTGTGGTGGGCGACCTCGTCGAATCCCTCATCAAGCGCAGCGTCGGTGTCAAGGACAGCAGCGGCTTGCTGCCCGGCCATGGTGGTGTCCTGGATCGCATTGATGCCCTCCTGCCCACACTGCCGTTGGCGATGATGCTCTCATCCTTTGTGCATCCATGAAGCAGAAAATCACGGTTCTGGGTTCTACCGGTTCCATCGGAACCAATACCCTGGATGTGGTGGCGCGCCACCCTGATCAATACGAAATCTTCGCGCTGAGTGCAGCCACGCAAGTGGATCTGATGCTCAGTCAATGCGCGCAGTTCAAGCCGCAGTTCGCCGTGATGGCCAGTGCGCCCCATGCACAGCAGCTGGCTGAGAAGATCAAGTCGCATGGACTTCAGACGCAGGTCCTTCAAGAGCGTAATGCTCTTGAAGTGATAGCGTCTCATCCTGATGTCGATGCGGTCATGGGGGCGATTGTCGGTGCGGCCGGACTGGCCCCCTGTCTGGCAGCGGCCAGAGCGGGCAAGCGCCTGCTCCTGGCCAACAAGGAAGCCCTGGTGGTGGGCGGTGCGCTGTTCATGGACACCGTCAAGCGTCATGGCGCCACATTGCTGCCCATCGATAGCGAGCACTCCGCCATCTTCCAGTGCCTGCCCGAAGACAGCAGCACCTGGGCCGAGCGTGTCGACTCCTTGCTGCTGACGGCCTCGGGCGGTCCGTTCCGCCAACGCGACCCGGCGACACTGTCTGAAATCACTCCCGAGCAGGCCTGCTCGCATCCCAACTTTTCCATGGGGCGCAAGATCTCGGTTGACTCCGCCACCATGATGAACAAGGCGCTGGAGGTGATCGAGGCGCGCTGGCTGTTCGATATGGCGCCCGAGAAGATCAAGGTGGTGATTCATCCGCAGCAGATCGTGCACTCCATGGTGCAGTTCAAGGATTCGTCGGTGCTCGCTCAGCTGGGAACGCCCGATATGCGGGTGCCGATTGCCTGCGGTCTGGCCTGGCCCGAGCGCATCGAGAGCGGCGCGCCGGTGCTGGATTTTGCCAAGCTGGCGGCACTGACCTTCGAGGAGGCGGATGCGCATCGCTTTCCCGGCCTGCATCTGTCCTGGCAGGCGCTGCGCGCGCCCGAAGGTACGACCACGGTGCTCAACGCCGCAAACGAAGTGGCGGTTGCCGCCTTTCTGGAGCGTCGCCTGTCGTTTGACCGCATTCATGCCGTCAACCTGCAGACGCTGGAATCGGTGCAACCGGGCTCCGTGAGCAGTCTTGAAGACCTGATGGCGCTCGATGCGCGAGCACGCGAGAGCGCGGCCGCCATAGCCGGCCAGTGGGCGCGCTGAACGGGCGCGAAGTGCGGATGCTTGCAGGGCGGTTGAACTTGCGGCCTGGCGCACACTCCAAGCATCGATTGGCAAAAAGGAGTTTCAGGTGTTGCTGACAGTTGTGGCTTTCATCGTGGCGCTCGGCGTTCTGATTGCGGTGCATGAGTGGGGCCACTATCGCGTTGCCGTGGCCTGCGGTGTCAAGGTGCTGCGTTACTCAGTGGGCTTTGGCAAGCCGTTGTTGCGCTGGGTCGGCAAGAAGTCGGGCACTGAGTATGTGATCGCGGCGCTGCCTCTGGGCGGCTATGTGCGCATGCTTGACGAGCGCGAGGGCACGGTCAGGCCCGAGGAAAAGCATCTGGCCTTCAACAACCAGCCTCTGCGTTCACGCGCAGCCATTGTTGCGGCGGGGCCGGCAGCCAATCTGGTGCTGGCCGTGGCGCTGCTGACCGTGGTCAACTGGGTGGGAGCGAACGAGCCTGCAGCCCGGCTTGCCGCGCCTGCGGCTGGCAGCTTGCTGCAGCAAGCCGGTATTCAAAGTGGCGACTGGGTGCAGCGTGCCTCCGTGGGAGGCCAGGAGTGGCAGCCTGTGCGTGCCCTGGGTGATTTGCGCTGGCTGGTGACGACGGCGGCCATTGAAGGCGAGTCCCTCAAGCTGGAAGTGGCTGACCAGGCACATGGCGCGGCGCGCATCGTGCCACTGGATCTCGCTTCTTTGCAACAAAAGGAACCAGATGCAGCTTTCTTTGACAAGGTAGGGCTGCAGGGGGCCTGGAGCCGTGCGGTCATTGACGAGATTGTCGCAGGCGGCCCTGCAGACAAGGCGGGCCTGCAAAAAAGCGATGTGCTGCTCAGCATCAATGCTCAGGCAGTCCAGGATGGCGCGCAGGCGCGTGCCCTGATTCGCGCCTCGGGGCAGTCTGGTCAGGTGCAGCCTCAGGCATGGGTGGTGGAGCGCGCGGGCCAGCGTCTGAATCTGCAGGTGCAGCCGGAAATAGTACCTAGCAAGGATGGTCAGGCGCCTGCGGCACGCGTGAATGCCTTTATCGGCAGCCAGCCGGAAATGGTGCTGGTGCGCCGCGGCTTTCTCGATGGCCTGAGTGCCGGTGTGCACAAGACCTGGGAGCTGTCCTCAATGACGCTGCGCATGATGGGGCGCATGCTGATCGGCCAGGCCTCGCTCAAAAATATCAGCGGCCCTCTGACGATCGCCGATTACGCGGGCAAGTCCGCCAGCATGGGGCTGGTGCAATACCTGTCGTTTCTCGCCTTGATCAGCATCAGCCTGGGCGTTCTCAACCTGCTACCATTGCCCGTTCTGGACGGTGGGCACCTGATGTATTATCTTTGGGAAGGTCTGACGGGACGTAGTGTCTCTGATGTCTGGGCTGAAAGACTGCAGCGTGCAGGCATCGCAGTCATACTGCTGATGATGTCAGTCGCCTTTTTCAACGATATCAACCGGCTCTGGGGCTAATTTTTATCGCTACGGTAGGCCGCATTCGCGGCGATTTCCACTCATGAAAAAACATTTCAATCGCTTGGGCGTGCGCTCTGCAACTGCCCTGGCTGCTATGGTTTTAGCTGCGCAAGCGGCATGGGCGCTGGAGCCCTTCAAGGTTCAAGATATCCGCGTCGAGGGTTTGCAGCGAGTGGAGCCCGGTACGGTGTTCGCTTCCATGCCTTTGCGCGTGGGTGATGACTACAACGACGAGAAGGGCGCAGCGGCCATCCGTTCGCTGTTTGCACTGGGCCTGTTCAAGGACGTGCGTCTGGAGGCCAATGGCAATGTGCTGGTGGTGGTCGTGGAAGAGCGTCCCACCATTGCCGAGGTGAACTTTGCCGGCACCAAGGAGTTCGACAAGGACACCTTGCTCAAGGCCATGCGCGATGTGGGTCTGGCCGACGGCCGCCCCTTCGACAAGGCCTTGGCCGACCGTGCTGAGCAGGAGCTCAAGCGCCAGTACATCAACCGCAGCCTGTACGGCGCGGAGGTTGTGACCACGGTGACGCCTATCGAGCGCAACCGTGTGAACCTGACCTTCACCGTCTCGGAAGGCGAGCCCGCGAAGATCAACGAAATCCACATTGTGGGTAACAAGGCCTTCAAGGAATCCACGCTCAAGGACCTGTTCGACCAGGACACTGGCAACTGGATGAGCTGGTATACCAAGTCCGACCGCTACGCGCGCAACAAGCTCAATGCCGATCTGGAGTCGCTGCGCTCCTACTATCTGCAGCGCGGCTATCTGGAGTTCCGCGTGGAGTCCACGCAGGTCGCCATTTCTCCCGACAAGCAGAGCATCGGCCTGACCGTGAACATTCACGAAGGCAACCAGTATGTGGTCTCGGGCGTGAAGCTTGAAGGCAACTACCTGGACCGCGACGACGAGTTCAAGTCGCTGGTCAAGATCAAGCCCGGCGAGCCCTATAACGCCGATCAGGTTTCCGAGACCATCAAGGCTTTTACCGACTATTACAGCAATTTCGGTTTTGCTTTCGCCAAGGTGGAAGCGGTGCCCGACATCGATCGCGCGAACAACCGTGTGTCCCTGGTGCTGCAGGCCCAGCCTTCGCGCCGTGCCTATATCCGTCGCATCAGCGTCAGCGGCAACAACAAGACCCGCGACGAAGTGATTCGCCGCGAGTTCCGCCAGTTCGAAGCCTCCTGGTATGACGGCCAGAAGATCAAGCTGTCGCGCGACCGCGTCGACCGTCTGGGCTTCTTCACCCAGGTTGAAATCGAAACCCAGGAAGTGCCGGGTTCTCCCGACCAAGTTGATCTGATGATCAACGTGGTGGAAAAGCCCACGGGCTCGATCCAGCTGGGTGCCGGTTTTTCCAGCGCCGAAAAGGTCTCGCTGTCCTTCGGTATCAAGCAGGAAAACGTTTTCGGCTCGGGCAACTATCTGGGCCTGGACATCAACACCAGCAAGTACAACCGCACCATGGTGGTGTCGACCACGAATCCCTATTTCACGGATACGGGTATTTCGCGCACCTATGACCTGTACTACCGCACCATCCGTCCCTACTACGACGATGGCGCCTACAAGATCATCACCAAGGGTGCCAGCGTGCGTTTCGGCGTGCCCTTCAGCGAAGTGGACACCATCTTCTTCGGTGCCGGTGTCGAAGGCAATGAAATCAAGCCGGGCACCTATATGCCCGAGGTCTACAACGAATATTGCGGCGGCGCTGTCGGTGCGAATGTCGGCTGCTCCAAGACCGGTATTCCCCTGACGCTGGGCTGGTCTCGCGATAATCGTGACAGCGCACTGGCTCCGAATGCCGGCCGCTATCAGCGCGTGAATCTGGAAGCCTCGTTCATGAGCGATATGCGCTATGCGAAGGCCAACTACCAGATTCAGCAATATATCCCGCTGAACAAGAAGTACACGATCGCCTTGAACGGCGAGCTGGGCTGGGGCAAGGGCCTGGGCGGCAATCCCTATCCCATCTTCAAGAACTTCTACTCGGGCGGTCTGGGCTCGGTGCGCGGCTTCGAGCAAGGCTCTCTGGGCAAGCACGATTCCGTGAACACCAATCTGGCCCTGGGCGGTACCCGCAAGCTGACCTTGAACGGCGAATTCATGGTTCCATTCCCCGGAGCGGGCAACGACAGAACCCTGCGTCTGTTCGGCTTCGTGGACGTGGGTAATGTGTGGGCGGAAGGTGAAAGCATGGATCTGGGGACCCTGCGTGCTTCCACCGGTATCGGTATCAGCTGGATTTCGCCGCTGGGGCCTCTGCGTTTGGCGTATGCTCAGCCAATCCGTAAGGAAACCGGCGATAGAATCCAGAAACTGCAATTCCAAATCGGAACATCTTTCTAATGAAATCTCTCTCTAGCCATCTTTCTCTGGCTGTGCTGCTTGGCGCCATGGCCGTCTCTGCGCATGCACAGGAATTCAAGGCAGGTTTTGTGAACACGGATCGCATCTTCCGTGAGGCATCCGCTGCCAAGGCTGCCCAAGCCAAGCTTGAGCAGGAGTTTTCTAAGCGTGAAAAGGATTTGGTCGATCAGGGCAATTCCTTGAAGACTGCTTCGGACAAGTTCGAGCGTGAAGCAACCACCATGTCTGAGAGCCAGCGCGCTTCGCGCCAGCGTCAGCTGGTGGATCAGGACCGTGAATTCCAGCGCAAGCGCCGCGAATTCCAGGAAGATCTGAACGCCCGCAAGAACGAAGAGCTGGCCACGGTGCTCGACCGTGCCAACAAGGTTGTCAAGCAAGTGGCCGAGGCTGAAAAGTACGACGTCATCCTGCAGGAGGCCGTGTATATCAACCCCAAGTTCGATATCACCGACAAGGTCATCAAGGCCCTGAACGGCGCAAAGTAACCTCAGGGATACTTTTGTGAGCGTTCTATTGGGACAGATTCTCGATGCGCTCGGTGGAGAACTGATCGGCGGCGAGCGCGAGATGACCATCTCGCGCATCTCGCCGCTGGACTCTGCGGGTCACGGTGATCTGAGCTTTTTAAGCAATCCCCGCTATCGCCAGCAACTGGCCGCCTCACAGGCGGCCTGTGTCATTGTGGCGCCGGCGCTGCGCGATGAAGCGGCGCAGCGCGGTGCCTGCATTGTCACGGCCGATCCCTATGCCTATTTCGCGCGTGCCACCCAGTGGTGGAAGGCGCATCAGCAAGGCGGCAGGCCCAGCGGCATTCATGCCAGTGCCGTGGTGGATGCCACGGCCCAGGTGCATGCCAGCGCCTATGTGGGGCCGCAGTGCGTGGTGGAGGCGGGCGCCGTCATCGGTGCCGATACGGTACTGAAGTCGCGCGTCACCATAGGCCAGGGCTGTGTGGTGGGCGAGCGCTGCATCGTGCATCCGGGCGTGGTCATCGGAGCCGACGGTTTCGGCTTTGCGCCATCGGCCGGACGATGGGAGAAGATCGAGCAGCTGGGAGCCGTGCGCATCGGCAACGACGTGGAAATCGGCGCCAACACCTGCGTGGATCGTGGGGCACTCGACGACACCATCATCGAAGACGGTGTCAAGATCGATAATCTCGTGCAGATTGCCCACAATGTTCATATTGGCGCGCATACGGTGATTGCCGGCAATACCGGTATTGCGGGCAGTGCGCGCATTGGCAGGCACTGCCAGATCGGTGGCGCGGCCAATATCCTGGGGCATTTGACGATTGCGGACGGTACGGTGATTTCGCCGACCTCCATGGTCACTCGCTCCTTGCCCAAGGCAGGTTTTTATACAGGCATCTTTCCGTTGCAAGAAAACGAGCAATGGGAAAAGAACGCTGCAACCTTCAGGCAGTTGTACACGCTCCGGGAGCGGGTCAAGAAGCTTGAACAAGCGCTGGCTGAGGGCCGGCAAAGCAACAACGGAAATTGATGATGGATATTCAAGAAATTCTCAAGCAACTGCCTCACCGCTATCCCTTTCTTCTGGTGGACCGGGTGCTGGAGCTTGAGCGCAACACACGCATCAAGGCGATCAAGAACGTCACCTTCAACGAGCCGTTCTTCACCGGGCACTTCCCCGGTCGTCCCGTCATGCCCGGCGTGCTGATTCTTGAAGCTCTGGCCCAGGCTGCCGGCCTGCTGGCTTTCGATGCGATGGGTCAGGTGCCCGACGAAAACAATATCTACTACTTCGTGGGTATCGACTCGGCGCGCTTCAAGCGCCCCGTGGTGCCGGGAGACCAACTGGCCCTGGAGATCACCATCGACCGCGTGCGCGGCGGCATCTGGAAGTTCAACGCCGTTGCCAGTGTGGATGGCGAAGTGGCTGCCGAAGCCCAGCTGATGTGCACCATGCGCCACGTGGGATAAGCATTGATGGCGGCTGTGAGCTTGATTCATCCCACCGCCCTGGTGGACCCCGCGGCCCAGCTCGACACCTCGGTGTCGGTGGGGCCGTATGCCGTCATCGGCCCCAGGGTGCGCATTGGCGCCGGCAGCAAGGTGGGCGCGCATTGCGTGATCGAGGGCGACACCACGATTGGTGAAGACAACCACATCTTCCAGTTCGCATCGCTGGGTGCGCAGCCCCAGGACAAGAAGTACGCGGGCGAGCCCACGCGGCTGGTGATGGGCGACCGCAACACGGTGCGCGAGTTCTGTACCTTCAACACGGGCACCACGCAGGACCGCGGCGAGACCACCATCGGCAATGACAACTGGATCATGGCCTATGTGCACATCGCGCATGACTGCGTCATCGGCAACCAGACCACGCTGGCCAACAACACCACGCTGGCAGGCCATGTGCATGTCGGTGACTGGGTGACCATCGGCGGGCTGACCGGCGTGCTGCAACGCATGCGCATCGGCGCGCACGCCATGGTGGGCTTTCAGGCCCATGTGAACAAGGATGTGCCCCCCTTCATGACGGTGGACGGCAATCCGCTGGCCGCGCGCAGCGTGAATCTGATTGGTCTCAAGCGACGCGGTTTCTCGGATGCGCGTATTGCCGCGGTGCGTGAGATGCACAAGCTGCTGTACCGCCAGGGCCTGACGCTGGAGCAGGCCATTGCGGCCATGGATGCGATCAAGTCGGCAACGCCCGAAGCCGTGCAGGATGTGGACTTCATGCAGTCCTTTCTGGCATCGGCCACCAGTGGCATCACACGTTGATAGCAGCTTGCGCTGTCTCCATCTGGATTTGAGTCGTGAATAGCTCTGAAATGCCTAACAAGCAAGCGCAAGCTGCTGCAGATTCCGTAGCGCCCTGCATCGCCATGGTGGCGGGCGAGGCCTCGGGCGATCTGCTGGCTTCGCTGTTGCTGGACGGTCTGCGTCAGCGCTGGCCCGATGCAAGCTCCATGGGGATCGGCGGCGACGGAATGCAGGAGCGAGGCTTTGATGCCTGGTGGCAGTCCGAGCGTCTGGCCGTGCACGGCTATAGCTGGGAAGTGCTGGCCCGCGTGGCCGAGCTGCTTGGTATCCGCAAAAAGCTGCGTCAGCGTCTGATTGCGCATCCGCCCTCGGTCTTTGTGGGCGTGGATGCGCCCGACTTCAACCTGGGGCTGGAAACCAGCTTGCGCGAAGCGGGTATCAAGACCGTGCATTTTGTCTGCCCCTCGATCTGGGCCTGGCGCGCCGATCGCGTGGAAAAAATCCGCCGCGCGGCCGACCATGTGCTGTGCATCTTTCCGTTCGAGCCCGAACTGCTGGCCCAGCATGGCATCGAGGCCACCTACGTCGGCCATCCGCTGGCGCAGGTGATTCCCTTGCATCCCGACAGGGCGGCTGCGCGTGCGCGCCTGGGCCTGGCCGAAGAGGGTCTGGTGCTGGCCTTGCTGCCCGGCAGCCGCCGCTCCGAGGTGCGCTATATCGCCTCAGGCTTTTTCAAGGCGGCAGCACTGGTCCGCAAGGCATTGCCGCAGACTCGGATCGTGGTGCCGGCCGTGCCTTCCCTGTACGAAGAGGTGCAGCGCATCGCCGCAGAGGCAGGCATGCAGGAGCAATGCATCATCGTCAAGGGCCAGTCCCACGATGTGCTGGCTGCCTGCGACTGCACGCTGATTGCCAGCGGCACCGCCACGCTGGAGGCCGCGCTCTACAAGCGCCCCATGGTCATCAGCTACAGCATGCACCCCTGGAGCTGGCGCCTCATGAAGCGCAAGCAACTGCAGCCCTGGGTGGGGCTGCCCAATATTCTGTGCGGCGACTTCGTCGTGCCCGAGCTGCTGCAGGATGCGGCAACGCCCGAGGCACTGGCCCAGGCCGCGCTGGGCTGGCTCAGAGCCAGCCAGGATTCTCCTGCCACCATTGAAGCGCTGGTTGAGCGCTTCACCGCGCTACATCACGAACTGCGCCGCGACACCGCCGAACTGGCTGCCCATGCGATCCAAAAAATCATTGCCACCCCCGCTGCTTGAGCAAGGCTGCCTGCCCTGGCATCCGCCCGGGCTGGTTGCCGGGGTGGATGAGGCAGGGCGCGGCCCGCTGGCCGGCCCGGTGGTGGCGGCCGCCGTTATTCTGGACGACATGAAGCCCATTGCCGGGCTGAACGATTCCAAGAAGCTCACGGCGAACCGCCGCGAGGTGCTCTACGACGAGATCCGCGCCAAGGCGCTGTGCTTTTGCATAGCGCAGGCCTCGGTGCAGGAAATCGACGAGATCAACATCCTCAAGGCCACGCTGCTGGCCATGCGCCGCGCAGTGATGGGCTTGCGCCTCAAGCCCGTGCTGGTGCTGGTGGATGGCAACCAGTTGCCTCAGATTGATGTGCAGGCCGAGGCCATCGTCAAGGGTGACTCGCTGGTGCAGGCCATTTCTGCAGCGTCCATCTTGGCCAAGGTTACGCGCGACCGCTGGTGCGAGCGCCTGGATGCCCAGTATCCGCAGTACGGCTTTGCTGGACACAAGGGCTATGGCACGGCCGCGCATCTGCAGGCCTTGCGCGCCCATGGTGCAACGGCCGAGCACAGGCGCTCCTTTGCACCCGTGGCCCAGGTGCTGCAAGCCGGCCAGGTGTGTGCGGGCGGCACGGCCCAGCCCGTGCTGTGCGAGACCGGGCTGTCGGGGGTGACTTCCAGCCTGCAGATGTCGCAGGCTTTGCTCTACGTCTGATGCGCGCCTGATGGTCGGGCCTGCATTCCCGAGTGGGGCGCAGGGCCGGCTTGGGCGCTCTATCTTCTTTGGGACTTACGCAAACAGGAATGCCACAACGGCCTGCGTTCTGAGGCAGTCGTCCTGCCTGAACCCGTTTTGCGTAAGTCGTGTTCTTGTTTCAGGCCTGGCCAGGCGCTTGCATGCCGGGTTTTTTGTTTTTTCTCAGAGGTCGACATGGCAGCACGTCCCCAGGTCACGGACATTCATTCGCGCGACAACGCTTTCGTCAAGGAGCTGCGCCGCCTGTCCCAGGACAGCACGGCCTACCGCAAGCAGGGCCAGGTCTGGCTAGAAGGCGATCATCTTTGCCGTGCGGCCCTGGTGCGGGGTCTGAAACCAAAAGTTGCCGTTTTTGCGCAGTCTTTCTGGCCGCAGGCGCCCGAAGAGTGGGTGCAGGCCGCCAGCAAGGTCGTGGTGCTGGCCGATGCCTTGTTCGACGAGATCAGCGCTCTGGAATCTCCCGCCCGCATGGGCTATGTGATGGACTGGGACGCTGCATTGCAGGTGCAGTCCGGCATCGCCACCGTGGTGCTGGACCGCGTGCAGGATGCCGGCAACGTGGGCAGTATCCTGCGCAGCGCGTCGGCCTTCGGTTTCACCCAGATTGTGGCGCTCAAGGGCACGGCCGCGCTGTGGAGTCAGAAGGTGTTGCGCGCAGGAATGGGTGCTCACTTCGGCCTGCATCTGGTCGAGGCCGCCTCGCTCGAGGATGTGAAAGCCCTGCAGGTGCCCCTGGTAGTGACCAGCTCCCATCAGGGGACATTGATTCATGAGGCGGATCTGCCCTGGCCCTGTGCCTGGGCCATGGGTCACGAAGGGCAGGGTGTGGGCGAGGCGCTGATGGAGATGGCGCAGCGCCGCATCAGCATTGCGCAGCCCGGAGGTGAGGAGTCACTCAATGTGGCTGCTGCGGCCGCGATCTGCCTGCATGCGAGCAGCGTAAGCATGCTACGCCGTAGAGGGTAATCCCGGGGCGCTTCAAAGGGGTGAAGCGGACAGAGCCTATAATGGGCGGCTTTCAAGCATTCCTTCATACGCCTAGCGACGCTTCCTCGCCATTCCCTGCAGACACAAATGTCCCAGCGCACACGCCGGGGCTTCGTTGGGCGTAACCGTAATTAAAAAACCGGAGAACCCAGTGCTTTTGTCTCTCAAGGGAAATTTCCCATCCGCCATTCTGGCGCTCGCAGACGGCACGGTCTTTATTGGCAACTCGATTGGTGCGCAAGGCACCACTGTTGGCGAAGTCGTTTTCAACACCTCGCTGACCGGCTACCAGGAAATCCTCACCGACCCCAGCTATTGCCAGCAGATCGTGACACTCACGTATCCGCACATCGGCAACTACGGTGTCAATCCTGAAGACGTCGAAGCTGACAAGATCCATGCCGCAGGTCTCATCATCAAGAACCTGCCCCTGCTGGCCAGCAACTTCCGAAGCACGCAGACGCTGTCCGAGTACCTGACCGAAGGTAAGACCGTCGCCATCGCCAATATCGACACCCGCAAGCTCACGCGACTGCTGCGTGATCACGGCGCGCAGAACGGCGCAATCGTGGGTCTGGCCGCTGGTGAAGAAGTCACCCAGGCCAGGATCGACGAGGCCATCGCCGCAGCCAAGGCCGCACCCAGCATGAAGGGTCTGGATCTGGCCAAGGTCGTGACCACCGACAAGTCCTATCCCTGGGCTGAAACCGAGTGGGAGCTGGGCGAAGGCTACGGCCAGCTCGAAGCGCCCAGGTTCAAGGTCGTGGCCTACGACTTCGGCGTGAAGAAGAACATTCTGCGCATGCTGGCCGAGCGCGGCTGCGACGTGACCGTGGTGCCTGCCCAGACGCCTGCCAAGGACGTGCTGGCCCTGAACCCCGACGGCGTGTTCCTGTCCAACGGCCCTGGCGACCCCGAGCCTTGCGACTACGCCATTGCCGCTGCGCAAGAGATCATGGCCGCCAAGAAGCCTCTGTTCGGCATCTGCCTGGGTCACCAGATCATGGCTCTGGCCTCCGGCGCCAAGACCTTCAAGATGCAGAACAGCCATCACGGCGCCAACCACCCCGTGAAGGACCTGGACTCCGGACGCGTCAGCATCACCAGCCAGAACCACGGTTTTGCGGTGGAAATCGAGTCGCTGCCCGCCAACGCCCGCGCCACGCACATCAGCCTGTTTGACGGCACGCTGCAAGGTCTGGAGCGCACCGATGTGCCTGCCTTCTGCTTCCAGGGTCACCCCGAAGCATCGCCCGGCCCCAACGATATCGGCTATCTGTTTGACCGCTTCACAGCGCTGATGGAGAAACACAACAATGCCTAAGCGCAACGACCTTAAAAGCATTCTGATCATTGGCGCCGGTCCCATCGTGATCGGTCAGGCCTGCGAGTTTGACTACTCCGGCGTGCAGGCCTGCAAGGCCCTGCGCGAAGAGGGTTACAAGGTCATCCTGATCAACAGCAACCCCGCCACGATCATGACCGACCCGGCCACGGCCGACGTCACCTACATCGAGCCCATCACCTGGCAGACGGTCGAGAAGATCATTGCCAAGGAACGTCCCGATGCCATCCTGCCCACCATGGGTGGCCAGACCGCGCTGAACTGCGCGCTGGACCTGTGGAAGAACGGCGTACTGGACAAGTACAAGGTCGAGCTGATCGGCGCCAAGCCCGAAGCCATCGACAAGGCCGAAGACCGTCTGAAGTTCAAGGACGCCATGACCAAGATCGGTCTGGGCTCCGCGCGCTCCGGCATCGCCCACTCCATGGACGAAGCCTGGGCCGTGCAAAAGCAGATGGGCTTCCCCACCGTCATCCGCCCCAGCTTCACGCTGGGCGGCACCGGCGGCGGCATTGCCTACAACCCCGAGGAATTCGAAACCATCTGCAAGCGCGGTCTGGAGGCTTCGCCCACCAACGAGCTGCTGATCGAAGAATCCCTGCTGGGCTGGAAAGAGTACGAGATGGAAGTGGTGCGCGACACCGCTGACAACTGCATCATCGTCTGCTCGATCGAAAACCTGGACCCCATGGGCGTGCACACCGGTGACTCCATCACCGTGGCACCGGCCCAGACACTGACCGACAAGGAATACCAGATCATGCGTAATGCATCTCTGGCCGTTCTGCGCGAAATCGGTGTGGACACGGGTGGCTCCAACGTGCAGTTCTCGGTGAATCCCAAGGACGGTCGCATGATCGTCATCGAGATGAACCCCCGCGTCTCGCGTTCCTCGGCACTGGCTTCCAAGGCCACGGGCTTCCCCATCGCCAAGATCGCGGCCAAGCTGGCCGTGGGCTTCACGCTGGATGAGCTCAAGAACGAAATCACCGGCGGCAAGACCCCCGCTTCGTTCGAGCCTTCGATCGACTACGTGGTCACCAAGATCCCGCGTTTCGCTTTCGAGAAGTTCCCTGCTGCCGACAACCGCCTGACCACGCAGATGAAGTCCGTGGGCGAAGTGATGGCCATCGGCCGTACCTTCCAGGAATCCTTCCAGAAGGCCTTGCGCGGCCTGGAAGTGGGCGTGGACGGCATGAACGAAAAGACCCAGGACCGCGAAATCCTGGAAAAGGAACTGGGCGAGCCCGGTCCCGACCGCATCTGGTATGTGGGTGACGCTTTCGCTGCCGGCTGGTCGCTGGACGAAGTGCACAACATCACCAAGATCGACAAGTGGTTCCTGGTGCAGATCGAAGAGATCGTCAAGATCGAACTCGAGCTGGACAAGCTGTACGAAGAAAAGGGCGAAGGCGCTCTGGCGGCTCTGGATGCACAGACCCTGCGCAGCCTCAAGCAAAAGGGCTTCTCAGACCGCCGCCTGGCCAAGCTGCTGCACACCAGCGACAAGGCCGTGCGCGAAGCGCGCAAGGCGCTGAAGGTGCGTCCCGTGTTCAAGCGCGTGGACACCTGTGCGGCAG
Source organism: Comamonas brasiliensis (assembly GCF_018292285.1). Classification (NCBI taxonomy): domain Bacteria; kingdom Pseudomonadati; phylum Pseudomonadota; class Betaproteobacteria; order Burkholderiales; family Comamonadaceae; genus Comamonas; species Comamonas brasiliensis. The sequence continues at coordinate 260,896 of NZ_JAANES010000005.1, forward strand.
AGTTCGCTTCCAACACCGCATACATGTACTCCACGTATGACGAAGAGTGCGAAGCCGCTCCCACGGACAAGAAGAAGATCATGGTGCTGGGCGGTGGCCCGAACCGTATCGGCCAGGGCATCGAGTTCGACTATTGCTGCGTGCACGCCGCCATGGCCATGCGCGAAGATGGTTACGAAACCATCATGGTCAACTGCAACCCCGAAACCGTGTCCACCGACTACGACACTTCCGATCGCCTGTACTTCGAGCCCCTGACGCTGGAAGACGTGCTGGAAATCGTGGATGTGGAGCAGCCTGAAGGCGTGATCGTGCAGTACGGCGGCCAGACGCCTCTGAAGCTGGCCCTGGGCCTGGAGCGCGAAGGCGTGAAGATCATCGGCACCACGCCCGACATGATCGATGCCGCCGAAGACCGCGAGCGCTTCCAGAAGCTGCTCAACGAACTGGGTCTGCGTCAGCCTCCCAACGCCACTGCGCGTACCGAAGCCGAAGCCCTGGAAAAGGCTGCCGGCCTGGGTTACCCCCTGGTGGTGCGTCCTTCCTATGTGCTGGGCGGCCGTGCGATGGAAATCGTGCACGAGCAGCGCGACCTCGAGCGCTACATGCGCGAAGCCGTGAAGGTCTCCAACGACTCTCCCGTGCTGCTGGACCACTTCCTGTCCAACGCCATCGAGTGCGATGTGGACTGCGTGCGCGACAAGACCGGCGCCGTGTACATCGGCGGCGTGATGGAGCACATCGAGCAAGCCGGTGTTCACTCCGGTGACTCTGCCTGCTCGCTGCCTCCTTACTACCTGAAGGCCGAAACCGTCGCTGAAATCAAGCGCCAGACCGCAGCCATGGCCGAAGGCCTGCATGTGGTGGGCCTGATGAACGTGCAGTTCGCCATCAAGGAAGCGGACGGCCAGGACGTGATCTACGTGCTGGAAGTGAATCCTCGTGCTTCGCGCACCGTGCCTTTCGTCTCCAAGGCCACCGGCGTGCAACTGGCCAAGGTGGCCGCGCGCTGCATGGCCGGCCAGACTCTGGCCGAGCAGGGCATCACCAAGGAAGTCACTCCGCCTTACTTCAGCGTCAAGGAAGCGGTGTTCCCGTTCGTGAAGTTCCCCGGTGTGGACACCATCCTCGGCCCCGAGATGAAGTCCACCGGTGAAGTCATGGGCGTGGGCAAGACCTTTGGCGAAGCCTTTGTGAAGAGCCAGATGGGTGCCGGCGTGCACCTGCCTGCCGAAGGCAAGGTCTTCCTGTCGGTGAAGAACAACGACAAGACCCGTGCCGTGGCCGTGGCCAAGGAACTGGCCGCCATGGGTTACAGCCTGTGCGCCACACGCGGCACGGCCACGGCGATTGCCGAGGCCGGCATCGAGGTGCAGACCGTGAACAAGGTCACCGAGGGCCGCCCCCACATCGTGGACATGATCAAGAACGGCGAAATCGCCCTGGTCATCAACACCGTGGAAGAGCGCCGCAACGCCATCGCCGACTCGCGCCAGATCCGTACCAGCGCGCTGCTGGCACGCGTGACCACCTTCACCACCATCTTCGGCGCGGAAGCGGCCGTGGAAGGCATGAAGGCCATGCGCGGCAGCCTGGACGTGCACTCGGTGCAAGAGCTGCATGCCATGTTGACCAAGGCCTGAAAAGGCTGACGCCCGAAGCAGCCCGCAAGGGCTGCCGGGTTTTTACCGCACTTGTGCCGCAGCAAACACGGCATAATCTGCGGTAATGTATTTGAACCGCCGCGCGGCAACGTGCGGCGGTTTGCTTTTGGGGCACAGGCCCCTGTTTGACGTTGTCACTCAGGCCTGTGCGAGAGGTGCCGCGCTGGGCGCGGCGTTTGCTGAATTTGGAGACTTGATCATGGCCACCATCCCAATCACCAAGCGCGGAGCAGAAAAGCTCAAGGTGGAACTGCAACGCCTGAAGACGGTGGATCGTCCCGCGGTCATTCAAGCCATTGCAGAGGCCCGTGCCCAGGGTGACCTGAGCGAAAACGCCGAATACGAATCCGCGAAGGAGCAGCAGGGCTTCATCGAAGGCCGCATCATCGAGGTCGAAGGCAAGCTGTCCGCTGCGCAGGTCATCGACCCGACCGAGCTGGATGCAGGCGGTCGAGTGGTGTTCGGCGCGACCGTGGATCTGGAAGATGAAGACAGCGGCTCGGCCGTGACCTACCAGATCGTGGGCGAGGACGAGGCCGATCTCAAGCACGGACTGATCAATGTGTCCAGCCCCATTGCCCGCGCCCTGATCGGCAAGGAAGAGGGCGATACCGCCGTGGTGCAGGCACCGGGCGGCGAGCGTCGCTACGAGATCGTAGGCGTAAAGTACATCTGATCACCCCTGAGGCGCTGCGCGCCTTCCCCTGTCTCTGGGCGCTTCGCGCTGCGGGAGAGGGGACGATGCCCTTGCTGCGAGGCGGCTCTTGCTCGGCATCTCTGGTTTGCGCTCTGCCATGCTGAAATTTCACCATGATGTTTGAACGCTTTCCTGTTTTCTTTGCGGCTCTGTGGTGGGGCAGCCTGAGCGCCATCGGCTTTGTGGCCGTGCCCATGCTGTTTGCCCATCTGCCCACGCCGGCTCTGGCGGGCTTTATGGCGGCCAAGCTGTTCGCCGCGCAGACCTGGATTTCCATAGCATGTTGCGCTTTACTGCTGGTGTTTTCAAAGCGAAAACATGCTGAAAAGCTTGAGCAATGGGCGCAAACAGCTATCGGTTTTGTGATCGCCGGCATGTTGCTGGCCCTGCTGGTGCAGTACGGCGTGTCGCCCAAGATCGTGGCGCGCGAGAACCTCAAACTCTGGCACAGCGTGGGCACCGGCATGTATGCGCTTCAGTGGCTGTGCGCCGCCATCGTGCTGTGGCGTGTGGCGGGCGCGCGCAAGCCGGCTTGATCCAGTGCAAGCCCGCGCCAGCTGCGGGGAGTACACTGCCGAAGCCATGGAATCTCAAATCGTAAAAATCGACGCGACCGACTGGAACAAGGTCCAGGGGCGCGATGAATGGACTGCTGCCGTCGAGGCAGGCAAGGTGCTGTACTTTCCGCAGCTGAGCTTTCAGCTCTCCGAGCAGGAAAAAACCCTGCTGCGCCCCGATGTGCGCGATCCCAAGACGCGCAATATCAGCCTCAACGTGGATGGCTCGATCAAGGGCGTGGCGGGCGACGAGGCCACGCAGGCCCAGGTGGCGGCCATGGTCGGACGCTTTCGCGAGCAGGCCACGGCGCTGATCGCAGGGCTGTTTCCCGCCTATATGCCGCTGGTGCGCATGGCGCCCACCAGCTATCGCCCTTCGCAGGTGGAAACGCGGGCGCAGTCCTGGCGTGCCGACGACAAGCGCATGCATGTGGATGCCTTTCCTTCGCGGCCCAACTATGGCGAGCGCATTCTGCGCGTGTTCACCAATGTCAACCCGGATGGCCAGCCGCGCGTCTGGCGCGTGGGCGAGCCCTTCACCGATGTGGCCAAGCGTTTCGTGCCGCGTGCCAAGCCCTACAGCGCCTGGCAGGCCAAGGCGCTGGAGTTGCTGCATGTGACCAAGTCCTATCGCAGCGAATACGATCATCTGATGCTGCAGCTGCACGATGGCATGAAGGGCGACGCCGACTACCAGAAGAACGCGCCGCAGGAGACCGTGCCTTTCGCGGCAGGTTCCTCCTGGGTGTGCTTTTCCGATCAGGCCGTGCATGCCGTCATGTCGGGGCAGTACATGCTGGAGCAGACCTTGTTCCTGCCGCCCGGCAGCGAATACAACCCGGCGGCCAGCCCGCTGTCGATTCTCTCGCGCATGAAGGGGCATCCGCTGGTCGATGCCAAGTATCGCTGACAAGGCCGAGCAAGCCCGGCATGCCGGGCTCGCGCTGATCCATCGCTCAGGCGGGCACAAAAAAGGCGTTGAACCTCGCGGTCAACGCCTTTTGTTTTTGAGGCTGCAACTGCAGCCGTCCTTCAGCCCCAGGCCTTCTCGATCCACCTGGCCGGCTCGATATGGCGAAAGCGCTTGTTGCGACGGCCTTCCAGGGCGTCGGGCGGGTTCACTTCGCCGTGGAAGATCACGATGCGCGCATCGACGGGCGGCAGCGGCTCCTTCCAGTAATTGCTGGGCCAGGTCGGAATGCAGTAGTACTTGAAGCTGGGGCACCAGGCGGCAGGCCAGTAGTCCAGCTTGCCCTGCTTGTGCAGAAAGTGCGACAGGTACTCCTGCTCGTTGCGGTACTTGGCACGCATTTCTTCGGTGTGCGCACGGAAATGCTCCAGCACATCGGCATGGGCACCCAGCTCGAAGCGGTAGACCGAGGAGTTGCCGACAATGCGCTCACCGAAGCGCCAGAAGCGCGGATAGTCGTGAATGATGCGGAACTCGCCAGGCAGCGTGAAGAACTCGTCGAGGCTGCCCACGATCACCACATCCAGGTCCAGGAACAGCGCCTGACCCTTGAGGCCATGCAGGTCGCGCTCGAAGGTGGTCAGCTTCTTCCAGGCGCCATCACGCTGGCCGGGAGCCAGATGAATGTTCAGGTCGGGAATGGGAAAGCACTCCACTTCGGAGCGAATCCCCTCTGTGCTGTCGGTCAGGCAGACAAAGCGAAAATCTCCGCTGAGATGGCGGCGCACCATGGCATAGAGTCGGTTGACGTACTCCGGGCCGTATTTGGTGCCCCATTTCATGCAAAGAATATGGCGCGGCTGCTGTGTGGTCTGAACCATGGGTTGGCGGTCTCGGCGAGGAAATAAGGCGGATGGACGGGCAGACGGGGCTGATCGGCAGATCAGTCCTGACGGCCTTTCTTGACCGACTTCTGCTTGGGCTTGGCGCGCTTGATGGTGCCGCCGGCGGTCAGGCGCTGGTTGCCGAGCACGCGCAGTTGCTTGACTTCGGGCTTCTGTCCGGCGCGGCCGAACTTGAGCACCTTGACGTCGCGAGGACCGGGCATGCGGTCTTCGTCAAAGGCCTTTTCCTTTTCGGGAATCGGGCGCCACAGCACCAGCAGCTTGCCGATGTGCTGGATGGGCGCGGCGTTCAGCTCGTCGCAAAGTTGTTGATAGATCTGCTCGCGGGCTGCACGATCGTCGCCGAAAACGCGGACCTTGATCAGACCATGGGCATTGAGTGCGGCGTCCACTTCCTTCTGAACGGCAGTGGTCAGACCATCGCCACCGATGAGGACGACGGGGTCCAGATGGTGGGCTTCGGCGCGGTGTTCCCGGCGCTGCGCGGGAGTTAATTCAATTTGGGGCATACCCGTATTATCAAGGCTGCGAGAATTCAGGCATGAAAACCAAAACCAAAAGCAAGAAGGTCAATAAGAATTGGCTGCACGATCACATCAATGACCCGTATGTGAAAGCCGCCCAGAAGGACGGTTATCGTGCCCGCGCGGCCTACAAGCTCAAGGAAATTGACGAGTCGCTGAAGCTGATTCAGCCCGGTCACACCGTGGTGGACCTGGGCTGCGCGCCCGGCGCCTGGAGCCAGTATGTGCGTCGTCGTCTCTCGCCCAGCGGTGCGGCCGTGGGCGAGCTCAACGGCCGCATCATCTCGCTGGACCTGTTGCCCATGGAGCCCATCGAGGGCGTGCATTACATCCAGGGCGACTTCCGCGAAGAGGCAGTGCTGGCGCAGCTGGAAGAAGCCATGGGCGGCGGCAAGGCCGACGTGGTGGTCTCGGACATGGCGCCCAATCTGTCAGGCCATGGCGCCACGGACGGGGCGCGGGTCGCGGTGCTCATCGAGATGGCCGTCGATTTCGCGATCAACAACATGAAGCCCGAGGGCGCGTTGGTGGTCAAGCTTTTCCACGGCAGCGGCTACAACGAGCTGGTGGATCTGTTCAAGCAGACCTTCAAGGTGGTCAAGCCCATCAAGCCCAAGGCCTCGCGCGACCGGTCTGCCGAGATTTTCCTGGTGGGGATGGGGCTGAAGCAGGGCTCCTGATGCAGTTGCCGGCTTGCATAGGGGCATTTGACCTCATGCCTTGCTGCAGCAAGTCAGTGAAACTGATAGCGCAAAGCCCTGATAAAACACAGGCTTAGAGCCGATTGCCTGTCGGACCATAGCTTGCCTATGGCCGCTATAGGGGGAAATAGGCGTCCTGGGCGCTTGAAACACCTAAAATGAACCTCAACTAGGTCTGGAGTCCCCTCCGGGCCTTTACGTCTGAATATTCCATTGGAGCCCCGCTTGAACAATCAGTGGTTTTCAAAAGTCGCCGTCTGGCTGGTCATCGCCATGGTGCTGTTTACGGTGTTCAAACAGTTTGACACCCGAGGTGCTGGCGGTGCCTCTCATGTTGGCTACTCGGAATTCCTGGAGCAAGTGCGCAACAACCGTATCAAGAGCGCCACCATTCAGGAAGGTGCCGGCGGTACCGAGGTCGTAGCCACCACCACCGATGATCGCAAGATCCGCACTACAGCCACCTATCTGGATCGTGGCCTGGTGGGCGACCTGATCAACAACAACGTCAAGTTCGACGTCAAGCCACGTGAAGAAGGCTCGCTGCTCATGACGCTGCTCGTGAGCTGGGGCCCCATGCTGCTGTTGATCGGCGTATGGGTGTACTTCATGCGCCAGATGCAGGGCGGCGGCAAGGGCGGTGCCTTCAGCTTCGGCAAGTCCAAGGCACGCATGCTCGACGAGAACAGCAACACCGTCACCTTTGCCGACGTGGCTGGTGCCGATGAGGCAAAGGAAGAGGTCAAGGAAGTCGTGGACTTCCTTAAGGACCCCAACAAGTTCCAGAAGCTCGGCGGTCGTATTCCCCGTGGTCTGCTGCTGGTCGGCCCTCCCGGCACCGGCAAGACGCTGCTGGCCAAGTCGATTGCGGGCGAAGCCAAGGTGCCTTTCTTCTCGATCTCGGGTTCCGACTTCGTTGAAATGTTCGTTGGCGTGGGCGCGGCCCGCGTGCGCGACATGTTCGAAAACGCCAAGAAGAATGCACCCTGCATCATCTTCATCGACGAAATCGACGCCGTCGGTCGCCAGCGTGGCGCCGGCATGGGCGGCGGCAACGATGAGCGCGAGCAGACTCTGAACCAGATGCTGGTCGAGATGGACGGTTTCGAGACCAATCTCGGCGTGATCGTGGTGGCTGCAACCAACCGCCCCGACATCCTGGATGCCGCCTTGCTGCGTCCCGGTCGTTTCGACCGCCAGGTCTATGTGACGCTGCCCGATATCCGCGGCCGCGAGCAGATTCTCAATGTGCACATGCGCAAGATCCCCGTGGGCCAGGACGTGAACCCCGCCATCATCGCGCGCGGCACGCCCGGCATGTCGGGTGCCGATCTGGCCAATCTTTGCAACGAAGCAGCTCTGATGGCGGCTCGCCGCAATGCGCGCACGGTGGAGATGCAGGATTTCGAGAAGGCCAAGGACAAGATCATCATGGGCCCCGAGCGCAAGACCATGGTCATGCCCGAGGAAGAGCGCCGCAACACGGCCTACCATGAAGCCGGCCATGCCTTGATAGGCAAGCTGCTGCCCAAGTGCGATCCTGTGCACAAGGTCACCATCATCCCGCGCGGCCGTGCGCTGGGCGTGACCATGAGCCTGCCCGAGAAGGACCGCTACTCCTACGACAAGGAGTACATGCTCAACCAGATCGCCATGCTGTTTGGCGGACGTATCGCCGAAGAAGTGTTCATGAACCAGATGACGACTGGTGCTTCGAACGACTTCGAGCGTGCGACCCAGATCGCCCGCGACATGGTGACGCGCTACGGCATGAGCGATGCGCTGGGCACCATGGTCTACTCCGAGCAGGAAGGCGAGCCCTTCCTGGGTCGTACCTTCAGCCGGGGCTCCAATCTGTCCGAGTCCACCATGCAGAAGGTGGACGATGAAGTGCGTCGCATCATCGACGAGCAATATGCGCTGGCGCGCAAGCTGATCGAAGACAACAGCGACAAGATGCACGCCATGGCCAAGGCCATGCTGGACTGGGAAACGATCGACGCCGAACAGCTCAACGACATCATGGCCGGCAAGGAGCCTCGTCCTCCCAAGGACTGGACGCCTCGCAATCCGCCCTCGTCGGATGGCGGCAACTCCTCCGGAGGCAATCCCGCATCGAATGCCGAGCCTTCACCGACTACGGCTTAAGCGCCAAGTCTCCGCTGCAAAAGGTCCCTCAGGGGCCTTTTGTTTTTGTACTCTCAGATATCGGAAGATCTATGTCGCAACAGTGGCAAACCTCGCGTTTTCTCGTGCAGCTCGACAAGCCCCAGGTCATGGGCATCGTGAATGTGACCCCGGATTCCTTTTCTGACGGCGGCAAGCATGCCGGGGTATCCCAGGCCATGGCCCATGCCGAGCTGTTGCTAGCACAGGGCGCGCATATTCTGGACATAGGCGGCGAGTCCACCAGGCCGGGCTCACCTGCAGTCAGCCTGGAGGACGAGCTGGCGCGTGTTCTGCCCGTGCTGCGCGAGGCCGTCAAGCTCGATGTGCCCATCTCCATCGATACCTACAAGCCCGAAGTCATGGCGGCAGCCCTGGATCTCGGGGCCGACATCATCAATGACATCTGGGCGCTGCGTCAGCCCGGCGCCTTCGAAGTGGTGAGCCGGCACGGCAGCTGCGGGGTGTGCCTGATGCATATGCACAAGACCCCGCAGGACATGCATCTGGAGCATATGCAGGGCAACGCCGTGGCGCAGGTGCGTGACTTTCTGCTGCAGGCGACGCAGCCTTTGCTCGACGCAGGCGTTGCACGCTCGCGCATCGCCTGGGACTACGGTATTGGCTTTGGCAAGAGCGTGGTACAAAATTTTGCCTTGCTTGCACATCAGCGTGAGCTGCTGGGCCTAGACTTCCCGCTGCTGGCAGGCTGGTCGCGCAAAGGTTCTCTGGGGCAGGTCAGCGGCCTGCCCGTGGATCAGCGCATGGTGCCCAGTGTGGCGGCGGCATTGCTGGCGGTCGAGCGAGGGGCCAGAATTGTGCGTGTCCACGACGTGAAGGACACGGTGGCCGCGCTGGCAGTCTGGCAGGCCATGCATGATGCGCAAGCACTGCAGGCCTGATGACAGAGTATTGAATCTAAAAAGGACAACAAGACTATGGCAAGACAGTACTTCGGCACTGACGGGATTCGCGGCACGGTGGGCAAGTCGCCCATCACGCCTGACTTTGCCCTGCGCCTGGCGCATGCCGTCGGGCGCGTGCTGCGTCGTACGCAAGAGCGTCCTCTGGTGCTGATCGGCAAGGACACCCGCATCTCCGGCTATATGCTTGAAAGCGCACTCGAATCGGGCTTCAACTCTGCCGGTGTCGATGTCATGCTGCTTGGCCCCCTGCCGACACCGGGCGTGGCCTATCTGACGCGTGCCCAGCGCGCCAGCCTGGGCGTGGTCATCAGCGCCAGCCACAACCCGTTCTACGACAACGGCATCAAGTTCTTCAGCGCCGAGGGCACCAAGCTGCCCGATTCCTGGGAAGAGGATGTTGAGGCCGCCCTCAAGGAAGACCCCGTCTGGGTGGACTCCGCCTCTCTGGGCAAGGCACGGCGCCTGGCCGATGCCGCCGGCCGCTACATCGAGTTCTGCAAAAGCACCTTCGATCACAGCCTGTCGCTGCGCGGTCTGAAGATCGTGGTGGACGCGGCCCATGGCGCGGCCTATCAGATCGCACCCAAGGTCTTTCATGAGCTCGGTGCCAGCGTGGTGGAGATCGGCTGCTCTCCGGATGGCCTCAACATCAACGAGGGCGTGGGTGCGACCCATCCCGAGGCGCTGGTCAGGGCCGTGCGTGCCAACAATGCCGACTACGGCGTGGCACTGGACGGCGATGCCGACCGGCTGCAGCTGGTCGATGCGCAGGGCCGCCTGTACAACGGCGACGAACTGCTCTATCTCATGGCGGCCGACCGTCTGGCCCGCGGCGATGCGGTGAGCGGCGTGGCCGGAACCCTGATGACCAATATGGCGGTGGAGCAGGCGCTCAAGGCGCAGGGCGTGGGCTTTGTACGCGCCAAGGTCGGAGACCGCTATGTGCTGGAAGCACTCACTGCCAAGGGCTGGCAGCTGGGTGGCGAAAGCTCGGGCCATCTGCTGGCGCTGGACAAGCACACCACCGGCGACGGCCTCGTCAGTGCGCTGCAGGTGCTGCAGGCCTGCGTGCGCTCCAAAAAGACCATGGCCCAGTGGCTGGAGTCCGTGAAGCTGTTTCCCCAGGTCATGATCAATGTGCGCCTGCAGCCGGGACAGGACTGGAAAAACAACGCCAAGCTCCCCGGCGAGCAGGCGGCTGTCGAGAAACTGCTGGGCAGCGACGGCCGCGTGCTGATCCGCCCCAGCGGCACCGAGCCCCTGGTGCGCGTCATGGTCGAGGCCAGAAGTGCGGACATGGCCAGCAACTGTGCCGAGCGTCTGGCCGAGGTGGTCAGGACCAGCTGACGCTGTTCAAACCAGGGGCGGCTGTCATGAACAACGATGACAGTCATATTTTGGTCATGCAATTGTCATAAACCATCGGCAGACTGCGGACATGCCCTCAGGGGCGCTTCAAGCTTTCGCAGGCTGCTGCCACATGTCCCAATCCGTACCTGGTTCCGATTCTTTCTTTTCCGCTTCCACCACTTCTTCTTCAGGGCAGGATTGCGCCGCAGCCTCGCAGACCGCCAGTCAGTCGCAAGAGGCGGGGCCCGCATCCCTGGGGCTGGCGCATCTCTCGCTGGTGCCGGCAGCGGCAACAGCAGAGCAGGGCGGTAGCGTGAAGGGCGCCGCAGGCGAGCCGCCTGCAGTTGCGCAAGCCGCCGGGGCCGGGCACCATGAGGTGCCCGGTGCCGTTTCCGACGCGGCCCCTGCGGCATCTTCCGTCCCTGCCAAAGCGCCGCGCCGACGCCGGGCGGCGTCCAAGAACGAGGTAGCCATGCCGCCTGTGATCGAGCCGACTCTGGAGCTGCTGGACCGCGATCAAAGCATTCTGGTCTTCAACGAGCGCGTGCTGAGCTGGGCCGAGCGCGAGGATGTGCCGCTGCTCGAGCGCCTGCGCTATCTGTGCATCGTGTCCTCAAATCTCGACGAGTGGTTCGAGGTGCGCTGCGCCCCTCATGTCTCGGCCGCCAAGGTGGGTGACGAGCAGGGCACCTACTCGCGTGCCAGCTTCGAGCGACTGATGACCACGGCCCATGGCCTGGTGGCCAAGCAGTATCAGCTCTACAACCAGGCCATCATTCCTGCGTTCGACAAGCATGCGATCCGCCTGGTCTCGCACGGCGAGCGCAGCGTGGCGCAGCGCAAATGGGTGCGCGAGTACTTCATGCGCGAGGTCCAGCCCCTGCTGATGCCAGTGGGCCTGGACCCGTCGCACCCCTTTCCGCAGGTCGCCAACAAGGCGCTTAATTTCATCGTGCGCCTCAACGGCGTGGATGCCTTCGGGCGCGCCAACGAGGTGGCCATCGTCAAGGTGCCGCGCGCCTTGCCGCGCCTGATCCGCCTGCCCGAGAAGATTTCGGGCAAGCAAAAGTTGTTCGTCAGCATCTCCAGCGTGGTGCGCGCCCATCTGGCCGAGCTGTTCCCGGGCCGGGAAGTGTCCGAGTTCTCCCAGTTCCGCGTCACCCGCCACTCCGATCTGGCCGTGGATGAGGACGATGTGGTGGATCTGCGCATGGCCTTGCGCCAGGGCCTGCACCACCGCCATTACGGCCAGGCGGTGCGTCTGGAAGTGTCTTCCTCATGCTCCGTGGTGCTCTCTGACCTGCTGCTGGAGCAATACGGCCTGCCTGCCGAGGCGCTGTTCCGCGTCAAGGGACCGGTCAATCTGGTGCGCCAGATGCAGCTGATCGATCTGGTCGACGACCCGGCCCTGCTGTTTCCCAAGTGGAAGCCGGCATGGCCCACCCAGCTTGTGCCCGGCCGCTCCATCCTGGCCCAGATGCGCAAGAGCGACATCATCATCCATCAGCCCTTCGAGAGCTTTGACGGCGTGCTGGAGCTGCTGCGCGAGGCCGTCAACGACCCGCAGGTGCTGGCCATCAAGCAGACCATCTACCGCACGGGCACCGACTCCGAGATCATGAGCCTGCTGGCCGAGGCCGTGAGCCGCGGCAAGGAAGTGCTGGCCGTGCTGGAGCTCAAGGCGCGCTTTGACGAAGAGGCCAACATCAACTGGGCGGAAAAGCTGGAATCGCTGGGCGTTCAGGTGGTGTACGGCGTGGTCGGCCTCAAGACCCACGCCAAGATGCTGCTGATCACGCGGCGCGAAAAGCGCAACAACCAGCTCAAGCGCTATGCCCATCTGTCCACGGGCAACTACAACGCCCGCAGCGCGCGTCTGTACACCGACATCAGCCAGCTGACCTGCAATGACGAGATCACGGCCGATATGGATGCGGTGTTCCGCCACCTCTCCAGCCACAACACCATGCCCAGGCTGCAAAAGCTGGTCATGGCGCCCTTCCATCTGCAAAACCGCATGCTGGAGCTGATCGGCCTGGTGGCTGCCGCAGCGGCGCGGGGCGAGAAGGCGCGCATGGTGCTCAAGATGAATGCGCTGACCGACGAGCCGCTGATCCGCGCTCTGGTCGAGGCCGGTCGCAAGGGCGCGCAGATCGATCTCATCGTGCGCGGCTCCTGCATGCTGCCGGCCCAGCGCCCGGGCGTCACCGACAATATCCGCGTGCGCTCCATCATCGGCCGTTTCCTGGAGCATTCGCGCGTCTTCTACTTTGCCTGGGGGCAGGAGGAAGAGCTGCTGCTGTCCAGCGCCGACTGGATGAATCGCAATATGCTCAGCCGTGTGGAGCTGGCCTGGCCGGTGCTGGACAAGAAGCTGCGCCAGCGCGTGATTGACGAGTGCCTGGTGGCCTATCTGGGCGATGACCGCGATGCCTGGACGCTGGATGCTTCGGGCGCTTACCAGAAGCCCGAGCGTCCCCTGGAGGGCAAGGGTGCCCAGCAGGCGCTGATGGTGCGCTACGGCGGCAAGAGCCTCTGAGTTATCAAAGAAGGAGCTGATTGCGCTTGTTGGCCAAGGATTTCAGATGCTTTTCATGCTGAAATCTTTATCTGACAGGCGCGTGCAGCTCTCTTTTTGAAGGCTGAATGCAAAAAAGGGACTGCCTCGCAGTCCCTTTGTCTTTGCCATGCGCCCGAACGGCGGGCCGCGTCAACGCAGCTGCAGCTTGAGGCTCCAGGGCGTCTTGCTCCAGGCCATGGCTTCCTCTTCCAGCAGGCGTGCGGATTGCGGATAGGTCAGCATCCAGCCCGAAGGGGTGGAGAGCCTGCATTCCGAACCCGAGCGCTTGATCTGCATGCCTTTCATGTCCGGCTCGCGGCGGGTGTGGCACAGCTGCACGGCGATGCGCAGCGCCATCAGCGGCAGGGCCAGCTGGGGCTCGCCGATGGCGTCCTCCAGCTTGCGCAGCTTGCCCTGGTGACCCAGCACCAGCTGGCAGATGCGCTGGCGCAGCTCAGGCTCCCAGGTGGCCAGGCCGCAATGCTCGACGATGTAGGCACCGTGGCGATGGTAGTTGCTCAGGGCCACACGCATGCCGACCTCATGCAGCTGCGCTGCAATGGTCAGGGCCTGTGCGCTCTGCGCCGCCGTTTCGGCGGGCAGGATCTGCTGGTACAGCTCGGTGGCGATACGCTGCACGCGCAGGGCATGGGGGACATCCACGCCGAAATCCAGCTGCAGGGCGCTGATTTCTGCGGCCTCCTTGTCGGCGGGAGGCTCATGGTCGAGCAGGTCGTGCAGGGCCCCCTGGCGCAGTGCGCCCTGGGCGACTTCCAGCTCGGTAATGCCCAGCAGATCGACCACGGCCATCATCACGCTGATGCCGCCCGCGACCACGGGGCGGCGGTCTTCCTTGAGGCCCGGCATGCGCAGGCGGTCCACATGGCCGATGTCCAGCAGCATCTCGTAGAGGTGGCGCAGCTTGGCAGGGGTGATCACCTGTCCGTCCAGGCCCTGGGCCGTGAGGGCGTCGGCCACGGCATTGGCCGTGCCGGAAGAGGCGTAGGCGCAGTCCCAGGCGGTGCCTGGATAGGCGAACTGGGCCTGGGCCAGGCATTGCTTGGCGGCGGCGACGGCGGCCTGAAAGTTGGCCTTGTTCAGTGCGCCATCGCTGAAGAAGCGGCTGCTCCAGGAGACGCTGCCCAGCGCAAACGATGCCACCTGCAGCGGCTGGCTGTGCTGGCCGATGATGATTTCGGTGGAGCGCCCGCCAATGTCGATGACCAGGCGTTTTTGCTGGCTGGGCGGCAGGGAGCTGGCCACACCGCGATAGATCAGCCGGGCTTCTTCCTCGCCGGCAATGACCTCGATGGGAAAGCCCAGCAGCTGGCTGCCATGCGTCACGAATTCGCCGGCGTTCAGTGCCTCGCGCAGGGTCTGGGTGGCAACGGCGCGCACATGCGTGGCATCGAAGCCTCTGAGGCGCTCGCCGAAGCGCGCCAGGCAGTCCCAGCCTCGCTCCATGGCCTCGCGCGAGAGTTCCTGGCGCGAGTTCAGGCCGTTGCCCTGGCGCACGGTTTCCTTGAGGTATTCCACTCGCTCGATGCGTTGATGCGAGCCGATGCGGCCTATTTCAAGGCGAAAACTGTTGGAGCCAAGGTCTACGGCGGCAAGCAGCGATTCTGGAGCCATTTCTGAGCCAATCAATGCGTTGTTGTTATGCGGGTTGGGGCACGAGTGGAGCATGAGCGTGAGGGAGCTGACGACACATGCATCGGGCAGTGGAATATGCAATATGCGCCGTCATCGGGCTATCAGGGGGAAGAGTTCAGCCTCTGCCAAGTCAGGTATTTGCAGGTATTGCCGGCCCGGGCCACCGCCGAGGGGTGCTCACGCTGTGTGACAGACTATGTCATACATTGCCAGCGCCCCGGCATCGGCCTTGCGACAAGCTGTTACCTGTGTTTTTACTCGGGGACCGAGTATGTAGGTCAAGGCTCAGCAGTTTGCGAACGAAATATGACAATCGCATGACCGGATTGACTGGTTTTCACTCGGTTGCGCCTTGAAATTTTCATGTCACGACGCTGTCATAAAAGGTTTTTAAAGTCCACTCCATCGAATCTTTCAACCCTAAGAGGTCGTTTCATGAAGTTGTCCTTGATTCACGTTCTGGTAGCCGGTGCTCTGTCTGCCGCGGGTATTGCCAACGCCAGCCAGGAAGCTACAGGTGCCGGTGCGAGCTTCCCGGCTCCTCTGTATTCCAAGTGGGCTGCCGACTATCACAAGGCCACAGGCGTCAAGATCAACTACCAGTCCGTGGGCTCCAGCGCCGGCGTCAAGCAGATCGATGCCAAGACCGTGGACTTCGGCGCCTCGGATGCGCCCCTGACCGATGACGAGCTGCAGAAGAAGGGCCTGCTGCAGTTCCCCACCGTGATCGGCGGCATTGTTCCCGTGGTCAACATCAAGGGCGTGGCTCCCGGCCAGCTGAAGCTGTCGGGCCAGGTGCTGGGCGACATCTACCTGGGCAAGATCACCAAGTGGAACGATCCCGCCGTTGCCGCTCTGAACCCCGGCGTGGCCCTGCCTGATGCCGCCATCGCTCCCGTGCGCCGCGCCGACGGCTCCGGCACCACCTTCGGCTTCACCAACTACCTCTCCAAGGTCAACGCCGAGTGGAAGGACAAGGTCGGCGAAGGCACGGCCGTGAACTGGCCCACCGGTGCCGGCGGCAAGGGCAACGAAGGCGTTGCCGCCTTTGTGGGCCGTCTGCCCAACTCCATCGGCTATGTCGAGTACGCCTATGTCAAGCAGAACAAGCTGACCTACACACAGCTGCAGAACAAGGACGGCGCTTTCGTCTCTCCTGACGACGATACCTTCAAGGCTGCCGCTGCCGGTGCCGACTGGGCCAAGAGCTTCTACCAGATCCTGACCAACCAGCCCGGCAAGAGCGCCTGGCCCATCACCTCGGCCACCTTCATCCTGATGCACAAGACCCAGGACAAGCCCGCCCAGGCCGCCACTTCGCTGAAGTTCTTCGAGTGGGCCTACAAGCAAGGTGACAAGACTGCTGCCGATCTGGACTACGTGCCCATGCCCGACTCCGTCAAGAACGTGATCTACAAGTCCTGGAACGACATCAAGGACACCTCGGGCAAGGTTGTTGCCAAGTAATCTCGTGTAATCAGTGAGCAGCGGACTGCCGTGCCGGACGGCATCTCCGCTGCTTGTTTCAACCCTTTGCGAATAAAGGCGCTCACGTGTCCACTACGTCGCCCTCCAGTTCGCTGGCTGCTGCCTCCACCGATGCCGCCAAGCGACGCTCTCCTTCTCCGCCACGTGCTCCGATGATCTCGGGACGTATGGCGGATCGTTTGTTTGGTGGCCTGGCACGCAGCGCAGCGATTCTGACGCTGGTGCTGCTGCTGGCCATCATGGCTTCACTGATCGTCGGCGCCTGGCCCGCCATTTCGGAATACGGTCTGGGCTTTCTGACCAGCAGCGTCTGGGACCCCGTCCAGAATCGGTACGGCGGCCTGGTCATGATTTACGGCACGCTGGCCACCTCGGCCATCGCGCTCTTGATTGCCGTGCCCGTGAGCTTCGGCATTGCGCTGTTTCTGACGGAACTCTCTCCCGCCTGGCTCAAGCGCCCTCTGGGCACGGCCATCGAGTTGCTGGCCGCAGTGCCATCCATCGTCTACGGCATGTGGGGTCTGATGGTGTTCGGCCCCGTGCTGGCCACCTATGTGCAGCAGCCGCTGCAGAACCTGCTGAGCGGCGTGCCCTATCTGGGCGCCTTTGTCTCCGGGCCTCCCGTGGGTATCGGCATTCTCTCGGCCGGCATCATCCTGGCCATCATGATCATCCCCTTCATCGCCTCGGTGATGCGCGATGTGTTCGAGGTCACGCCGGCGCTGCTCAAGGAGTCGGCCTACGGCCTGGGCTCCACGACCTGGGAAGTGGTCTGGAAAGTGGTGCTGCCCTATACCAAGACCGGCGTGCTCGGCGGCGTCATGCTGGGCCTGGGCCGCGCGCTGGGCGAGACCATGGCCGTGACCTTTGTGATCGGCAATATGAACCAGCTCAATTCGCTGTCCGTGTTCGAGGCCGCGAACAGCATCACCTCGGCCCTGGCCAATGAGTTTGCCGAAGCCGGCGAAGGCCTGCACCAGGCATCGCTGATCTATCTGGGCCTGGTGCTGTTCTTCATCACCTTCGTGGTGCTGGCCTGCTCCAAGATGCTGCTCAATCGCCTGCAGAAGAACGAAGGAGCCCGCTCATGAGCTCGACCTCCACCTCCGCCAAGATGCTTGATGCGGCCGACCTGGCTGCCGTGCGTCAGGCCAAGTACGACAGGCGCAAGCGCCTCAATCAGATCGCGCTGACCCTGTCCATGGCTGCCATGCTGTTCGGCGTCTTCTGGCTGATCTGGATTCTCTGGGAAACCATTCGCCAGGGCGTGGGCGGCCTGAACTTCGCGCTGTTTTCGCAGATGACGCCTCCGCCCAACGAGGAGGGCGGCATTGCCAACGCCATCTGGGGCTCGCTGATGATAGTGACGCTGGCCACTTTTGTCGGCACGCCGATCGGCGTGATGGCTGGTGTCTATCTGGCCGAGTACGACAAAAAGAGCTGGCTGGCTTCCACCACGCGCTTCGTCAACGACATTCTGCTGTCCGCTCCCTCCATCGTCATCGGTCTGTTTGTCTATACCGTGGTGGTAGTGCGTTTCAAGAGCTTCTCCGGCATGGCCGGCGTGATCGCGCTGGCGCTGATCGTGATTCCCGTGGTCATCCGGACCACTGAAAACATGCTGGTGCTGGTGCCTGCCAGCCTGCGTGAAGCGGCTTATGCACTGGGCACGCCGAAGTGGAAGGTCATCATCATGGTGACGCTGCGTGCGGCGCGTGCCGGTGTCATCACCGGTGTGCTGCTGGCCGTGGCTCGTATCGCAGGCGAGACTGCTCCGCTGCTGTTCACGGCGCTGAACAACCAGTTCTGGAATGCCGACCTGAGCAAGCCCATGGCCAGCCTGCCGGTGACCATCTTCAAATTTGCCATGAGCCCCTATGAGAACTGGCAGCAACTGGCATGGGCCGGTGTGTTCCTCATCACGGTGGCTGTGCTGGGTCTGAATATCCTGGCGCGTTTCATCACCCGCCAGAAATAATTCCAAGGTTCAAGATCATGACTGCAACCATTGCTCCCGCCAACGTCAAGCTGGCCGTGCGCGACCTGAACTTCTATTACGGCAAGTTTCACGCGCTGAAAAACATCAACCTCGATATTCCCGAGAAGAAGGTCACGGCCTTCATCGGCCCCTCGGGCTGCGGCAAGTCCACGCTGCTGCGCACCTTCAACCGCATGTTCGAGCTCTATCCCGAGCAGCGCGCCGAAGGCCAGATCATGCTGGACGGCGACAATCTGCTGACCAGCAAGCAGGATGTGGCACTGATTCGCGCCAAGGTCGGCATGGTGTTCCAGAAGCCCACGCCGTTCCCGATGTCCATCTATGACAACATCGCCTTCGGCGTGAAGCTGTTCGAGAATCTCAACGCCTCCGATATGGACGACCGCGTGGAGTGGGCGCTGCGCAAGGCGGCGCTGTGGAATGAAGTCAAGGACAAGCTGCAGCAAAGCGGCTCGGGTCTGTCGGGCGGCCAGCAGCAGCGTCTGTGCATCGCGCGCGGCATTGCCATCAAGCCCGAGGTGCTGCTGCTGGACGAGCCATGCTCGGCGCTGGACCCCATCTCCACGGCCAAGATCGAGGAACTGATTGCGGAGCTGAAGAACGACTACACCGTGGTCATCGTGACCCACAACATGCAGCAGGCCGCCCGTTGCAGCGACTACACGGCCTATATGTACCTGGGGGACCTGGTGGAGTTCGGCGACACCGAAAAAATGTTCTTCAAGCCCCAGCGCAAGGAAACGGAAGACTACATCACAGGCCGCTTCGGCTAAGGACTCAAAAATGACAGAAAAACATTTGTCCACACAGTTCGACTCCGAACTCAACCGTGTCTCTGCCCGCGTCATGGAGCTGGGCGGTCTGGTCGAGTCGCAGATCAGCAATGCCGTCTATGCACTGACCAGCTTCAGCACCGATGCCGTGGAGCAGGTCATCAGCACCGAGCAGCGCGTCAATGCCATGGAAGTGGAGATCGACCATGAGCTGTCGTCCATCATCGCGCGCCGTCAACCCACGGCCCGCGACCTGCGCCTGCTGATCGCCTTCTCCAAGGCCACGGCCAATCTGGAGCGCATGGGCGACGAGGCCTGCAAGATGGCCCGCATGGTCAAGTCCATCATCGAAAGCGGCGCCGCCCGTTCCCTGCCCAGCGGCGAGCTGCGCATGGCTGCCCAGATGGCTTCCGAGCTGCTGCGCAAGACCCTGGATGCCTTTGCCCGCCTGGACACCAAGGCGGCGGTGGCCATCTTGCGCGAAGACGATCTGATCGACGAAGAGTTCGACGGCTTTGTGCGCAAGCTCATCACCTACATGATGGAAGATCCGCGCACCATCTCCGCCAGCCTGGACCTGCTGTTCCTGGCCAAGGCCATCGAGCGTATCGGCGACCACTCCAAGAACGTGGCCGAGCTGATCATCTACCTGGTCGAGGGCAAGGACGTGCGCCATCAGACCATGGCTGAAATCGAATCTGCGGTGTTGTAAGACGGAGGCTACCCAGGGATGAAGAAGATGCCCATGGTCCTCATCGTGGAGGACGAACCTGCGATTGCAGAGTTGATCGCGGTCAATTTGAGGCATAACGGCTTCCAGCCCGTCTGGGCGGAAGACGGTGTGTCGGCGCAGCGCGAGCTCGATGCCGTGCTGCCCGATGTGATCTTGCTCGACTGGATGCTGCCCGGTGCCAGCGGCCTGTCGCTGGCCCGCAAATGGCGTGCCGACAGCCGCACCAAGGCCGTACCCATTCTCATGCTGACGGCGCGCGGTGACGAGCCCGACAAGGTGGCAGGCCTTGATGCCGGAGCCGATGACTACATCACCAAGCCATTCTCCACCCAGGAGCTGCTGGCCCGCATCCGTGCCGTGCTGCGCCGTCGCGCGCCAGAGCAGGTGCAGGACAAGGTCAGCATTGGCGAGCTGGTGCTGGATGCCGCAGCCCATCGCGTGAGCTGGCAGGGCGATCTGCTCAAGATCGGACCCACCGAGTTCAAGCTGCTCAACTATCTGATGAAGCACCCCGAGCGCGTGCACAGCCGTGCGCAGCTGCTCGACAAGGTATGGGGCGACCATGTCTTCATCGAAGAGCGCACGGTGGATGTGCACGTCAAGCGCCTGCGCGAATCGCTGGGCGTGGCAGGTGTTCTGATTGAAACCGTTCGCGGCGCAGGTTACCGTTTCAGCGCTCAGGCCATGGCCTGACAGCACTTCCCCCAAAACCTCGGCCCGGTCTGGCTGGGTCGACAAAAATCACAACTGAAAGCAAATATGGGGTGGCGTGGTTTTCGATTGTTGGCCTCTCAGATCGCGGCAGCCATGGTGGTATGGCTGCTGTGGGCCCATCTGCTCGCACCCGATGCGACGGTGGGGCAGCAATCTGTGGCGGCCATGGCCGGTGCCTTGATTGGCGGCTGGATCTGGTGGCTGGTGGATAGCTGGAATGGCGCGCGCCTGCTGCGCTGGCTGCGCCAGTCGGAGTTGGGTGCCGTGCCCAACCTGGCGGGCATCTGGGGCGAGGCTGGCGTGCGCATGCGCCGCTGGATTCGCCAGAGCGTGCAGCAGGTGCAGCAGGGTGATCAGCGGCTCAACGATATCTTGTCGGCCCTGCAGGCCAGTCCCAATGGTGTGGTGCTGCTCGATGCGCAGGGGCGCATCGAATGGTGCAACCAGATTGCGGCCAAGCAGTTCGGCTTCGACGCCGAGCGCGACGTGCTGCAAAGCATAGGCAACCTGGTGCGCAATCCTCAGTTCAGTGCCTATTTCGTGGCGCAGGACTTCACCCACGATCTGGTCATGCAGGGGCGCGAAAGCACGCCTTCGCGGCCGGTCAAGCTGTCGGTGCAGCTCTACGGCTATGGCGAGGGGCGCAAGCTGCTGCTGGCGCGCGATGTGACGGCTCTGGAGCAGGCCGAAGCCATGCGCCGCGACTTCGTGGCCAATGTCTCGCATGAAATCCGCACGCCGCTGACGGTGCTGGCCGGTTTTGTGGAAACGCTGCAGAACCTGCCGCTGGAGGAGGACGAGCGCAATCGCTATCTGGAGCTGATGGCCCAGCAGGCCGAGCGCATGCAGCATCTGGTGGAGGACTTGCTGACCTTGTCGCGTCTGGAGGGCAGTCCGCTGCCAGGCAACAACGACTGGGTCTCGGTGGCGCAGTTGCTCACTCGCTGCGAGAACGAGGCGCGCGGCCTCTCCAATGCCTTGACGCGCAAGCAGGCCAAGCCCCATGTGCTGAACTTTCCCGACGAGCAGGCGCTCAGGCAGGCCGGAGAGCTGGCAGGTGCCAGCGCGGAGCTGCACAGCGCGTTCTCCAATCTGCTGGCCAATGCCATGCGTTACACGCCTGCAGGCGGGCAGATCGATGTGCGCTGGCAATTGCTGCCTGACGGGTCGGCCCGCTTTGCCGTCAAGGATTCCGGCCCCGGCATCGATGAAAAGCATGTGTCGCGCCTGACGGAGCGCTTCTATCGCGTGGACCGCAGCCGCTCACGTGACACTGGCGGCACCGGCCTGGGACTGGCCATCGTCAAGCATGTGCTGCAGCGGCATGGTGCCAAGCTGAGCATCGAGAGCGAGCTGGGCAAGGGCTCGGAGTTCGCTGTGACTTTTCCGCCCGGACGTGTGCGGGCCGTGACCGAGGTGCCGGCCAAGACGCTGTCTCATTGAGCGCTTCAGTGGCTGGTCCGGGGCCTGGGCGGTCGTATGGTTTTGTGCAGGATGGTGCTGAATGCCAGGGCCGTGACCAGCAGGGCGGCCGCGCTGCAGATCCACAAGGGCATGGGCGTGGCCTGCCAGTCCTGCCAGCCGGGAGCGGCCTGCCACCGGTAGGTCAGCCAGTAGCCAAGACCCAGGCCGCCGCCCCAGAGCAGCAGGCAATAAATCACCAGAGGCGCCACGGTCACGCGGTAGCAGCGCAGCACGAAAATGCAGTAGGTCTGCACGCAGTCCGCCACATGGTATGTGGCCACGCAGATCAGCAGCCAGGACGTCATGGCCAGCACCTGCGGGGAGTCGGTATAGATGTCTGCAATCCAGCTGCGAGCAAGGAACAAGGTGGCAGCTGTCGCCATGCCTATCATCAATGCAAGCTTGAAACACTGCTGAATCAGCGTTCTGGCCTGGGCTTCATCGCCTGCGCCGCGCCAGTAGCTGACGCGGGCACTGGTGGCAATGGCCAGGGATAGCGGCACCATATAGCAGATGGCGGCCAGATTGGCAGCGATCTGGTGGCTGGCGGACGAGAGCGAGCCCTGTCGTGCCACATACAGGGCCATGAGCGTGAAGGAGGTGACTTCCACCAGAATGGCCAGACCCGCAGGAATGCCAAGGCGGCAGAAGCGGCCCAGCTGCAGCCAGTCAGGGGGCTCCAGCTTCTGCCACAGCGCCAGCGGCGCATAGAAATCCTGGGTGCGCATCAGCCACAGGGCCACGGCAAACATGGTGTAGTTGACCAGCAGCGTGGCCAGGGCGCAGCCCACGGCTCCAAGGGGAGCGAGGCCCAGGCCGCCAAAGGTGAACCAGACGGACAAGGGGATTTTGATCAGCAGCGAGATGAGCTGCAGCCAGGTGACCAGCTTGGGGTGGCCCAGCGCCTGGTTGAGTGCGCTGTAGATGCGAAACAGCAGCGCCGGAGGCAGGCCCCAGGCCAGCACGGCGAGATAGCGCTTGACCTCCAGCTGCAGCGCATCGGGCACATCGGTCCAGCGCAGCAGCGCGTCAGGCATTAGCAGCACTGCCATCCCCAGTACGCAGGCTGCGGCACACAGATACATGGACTGGCGCAGCGAATGCCCTATGGCCTGGGGCTGGCCGGCGCCACGCTGCTCGGACCACAGGGGCAGAAGAGCCTGAAAAATGCCCATCAGCGAAGCATAGACGCTGATGAAAATGGCCGAGCCCACGGACAGGGCGGCGACGGCCTCGTTGGAATAGCGACTGGCGACGATGGTATCGGTGGTGCCGAAGGCCATGACGGCCAGTTGGCCGGCCAGCACCGTACCCGCATGGCGGCCTATGTACTGCAGCTCGCCCTTCATGGCGCGGCTTTGGGGCCGGTGTACTTGAGCAGAACCAGAACTTCCTTCTGACCAGCCAGGCGGGTGATGCGGCTGACCTCGCTCCAGCCCTGGCGCAGCTTGCGATTGTGGTCGCCCGCCCAGCGGTCTGCATCGACCAGCGCCCAGCCGCAGTCGCCGGGATCGCTGCGGCGCAGCAGTGCCGTATCCACATGGGTGTAGTAGCGCACGGCCGCAATCTGCGAGCGGCCCAGGCCATAGGTCAGCACGCAGCTTGTGGCGCCGTTTTGCCTGAGCTCGTCGTCCAGCTGTGTCATCTGGAACTGATAGCTTCGAGCATGGTCCAGTGGCTCCATCCAGAGCGTGGACAGCAGCACCCAGCTCAGCGTGGCACCGCCGGCCGGCAGCACCAGGCTCTTCCAGATGGCTGCGCGGTTGCGCGAAGTGCGCCAGACCACCAGTGCAAACCAGCCGGCAGTGGCGACGAGTGCCACGATGACCGTGGGCCAGGAGATGCTGGCTTCAAACTGCGGGGCAAGGCGTGCAATATTGGCGGCGATCTTGGGCGGAAATCCGGTCTGGAATGCCAGCCAGACTACCCAGATGGCAATCGCGGATGCCGTAAAGAACAGCAGTGTGAACCAGTCGATCAGCGCGCTGATGCTGCGCCTGAAGGTGGGCAGGGCGAAGGCGGCCAGGGTGGCGATGGCAGGAAGTCCCAGCAGCAGGGCACGGTCGGCCGGGGTGCTGCTCAGGCAGGCGGCCACCGGAACGGTGGCAAACAGCAGAGCAATGGACAGATGCGGGTTGTGGCCGGGGTAGGCAATCTGGCGGCGCCAGACCCACAGCGTCCACAGAGCCAGGGGCCAGGCAGGCCAGCAGAACCACAACAGCAGCTGCAGCAGCGCGCTCCAGTCCTTGAGCGAGTCCACGAGATGCCAGACCCATTGATCCAGTGCGGTGGTCAGGCTGGCGGCCAGCACCGTGGCGGCCATCCAGGCTGCGGCCCAGAGGCGTGCTTGGCGGTGTGAGCGGCCCGGATTGTCGCCCCAGCTGCGCTGGGTGAAGGCGATCACGCTGCCGCCCAGTCCGAACAGCACGGCAAGCGTGGGGGCTCCGCTCAGGGCCAGTCCCAGCAGGCCGAATATCAGGGCCGCCGCTGACTTCCTCGGGTGATAGGCCATGGCTGCCGCTGCAAAGAACAGCAGTGCCGTGCAGCCCAGCTGGGTGACGTAGCTGGTGGTTTCATGCGAGAGCTGGGCCAGACCCAGGCAGGCAACCAGGGCCAGCAAGGCCGCATCGGCCATGGCGCGGGCGTAGTCGATCAGCTGCGCCTCTCCGCCAAAGGCGAAGGCGACGGGCTGTGCGCCTGGCGTGCGGGCCAGATAGTAGGCGCCCCACCAGGTGGCTCCCAGGGTCAGGATCAGCAAGGCGATGAACGGCAGGCGCGCCGCCATTTCAGCGCCGAGCAGCCACTCGAAGCCCAGCAGGGACAAGGCGCCCAGCCAGTAGGGCAGCAGACCATCGATGCTGGGAGCCAGACCCGAAAGCGTGGGAGACAGCCAGTCGGTATGACCTAGTGCCAGCTCGCGCATATAGCCAAAGGCCTCCATATCGTTGGAGCGCCAGGGGCCACGCATGACAAAGCCGGGAATCACATAGGCCAGGCACAGCAAAAGCAGGGCCCAGCGCGGCAGTCGGCGCACGGCGCTTTGGGCAACAATGGCAGGTGTGGGCTGGTTCACGCAATCAATCCGGTAGCGGCGGTGCGAGTCTGCACGGCCTGATCAGGCGAGAGCGCCCGGGTTCGGAGCGCTTGGTGCTCCGATGATAGGAGCATTGGGATGCCACAGGGCAGCTCCCAAAAAGAAAAGGCAGCACGGTTGCCCGAGCTGCCTTTTCAGCAAAAAAGTAAGATTTACTTCTTGCCGAAGCGGTTGCGGAACTTCTCCACGCGGCCACCCATGTTGTCCACCGACTTTTGTGTGCCAGTGTAGAAGGGGTGCGATTCAGAAGTGGTATCCAGCTTGAACAGAGGGTACTCTTTACCTTCGAAGTTTTCGGTTTCCTTGGTGGAAACGCAAGAACGTGTCACGAACTTGAAGCCGTTGGACATGTCAACGAACAGAACTTCGCGGTAATTGGGGTGAATGCCTTCTTTCATGATCTTTCCTTTGGTCAAGTGCGGGAGCCGCACCAGCCTGTCCGGTGTACTTTCCGCATAAAAGCTCTCCATTATTGCACACAATGGGGAATCGGTGCCTGACGAGCCGGCCGGCGGTGGCCGGAGCCCGCCGTTTGCAGGCCATTGCCGATATTGCCTGCAGGTCTGGGCGCCGAGTTCTTCTGCCTGCCGCGCTGCAGTCCGCGCCATTCGGCATCTGGCGCCGCAGTGCTTGCCAACCTGGATTTGATGAAGCTCAAGCCTCCTTGGGAGGTGACTATGCAACAACTTCTTGAGCACATAAGATGTTGCGTTATTGCCATGCAGCAAAAAGGGGCCGCTATGGTTGACCGCGAGGCCGAGACGCAGTTCAGTTCCAGCCAGCAGCTTGATCAGGCTGTGCGTGCGATGTGGGCGCAGCAGTGGCTGTCGGTTTCCCCCGAGTCCCAATGGCAGGCCTGGCTGAACTGGGCAGGCAATCTTGCCATCAGTCCGGGAAAGCGCCTGGATCTCGCGCGGCTGGCGCTGGAGGAATGGGCAAGTCTTTGCTATGGCGGGCCCAGGACCGCAGAGCCCGATCAGCTCTTCAAAGCGGCTCAATGGCAGCAATGGCCGTTCAATGCCATCAGTGCGGGCTTTGCCGCTCAGCAACGCTGGTGGCAGGCTGCCAGCCAGGGCGTTGCCGGTGTTGAACCGCATCACGCGCGCCTGGTCGGGTTCTGGGGCAAGCAGTGGCTGGATATGTGCTCGCCTGCGAACTTCTTTGCCACCAACCCGATTGTTCAGGAACGTACCCTCAAAGAGGGCGGGGCGAATCTGGTGCGCGGCTTGCAGTACCTGATGGAAGACCTCCAGGCCCAGATTGCAAACCAGCCGCCTGCAGGTTCCGAAGCATTCCAGCCAGGGCGCGATGTGGCCGTCACGGCTGGCAAGGTGGTGCTGCGCAACCGACTGATGGAGCTGATCCAGTACACGCCTACCACCGACAAGGTCCACCCCGAGCCGGTATTGATCATGCCTGCCTGGATCATGAAGTACTACGTCCTGGATCTATCCCCAGGCAATTCGCTGATCAAGTATCTGGTCGACCAGGGGCATACGGTGTTCTGCGTTTCCTGGAAGAACCCCGATGCCGATGACCGGGAGCTGGGCATGGACGACTATGTCGAGCTGGGCTGGCGTGCTGCGCTGGATGCCGTTACCGGCATCGTCCCGGGCAAGAAAGTGCATGCGGCCGGCTATTGTCTGGGCGGAACCCTGCTGGCCATTGCTGCAGCAGCGATGGCGCGCGACGGCGACGACCGTCTGGCATCGATGAGCCTGCTGGCCGCGCAGACCGATTTCACCGAGCCTGGCGAGCTGGGGCTGTTCATCGACGAAGCGCAGATCAGCCTGCTTGAGGCCCAGATGGCCCGGCAAGGCTATCTGCGCGCCGAGCAGATGGCCGGCGCATTCCTGATGCTGCGCTCCCAGGATCTGCTGTGGTCGCGCATGGTGGATCACTACCTGCTGGGCGAGCGTGCGCCGATGAGCGATCTCATGGCCTGGAATGCCGATGCCACGCGCATGCCTGCGAGGATGCACTCGCAATACCTGCGCCGTCTGTTTCTGAACAACGATCTCAGCGAAAACCGTTATCCGGTCGACGGCAGGCCGGTCTCGTTGCTCGATCTCAGAGTGCCCATCTTCTGCGTGGGAACGCTTACCGATCATGTGGCACCCTGGCCATCGGTATACAAGCTGCACCATCGCACTGCGGCCGAGATCACCTTTGTGCTGACGAGCGGCGGCCATAACGCCGGCATTGTCAGCGAGCCCGGCCATCCGCGCCGCAGTTACCAGCTGCGCATGCGTCCCGCCGGTGCACAGGACATGCCTGCCGCGCAGTGGCAGCAAGAAGCCGAGCGGCACGAGGGCTCCTGGTGGCCGGCATGGAGTGCCTGGCTCCAAAGCAGATCCGGTACGCCGCTGGCTGCGCCGCGCATGGGCGGCAAGAGCGGCAAGCCTTTGTATGACGCTCCGGGCCGGTACGTGCTCGAGCATTGAGTTGAAGACCTGCGCCGACCAGGATGCATGACGGGCATTTCTCTGCACGAAACGCCACGCGCCATCCGAGTTTGCGCAGGTCACGGAGTTTTCATAGGCCGTCTGGTCACGGTGATAGGCCGGACGGTCCGCCAGCCTCTCGATAGGCACCACCATCACCATAGGGAGACCGATATGAGCATCCAAGCGACCCCCCTGAGTCTGTTCAAGGCCAATGCCGAGCTGCAACTGCGCATCGCTCAGCTGATGCGTGAGAGTGGCCATCGCTGGCTGGAAGCGGCGCAGCACAGCAGTGCTACCGGCATCAGCGAAACCACGTCGGAGCTGCAAAGCCTGCTGAAGGCCGAGGACTGGCAGTCACTGGCCAGCCTGCCCGCCGAGGCTTTCATGCGCAGGATTGAAGACCGCATGAGCGATGCCAGGAGCGCCAGCGATATCGCGATCCGGAACCAGCAGGCTTTTGCCAGCGGTCTGCAGCAAGCCCTGGAGGCCTGGCAGAAGGCGGTGGCCGACGCCATGCGTGCAGACGGCTCGTCCAATCTGCCTGCTTTGCCGCTGCAAGACATCTTCAAGCAGTGGCTGTCCGTCTGGACGCCGCCGGGTCTGGACGCGGCTCAGGCCAAGGGCGGCAAGACGGCACAGAAGTAAGGAGAAAGAGGGGCGGGGCCGCAGCATGGCTACCGCTTCGTCGCCGGATGATCTGCGGTCTTGTCATGGCAGGAATTCCGGCTTTTCGGCGTTCTGGCAGATCCATAAAGCGCCGACAGCTATTGTTTTTGAGTCTTCTTGAGAGAAGCTTGTGACTTCGGGAGCACGATATGAGCAAACCCAGCGAGGCCGGCCCATCGACTCAGGGATCTGTCGATCCTTTGGCATGGTGGCGAGCCGCCGCAGCCTATGCGCTGGATGCTGCCCAGCGCAGCGTGCTGTATGCCGATATCGAGCGCCAGGTCGGCGATCAGTACCGTATGCAGCGCGAGGCCAGGATGCCGAATGTGCTGCATTTCCCTGCCGAGCTGGTGATGTCGGGGCTGGAACTTCCCAGGCCCGTCAACTATGGCCTGGTGCGCATCCAGGCGCCTGAGAATCAGCCGGCCGATCCGGGCAAGCGACCCTTCGTCGTGATCGATCCACGCGCTGGCCATGGGCCCGGCATAGGCGGCTTCAAGCCGCACAGCGAGATCGGCGCAGCGCTGGAGGCCGGCCACCCTTGCTACTTCGTCGGCTTTCTGCCCGACCCGGTGCCGGGTCAGACGGTGGAGGACGTGATGCGTGCCGAGGCGGCCTTCATGCGTCGCGTGGCCGAGCTGCACCCCGACAGCGAGGGCAAGCCCGCGGTCATCGGCAACTGTCAGGCAGGCTGGCAGATCCTGATGACGGCAGCGGTCTGGCCCGAGCTGTTCGGGCCCATCATCGTCGCCGGAGCGCCCCTGTCGTACTGGGCCGGAGACAATCCCATGCGCTACTCGGGTGGCCTCCTGGGAGGCAGTTGGATGACGGCGCTGAGCAGCGATCTGGGCAACGGCCGCTTCGACGGCGCCCATCTGGTGCAGAACTTCGAGCAGCTCGACCCGGCCAACACGCTGTGGAGCAAGCAGTACAAGGTCTATGCCAATGCCGACACGGAGGCCGAGCGTTATATCGGCTTCGAGAAATACTGGGGCGGCTATGTCTTTCTCAACGATGTGGAGATGCAGTACATCGTCGACAACCTGTTCATCGGCAACAAGCTTTCGACGGCCCGGCTGCTGACCTCGGACGGGGTGCGCATCGATCTGCGCAATATCCGCTCGCCGATCCTGGTGTTCTGTTCCTATGGCGACAACATCACTCCGCCGGCCCAGGCCCTGGGCTGGATCACCGATCTTTACGCCAGCGACGACGACGTGCGCGCGCATGACCAGACCATCATCTTCAGCACGCATGACAGCATCGGCCACCTGGGCATCTTTGTGTCGGGGGCGGTCGGCAGCAAGCAGCACCGCAAGTTCGCCAGCGCCATAGAGCAGATCAATCTGCTGCCCGCAGGCATCTACCGCGCCAGCGTGGACGACGCCACGGCACAGGAGCAGAAGCTGCTCCACGATCCTTATCTGCTGAGCATCCGTGCCAGCGGCCTTGATGAAGTGCGCGATATCGTCAAGCCCGATGCCCAGGCCGAACGCCGCTTCGACGCGGCGGCCCGGGTGTCCGACATCAACCTGGCGCTGTACCGCAGCCTCTGGCAACCCTGGGTGCGCGCATTCAGCACCTCCGAGTCGGCGCGCTGGCTGCAGACCCTGCACCCCATGCGCCTGCAGTTCGAGGCCTGGAGCAGCCAGCACCCGCTGGCCGCCCTGATACGCGGCAGTGCCGAATACATACGCGAACATCGCCAGCCCGTGGACGAGGCCAATCCCTGGCTGCAGATGCAGCAGCAGGGCTCGGTCGCGCTGGAGCGCTCCCTCGATGACTTTCGCGACCGGCGCGACCATATCTATGCCCTGTGGTTCGACATGCTCTACGGCTCGCCCCTGATGCAGGCACTGGCCGGACATGCCTATGGCGAAAGCGGGCCGGTGCGCCAGCATCCTGGCACCACGCCCGAGCATCTGGCCCTGATGGCGGGCAGGCAGCGCCAGATCGAGGACAGTGTGGATCAGGGCGGCGTGCTCGAAGCCACGTTGCGCGGCTTGCTGAGCGTGCTGTCGCTGCGCCGCGCCGTGGACGAGCGCTACTACCATCTGGCCGCGCAATTGCTGGAGCAGGAGGCGCCGGGGCGCTGGAGCCTGGCCGAGCTGCGTGCCGCCATCCGCGAGCAGACCCTGGTGATGAGGCAATGCGGTAGTGCCGCCATCGATGCCATTCCCGGCCTGCTCAAGAACACGCCTGCCGACACCATACGCAAGGCCAGCCAGGCGATTGCCAGCATGGCGGCCATCGATACGGGAGCGAAGGCCGAGCAGCAGGCCGTGAAAAGCGCTCTGCAGCAGGTGCAGGCCTTGTTCGAGCAGGCCGCGCTGGCGCAGCAGGCCCCGATGGACGAGGCTCAGGTACCGCAGCTGGCGCCGGCCCGGGCTTCCGCCGCCGCCACGCGGCCCAAGCCTGCCGCGCGACGTCAACCGGCCGCAAGCCGCGGCAAGAAAGGAGTGCGATGAGTCAATCGAGTCCAGAGGGGATGCGGGAGCCGTTCGAGGGCCTGGCTGTCGGCGACAGCCTGCATGTCACCGTTGCCGCCCGTGATGCGAGCACGTTGACCCTGCGCTGCGCCCGCGAGGCACAGGCCCAGGCTTGCACCACAGCGTCACCGCAGGTGGCTGACCTGTCTTCGGGCGGGGCGGAGCAGCCGCTGGACGTGGCCACCCATCATGGCCTGATCCGGCTGCTGGCGGCCGTCAAGGAGCTGCCGCCGGTGCGCATGGGCGTGGTTCATCCCTGCGATGCGATCAGTCTGTCGGCCGCGCTTGACGCGCATCGGCTGGGGCTGATCGAGCCGGTCCTGATCGCTCCGCGCGCCAAGCTTGAGGCGATTGCGCTGGCGCAGGGGTTCGAGCTGCAGGGCTTGCGCATCGAGGACGTGCCGCACAGCCACGCCGCCGCCGAGCATGGCGCCAGGCTTGCCGCCAGCGGCGAGTTGGAGGGCTTGATGAAAGGCAGTCTGCACACCGACGAGTTGATGGCCGCTGTCGTTGCCGGCAGTGCCGGGCTGCGTACCAAGAGGCGTGTCAGCCATTGCTTTGTGCTGCAGACGGCCAGCTATCCACGGCCCTTCATCGTCACCGACGCGGCCATCAACCTGGCCCCCGATCTCTTGCAGAAGGCCGATATCGCACGCAATGCCATCGAGCTCGCGCAGGTCCTGGGCGTGGCCAGACCCAAGCTGGCCATTCTCGCTGCCGTCGAGACGGTCAACCCCAGCATGCCCGCGACACTGGATGCGGCCGCACTGTGCAAGATGGCCGACCGGGGCCAGATCACCGGGGGGGTGCTGGACGGCCCGCTGGCTTTCGACAATGCGGTCTCCATCGAGGCCGCGCGCACCAAGGGCATCACTTCGCCCGTGGCCGGCCAGGCCGACATCCTGCTGGTGCCCGATCTGGAAAGCGGCAATATGCTGGCCAAGCAACTGATGTACCTGGGCGGCGCCGCCAGCGCAGGCATCGTGCTCGGCGCCAAAGTGCCCATCGTGCTGACCAGCCGCGCCGATTCGCGCGAATCCCGCATTGCATCCTGCGCGATTGCGCTGCTGCTCGCACATCACTACCGGCAGACGCCGCCCTGAAAAGCATGGCCGATGGCGCCAGGCTGGCTGTTGCTGCAGTCTGTGCCCTGTCGGCAGACAAAGGTACTGCCATGAGCAATTCCGTCATCATCGTCCTGAACTGCGGCTCGTCGAGCATCAAGTTCGCCGTATTCGAGGCCGCCACGCCGCTGCCGCGCAAACCCCTGTGGAACGGCAAGGTGCAGGGCATTGGCGGGCCCGGCCCCGATTTCGGCGAAACCGACGTCCCGCCCTTTGCCATCGAGCTGGGCGCCGAGCACCCCTATCGCGATGCGCTGCGCATCATTCGCGAGCGCATCACGGCGCGGCTCGAGGACCGGCCCGTGGCCGCGATCGCTCACCGGGTGGTGCATGGCGGCAGCAAGTATTTCGAGTCCACTCGCATTGATGCGCAGGTGCTGAAGGACCTGCGCAGCTATGTGCCGCTGGCACCGCTGCACCAGCCGTTTGCGCTGGAGGCCATGGAGATCCTGCTGCGCGAGCGGCCCGATATCGCGCAGATCGCCTGCTTCGATACCGGCTTTCATCACAGCCTGCCCAAGCTGGAGCAGATATTGCCGCTACCCTACGAATGGTGGCAGCGCGGCGTGCGCCGCTATGGCTTTCACGGGCTTTCGTATGCCTATATGGCGACCGCGCTGGCCGAGCGTCATGGCGACAGGGCCAGGGGACGAACCATCGTCGCCCATCTGGGCAGCGGCGCCAGCCTGTGCGGCATGCATCAGTTGCAGAGCATGGCGACCACCATGGGCTTCTCGGCCCTGGACGGATTGATGATGGGCACCCGTACCGGTGCGCTGGACCCGGGGGCCGTGCTCTATCTGATGGAGATCGAGAAGCTGACGCTTCAAGAGGTGGGGCGTTTGCTCTACCACGACTCAGGGCTGCTGGGCGTATCGGGCATCTCGTCCGAGCCTCGCGTGATCCTGCGCCATGTCGAGGATCCGGGCGAGGCCGGCGAGCGCGCACGCATTGCGCTGGAGCTCTTTGTGCGCCGCATCGTGCGCGAAATCGGTTCTCTGGCTGCGGCACTGGGCGGCCTGGACATGCTGGTCTTCACGGCAGGCATAGGCGAGCACAGCGAGGAGATTCGTGCCCGCGTCTGCGCCGATCTGGCCTGGCTGGGCCTGGAACTCGATGTCCGGGCCAATGCGGCGCATGCGCCCGTGATCTCAGCGACCGGCAGCCGGGTGCTGGTGGGCGTGGAGCCCACGAACGAGGAGTGGGTGGCTGCCCGCGATACGCTTCGCATTCTTGGTGCGCAACCGTCTTCTTGAGAAAAGGCCGCCTGTCGCTCAGGCCTGCGCTGCTGCAAAGATATGCATGAGGCGCAGGCCGGGGCAGCGGGGGGTCCAGCGAGCGCTTAGCTCTCCTGCACTGCCTGCTGCCTGGCTGCGTCGATGGTGGCCTGAATGGCGGCGCGTGCCTGAGGGCTGTTCTTCCAGCAGATGGAGCCCGTGAGCGCAGAGGCCTTGGCGACGATGTCCAGGGCATTGGCCTCACGCAAATGCGCGAACGAGCCATAGCCCAGGGATTCGAGCCGGCTCAGCACCGTGGGGCCCACGCCCTTGAGTGCGAGCAGTGATTGTCGTTCTTCGGTGGTGAATGGCATGGGCGAAATCCTGGGGCTAGAGCTGGAACTGGAGAGGTCTTTGGCACAAGCAGGCGGCTTGCGCCTTGTTGCTGGCGTGGCAGGCCGCTGGATGGCGGCATGAGGACGATTCAGGCCATGCTGGACAAGGTTTTTCTGAATCGCATCAGCGACAGCCAGAACAGCACGGCACCTATGCCCGCCAGCCACAGAAAGGGCTTCCACACGGTTTCTATGCCGGCGCCGCGATACAGGATGGCCTGACCAAGCTCCACAAAATGCGTGGTGGGGGCGAACAGCATCACATCCTGCACCAGCTGGGGCATGGATTCGCGTGGCGTCATGCCGCCCGACAGCAGTTGCAGCGGCAGCAGCGTCAACACCATCAGCAGACCGAACTGCGGCATGCTGCGCGCCACGGTGGCCAGAAAGATACCCATGGCCGTGGTGGCGAACAGGCACAGGGCCGAGCCCGCCATGAACAGCAGCAGACTGCCTTCTATGGGCACCTTGAGTGCACCGCGCACGACCAGATTGAGCGAGACGGCGGCCGCCAGCAGCACCACTGCGCCCATGGACCAGACCTTGGCCAGCATGATCTCGGTGGGCGTCACCGGCATGACCAGCAGGTGCTCGATGGTGCCGTGCTCGCGCTCGCGGATCAGCGCCGCCCCCGTGAGGATGATGGAGAGCATGGTGACGTTGTTGATGATCTGCATCAGTCCGCCGAACCAGATCTTGTCCAGCCCGGGATTGAAGCGCGCGCGCAGCTCCAGATCCACGGGCAGGGCGCTCGCGCCCCGGTAACGCTGGACGAACTCGTTGATCTCGGCCAGCACGATCTGCTGCACATAGCCGCTGCCCGAGAAGGCCTGGCTCATGCGGGTGGCATCCACGTTCAGCTGCAACTCGGCCTTTTTGCCGGCCAGCACGTCGCGCTGGAAGTTGGGCGGGATGGTCAGCGAGAAGGTGAAGTCGCCTGCATCCAGCCCGGGGTCCACATGGCTGAAGTCCACCATCTGCGGCGGCATGAACTGAGGTGGGTAGAAAGCCGAGGCGATGCGTGCCGACAGCGGCGACTGGTCTTCGTCAACGATGGCGATCGGCGCCTTGTGCAGCGTATCGGGCATGGCCGTGGCCGCCGTGTACACCGAGGCCGTGAAGGTGTAGACGATGAGCACCAGCATCACGGGGTCGCGCCACAGGCTCCACAGTTCCTTGACGCCCAGGCGCCAGATATTCTTCAGGCTATGCAACATCGTAAAAGTCCAAGGTGTGCCGTGAAGCAGAAGACGCTCTGAACAAGCGCAGGCCCAACGCAGGGACACCGAGCAAGGGCCGTCCCGCAGCGAAGGTGTCGTCCCCCTCCCGCGCAGCGAGAGAGGGGGAAGGCGCGCAGCGACTCAGGGGGAGCTTCATCACTTCTCCTGCTTGGGCAGGGCCCAGATGGCGATGCCCATGATCACGGGAACGGCGATCAGCAGCGGCAGCAAGGTCGGCGCCAGATCATGCAGACCCAGCGCCTTGTTGAAGACGCCGCGGCTGATGGCGAACATATAGGTGGCCGGGTAGATCTCGCCGATCCAGCGGCCGGCACCTTCCAGCGAGGACACCGGGTCGGTCAGCCCCGAGAACTGCGTGGCAGGGATCAGCGTGCCCAGCATGGCAAAGAACATGGCGGCAATCTGGCTGCTGGTGACGGCCGAGGCCAGCAGGCCCATGCCCGTGGCAATGACGCTGAAGATCAGGGCGGCCAAGACGAGCAGCGGGAAGCTGCCGGTCATGGGCACGCCGAAGACGAAGACCGCCATGGCGCACATCAGAAGGAAGTTCAGCATGGCCAGCACCACATAGGGCAACTGCTTGCCCAGCAGAAACTCGGTGCGGGTCACGGGAGTGACGTACAGGTTCACGATGGAGCCCAGTTCTTTTTCGCGCACCACGGCCAGGGCCGTGAGCATGGCCGGCAGCATCATCAGCAGCAGCGGAATCACGGCCGGCACCATGGCGGGCAGGCTTTTCACATCGGGGTTGTAACGAAAGCGGGTCTCCAGGCTGACCTGGCTGGCTGGCTGCACGCCCAGGCGCTCGCGTGCCTGCTGTGCCAGCCAGAGCTGGTGCATGGCCTGGACATAGCCTTTGACGGTCTCGCCACGCTGGGGCATGGCGCCGTCGAACCAGGCGCCCACGGCTACCTTGGAGCCGCGCAGCACATCACGGCCAAAACCGGGTGGGATCTCGATGGCCAGTGCCAGCTCGCCGCTTTTCATGCGCCGGTCCAGGTCGGCGTAGTCCTGGATGGGCGGCATTTCAATGAAATAGCGCGAGCCCGCGAGATTGTTCACATAGTTCTGGCTGATGGTGCTCTGGTCGCGGTCCAGCACCGCAAAACGCAGGTCTTCGACGTCCATGCTGATGCCGAAGCCGATCACCACCATCAGCACCAGCGATCCCACCAGGGCCAGCGTGGCGCGCACGGGATCGCGCTGCAGCTCCAGCGACTCGCGCCACAGATAGCTCCACAGGCGTTGCAGGCTGAAGCCCGGGCCGCGGGAATGTGCTTCTGAAACAGGAGCTTGTTGCGCATCACCAGCTTGGATATCAGCATGATTTAAGCCTGAAAATGAAGCAGAGCGAGCGGTAGAAGCTTCTTTTTTGATATCGAGCACGGGTGCGGCTTCGCCCGAGGCCTCCACCAGATAGCCGATGAAGGCCTCTTCCAGCGTGGCCGCGCCGCGCTTGGTGGTCAGGGCTGCCGGCCGGTCGCTGTCCAGCACCTTGCCCGCATGCATCATGGACATGCGGTCGCAGCGCTCGGCCTCGTTCATGAAGTGCGTGGAGATGAAGATGGTCACGCGGTCGCGGCGCGAGAGCTCGATCAGCAGGCGCCAGAACTGGTCGCGCGCCACGGGGTCCACGCCCGAGGTGGGCTCGTCGAGAATCAGCAGCTCCGGCTTGTGCACCATCGCCACGGCCAGCGACAGGCGCTGGCGCATGCCCAGCGGCATATTGCCGGGCAGGGTCTCGCGCACCTCGGCAAGGCCGAAGCGCGTGATCATCTCCTCGACCCGCGCGGGGATCTCGGCCGGGTCCACGTGGAAGAGTTCGGCATGCAGCACCAGGTTCTGCAGCACGGTCAGCTCGCCATAGAGCGAGAAGGCCTGGGACATATAGCCCACGCGCTGGCGCGTGGCCACATCATGCGGATCGATCTTCTTGCCGAACAGCCAGGCATCGCCCTCGCTGGCGGGCAGCAGCCCGGTCAGCATCTTCATGGTGGTCGACTTGCCGCAGCCGTTGGAGCCCAGAAAGCCGAAGATCTCGCCGCGCCGGATGCGGAAGTTCACATGGTCCACGGCCACGAAATCGCCAAAGCGCATGGTGAGATCGCGCGCCTCGATGGCGATGTCGTCATCGCGGGTCTGCAGCGGCGGGATCACCACGGCGGCATGGCCGCGTTTTTTCTCTTCGGGCAGCAGGGCGATGAAGGCGGCCTCCAGCGCCGGCATGCCGGTGCGTGCCAGCAATTCGGCGGGCGTGCCGGTGGCCAGAATCCGGCCGTCATCCATGGCGGCCAGCCAGTCGAAGCGCTGGGCCTCGTCCATATAGGCCGTGGCCACGATCACGCTCATCTGCGGGCGCTGGCCACGGATGCGGTTGATCAGATCCCAGAACTGCGCGCGCGCCAGCGGGTCCACGCCGGTCGTGGGCTCGTCGAGAATCAGCAGGTCCGGGTCGTGGATCAGGGCGCAGCACAGCGCCAGCTTCTGCTTCATGCCGCCCGAGAGCTTGCCGGCTGGGCGGGAGAGGAATTTCTGCAGTCCGGTGCTCTGGGTCAGATCGTCGATGCGCGCCCGGCGCTCGGCCGCGTCATGCCCGAAAAGGCGCCCGAAGAACTGCAGATTCTCTTCCACCGACAGCGTGGGGTAGAGGTTCTTGCCCAGGCCCTGAGGCATGTAGGCAATGCGCGGGCAGACTGCATCGCGGTGCTTTTTGCTGCGCATATCGCCGCCCAGCGCCTGTATCTCGCCGCCTTGCAGCGCGCGCGCTCCCGCAATCAGCGACAGCAGGCTGGACTTGCCCACGCCGTCGGGGCCGATCAGGCCGACCATGAGGCCGGCCGGAATTTCTAGGCTCAGGCCGCGCAGCGCCTGCGTCTTGCCGTAGGCGAGCGTCACTTCACGCAAGGTGGCTACATGCTGGTTCATGGCAAACCGGGTCCCGGTATTCACGAGGCCGAAGCGTCGCCGGTGCGCAGCTCCAGTCGGGCCGGCCATTCGCGCTCCTTATCGAGCTTGATCCAGGCCACGCCAGGCAGGCCTGTCTTGACCTGTGTCAGATGCTTTTGCAGCAGATCCGGGGCGATGCGGGCCTTGACGCGGAACATCAGCTTCTGTCTTTCGCTGGCGGTTTCCACGGTCTTGGGCGTGAACTGGGCGGTGCTGGCGACAAAGGACACCTGGGCCGGGATCACATATTGCGGCGCCGCATCCAGCACGATACGCACCTCGGTACCCAGGGCCACGCGGCCAGCCACGGTCTCGGGCAGGAAGAAGCTGATGTAGACATCCGAGACATCAACCATATTGAGCACCTTGCCGCCAGCGCCGATCACCTCGCCGGGCTGGGCCAGCCGGTATTGCACGCGACCATCGCGTGGGGCGGTGAGTTCGCTGTCCTTGACGTCGGCATCGATGCGCTGGACGGTGGCGGCGGCGGCCGTCACCGCCGATTCCGCACCGATG
The DNA here is from genome assembly GCF_018292285.1 of Comamonas brasiliensis. Lineage (NCBI taxonomy): Bacteria > Pseudomonadati > Pseudomonadota > Betaproteobacteria > Burkholderiales > Comamonadaceae > Comamonas > Comamonas brasiliensis. The sequence goes on from NZ_JAANES010000005.1 coordinate 298,815, forward strand.
GTCTGGGCCTTGGCTGCGTCGATGGCTGCCTTGGCGGCGGTGGCCTGGGCCTCGGCGGCCTTGAGCGCGGCCCGGGCGCCACGCACGCGCGCCCGGTCGTCGTCCAGTTCCTGCTCCGAGGATGCACCTTCGCGCGCCAGTGTTTCGGAGCGATTGACGCGGCGCAGCGCTGCATCCAGCTCGGCCTCGCGTTGCGCAACCGTGGCGATGGTGGCCGCATACTGGCTTTCGCGCAGCGCGATTTCGGCACGTGCCGAGGTCACTGCATGAGAGGCGCGCTCGCGGCCGGCGATGGCTTCGCGCTGCTGGGCCTGCAGGCTCTCGATCTGCATGCGGGCCAGGGGCTGGCCGGCTTTGACGAACTCGCCTTCCTGCACCAGGACTTCGGCAATGCGGCCGGCGTACTTGGTGGCGACGTCGATCTCGGTGGCCTCGATGCGGCCGTTGCCGCTGACCAGGCCTTCGGAAGCCTGGGCGCTGCGCCATTGCTGCCAGCCATAGGCACCCAGGGCGGCCGCGGCAACGATGAGCGCGGCGATGGTCAGTTTCTTGTTCATGGGCATGGATTTGCGGATCAGGGTTGGAGGGCGGCAGGGGCGGGGGCGCTGTTCTGGCTTGGGGTGGTGTAGCCTCCGCCCAGGGCCGCATAGAGCGCGACCTGGGTGGATAGCAGGGCTTCGCGGCCCTGGACCAGTTGCTGCTCTGCGCTCAGCAGGTCGCGTTCGGCATCCAGCACATCGAGATAGGGCGAGGCTCCCTGGTCATAGCGCAGCCGCGCCAGCCGGGCACGCTCCTTGAGGGCCGCGCGCTGCTCGGTCAGCACCAACTGCTGCTGCTCCAGCGTGCTGCGGCTGGACAGTGCGTCCAGCACCTCGCGCATCGCCGTCTCTATGGTTTTCTCGTACTGGACCACCGCGATGTTCTGTCGCACGGCCTGCAGATCCAGGTTGGCCTGGCGCTGGCCGCCGTCAAAGATCGGCAGCGAGATCGAGGGAACGAACTGCCAGGCACGACTGCCGCCTTTGAACAGGCCGTCGAGTTCGGCGCTGGCCGTGCCCCAGCTGCCGGTCAGGGCGATACGGGGCAGGAATGCGGCGCGCGCGGCGGCCACATTGGCCTTGGCGGCCTGCAAGCCGTACTCGGCGGCAATGATGTCGGGACGCTGCGTGAGCAGAGCCGAGGGCAGGCCTTCGGCCACGGGTTTGAGGTTGACCGGTGTGGACAGCTGCTGCGGCAAGCGCTCTGCATCCAGACCTGTGAGCTGCTGCAGCGCATTGGCCTGCAGCGCGCGCTGCTGTGCAAGTTGAGTGCCTATGAGCTTGGCCTGGTGGACGAGCGTCTGTACCTGCGTGAGCGCATAGCGCGAGGTGGAACCCACCTCGGTGCGCCGCTTGAAGATGCGCAGCGATTCCTCGCGGCTGGCAATCGTGCGCTCGGTCAGGGCCAGGCGCTCATCGAGGCTGCGCAGGGCCAGATAGTTCAGCGCCACCTGCTTGATGAGACTGGATTGGACGGCATGCTGTGTGGCATCCAGCGCCAGATAGTTGCCCAGGGCTGCATCGCTGAGGCTCTTGACACGGCCCCAGAGGTCGAGCTCCCAGCTGTTGAGGCCCACAAAGACCTCCTGATCGCCGGCAACCACGGAGCGGCCGCTGGCATTGAGGTCGGCGGGCACGCGTGCTCTGGCATGGCTGCTGCCAAGCCCGATCGTCGGCAGCCTGGCCGCGCTCTGGATGCCGTAGGCCGCCTGGGCCTCCTGCACGCGCAGCAGCGCGAGGCGCTGGTCCTGATTGTGGGCAAGAGCCGCTTCTATCAGCTGCTGCAATACCGGGTCCGCATAGAAGTCCTGCCAGGCAAGTGGCGCTGCGGTGCTGTTCTGCTGCGTCCAGGCCTGGGGCCACTGGCCCGGCAGCCTGGCCTGCGCCTGTGGCTGCAGCATCGGCACGCTGGTGCTGCAGGCAGCCAGGGCGGCCAGCAAGGCGGCCGATGCCAGCAGGCGCATCGATGTGGGGATAGGGGGTGATTGGCGATTCGCTGATGGGGGCATGAATGCAGAACCTGCGACTTGAAAGCTTTTGGCTTTCGCTTGGCGCAAGATTTGTATAGATGTGAACCCCAGTATTGGGGGGCGGCTCGCAAACCAGTTTGAGCTATGTCAAGTAAGACAGTCAAGCTCCAGAAACAACAAAGCCCCGCGAAGCGAGGCTTTGTTTTGCATGGCGCAGCAGCTTAGCCGCCGCGGCGCATCATGTCGAAGAACTCCACATTGTTCTTGGTGGCCTTCATGTTCTTGATCATGAGCTCCATGGACTCGATCTCGTCCATGTTGTACATGAACTGGCGCAGGATACGAGTCTTTTGCAGAATCTCGGGAGCCAGCAGCAGCTCTTCGCGGCGTGTACCGCTCTTGGTGAGTTCGATGGCTGGGAACACGCGCTTTTCATACAGGCGACGGTTCAGGTGCAGTTCGCTGTTGCCGGTGCCCTTGAATTCTTCAAAGATCACTTCGTCCATGCGGCTGCCGGTGTCGACCAGTGCCGTGGCGATGATGGTCAGCGAGCCGCCTTCTTCCACGTTGCGGGCCGCGCCGAAGAAGCGCTTGGGGCGCTGCAGTGCGTTGGAGTCCACACCGCCCGACAGCACCTTGCCCGACGAGGGCACGACGTTGTTGTAGGCGCGGGCCAGGCGGGTGATGGAGTCCAGCAGGATGACCACATCCTTGCCCAGTTCCACCAGGCGCTTGGCGCGCTCGATCACCATTTCGGCCACGTGCACGTGACGGGTGGCTGGCTCGTCAAAGGTGGAGGCAATGATTTCGCCCTTCACCGAGCGCTGCATTTCCGTCACTTCTTCAGGGCGCTCGTCCACCAGCAGCACCATCAGATGCACATCGGGGTGGTTGGCGGTGATGGCGTGTGCAATGCTTTGCATCATCATGGTCTTGCCGCTCTTGGGCGGTGCCACGATCAACGCGCGCTGGCCGCGGCCGATGGGGGCGATGATGTCGATGATGCGGCCGGTGATGTTTTCTTCGCCCTTGATGTCGCGCTCAAGGCGCATCTGCTCCTTGGGGAACAGAGGGGTCAGATTTTCAAACAGCACCTTGTGCTTGTTTTGCTCGGGTGGGCCGCCGTTGACCTTGTCGAGCTTGGTCAGGGCAAAGTAGCGCTCGCCATCCTTGGGGATGCGCACTTCGCCTTCGATCATGTCGCCGGTGTGCAGGTTGAAGCGGCGCACCTGGCTGGGCGAGATATAGATGTCGTCGGTGCTGGCGGTGTAGCTGGTATCGGGGCTACGCAGGAAGCCGAAGCCATCGGGCAGGATTTCCAGCACGCCGTCGGCGAAAACCTGTTCACCGGCTTTCGCGCGCTTTTTGATGATGGCGAACATCAGTTCCTGCTTGCGCATGCGACCGACGTTTTCGATCTCAAGCGCTTCGGCCTGCTTCAAGACTTCAGACACGTGCAGTGCCTTGAGTTCATTAAGGTGCATGAAATGACTCCAAGCGTGGAGTGAGAATAACCAGGGGGGAGAGGCGTAGAGCCTAACGAAACACTGTAGTAGTGGGCAGGCTTGCCTGAAGAAAATCCAGCGCGGTCCCATGCGGTGGCCGGCGGTTCGTACATTATGACAGGAAAACTGGCGCAGCTTGCAAGCTATTTATCGAGGACTTGTCATCTGCGACCTGCGCAAGGTCTGTGGCAGATGTGAAAGAGGGAGCCCCGAAAGCAAACAGAGCTCCATCTGGAGCCCTGTTTGTCAAACACATCAGATGTGCTGATCGAGGAAGGCGGACAGCTGAGTCTTGTTCAGCGCGCCAACCTTGGTGGCGGCCAGCTGACCGTCCTTGAACAGCATCAGCGTGGGGATGCCGCGAATGCCGAACTTGGCGGGGATTTCACGGTTTTCATCCACATTCATCTTGGCGATCTGCACCTTGCCTTTGTAGCCTTCGGCCACATCGTCCAAGATGGGGGCGATCATCTTGCAAGGGCCGCACCACTCAGCCCAGTAATCCACCAGCACGGTCGTGCCGGGTTGCAGTACGTCAGATTCAAAGCTGGCATCCGTGATGTGCTTGATCAATTCGCTGGCCATTTGTAGTCCTGGATTTTCTTGAATCAAAAAATGTAGGCGGTCTATTCGCCTAGTGAGTTGATTGTGACAGAAACTCATCTCCCGCCATGGTGTGTGGGTGGTTGTTTGCTGCTATCGCGCTAATAGTGCCCGCGGTATTGCAGAAATGCCGTCGATGGTATTCTGCGCACCCTTTGGCGGCCTCTGGCCGCGAGCTGATTGAGGTAGTAGAACTATGAGTGTCCCGGAACCGTTGATGACCGATGTTGAATCGGCCTGTGATGTGGCTGTGGTCGGCGCCGGGCCTGCGGGCCTGATGGTGGCCGAGCAACTGGCAAAGGCTGGCCTGTCGGTCAGGGTCTTCGAGGCGAAGGCCTCGGCGGCCCGAAAGTTCCTCATGGCCGGCAAGGGCGGCCTCAATCTCACGCATTCCGAAGAGTTCTCCAGTTTTGTGACCCGTTATGGCTCCCGCTCTGGTGATCTGGCCCCTTGGCTTGAAAAATGGGGTGCGAACGAGCTTCGGGCCTGGGTCAAGGAGCTGGGCTTTGATACCTTTGTGGGTACATCCGGGCGCGTGTTTCCGGCGGATATGAAGGCTGCGCCGCTGCTGCGGGCCTGGCTTGTGCGCATGAAGTCTCAGGGTGTGCATTTCCATATGCGGCACCGCTGGACAGGCTGGTCGGAGGATGGTCAGCCGGTTTTCCAGACAGAGGGAGCCAGGGTCAAGATCGGCTGCAGGGCTCTGGTGCTGGCGACCGGCGGAGGCAGCTGGGCGCGTCTGGGCTCGGATGGCGCCTGGGTTGCGCTGTTGCAGGACAAAGGGGTGGGCATTGCTCCCTTGCAGGCCGCCAATTGCGGCTTTGATGTGGGTTGGTCGCAGGGGCGTGAAGCAGGCTGGAGCGAGGTGTTTGCCCAGCGTTTTGCGGGCCAGCCGTTCAAGTCGGTGGTTTTGAGGTTTGTGGATGATCAAGGTGTCCGCTTTGAGCGCCAGGGGGAGTTTGTTGCGACGCAAAGCGGGGTGGAAGGCAGTCTTGTCTATGCAGTCTCATCCCTGCTGCGAGACAGCATTTCCCGCCAGGGCGAAGCTTGCTTCGAGCTGGATCTGCTGCCGCAGTGGAGTGCGGAGCGTGTGCAGCAGGAAGTGATGCGGCCGCGTGGCTCGCGCAGTCTCAGCAGTCATCTCAAGGGACGTCTGGGGCTGGATGGCATCAAGACGGGCTTGCTGTATGAGGTGCTCGGCAAGGACGGCATGGCGGACATGAAGCGTCTGGCATCCACGATCAAGGCCGTGCCCCTGACTGCCATCGCGCCACGCCCCATTGATGAGGCCATCAGCACGGCCGGCGGGGTCCGTCTGGAGGCTCTGGACGCGCGCGGCATGTGTGCGGCACTTCCCGGCGTCTTCTGTGCCGGGGAGATGCTGGACTGGGAAGCTCCGACGGGCGGCTACCTGCTTACGGCCTGCCTGTCATCAGGCGTTCATGTGGCTCAAGGTATTCTGGACTTTCTGCAGGCCGGCGAGGCCTGATAGATGGTCTGGGCAGCAGGCGCGCTGCATTGATTTCTAAGGAGTTTTGCGGCGTGGCGGCGGCCCCTGGGTCGTAAGGCTTGCGAGTGGAGGGTGTCTCAAGCTGCAAAGGCCCGTTCCAGGTGCCGGACAAGCCCTTGAGATGGGTATAGGCGGAAACGCCATTGCGCTTTAGTGTTTCACAGGAGGCGTGAGACGCTGGCTGGAAGCTTAGGACTCACCCTAAGACACTGTAAAAGTCGTCGGCAATGAGTCTCTTTGATTCCTGGGTAGTGTCTTTGTGATGCAGAAAGGCCTTCGACGCGCGGCGGCGAGCCGGCTTGGGGCGGCTTGCCGTGGGGAGCGGGTCTCCATCCTACGAGGCGAACTCTTGCTGTGGGACAGATGCCATGTGCCAGAGACAGTACGCTGACAGCAGCGCCTCATCGCATGATGGGTATGACGGATTTGCGTTGTTACCGGAAAAGGAGGTTGGACATGTTTTTCGGCAAGATCTTCGGGTTTGGACGTTCCGAACCACGCTATATCCGCCGCACGCGTGCCTATCTGCAGGAAGCTCGCATGGCCATTCTTGAGCACTCCATCGCGGCGGAGTACTACCAGTCCTCTGCGCAGATGTATGCCGAACGCGCTGCGCGACTGGAAGAGGAGTTGCGGGCCTGGGAGGAGGGCGAGCAGCACCATATTCCGGCCGTGCCGCACCACTATCCCTATGTTCCTCACACGGCACACAAGGCCGTCGCCGTAGATGCGCCCCCCGTGGGTGCGTCCGTGGGCGTGGTGAGAGCTGCCTAAGCGGATAAAAGAAAAGCCTGTATGCGTGCATACAGGCTTTTTGATGGCTCCTCAACCTGGGCTCGAACCAGGGACCTACGGATTAACAGTCCGGCGCTCTACCGACTGAGCTATTGAGGAAGAAGACCTAGATTATAGGGTGTAAAAATAGGCTCGCAGGAAGTTCATCACAATTTCATCAAATTCTCTGTGCCTGATGCCCCAAACAGGTCGCAGGGTTCAGGTGGATTGGGGCTGACGCTATGCTTTTGAAGAATGAAACAGTGCGGTGGCCCGGTGGTTGCTGCGCGCTATATTGATCTATGACCGTACGTGCCATTTTGAAGATGGGTGATCCCCGTCTGTTGCGGCTTGCCAAGCCGGTGACTGAATTTGATACCGATGCGCTGCATCTATTGCTCAAGGATTTGCTGGACACCATGCATGCCGCCAACGGCGCAGGTCTGGCGGCGCCGCAGATCGGTGAGGATCTGCAGATGGTGGTGTTCGGCTCGGGCGAGCCCAATCCTCGCTACCCCGATGCCCCCATAGTGCCTCGCACCGTGCTGATCAATCCGGTCATCACCCCAATCGGTGAAGAGGAGCAACTGGATTGGGAAGGTTGTCTGTCCGTTCCCGGTCTGCGCGCCATGGTGCCGCGCTGGAGCAAGGTGCGCTATACCGGCTTTGACCTCTATGGCGATCCGATCGACCGTACGGTCGATGGTTTCCACGCGCGCGTGGTTCAGCATGAGTGTGATCACCTCTGGGGCAAGCTCTATCCGATGCGTGTACGCGATTTCAGCCAGTTCGGCTTTACCGATGTGCTGTTTCCCGGCATCGCGCAGGCCGAAGACGACTGAGCCTGAACGGACAGGCGCTCTCGATTCCTTCTGTGACTTACATCAGGTGCAAGCCTCCATGAGAGTGGAGCTTGCATCTTTTGTTTCTTGCAGGGTTTTGAGGCCCGGGTATCTGTGACTTAAGTCAATTTTTTCGCGCACAAAAGCAGGCAATTGGCCTGCTTTTGTGCTTTGGAAAGGTTCTGGTCAGCACTTTGTATACAAAACTGTAGACAATTTTGGTGTCCTGGCGACGTACAGTCTCGACTCATGCCCTGCTGGGTATGGCTTTGATTGCGCAATGGAATAGTCCGTCCGGCGGATGTCATGCAATCAAAGGAGATCGAACGACTGACTTGGGTGAATGAAAGAGTGGTTTGCTCTTTTCTATAGGTCGGATCGCTCTCGCAGAAGAGCGACTGGCTGCAGCACAAGGCCTCGCTGGGGCGATCGGAAAACAGATCGCTGCAAGGGCTGTCGCTGCAAGTCGACTGGACAGAGCAAAAGGCCTCAAGAGCCTTGGTGAGTTGGTAATTTAGGAGACAAAGATGAACGATCAGACCGGAGCATCCAGGGATGCGACCGTCAAGCGCCCCGAAGATGAGAATCTTGGCGTCACCGCCAACCTCATGTATGGCTTGCAACATGTGCTGACCATGTACGGCGGCATCGTGGCAGTGCCTCTGATCGTGGCCGAAGCGGCTGGCATGTCCGCTGCCGACGCCGGCCTGTTGGTGACCGCCTGCCTGTTCATGGGTGGTGTGGCAACCTTGTTGCAGACCCTGGGTATCCCTTTCTTCGGCTGCCGCCTGCCTCTGGTTCAAGGCGTTTCATTCGCAGGTGTTGCCACGATGGTCAGCATTCTGCATACCGGCGGCGGCATGCAGGGCGTGCTGGGGGCTGTCATGTACGCCTCGGTACTGGGCCTGATCATTGCACCGGTTTTTTCGCGCATCACCAAATTCTTCCCGCCGCTGGTCAATGGCTGCGTGATCACGGTGATCGGCATGTCGCTGATGCCAGTGGCTGCACATTGGGCCATGGGCGGCAATGCCAAGTCGGCTGATTACGGCAGCATGGGCAATATCGGTCTGGCCGGGCTGTCGCTGTTCATGGTGCTGCTGTTCAGCAAGCTGGGCAATGCCATGCTGTCGCGCCTGTCGATTCTGGTGGCGATCGTGGTGGGCACCATCACGGCGGTGTTCATCGGCAAGGCCGATTTCTCCCAGGTGTTCAACGGCCCCATCTTTGCGGTGCCCACGCCTTTGCATTTCGGCTGGCCCACTTTTGACATGGCGGCCACCATCTCGATGTTCATCGTGATTCTCGTGATCCTGGTGGAAACCTCGGCGGACGTGCTGGCCGTGGGCGAAATCGTGGACAGCCCCGTGGACGGTCGTCGACTCGGTGACGGTCTGCGCGCCGACATGCTGTCCAGCATCGTGGCTCCCATCTTCGGCGGCTTCACGCAAAGCGCTTTTGCGCAGAACGTGGGTCTGGTGGCCGTGACCGGAATCAAGAGCCGCTTTGTGGTGGCTTTCTCCGGCCTGATCCTGATCGTCTTCGGCGTGCTGCCGGTGATGGGGCGTATCGTGGCCTGCGTGCCTCCCTCCGTGCTGGGCGGCGCCGGCCTGGTGCTGTTCGGTACCGTGGCTGCCAGCGGCATCCGTACCCTGGCCAAGGTGGAATACAACAACAATATGAATCTGATCATTGTTGCCACCTCGGTGAGCGCGGGTCTGCTGCCGGTGGTGGCTCCCAAGTTCTATGACCAGTTCCCCGCATGGTTTGCCACGATTTTCCACTCGGGCATCAGCGCAACCGCTCTGGTTGCCGTGACCCTGAACCTGCTCTACAACCACTTCAAGCAAGGCAATTCCGATCAGCCTTCCGTCTTTGAAGCCGGCTATGGCCGTGCCCTGAGCCAGCATGTGCTGGAAGCGCTGGCCGATGGCGACCGCGTTGAAGGTGGCAAGATCTACGACAAGGAAGGCAAGGAAGTGCCCATCATTCCGGTCAAGCCCGCTCATGGCCATTGACTCGAGATCAAAGTGCGCGCGGTGGGGTTTGACCCCGTCGTGATTTACACCGCTATCCCGCATAGGAGGGATAGCGGTTTTTTTATGCCTGTCTGAGAAGCGGCGCTGCCTCGAGAGTGGGAGAAATGCGCCGCAAGCGCTTCAGTGCGACACGCCCAGGATGGCATGCAGGCGAGCACTGGTTGTCGTGTATTCCAGCAACGGCTTGCTGCCTTGCAGATATTCTGCGGCCGCGAACGCGGCCATGGTGGCCTCATGAAAGGCGCAGAGGATCAGCCGCTTCTTGCCGCTGTAGCTGACGATGTCGCCGATGGCATAGATTCCCGGGGTACTGGTGGCAAGTGTTGCAGGATCCACCGCCAGCTGCTTGCGCTCCAGCGCCAGGCCCCAGTCCGTCAAAGTGCCCAGCTTGGGCGAGATGCCCTGATAGACCAGCAACTGCTCGACGGGCAGCGCATGTTCCTCGCCCTCGCCATCCATCCATTGCACGGCCTGCAGCCGGCCATTGTCGTGCTGCACTTCGGTGATCTGGCCAATCAGCACTTCGACGGCGCCAGATTCGCGCAGCTGCTGCAGCTGAGCCAGTTGCGCGGGCTCGGCATTGAAGCTGTCACGGCGGTGCATGAGAACGGTTCTGGCTGCATTGGCAGTGCAGGCAATGGCTGCGGCCACGGCTTCCTCGTCGCCGCCATAGACCAGCGCCTGGCGGCCTGCAGCCATGTCCGGTTGCTGCGGGTGATAGTGCAGCTGGCCTGGTTCGAGTCCATCCACGCCCGGCGCCTTGAGGGCCTTGGGAACAAAGGCGCCGACGCCTGCGGCGATGAAAACGGTGCGTGTGTGAAAGACGGCTCCAGCCGTGGTGCCGAGCTGCCAGCGCCCGTCCTCAAGGGACTGCAGGGTCTGTACTTGCTGTGACAGGTGGCGCGTCACCTGCATGGGCGCGATCTGCTTTTCCAGCAGTTGCACCAGCTCCAGGCCCGTGCAGACAGGAATACCGGGAATGTCGTAGATGGGCTTGTGCGCGTAAAGCTGGCTGCACTGGCCGCCGACATGAGGCAGGGCGTCTATCAGATGGGCTTGAATGCCCTGAAGGCCGAGCTGGAAGGCCTGAAACAAACCCGCCGGACCTGCGCCAATGATGATGGCGTCGGTTTCCACGGCGGGTTGTTGTTGAGTGAGAAAAGCGTTGGTCGTTGCGTTGGACAGGCTCATGCGGGCAAGCGTAGCGCAGTCCACGCCCTGACTGGCTTAGCGCTCCAGCAAATCCACTTTGTTCGGCTTGCCATTCCACTCGTCGGCGTCGGGCAGCGAAGCCTTGCGCTTGGTGATGCTCTTCCAGCTCTTGAGTTGGGACAGGTCCACGTTCAGCTTGATGAAGGCCAGTTGATCGGCCGGCACATCTTCTTCGGCAAAGATGGCATTGGCCGGGCATTCGGGAATGCAGACAGCGCAGTCAATGCATTCATCGGGATCGATCACCAGAAAGTTGGGGCCTTCACGGAAGCAGTCCACGGGGCATACGTCCACGCAATCGGTGTACTTGCACTTGATGCAGTTTTCGGTAACGACGTGAGTCATTGAGAATCTTCTTCTTGGGTGGGGATTGGTAAAACCCCTTGATTTTAGGTTTTTTCCCGCGCAGCGCCAGTGCCTGGCCGGATAAGGCCGTATGGAGATCCGATTTGACGGCCAGATCGGGGTACGGCCCTGCCTTCGGTTGCCTCAGTTCACCAGCGCGGCGCCGGCTGTGGCGTTGCTGGCGGTGTCCACCAGAATCAGCGAGCCCAGCTGGCGAGCCTGCGTGAATGGAGCCGCCGGAATCGGTTCCTGCAGCACCAGTTCCACCTGGCCTATGGCGTTGGCCTCCAGTTGCTGGGCATCTTCCTTGTCCAGCGTGTTGATGTTGAGGCGGTGCACCAGGCGGCGGGCCTTGGCCTTGACCCAGCGGTGGCCATGCAGCGCCCAGTAGACACGGCCAGGCACCAGGGGTTCGTTGTCCATCCAGGCCACGGTGGCGGTGATCTCGCGGCTGCTGGGCCATGGGCTTGCGGCAGCAGGGGCGTCAAAGTCATCGTCTGCGACCTCGGCTTGCACGGGCGCGGCAATGATCCAGTCGCCGCGCGAGACATCGACCTCACGGTCCAGGGTGATGCCGGCGGACAGGCCGGCAGCCACTTCCTTGGGTGCGCGGGCATGGTCTAAGACCTGGGCCACGGTGGCGAGCTGGCCGCTGGGCAGAATCTGCACCTGGGCACCGACCTGGGCCAGGCCCGTGGCGACGCGGCCCCAGAACACGCGACGGCCCTGGCTGGTGTCGGACGAGGAGGAGAACTTCTCCACCCACTGCACGGGGAAGGCCAATGCCAGATCGCTGTCGGTGGGTGTGTTGGGCAGTTGCTCCAGCAGCTGCAGCAGACTGGGGCCTTGGTAGCCGGCCCAGCCATCGGCGCTGTTGACCACGTTGTAGCCCTTGAGCGCGGACACGGGCACGGTGGCCGTGATCTTGATGTCTGCGGAGGCAGTGAACTTCTGCAGTGCGGCGCTGATATGGGCAAAGGCCAGGGCCGGGTCCTGCACGGCATCGAGCTTGTTGACGGCAAACACCAGCGAGTTCACGCGCAGCAGGTGGGCCAGCAGGCTGTGGCGGCGGGTCTGGGGCAGCAGCTCCAGATCGGCATTCTTCCAGTCCAGCTTGGTGGCATCGACCAGCACCACTGCAGCATCGGCGCTCGACGCGGCCGTCACCATATTGCGGGTGTACTGCTCGTGACCGGGCGCATCGCCAATGATGAACTTGCGCGACTCGGTGGCGAAGTAGCGGTAGGCCACGTCGATGGTGATGCCTTGCTCGCGCTCGGCGGCCAGGCCGTCGGTCAGCAGAGCCAGATCGGTTTCGCCGGACTTGGTGACGCCGGCCAGCTGATCCTGCAGCACGGCGCGGGTGTCCACCAGCAGGCGGCCGATCAGCGTGCTCTTGCCGTCATCGACCGAGCCGCAGGTGATAAAGCGCAGCGCGCTGCTGGTATGTGCGTCAAATTGGCCTGTAACGCTTGATGGGCTTGCGCTAGCAGCTATGGAATTAATAGTTTCAGTCATCGCATTCTTTCCTCAAACAGGCATGTCCCAACTCAAAGACGCCAAGCAAGAGCCGCCTCGCGGCAGTGGCGTCGTCCCCCTCCCGCAAGCGCAGCGAAGCGAGAGAGGAGGAAGCGGCGTAGCCGCTCACGGGGAGCCTTAGAAGTAACCGTCTTTCTTGCGCTTTTCCATGGACGCTTCGCTGGTCTTGTCATCCATGCGCGTCGCGCCACGTTCGCTGACTTCGGCGGCCAGGGTTTCGATCACGATGTCCTCGGCCGTTGCTGCCGTGCTTTCCACGGGGCAGGTACAGGTGATGTCGCCCACGGTGCGAAAACGCACATCGCGCACCACCACTGCTTCGCCGTCCTTGGGAGGCGTCAGCTCGGTCACGGGCACCAGCAGGCCCTTGCGCTCCACAACATCGCGCTTGTGGGTGTAGTAGATCGATGGCAGGGCGATGTTTTCACGGGCGATGTACTGCCACACGTCCAGCTCGGTCCAGTTGCTGATCGGGAAGACGCGGAAATGCTCGCCCTGCGCAATGCGGGTGTTGAACAGCGTCCACAGCTCGGGGCGCTGGGCCTTGGGCTGCCACTGGCCGAAGCTGTCTCGGTGGCTGAAGATGCGTTCCTTGGCGCGGGCCTTTTCCTCGTCGCGGCGCGCGCCGCCGATCAGGGCGTCGAAGCGGAACTCGTCAATCGCCTCCAGCAGCGTCACGGACTGGTGCACATTGCGCGATTCGCCGGGGTGGGCCAGGCGCACGGTACCGCGTGCCATCGAGTCTTCCACGCTGCGCACGATGAGCTCGGCGCCCAGCTCCTTGGCTCGCTGGTCGCGGAAATCGGTCACTTCGGGGAAGTTGTGGCCGGTGTCGATCATCAGCAGAGGGTAGGGGATGCGGCCTGCGCCAAAGGCTTTTTCGGCGCAGCGCAGCATGACCAGCGAATCCTTGCCGCCCGAAAACAGCAGGGTGGGGCGTTCAAAAGCGGCGGCCACTTCGCGCAGGATGAAGATGGTTTCTTCTTCCAGCGCATCCAGGTGGCGATTGCTGAGATGGCTCAACACAGAAGTATCCACACGGGCGTTCATAAATACACTTTCAAGCGAAACAGTTCTCTAGCGCATATGTAGCAAGCGCTGGTTGCTATTTTTTAGTGAGCGATATGGAGGCCGCACTCGCGGTTGTCTTCGCCCTTTGTGGGGTCCACATAGTCAAAGTTGTTGGGCAGGCCGTGCTTTTCGCAGTATTCGTACAGCTCCTTGGACGACCAGTGCAGCAGCGGTGCAACCTTGACCAGACCGTCCGGGTTGATGCTCACGGGATCCATCTGCGCCCGCACGGCAGTGTCGGTGGCGCGCAGGGCGGTGAACCAGACCTTGGGTGCGGTTTCGCGCAGGGCGCGGGCAAAGGGCTCCAGCTTCACCTCTTCGGTGAAGGCCGCATGGCGCGGATCGTCCAGCGCTGGCGTGGCGCCTTCCACGGCCTCGCGGTGGGCGCGTGAGCGCAGCGGCAGGTAGATCTTGAGCTTGAGCCCAAGCTGCTTGGTCACCGCATCGGCAAACCGATAGGTGGCTTCGGTGTTGTAGCCGTTGTCCATCCAGACCACCGGCACGTCGGGGTTGGCACGCGTCACCATGTGCAGGATCACCGCCTCGAAGGGACGGAAGTTGGTGGTGACTATGGTGGATTGACCCAGGCCCACGGCCCAGTCCACCAGCGCCTGGGCGTCGCGGCCCAGCTCGGCATTGATTGGTGCCAGATCCAGGTCGAGGGTGCTTACGGGGGCGAGCTGACTCATGCTTGCACCTCGGCGAAATGAGGCTGGGTGTGCACGGCATCGGCCTGGTAGAAACCGCCAAAGCGCTCGAACTGGCGCTGGGCATCGGCAGCGTCCACGCCTTCGCGCAGCACGGCGCTGCTGAAGCCTGTGCGCTCCATCTGAACCAGTTGGTCGATCAGCACATCGCCGGTGGCGCGGATGTCGCCCGCAAACTTCAGGCGGCGACGCAGCAGATAGGCCTGGCTGAAGGCGCGGCCGTCGGTGAAGTTGGGGAAATGCAGATCCACCTGCGTGATGCCGTCGAGATTCGCTTCGAGGGCGTTCACATCGTTGGCCAGCACCAGCACATTGCCGGTGCTTTCGCTGGGGGCCTGGTATTCGTTGCTTGCCAGAATTTTCATGACTCTATCCTTGTTCTTATGGCTTCAGGCCAGCGCTTCTTCTTCGGCTTCCACAGGGTGGCGGGCGGCCTTGCCGGCCTCCTTGAAGGGATCCAGGCCGATGCGGCGCACGGCGTCGATGAAGTGCTCGCCGGGCTGGCGCAGGTCGCGGTAGGTGCTGAGCACGGCTTCGATCACATCGGGCACTTCGGCTGCGCTGAACGAGGGGCCGATGACCTTGCCGGCCACGGCCTGGCCGGACAGGGTCGAGCCGTCGGAGCCGCCCAGCGTGACCTGGTACCACTCCTTGCCGTCCTTATCCACGCCCAGAATGCCGATGTGGCCGCTGTGGTGGTGGCCGCAGCTGTTGATGCAGCCGCTGATATGCAGGTCGATCTCGCCGATGTCATCGAGTTCATCCAAATCCTGGTAGCGGGCCGTGATGGCGTCGGCAATCGGCAGGCTGCGGGCATTGGCCAGGGCGCAGAAGTCGCCGCCGGGGCAGGCG
This sequence comes from Comamonas brasiliensis, assembly GCF_018292285.1. Lineage (NCBI taxonomy): Bacteria > Pseudomonadati > Pseudomonadota > Betaproteobacteria > Burkholderiales > Comamonadaceae > Comamonas > Comamonas brasiliensis. The sequence goes on from NZ_JAANES010000005.1 coordinate 313,822, forward strand.
ATCATGTCGGTGAGCAGGGCCACATTGGTGCTGGCGAGACCCAGGGCCTTGGCCTCGGTCCACAGCGCATGCAGCTGGCCAACCTGTACCCAGGGCAGCATCACGTTCTGGTCGTGCGTCACGCGGGCTTCGCCGGCGGAGAACTTGTCCACCAGATGGGCCAGTGCGTCGAGCTGTTCGCTTTGTGCATCGCCGGGGGCCTGACCCACACGCTTGAAGGACAGGGTCACGGCGCGCAGACCGGCCACGCGGTGGGCGTGGACGTTACGGCCAATCCAGCGTGCAAAGGCGGGTTCCTTGGCAGTCTGCTCGACCAGGGCCTGCTCATCGCCTGCAGCATCGGCCACCGCGGGCAGAGCGGGCGTGGTGAACATCGCAGACACGCGATCGAACTCGGCCTGAGGCACGGTGTGAGGGCCTCCATCCACGTCGACGATCTGGCGGAATTCCTCTTCGACGGCGTCGATATAGGCCTGGCCTTCGGCCTTGACCAGAATCTTGATGCGCGCCTTGTACTTGTTGTCGCGGCGGCCCAGCTCGTTGTAGACGCGGACGATGGCCTCGATGTAATTCATGATCTGGTTCCAGGGCAGGAACTCACGGATCACGGTGCCGATCACGGGTGTGCGGCCCATGCCGCCACCCACGAAGACCTTGAAGCCGATTTCGCCGGCTTCGTTCTTGACCATGTGCAGGCCCACGTCATGCCAGCCCGTGGCGGCGCGGTCCTCGCTGGCGCCGGTGATGGCGATCTTGAACTTGCGTGGCAGAAACGCGAACTCGGGGTGCAGCGTGGTCCACTGGCGCAGGATTTCCGCGTAGGGGCGGGGGTCGATGATCTCGTCAGGTGCGATACCGGCCAGTGCATCGGTGGTGGTGTTGCGAATGCAGTTGCCGCTGGTCTGGATGCCGTGCAGGTTCACGGAAGCCAGCAGGTCCATGACATCGGCAGACTTGCTCAGCGGAATCCAGTTGAACTGCACATTGGTGCGCGTGGTGAAGTGGGCGCAGTTCTTGGGCAGATAGGTGGTGCCCAGTTTGCCCTGGCCTTCCAGAGCCTGTTTGAAGACTTCGGCCTCGGGCTCGTCATACTCGCGCGCCACCCTGGCCAGTACGCGGATCTGGGCGGAATTGATTTCACCGTAGGGCACGGCCACACGCAGCATGGGCGCATAGCGCTGCACATACCAGCCGTTTTGCAGACGCAGCGGGCGGAAGTCGTCTTCCGTGAGCTTGCCTGCCTGCCAGCGCTGGAGCTGGTCACGGAACTGGTCGGCGCGTTGCTTGACGAACGCTTTGTCGAAATCGGTGTATTGATACATGTCTTCAGTTCTTCCGTGGAGCGTATGCCCTGCCACGCGTGGCATTGCACTTGGATCGTTGGACTGAACTGTAGAGAGGCTTTATATAAAAACAAACGATTATTTAGTGCTTCATATATATCTGATTGAATATGTGAGAGGGCTGCTTCACAGGTCGAACAGGGTGCCTCGGCGAATTTCCTTTCTGCGCGCTTGCATTTTGTGAGCGGCCCTGCGCCGCGCATTCTCTAGAATCGGGGCTTGTTCAATGATTGAGGCGCCTGGATTGAAAGCGGGTGCCTGACTATGGAAATAGCCATACTTTTCGCTCTCATCTGTCTGAACGGCGTGTTCGCCATGTCGGAAATCGCGCTGGTCACCGCCCGCAAGAGCCGCATGCAGAGACTGGTGGATGAGGGCGACAGCGGCGCTGCAGCTGCTATCAAACTGGGAGAGGACCCGACGCGCTTCCTCTCCACCATCCAGATCGGTATCACCTCCATCGGCGTGCTCAACGGCATCGTGGGCGAAGCCGCCCTGGCTGGCCCTCTGGCCGTCTGGATGACCGAGTCCGGCATGCAGGCCAAGACCGCAGGCTATGTCTCCACCGGCCTGGTGGTGGTGCTGATCACCTATTTCTCCATCGTGGTCGGCGAGCTGGTTCCCAAGCGCCTGGGCCAGACCCATCCCGAGGCCCTGGCGCGTCTGATCTCGCGCCCCATCAACTTCCTGGCCCTGGCCACCAAGCCCTTTGTCTGGCTGCTGTCGGCATCGACGCGCGGCCTGCTCAAGATCCTGGGCGTCAAGGAGAGCAACGGCAGCGTGGTGACCGAAGAGGAAATCCAGGCCATTCTGGTCGAAGGCCATACGGCGGGCGTGATCGAGTCTCAGGAACACACCATGGTGCGCAATGTGTTCCGTCTGGACGATCGCCAGATCGGCTCGCTGATGGTGCCGCGCAGCGATGTCATCTGCCTGGATATCGACGAGAGCCTGGACGAGACTCTGGCCCGCGTCGAGCAGGCCGATCACGCGCGTTTCCCGGTCGTGCGCGGCGATATGAACAACATCGTGGGCGTGCTCAATGCGCGCCAGTGGCTGGCGCAGGCCCTGCGCAACAAGAGCCAGCAAGCGCTCAAGGACCAGCCTCTGCAGGCGGCCCTCTATGTGCCCGAGACCATTACCGGCATGGAGCTGCTGGACAACTTCCGCACCTCCGATCTGCATATGGCCTTTGTGATCGACGAGTACGGCGAAGTGCAGGGCATCGTCACGCTGCAGGACCTGATCGAGGCGATTACCGGTGAATTCCAGCCGCGCGACCCCGAGACCAGCTGGGCCGTGCAGCGCGAAGACGGCAGCTGGTTGCTGGACGGCCATATTCCCGTACCCGAACTCAAGGACCGGCTGAGCCTGCATGCCGTGCCCGAGGAAGAGCGCGGTCGCTATCACACCCTGAGCGGCATGATCATGCTGCTGCTGGGCCGCGTGCCCGCCGAGGCCGATGTGGTGGAGTGGGAAGATTGGCGTTTTGAAGTCGTGGACATGGACGGCAAGACGCTGGACAAGGTGCTGGCGACCCGGCTGGAGCCACTGGTCACCGTGGCCTCGTTGGGCAGCGAATAAGCTCGGGCTGCAAAGTCCAACTAAAAACAGCACGCAGCGCTTGTCTGCAAAGCGTTGCGTGCTGTTTTTTTGCGAGTTTCTTACTTGGGTTGCTGCAGGGCACGGCTCCACAGGCGCTGCGTGCCCAGGGCCTGCGCCAGCCTGGCATCCAGCGGCAGCGGCTCGCCATGCAGGCGTGCCGCCAGCAGCTCGCCGCACAGCAGCGACAGCGTCAGCCCGCGCGAGCCCAGCCCCGTCAGCACCCACAGGCCCGGCAGCTCGTCGGCCGTCTGTCCGGCAGGGCCGGCCAGCGGCAGGCGGTCATAGGCAGCGCAGCGAACGCGCGCCCAGGTGGCGGGCGGCTGCGCCGCCTCAAAGAACGCGTGCAGTGCTTGTCTGCACCCGGGCAGCAGGGCCGCCAGCTTTTCGCCATTGCTGGCATGGGCGGCCTGTTGATCGGCAGCGGTGGGGGGCAGCTCCGTCACATCGCGCTCGAAGGTCGATCCCATGACCCATTGGTGCGCACCGGCATGGCTGGCCGAGGGAAAGTCCGGCACCAGATTGCCGTGCCCGTTGACGGGGAAGGGCGGCATGGCTGCCAGCGTCCCTGCATCATGCTCGGCCACGCTGACCTGACCGCGTATGGCTTGCAGCTCCCATTCGCCTGCAGCCAGGCCGCTGGCCTGCAGCAAGGGCTTGGAGTCCGGGCCCAGGGCCAGCACCAGCATCGGTGCTTCGGCCAGGGTCTGGCCCTGGGCATCCTGCACTTGCCAGAGCTGGCGCAGGGGATCGCGCAGCAGCCTTGAGGCCGAGGCATGACCTTGCCAATGAATTCCGGGCGATTGCAGCAGCGCATGCACCAGTTGAGCAGGGCGCACCCAGCCGGCCTGCTCATGCCAGACGGCCTGACTGTCTGCGGGCAGATGGGCCGCAGCCAGCTGAGCCGGCTGCACGGGTGCGCTCCAGTGCAGACCCCAGGGGTAGGTATCGCTTGCGGGCTGCAACCATGACCTGGGCAGATGGGAAGGCTCGTTCAGGTCGTGTTCAAGCACCCCGTCATGAGCCCAGTCCCGGGACGGTTGCAGTTTGTTTGCCTGGCTCAGTTGCAGCAGATTCTGTAGCGTTGTGCGCACGCCGCTTCTGGACAGGCGCGACAGGACGCTGTCGTCGGGCGAAATATGCGGGCAGAACAGGCCGGCGGGCAGGCCCGAGGCCCCTGCAGCAGGCGCGGCCGCCGCATCCAGCACGGTCACTTCCCAGCCGCGCCTGGCCAGGCTGGCGGCGGCGGCGGCACCGGCCAGACCCGCACCCAGCACCAGACAGCGACCGGCCTGGCTCACCGGCGCAGGCAGGCCGTCGCTGCGATGGCGCGGTTCCCAGGCCGGGTTGTAGGTGGCATGCAGGTTATGGCGTTTGGGTGGCACGCCGGCGCGCTTCTTGACTTCAAAACCCTGAGCCTTGAGCGCCTGGCGTACATGGCCGGCCACGCACCAGGTGGCCAGTTGGGTACCCCGGCGGCAATGGCGGGCAATGTTCTTCATGGCTTCTTCGTCCCACATTTCGGGGTTGAGCTGGGGAGAAAAGCCATCCAGGTACACACTGTCTGCCGTCAGCTGCTGCTTGCGCAACATGGTCTTGGCGTCGCCTATATAGAGCGTCAGCAGCAATTGGCCGTCGTCGAAGGAGAGGCGGTGCACGCCGGGCAGCAGCCCCCACCATTGCGCGGCCAGTTGCTCGCCAAGCGGACGCAGTGTCTCGTCGGTGGGCAAGGACTTGAGCAGATCCTCGCGCGAGACCGGGTGGGCTTCCACCGAGACAAAATGCAGCATGCGCGGGCGTCTCGGGTCGGCTTTCCACGCCGCCCAGGTGACGAGAAAGTTCAGGCCCAAGCCGAAGCCGGTTTCCAGAATGCGCCACTGAGCCGCAGCAGCCCAGGCAGCAGGCAGACCGCAGCCGCCGAGAAAGACCTGTCGGGCTTGGTCAAGGCCGCCTAGCTCGCTGTGATAGCGGTCGCCAAATCGGGTGTTGTAGGGGGTGCCATCCGGCATCCATGTGATCGGTTCAGACATGGAAAGTGAAACTACATGGGTAATGCAGGCGCAGTCTAGTTCAGAGCAGCCAAGCAAGGGCCGCCCCGCAGCGATGGCTGCGTCCCCCTCCTGCGTAGCAAGAGAGGGGGAAGGCGCGCAGCGCCACAGGGGGAGTCTGGATCACTCCCAGCGCTGCTGGTAAGAGAAAACCGGCAGGCGCCACTTGAAACGAATGGCGGCCAGACGGAAGGCCAGACCGCCTCCAAAACAGACAAGGGTGCTGATATTGGAGCTTACCTCCAGATAGCGCAGGCCCAGGAACATCAGGCATACGGACAGCGACACGCTGGCATACAGCTCACGGCGGAACACCACGGGGACCTGGTTGCAGAGCACGTCACGCAAAATGCCGCCGCTGATGCCGGTAATCATGCCGGCCATGATGATGACGATGGTCGGGTAGCCAAGCTCCAGTGCCGTGTTGCAGCCGATCAGTGAAAAGGCGATCAGGCCCATGGCATCCAGCAGCAGAAACACCTGCTTGAGGCGGTGCATATGGCGCGCGATCACCGTGGTCAGCAGGCCGAAGCTGATGACCAGATACACATATTCGGGGTGCTGGGTCCAGCCTATGGGGTAATGGCCCAGCACCATGTCGCGGATGGTGCCACCGCCCAGCGCGGTGACGAAGGCGATGACCACGACGCCAAAGATGTCCATATTGCGCCGGCCTGCAGCAAGGGCGCCGGACATGGCTTCGGCGGTAATGGCCACCAGATAGATGACCAGCATGACGGTGAAGTTGGAGGCCTGGAACGAGTCCAGCAAAGAGATGGAGGGAAGCATGAAGGCATTTGAAAATAGACCAGCCACTCGCATCAGCGGGAGTGTCCGGCTTGCCTCTCCCGCTGTCCTTTTACCTGAGAGTTGCACATGGGCACCTTCGCGGTGCGCATGCTTGCCCCTTCGGTGAGCCCTGCAGACTTGTGGTCGCGGGCTGCTCTCCAGTTGGCGATATCCGGGTCCTGTCAGACCCACCTGCGGTACTTATTGCCTGAGCGATTATGGGAGTTTGCGCCTTCGGCGGGAACCGTTGACAGGTTCCGCTCTCCCGCGGGATGGGCGCGATTCTAGCCAGTTCCAGCGACCGTATTCGGGTTAATACCTGTATCAATTGGGTTTGAGCAGTTTTGCGACTGCCGGCCTCGGGCACCCCTGGGCGTGCCCTCGGTCTCACCGGTTGGCTGTTCGACAGCCCGCAAGAAAAAAGCCCCGAGGCCTGGGCCAGGGGGCTTGGTGTCCAGATCGACCGAAATTACTCGGCGCTGGGAGGCACGTAGCCTGCTGCGGCATCTGCGCCGCCGCCAAAGAAATGGTTTTCCATCTGGCGGGCCAGGTATTGGCGGGCACGGGCATCGGCCAGGTTCAGGCGGTTTTCATTGATCAGCATGGTCTGGTGCTTGAGCCAGTCGGCCCAGGCCTGCTTGCTCACGCTTTCATAGATGCGCTTGCCCAGTTCGCCGGGAGCAGGAGGGAAATCCAGGCCTTCAGCGTCTTGACCAAGCTTGATGCAGTGAACGGTACGTGCCATGTGTAGGGTCCTCTTGGTTGATCTCAGATGTTTGGGTAATAACAAACTGAAATCTTAGTAGTTTGAGTTTTAAGAATGCGGCTCAAGAATGCGCAGCAACGGGGCAGAAGCCCGTTATCCATTCACTCCAAGAACACAGTCCAATGAAAAATCGTCGCAACTTTATCAAGTTTCCTCTGGCTGCCGGTCTGATTGCTGGCTTGACCCTCTCGGCTCTGCCCACATTGCCCGCTTTTGCGCAGACTGGCGTGCAACTGCTCAACGTCTCCTACGACCCGACACGTGAGCTCTATGTGAACTACAACCAGGCGTTCGCCAAGCACTGGAAGGCCACGCAGAACCAGGATGTGACCATCAAGCAGTCGCATGGAGGCTCGGGCAAGCAGGCACGCTCCATCATCGACGGTATCGAGGCCGATGTGGCCACGCTGGCACTGGCCGGCGATATCGACGCCCTGGTCAAGAACGGCAATGTCAAGGCCGACTGGCAAAAGCGCCTGCCGCACAACAGCGCGCCCTACAGTTCCACCATCGTCTTCCTGGTCAAAAAGGGCAATCCCAAGGGCATCAAGGACTGGGACGATCTGGTCAAGCCCGGCATCCAGGTGATCACGCCCAACCCCAAGACCTCGGGTGGTGCACGCTGGAACTATCTGGCGGCCTGGGAATTTGCCAAGCGCAAATACGGCGGCGATGCACAGGCCAAGGATTTCATCACCAAGCTCTACAAGAACGTGCCCGTGCTGGACACTGGCGCGCGTGGCTCCACCGTGACCTTTGTGCAGCGCGGTCTGGGCGATGTGCTGCTGGCCTGGGAGAACGAGGCCTATCTGGCGCTCAAGGAGTTCGGCCCAGAAAAGTTCCAGATCGTCGCGCCTTCGCTGTCCATCCTGGCCGAGCCTTCGGTGGCCGTGGTCGACAAGGTGGTCGATAAAAAGGGCACGCGCACCGTGGCCGAGGCCTATCTGAAGTATCTGTACTCTGAAGAGGCCCAGCGCATCGCTGGCAAGAACTTCTACCGTCCGACCGATGCCAAGGTGGCCGCCGAGTTCGCGAGCCAGTTCCCCAAGCTGGAGCTGTTCACCATCGACAAGGCTTTTGGCGGCTGGGCCGCGGCAGACAAGGCTCACTTCGCCGATGGCGGCAGCTTCGACCAGATCTACACCAAGAAATAAGCGAAACGCAGGACGGGAGCGCGATGAGTGCTCCTGTCTTTGCAATAACAAAAAGATAGAGCCAAGCCATGTCGATTTTGCTGATTGCCGGTAGTCCCTCGCAGCCCTCGCGCTCCAGTGCCCTGCTCAATGCCGTGGCCGCGCGTCTCCAGGCCCAGGGTCTGAACACCGAGCCCGTGCTGCAGCTCAACCAGCTGGACCCCGCGGCCCTGCTGCATGCCCGCTTCGATCATGCCGAGATTCGTGCCGTGACCGAGCGCGTGGCCCGGGCCGATGCGGTGGTGGTGGCCACCCCCGTCTACAAGGCAGCCTACAGCGGTCTGCTCAAGGTGTTTCTCGATGTGCTGCCGCAGACGGCGCTCAAGGGCAAGCTGGTCCTGCCCCTGGCCACGGGCGGCAGCCCCCACCATATGCTGGCGCTGGACTACGCACTGCGCCCAGTGCTGCAGTCGCTTGGCGCACGCCACATACTGCCGGGCATCTATGCCACCGACCAGGGTGTACCCCTGCTGCCCGAAGGCGGTTATGGCCTGGCCCCCGAGATTGCCGAACGCGTCGAGGATGCCGCCCAGTTGCTGGCCACCGATCTGCGCCGCAGTGCCCAGTGGGCTGCCGCCAATGACTTTGAAAGCATCGCGTTTGCCGACGTGCGATGTAGCGTTTGAACTAGCGCCCCCCTGAGCCGCACGCGGCTTCCCCCGAGGGGACGGCAGCATCGCTGCGGGGCGCCCCTTGCTTGCTGCTTCACTGATGGGGCGGCGCCCATTTCTCCATGTCTCTGTTTTTGATAGCAGTCCCCGCACTGCGAAGGCCGAGTTGCGCCTGAAATCAGGCCAAAGGTGCGCCTGAAGTGTGTGGACTGCAAGCTCCAAGGATTGATTTCTCATGACCGATCGCAACAACACTTCTGTCGTCATTTCGTCGCAATTGCTGAACACCACACGCCGTCAGTGGCTGGCGGGTACGGCAGCTTCGGCGCTGGCGCTGGCCTCGGGCGGACTGCATGCGCAGCAAGGCAATGGCACGGCAGGCGGGCAGCGCGTGCTGCGCGTGGGCCATCAAAAAGGCTGGCTGTCGATTCTCAAGAATCGCGGCACCCTGGAAAAGCGCCTGACCCCGCTGGGCGTGGCCGTGCGCTGGGTCGAGTTCAACGCCGGCCCCGTACAGCTGGAGGCGCTCAATGTGGGCTCCATCGACTTCGGCGATGTGGGCGAGGCTCCGCCGATCTTCGCCCAGGCCGCCGGTGCGCCCCTGGTCTATGCGGGTGCCACGGTGGCACGTCCGGGCCTGGAAGCCGTGATCGTGCCCAAGGGCTCGGCGATCCGCAGCGTGGCCGATCTCAAGGGCAAGCGCATTGCCTACAACAAGGGCTCCAACGTCCATTACTTCCTGGTCAAGCTGCTGGAAAAGCATGGTCTCAAGTACGGCGATGTGCAGTCGGTCTTTCTGGCGCCGCCCGATGCGCGGGCCGCCTTCGAGAAGGGCTCGGTCGACGCCTGGGTGATCTGGGATCCGTTCCTGGCCTCGGCGCAGAAGACCCTGGATGCGCGCCTGCTGGCCGATGCCAGGGGCGTGGTCAACAACCGTGCCTACTACTTCACCTCGCGCGACTATGCAAGCCGCAATGCCGATGTACTGCGCATCGCGATCGAGGAAATCGCCGCCATCGATGCCTGGGCCAGCAAGAACAAGAGCGCTGCCGCTGCCGAGCTGTCGCAGATCCTGGGCCTGGACACCGCCGTGACCGAGCTGTATCTGAACCGTACCGAATTCGGCACCAAGGCCGTGAATGCCGAAATCCTGGGCGAGCAGCAAAAGATTGCCGACACCTTCTTCGATCTCAAGCTGATCCCCAAGAAGCTAAATCTGCTGCATGCCGCTCCCGTGGATCTGCTGGCCAGCCGCTGAGACAGGCCGCCACCGCCATGAGTTCTGCATCCACTTCACCCCGTTTCCGGCGCGGTCGCCGTCAGGCGCTGCAGCTGCTGGGCACCACGGCTTTCAGCTGGACCCTGGCTGCCTATTACGCCGACGATGCGCTGGCCCAGCCTGCGCCGGCCGTGGCTGCTCCGGCACAGCTGCGCATCGGCTATCAGAAGTCGGCCGTCAACCTGGTCGTGCTCAAGCAGCATGGCGTGCTGGAAAAGCGCTTTCCGGGCACCAGGATCAGCTGGCTGGAGTTCCCGGCCGGGCCGCAGCTGCTGGAGGCGCTGTCGGCCGGCAGCCTGGACTTCGGTCTGACCGGCGATTCGCCGCCCGTGTTTGCCCAGGCTGCAGGCAAGGACCTGCGCTATGTCGGTGCCGAGCCTCCCAAGCCGGAAAGCTCGGCCATTCTGGTGCTGGCCGACTCGCCGCTGAAGTCACTGTCCGACCTCAAAGGCCGGCGCGTGGCACTGCAAAAAGGCTCAAGCGCCCACTACCTGCTGGTGCGCGCGCTGGACAAGGCAGGTATTGCCTGGGCCGACGTCCAGCCCGTGTATCTCGCTCCGGCCGATGCACGCGCCGCGTTCGAGCGCTGCAGCGTCGATGCCTGGGCCATCTGGGACCCCTTCTACGCGGCCACCGAGCTGAGCATCCGAACACGAGCGCTCAGCAGCGGCGAAGGTCTGACGGGCAACAACTCCTTCTATCTGGCCTCGCGTGGCCTGGTCGAGCACCATCCACAGCTCATCAAGGCCTTGTTCGACGAGCTCACGCGTGCCGACCAACTGGTGCAGGCCTCGCGCAAGGAGGCCGTGCAGCTGCTGGCCGCCTTCAGCGGTCTGGACGCGAATGTGGTCAGCCGCTTCATCGGCCGCAGGCCCAGCTCGCCGACCACGCTGCTCAATCCGGCCATGGTGGTCGAGCAGCAGCGCGTGGCCGACGCCTTTTTTCGTCTGGGCGTGATTCAGCGCCAGGTGAAGGTGGCTGACATCGTCTGGCAGCCCACGGCGGCGGAATACGCCAGCCATGGCCAGGCAAGTCCGGCCACTTCATCCATCACGCCCGCCGTGGCATCCAGGTTCTAAATAAGGTTCAAGGAGATTTCGTCATGCAAGTGTTCTGGTTCATTCCCACCCATGGTGATGCCCGCTACCTGGGCAGCAGCGAAGGCGCACGCCAGCTGAGTCATGACTATGTCAAGCAGGTGGCCGTGGCAGCCGACAGCCTGGGTTACGAGGGCGTGCTGATTCCCACGGGCCGCTCCTGCGAAGACCCCTGGGTAGTGGCGTCCAGCCTGCTGCCCGTCACCAAGCGCCTCAAGTTCCTGGTGGCCGTGCGTCCCGGACTGCATCAGCCCAGCCTGGCTGCACGCATGGCGGCCAGCTTTGACCGCCTCTCGGGCGGACGTCTGCTGATCAATCTGGTTACAGGCGGCGATCAGGCCGAACTGGAGGGCGATGGCGTGTTCCTCGACCATGCGACACGCTACGAGCAATCGGCCGAGTTCATCGAGATCTGGCGCGAAATTCTGGCGCGCAGCCATGAGGGCCAGTCGCTGGATTTCGAAGGCCGGCATCTGCAGGTCAAAGGCGCCAAGCTGCTGTTCCCGCCGTTGCAAAAGCCTTATCCGCCCGTTTACTTCGGTGGCTCTTCGCCCGCCGCCCATGAGCTGGCGGCAGAGCAGGTCGATGCCTATCTGACCTGGGGCGAGCCGCCAGCCGAAGTCGCCAAAAAGATTGCCGATGTGCGCCAGAAGGCCGAGCGCCATGGCCGCCAGGTCAAGTTCGGCATTCGTCTGCATGTGATCGTGCGCGAGACCGATGAAGAGGCCTGGGCCGATGCCGAGCGACTGATCAGCCGTCTGCAGGACGAGACCGTGATCCAGGCCCAGGCTGCGTTTGCGCGCATGGACTCCGAAGGCCAGCGCCGCATGGCCCAGCTGCACGCGGGCGGTACCAAGCGCAGCCGCAAGGATCTGGAAATCAGCCCCAATCTCTGGGCCGGTGTGGGTCTGGTGCGTGGCGGTGCAGGGACGGCGCTGGTGGGCAGTGCCCAGACCGTGGCCGACCGCATCAAGGAATATGCCGATCTGGGCATAGACACTTTTGTGCTCTCGGGCTACCCGCATCTCGAGGAAGCCTATCGCTTTGCCGAGTTGGTCTTCCCGCTGCTGCCCGTCAACGTGCAGGAAAAGCTCGGCGGCGGCAACCCCGGCGGTCCGTTTGGCGAGACCGTGGCCAATCTGTACTCGCCGCGAGCCGCTGCTGCTTCGGGAGCTGCCGCTGCGGAGCGCGAGCTGATCCGGGTATCGCAAAGCTGAAGGAGAGAGCATGAGTGATGTTCAAACGCTGACGTTGCAGGCTGCGGTTCAGCCTGCACGCCCGCCGGTGCCGCGCCTGGAGCTGCTGGCACGTCAGTTCGCCTTGCGGCTGTTGCCCTGGCTGCTGCCGGTCGCGCTGATCGCGGTCTGGCAAGCTGCATCGGCCTGGGGCTGGCTGTCCACGCGGGTGCTGCCCGCACCGCTGGATGTGCTGCGTGCGGCCTGGACACTGGCCGAGTCTGGCGAGCTCTGGACGCATGTCAAGGTCAGCGCCGGGCGCGCGCTGGCAGGGCTGGCCATAGGCGGCAGCCTGGGCCTGCTGCTGGGCCTGCTCACGGGTTCGCTGCGCTGGGCCGAGACGCTGCTTGATTCCACGATCCAGATGGTGCGCAACATCCCTGCGCTGGCGCTGATTCCGCTGGTCATTCTGTGGTTCGGCATCGATGAGTCTGCCAAGCTGTTCTTGATCAGCATTTCGGTGTTCTTCCCCATCTACCTCAACACCTTCCACGGCATCCGCAATGTCGACCCGGGTCTGATCGAGATGGGGCGCAGCTACGGCCTCACGCGCTGGCAACTGTACCGCGACATCGTGTTGCCGGGGGCTCTGTCCTCCATCCTCGTGGGCCTGCGCTTTTCGCTGGGACTGATGTGGGTGATTCTGATCGTGGCCGAGACGATTTCGGCGCAGGCCGGCATCGGCTACCTGACCATGAATGCACGCGAATTTCTGCAGACCGATGTGGTGCTGGTGGGCATTCTGCTCTACGCGATTCTGGGCAAGCTGGCCGATGTGTTTGCCCGTTCGCTGGAGCGCTGGTGGCTGCGCTGGCATCCGGGGTATCAGGGGTGACTCCCCCTGAGCCGCTGCGCGGCTTCCCCCTCTCTCTTCGGGAGGGGGACGACATCCTCGCTGCGAGACGGCTCTTGCTGGATGTCTCTGGCCTGTGTAGTGCGCTTTTTGGGGCTTGGTGGAAAGATTGAGAGGAGCTTGCGATGAGTAGTTTGTGGAGTCGTTTGGCCCAGTCGCTGGTGGGTGCAGGTGCGCTGAATGCGCGTCAGCCGCTGGTGGCCTGGGAGGCCTCCTGGGACGAGGCCGAGGCCTTGCAGGCGAGTGGAAAGCTGTGGCAGCGGACCAAGGATGAGGAAGAAGATCGGCAGGGCAGCAGCAAGCAGCCGGATGTGCAGCAGAAAGCGGCCCAGGGTGTGCATTTGCAGACGCTGCAGCTGACCAAGCGCTATGGTGAGCGTGAAGTGCTCAAGCAGGTGCAACTCGATGTCCGGCCCGGCGAGTTCATCGCCATCGTGGGGCGCAGCGGCTGCGGAAAATCCACCTTGCTGCGCCTTGTCGCGGGGCTGGAGAAAGCCAGTTCCGGTCAGTTGCTGATCGATGGGGGCGAGGGCCAGCAGAACGGCGATACGCGCATCATGTTTCAGGATGCGCGTCTGCTGCCCTGGAAGCGGGTGCTGGACAACGTGATTCTGGGTCTGCCCGATTCAGCGCGCGAGCAGGGCCGCAAGGTGCTGGCGCAGGTGGGGTTGGCCGACCGTGAAAACGAATGGCCGGCAAGGCTGTCGGGCGGTCAGCGCCAGCGTGTGGCCCTGGCGCGGGCCCTGGTGCACCAGCCACGGCTGCTGTTGCTCGATGAGCCGCTGGGTGCTCTCGATGCACTCACGCGCATTGAAATGCACCGCCTCATCGAAGGTCTGTGGCGCAGCCATGGCTTCACGGCCTTGCTGGTCACTCACGATGTACAGGAGGCCGTGGCTCTGGCCGATCGCGTGGTACTGATCGAGGACGGGCGCATTGCGCTTGACGAGCGCATCGACTTGCCACGTCCGCGTGTGCATGGAGATGCCCGCTTTGCCGCGCTGGAGACACGCATTCTGGACCGTGTGCTGCAAAAGCCCGAACCAGAGCAGGACCCCGGATTGCAGGGCTGGCCTGGCGTGCCGGCTACGGGCCTGCGCTGGGCGATTTGAGCATCCAACGAAAACACAGAGAAACAGGCGGCGGGCGCAGCCGCAAGCTGTGCCGCCTGCCATCAAGATATGAATTTTCAGCAACTGCGTTCGGTCCGGGAAACGGCAAGGCGTGGCTTCAATCTGACCGAAGTGGCGGCCATGCTCCACACCTCGCAGCCTGGTGTGAGCCGGCAGATTCGTGAGCTCGAGGAGGAGTTGGGCATCGATATATTCGTGCGCGCCGGAAAGCGTCTGACGGGGCTGACGCCTCCCGGCACGGCCTTGCTGCCCATTGTCGAACGCATGCTGCTCGAGGCCGACAATCTGCGCCGCGCGGGCGAGGACTTCCATGCCAGCGAGCGCGGAGGCCTGTCGATTGCCGCCACGCACTCTCAGGCACGCTATGCCTTGCCCCAGGTGGTGCGTGATTTCCGCAGGCTCTACCCCCAGGTTTCGCTGCATCTGCATCAGGGCTCGCCGCGCCAAGTGGCCGAGATGCTGCTTTCGGGCGAGGCCGATATCGGCGTCGCCACCGAGGCGCTGGGCAGTTACGAGAATCTGGTGACCCTGCCTTGCTATCGCTGGTCCCACAGTGTGGTCGTGCCGCCCGGCCATGCACTGCTAGATGCCTCCGGACCGCTGACGCTGGAGGATCTGGCACGCCACCCCATCATCACTTACGAACAGGGCTACACCGGACGCGCCCATATCGACAAGGCGTTTGCTGCCGCTGCACTGGTGCCCGAAGTGGTGCTGACTGCCATGGATGCTGACGTGATCAAGACCTATGCGGAGCTAGGCATGGGCGTGGGCATCATCGCCTCCATCGCTTTCGATGCCGAGCGTGACCGCCATTTGCGCGCCATCGATGCGCGCCACCTGTTCGAAGTCAATCTCACACGGCTGGCCCTGCGCCGCGATGCCTGGCTGCGCGGCTATGCCTATGCTTTTATCGAGAGCTTTGTGCCCACGCTGAAGCCCGAGGTTGTGCGCGCTGCACTGCAGTCAGCCGAAGGCTGAAGTCCGAGGTGCATTCCATCGGCAAAGGCCCGAGCGCTGGCTGTCACAGCGCTGCGGGCTGCTCGGCCTGGATCGCCCCCCAAGCCTGCCGCTCCCGGCCCTGAGGGACTTGGCAAGGGCTGAACATGCTTGCACATCCTCGGGTCTGTCGCGGGTGCCTGGCGCGGCTCAGCCATGCGCGTGGTCCTGGACTGCGGTGGAACCGGACCATGCCAGTGGCCCCAGCGGGGCCTGATGCTGTTTCAGGCCCCGCCTCTTTGCTGCAGTCAAATCCTGGTGAAGGTCTTCTTGCCCGCTGCGATTGAGCAGACTCGTGAGCAGTTGATCTGCATAAGATGTTTTCGGTATAAAAATTTTTGTTTTTATTCTTTTGAGTTTTGTGGAGAAGGTTTCAGAATTGTTTTCATGCAGTGCAGCAAACACTGTTTTCATAACCTTTCACGAGTTCTCAGGAGAATTTTGCATGTCCATTCAAGCCATCAACGTGCGCAATCAGTTCAAGGGCAAGGTCAAGGAAATCATCCGCGGTGACGTGGTTTCGGAAGTGGATGTGGAGACGCCCTGGGGCATCGTCACTTCCGTGATCACCACGCGCTCGGTCAACGATCTGGGTCTGGCCGTGGGCTCCGAGGTCGTGGCCCTGGTCAAGTCCACCGAGGTGTCCATCGCCAAGCTGTAATCCTCAAACCTTTTTTTCGCACAACCCCCGGCGCAGCTGTCTGCGCCGGGGGTTCTCTTTTGGGCGGGCAATGCGCTGTCGCGCAGTGCCCAGGCCTCATTCCAGGGTCATCAAGGCGGCGTTGCCGCCGGCGGCTGCCGTGTTGTGTGACAGCGCACGCTCGTGCCAGAGCCGCTCCAGCCGCACGGGCTGGCCTGCTTGGCAGCGCGTGGGCAGAACCAGCGGGCCGGGTCGTCCTGCCAATGCCTGCGACCATTGCAGAAAGTCTGCGTCGTCGCATTCCAGCAGCGCAGCGTCCATGGTCTCGGTCTGCGCAATTTCCTTGATGCTCAGCTTGTCAGGCAATAGCCGTACATGACGGCGTAGTGCCTCGGGCAGCTTGTGGTGCACTGCAGTGCCGAGCGGGCTGGCCGGCCACAGGGTTTGCGAGCCGCAGGCCAGTGCGGCGGCCAGTTGCAGCAGCAGCATGGTTCTGTCCTGCGCCAGGCACAGGGTGCGCGGCTTGCCAAGCAGTTGGTAGAGATTGCGCTCGCCGGTGGGGCCTGGCAGCAGGCGTGCGGCATGTAGATCGGGCAGGGCCGATTGCAGGCCTTCGCAATGACTGCTGATGATGGCCTCACCATGCTGCCTGGCCCAATGACCCAGCTGCTGCAAGGCGGCCGCGGCAGCGGAGATGACGGGTGCGGCAGTGAGCTGAGCCTCGCCGCACTGATGCAGCAGCAGGCTCAGCAGCCGTAGCGGCGAGCCGGGTGCCTGCTGCAGGCGCGGCAGATACAGCGGACCGCCGGCCTTGGGGCCGGTGCCCGACAGCCCTTCGCCGCCAAAGGGCTGAACACCGACCACGGCCCCCACCATATTGCGATTCACATACAGATTGCCTACATGTGCCGCCTGGGCGACCTGCTGCACGGTCTCGTCAATGCGTGTGTGCAAGCCCATGGTCAGGCCATAGCCCAGGGCGTTGATGTGCTTCAGCAGCTGCGGCAGCTCACGCCTTTGATAGCGCAGCACGTGGAGTACGGGGCCGAAGACTTCGCGCTCGAGCGGCTGCAGATCGGGTAGCTCGATCAGCGTGGGCGCCACAAAATGCCCTTGTGCGGCAGTTTCCGGGCTCAGGGGCGATTGATGGATGCGCAGGCCCAGAGCTCCCAGCCTGGCGATATGGCGCTCTATGGCAGCCTTGGCATCGGCATCGATCACGGGGCCCACATCGGTGGCCAGCTCGGCCGGGTCGCCGCAATGGAGCTCCTGCATGGCGCCGCGCAGCATGGGCAGCAGCCGGTCAGCGCAGTCGCTTTGCACGCACAGCAGGCGCAGAGCCGAGCAGCGCTGGCCGGCGCTGTCAAAGGCGGATGCAGCAATGTCCTGCACGGCTTGCTCAACCAGTGCGGATGAGTCCACCAGCATGGCGTTCTGGCCGCCGGTTTCGGCCACCAGCACCACGGGCTGGCCGTCGGGCCGCAGCCTGGCGGCGGTCTGCATATTCAGCAGGCGGGCAACCTCGGTGGAGCCCGTGAACAGCACGCCTGCCACACGCGCATCGGCCACCAGCGCTGCACCCACGGTTTCGCCCCGGCCGGGCAGCAGTTGCAGCACACCAGGCCCGATGCCGGCCTGATGCAGCAGGCGCACGGCTTCCTGGGCGATCAGCGGGGTCTGCTCGGCGGGCTTGGCAAGTACTGCGTTGCCGGCTGCCAGAGCGGCGGCGACCTGTCCGGTGAAGATCGCCAGCGGAAAATTCCAGGGGCTGATGCAGACTACCGGACCAATGCCGGGGGCGAGCAGATCCGCAGCGGCCTGTCGCCGAATCTGGGCCGCGTAATAGCGCAGAAAGTCGGCGGCCTCGCGCACCTCGGCCACGGCATTGGCGGCGGTCTTGCCAGCTTCGCGCATCAGCAGGGTCATCAGCGGCAGCATCCGGGTCTCGAAGCTGTCGGCGGCGCTCTCCAGCAGGCAGGCACGTTGTTCGGCCGGGCTCGCCTCCCATGAGGGCTGGGCCTGCACGGCTGTCTGCAGTGCCTGTTGAATCTGCTCGGGCGTGGCATCGCTGACATGGCCCAGCAGTTCCTGATGATTGGCCGGGTTGGTGATGGCGGTACCGATGGCGTCGCCGGCATGGCCGTCCTGGGGGCGGAGTGCCGGCCGGGTTTGTACAAGCGCTTGAGACAAGGCGCCCAGTACACCGTCATCGCTCAGATCCAGGCTTGCCGAGTTGATGCGCTGTGCACCCAGCAGGCCGCGGGGCAGCCCTATGCGAGGGTGAGGCAAGCCTAAGTCTTGCGCCGCATCCTGCATATCGACCGTAGCCTGAGCATCGAACTGGCTTTCCGCCAGCACCTGATCTGCGGGGGCTGCTATCAGGTCGGAGATGGGCCAGTCGGGGTTGGCAATACGGTGCACGAACGAGCTGTTGGCGCCGTTTTCCAGCAAGCGGCGCACCAGATAGGCCAGCAGTGTCTCGTGCGTGCCCACAGGTGCATAGATGCGGCAGGGGCGGCGCGCGGCCTTGTCCTCGGCTTCGACCACATGGCGGTAGAGAGGCTCGCCCATGCCATGCAGACATTGAAATTCATAGCTGCCTACGCTGTAGGGAAGGGCGCTGGCGAGTGATTCGATGCTTGCTACCGTCTGAGCATTGTGGGTGGCGAACTGCGGGTAAATGGCATCGGGCGCGGCCAGCAGCTTGCGCGCGCAGGCGATGTAAGCCACATCGGTGTGGTGTTTACGGGTGTAGACCGGATAGTCGCGCAGGCCGTCGATTTGGGCGCGCTTGATCTCGCTGTCCCAGTAAGCGCCCTTGACCAGGCGCACCATCAGGCGGCGTTCGCTGCGCCGGGCCAGATCGACCAGATAGTCGATCACATAGGGGCAGCGTTTCTGATAGGCCTGAATCACAAAGCCCAGGCCGTTCCAGCCCGCCAGGCTGGGGGCATGGGCCAGCTGCTCCAGCAGGTCCAGCGACAGCTCCAGCCGATCGGCTTCTTCGGCGTCGATATTGAGACCTATGCCGTAGCTGCGCGCCAGCTCGCACAGCTGCAGCACGCGCGGCAGCAACTCGCTCATCACACGCTGCCACTGGGCGCGGCTGTAGCGTGGATGCAGGGCGCTGAGCTTGATGGAAATACCCGGTCCTTCATAGAGACCCATGCCGCCAGCGGCCTTGCCAATGGCATGAATCGCATCCACATAGGATTGCAGATAGCGCTGCGCGTCCTGGGCGGTAAGAGCCGCCTCCCCCAGCATGTCGTAGGAATAGCGAAAGCCTCTGGCCTGCAACTCTCGCGCGCGCTCCAGAGCCTGGGCAATGGTCTCGCCCATCACAAACTGCTCGCCCATCAGGCGCATGGCCATATCCACGGCCTTGCGCACCAGCGGCTCACCCCCTCTGGCCGTGACACGCTTGAGCGCCGCGAGCAGGCCCGGCTCGCTATGCGTATCGACCAGCTTGCCGGTGACTACCAGCCCCCAGGCAGCGGCATTGACAAAGAGTGAAGGGCTTTTGCCCAGATGCGCCTGCCAGTCGCCGCCGCGCAGCTTGTCGCGGATCAGTGCGTCGCGCGTGGCGGCGTCCGGTATGCGCAGCAAGGCCTCGGCAAGGCACATCAGTGCCACGCCTTCCTGCGAGGACAGAGAGAACTCCTGCAGCAAGCCTTGCACCAGCCCCTGGCGCCCAGCGCTGGCGGGTTGGGCGCGCAGCTGCTCGACCAGCTTTTGCGCATGGGCTGCGACCTGGGCAGCCTGTCCTGGGGGCAGGGTGGCGGCCGGCAGCAGCCGTGCCACGGCATCGGTCTCGGCCATGCGGGTGGCGGCGGTAATGGCCTGGCGCAGTGTGTCGGCAGGGCGTTTGCTGCTTGGCAGTGCAGTGAAGGTCGGCATGTCGGTGCAGGTGTCTAAGAGCCTGGACGCGAGCGGGTGCGCGGCCTTCACCATGTCCACAGCTGCATTGCAAGCGGCGCGGACGCGGCTGTCTACATAGGGAAAATCATTGCTGGTTTGCTGAAGAATGAATCACTATATTGAGTGAATTAAAGAGAGGAATTCACCAATGAATGACGCTTCAGAAGTGGATATAGACAGGATTGACCGAAAAATACTGGCAATTTTGCAAACTGATGGGCGTATCTCAAATCTGCGCCTGGCCGAACAGGTGGCGCTTTCGCCCACTGCCGTACAGGCTCGCGTGGCCCGGCTCACGCGCGACGCCTACATCCTGGGCTACGAGGCGCGTCTGAATCCGCAGAAACTGGGTGTGGGCATGACGGTGTTTGTCGAGGTGCTGCTGGATCGCACCACTCCCCACGTGTTTGAGGAGTTCAAGGCCGCCGTGCTGGCCTATCCCGCCATCATGGAATGCCATATGGTGGCCGGCGGCTTTGACTATCTGCTCAAGACCCGCATGGCCGATATGGCCGCCTACCGCGACTTTGCGGGCCGGGTGCTGTGGCAGCTTCCGGGCGTGCGCGAGACCAGAACCTACGCGGTGATGGAGGAGATCAAGGACGATGCGCGGCTGCCTTTGTAGGAAAAAAGCGCGTTTGAATGAGGGGGTCAGGGCTCTGTATCTGCGTTGACGCGGGCTAGCAACAACTGCTTTTTTCAGGAATGGATGGGGCGCAAAAAACATGTAAATAATTGATACACACAGAGGTGATTGTTGCAGCGCAGGCTGCGGCACAAGGCTGTGCAGTCTTTCTCGATCAATGACCAAAAAGCGGCATCTATGCGAGTCAATGCACCAGTGACACAGCGTGAGTACAGCTTTGATGAGAATGCCACTCTGATGTCCACCACGGACACGGAGAGCTACATCAAATATGCCAATCAGGCATTCATGGAGGTCAGTGGTTTCGAGCCGCAAGAGGTTCTTGGCCAGACGCACAATCTGGTGCGCCACCCGGACATGCCTGCTGCCGCTTTTGCCGATATGTGGGCCACGCTCAAGAGCGGCGAGCCCTGGAGTGCACTGGTCAAGAATCGGCGCAAGAACGGGGACCACTACTGGGTTCGCGCGAATGCCATTCCCATCATCCGCAATGACCGGGCCAAGGGCTATATGTCCGTGCGGACACAGCCCGAGCGCAAAGAGGTGGAAGCGGCGCAAAAGCTGTATGAAACCATGCACGACAAGGGCGCTGCCGCCCCCGAGCTGCACAAGGGCATCGTCTCCCAGAAAGGGCTGGGAAAAGTGCTTTCGATCTGGCGCCATATGGGGGTGCGCCGGCGCATTCGGCTGAACTTGCTGGCCTTGTGGGGCGCCCTGGTGCTCGGCGCCTGGCTGCTGGGCCAAAGCCAGATGCAGTTTCTGTCGATGGCGGCCTTCATGACGGTCGCCCTGATGGTCATGACGCTATTGCTGGAGAGCCAGTTCGCCACGCCGCTGGAGCTGCTCAAGCGTCAGTCTCTGAACGTGGCAACCGGCAACAACCGGCAGACGGAATATCTGCAGCGCACGGATGAAATCGGCACCACGCTGCGTACGGTCAACCAGATCGGTCTCATGTTTCGCTGGCTGGTGGACGATGTGAATCAGCAGGCACTCAATGTCCAGCAGGCCTGCAATGAAATCGAGCAAGGCAACAGCTATCTGCACGGGCAGACGGAGCAGCTGGCGGTGAATGTGGCGCAGACCTCGGCATCCATGGAGCAGATCACGGCCCGGGTTCAGTCCAGCGCCGATACGGCGCAAAAAGCCGGTGTGCTTGCCAGCGAAGCCAGTGCAGCGGCCCTGCGCGGGGGGCAGTCCATGGATCAGATCGTCGCCACCATGGACTCCATTACCGCCAACTCTCGCCGTATCGCCGACATCGTCGGAGTGATTGACAGCATTGCGTTTCAAACCAATTTGCTGGCCCTGAATGCGGCCGTGGAGGCAGCCCGTGCGGGCGAGCACGGCAGGGGCTTTGCGGTGGTTGCTGGCGAGGTAAGGGCACTGGCTCAGCGCAGCGCCGATGCCGCCAAGGAGATCAAGGCGCTCATTCAGGCCAGCACTGCCAATATCGAGGCTGGCTCTCTCGTCGTGACCGATGCAGGGCGCAACATCGGCGATATCGTTTCCCAGGCCCGCAGCGTGGCGGACTTCATTGCCGAGATCAGCAAGGCCACGCGCGAGCAGAGCGAGGAGATCACCCAGGTTGGCAAGTCGGTGGCGGACATGGACTATCTGACGCAACAGAACGCACAGCTGGTGACTCAGGGCGCGCAGGCCTCCAGCAGCATGCAATGGCAGGTGAAAAATCTCGTGGAAGCGATTGGCGTGTTCCGGTAGCAGGCGAATTCAGGGCAGTCCGATGGCCGCGATGGGCTGTGGGCTGCCCTGCTTGGGACAGATGCGGGCGATCTGCCCGCGACAAGTACCTCAGCCCCAGAGCACTGGCTTGTTCACCATCAAATAATAGGTACCGGCCATGGCCACAAAGGCGGGGTAGCCCAGGGCCTCCCAGCGCAGCTGATACTGCCGGAAAAGCGGCGGCAGGGCCTGGCTCTGGCTATGCGCCTGATTTGCCATCGCTGCCATGCGGATCTGCAGCCAGACCACGGGCAGCCAGCAAATGCCGGCCAGCGCATAGAGGCCCAGCGAAAGCGCAAGCCAGGGCGTGGTGAGTGGCCAGCCTGCGAGATAGGCCATGGCAATGCCCGTGATCGGTTGAAGAAAGACGCAGGGGGTGGTGAACCACCAGTCGGCCCGCACCACCAGGCGGCTGACCACGGCCTGGGCTGCGACCGAACCGCTGCGGTTGGCAAAGAACATATAGAAGGCCGAGCCCAGGCCGGTGCCGACCAGCAGCACGCTGGAGAGGATGTGCAGCGTCTTGAGCAGCAGATAGGTATTCATGATTCAAGCCTGTGGGAAGAGTTGTGTGCCTGCAGCAAAAACCACAACATAGCAGCGATGGGCAGGTTCTTGAGCAGCGGCCCGAGCGGATGCAGCCACAGCGCGGGTTGAAGAGCCGTGCCGATCACGGTCATGGCAGCCATCAGCAACAGGGCTGTCAGATAGCTGGCTCGCCCCGGGCGCAGCAGCAAGGCCAGGCCCAGAGCCAAATCTGCCAGCAGGCCGGACCAGATCAGCAGTGCCTGCCAGCGTGCATCGAGGATGCCACCGTCGGCCAGCAGGCGTGCACCTTCGTGCTTGAGTCCCGAGAGTCCGAAATAGTCCAGTGCACTGACGAGGGCCGTACCCAGCCAGACGACGACCAGGCTGGCGTGCATGTATCTGGCCGCCTGTTCGCTTGCGTGGTTTCCGTTCTGCAGATCAGGCATGACGGCGGCCCTCTCTCGGCACGGTACCCAGCATGGCACCCGGCGCGACAGGCGCACGCCCCAGCAACGTGGCCAGGGTCCGGGGATCGGTGATGTTGTCGTTTTCCAGCAAGGCCATGGTTTCACTGCACCAGGGCAGGTTGGGAATCTGGTCGCCGACTCTGGCGCTGCCCTTGCTCATCCAGTCGGGCAGGGCATATACCGATGCCGGGCCATAACCCATCTGGCTGCGCAGGCTAGCGATGAAGGCCTCTGTCGAAAGCGGCTCGGGGCCGCCGATTTCGACCATGCCTTCGGGAGCGTCGGATGTCGCCATATGCGCGAGCACATCGGCCAGATCACGCACGGCCACGGGCTGTATCTGGCTGCTTCGCATGAGCTCGGGCAGCAGCAACAGGGGCAGCCTGGCCAGATTCATGAACAGCTGGCTGCTGGCGCCCCCCGCACCGAAGATGATGCTGGGGCGCACGACGACGGGATTGAGCAGGCACTGCCTGCCCAGCGCCAGCAGATGTTCGTCGGCCGCGCGCTTGGTGCTCGCGTACTGGGTGCCGCCCTGACCGGCCCCCAGTGCCGAGACCTGAACCACGCGGCGCACGCCAGCCTGGGCACAGGCATCGAACAGCGCCATGGGAGCCAGAGAGTGCAGGGTCTGCAGATCCTGGCCGGGCTTGTCGCGCAGGGCGCCTACGGCATTGATGACGGCGTCGATGCCATGCAAATGCTCAAGCCATGCCTCGGCCGTCGTGCAGACGCCGAAATCCAGAGGCGGCTGGCTGTGGCGGCTGCGCACCACGGGGTCGTGATCCAGCAGGGCCAGGGCATTCACGATATGTCGGCCCAGAAAACCGGTGCCGCCGCAGATCAGAACTCGCATACGCTACTCCTTTTCAGTTTTCTGCCTTGACAGAATTCAGCTCGGTTTCAGTCGTTGTCCTTGCCCTGGCCGCCATCCCTGCCGCGGACAAAGCGCTGGACGCTGGCACCCAGGCGCAGGATCTTGTCCAGCGTGGCAGGGGACAGGCGCAGCATTTCGTCGGTCCAGATGCCCAGCGAATCCATGAGGCGCAAGGTCTCGTGCACGCGGTCCTGGGTATCGGCTGTCTCTTGCTCGAATTCGGGCCTGGCGATCAGCTCACGCAGCAGCGCGCTGGTGGGATCGAACTCGCGCTGCTTGCGCTCTCGCACAATGGTGCGCAACAACTCCCAGACATCGGCCGAAGTCTCGAAATACTCACGCCGGTCGCCGCTCCTGCGGCTGGTGCGAATCAGGTTCCAGTTCAGCAGCTCCTTGAGGCTGTTGCTGACGTTGGAGCGGGCCGCGCCCAGGGTTTCGCAGATTTCATCGGCATTGAGGGGGCGGCCATGAAAGAACAGCAGTGCATGAATTTGCGCCACCGTGCGGTTCACGCCCCAGGCGTTCCCCATGTCTCCCCAGTGGTGCACAAAGCGTTCAGCGATAGGACTCAGTTGCATGAGATGCAGTGTGGTCCTGCTTGAAATTTCTGTCAATACAGAAATTTGTATTTTTGAGCAGCCGCTATTCTGCTTCTGGCAATGCCCATGTGATCAGCCCACTCCGGCGGGGAGGATTGAAAACGAATTTTCTTTGGCTGAAGAAAATTCGAGCAGATTCGCTCGCTGTGTCCGTACTCGTAAAATAGCCGCATTACAGGGGCATGGAGCCCCGTCAGGGAAGGGAGAGTTCATGACCGCTGCATCCGCCTTGCGTGCCGCCTTGATTTTGTCGGCCTGCGCCTTGGCCCAGGCCGCGTCGGCTGCCTGCTATTTTGTCTATGCGCCCAATAACGAGTTGATCTATCGCTCCAATGTGGCGCCGGTCGATCTCTCTCTGCCCCTGCACCAGACGGTGTCGCAGCTCTCCCCCGGAGCGCGCATGTTTTTCTCGCTCGACGAGTACAACTGCGCCACCGAGGTCAATCTGATTGCCGAGCGTGCCCAGATTGCCGCGGCGCGCAACAACCGCGAGCGTCGCCTGCGCGAAGAGCAGCGCTTCTGATTGCATAGCTTTCAGCGCTTGACCAACAAGCGTTTGAGGCACTTTTGATGCTTTCTATTCGACTCTCGGCAGATGCAGGGGCCAGGGCGTCATCCCGCAGCCCGTGCAGTTTTTTGCCGTGGTCTGCCCTCGGGTATGGGGTGGCCTGAGACAATCGGCCACCATGAGTGAATCCCGCGACAACAAAATTCCCGAGAACCTGCCCGAAGTCCCATCTGATGCCCCGGCGTTGCCCGAGGGCTGGCTGGAAGTGCTGTCCATGGACATGGATGCCCAGGGTGTAGCCCGCAAGCCCGATGGCAAGGTCGTCTTCATCGACGGCGCCCTGACCGGTGAAATCGTCAGCGCCAACACCCATCGCAAGAAGAACAACTGGGAAGCAGCCACGCTGACCGAAATCCATCGCGAATCCTCGCAGCGCGTGACGCCTGGCTGCCCTAATTTCGGCCTGCACGCCGGTGCCTGCGGCGGCTGCAAGATGCAGCATCTGCATGTGGCGGCCCAGGTAGCGATCAAGCAGCGTGTGCTGGAGGACAACCTCTGGCATCTGGCCAAGGTCAAGCCCGAGACGCTGCTGCGCCCCATCGAAGGGCCGGCCTGGGGCTATCGCTTCCGCTCGCGCCTGTCGGTGCGCTATGTGGCCAAGAAGGGCAAGGTGCTGGTGGGCTTTCACGAGCGCAAGAGCCGCTACATCGCCGACATGGAGGTCTGCAAGATTTTGCCGCCCCATGTGGATGCCATGCTCATGCCCATGCGCGCTCTGATCGCCAGCATGGATGCCCGCGAAACCTGCCCGCAGATCGAAGTGGCTTGCGGTGACCATGTCACCGCCCTGGTGCTGCGCCATCTGGAACCTCTGTCGGACGCCGACAAGCAGCGCCTGCGCGACTTCGCTGCCGCGCAGAACGTGCAATGGTGGCTGCAGCCCAAGGGTCCGGATACCGTGCACCTGATGGAAGAAGGCGGCACACAGCTGTCCTATGGTCTGCCGGACTTCGGCATCACCATGCCTTTCAAGCCTACCGACTTCACCCAGGTCAATCCGCATATCAACCGCGTGCTGGTCACGCGCTCGCTGCGCCTGCTCGATGCGAAAAAGGATGAGCGCGTCATCGACTGGTTCTGCGGCCTGGGCAATTTCACGCTGCCGATCGCCACCATGGCGCGCGAGGTGCTGGGCATCGAAGGCTCGGAAACCCTGGTCAAGCGTTCGCACGAAAACTACGCTGGCAACAATGCCACGCGCAGCGAAGACGACAAGCTGGCTCCCACCAGCTTCGTGGCGCGAAATCTGTTCGAGATGACGCCTGCCATGCTGATTGCCGACGGCAACTCCGATAAATGGCTGGTTGATCCCCCGCGTGAAGGTGCGTTTGCCCTGTCCAAGGCACTGGCCGATATCCATCAGATTCGCATCGGCGCCAAGCAGACCGGTGTGGCCTCCGAAGAGCAGCCTGATTTGCTACCGCCGCTGCCCGAGGGTCAGGAAAACTGGCAGTTCCCCAAGCGCATTGTCTATGTGAGCTGCAACCCGGCCACGCTGGCGCGCGATGCGGGCTTGCTGGTGTATCAGGCGGGCTATCGCTGCGTGGCAGCGGGTGTGGTGAATATGTTCCCGCATACGGCGCATGTGGAGTCCATGGCCGTTTTCGAGCGCGTATAAGAGCGCAAGCGCATGAACTGCGCCGGCATGGCGCAGTTCAGCCGCCCAGGGTGGTGTCCAGAATCATCATCAAGACAAAGCCCAGCATGAGCCCTGTGGTGGCCCAGGCTTCATGGCCTTTGCGATGCGATTCGGGAATGATTTCGTGGCTGATGACAAACAGCATGGCACCAGCGGCGAAGCCAAGACCCCAGGGCAGCAGCATGGTGGAGCTGCTGACCACGATGGCGCCTATCACGGCGCCCAGGGGCTCGATCAACCCTGTCAGAGCCCCCAGCACCACTGCAAAACCACGGGTATAGCCGGCCGCCAGCAAAGAGGCAGCGACGACAAAACCCTCGGGCACATCCTGTATGGCAATGCCCAGTGTCAGCGAGCTGGCACGCAGCCCCTCGTTGGCGGCATAACCCACGCCTATGGCCAGACCCTCCGGAAGATTGTGCAGGGTGATGGCAATGACAAACAGCCAGGTGCGCCGCAACTGCTTGGCATCGGCGCCTTCACGGCCTTTGATGAAGTGCTCGTGCGGCAGCAGGCGATCCATGACCAGCAGGGCTGCACCTCCGAGCAAGATGGCTGCGCCGATCAAGCCACCGCTCAGCCATTCGCTACTGGCGGGCGAGGTCGCTGCCTTGGCGGCTTCCAGTCCTGGGAGGATTAGTGAAAAGGCGCAGGCAGCCAGCATCACGCCTGCGCCAAAGCCAAACAGCGTGTCCTGTGTGCGCTCGGACGGATGTTGGGTCAGCAGCACCGGCAAAGCGCCCAGCGCAGTCGCCAGCGCCGCCACGCTGCCGCCCAGCAGTGCATTCAGTGCTGCGGGATTGGTCTGCAGCTGCTTCCAGACCATGGATGCCAGCACCAGAGCACCGGCCGCAGAGATCAGCAGCCCGAGCCTGGTCCTGAGCGGCAGGGGCGTCTGGCTGGAGGAGGCGGTCTGCAGTCCGTCCGGGCCCATGGTTCAGCTCCTGACAGCCTGGGTGGCGGCAGCGAAGCGGCGCGCCACTTCATTCCAGTCCACCACGTTGTAGAAGGCGGCGATGTATTCGGGGCGGCGGTTCTGGTACTTCAGGTAATAGGCATGCTCCCAGACGTCCAGGCCCAGAATCGGCGTGTTGCCGCTGCCAATGCCAAGCATCAAAGGGTTGTCCTGGTTGGCGCTGCTTTCCACATGCAGCTTGCCGCTGCGGTCCACGCTGAGCCAGGCCCAGCCGCTGCCAAAGCGGCTGATGGCAGCCTTGGTGAATTCGGTCTTGAAGTTCTCGAAGCCGCCAAGGTCCTTGTCAATGGCTGCTGCAAGAGCGTTCTGCGGCAGACCTCCTCCGCCCGGAGACATGACTTGCCAGAACAGGCTGTGATTGGCATGGCCGCCGCCGTTGTTGCGCACCGCTTGACGCAGCGTTTGCGGCAGTGATTCGACCTTGGCGAGCAGATCGTCCAGCGACCATTGCGCGTACTCGCTGCCTTCGAGTGCCGCATTGAGGTTGTTGACATAGGTCTGATGGTGCCTGGAGTAGTGGATCTCCATGGTTTGCGCATCGATATGCGGCTCCAGTGCTGCGTAGTCGTAGGCCAGTGGGGGCAGGGTATAGCTCATGAGTGAATGCCTTGGCAGTGAGAGAGAGGGGGTCAGTGCAGCGATGAATGCACGGACTCGAAGCTGGCAAGGCGGGACTGCCTGTCGCTGGCGGGGTGAGTGAGAGGGGCAGCGGATGTCGAGGCGCAGACGCCCGCGGCGGCATGAGGGTCTGCTGCACCGTGCTCGGCCCGTGCGGCCAGCAACTGGGGCAGATGACGGTATATCGCGAGACTCAGGGAAGGGCTGGCGCAGCCCTGCTGCAGCAGTGACATCAGGGTCTGCTGCGCCTCATGCAGGCATTCGGAGGACGAACCCGGCTGGCCTGCGGCGGCAAGGGCATCCGCCAGATTCAGGTGGGCCACGACAAAGGCCGCAACGCGGTCATCGTCGGCAATGTCCCCAGGTTCCGCGCCGAGTAGTTGCAGACCCAGCTGCTGCGCATGGCGATAGTGCTTTTGTGCCGAGAGATGGCGATGCTCCAGCGTTGCCGCCAGCGCCGTGCGGGTGTGCCGCTTCCATGCGGACAGCAAATCGGCAGCCGAGGCGTTTGTCGTGCGGACTCTCATGAGGCACCCTCGATGCAGGCTTGGGCTGCCACGACTTTTCCGTCCTCTCCCGATGGATGAATGCGCACCACCCGCAAGGCGTTCGGCTGGTCCACCAGCAGGCAGGTCTTGCCGGTGCGCTTGCAGTGATCCTTCACGCGCCAGTAGGCACCATCGCTGATGCAGCCCGTCTGGCAGATCACCAGATCGGCAGCGTGCAGGCTGTCCTCCAGCAACTGCTGCTCGGCCAGGGCCTGGCTGTCGGCAGCCTCGACCACAGGCCAGTCAATGCCGGCCGCCGTGGCTGCCTGCGATGCTGGGGGTACTTGAGGGGGGGCTTGCACCAGATTCAGTGCCATGGCCTGTGCCAGCGCGTGGCGCTGCTCACGCTCCCAGGCCAGAGCGCTGTCGCGGACAATGACTTTGGCCCTGAGGTGCACCAGCTGCCGCTTGAGCGCCTCCACTTCGCGTGCCAGCGATTGCATCTGTGCCGTGCAGCGGGTCTGCACTTCCATATAGGTCAGCATGAGGGCCTCATGCTCAAGGCGTAGTTGGTTGAAGTCATCATCTGGCACGGCAGTCTTGTCCCCATGGTTGAGAGCACAACAGAACTCGTCGCTGGGATGCGCGTATGTGCAGCTAAGAATGGAATCAATAATTCATGAATATAAATGAGAATTGTTTGTATTCAATACACTCAAAGAAAATATGACATCCGGGAATGCGTGGACAGGCGGTTGCCGGACATAAAAAAAGCCGTAGCAGTGTTGCTACGGCCTGTGCCGGTCGATGTTCAGTGACAGGGCCAGGAGCTCATGCTCCGGGCCTGCCATCAGCGATTTCAGCTGCGGTTACGGCTGCTGCCGTTGTCTGGCTCTGCGGTGCCGCGTTTCTCGGCGGCACTCTGCCCCAGCACGGAAGGCACGCCTTCGATCTTGTTGGAGCGCATGTATTCATCCATGTCCTTCCAGCCCGCAAACACCAGCGCCTTGGGTGCCTTGGGGTTGAGGACGTAGCAGTCTTCCAGTCCGCGCATGGCGTGCCGACAGGCGCCGCCAATGGCCTTGGCTTCGGATTCGCGCGCCACGGTGCGTGGATCAGGGCCCAGGCCCGGAATATCTTCGATCTTGCAGCCTGCCAGCACCAGAGGCAGCAGGGCAATGGCAAGTGCGCGGGGAAGGTGGTTTGGCTTCATCTTGTTTGCTTATCGGCAGTGGCAGCCGGTAATTTAGGCCATGTAGGAAATTTCCATTGCGGCGATGGCCGTGCCCGACATCAGCAGATTACTGCAAACAAAAAGGAGTGCGCAAGGCACTCCTTCTTGATTGAGCAGCAGCGAGGCTTAGTCGCGGTCGCCGCCCATGATGCCGAGCAGGGCCAGCAGGCTCTGGAACACGTTGAACAGGTCCAGGTACAGGGCCAGGGTGGCGCTGATGTAGTTGGTCTCTCCGCCGTCGATGATCTGCTTGAGGTCATACAGCATGTAGGCGGAGAAGATGCCGATGGCCAGCATGGAGATGGCCATCATGCCTGCCGTGGAGCCCACGAAGACGTTGATGATGGCGCCCACCATCAGCACCAGAGCGCCAACGAACAGGAACTTGCCCATGCCCGACAGGTCGCGCTTGATCACGGTGGCCAGCATGGCCATCACGAAGAACACGCCAGCGGTGCCAGCAAATGCCGTCATGATCAGCTGGGTGCCGTTGGAGAAGCCCAGGATCATGCCGATCAGGCGCGAGAGCATCAGGCCCATGAAGAAGGTGAAGGCCAGCAGCACGGGCACGCCGGCGGCGCTGTGCTTGGTCTTCTCGATCGCGAACATGAAGCCGAAGGCTCCGACCATGAACACGATCAGGCCCACGCCGCCCGTCAGCGCGCGAGTCATGCCAGTGGCTACGCCCAGCCAAGCGCCCAGCACGGTGGGGATCAGGCTGAGTGCCAGCAGCCAGTAGGTATTGCGCAAGACACGGTTGCGCTCTTGCTGCGAGACACCGTAGCCCGCAGAGCCCAGTGTGGTGACTTGTTCGTTCATGTAGCCATTCCTCCTTCAGGAATTGTGGGTTGAAACATTGTCATTCTAGGTGGGGGTCTTGAGAAGCCTTTGCAATACCCCGTTGCAATGCGGCAGTTTTAGGATGGAATGTTTTTCACATCGCATCTACTTTTGCCTGCAGAGTACAGAATATGCTTGCTGCATTGACAATCCAACGGAGCTTTTTATCTCATGAAAACCAAGCACGAACTCGAACTGGCCGATGTGAAAGCCATCGCTGCGGCTGCCGAAGCTGAAGCACTGAAGAACAACTGGCCCGTGACGATCTCCATCGTGGATGACGGCG
Source organism: Comamonas brasiliensis (assembly GCF_018292285.1). NCBI lineage: Bacteria > Pseudomonadati > Pseudomonadota > Betaproteobacteria > Burkholderiales > Comamonadaceae > Comamonas > Comamonas brasiliensis. The sequence goes on from NZ_JAANES010000005.1 coordinate 344,837, forward strand.
GTCATCTGCTGCTGTTGCAGCGCATGGATGGTGCTGCTCCCATCTCTTCCCATATCGCCCCCGCCAAGGCGCGCTCTGCAGCCGTGGGCCGCAAGGACACCAAGGCTTTTGAAGACATGATCAACAACGGCCGTACCGCCTTCCTGAGCGCTCCCTTTGTGGACGGTCTGCTTGAAGGTGGCGTGGCCATCGTCAAGGACGGCCAGGTGCTGGGCGCCGTGGGTGTCTCCGGCGTGAAGGCCAATGAAGACGCACAGGTTGCCAAGGCCGGCATTGCTGCCCTGGGTCTGTAATCGCGCTTGATTTCTGCCACTGCGGTGGCAGAGGCCAAAACAAAACCCCTGCCGCTTGATGCGCGCAGGGGTTTTGTTTTGGCGGGTTGCGAATGAGGAAAAAACGCGTGGCTATGTGAAGTGTGAGCACAAGAGAGGGCAGGTGCTCTACAACGACTATGGCTGGCGAATCGACACTTGCGGTGTCGCCCCACGATGAAACGGTTTATTTGGTCAGAATGAGCTTGCCCAGCTTGGTGGCCTGAAGGCGATAGGGCGTGCCGTTATGCAGGATGGTGACGGCCTTCTGGCCGTTGAGCAGCAGGGCGCTGTCCAGGCCCAGGCTGGAGCCGGCAGCGGCTGAGGGGTTTGCAGCAGCCATGGAGGAAGAGCTGCGGTTGTTGGGCTGTGAGGTCGCAACAAGCGGTGCAGACATGCCGTGATTCCTTAAGTTCAAAACTGGTGTAATGATAACAATTCTCAATTAAAGTGCAAGTGATACTTAGTCTCATTTGCGAAAAAACACTGTTTATTTTTCTGGTGGAATCTGTCCGTCCGTTCGCCAGCCCGGGATTTCTGTCTTGCGATGTTGTGCAGAGCTGGCCCGGCCGGTCAGGCAGGATGCGGATGCCACTGCTCGATGTATTCGAGTCATAAAAAAACGGCCCTGGAGGGCCGTTTTTTTTGGATAAGTACGCGCTTATTGGGTAGGGTCGGTGACAAAGCCGATTTTCTTGACGCCGGCACGCTGGGCGGCGGCCATGGCCTGGGCCACGCGTTCGTAGCGCACTTCCTTGTCGCCGCGGATATGCAGGTCGGGCTGAGGCTCCTTGACGGCTTCGGCCTGGAGATTGGTCTCCAGCTGCTCGTCGCTGATGTCCTGGCCGTTCCAGGAATACTTGCCGTCGGCCGTGATGCCCAGCTGCACGGTGGCAGGCTTGGTGTCCTCGGGCTGGTTGGTGGCGCGTGGCAGGTCCACGTTGACCGAGTGCTTCATTACGGGCACGGTGATGATGAAAATGATGAGCAGCACCAACATGACGTCCACCAGAGGGGTCATGTTGATTTCGTTCATCACATCATCGCTGTCCCCATCATCCATGGTTCCGAACGACATGGCTTAGGCGCCTTTCTTCAGGGGCAGCACATTGCCAGAAATCTGACCGTCCACGGAAACGCGGGCGCCGGTCACGAAATAGGCGTGCACGTCGTGGGCAAAGCTGTTCAGTGCATTCAGAATGCCCTTGTTGCCGCGTACCAGGGCGTTGTAGCCCAGCACAGCGGGGATGGCGACGGCCAGACCCAGTGCGGTCATGATCAGCGCTTCGCCGATGGGGCCGGCCACCTTGTCGATGGAGGACTGACCCGACATGCCGATGGCCACCAGTGCGTGGTAGATGCCCCAGACGGTACCGAACAGGCCGATGAAGGGGGCGGTGGAGCCCACGGAAGCCAGAATCGCCAGGCCGGATTGCAGGCGGGCCGTGAATTCGTTGATGCCGTTGCGCAGGCAGCGGGTCACCCAGTCGCTGATGTCCAGTGTGTCATGCAGATGGACGCTGGTCTTGCGGTGGTGGGCCGAGGCTTCACGGCCTTCTAGCACCATGAAGCGGAAGGGGTTCTGCTTGTCGTCACCGAGTTTTTCCAGGCCGGTGGCCAGATCGGGGCTGTGCCAGAAGTCCTGCGCCTGGGTGGCGAACTTCTTGAATTTCACGATATCCAGGGCCTTGAGAACGATGACCAGCCAAGAGGCCACCGACATGACCAGCAAGATGATGGCCACGCCTTTGGTCACGAAGTCGCCCTGTGTCCAGACGTGGGCAATGCCGAATTGGGATTCCATGGGTACTCCTGAGAACTGCAGATTTATTTGAGAACAAAGTTGATGGGCACGATGTGCCACATGGGTTCGGCCACGCCATTGCGCTTGCCGGGGACAAACTTCCACTGGCGCACGGTGTTGACGGCCGCTTCATCCAGACGGTCAAAGCCGCTGGACTGCTTGATTTCGATTTTCTCGGGCTGGCCCTGCTCGTTGATATAGACGCGCAGCAGCACCTTGCCTTGTTCACCCATGCGCTTGCTGACCGAAGGATAAGCGGGGGCGGGGTTGTTCAGATAGGCCGCATTGCTCGATGGCTGCTCGATCTTGGGCGGAGCTGGTGGTGCCGGAGGTGCGGGCGGGGCTGGAGGAGCCGGGGGCGCGGGTGGCGCTGGCGGCGTCTTGTCCGGTTTGCTGTCGCTGTTCTCCAGGGCGCCCTGAGGCGCGGCCGGTGCCGGCGTTGGATCCTTGATGGCCTTGGGCAGCGGAGCCTTCTTGATCTCGGGCTTGGGCTGTGGCTTGGGCTCGGGTTTGGGTGCTGGCGCAGGAGGCTTGGGGGGCGGAGGCGGAGCCGGCGGAGTGGGTTCGGCGGCTGGCGGTGCCACAAACTGGGCAATCACGCTGGCGGGAATCACTACCTCTGGCGGCTTTTGCTGTGCCAGACCATGTTGCATGACCCACAGGGCAGCAGCATGCGCAACAACCACAGCACCAGCAACTGCCATATTGCGGCTTGGGCCGCTGGCAGGTGCAAATCGATCAGACTGGGACATAAGAGCGAGAAGAGCAACCAGCGCAGGCTGGAATCAGAAAGGAAAAGCGCTGGTCAACCGGCAATAGCAGGCACAGGAAACAGGGCACGCAGACAGGAACGCATCATTCACGCAGGATCCACCAGGTGCATACCATCACGAGAATCAGACTGCCGAAGACGGCTGAGAGGACGGAGAGGTGGGCCATGCTTTGCTTTCCAGGATATTGGTGGCAAGCTGAACCGTCTGCATCGACGCGCGGGATTGCGCTTCGTTGTGGATGGCCGCGATCGGATGACTGGCACTGCACTGGGCGACGACATCGCGTGCGCAGCCTTCGCAGCGCCCGCATTGTGTGGCAACGCCCAATTCAAACTGGATTTCGTCAAAGCTCATCCCCGCATGCGCGTGGCGTGCTATTTCTCGGTCAGAAACCCGGCGGCATACACAGACGATCATGGCTACAGGCAGTTGTTGCTGGCTATTGATGCAATAGGCGGAGTATAAATGAGAATCCATCGCATTTGCAATGCATGCCGCCAAATTACGCACATTCAGCAAGTGGTTAAGAGCCCGGGCCCGATCTGATCGAGGCTGGCGCAGCCGGTCTGCGCCATGGCCAGTTCCAGCTCGGCGCGCAGCAAATACAGCATATGGGCCACGCCCAGCATGCCGGCCACTGCCAGGGCATGCATCTGGGGCCGTCCCAGCAGTACGGCGCTGGCGCCCAGGGCGATGGCCTTGAGCACATCGGTTCCCTGGCGTACGCCGCCATCCATCAGCAGCGGGATATGGGCAGGCGTGGCCGCGCGTATGGCAGGCAGCACTTCCAGGGCGGAGACGGCGCCGTCCAGCACGCGCCCACCATGGTTGGAGACCACGATGGCATCGGCCCCCAGTTCCACGGCTTTCGCGGCGGCGCGGGCCGAGAGCAGGCCCTTGACGATCAGCGGCAGCCGGGTTTGCTGGCGCAGCCAGACCAGGTCGTCCCAGGTGGGCGCGCCTCGGGCCAGCTCGGAGCCGAACAGAATATGCTCGCTCATCAGATCGCCGCTCTGGCTCTGCCTGGGCATGCCGTGCAGATTGACGGCCTCTACGCCAGGCGGCAGCGGGTAGCTGGAGCGCTTGATATGGGCGTCCACCGTCCAGACCAGTGCCTGATAACCGGCGTCTTCGGCACGCCGGATCAGCTGCAGCGTGTGCTCGCGTGCCGCCTGCTGGTAGAGCTGAAACCAGAGCGGGCCGCTGCGTCCCAGCTCCTGGGCTGCGGCTTGTGCGGCCTGGGCAATGGCTTCCAGAGGGCAACTGGACAGGGTGCTGACCACCATGCCGGTGCGCATGGCCATGGCCGCGCGTGCCGTGGCGAGCTCCCCTTCGGGATGCGCCAGCTGTTGATAGGCGACAGGTGCCAGCAGCAAGGGCCAGTCCAGGCTCCGGCCCAGCAGGCTTTGCCGCGTATGGGCACCGGACAGATCGGCCAGCGGTTCCGGGCAGAGGCGAAAGCGGTCAAACGCCTGCCGGTTATGCGCCAGCGTCAGCCCCTGATCGGCGCCGCTTTCGATATGCGCCCAGGCGTGGACTTCCATATGCTCGCGCGCCAGCCGGGCGTAGTCGGCCAGGGAGCCCATCTGCGCGGAAATCTGCGTCAGTGGCGGTTTGACGGGCTGGCCTGCGGCATTCAAACGTTCAACAGTCATAAATCAAGCCGGTTGGATGGGGATGGGGCGGCAGCGCAGGCTGTTGTCCCCCTGGGGGCTAGCTTTCAGACCACATGCGCAAGAGATTGTGATAAGTGCCCGAGAGGGCGGCGACGCGCGGGTGTCCGGGCTGCTCCTGGGTGAGTTGCTGAATGCTCTGGTCCAGATCGAACAGCAGACGGCGCTGCTCCGCCGACTTGACCAGGCTGTGTGTCCAGAAGAAGGATGCATAGCGCGTGCCGCGCGTGACGGGGTTGACGCGGTGCAGGCTGGTGCCGGGGTAGACGATGGCATCGCCGGCCGCCAGTTTCACGCTTTGCTGGCCGAAGGTGTCTTCCACCATCAGCTCGCCGCCTTCGTATTCGTCGGGATCGCTGAAGAAGACCGTGGTGGAGACATCGGTTCTGACCTTGATGGCGGTGCCCGGAATGGTGAAGAACGCATTGTCGATATGGTTGCCGTAAGTGCCTCCGCCCTCGTAGCGATTGAAGCGCGGCGGCAAGACCTTGAGCGGCAGGGCTGCCGACATGAACAACGGGTTGCGGCCCAGCCGGTCCAGGATCAGGTCGCCGATCTGCTGGCCGGTCTTGCTGTCCAGCGGCAGCTGCAGATTGCTCTTGACCTGAGCCGCCACATGACCGGCCGTGGTCTTGCCGTCCTGCCAGCTGGCGGCTTCCAGCGCCTGGCGGCAGTGGCGTACTTCATCGGGAGTGAGCAGGCTGGGGATGCGTAGCAGCATGGGTCGGTATCTGGCGGTTGTTGATCCTGGTCTTTTCAATAACCATAGCTGGTTACTCTTGCTGCATATTGTTTTCAATATCTTTTCATATTGAAATCATTGCAGGGAAAGCGCAAGCAGCTATGGTTTTAAGAACCGGAATCCGGCATTCTGAAGGAGTATTGGGGCAGTGTGCACGTAAAAAGCCCCGCTGGCATCTGGTGCCTGCGGGGCTTGGGGTGATGATTTGCAGCAAACCTGCGCCAGATCAAGCGCAGGCAGGGCATTCATCAGTACGTGAACTTGAGCGAAGCCACGGCAGAGCGGCCGGCGGCCATGGTGGCGTAGTGGGGCGAACGCACGCCGCTGTAGTAGACCTTGTCGCCCAGGTTGAAGACATTCAGCTGGAAGGCCAGATTCTTGTCGATCTGGTAGGCCATCATCGCGTCAAAGCGGGTGTAGCCGCCGACGCCCTTGGTCACGATACCGCCATCCACGGTGGACACTGCGTAAGCTGCATTGACGCTGCTTTGGGCATAGACGCCCAGGCCCAGCGTCAGCTTGGGCATGGGCTTGTAGCTGGTCCACAGGCTGAAGCTGTGCTTGGGCGTGTTGATGAAGGCCTGGCCGTTGGCGGCGGAACTCACGCACTTGAGAGGCGTGCCGGAGCAGGTCTGTCCAGCGTTCTTCTGCTCGCTATCCATATAGGTATAGCCGCCGAACACGCTCAGATTGGACAGGATCTGGCCGGTAAAGCCCAGTTCCAGACCATTGACCACCTTGTCGCCACCCATGAAGACGGCGCCAGTGCCATCGGTGATACGGACGTTGGTGACGTTGTTGCGGAAGATGGCAGCAGACAGATTCAGCTTCTTGTCCAGCAGATCCCACTTGGTGCCCAGCTCCATGGAGCGGGTCTTCTCGGGCTTCAGATTGGCCAGCGCATCAGAGGTGATGGCCAGATCTTCGCTGCCGTTGCCCAGGGTCGAGCCGCCGGGACGCGAGGAGGTGCCGATATTGGCGTAGATGCTGCCATTGGTGGCTGGCTTGTAGACCAGACCCAGCTGGTAGTTGAACAGTGTGTCGCTGCGAGAGTAGTCGAAGGCGGCAGACTTGGCGTTGGTGATGGGGTTGGTGTAGTCAGGAGCCGCAGTCGATGTCTTGTAGTGGTCGACGCGCAGGCCCGCATTCAGCAGCCATTGCTCATTGAACTTCAAGGTGTCGAAGCCATAAATCGCAACGGTGTCGATCTTGTTGCGGGTGGTGCGACCCTTGTCCCAGGCGTAGTTCCAGGGCGTGGATGCATCAGGATTGTTCAGCGAAGTGCACCACATATTGAGTGATGTGCAAGTGCTGGTGCTGTTGTCCTGAATCGCGCCGGACTGGGCGTCAGACTTTTCCTTGGACAGCTCCAGGCCGAAGGCATAGCTGTGGCCGATCGAGCCGGTCTGCTCCTTGCCGGTGAACTCGGTCACGTTCTGCAGGGTTTCCACATCGGAGAAGCGGAAGTTGCCGCGACGCCAGACATAGCCGTTGAGAACGTTGCCCTTGGAGTCATCGGGCTGGGTCCAGACATAGTCCTGCTTGCTCTTGCTGTAGCGCAGGCTGTTGCGGATCTTGTTGGTGTCGGTGAACTTGTGTTCCACCGAGGCCGTGAACAGATCGCTCTTTTCCTTCTGGTAGTCACGGTTGTTCATGCCGTACCAGTTGGCGCTGTTGCTGCCATAGCTGGGGCGAACCGTGGAGCCGCCGGCCAGCTTGGCCATGGCGGCATTGCTGTACAGATAAGGCACGCCGCCATCGGGCATGCTGTCGGTCTGCAGATGCTGCCAGGACAGGGTCACTTCGGTGGGCGTGCCCATGCCGAAAGTCACGGTGGGGGCAATGCCCCAGCGCTTGTTGTCGGGGCCGTTGCGGCCGGGAATGTCGGCGCTGTGACCCATGGCGTTCAGGCGAATGCCGGTGGTCTCGTTGATCTTGCGGTTGATGTCCAGGGTGCCGCGCAGGTAGTTGTCGGTGCCCAGGCCCACATCGCCGGAGATGAAATTCTCGTTCTTGGCCTTCTTGGTGGTGATATTGATGGAGCCGCCGGCGCCGCCGCGACCGGCGTAGGCCGAGTCCGCGCCCTTGATGACTTCCACGGATTCCACGTTGAACAACTCGCGCGTGCCGGAAGCGATGTCACGCATGCCGTCCACAAAGGTGCTGGACTGGGCGTCCATGCCGCGGATGAAGGGCTGGTCGCCGGTGGGGTTGCCGCCTTCGCCGTTGCCGAAGGTGATGCCGGGGGTGGAGCGCAAGGCATCCTGCAGGCTGGTGGCACCGGTCTGCTTGATGATCTCTTCATTGATGACCTGAACGGTCTTGGGCGTGTCCAGCAGGGGAGCGGTGAACTTGCTCTGGGAGCTGGCTTCGGTCTTGAAGCTGGCGCCGGCAGCGGCTTCCACATTCACGGTGGACAAGGTGGTTTCCTGCTGAGCCATCGCGCTGGCGCCAATCAGGCACAGGCCTGCGGCAATCACGATTTGCTTGAGCTCACAGCGCAAGCCGTTGGAGTCGGTGGGGGTCAGATAGTGGTTGGACATGCTTTTGATGAAGAGTCGATTTTTGAAAAAGCGTGCGGATTCTAGGTGATATTGATAATAATTCTCGATACCATTCAATAATGGCTGCGGATACCCTACGTTTTGTTGCAGTACGGCAACAGAATGGGCGCTTGCCATGAGCTCTCGGGACGGCGCAATGACCCTGGTCATGACTGGGCGCTTTGTTTACGCCAAGTAAAGTAAATAGAAGTGATATGCATTTAGAATTTTGCGCAACTAGAATGCCGCCTTGCCGTGTACCCAAGGCCGGGCCTTGCGGCGCGATGTCGCGCAGGCCGGTTCGGCCCGGCGGCGATGCAATCCTAGAAAGTTCTGAATGACCGCGGCTTCCTCCAACGCTCCGCAGCGGGCGTATTGGCTCAAAAAATTACATGAGTGGCACTGGATCAGTTCCGCCATCTGTCTGATCGGCATGCTGCTGTTTGCCGTGACGGGGTTCACCCTGAATCACGCCGGGCAGATCGAGTCCAAGCCCAAGGTCGAATCGCGTGACGCACAGCTGCCCCCGAATCTGCTTGAAAAACTGCAGCAAGCCCAGAAGCAGGGCGTGGAAGCGGCGGACAAGAATGCGGTGGGCTTGCCCGCCGAGGTGGATGGCTGGCTGGCTCAGCAGATCAAGGTCAGTGCCAAGGGCTTTGCCGTGGAGTGGAGCGAGGACGAGGCCTATGTGCCCATGCCGCGCCCGGGCGGCGATGCCTGGCTGCGCGTGGACCTGAAGGAGGGCTCGGTCGAGTACGAGAAGACCGACCGGGGCTGGATCTCCTACCTCAACGACTTGCACAAGGGGCGCAATACCGGCGGTGCCTGGAGCTTGTTCATCGACATCTTTGCGATCGGTTGCCTGGTGTTCTGCATCACGGGTCTGCTGATTCTGAAGATGCATGCACAGCGCCGGCCCATGACCTGGCCCATGGTGGGGCTGGGGCTGGTGTTGCCGGCCCTGCTGGTTCTGCTGCTCGTGCACTGAGCCCAAGAATTTTGTGAAGGAAGAGAAAATGGCTAAGCGGATTTTCAAAACCTCGGTGGCATTGAGCGCCGTGGTGGGCCTGCCGGCACTCGCGGGCGGCATGAATGTGGCGGTGACCGTGCCTCAGTTGCAGGTGGCCGAGTACCACAAGCCCTATGTTGCTGTGTGGCTGGAAAAGGCTGATGGCGGCGTGGCCGCCAATCTGTCCGTCTGGTACGACACAAAGATGAAGAATGCCGAGGGCACCAAGTGGCTCAAGGACATGCGCCAATGGTGGCGGCGTACTGGCCGTGAGCTGAGCTTCCCCATCGACGGTGTGACCCAGCCGACCAAGCCCGTGGGCAGCCATGCGCTGTCCTTTGCCGAAGGCAAGAATCCGCTGCCCCAGCTGGCTCCCGGTCAGTACAAGCTGATGGTGGAAGCCGCCCGTGAAGTCGGCGGCCGTGAGCTGGTCTCCATTCCCTTCGAATGGCCCGTCAAGCAGGCCACCAGCTTGAGCGCCAATGGCAGCACCGAGCTGGGCGCGATCAAGCTGGAATTGAAGCCTTGATCGCCCCCTGAGGCGCTTGGCCTGGGCGGCCTTGCGCCTTCCCCCTCTCTGCTTCGCGGAGGGGGACAGCACCTTCGCTGCGAGGCGGCTCTTGCACGGTGTTCCTGGCCTGGGCATCGCCTCATTTTCGGATTTGTCACCCTTTCTGTTTTCAAGGACCTGATATGAAGTTCCAAACTCGTGCCATCGTCGCTGCAACTCTGGCTCTGGCTGCCCTGGGCGCCCAGGCACATGATCTGTGGTTCAAGCCTTCCAGCACCGTGCTGTCCAAGTCTGACTGGGTCACGGTGGATGCCGCCGTGTCCAACGATGTGTTCTTCTTCAACCATCGTCCGCTGGGTCTGGATGCCGTCAAGGTGACCGCGCCCGATGGTGCGGCGGTGGAAATGAAGAATGTGGCCAAGGGCGAGCTGCGCAGCATGTTCGACTTCAAGCCCGAGAAGACAGGTACCTACCGCGTCACCATGCTGATGACCGGCGTGATGGGCGGCTACAAGGATGCCAACGGCCAGCCCAAGCGCCTGCGTGGCTCGGTGGAAGAAGTGCTCAAGCAGATCCCCGCCGATGCCAAGGAAGTGCGCGTGACCGAGAATCTGCGCCGCATGGAAACCTTTGTGTCCCTGGGCAAGCCCTCGACACTGGCGCTGACCGGCAAGGGCCTGGAGCTCAAGCCCGTGACCCACCCCAATGATCTGGTGGCCAGCGAAGAGGCGACTTTCGAATTCCAGATCGACGGCAAGCCTGCTGCGGATCTGGAGCTGGAGCTGGTGGCCGACGGCATTCGCTACCGCGACGGTGTGGATGCCATGAAGCTCAAGACCGATGCCAAGGGCCAGGTCAAGATCAAGTTCCCCCGCGCAGGCCTGTTCTGGCTGAACGCCGATGCCACGGACAAGAAGACCAGCATCGCCAAGGCCACGGAGCGTCGCCTGGGCTATATCGCGACCCTGGAAGTTCTGCCTTAAGCGCTGTCGCTTGATGGACTGAACACGCGCCCGATCCGGGCGCGTCGTCGTTTTCACTGCTGTTGTGCCCTTGTCCGGATGCCCATGACCACTTCTGTCCGCGTACGCTTCGATGCCAGCCTCTGGCAACTGCCCTCATCTGAAGGGCAGAGCCAGGCCTATGAGCGGACGCCGGCGCCGGACTTCGGCGTGCAACGCTGGAGACCTGCAAGCCTGCAGCACCAGCAGGATGGGCGCATTCACCGCCTGTCCGGCCAGACCATGGGCACGCACTGGTCGCTGCGTCTGGTCAACCCGGATTACCTGCCCACGGAGCCGGTGCTGTCGCTGCTGGAGCAGGTGTTTGAGGATGTGATCGCCCAGATGAGCAACTGGGAGAGCGATTCGCTGATCACCCGGTTCAATCGTTCAAGACCCGGTGACGTGCATGTGATGCCGGCAGAGTTTGCGCATGTTCTGGAAGCGGCTTTGCACTGGGCCCGATTGTCTGGCGCAGCCATGGATCCCTGTATGGGGGCGCTGGTCTCACTATGGGGGTTCGGCCCACGTCAGAACCCCTTGCAGCCGCATCGCGGGCAAACTCCGCCTGGTGATGAGATCCAGCGCCTGCTGCAGGCCAGCGGCTGTCGTCATCTGCGCTGGAATGCGCAGACCCGGCAATTGCAGCAGAGCGGTGGCCTGGAGCTGGATTTTTGCGGCATTGCCAAGGGCTTTGCCGTGGACTGGGCGGTGCAGAAGCTGCAGGCAGCGGGCTGGGCCGCGGGCCTGTTCGAAATCGGCGGCGAACTGCGCAGCTGGGGGCAAAGACCCGATGGACGGCCCTGGCAGGTGCAGCTGGGCATGGGCGGCTCTACCGAGGCGGAACCCCTGATCGTGGCCTGCCGCGAGGGCGCTTTTGCCACATCGGGCGACTTCTGGCACCAGTTCACGCACGCCGGCAAGCGCTATTCGCACACGCTGGATCCGCGCACCGGCTGGCCGGTGGAGCATGATCTGGCCAGCGTCACGGTGTTTCATGAGGAGTGCATGCATGCCGATGCCCTGGCCACCGTGCTCACGGTGCTGGGGCCGCAGCAAGGTATGGACTTTACCCTTCAGCACGGGATAGCAGCCGTGCTGACATCGCATCTTGCATCCGATGGCAATGAGACCCGCAGGCAGGTGATCAAGACACCCGCCTGGATCAACCAATTTGAGGCATGACAGTGGAATGGATTTTGACGCCCGAGCGCATCTATGGCGCCATGGGCCTGGTTGCAGCGTATGCCGGCATGTGCTGGGGTATCGGCTCCAGGGTATGCAGGCAGCGCCTGGCCGACGAAGCCCAGAGCCAGGTATCGCAGGGCGATGCCCAGGCGCCCGCCGTCCTGGTCGCCTATGCCAGCCAGACGGGGCAGGCCGAGGCTCTGGCCCGTGCCACGGCCAAGATGCTGGTCGATGGCGGGCTTCAGGTGCGCCTGCTGCCCGTGGAGAAGCTGACGGCCGAGCTGCTGCAGGAATATGCGCATAGCCTGTGGATGCTGTCCACCACGGGTGAAGGCGATGCGCCCGACCATGCGCTGGGCTTTGTGCAGCAACTCATGGCCGCGCAGCCTGCGCTGGCCCGGCACCAAAGCCTGGTGCTGGCGCTGGGGGATCGCGAGTATCAGGAGTTCTGTGCTTTTGGTATGCAGGTGCACGAATGGCTGCAGACCAGCGGCGCGCGCAGCGATCTCATCTGTGTCGACAATATGGATGGGCCGAGCTTGCAGAGCTGGCAGGCCCAGGTCGGGCAGATAAGGCAGAGCCTGCTGGGAGAGTCTGCTCCGGCTCAGGAGCTGGATGCGGACTGGTTGCAGGCTCCGGAAAGCGTAGCTTTTGTGCTCAGTCGGCGGCGTTTGCTCAATCCCGGCAGCCAGGGCGGGGCGCTGTATCAGCTGGAATGGACACCGCAGTCTGGCGAGCTGCCGCAGTGGGAGTCGGGCGATCTGGTGTCCCTGTGCGTGCCCGCCGACCCGGAGCGTGCACGAGACTATTCGATCGCCTCGATCACGGCCGACGGCAGTCTGCAGTTGCTGGTGCGCGAGAGCACGCGTGCCGACGGATCGCCCGGGCTGGCCTCGCACTGGCTGTGCTGCGGCATGGCAGAGGGAGATGCATTGTCGCTGACGCTGCGCGAGCACCGTGGTTTCAGACTCGGCGACAACGCCGGGCGGCCGCTGATCCTGATCGGCAACGGCTCGGGCCTGGCAGGCCTGCTCAGCCACATCAAGGCGCGTGTACAGCAAGACCGAAATGATCAATGGCTGTTGTTCGGAGAGCGCAGCCCGCAGCATGATGCCTTATGTGCCGAGCAGTTGGCGGCGTGGGTAGAGCAGGGGCGATTGGCGCGGCTGGATCAGGCCTGGTCGCGCAACGGCAAGAACTCGCGCTATGTGCAGGATTTGCTGCGCAGCCATGCCGAGGAGGTCCGGCAATGGGTGGAGCGTGGCGCGGCCATCTATGTCTGCGGCAGCCTCAATGGCATGGGGCAGGGCGTGCATCTGACGCTGCAGGCTATTCTGGGCGAGGCCAAGGTGGCGGAGTTGCTGGGCTCGGGTCGCTACCGGCGCGATGTGTATTGAGCTCCTGAAATACACCACTTTCATTGCCGTGCAAGCACAGGCATGTCGCACGATGGCTTTGCGGCCGGTCTGACGTTGGGCAGGGCCATCAGCCATCTTCAGAAAGACAAAAAGCTGGCTCAGGCCAGCTTTTTTGTGGTCAGCGCAAGCGCAGTGCTTACTTGACGTGCTTGCCGATCAGGCCGGCCATCTCGAACATGGAGACTTGGGGCTTGCCGAAGACTTCCTTGAGCTTGGCGTCGGCGTTGATCATGCGCTTGTTGGCAGCGTCTTGCAGGTTGTTGGCCTTGATGTAGACCCACAGCTTGCTGATGATTTCGGTGCGGGGCAGGGGGTCCTTGCCAACCACGGCAGCCAGAGCAGCGCTGGGTGTCAGGGGTTTCATGAAGGCAGCGTTGGGAGTGCGCTTCTTAGCGGCGGGAGCTGCTGCCGGTGCTGCAGCGGGTGCCTTCTTTGCAGTTGCCATTTTGCTTATTCCTAATTGGGTAGTGGACTTATCACCAGCGAAATACAGCTGCAATCCACTGGCTGAGTCTGATGCTAATGGCAAAAAATCGCTCTTCCAAGCTCGTCAGCTGTTTTTTTGCCTCGATTTGTTGATCTCGGGCCTTTTAGTGTCTGTTTTCATGGGTTTTTCCTCGAGAGTGTTGTGAAAAAGTTGCTCTCCGTGGGTGCTCGCTTGTGCTTGTGCTAGTGCCCGCGCTAGAGGCAAGATGGGCGAAACCTGACCCTGTGGAGATTTTCATGAGCGATTCCCCGGCTTCTCTGCCCTTCAGCACCTGCGATCTTTGCGATGCGCATATCAGCGACGACAGCAGCGATTTCCGCGTCCTGCCGCCCGTGTTCCACAGCTATGGAGCGAATGTCGGCTTCATGGGCGAGGTCAGCACCGTGCAATGCCTTGACGACAACAGTCTGGTACGGGCGGCGCTGGCCGAGCCCGGTGATGGCCGCGTGCTGGTGGTCGATGGCGGCGGTTCGCTGCGGCGGGCACTGGTGGGCGGCAATGTGGCGGCATCGGCGGCCCAGAACGGCTGGGCAGGCGTGCTTGTCTATGGCTGCGTACGCGACGTGGCCGAGTTGAGAGCCACGCCCGTGGGTCTTTATGCGCTGGCACTCAATCCCATGCCAACGGTCAAGCAGGGCCAGGGACTGCGCGATGTCTATGTGCAGATCGCCGGCTTGTGGATTCGCCCGGGTGACTGGCTGTATGCCGATGCCGATGGCATTGTGCTCAGCCGCCGCAACCTGCTTGCCTGATGGCTGATGCTGCCTAGCGCCTGATCTGCAGCGAGCTGGGCCAGGTGGCAATCACCACACTGGTCAGGGCGATGCCGAAGGCCAGCAGTTGCACGGTGCTTATGCGCTCGCCCAGGGCCAGCATGCCCACCAGCGCCGCGCTGACGGGCAGCAGCACGGTAAAAATGCCGGCCTGCGATGCGGGCACGGCGCGCAACCCCGTCATCCACAGCCACACCGTCCAGACGCAGGCGGCCAGCGCGTAGAACAGCAGCAGGCCCCATGCAGGCGCAGAGACCCGGGAAAAATCAAACTGCCAGGCCAGATAGAGCCCGGCCGGGGCGGAGAGCGCAAAGCCCCAGAGATTGATCAGAGCGGTAATGCGCTTGGGACTCACGCTGGCGGTGAGTTTTTTGCCGATCACGGCATATGCGGCTTCGCAGAGCACGGCAGCAATCAGCAGCAACTGGCCCAGGCCTTGTTGAGTGGCGGGCGCAACGTTGCTGCCATCGGTTTTGCTCAGGGCGTTCAGTCCTATTCCGGCCACTGCGAAAACAATCGCTGTCCACGTACGTGTACTCACGGCCTCGCGCAGGAAAAGCCAGCTCATGATGGCGACGGCGGCTGGAATCGCGGCCATGGTCACTCCGGCCGTGACGGCGCTGGTCATGGCCACGCCACTGATCATGCAGAGCGTGAACAGGAAGTTGCCGAAGAACGATTCAAAGAACAGCAGCCACTTGGTCTGCCGGGTCAGAGCCGCCTCATGTGCAGGGGCCTTGAGCCAGCCCAGCATGGCCACGGCGCCGATGCCAAAGCGCAGCCATGCCAGCAGCATGACCGGAAAGATGGCTGCCAGAGGCTTGGACAGGGCCACATAGCTGCCCACCAGAGACATGCTGAGCGCCAGGCAGAGATAGGCAAGTGGGCGGCTGGGCGTATGCATGAGGTGTCGGAATGAAGTTCAGAGGGAGAAGGAGGTGGCAAAGCAGTGTGGCAGGGCTGTTGCATGCTTTCGGCGCGGGCGAAAGGAATTGTTGTTTTTTGGCTCGCGCGCGACTGCTTCCCTGTCTTTGCGGTGTCACCAGTTTTTGTTCAAGTGCGTTGAATCGGGCATTGCGGCTGACAAAGGAGTGTTTCAGTGCATGCGACGAGGCTTTTTTCGTACCGCCCCGGAGGGGGGCGGCTTTGTAGGCCGGAAACGCGTAAATTTTTCATGAAGCAAGAATTCGATTTCGTATTATGAAAAAATGGAATGCTGCGCCGCCGCAAAATTTCTCGATATGAGAAATAGGTTTTCTCATTGTGAAAAATAAAAATAAGTTATTGATTTTATTGAATATAAATTTCAGTCTTTTATAAGACATAAGACTCTGAGAAAAAGCGTTGCAGACATAAAGTAAATCCCAAGGACGAACACCAACCGATCTTGTTTAACCGCTAAGGAGTGCACCATGCCCCAATCCCTGACTCAGCAACTGAGCCGTGAACAGCAAATCGCAGCCCTCGAAAAAGACTGGGCACAGAACCCACGCTGGAAGAGCGTCAAGCGCGGCTACAGCGCCGCCGATGTGGTGCGTCTGCGCGGCAGCCTGCAGCCCGAGTACACCCTGGCCCAGCGTGGTGCCGATGTGCTGTGGGACAAGATCAACGGCGGCTCGAAGAAGGGCTATGTGAACGCCTTCGGTGCCATCTCTGCGGGCCAGGCCATGCAGCAGGCCAAGGCCGGTCTGGAAGCCGTGTACCTGTCGGGCTGGCAGGTGGCTGCCGACGGCAACACCTCGGAGACCATGTACCCCGACCAGTCGCTGTACGCCTACGATTCCGTGCCCACCATGGTGCGCCGCATCAACAACACTTTCAAGCGTGCCGACGAAATCCAGTGGGGCAAGGGCATCAACCCCGGCGACAAGGAGTTCATCGACTACTTCCTGCCCATCGTGGCTGACGCGGAAGCCGGTTTTGGCGGTGTGCTCAACGCGTTCGAGCTGATGAAGAACATGATTCAGGCTGGCGCTGCCGGCGTGCACTTTGAAGACCAGCTGGCTGCGGTCAAGAAGTGCGGCCACATGGGCGGCAAGGTGCTGGTGCCCACCCGTGAAGCAGTCGAGAAGCTGATCGCGGCTCGCTTTGCAGCCGACGTGATGGGTGTGCCCACCATCGTGTTGGCCCGTACCGATGCCGAAGCGGCCAATCTGATCACCAGCAACCACGATGAGAACGACATTCCGTTCCTGACCGGCGAGCGTACGCAAGAAGGCTTCTACCGCGTCAAGAACGGCCTGGAGCAATCCATCAGCCGTGGCGTGGCCTACGCTCCCTACGCGGATCTGGTGTGGTGCGAAACCGGCGTGCCAGATATCGGCTTTGCCCGCGAATTTGCCCAGGCCGTGCATGCTGCCTGCCCCGGCAAGCTGCTGAGCTACAACTGCTCGCCTTCGTTCAACTGGAAGAAGAACCTCAACGACAGCCAGATCGCCTCCTTCCAGGAAGACCTGTCCGCGCTGGGCTACAAGTTCCAGTTCATCACGCTGGCCGGCATCCACAGCAACTGGTACAACACCTTCAAGTTCGCCCATGAGTACGCTCGCGGCGAGGGCATGAAGCACTACGTGGAAATGATCCAGGAGCCCGAATTCGCGGCACGTGACAAGGGCTACACCTTTGTCTCGCACCAGCAGGAAGTGGGCGCAGGTTACTTCGACGACGTGACCACCGTGATCCAGGGCGGCTCTTCCAGCGTCAAGGCGCTGACCGGCTCCACCGAGGAAGAGCAGTTCCATTGAGCCACGATGAATCGTGATTCTGTCTAGGTAAAAAAGGGGTTATGCGCCCGGGGCGAAAGTCTCGGGCGCTTTTTTGATTGCCGGGTTAAAATGCCACGACTTCAATTCACAAGGGCGAGAAAGGCATCAACGGTTATGACACCGCGAACTACATCGGAGATGTATTTCAGCTGCTGATGGCAGCTGGCGGTTCGCGCCTGCCCGAGATTTCTCGACACCCTCATCAAAGCGCGGACTGGTTCCGCGCTTTTTGCTTTCAGGCGATTCCAAAGCTCTGGCGCTGGCTTTCCCCCACACAAATTTGGTTTGACAAGGAATTTCATGATCAACATCACGCTCCCCGATGGCTCCAAGCGCGAATATCCAGGCCCGGTTTCGGTCGCTGACGTCGCTGCTTCGATCGGCTCCGGCCTGGCCAAGGCCGCACTGGCCGGCAAGATCAACGGCAAGGTCGTGGACACCAGCTTTGTGATCGAACAGGATTCGCCGCTGTCCATCATCACCGCCAAGGATGCCGATGGTCTGGAAGTGATTCGTCACTCCACCGCCCACTTGCTGGCTTATGCCGTCAAGGAGCTGTTTCCCGATGCCCAGGTCACCATCGGCCCAGTGATCGAAAATGGCTTTTACTACGACTTCTCGTACAAGCGCCCCTTTACTCCCGAAGATCTGGCTGCCATCGAAAAGAAGATGACCGAGCTGGCCAACAAGGACGAGCAGGTGGTGCGCCGCGTGCTGCCTCGCGACGAGGCCGTGCAGTACTTCAAGGGTCTCGGCGAAGCCTACAAGGCCGAGATCATTGCCTCCATCCCCAGCAATGAAGATGTGAGCCTTTACCGCGAAGGCGCTTTCGAGGATCTGTGCCGCGGCCCTCACGTGCCCAGCACCGGCAAGCTCAAGCACTTCAAGCTGATGAAGGTGGCCGGTGCCTACTGGCGTGGCGACCACCGCAACGAGATGCTGCAACGCATCTACGGTACAGCCTGGGCGACCAAGGACGAGCTCAAGGACTATCTGTTCCGCCTGGAAGAAGCCGAAAGGCGCGATCACCGCAAGCTGGGGCGCGAACTGGATCTGTTCCACATCGATGAGCATTCGCCCGGCACCGTGTTCTGGCACCCCAAGGGCTGGGCGGTCTGGCAACAGGTCGAGCAGTACATGCGCCGTGTCTATCAGGACAACGGCTACCAGGAAGTCAAGGCTCCGCAGATTCTGGACAAGGGCCTGTGGGAGAAGACCGGCCACTGGGACAAGTATCGCGAAAACATGTTCACCACCGATTCGGAAAAGCGTGAATATGCCCTGAAGCCCATGAACTGCCCGGGCCACATCATCATCTTCAAGCAAGGCATCAAGAGCTATCGCGATCTGCCGCTGCGCTTTGGCGAGTTCGGCAACTGCCATCGCAACGAGCCCACCGGTTCGCTGCACGGCATCATGCGCGTGCGTGCCTTCACCCAGGACGATGGTCACATCTTCTGTACCGAAGACCAGATCCAGGCCGAGGTGACGGCTTTCACTTCGCTGCTGCAGAAGGTGTATGCCGACTTCGGCTTCACCAATATCCTGTATCGCCTGTCTACCCGTCCCGAGAAGCGCATCGGCACCGATGAAGCCTGGGACAAGGCCGAGAACGCTCTGGCCGAAGGTCTGCGTGCATCGGGATGCGAGTTCGAGTACCTGCCGGGCGAGGGCGCTTTCTACGGTCCGAAGATCGAATACACCCTGAAGGATGCGCTGGGCCGTGAATGGCAGTGCGGCACCATCCAGGTGGATCCGAACATGCCCGAGCGTCTTGATGCGGAATTCGTGGGCGAGGATGGCGAGCGCCATCGTCCCATCATGCTGCACCGCGCGATTCTGGGTTCGCTCGAGCGTTTCATCGGCATTTTGGTCGAGCATCACTCCGGCGCGCTGCCTGCCTGGCTGGCTCCCGTGCAGGCTGCCGTGCTCAATATCACGGACGCTCAGGCCGACTATGCGCAGGAAGTTGCGCAGAAGCTGCAAAAAGCATTGCCGAATCAAAGCCTTAGGGTAGTGACAGATCTGCGCAACGAAAAGATTACGTATAAAATACGCGAGCATTCCATGCAGAAGCTGCCCTACATCCTTGTCGCAGGCGACAAGGAGAAGGCAGCTGGTGCGGTTGCAGTGCGCGCCCGGGGTAACAAAGACCTCGGAGTGATGTCGGTCGATGCATTCATTGAATTGCTCGCCAAGGACATCACGGCCAAGGCCTGAAGCAGATTAATTTTTGTGGCGGGCCGGTCAGCGTGCAAGGCACGCTAGCCGGCTACGCTGTTGTAGCCATTTCAATCCAAGGGTGAAAACCATAGCTACTGAATTTCGCGATCGGCGCCACCGTGAAGAGCGCAAGCATCGACTGAACCGAGAAATCATGGCGCCTGAAGTGCGTCTGTCTGGTCCCGACAACGAGCCCCTGGGCATCGTGCCGCTGCAAGAAGCGCTGCGCATGGCCGGCGAGCTGGATGTCGACCTGGTGGAAATTGCGGCCAACGCATCTCCCCCAGTCTGCCGTCTGATGGATTACGGCAAGTTCAAGTACCAGGAACAGAAGAAGGCTGCTGAAGCCAAGGCCAAGCAGACCGTCATCGAAATCAAGGAAGTGAAGTTCCGCCCTGGTACGGATGATGGTGACTACAACATCAAGCTGCGCAATATTCGCCGTTTCCTGGCGGATGGCGACAAGTGCAAGATCACGCTGCGTTTCCGTGGCCGTGAAATCACGCACCAGCAGCTGGGTCTGAATCTGCTCAACCGTCTGCGTGACGATCTGGCCGATTCCATCCAGGTGGAGCAGTTCCCCAAGCTGGAAGGCCGTCAGATGATCATGATGGTTGCGCCGGCTCGTGCAGGTGGCAAGAAGCCTGCTGGTGGTGCAAAACCACAAGGTGATGGCGTCGCTGCTGCACCTGAGGCTGCAGATAAGGCATAATTGCGGTTTTGCCTTTCGGGCAAGAGTGGGCTTGGCCCACTTTTGTTTTGTGCGGCAGACAAAGAATTTGCAGGCTTGCCTGCAAGAGTCAGCCCGGCCTGGCCGGACTGACAAACAAGTGCCTCGGAGGCCAGCGAAGTGTGTGCGGGTTGCACACCGCCTTGCGAGCACAAATTCAATAGGAGCATTCACATGCCCAAAATGAAGACCAAGAGCAGCGCGAAGAAGCGTTTTCGCGTTCGTCCCGGTGGTACCGTCAAGCGCGGTCAAGCCTTCAAGCGTCACATCTTGACCAAGAAGACCACGAAGAACAAGCGTCACCTGCGTGGCATTGTCAACGTGCATTCCGGCGATATGGGCTCCATCGCAAAGATGTTGCCTTCCGCAGGCCTGTAATTCACTGACGAACTAGGAGAAAACACATGCCTCGCGTCAAACGTGGTGTAACGGCTCGCGCCCGTCACAAAAAAGTTCTGAATCTGGCCAAGGGTTTCCGCGGTCGCCGTGGTAACGTCTTCCGCGTTGCCAAGCAAGCGGTCATGAAGGCTGGTCAATACGCCTACCGTGACCGTCGTACCAAGAAGCGCGTGTTCCGTCAGCTGTGGATCGCTCGTATCAACGCTGCTGCACGTGAACTGGGTCTGACTTACAGCCAATTCGCCAACGGCCTGAAGAAGGCTGCCATCGAAATCGACCGCAAGATGCTGGCCGATATCGCCGTGCACGACAAGGCTGCTTTTGCAGCTATCGTCGACCAAGTCAAGGCCAAGCTGGCTGCCTGAGGTCACGATCGGTAGTTACTCTTGTAGGACTTTTGCAGACAAGAATCCCCACAGGCATTTGCCGATGGGCGAGCATCTTGCTTGAACTTGATTGCAGAAGTCGTGTCTTGTTCAGTAGCTGCTGATGCACAAACAGCAAGGGCTAGGGCTTGAAAAGGCACTAGCCCTTGTTTATTTTTACAAGTCGATAAAGAGTCGATATGAACGAGTTGGATTCTCTGGTCGAAAGCGCACAGCAACTGTTTGCGCAAGCCCACACCCCCGCTGATCTGGAAAATGCCAAGGCGCAGTTTCTGGGCAAGTCGGGCAAGATGACCGAGCTCATGAAGGGCATGGCGCAGCTTTCCGTCGAAGAGAAAAAGTCGCGCGGCGCCGCCATCAACGTGGCCAAGCAGGCGATCGAAGCGGCCTTGACCGCCCGTCGCAAGGCTTTGGCAGACGCCGAGCTGCAGGCCCATCTGAAGGCCGAGGTGCTGGATGTGACTCTGCCCGGTCGCCGTCGTGGCGCGGGAGGGCTGCACCCCGTCTCCATCACCATGGAGCGTATCGAGGGCATCTTCGGCTCCATGGGCTTTGATGTGGCCCAGGGCCCCGAGATCGAATCCGACTGGTTCAACTTCACGGCGCTGAACACGCCTGAAGACCATCCCGCGCGCTCCATGCACGACACCTTCTATGTCGAAGGCGGCACACAGCACGCGCCCAATCTGCTGCGCACGCACACCAGTCCCATGCAGGTGCGCCATGCCGTGCAGCATGTGAAGAATTACCGCAACGCGCTCGATGCCGGCCAGACCATGCCCGAGATCCGCGTGATTGCCCCCGGCCGCACCTACCGTGTGGACTCGGATGCCACACACTCGCCCATGTTCCACCAGTGCGAAGGCCTGTGGATCGGCGAGAACGTGAGCTTCAAGGACCTGAAGGTCGTGTTCACCGACTTCTGCAAGACCTTCTTCGAGCAGGATGATCTGGTGCTGCGCTTCCGTCCCAGCTTCTTCCCGTTCACCGAGCCTTCGGCCGAAATCGACATCCAGTTTCAGAGCGGCCCGCTGGCCGGCAAGTGGCTGGAAGTGGCGGGCTCCGGCCAGGTGCACCCCAATGTGGTGCGCAACATGGGGCTGGATCCCGAAAAATACATAGGCTTTGCCTTTGGCATGGGCCCCGACCGCCTGACCATGCTGCGTTATGGCGTGAACGACCTGCGCCTGTTCTTCGACGGCGACATCCGTTTTCTGTCGCAGTTTCAGTAATGAAAAAGTGAGCTGCTAGCGCATGCTATGAAATGATTTCAGATAGTTTTGATGCTGAAATCCTTATATGCCGAGCGCTAATAGCTCATCTTTTTGAGATACGCATGCCCAGCCAGTGGCAGACCGCTTGCGGTGCGACTGGCATGAACGCCAAAGAGTCTGACTATGCAATTTCCTGAATCCTGGTTGCGCGAATACTGCAACCCCAATCTGACCACCCAGCAGCTGGCCGATACCCTGACCATGGCCGGTCTGGAAGTGGAAGAGCTGGACCCCGTGGCGCCTCCCTTCACCGGCATCGTGGTCGGTGAAATCAAGGAAGCCGTGCAGCACCCCGACGCCGACCGTCTGCGCATCTGCCAGGTCGACGTGGGCGGCCCCGAGCTGCTGAACATCGTCTGCGGCGCGCCCAATGCGCGCGTGGGCATCCGCATTCCCTGCGCCACCGTGGGTGCCGAGCTGCCGCCCGGTGCCGATGGCAAGCCCTTCAAGATCAAGATCGGCAAGCTGCGCGGCGTGCAGAGCTTTGGCATGCTGTGCTCGGCCAAGGAGCTGGGCATCGACGAAGACGCCAGCGGCCTGCTGGAGTTCCCCGCCGATGCGCCTCTGGGCCAGAGCGTGCGCGAGTACCTGAATCTGGACGACACGCTGTTCACGCTGAAGTTGACGCCCAACCTGGCGCACTGCCTGAGCGTCTACGGCGTGGCGCGCGAGCTGTCGGCGCTGACCGGCACGCCGCTCAAAGCCCTGTCCTTCCCCGCTGCGGCCGTGGCCTTGCAGGACAAGCTGCCGGTCAAGATTGAAGCCACCGATCTGTGCGGCCGCTTCTCGGGCCGTATCGTGCGCAATGTCAACACGCGGGTGAAGACACCCCAGTGGATGGTCGATCGTCTGGCACGCTGCGGCCAGCGCTCGGTCAGCCCCTTGGTGGACATCTCCAACTATGTGATGTTCGAGCTGGGCCGTCCCAGCCATATCTTCGATCTGGACAAGATCAGCGGCGGCCTGAATGTGCGCTGGGGCAAGGAGGGCGAAACGCTCAAGCTGCTCAACGGCAACACCATCAAGATCGACGACTTCCTCAAGGTCGGCGTGATTGCCGATGGCAAGCAGGTCGAGTCGCTGGCCGGCATCATGGGCGGCGACGCCACGGCAGTGTCCGACGACACGAAGAACATCTACATCGAAGCCGCGTTCTGGTTCCCCAAGGCCGTGGCCGGCCGTTCGCGCCACTTCAACTTCTCGACCGATGCCGGTCACCGCTTCGAGCGCGGTGTGGACCCCGAGTTCACCACGGAGCACATCGAGCGCATCACCGCGCTGGTGCTGGAAATCTGCGGCACGCCCGAGACACAAGTCGGTGCCATGGACGACCAGAAGCCCAATATGCCTGCCTCCAAGGCCGTGCAACTGCGCGTGGCGCGTGCGGCCAAGGTCATCGGCATGGACGTGACCCAGCAGCAATGCCTGGATGCCTTGAACGGCCTGGGTCTGCCTGCCACTGTGGCATCCGAGGGAGTCATTTCGGTCACCGCGCCAACCTTCCG
The DNA here is from genome assembly GCF_018292285.1 of Comamonas brasiliensis. NCBI lineage: Bacteria > Pseudomonadati > Pseudomonadota > Betaproteobacteria > Burkholderiales > Comamonadaceae > Comamonas > Comamonas brasiliensis. Next base: position 368,352 of record NZ_JAANES010000005.1, read on the forward strand.
CTTCGACATCAATCTGGAAGAAGATCTGATCGAAGAAGTGGCCCGCATGATCGGCTACGAAAACCTGCCGACCACCAAGCCACTGGCCCCGATCTCGCCCAAGCTGCGCGCCGAGAACGAGCGCAGCCCCTATGCCGTGCGCCACGAGCTGGCGGGCCTGGGCTACCAGGAAACCATCAACTTCAGCTTTGTTGAAGAAAAGTGGGAGCAGGAGCTGGCTGGCAACAACAACGCCATCAAGCTGCTCAACCCCATTGCCAGCCATCTGAGCGTGATGCGCTCGTCCCTGCTGGGCTCGCTGCTGCAGGTGCTCAAGTTCAACGTGGACCGCAAGGCTCAGCGCGTGCGCGTGTTCGAGCTGGGTCGCGTGTTCTTCAAGGACGACTCCGTGGTCGACTCCGACACCACCGTCAAGGGCTTTTATCAGCCCATGCGCGTGGCGGGTCTCGCCTACGGCGCTGCCGACCAGCTGCAGTGGGGCAGGGCAGAAGCCAAGGTCGACTTCTACGACGTCAAGGGCGATGTGGAAGCACTGCTGGCACCGGCCAAGCCCGTGTTCGAGCCTGCCGAGCATCCGGCCATGCACCCCGGCCGCTGCGCTCGCGTGCTGCTGGACGGCAAGGCCATCGGCTTTGTCGGCGAGCTGCATCCCCAGTGGCGCCAGGAATGGGATCTGGCCCAGGCTCCGGTGATGTTCGAGCTCGAGCTCGATGCCGTGCTGGCCCGTCAGGTGCCCGTCTTCAAGCCTGTGGCCAAGCACCAGGCCGTGGAGCGCGACATCGCCGTGGTCGTCAAGGAAGCCGTGACCCACGCCCAGGTGATGGAAGCCGTGCAGCAAGGTGTGCAGGGCGGCATTCTGCGCTCGGCCGTGCTGTTCGACGTCTTCCGTCCCAAGAAGCTCAAGGCTGGCGAGGAAGCTGCACCGGGCAGTCTGGCACAGGACGAGAAGAGCCTGGCCGTGCGTCTGACGCTGGGCAGCGACACCGCGTCGCTGACCGATGCGGAAATCGAGGCCGCCATGCAGGGCACCATTGCGGCTCTGGTTGAACGCGTTGCGGCTCGTCTGCGCTGATATGTTCAATCCACAAGGAGATCGACCCATGGAGCTTGCCGTAGAGAGCATCGACAGCCCCGCGCTGACCAAGGCGCAGCTGGCCGATCTGCTGTTTGACGAAATCGGTCTGAACAAGCGCGAAGCCAAGGACATGGTGGATGCGTTTTTCGACCTGATCTCGCAAAAGCTGGTGGAAGGCGAAGATGTCAAGCTTTCGGGCTTCGGCAACTTCCAGATCCGCACCAAGGCACCACGTCCCGGTCGCAACCCACGCACCGGCGAGCTGATTCCCATCGCTGCGCGCCGCGTGGTGACCTTCCATGCCAGCAGCAAGCTCAAGGAGCTGATCCAGGGCGAGAGTTCGGGGTCTTAAGCGATTGGCACACGGCTGGTGCACTGTCAAGCGGAGCATCGGTCATTGAAGAGCTGACAGTCTTGCGTCGCGTGCGGTGCAAGGTCCTGTCAGCTCTTCGCGCTATATTGCTAGGACTTGCGCAGGCAGGAGTGCACGTCGTGCCTGATCCGGATTTGCGCAAGGCGTGATGGCCTATCTTTCACTCGTCCCTCCACCGACTGCTTGCAACCAGCCATGGCTTCATCTTTGCCGGCAATTCCTGCCAAACGCTATTTCACCATCGGTGAAGTCGCGGATCTGTGCGACGTCAAGCCTCATGTGCTGCGTTACTGGGAGCAGGAGTTTGTGCAGCTCAAGCCCATGAAGCGGCGCGGCAACCGCCGCTACTACCAGCACCACGAGGTGCTGATGGTGCGCCGCATCCGGGAGCTGCTGTACGAGCAGGGCTTCACCATCAGCGGTGCAAGAAATCGTCTGCGCGAACTGGTGACGGGCCACGGCAGGGCGGTCGAGCCGCAGGCGGCACTGCCCGTGCCGGCAGAGAACCTGGCGCAGAGCCATCTGCTGAGCGCAATGCTGCAACAGGACCTCGCAGAGCCCGCCGGTGTCATGGGCATGGAAGAGGTCAAAGAAGAGCTTTTGCAGATCAGGGCGCTGCTTTCTCTTTGACGTCGAATTTCTGTGTATAATTCAAGTCTTCGGAATGTAGCGCAGCCTGGTAGCGCACTTGCATGGGGTGCAAGGGGTCGCGAGTTCGAATCCCGCCATTCCGACCAATTAGACAAGGGCTTCTGACTATCAAGTCAGAAGCCCTTTTTCTATTGCCGCGGCGATCCGGCGTGAAGCATTTGGTGACGGCTTCCCTGTAGGAACCGGTCTGATTTCGTCCGATTGCGTTAACCCCAACGGGAATAACGAGGGCGGAAGCGGTATTGATTCTTGGTTTCTTTGATATAAAGCAGGAATGAAAAGAATTGCCAAATCCAGGCAAAAAGTTCGAAGTTCGGCTGTTTGATTGATTTTTGAAACAAATTCTTGCATGCGTTGTGCTAGATTTGCAACTGAATCCAATTGTTTGATGGTGTTGCCAGGAGATCAACCATCAACGCACGGCTTCGCATGCAAGGTTATGCGTCAAGAACACCGGCCGGAAACCGGAGGCTCCGCCTTGCTATCGTGGAAAGGAAAATCTCCAAATGCGCTGTGTCTAGCCTATCGCCGCTTCACAGCTGTCCGCGTGATTTGTTTGACCTCGGGTTTGGTAGCGCCATCCCTTCAGCACCGCCAAGCGGTGGCTTGTCAGGCAAAAGTGATGAGTTTTGTCGATCAGGCAACAAGCTTGACCTGACCTTCAGTCTCCTGCGCGGCGCTGGCATGACGCCAAAGGTTGTGAGCAAGAGAGTTACAGAGTTCCATTTTGCGAGTTCTGAGGCCGTCTGCGATGCCTTGCCGGGCAGCAGCGAGCCTGTCCACATCAACACCAGCTTCCGCGGGGAGCGACTTGTAGAGGTCGTTCCGATTGCTCTCGCTCATTCGTTGGCGGGCCAGACATCGCATTGCCCGGTCGGAGTCAAACAAGAGGGATAACAATGAAATTCAGTCAGATTGCACAAGTGGTTGCCACTTTGGGCGTGGCCTCGTGGGCCATGGGAGGCATGGCCCAGACAACCATGAATGCACAGCAAGCCAACGAGCAAGGTGTCGCACTGCAAAAAGTGGTGGAGCAGGCACTGATGACGCATCCGGAAGTGCAGGCACGATTTCAGGATTTCACTTCGTCCGCCGAAGGTCAGAACGTGGCTCGGGGCGGCTGGCGTCCACAAGTCACTGCGCAAGGTTGGGTCGGGCGCGAGTGGCGCAGCCATATTCAGGATTCACCCTCGCAGAACTGGAACCGTCCGGGCTGGAATCTGCAACTGCGTCAGCTGATCTTTGATGGTTTCACCACCAGCAGCAATATTCGCCAACTGGGCTTTGAGAAGCTTTCAAAGTTCTACGATCTGCGTGCCACCACGGAGAACCTGGCCAATGATGTGGTCGCGGCCTATCTGGATGTGCAGCGCTACCGTGAAATGGAAAAGCTGGCGCGTGAGAACTTCGGCACCCATCAGGTGACGCTGGGCCAGTTGCGCGAGCGCCAGCAGTCCGGCGTGGGCCGTGGCGTTGACCTGGAGCAGGCCAGCGGCCGTCTGTCCCTGGCACAGACCAATCTGATGACCGAGAGCAACAACCTCAACGATGTGATGCAGCGCTACCGTCGCGTGGTGGGCGAGTATCCGGCGGCCACGCTGGATCCGGTACCCGAGGTGACTGGCAAGCTGCCGGTGTCCGGGGTTGCCAAGGATTTTGGCGATTCGCTGCGCGCGAGCCCGCTGCTGCTGTCGAAACAGGCCCTGGTGCAAGCGGCCGAGGCAGGTCAGAAGGCCGCCAAGGGGGCGCATATGCCCAAGCTGGAATTGCTGGCATCCACCGGTCGTGACCGTGACCAGAACTCGCCGGCCTACTGGGATGTGCAGAGCTCGCGGGTGCAGCTGATGCTGACCTACAACCTGTATCGCGGCGGCGCGGACGAGGCACGTCTGCGCCAGACGATCGCCCAGGGCTATGCGGCCCAGGACGTACGCGATTACACCTGCCGCAATCTTCAGCAGGAGCTGTCGATTACCTGGAACAACATGGCCCGACTGCGTCAGCAAACGCCGTTCCTGCGTGAGCATGTTCTTTCCACTGCCAAGGTGCGCGTGGCGTATCAGCAGCAGTTCAAGATCGGTCAGCGTTCGCTGCTGGACCTGCTGAATACGGAAAACGAGTTGTTCGATGCGCAGCGTGCCTTGGTCAATGCTCAATATGACCTGAAAAAGGCCGAGTACCAGTGGCTGACCTTGTCCAGCCAGATTCTGCCGGTGCTGGGCCTCGCACAGCCGCATGACGATAGCCGTCCTGAGGAGCAGCAGGCACTGACCTTGCCCGATGACTTGCTGCGCAGCTGCAAATCCTCGGTGCCGGACACCAACAATCTGACGCCGGTGCCTGCCAGCATGGAGGCCGAGCAAGGTGCTCCTGTGCAAGCTCCAGCTCCAGTGTCTGCACCGGCCGCAGCTGTCCGCCAGTGATGGCTGCCGGCATCTGGCGCATCTTTAGTGGGAGTTGAACAAGATGGATAAAAGCGATTCACCACCTTCAGAGCGGTCTTCCCGGCGGGAGCTGTCGGCACTGGATGCGGATTTCATCCGCGTTCTGGAGGACTTGATTGATGCCTTGCTTGCCAATGGAACCTTGCGCTTGACGGATCTTCCGCCGCAGGCGCTGGAGAAGCTGAGCCAACGCAAGCAGGCGCGCCAGCGCATGCGCAATTCGCTGGACTTGATTGATGACGACGAAGAGCTTTTATAGGTTGATTGTTGAAGATGACCAAACCAGACGTTGAACCTACTATGGCATCGGTCAGCGGTACGGATGCGACCCAGAAGCGAGGGCATGGTGCTTCGCCGGACACGGCGGAGCAGCAGGCCGGCCCGGCTTTCCTGGGAGCGCGCGGCTCAGGGCATGCTCCGGCTGGAGACTGGCGCATACCTGCCCACGAGACCCATGCCGATCCCTTGCTGGACTGCCTGGTTCAGCTCACCAACCTGCACGGCAAGCCCTATACCGCGCAGGCACTGAGCAATGGTCTGCCACTGGTGGACCAGCGTCTGACGCCTTCGTTGCTGGCTCGGGCCGCGGCTCGCGCGCAGTTCAGCACGCGCATCGTGCAGCGCGGTCTTGATGATGTCCCCCAGGGTTTGCTGCCGGCCATTTTGATTCTCCATGGCGGCCGTGCCTGCCTGTTGCTCAGGGCCCAGGAGAGCGGTCGCTTCCTCGTGCAGTACCCGGAGTCGGATAGTCCGGTCGAGGTCGAGGCCCGGGTTTTGCTGCAGGACTATGCGGGGCTGATGTGCTTCGTGCGTCCCCAGTTCCGCTTCGAGCCGCGCTCCGTGCAGCAAGGCATGGAGCCACGCAGCAGTCACTGGTTCTGGGCCGTGATTCTGGAGAATCGGCGCCTGTATCGCGATGCCTTGCTGGCTGCCGTGCTCATCAATGTCTTTGCGCTGGCCATGCCCTTGTTCAGCATGAATGTGTATGACCGCGTGGTGCCCAACAACGCGGTGGAGACATTGTGGGTGCTGGCGATCGGCATTTCCTTGGTGCTGATCTTCAACTTCGTGCTGACGACGACGCGTGCCTATGTCGTGGACGCGGCGAGCAAGCGTGTGGATGTGCAGCTGTCAGCGCAGATCATGGAGCGGGTCCTGGACTTGCGCATGGAAAGCCGGCCAGCATCCGTCGGTTCGTTTGCGGCCAATCTGCGCTCGTTTGAGTCGGTTCGCGACTTCATTGCGTCTGCCAGCCTTACGACCCTTGTGGATCTGCCCTTTGTACTGTTGTTCCTGGTGGCGATTGCCTGGGTTTCGCCCTGGATGCTGATTCCTCCCGTGGTGGCGATTGCCGCGATCTTGCTGGTCTCCTTCTGGGCCCAGGCGCGCATGGAGAGCCTGACGCTCAAGACCTTCCAGGCCTCGTCTCAGCGCAACGCGTTGCTCGTGGAGTCGCTGACCAACCTGGAGGCCGTCAAGACGCTCAACGCCCAGGGCGGCGTGCAGCGTCTGTGGGAGAGTTCCACCCAGTACATCGCCTATATGGGCGGCAAGATCAAGTTCATTTCGTCGGGCACGGTGAACTTCGTCCAGACCCTGCAGCAACTGGTCACCGTGGCGGTGGTCATCGTCGGTGTGTACCAGGTGCAGGATTCGGCGCTGTCCATGGGCGGCATCATTGCCGCCTCCATGATTGCGGGGCGCTGCCTGGCGCCTTTCGGTCAGGTCGCAGGGCTGATGATGCAGTTCCACAATGCGCGCACCTCGCTCAATTCCATCGACAACTATATGAAGATGCCGGTCGAGCACGAAGCGGACCGGGAGTTCGTCTCGCGCCCGGATCTGCGTGGCGCCATCGAATTTCGCAATGTCAGCTTCAGCTACCCGGGCAGCGAGCAGGCCAGTCTTTCTGGCGTGAGCTTTTCGGTCCGGCCCGGGGAGAGGGTCGGCATCATCGGGCGTATTGGCTCGGGCAAGACCACGCTGGAAAAGCTGGTTCTGGGTCTGTATCAGCCCACTGAGGGCTCTGTGCTGATTGACGAAGTGGATGCTCGTCAGATAGATCCCGTGGACCTGCGCCGGGCCATCGGACATGTGCCGCAGGATCCTATGCTGTTCTATGGCAGCCTGAAGCACAACCTGCTGGTGGGGGCACCGTTCGCGGGCGAGTCCGATATGTTGCATGCGGCGCGTATTGCCGGAGTGGATGAGTTCGTGGCGCGCAACCCCAAGGGCTATGACATGCTGGTGGGCGAGCGTGGCGAGTCGCTCTCTGGCGGCCAGCGCCAATCCATTGCGGTCGCCCGTGCCCTGATCAACGACCCGGCCATATTGCTGCTGGATGAGCCCAGCAGCAATCTGGACAATCAAAGCGAAGCCCAACTCAAGCGACGGCTGGAAGAGGCTGCCCAGGACAAGACCATTTTGCTGGTCACGCATCGCACGGCATTGTTGACCCTGGTTGACAGGTTGATCGTGATCGATGGCGGCAAAATCGTTGCCGATGGTGGCAAGGAGCAGGTCATCGAGGCCTTGAAACAAGGACGGATTGGCGGAGTAGGAGGGCGAGCATGAGCGAGTCCAAAGCAGAGAAAAAGTCCTCGCGCTTCAGCAATGCACTGAAGGCACGCTGGTCGCGGCTGGAGCGATGGCTGCTTGACGGTAGCGAGGTGGTGGGAACGCATCAGCCTGAAGATCTCAAGGCCGATGCGCAATGGGCGGCAGGGCAGCAGCAGGCGCGCGGCTCTCGCCTGCTGATATGGGTGGCCTTGGTCACCGTGCTGGTTCTGGTGCTCTGGGCCTGTCTGGGCCGCATCGACGAAGTGGTTCGAGGCCAGGGCAAGGTGGTTCCCTCGCGTCAGGTTCAGGTGGTGCAGAGCCTGGATGGCGGCATCGTCAAGGAAATTCTGGTGCATCCCGGCGAGCATGTGGAGCAGGGTCAGGTCATCTTGCGTATCGATCCAACGCGCTACAGTTCGTCCCTCGGGGAGAACAAGGCCGAACTGCTGGCATTGAAGGCCAAGGCTGCGCGCCTTCAGGCCCTGGCATCGGGCGAGCCCTTCAAGGCTCCGGAGGATGTGCAGGCGCTGGCGCCTCAGCTGGTGGAGATGGAGCGGCGCATGTTTGAGAGCCGCTCCCAGGAACTCAACACCAATGTCAATATTGCGCGCGACCAACTGCGTCAACGTCAGCAGGAGTTGCGCGAAACCCAGGCCAACCGGGACCAGGCCTCGTCCAGCTGCAGTTTGACGTCCGAAGAGCTTTCGGTGACCCGTCCTTTGCTCAAGAGTGGTGCGGTGTCCGAAGTGGATTTGCTTCGCCTGCAACGCGATGTGGCTCGCTTCTGTGGCGAGGCCAAGGCAGCCGGTGCACAGATCGGGCGTATTCAGGCGGCGATTCAGGAGGCGGAACGCAAGATCCAGGAGTCCGAGCTGAATATGCGCAACCAGTCCCGCTCCGAGCTCTCGGACACCCAGGCCAAGCTGGGGACTCTGGAGCAAGGCAAGGTGGCGCTGGAGGACCGGGTCAAGCTGGCCGAGGTGCGCTCGCCCGTGCGCGGCACGGTCAATACCTTGATGGCCAATACCGTGGGCGGTGTCGTGCAGCCGGGCAAGGACATCCTGGACATCGTGCCGCTGGATGACACCTTGTTGATGGAAGTGCAGGTCAATCCACGCGACATCGGCTTCTTGCACTTTGGTCAGCAGGCGGAGGTGAAGTTCACGGCCTATGACTTTGCCATCTACGGAGGTTTGCAGGGGAAATTGGAGCAGATCGGTGCCAACACCGTGACGGATGAGAAAGGGAATTCCTTCTATGTCGTGAAGGTGCGCACGGACAAGGCCCATGTGGGCGATGACTCGCGTCCCATCATTCCCGGCATGCAGGCGGAAGTGCACATCCTGACGGGCAAGCGCACCTTGATGCAGTATCTGCTCAAGCCGATTCTGCGTGCCAAGTCCAATGCCTTGATCGAACGTTAGTTCATGGATCACCAACAATTAAAAAGGAACTCTATGAATGCCTTGCCTGTATTGATGCTGACCCAGGATGCCACGCTGTGGCGGGAATGGCAGCAGATCGCAGGCCCTCAGTGGATGCCTGCGCGCGGCCAGAGTCTGGCCGATTTGCAACGCTGGAAGCAGCAAGGCCGTACCGTGGTGGTGCTGGATGCAGCCCTGCCAGCCTTGCCGGAATCGACTGCTTCACGCTGGAATGAGCTGCTGAAGGGTCTTCAGGTTCTGGTTCTCAGCAACCGCCCCAGCGATGAGGAGGGCCGGAACTTGCTGTCCCGCGGAGCATGTGGCTATGCCCATGCGCAATCGGGCTCGGAAGTGCTGTCGAGGATGTTGCAAAGCATGGCTGGCGGCAACATCTGGCTCGGTCGTTCTCTGCTGCAGCGCTTGTTGCGCGATGTGGACGCCCGCCTGCCTGAGCAGGAGTCGGACTGGGCTGAACCATTGTCCGCACGCGAGCAGGAGGTCGCCCGCTATGCATCGCTGGGCGACAGCAATGCCGAGATTGCCGAACGCATGTCGATCAGCGAGCGTACCGTGCGCGCCCATCTGTCGGCTGTCTTTGAGAAACTGCAGGTGCAGGATCGATTGATGTTGACATTGAAGGTTCACGGCATCGGGCGCAGGCAGCTGGCCTGAGACCGATCTTGGCGCTGCCGATGCCGAAATAGTCACTTCAGGCGTTGCCTCTTTGAGCGCCTGCTTCTGAAAAGCCTGAAGCCTGCATATGCAGGCTTCAGGCTTTTTTGATGTTCGGCAGCAGACACCGAATAAAACCGATCCCGATTGGCTTTGACGCCAATAGTGCGGTGGTGTGTTGGCTTCTACTATGTCAGCTGAATTATTGGACAGGTGCCTTTGTGCACCTTCACTTTTTAATCTGACTGGATAGGCAGACCCTCATGGCAGCTCAAACCGTTCTCGTTACCAAACTCACTGGCCAGGCTTGGATGCGTGGTCCTGATGGCAATCTGACGGTACTCCATGAAGGCATGCGTATTCCCGCCGATGCCGAGATCGTTACGGCGTCCGGCAGCACCGTGCAGCTGCAGGCTGATGGGCAGCCACCGCTGATAGTGGGCGAGAACCAGGATGTGCATCTCACTGCTGACCTGGTTCAGCCGCCTACAGTGGAAGAAGCTGCTGTAGCGAGCCCTGCGAGCACCGAGATCGACCAGATCATTGCGGCCATCAATGCCGGAGGGGACCCGTTCGATGAGCTGGATCCCACGGCAGCCACATTGTCCGGCGGCAGCGAAGGTGGCAGCACTTTTGTGCGTCTTTCCAGCATCATTGAGGCCGTGTCGCCGCTGGCGTTGGAATACGGACGTTCTGCTCCAGTGACTACAGTGCTTCCGCTTTTCAGTGGGGTGGGCGCTTTGCCGGAAGGCGCCGATCAAGGGACGCCGACCCAGCCTACGAGCACTCCCCAGGCTAGTGCGGACTCGGGCGTGACCTTCGAGGATGCTGTATCTGCCTTGCAAGGCAATGTTCTGAGCAACGACAAGCTGGGTGAAGGCAGCATCACAGAACATCGTGTGGCTCTGGTTGGTGCAGACCAAGGGTTGTACGGCAAGATCATCCTCAATGCCGACGGCAGCTACAGCTATCAGCTCGATAACGGCTTGAAGGCTGTGCAGGCATTGGCTGAAGGTGAGACCCTGGTTGAGACCTTTACCTACACCCTGGTCGATAAGGACGGTGCCAGCTCGACTGCGACATTGACTGTCATCATCGTCGGCACCAACGATGCCCCCGTTCTCAGTGGCAACACTGACGGCGCTGTGGTCGAGGACGGTGCTACCACCGCCACCGGCAAGCTCGACGTCAGCGACGTCGACACCACCGACACGCACACCTGGAGCGTGAACAACGGCGGCAAGGGCAGCTACGGCTCCTTCTCCGTGGACGGCTCGGGCAACTGGACCTACAACCTGGACAACGCCAACAAGGACGTGCAGGCCCTGGCGGAAGGTCAGAAGGTCACCGATACCATCACCGTGACCGTCGACGACGGTCACGGCGGGACAGCGACTCAGACCATAACCGTCACCATCACTGGTACCAACGACGGTCCGGTTTCCACTTCCATTTCCGACACTTCGGGCATCGATGCTCAAACCGGCGTGAGCTATGACGTATCCAGCCATTTCTCGGACCCTGACACCAGCGACAAACTCACCTACACCGCGACCGGCTTGCCGCCCGGCCTGAGCATCGATCCGAACACCGGCCTAATCACTGGCAGCATCGATCATTCCGCTTCGCAGGGCGGCAACAACGGTGTCTACACGGTCACTGTGACTGCGACCGATCCGTCCGGCGCTTCGTCCTCCCAGAATTTCAACTGGGACGTCACCAACCCGGCTCCCTCTGCAGCCGACGATACTGGTACCACGGACGAGGACACCACGCTAAATGTCGACGCTCAGAACGGCGTCTTGGTCAATGACGCCGACCCGGACGGCGACACCCTGACTGTCTCGCAAGTCAATGGTGCCACCGCCAGCGTAGGCACGCCGACGGCTGGCTCCAACGGTGGCACGTTCATCCTGAATGCCGACGGTTCGTACTCGTTCAATCCCGGCAATGCCTTCCAGTACCTGGCTACCGGCCAGACGGCAACCAGCTCGATCACCTATACCGTCACGGACAGTGAAGGCGGTACCAGCATCGCCACGCTGACCATCACCATCACCGGTCAGACCGATGCGCCTCCGGTCATCACGCCCGAGGACAGCGACGGCGGTGTGAGCACTGCCCACAACAGCGTGGTCGAAGGCACGGGCAATACCGTCACCGGTTCCGTGACAGTCACCGCCGAAGCCGGCATCGCCGGCGTCACCGTCGGCGGCAAGGACATTACTGGCGCCACCGCCACCAGCCCGGTCGTCATCACCACTGACAAGGGCATCTTGACCGTCAGCGGCTACGATGCTGCCACCGGTAAGATCACCTACGCCTACCAGGAGACCGGCGGCGCCGCCGACCACAGTGCTGGTGACGACTCGGTCCGCGACCTGTTCCAAGTGTCCGTCACGGATTTTGCCGGCGAGACTCGCAGCAACGACCTGGTCATCCAGATCACCGACACGGCNCCCGAAGCCAAGCCCGACACGGCCTCCGTCACGGAAGACACCGGGCTGAGTGCCAGCGGCAACGTCATCAGCGGCACCGGCGCCGACACCCTGGGGGCCGATGCCNCCAGCGTCGTGGGCGTGGCCAAGGGCACCGTCAACGCTGGCCAGAACGTCAGCGGCAGCGTCAACACCGAAGTCAGCGGCGAGTACGGCAAGATCGTGCTCAAGGCCGACGGCAGCTACACCTACGAGCTCAACAACAACGACCCCCGCGTGAACGCGTTGCTCGATGGTCAAAAGCTCGAGGACACCTTCACCTACACGATCCGGGACGCTGACGGCGACCTCAGCACCACCACCATCACGGTCACCATCAACGGCCACACCGATGGTGTGCCGGGCGTGACCATCCCCGACGCCAACGGCGCCGAAGCCGGCAACGTCAGCATCGCCGAGAACGCCACCCAGCCGGTCACCGGCACACTGAGCGTCTCCGCTCCCGAAGGCCTGGCCAGCGTCCAGATCGGCAACGTCACACTCACCGCAGCCGAGCTGCAAGCACTGGGCACCACCCCGCGTGTCATCACCGGCAGCGAAGGCAAGCTCACGCTGACCGGCTACGACGCCAGCACCGGCAAGATCAGCTATAGCTACCAGCAAGACGGCACGGCCAAGGACCACACCGCAGGCGACGACTCCGTCAAGGACAGCTTCACGGTCACCGTCACCGATGCGGCCAACCAGAGCAAGTCCGACAGCCTGGTCGTGCTCATCACCGACACGGCCCCCGAAGCCAAGCCCGACACGGCCTCCGTCACGGAAGACACCGGCAACGTCATCAGCGGCACCGGCGCCGACACCCTGGGGGCCGATGCCNCCAGCGTCGTGGGCGTGGCCAAGGGCACCGTCAACGCTGGCCAGAACGTCAGCGGCAGCGTCAACACCGAAGTCAGCGGCGAGTACGGCAAGATCGTGCTCAAGGCCGACGGCAGCTACACCTACGAGCTCAACAACAACGACCCCCGCGTGAACGCGTTGCTCGATGGTCAAAAGCTCGAGGACACCTTCACCTACACGATCCGGGACGCTGACGGCGACCTCAGCACCACCACCATCACGGTCACCATCAACGGCCACACCGATGGTGTGCC
>NZ_JAANES010000006.1:0-370107 GCF_018292285.1 Comamonas brasiliensis
CGACAGCGCAATATTGCGCCACTCCGACGATGCCGCCAGCGTGTCACGGCTCCAAGAGAGGCCACCGTCCCAGCTGGCATAGATCCATCCGGCACGGGCGCAGACCGCCAATGCAGTGCCGTTCCTGGAGACAGCGCAGCGGGTCAGAGGTGCAGACGGAACTCCAGCGACTTCGGCCCAGGTTGCACCCCCATCAAAGCTGATCGATGGCGAGCTGCTTGCAGCGGTCGCAAGCACGATATCGCCCAAGGCCGAAACGCTGACCCCCAGCCAGGCCTTTGCACCGGCTCCTGCGCATATGGCCCAGGTCGCACCCCCATCGGTAGAGCGCCAGAGGCCACCGCCAGCGGTGCCATCTGCGGCCAGCAGCGTGCTGCCGTCCCCCGAGACAGCGCAGGACTCCCAGCCGCGCGAGCCCGCACCATCCACGGCAGCAAAGGAGGCTCCGGCATTGGTACTCAGGTAGAGCGGCCCGCCATAGTTCGAGAAAAGGATGACGCCGCCGTCATCGGAGACTGCCGCACGCGAATACTGCAAGCCTGGTGCACCCGATGGCCGTGACCATGTGACGCCGAAGTCCTTGGACAGGTAGGGCGACTGGGCATGCGGAGCGCATGCCACGACCCCGCCATAGGCCGAAACGCCTGCCCCATAGATGCCGCCCGATGGCCCCGCAGTGAGGCTGGTCAGATCGGCGCTGATTTTCTCCACATCGGGGGGCGTGCTCTCCCCTGCGCTCAGCGCCCCGGCCACCCAGATCGGGCCGCCCCGGTAAATCGAGTCCGCGCCTGCAGCCGTCAACATATAGGCACAAGGCCAGCGGGTCGCATCCGGCCCTCTAAAACGGAAGTCCAGCAGCTCCACGGCGCTTGCAAAGCCCAGCTCAATATAGAAACCGGGCTGACGCACCGCCGCGCCAGAAAACACGACTTCGGCAGTTGCCCCCGAGATCAGCTCATTGAGCGAGCCCGAGAGCGGGGCCACGCTGGCCTGGATCGATGTGGGCACGACATCGCCCGCCGCCGCCCAGCCGACGATCTGCTGCAAGGCCAGATCTGCCCCCAGCGTATCCAGGCCGCACAGACGCCAGACCAGGCTTTTCATGACTGCCTCCAGGGGCCGGTGACGTCAAAAAATCCCACCCCAGCGGTGGAAGCAGGAACTCCAACAGCAAAGCTCAGTATCTGCTTTCCCGTAAACGATCCTTGCCCAGCTGTAAGGGCCACGTTCCCACCCAGCGACGCAAGGACATTGGACTGAGGGCAGTGGTAAGCGCCCGGCATTACCCCCCGGGCCGGTGCAGTAGATGGGCCATCCGTCAGATAAATCGCGGACAGTTGCAGGCTGTTGTCAACCACGGACGGAAACGAGCCCAGATAGCTATCCGAGCCAGACACGACGTTGACATTGCCGAATGCTTTACGGCCGCATTGAGCTGCGCCGCCCATGCCGTGCGCCAAGCGCTTGATGGAAATGCCCGTCGATCCAGCTGTTTGGAACACGCAGCCACTGGTCTGCGTGAATTCGGTGTCGGTCGCCCCAGACAACACGCCGCACCATGCATCACCGCTGCGCAAGCTGTTGAGATCGCCCACGTAGCAGGAAATACCGGCATAGCTGGCGTTCGTCGGCGTAGTGCTATACGGAAACAAGACAAGGTAAAAGCCGCGCGAATCACCGGCAAACACCCAATAAGAGGTGCCCGAGCTGTAGCGCTTGTGCCAGTAGTAGCCACCGGTGACGTTCGTAGGCGCAGCCGCAATGCCCGTGTCCACATCTGTCATGGACTCGTACATCTGCACCCTGGCATAAGAGGCATTGCTATCGTCGACGCGGTAGAACATACGCGTCGATGCCGGATCAATTTGCCTGTACACGGCCTTGTTCGTACCAGCAAAGACCTTCTCCCAGCCCAGCGGAGCCATCTTGAAACTGATGGAGCCGGTGACGGCTCCGTCCGGCAGCGCTGTCTTGAACTCCACCCAGCCATTGGCGACAGCCGTCACCTTCTGCTCGCCATTCAAGGCCGAGGGCGTTGCCCCGGTCACCGTGATGACGGCATGTGCCTCTGCCGCACTCTTGCCGCTGGCAAAACTCAGGCGGCAGATGCCGTTGCTGATGACCGCCGAATCCACGGCCTTTGCGCCCCAGCCATTGACCAGGAAGGCGTCGAGCGCGCCGATCAGGGAGCCGACTGTGCCGCCGATGGCGGGTGCCCCGGTCATGGAGCTGTATGCGTGCTTGACTGAGGTATCTACAGGGGATGCCATAACTCTCTCCAGGAATTCAGTTGGACTGCGGGCGGTTCACATCACCGCGCGCCAGGATGGAAAAGCTGTGCTCGATGCCGGTCTCAGGCCCCGGCTGGATGGTTCGCACGACCCAGAAGGGGTAGATCGCGCCCACGGTGTTGATGCGCAGGATGTTCCCCACGGCCCAGCCGCTGCCCCAGCCCAGGGGCTGGATCGTGAAATACGGCTTGCCCGTGGCCGGGTTGAGCGGCGAGCAGACGCTGTTGATGTCGCCCGTGGCAATCACGCCCACATGCTCGCCAATCACGCGGAATTGGCTGGTCGATGTGAACTCAAGCACCCAGCGCTCGGTGCTGCCACCTGCGTTGGTGATCTCGATGGGCGCGACGCCCTGGTCGTACTTGGCAGGCGGCTCCTGCCCCATGAGTACGTCAGACCAAGCGTTATCGACCCAAGTCTTTTGCGCAAAGGCCAGACTCACCCGAGCGCGGCGGTCGCTGGCCTGCAGGGCGCTGGAGACATAGGTGCCGTCCTTGGGGTAGTCATGGGTCAGCGCCCGGTTGAAGGTGATCTCGCCCGAGATCTGCACATCGGTGGCCGTGGCCATGTCTTCGATGCGATCCTCAATCGTCACCGGCATGGTCATGGCAGACACATCGGTAAAGGTGACCAGCCCGGCCTCCAGGTCGACGGAATAGCCGGTATTCAGGGTCTTGCCGTTGGCATCCCTCACCACCACGCGGGACAGGCGCACGCGGGCAAGGTTGACGGTCATGTTGTTGCTGACGTTGAGCTGGGCGCTGGTCTTGGTGTGGCCCACTACGCACAAGGAGCCAGACCGGAAGATCGGCACCTTGCCGTCGCTAGGCAGGCGCACCGGGTCGATGCCGATGATGTCGGCATTCATGGGCAAGTAGGCATAAGCCACCGCCGAACAGCGCAAGGCACTGGCGACCACGGGCTGCGGTTTAAAGATCCTGCCGTCCTGCTGGACGTTGGCCGCGTCATACCAGGGCTCGGCCTCATTGCCTGCGGCCACGACCAGGGCACCGAAGCCCAGGCGCACCAGGCCTGTTTCATAGTCCACCGTGCCGACCACACCGGGAGCCGTGATGGTGCCATCAATGCCGGCGCTGACGTTCTGCGAGCCGCCCGAGGCCCTGGGCACCTGCACCGTGAGGGAGCCGGGGCGCAGCGGCGCTGCAGCCGTGCGGAATACATAGGCGCTGCTGATGGCGTCACCCAAGGTGGTGATGCAGCCTGCCCGGCGTAGTTGGTTGGCGTTGCCCGGAGTCCATGAGGTCAGGCCTACGCGGCCCGTGGCGTAGTTGACCGAGCCGCGCGCCACAAAGCCGCCCGAGGTCAGCACCCGCAGCACGCCCCTGCCGTCATCGCTCCAGGGCTGACCGCTGGAAGGCATCAGCACGACCGAACCGGGAACCACCGGGGCCTGCACGCCCGTGACCAGATCAAACTCAGGCGCAAACGCGACCTGCAGCGTGCGGCGCGTTGCGCTGCCCGTGGTGCGAAAGCGGATCTTGACGTAGCCGCTTTCGTCATTGGGATAGATCGAGGGCGCACTCAGGTACTCGATGCCCTCGTAGTTGAGGCGGTACTGGGCCACCTCGCCATTGAAGCCGCCGCCGCTGACCTGGCTGGACGAATAGACCGGCTTGGGGATCTTGATGACGACATCGGGGTTGAAGTCCACCGCTCCCGTGCTGTAGGTGACCGTGCCGACCTGCACGCCGTTGAGCATCAGCTTGCCGTTGCCGTCATCGCGGGCGATCTGGGTCGGGTCGACCAGCGTCACGCCCATTTCCTTGAGCTGGTCTCGGGTGTAGAGACCGAGCACGCTCTGGTCGGTCAGCGTGTTCCACTCGACTTCGACCGTATAGGGAACCAGTGCCCCCTGGCCGGCAGAGACCGCCAGGCGGCCCTGGCCGTTGCGCGAGGGGTGCTGCAGGTTCACCTCGACCGCAGGGGCGGTGTCGACCGTGACATCGAGCACCGTGCCCACAGCTGGCAGCAGCCTGGGCGCAAACAGCACCTCGGAGCGCCCTACCCGCACTTCGCCCGTGGCGTCCCCCTGAAGCTGCCACGCGGCGGTGGCCGTGGCGGTGCGCTGGGTAGTGCCATCCATCCACTTGATATCAAAAGCGCCGGGATACAGCGCCTGTCCTGCAGGCAAGGCCAGGGCAATGGTCTGGCTGATCAGCAGGTCAGCGGCAGGCTGCACGGTTTCCTGAGTCGGCACGCCCCAGTGCTGGACGATGGAGCTACCCACATCAGGCAAGGCACCCAGCGTGACGACAAAGCTGCCGGTCTCGGCGCTATAGGTGCCTGCGCCATAGCTGGAGTCGGTGCCACGCAGCGCGCCGTCGCCGGCGTCCGACAGCACATACCAGCGGCCCTGCGCCCGGTAGCTAAAGGACAGCGTGCCGCGCGCCGGCAGCGGCGTGATGAAGCCCGTGTAGCTCTGGCTGCGGTTCTCTGCCGTGATGCGGATCTCGCTGGACTGCGGCACGCGCTGCATATAGGCGGCAGGCCGGTAACTGATGGTCTTGCTGCCGTCATAGCTGCCCGAGCTGGAGGTGACGATGCCATTGGCATAGTCCACCAGCCCGATCTGTTGGGTGCCCGACATCAGAATGCCACCCTTGTCGGTCAAGGTGACGCCGCCCACCACGATGGAGAGCGAACCCGGCAGGCAGCCACCGGGCAGGGCCAGGCTGGTGGTGGTGTTCCAGGTCTGCGATGAGCTGAAGGTCACGGCCTCGGCCGCAGAGACCGGAAAGCCTGCCGCCGCATAAGGAATGGTCGCGGGGATGGGCGTCTCGCTCTGGGCCGAGGGCACGATCTGGGTCATGATCGTCTTGGCAATGATCGTGAAATCGCCCAGGGCTGCGGCCTTCTGCAAAGGCGTGACGCCCACATAGCTGCCCGCATCGGCCACCACGGTATCGCGCAGATGTGCGCTATTGATCTGCCGGGCAAACTGGCGGCTGGCTGGGGACCCGGTGAAGTCATAGCGCAAGGCGTCGGACAGCTCCACCGTCACCACCACGGCCTGATAGTCCCGGTCGGTGTCGTAGGTGAAGGTGCGCTCCACGCTGGTCACGCGAATGGCGCGGACATATTGCTCCTGCTCGTTGGCCAAGCCTTCATTGCCAACCAGAACCAGGGTCTTGCCCACGGCTGGCAGCTCGGTACCGGGGCGCTGGAAAATCTGAATGACGCGCTGGCCCTTGATGTGGTTCTCATAGAGGTAGCCCGCCCACTCGGCCCCCTTGTTCAAGTAGGCCTCCAGCCGGGCCTGTGCCTGAGCGCGGGTGTCATAGACCTCGCCCGTGGAAAACAGGGTGATGGACACATTGGGGTCTTCGGGCGGCTTGGCCACGATGACATTGCTGCCCTGGTAGGTGTCGCGGTCTTCAGTGTCCACGCCCACATGCACCTGACGCAGATTGGCGCGGCCCGTGGCCCGATCCATCTCGGAAATGTCGGGCATCACGGCGTTTTCCTGACTGGACTCGATCACGACCGTGGACGGCCCGCCACCGCCCTCGGGCACATCGTCCATGACTCGGCTGGCTCGCAGCTGGATATCGCCTTGCAAAATGGCCATCGTCAAACCTCAATAAATCGGAAAGTCGGCAAATACAGCTGCTCGGGAGATTCCTCGCCGTCCTGCAGCTTGAAAACGGGCTGACCTGTAAAGCCGCCCTTGGCGTGGTCGAACATGACTTGGCGGGCCTGGCCACGCAGCACCAGGGTGAGCTGGATGCCGGGCAGCTCGGCCCAAGCCTGCAGCGTTGAGCACAGCGCCCGCGTGATCCAGGCGGCGGTCTCGGTGCCCATCAGCGTGATCGGGCGACCGGCCTGCTTTAAAGCCACATCCACCAGCAGCGCGCCTGTGGTGCTGTAGCTGGTGGCCTGGTCGACCGGGCTCCAGCTGAACTCGTCCTGCCAATCCAGGCGGTCGCTGATATGGGCCGTGGTGCCGTTGTAGGTAAGCGTGATCATGAGGACGAGGCCCCTTTCTGGCGGCTCAGCTCTCCGAGAAACTGGTTCAGCGAGGCGGCACCTGCCGGGTCCGTGTTGACCTGGCCATAGGGCTGGCCGTTGAGCTGCAGATTGATGGTGGAGACCTGACGCGAGACCATGGCTTCCAGCGGCGTCTTGCTGGAGGTCTCGGCATTGCCGTTGCCCTTCATGGTGTTGCGCAGCTCCATCGCATCCACCTCACGGTTCCACTCGAACATGGTCATGTCATGCATGAAGTTGCCGAGCTGGCCACCGCTTTGCGTTGAAAACGGGTTGTCCCTGGCGTACTGCTCTTTCCACTTGGCCAGCCAGGCATCGGCCTGGGCCTTGCTCTCGAAAGCTGGAACCGCATCGGCCCCGCGAATAGTTCCCGCATTGCGCTTGGCTTCCAAGAGCTGCAGCTCACGGGTGGCCAGCTCATTGGCTTTTTCTTGGGAGGCGATTTCTCGCTCACGCTCGGCGTTCAGTCGCTCCAGGGCCGTGCGGTGCTGGTCGACGGCATTGGCTGCCCGGCTGTGTGAGCCCGCCGAATCGTCGACCGAGCCCTTGAGCCTGAGCGTGGCCCGCCCGGCGCTGTCGACCGCCACCTCATATCCGCGCATGGCAGCCTCGGCCTGGACCCAGGCTGGCGCAATGCCTTTGTTGGCGGCAATCGCAGCATCAGCAGATTTTTTAAAGGCTTCGCCCATTTCTCGGGCACTGGCCGTGCCGCTGTCGCGCAGCACGTCATAGGCAGCTTTTGCATCGGCTGCCGTCTTCTTGAGCGTTTCATCCGAGGTAATGCCCAACTGCTTGAATGCCTCGCGCACGCTATTAATGCCTGGCGTGGCTGCGTCCAGAGCATCCTTGAGCGCATCGGCTTTCTTTTTAGCCTGGTCAAGCAAGCCATCGGCCAGCGGCTGACCCAATGCACTGCGCACCGATTCGATTTGTTCTCGAATAGCCTTTAATGCGGCTTCGCTGTCCGCGCTTTCAATGGCTTTGCTGAAACTCGCATTCAGTACTCGCCCGGTGTCGACACCCTCTTCCTTGAGTTTTCCGAGTTGGTCAATAAGCGCCTGGGTGTCATTAATCGCACTGCGAGATGCAGCGGAAATATTTCCCCGAAGTACGTCATATTCCAGACCAGCGCGTTTAATCGCTTCGGTCAGAACTGCATCGGTTAGTTGCGCCAGGCGCTGCGCTTCACGGCTGCTCCCCAAAAATGCCGCCCGCGCATTGGCTTCGAATACCGCTAAATCCTTGCCCGACAAAGCCTTGGTCCAAGCTGCCTCGGTTTCGCTGGCCGTAATCTTTGCGGTCTCGCCCAACTTATCCAAGGTGGCAGCAAAATCCTTGATGCCTTGAATCTTGGTTAAATCAAAACCTTCGGTGACGCTCTTTAAGGCATCGGCACTAGCTTTGCCGGATTTTGTGAGCTGCTCAAACTCAGCGACGGCATTGCGTGCAGCCTTGGACAAATCAAATAGCTTGTCTGCCGCATCCTGGGTTTTCTGGGCCTCGGCGGCACGGGCTGCCGCTAATTCACGCGCCGCTGCGGCAGCGGCCTTGTCCGCCTTTTCCAGCTCTTCGGTGCGGTCCTTGTATCCAGCCAGCTTGGCCGCGCTCTCCCCTATCCAGGTACCGATATCTTTGATGTTGGAAACAATGCCAACCAGAGTGAATGTCTTGAGGCCACCCATGACCGCCGCAAATCGGCTGGTACTGGCTGCAGCTCCTGCGGCTGCCGCCTGAGTGGCCACGAGCTGGGCATTAGCGGCAGCAATGCCTGTAGCAGCCACTTGCGTCGCCTGGCCAATGCCCAGAAAGTGCTGCGCCAGGCGCAATGCAGTGAATGCCGCCGCAGCCTGGCCTAAATCCATCAGCAGGCCCGCAATGCTCTGCAGGTTATTGGCCAGCAATTGAATGGCTTTGGCCGCTGCGGCGCTGGCACCATTGGCCTGGTCCACCTTTTGCACGTACAGGGACCACTGCGTGGACAGGTCCTGCATGGCCCGGCCCACTGTGGGAGGCAAGCGTTGGAACTCTGCGGCAACGGCTGCACTTTGGCCCTGCAGGGCAGCAATCACCGTCTGCGTGGTCAGCAGGCCAGACTCAGCCATCTTGCGCAGCTCGCCCGTGGTCACGCCCAGACCATCGGCCAAAGCACGTGCCAGGCGCGGTGCCTGCTCCATGACACTGTTGAATTCCTCGCCGCGCAACACGCCGCTTTGCAGGCCCTGGATCAATTGCGTGATGGCGGCGGATGAGGCCTCTGCGCTGGAGCCACCAATCTGCACCGCCTGGTTGATGGTTTCCGTGAGGCTCAGGCTCTGCAGGCTGGCCTTCTCGGCACTCAGACCGGCATCGCGACCGGCCTGGGCGATGCGAGAAAACAGCACCCCGGTGTCTTCAAGCGCACTGTGGGTGCGCAGTGCGACCTCAGTCACACCCTCCCACGATCGCGTGAAGTTCTCGCCCTCACCCGTGACCAGCTTCATGCGGGCCTGCAGGTTGTTGGCCTGGTCAGCAGTGGCAGCCAGGTCGAAGGCGAGATTTTTAAGGCCCTGCAGCGACTGCAGTCCTATATAGAACTTCTGCAGCCGGTCCAGCTGCTTGCTGATGGACTCCACGCCATCACCGATCTGGCGGTGGCTGCGCACCATGCTGGCGGCGGCATTCTGTGCGCCTGCCGCAGCACCTTGGTGAGCGGGCACCAACGTGAGCACCGATTCACGGACTTGCTCCACCTCCTGGCGCAAGCGCTGCTGCGCCTGCTGGGCATTCTGGCCAGCGACACCAAAGCGCTGCAGCTCACCTTGGGCCTGGGACAGGGCCTGCTTCTGCTGCTCAAACGTGGAGCGGGCACTATCCGCAGCTGCATTGAGCTGCCGCAGCGCTGCTGCTTCTTTTTCTGTCGGCGGGCCAAGCGCCGAAATCTGGCGACCGTAGTTCTTGGCCTCCGTTTCGGCCAGGCGCAAGCTGGCAGCCGTTGACTTGGCCTCGGCCTCCAGCTTGGTGAACGTGGTGATCGCGGCGTCCTGCTGGGCCAATTCGCGCAGCCTGGCAGCCGCCGTGCGCGCCTCAACTGCAACCTCGCCCTCCAGGACCTTGGCAACGTTCTCCAGATCGTCAGCCAGGCCCACGATGGACTCACGTCCCGTGACCCCGGTGTCGATCTGCAGGCTGATTTGCTTATCTGTCATGGATTCCTACAATGGGCGGATGACTCGTCTCATCGCCTTCATTGCATGCATCGCCTTCCTGGTGGGTGCAGGAGTGTCTGTGCGTGCAGGCATGGCACTTGCGGCAGTGGCCTATGGCCTGCTCGGTGCCTATGTCCTGTGGATCGGGCTGCAGATGTTTCTTGGCCCCAGACGGTGACGCTGCTTGAAAGCGGCTTTCAGGCATCACTGTCGGTTTTTGAGCGCCAACAAAAAAGGCCAGCGAGTGCTGGCCTTAGTCTTTTAAAGGGTCTGGTGCGGCGTCAGGTCTTGCGCACGCGGTAGTACTTGCTGATGCCGTTGCCCACCTTGGTGGAGTCCATCAGGACCGAGCCGGTCACCTTCAGGTTGATGAACCCGCTTTCCTGCAACAGCGCGATGGATGATGCCACGCCCTGACTTGCGCGCCAAATTTCCACGATGGCCAGTTTGCCGTCATCGGCCTCGTTCAGCCCCTCCAGGATGATCTCCAGCTCCTTCGGCTTGGTGGTCAAGGCCTCGATCACGGCATAGCCCACGTGAGAGTACGCAACCTTGACCTCTTCACCCTCAGCCAGCCCCGTCGCGTCCTGGAACACGAAGATGCCAGCCGGGCGCACTTCATAGTTGCCCGCCGCAGGCACCACATCGCCAACGGTTTGGTATTTGTAGTTGACCCAGATGCCCTTGCCATCCGTGACATCGGGAGCAGCGGGATCGAGCTGGATACCTGCTGCCGTGACCGAGTAGTTGCCCGCCATGGTCAGTGCCGTGGCTGTGGCCACGCTATCACCGATGCGCACCGTCACGTCAGTGGCCCCCGTATGGGCCAGCGCGACCAGGTCGCCCTTCTTGACGTCCAAATGCTCTTCATCGGTCACGGTGGCCGTGCCTTGTGTCGTGCCTTTGGTCAAGACGACATTGCTGGGCTGCAAATGCTTGGTGCGCAACAAGCCGCCGCGCGTCACCTTCAGGGTCTCATTGCTGATCTGCCCCTGCTCCACCCCGCTGACTGTGCCCTGCGTGGCGCGCGCCAGGTTGATCGGATTGATGTCGGCCAGCGTCATCGCCAGCTCCACCTCCGTGACGCGGCGGATCTCGGAGTGCGTGCCCCCGCCCAGTGTGGTCATATTAGGTTGCTTTTTCACATCCTCCTTGTGCGACAGCTCGGCAGCCAGCACGTTGCCAATGGGCAGCGGCGCAGTGGTGCTCCCGTACTCGCGGGCATAGATCTGGCCGACCAATGCGGCAGGGGCAAAAATGCGTTTGATGACGTCATCAGACATAGGTCAGTCCTTTGTGTTGACAGGTTGAGATGGGGTTTGAGCTGTGGGTGGAGCGGGTGCGGCGACGCCCATGGCCTCCAGCCATTGCGCGGTATCGGGGTGCACAGAGATCTCAGCGCCTGGCTGGTGCAGAGATCCCAGGTGCTCGTGCTCCGCCTTCAAGATCACAGAGACCATGGCGTGCTGGGCCAGTGCGGCCTTGCGGCGGGAGCTGGGTTTCATGGCTTCCTCCATTCCACCCAGCTGCGGGTGCTCATCTCCAGCATGGCGCTGTGACACAGCACCCCGGCAAACATGACCGGGCCAGCACTGGCCACCTGCACGCCGCGCTCTTCATGAATGGAGCCGCCCAACATGCCGGGCAAGCCGAGCGTGGTGTCCACGCGCACGGCAGAGCGGATGCGCTCGACCAGGTCGTCAAAGATCAGCTCACTCTCCACGGCATCTTTAAAAGCCATGTAGCCAAGGATCAACCATCGGTGCTCGTTGAGGATGCGACCGTTGGCGTTGACCTCGGTGGTCGCAGTGCGACGCACATACCAGCCACGGATATGGGGATCCAGTCCGAAGTCGTCGTCAGCCTGCGCCGGGCTGTAAAGATAGAGCTTGCGAAACTCCGCTTCACTGGCGGCAAAGCGCTCCCGAGAATGAACCATGCCCACAGCAGGCACTGCGGCCAGGACGGCCAACAGCGCCCTGCGGGCAGCAGACAAAGTGGCGGCAGTCATGCCTTGCCTCCTGTGATGAAGTTGAGAATCTGGGCGGCAGCGCCTTCAAACATCGCGATGACCTGGCCGCGCGTGGCCAGGGCCGCCCGCTCCATGGGGCGCTGCGGGGCGGTCCCTTCGCGCGCAATCTTTCTGGCGACCAGGAAGGCCACTCGTTTGACTTCCTTTGGCTCACGAATGCCCAGCACGGCCTTGACCCAGGGTTCGATGGCCTTGATCGGCGGCATGTGGGGTTGGGTGCCCAGCTCAATAAACAAGGCCGTGGGCTGGCTGCTGCCCACAATGCCGAGCACCCCGGCAGGCGTGCTGGCCACATCGCTGGTGATGCTGCGGGCTGTGATGCCACTGACGCGCGGCATGTTCTCCTGCCACTCGCGCTGCACCAGCAGCGTGGCCTGGTGCATAGTGGCCTCCAGCACCTGGCGGGTGTAGTCAGGCTCCTGGCGCAGGCCGCGCTCGATGGCGCTCAGATCGCCCAGGCTGATGTCGAGGTTCATAGGCCGCCCCTGCTCACCAGGCGGTGACGCGGATTACGGCGCGGCCAACTCACCACCGCCGACACGGCAGAGCCAGCGACCGCATCCTGAAGCACCGGGTCCAGCTGACCAATGCCTGCAAAATAGGCCGCGCGGTAGTCTTTGGCACGGGCCGCATAGTTGCGCGAGCAGCTCTCCGTGCGAGACATGTCCGAGCCGAGCGTGGTCTCGCGATCGCCTGCAAAGCGCGTGGCCAGTTGCTGGCACAGGAGATGGGCCGCAAACGAAGCCACGGCCAGGCGATGACGCTGGGGAATGCTGTCGGCAGTGGCGTCCAGCACATGGGGAACCAGGAAGCTCACCCGGATCAAGGCATTGCCAGGTAACGCATGCTCGCTCTCCAAACCCCAGCCGTTCGCCGTTCTGTAAGCGTCCGCTAACACCAAAGAGGCTGGACGCCGCCCCACCGGAAACTCCACAGACTGGATGACTGCGCTATCCGTCCAGCCTGCAGGCACCGGTCCAAAGACGCCAGTAGCAGGCCACACCACCTCCTCCAGCTCCAGGCGCGGCACGTCTTCGCTGTAGCGCATGCGCGCCTGATCAAGGGCGCGGTCGCGTACTTCAGCGGTGATCGCATCATCCCGGTCCGAGACCATGTCCTTGACCAGATTCTGAAAATCCTCAAGCGCCACGACGGCTCCTAGTGTTTAAAGAGGGAATGGAAAAAATCGACCATGGGTTTGCAAAGGCTCCGGGCCAGGCTGGTGACTTTGCAAACCCGCCCCGGTTGGGGCAGGCCTGGATGGGGGCTGACGGGCCGGGCGACTTACGCGACAACAGCCTTGGTCGTGCCCTTTTCACCGTCGACCAAGACGGTGCCGCCGTAGATGTGGCGGATCTTGTAGGTCAGCTTGTCGTTGCTAAACATGGAGCCGCCGTTGGGCTGGTCCTGCACAAACAGCTCCGGTTCTTCCTGGCCGTCGAGGAAGCCAACCTCCAGCACCGGCAGCACCAGAGGGTCAGCGACCGTGCACCAGTCGTTGGCATCCGTCCAATAGCTGACGGGGATCACCTCGGGGTTGATGGTCTGAACAAAGGTCTTGTCCAGGTTCTGGCCGCGCACGAACAGGTCATAGGCCGTTTCCTGCAGCTCGAAGGGCACCATGATCGCTGCTGGGCCTGTGGCCAGACGCTTGGCGCTGCCCGCACGGGTCTGCTTGAGCATGGCCAAGCGATGCAACGCAAACTCGGAAGCCGTCAGTGCGCCCGTGAACAGGTTGTTGTGGTCGGCGTGGTACAGCGCCTTGGTGTCATAGATCAGGCCATTGATGCGGAAGAAGTCGAACACGAACTCATAGAGCGTGTTCTTGGCCGCCAGTGCCAGCTCGGTGGGAATGCGACGCAGCGCCTGGACATCGTCGTTCTTGATCGCTTCCAGTGTCACGTCTTCGGTGCCGCCGCGCTTGGTCACCGCAAAGGTGGCTTTGTCGTCAGTAGGCGAATTCAGCGACTGATAGGCAGCGCCTTGAGCGACTGCAGGCAGGTTGCCGTAGCCGCCGATGCGGATGCGTTCCTGGGTGCGGAAGTCTTTGATCGGCGCGGTCGTGGCCACACGACGCCAGGCGTCCAGGTTGGTCAGGCCGGTGTAGACCGCCTGCATGCGGCGGGTGATGCTATCGCCCAGCGCATCGCTCCAGGTGCTGCTGGTGACCGACTCACGCATGACGCCCAGGCTCTCGGCCATGCGGCCCAGATCGCAGTCACGGATCTGGCCGGTGACACGGCGGTCGCCCGTGATCTCGATGTAGCACTCGCGCAGCGACTGCACGTTGCGGTGCTCCTTGTGCGTGGGGTCGAAAAACGCCGTCAGCATCTCGCGGATCGACACGCTGCGGTCTTCCACGTTGATGGAGCCATTACCGAACGCAGGCACGCGCACCGTACCCGACTCCGTCATGCGGGCGATGTAGTCGCCTTCTGCCTTGATCAGATCACCCACGGCAGCTTCGGTCAGGCGATCAGCGCCAGCGGTCGCCACCTGGCTCAGCAGGCGCTCCTTGGCTGCCTGGGGCAGCCTGGCCGTGTTGATGCGCTCACGGGCGGCACCACGCAACTCATACACCTGCAGGTCGGCGCGGGTCAGCGGCGCATTGTCGCCCTGGGCCTCGGTCACTCGCTGCGTTCCAGGCTCAGGGACCAGCGGGCCGCAAACAGATTCATGCAGATTGACCACCTCGTCGTCGGTGATCGTGTCCAGTTTGATGGCGGCATGCTTCGCCGGGTCTTTGGCCTTGATGGCCTCCAGCATGCGTTGCTTCCACAAAGGCATGGTTTGGCTTCCTTCTTGAGATTCAGGGGGAGAGGTACTGGGATCGGCGGCGGCTTCGGTCAGACGGTCCAGGCCGCCGCCCGCGCCTGGCTCGACAATCAGGTCCACCGAGTGAACCTTGGTGAACTTCACGGCTTCGCGCAGGGTCTCGCTGCCGCTGGGGCGTTTGCGGGTGCGGGCGTCCGCGTCAATCGACAGGCCCAGCAGCCCCTGCATGCCCCGTTTGACGGAGCCGACCATCTTGGTGACCGTGGAGTCGCTAGGGTCGATGGCTTTAAAGGTTCCGACCAGGCTGCCGGTGTCGGGCGTCTTGCCTTCGACGAAGCGCACGCTGTAGATGCCGCCGATCAGATTGCGCACATCCTTGCCCTTGCCCGCGCTGTGATCGGCGTCAGACTTGGCAAAGACGCGCACGCCTTCAAACATGGGTGCCGCTTCACGCAGTGCCTGGTCGGGGTAGTAGTTACGGTTGCCGCTGCGGCCCGCACGAATCAGCGTGACTTCAATCGTGCCGTCCTGGGCTTCACGGAAGGCCGCAGCCTCCTGAGATTCGCGCACGATCTCTGAAAGCTTGACTCTCCCCGCTGCACGGTCTGCCTCGGAGATATCGGGAAAGATGGCCCCCGTCTTATCAGACACAGGCTGGAACTGCGCCACCACCTCTTCGCCTTCAGCCAGCGCCACGGTGTTATCTGCGTTGACCGTGTAGGCGTAGCTGTAGAGGCGACCCTTGACCTGCACCACGGCCCGGTCAGGCCAGATGCCACGCATGTCCACGTAGTAGTCGCCATTGACCGTCAGGCGCAGCTTGTCGCGTACCGCCTGGCGCACTAGCTCGATCAACTGACCGAACTCGGAAGTGACCGCCTCCGTCAGGCGATCAAAGCCCGTGCCGTGAGGGATGAGCTTGAGCATGGCTTATTTGCCAGTCAGCTTCTGACCGTCCACAGTCACCACGACGATGTGGGTGCCGTAGTCCTTGAAGGACAGCACTTCATCGGCGGAAACCGCGAGACGCTTTTCTTTTAACTTGTCCTTGCCTTCTGCAGGCTCCAGGACGATGCGCTGGACGCGCTTGGCAGCATCGGCTGCCGTCAGCTTGGTTTCTTTTGTCTCGGATTCGGACATGGGCCACTCCATCGAAAATGAGCCGCAGAGCGCGGCATTGCGATGGGGTGACTGTGCCTAGTGGGCCACATATAAATAAGGCCCGCGAATGCTGGCCCTAAAAAGATGAAGCTCGCTTAAGCACACTACCAAAAAGATGGAAGCCCAAGAATACGATTTCCCAGCTTTAAATAATTAAATCCATCTCCGTAGCCAAGAGGCAATTTCCCCAAGTCTTCTACAGCGCTCTTGAGATCATCTCTGTCAATAAATAGTCGGCAATGTCCTGGTACGGCACCATCGCACCCAAAATGGAAATCAATATCTATAGCTTCATTGGCCAGTCCAAAGTTGCTTAAATCAAAGGTTAAAACTGGGTATTTTGAATAAGGAGCCAATTTATAACCGTCTTGAACTATTAATGATCCGCTTCGGGGGCTCGATCTCTCTAAATGCCAAGGCAATCCAGGCTTTGCAAAAGTTACTCTCAAATCAGCCATCCTTGACCCAGCTTTATTGAAACTCCAAGAAAGGAAGGCATCCCTCGCAACAACGTTCGAAGAGTTGCATAGCTCCAGCTCAAATTTTAAATGAGGGATATTTCTCCCGTCCTCTAAACCAACATAACAACTTTTGACTATTTGGTTCAGCAAAATTTTCGGAGCCGGACGACGACCAAACATCCCTGCCAGAATTCCATGCGGTACACGTGCAAAAGATGACCCAGCCCGCATAAAGTACGCACGAGAATCATCTGTTGTCTGATGAGGCGCATAGTGACTAGCTGGCACCAAAGTGGCAACTAATCCTTTTGAATCATCATCCGTTAATGGAATCTTGATTGATCGAACGCCGGGCACGGGAGGGACAGTACATCCTGATATTGCGTCCTCCAGCAACGAAACAAAACGCGCTGTGTCGGCATATCCATCTGGAAACTTCAGGCTCTCAACCCCCTCGATTTTTACAGTTTCAGCACCCCACAGGATCACACCCCCTTCAGAATTAGCAAAACCTGATAGTGCTTTTTTAAAATTATCTCGATCAGAAGGATTTAATGCGTTCGCAGAAGAGTCCGTTGCGATTCTTTTGAAATCCAGAAATAGTTCTTCGCTCTTTTTTTCCTCCACCAAAGCCTTGACATAGGTAGCACCTTGAGTCTCCAGTCGGTGAAACAGTTCGTGGGCACGGCTTGGCACATCGCCAGACTCAAAATTCATTGACCCCTCCTCAACAGTAGTCCGTTTAAACGTACTTTAAATCAACGCAGAGGGCTTCCAAACGAAGCAATTGGGGCCACGCCACCTGAACTTGGTTTAAAGCTATCACGGAGGCCTTTCACTCTTTACGCCCTCCCGCCCTCTTCGCAGCCTGATCCAACGCAGCCTTGCGC
The DNA here is from genome assembly GCF_018292285.1 of Comamonas brasiliensis. Lineage (NCBI taxonomy): Bacteria > Pseudomonadati > Pseudomonadota > Betaproteobacteria > Burkholderiales > Comamonadaceae > Comamonas > Comamonas brasiliensis. Next base: position 16,804 of record NZ_JAANES010000006.1, read on the forward strand.
CCATCCAGTTGCAGCTCGCGCTCGGTGAAAGGCTTGGCACCCGGCGTCATCACCCGCCAGTTCTTCATCCACGGGATAGAAATGCACCCGCAGTGAATGATCTGCTCGACGGGAGCCCTGGGGTCATGCGGGCACTGCATCTTGTCGATACCGCCGCCAGGGTTGGGCACCTTGAAGGGCTTGCTGGCCTCCACGACCTGGCCGTCGATGATGTCGTGATTCCAGCGACTGTGGATCTTGCCGCTGCGCCGCCACTGCTTGCCCAGGCCAGGCACCAGGGGCTCGGCCTGTTGCAAGCGTTCATTGGAGGCCACGGCAAACGCCCGGCTGACTTCCGTGCGAACTATGGTGGCCGCGCGCCTGGGTGACTCGGCCCCGAGAATCTTCTGTACTGCCTGGATGGCCTGGTATGGCGTCTGCGCGCCAATGGTGGTCTGGCCCAACTGCTGACCAATCTTGCGGGCAGCTTCGTTGCCCACGTCCTTGAGCCGCAGGGAGCCAAACGCTTTCATTTGCTTGAGCACGCCCACATCGAGTTGGGCCAGTTGCAGTTCCACGCGGTGGCCAATAATGGCCAGGGGCTTGTCCACGAAATCCTCGCCCAGGGTCCAGGCATCCTGCATACGCATTTCAAATAGGGCACCGGCGCGGCTGGTTGCTCCAGCCAGAACGTCCTCGATCTGCCCTAATAAGCGCGAAAGCTGTAGCTGCTGCCAATCCGCAGGCAAGCCTGCCAACGTGACCAAGATCTGATCGCGAGCCTCTTTGAGTAGCAGCAGAACCTGGGTTTCTCCAGCCAGGAGCAGTTGAGCTCGTTCGCGCAAGCGCCTGGCCAGCTCAGCCTCAAATGCCTTATCTGGCTTTTGGCCCAGCTCCTGCCCGCTGCTGGCTTTCTTAGCCATGGCTCTGTCCAGATGCCTCAGCCCGTGCGGCGGCCAGGTCTGCAGGCAAATTGGTGAACACGTCTTCAGCGTCTCTCTTGGCCTTGCGCTCGGCAGCTTCCTTGCGTGCTGCTTCCAGCTCGGCCTTGGCATCAAAGTCCTGGCCAAAGCGCTGGGCCACGTCAGCCACGATCTTGAGGGCGGTCTCTTCGGTCATCAGCCCGGCCTCGATCATCTGCACCACGGACGCGGCCAAGGTTTGCATCGCGCTGGCAAATTTGGTGACGTCACGATTGAGCAGTTCAGGGAAGACCGCAGTCACCTGCCATTTTTCTTCCGACCAGTCAGGAGTGACGCCTTGGGTTCGTGCCTGGCACAGCAACACATGGCGGCCTATCTCCTCCAGCATGATCTTGAGGAAGGACTGGCGCATGCTGTACATCTTGAAGGTGGGCTCACCCATCTCCGAGGCTGCAGCGCGGTTCACATCCCCGCCGCCACCAAACCAATGCTCGGGCATGGTGCTGCCGCCGAGCACATGGTTTCTCAGCAAGCGGGCGCTCTCGCTGGTGTCGGCTGCCTGCAGGCTCGGGCTCTTGGCTTCCAGCGTAACGCTGTCGTTATGGACAAAGGTGCTGTTGGGAGCAGGCGGCACAAAGGTCTTCTCATATTCCTTGACCTTGGCGTCGTCCGCGCCCTTCAGCTCCACGTCCCAGACAAAAGAACGCAGGTAGCCAATGCGGTCCAGCTCATTGAACAGGAACTCGTCATAGGCATCCAGCCAGTCCATCTGCCCCAGAAGGTCGGAGCGCCCACGGCTGCCATTGGGAAATTTATTGAGCTGGTAGAGCAGACACTCACCGTCTGTGAATTCATCAGCGCGAATCCGGCAGGTGTTCTCACTGAACAGCTCCGCGTCCTCGCCCAGGACGATTACTCTGTATTTATATTGACGCCCCCGGTTGTCGCGCTTGGTGATGACACCAATGGGCTGCTCTGGATTGCCGGGGTCATTGACCACGGTGGCGATCTGGCGTGGGTCCAAGTAACCCAGCCGCACAAAGCCATCGCCGTCGCGCACATTGGCGATATAGCACTGCTCACCCAACAGGCCCAGGGCGCGCACCCTGCCCTGCAGCTTGAGCGGCCAGTTATTGATGGGGTCGGTCCAGAATGTATTGAGCAGTGCCTGGTGCTCTTCGTCCTGGCACTGCAGAGTGACGCCCTCGGCCAGCAGATAGGCCAGGGGCAGTTCGGTCAGACGGTTGGCCAGCAGATTGCTTTGCCACAGGTATTCAGCCAGCTTCTGCATGCGGTCCTGGGCCATCGGTGCCAGATCGCGATCGTTCAAGCTATCGAGCCCGCCGCCGCTGAGCTTCCGCCACCCTTCATCACTATTGCCCTGGGCGCTGGCGGCTTCACGCATGGGCTGGGTGTGGTGTGCTTGGTCCACGCCTTGCGCGACCGCTGCCTGGTCAAAACCCAGAAATGATTTGAACCGGCTCCATGCCTGGGGCTTCATGTATTTCTCCTGAACATTCGTGAGGCCTGGCGGGCGTAGCGCTCGCGGGCGGTCTGTACCTGGTGGTTGTTGCCGCCCTGTGTGGCCGCAGCAATGCCGCCTGTGACGGCCAGCATGTAGAGCATCTGGACCATGTCAGGACCGTCGTCGTGATCGGCCTTGGGAAAATGCCTGAACTGGTCAATCAGCGTGGTCTGGCTGCTGTGCACACGGATCAAGCCGTTGTGCATATGAGGCTGCAGGCTTTCGATGCGCAGCAGCTTGTCGCTGATCGGCAAGAGCGGACGAGCCGGTACCGGGATGCCCTGCTGGGCGCTGCGCTTGACCAGCTCAGTGCGCAGGAATTCCTGGAACTGCACGGATTCGAAGCCCCAGACAACGCAGCAGTACTCGCGCTGCATCTCGATCACGTCGCTGATGATGCGATCGGGCACGCGCTTACGGATAGCGGCCTCGACCACATCCATGATGCCGGTCTCGCGGTTGTAGCCGCCGACTCCAATGGCGCTGGGGTCGCGGCTGTTGCCTGCCCTTCCCAAGCTGGGGTCACATGCGCCGTAAAACACCCACTCCGCCAGGCGGTTGACCCAGAAGCGGATGGAGTTGGCGAATGGCGCATCCTCCCCGGCTGTCGGGTCGTTCTGCTGCTCGGAGTCAAAGGCCGAGTGCCCTTCACGGGCGCGGCGGATCATCAGCTTGACCAAGGGGCGCAGCGCTGGCCAGGACACCTTGCTGCCTTTTTCCATCTCGGCTTGGTGCTCTCTATATAGAGCCATGGCCGCAGCTTCGCCCTCCTGGGGCGTGTCGGCATTGAGCAGAAAGCCTTCAAACTGCTCCCACAGATCCATGCGCTCGGGCCACTGGATGATGGCTTTAAAGACTTTGCGATTCCACAGCGGGTTTTTCAGAAAACGCGCCAGCACGCTGTCGTAGTGCAGTACTGTGCCCACCAGAATGGCGTCCATGGAGTCATCGGGCGGCCCCAGGGACAGCACGCTCTTGGTCACAAAAGCCTGTAGCTTGTCGCGTTGGGCCGGCGTGTTGACGTTCTCGTCGTTCTCGATGTCGTCGCAAATCGCCAGATCCGGGCGGTGCGCGCCGTGGCGGCGGCCCCGGATCTTCTTGCTGGAGCCGAACGCTTCAACCTTACGACCGTTGGCCGTCACGATCACGCCCGCCCGCCAGACACGCCCCTGCCCACAGGCTTCGGGAAAATCGTTGGCAATGCGCGGGTTAGCTTCCAGCTCGGCCTTAATGGCCTCCAGCATTTCTGCAGCCTGCTCAAAGGCGTCCATCACGATGATGGCGTACCACTTGGCTCCGGTGACCAGACACCAAGACACAAAGCTCATGCTGATCTTGGTGGACTTCGCCTCGCCACGCGGGGCCGCAATGGCGTCGCGCTGCCCCGCAGCAGTGTTCACTATTTCAGGCAAGCGCTTGTAGAGGTACTTGTGCAGCTCGCTGGGCTCGGCCCGGCCATAGTGAGGGAAGTAGTTGCGGTCCCAATACTCGTAGCCATTGACCGGGTCGCAAACCTTGCGGCGGCGCTCGGCAATGGCTGCAGGATTGGTGTCCCAGCCGTCCAGGTTGGCGTCGATCTGTTTGCGCAGGTCATCGGCCAGCGCTGTCAGGCCCGCCAGAAAATCCTTGCTGTTCTTGGCCATGGCTATTTCACCTTGGCCAGCTCTTCGCCAAACGGCTCCAGCATCTCGACCAGAGCGGCCAAGTGCTGCGGATAGCGCTGCTGGGCAAACGCGGCAAAGCGTTGAAGGATGTCCAACTGCACAGCCTGGCGGTTCAGCTCGGGATTGAGACGCTTGAAGCTGGACATGGTCTTGTTGAAGCTGTCGCTCATGCTGGCCAGCGTCTCGGCACGATCGCGCGGCCCCATATCCTTGGCCTCACGCAGCAGATCCATGGTGGCCTGGTGCTGAATGAGGTAGTCCTCCAGCAGCTTGGCCGAGAGGTTTTTGAAGTTCTCATCGCCCATGGCCACGGCAGCGCGGGCCGTTTCCCAATCGTCGCCCTTGTCTGCCGCCTCCTGCTTCCAGCGGTTGCCGGTGCTGCGCGGCACGCCGAGCTTCTTGCAGGCCGCTTCCATGGCCATGCGCTGAAACACATACAAGCCGCGCAGTTGGGTACGCTTTTCTTTGCCGTGCGCCATTAGTTGCCCAGGCCTCCGCCACGGAAATACGTCTTGATGCCCTCGACGATCAGCGCCGTGCCTACCGCCACGGCACCGCCTGACACCGCGCCCGCGACCGCAGCCTTCTTCTCGACCTCGCGCAGCCGGGTATCAATGGAGTTGAGGCGCTGATCCACGCGTTCATCCAGCTCTTGAATGCGTTGGTCCTGGCGATTGAGATGCGCGGTAATGCCGTCGAGCTTGCCGTCGATCTTTCCCAGCAGCATCAGTTCGTCTTTTTCGAGTGACATGGTTCCTCTGTTTTTTGTGGCGAGTCATGGGTGCAGCAGCAGCGACCGGCAGGACGCATAGGCCGCGTTAAGGGTTTCAATCTCCTGAATCACTCCTGCAAAGCGCGCAGAATTTGCTGCTGGAAGTAGCCCGTAGGCCTCGGCTGCGTCTGCTGCACCAGGGTCGGTGCTGGCGGCTTGCTCACCTGCGGCGCGACAACCACCTGCCCCACCGGCAGCGGGCTGGGGGACGATGCGCACCCGCACAGGGCGCTGCTCAAGCTCACCAGTAAGGCGAGCGATTTCTTGGACTGCCTGGGCATCGGTTTTTTCCTGCTGTTGGTAAAGCTGATCCAGCCTGGCTTGAGCAGCGTTGCGCTCAACTGTCAGGCGCTCCAGCTCAGCCTTGGCGATGCGGTTCTGGGTGGCAACGCTGCCCTGCAACTGCTGCAGTTCGGTGGCTACGAGCTGAGACTTGGTCTTCAAGTGCCACATGCCCAAGGCAAGCGCCAGGTACAACAGCAAAGCCAGTGCCAGCACTCCAGGGGTGATGAATGCCAGAAAGCGCTTCATGGCTGCGACTTCCAGGTGCCGGTGGCGAAGTCGTAGTTGGCGCGGAGCAAGGCCACGCCCTGCAGGCAATCGGTGCGCTCTTTTAAACGGCGGTTGTAGAGGCCCTGGACAAAGCGGTACTCCCACTCGCCCTTGGCATTGCGCCTGCCGGTCTTGGTGTAGCTCCAGACGGGCGTGCCACTCGGCGCATGAGCCAGCGCGTCGCAGGCTTCTTCATAGCGCTTCGCATTGAGCAGACCCATGGCACGACTGGCGCAGGTCGATGGCTCGCCATTGTTATGACCGTGGCTGGAAAAGGCATCCAATATTGGCTGGGACACTGGCACCTTGATGCAGTCCAGCACCCTGGCCTGCCCCTTGGCCAGCACCTGACTGCCCACGACCATGCATTGCTCATCGGACCAGTAATCGCCCAGTACTACAGGCACCGAGCTGGCAGTTCTGGTCAGCCCCAGACAAGCCGTTGGGAGGCCCGCTGCCAGTACATCGGCATAGACCACATTCTTGAATTGCGGCCTGCCATCACGCTTGGCAGGTCCGTCCTCGTAGCCTGAGATATAGGTGACATACGCACCACCACCCAGCACGAGTGGGATGCCGAAGCGCAGAACCGTTTTACCGAGGGAGAGTTTGTTTGCCATGCCCTCGACTTTCGTGGGGCACGCGAAAACAAAAAAGGCCCGCAAATGCTGGCCCGAGAGGGCAATTCTATTATTAAGGTATCACAACCCCGAAAAGCCGAAGAGAGTTAGTTGTTGCTTGCAAGACAACTGACTACCGTAATATCAGTTGTATTGTCTTCAATTATCAGGGAACAGTCATTAATTAAATTAAAGACAATGCCTTGGAGTAATTTTCTTTAAGTTTTTTACTGTATAAATGTTTAGATGAAGCGTCCATAAGCTTTATTAAATTGGCAGGAGCATTTTTAATTGATCTTGGGTTACCACAGGCTCTGACAGTAAGGCTCCAACCATCGACTCTCGGAGAATTAATCATCAGCCGCCCTAAAGCTTTAGCCATTTTTTTGTTATTAGTATAGTTTTGTTTTAAACAGCGATTTACACTCGATATAAGTAAATCTGCGACTTGAAGTCCAATAGATCGCTTTGAATCTTCAAGACTAAATTCATTCTCCAATAGCTTAGAAAAAGAAACTGGCACTATAGAATTTTTTAGATGACTTCTATCTATTCCCGTCTCTTTTGAAAATGACCTCAGAAGCTCACCAGTATTTACCTTTGGAGAAAAAGCCCTATTAAATGCCTCATAATTTCTGCCTGTTATGATAGCAGAATTCTGATTCGCAGAGCCTACCATAATCATCCCAATATAAATATCCTTAAAGCATTTCTCATATTTATTTTCTTTATTAATATTTTTTTTATCAATAACCCACTTAAATCTACCAAGCTCTTCAGGTAAAATTCCGGCATAGTGAGAAATTATTTTTGGGAGCATTTCGCATATCATTTGTACTTGCAGGATGCATTGATTAAATTCCTGTCTACTTAAGCTCCTTACAAGCGCAACAACTTCTTCAGCATAAAGTTCAAGATCTCTTTCCTTCGAGGAAGAATAATTGCGAATTGCGGCAATCGTGCTATCTCTATGCTTCTCCAGATCCTCAACGCCACTTGCAGAATCGCTAACGGTAGACACTGCGTGCAGTGTGCATCCAGCCTTATCCAACGACTTCAGAAATTCCTGATAGGGTTCTGATGCACAGTCCGGGCGGTTTCGCTTGAACTCTTCATCAATTCCTAGTCCATATTCGGCTTTCAGTTTGGCAAGTGATTCTCCTACTTTCTCTAAAGAACCATCTGGAATTACAACTCCACCAACAGTACTCCATGCCTGCGATTTCGAAGAGACTGAAAAAAGCCCTGATTCATCAATAAAAATATGCATATTTAAAATCTTCTGGACAAATCAATATCTGTGTATTTTTTCTATCAAAGTAAGAGCGCGATAAAAGCGTCAATAATTACCTAATTCACGCCATTATCAATTAACTAACCGTATCATATTTCACCGCCGTGCCACACAACTCGGCCTGTTATTCTCAACCGGTTTGCAGCTTCACCTTCCAGAGTCTGAACTGGGTAGTCCGGGTTGTAGCTGATAACTTTCACACCACCAGTGCTGAAGTCCCGCTGCAGCAGCTTTACGTAGTCTTCCCCTTCGAGCTCAATCACATAAACGCCGTCATGTGCCAAAGCATTCACCGAAGTGTCGACCAGTAGAATGTCACCATCATTGATGCGATCAGACATCGAGTTACCGCGCACCCGAACTATCTTTGCGTTATTGCGATTGAGCCCCTTGGAGCGAAGCCACGCAGTTCGGAACGCCAAGCGGCCCAGAACTTCCTGCTCACCGTTGGTCGCACCATTTCCTGCACTCATGCAAGCGTCCAGAACCTCGATCTGGGTGAACTCACCATCGTCTTGATAAACCCGCGTCGACCCTGCTCGACTTTCTGCACCAGCCTGCGCACTGAAGTGCTCAACGGTACGACCTGAGTGCCTTGCGGCTCTAAGTAGCTGCTTCACGGGTACTTCTCCCCGCTTACGCCAAGTCCTGACCGTTTCAGGCTGAACCTCCATCAAGGCCATCCACCCGGGCCCCAGCGCGCCTGCAATGCGAGCAACGACTTCATCTACCGATGGCAATTGGGTGCTTTGAGGATTTTTTTGCATATAGCTATTGACTGCGTTTCGTTTTGAACCAAGAATACGGTTCAACTTGAAACGTTTCCTTTTGAACCAATAGCGTAGCAGCAAATGCATCCAGAACAAATTAAAGCTGAGATCCGTATGCGGGGAACGACACCGGCTGCCATGGCGGATCAGTTGAGTCTTTCACGTATGACTGTCAGCAATGTCATTCACGGCCGCTCAACTTCGCGACGTGTCGCAGATGCCATTGCCAATCTGATTGAGCAGCCCGTCAACCGCATCTGGCCCGGTCAATACGAACCACATCGCATGAACAAGTTGAAACGCGGGGGAGAGAAATGAAACCTCGCCTCAAGCTGACTCGCGATGGGCATCTGGTCGTACTCGCCTGTGGACTGAATCCATGGGGAGAGATCAGTGCTCGCAAATACATTCAAGAGCACTACGGCTCGCTCCAGGGCTTCGCGCGCCGATATCAGCTTTCGTACAACGCCGTTTGCACAGCGTTGCGCCCAATTTCCCGGCCCGAACGAATGGCAGGCCAGGTTGCTGAAGTTCGTGCAGTACTAGGTCTCACTTCGCAGCCCACAGCTCAATCACTGCGTGTGTCACGCAAACAGGAGCACCGATCATGACTTGGCTCACTGCCCGAGAGATCGCGGGCCTGCCGGGCATGCCCTCCTGCGCCAAGCGCACCCGAGAAAAACTCATTCGCCTGAGCATTCCCAGCCGCCCCAGAACTGGCCGAGTTGGTGGCGGTGTCGAGTTTGACTGCTCAGCTCTGCCTGAAGAGACACGCCTGGCTATCGCCACCAACGCAATTCAAGCTGCTGGCACCAAGGCACTCGCAGTGGTGGATACACCTGCAGTGCGAAGCTTCGTGTCGCCTGCCCCCACAACCTCGGTCCACAGCACTAGCGTCCGTGTGCCGAGCCAAGCAGAGAAAGATGTTGCCGACGCCCGCGTGCGCTTGGTCAAGCTAGTGCTTGAGCTGGTGCCCCTGCATGGCCTGCGTCGCGCGTGCCAGTTGCTGGCCGCACGCATCGTCACAGGCGAAGCTGGAGCCGAAGCTCAGAGCATTGCACGGCAAGCGAACCAGCGCGCTCGTGGTGGAGAGGTCAGTGCCCGTTCACTGGAGCGCTGGGTGGGCATGCATCGCAACAACGGCTGGTTTGGACTCCTGCCAGCAGCTCCCCAGTCTGAATCGACACCACAAGTTGATGACGATGTCGCTGCAGTGCTGGGCCTGTTCCACAGCAAGGACCACCGCTTTCGCAAACTGAGCGGCGCTGCCAAAGAAGTCACCCGCATGCTGGGCCGCGATTTCGATGAATGGCGCAAGCTGTACCACCGCGCCCGGCGCGTTCTGGACAAGCTGGGGCAGTCTGCCGACGCCAGCGTGGCGCTGATCAAGGCTCGCCATACCGGCGCACAGCGCGACACCAAGCTGCCATTTAAACGCCGCGATACCTCCATGTTGGCTTTTGCCGATGTGTTTGTGATCGACGGTCACACCTTTAAAGCCAAGGTTCGCCACCCAGACCATGGTGCCCCCTTCGCGCCTGAGCTGACCGTGGTGCTGGATGCCGCCACGCGCCTGATCGTGGGCTGGTCAGTCAATCTGTCTGAGAACGTGATTGCGGTGGGTGATGCTTTGCGCCACGCAGTCGGCCAATACGGCATTCCTGCCATTCTGTATGGTGACAACGGCGCAGGCGAAACAGCCAAGGCCATGGACTGCCCGATAGATGGCATCTGTGCTCGCCTTGGCATCGATCACCGCCTGGGCCTGCCCGGCAAACCACAGGGGCACGGGATTATCGAGCGCAGTTGGCAGACCCATGCCATCAACGCTGCGCGCAAGTTCGGGAGCTTTCAGGGCGGCGATGTGGATGCAGGGACCTTCCGCAAGGTCGCAGCAGTCCTGGCCAAGGAGCAACGCGCCATCAAGCGTTCGGAGCAGACCGGAGAGGTCATCACGCTCACTCCCAAGGCTCCGACCTGGAAGCAGTTCGTGGATGGCATCGAAGTGATGGTCCACGAATACAACACGCAGCACCGCCATCGCGGTCTGCCCAAGCGCACGGATGGCAAGCACCCCACGCCAATGGAAGCGTTTGACGCCTGCTTTGACCCAGCGCTGCAGGAGAAGCCTTCGGAGCTGGAGCTGCGCACCTTGTTCATGCCGAGCGTGATCCGCACCGCCAAGCGCGGTCAGGTGCAGTTCTTCAATCAGTTCTACCAGGCACCCGACCTGATGCGCCGCGATATCGATGGCCGCGAAGTCAGCGTGCGCTACGACATTCACAACCCGAACTATGTGTTGATTTACACGCTGGGCGGTGAGTTCGTCTGCGAGGCCCAGTGGGATGCCAACCGCATCGACTACTTCCCCAAGCCCGTCATTCAGATGGCCCGCGAAAAACGCGTGGCCCAGGCCGTCAAGCGCCGCGAGCTGCAGATCGACACCGCCCTGCGCGAGCTGGGTCCAGCCATGGACACCACACCCCTTTCCCTGCCGGAGCCAAGCACCCCATTCGTGAAGGTGCCCTCCTTCGTGGAGACACCTGTCTCCGCCATCAACTCTCCCTCCACGGAAGCAGCCGCGCAAGCAGCCGCTAGCAGGCCTTTCTTCAACGGACCGAGCGAGCGCTACGAGTGGCTCATGCGCAACCAGGACCAATGGACCGAAGCAGACGGCACATGGCTGCGCAACTACACGGCATCGGAGAGCTATGCAGATCTGCGCGACTACTACGAGGGGCGGGGATTGGGATGGAACGACGCGGGCAATGAGCCCGATTTGAAGAGTGCTCTGTGACGGCGGCAACCGTCACAGAGCGTGCCAGAGATTTTTTGAGAAATACGAGCAGGAGAAATGTACTGTGAAACGAGGCTTTGTCAAAACTGAAAACTTTAAGCGCTTGTCCGAAGCCCAAAAGCTGGTGGAAAAACGTGGTGCTCGCGAGGCAAGTCTGGTGCTGGTCCAGGGCCGTTATGGCATTGGCAAGTCCGAGCTGACGGAGCGCTGGGCCGCTGACAGTGGCTGGGTGTTCGTGCGCGCCAAGAGCACCTGGACCAAACGCGCCATGCTCGATGAGCTGGCCGAGCGCATGGGCCTAGCCAAGACCGGGCGCAATACCGAGGTGCAGTCGCGCATCATCGGCAAGCTGGCGGTCGAGATGGTGCCGATGATCATCGATGAGGCCGACTTTCTGGTGGGCACCACCGCCAGTCTGCTCGAGCTGATCCGTGACATCACCGACTTGACAGGCACCATGTGCTTTCTGGTCGGCATGGAGCACTTCCCCATGAAGGTGGCGCGCTTCGGCCACATCGCCAGCCGCGTGGCCAAGGTGGTGGAGCTGCAGCCGATCTCACTGGCAGACGTCAAGGCCACGGTCGCAGCCAAGGCCGAAATCGAGATTGCCGACGAGGTGCTGCCCGAGATGTTGGCCTAGGCTGAGGGTCGCATGCGGCTGCTGCTCAATGCCATTGCCAACATTGAGGCCTGGGCGGACGCCAATGGCTGGACCAAGGTCACGCTGGAGCACATCAAGGGCTTGCCCCTGTGCCCTGAGTTCAACGGTAAGCCGCTGGGCCGCAAAGGGGTCAAGCCATGACAACCGCCTCGGTGAAGCCTTACGGCTGGTTCATGCCTGCCACCTTGATTGCGCTGGGTCGCTATACCGCCCATGCAGTGCAGCCCTTCACAGTGGCCGAGCTGCAGAAGATCGTGCCCGAACTGACAGAGGGTAAGGACGCTCGCAGGGCCTGCAAGCTGCTGGAGCAGCGCAGGCTGGCAGCCCCCTGCCCCACTCAGCGGTTTTCCTGGGAGCTGACCCCTGCAGGCGTCCAGACCTGTAAAGCGGCTCTGTACGCGTCGCTGGCGGAAGGCAAATGCAAGCCCGCGATGATGCGCCCCAACAAGCTCACGGTCGCCGATCAGATATCTGCGCGCCTGTGGAATCTCCTGCGCATCCGCAATGTTCTGACCAGCGTCGACGCGGTGTCAGTCTTGGCCAATGCTGGCGACAACACGGTCTATTTACAGGCTGTCATCGGTCGCCTGCTCAGGGCTTGGAGCGAGGCCTACCCTGACGCGGTCGAGGTCAGCAAGAAGCGAGTCAATGGCGCATTGCGCTATGTACTCAAGCGCGACATCGGTCCCCAAGCGCCTGCGCTGACTAAGGCCAGGAAGGAGATTGCATGAAGCCCGGCTACATGAATGAGCCTTGGTTCGCAATCCTTCTGGAGCGTGCGCAGCGGCCCGAGTCGGTGCGAGCACGCATCGCACGCCAGCTCGGCATCAGCGCAGCGGCGCTGAGCCAAGTGCTCAATGCGAGTGGTTGCTACGGAAATGGCACGGCCAAGACGGACCGCATTGCAGAAAAGGTGATTCACACCTTCGGTCGCTACACCTGCCCGCACCTGACGGCAGAGGCCAGTGGCGACGACCATGTCATCACTGCAGAGCAATGCCGCGCATTTGCCCACCGTGACGCGCCCACATCCAGCCCTCGCGACATGCAGCACTGGCAAGCCTGCCGTCAATGCAGCCACCGGGAGGCCAGCGCTCCACCCGTGCCTCGCGCACTGCAGATCAGAGGTGGCCGCAAGGTCATCCCCATTACCCATATCCAGGAGGTCAGCCATGCATCACCTCGTTAAAGACGGCTGCCTGCCCTTGGTGATTGGCCTTGCGCTGCCCATGAGCGAAGCCGACTACCACCGTCCGCCCTTGGGCTGGATCAAACGCCGCGCCAGGCGGCTGATGCGTGCTTACAGCATCGACCGCCGCTATGCCATCGCCTGCGCCGCAGACGACTACTCCGACTTCACCCATATGCACCGCGAACGCCTGTCTCAACTGCTCAAAGGAGAACTCCAACATGCCTAAGACCACTCAACCCCAACAGCGCCCTCTGCCCGCCTGGACCATCGAGCACGCCAGCACAGCCCCTATGTCCCGCCGCGAAAAGCTGGCCCTGACGCTCTTCATCTTTGTGCTCCTCATGGCCTTGGGCTTCCTGATCGCAGCCATCACCGGCTACGCCGAGATGCGCTCCGTGTTTCCTTGAACCAGCCAATCACCATCACCAGAAAGAACGTATGAATCAGCAAATCTCTCTTCCCGAGATCCCCGCAGGCTATTGGGAAAACGCCAAGGGTGACCTGGTCCCCGAAACCAAGGTCTCCGACATCGACAAGCTGCGCGACCAGCTGGTGCGCGACCTTTGCACCCAGGCCGAAGCCAGGAGCAAGGATCTGGCCAAGTTCAAGCTGGACTCCATGGGCGACGTAACTGCCTTTGTGGAAACCAGCGTGGAGCAATACGGGGTCAAGGTTCGCGGCACCAAGGGCAACTTCACACTCATGACGTTTGACGGCAAGTTGAAGGTCGTGCGCCAGATGCAGGACCAGATCACCTTTGGCGAGCAGCTCCAAGCGGCCAAGTCCTTGATCGACCAGTGCGTGACACGCTGGGCCGAAGGAGCCAACGACAACATCAAAGTTCTGGTCTCCGATGCCTTTCAGGTCGACAAGCAAGGCCTGATCAACACAGGCCGCGTGCTGGGCCTGCGCCGCCTGGACATCAAGGACGAAGACTGGCAGACGGCCATGAAAGCCATCTCAGACAGCATCCAGGTCGCCAGCACCAAGCCCTATATCCGCTTCTATAAGCGCAATGAAACCACCGGCGCTTATGACGCCATCAACCTGGATCTGGCTGCCGTATGACAACTACACGCTTTGCCTCTACCGCCGATGTCGCTCACTCCGTGTGCACCAGCGAGGGTGCCCAATCACTGCCCTTGGTGCAGACGACCAAGATCGTGGACTTCACCCTGCGCACGGTCATCGGTCTGAACTGCCAGAACGGTAGCACCCTGGACATCAATCTTGGAAATGGCCATGTCTTGAGCTGCTGCATCAAGAAAGCCATCGGCCCTATGGACGTTTAAAGGAGGAGACATGACCCGCTTTGTTGCTCATACCTCACCTTTTGCTGCAAAAGATCAGCGCCGCCGTGAGCTGGGCCACATCCATCAGGGGCGCACGGCCCTGGGCTGGACGGAGGATGACTACCGCTTCCACCTGGTCGAAATCACGGGGGTGGCCAGCTCCGCGGATCTGGACGCAGCGGGTCGTGCCAAGGTGCTGGCTCACATGGCCAAGCTGGGCTTCCAGCCCAAGTCCAGCAGCTTCAAGCCATTCGGTCAGCCTGAGAAGATCAAGTGGCTCTGGAAGAAGCTCGATGAAGCTGGTGGCCTGCGCGACGGCAGTCCCACCGCCCTGCTCGCCTTCGTGGGCCGAACCATCGGCACTGAGGTGTCGGATGTGAAATTTCTGCCAACCGCCCAGGCTAGCACGGTCATTGAGGCGCTGAAGTCCATGCTGGACCGGGCCAAGCGTCAGGCACAGGTGAAATGACCCAGACTTTTACAGTTCCCATCGACCTGCTGCCGCCGCTGCTGCAAGAGTTTGAGCGCCTGGTGGGGCTGCAAGCCACCATGGCGCTGGTTCAAAAATGGGGTGGACTACGGGTGTACTTTCCAACGCCAGAGCGCGTCACTGAAGATCATCCCTATGCCGCAGTCATTGGCATCGACGCGCTTTTAAAGCTGGCAGAGGAGTACGGAGGCCTGCCTCATTTTCAGTTGCCGAAAGCGGAAAGAGCGCTCCAGGCCGTGCGCAATACGCGGATTGCAGCAGAGTACGCGACCAACAAGACTGCTCGGGAGATCGCCACCGAATATGGTCTCACTGAGGGCCAAGTGGTTCGCATCGTGGCCAGCATGGGTGTGACAGCCCCGCTCGACCGGAGGCAGCGGACACTCTTTTAAACCCGTCCTTCTCCACAAAAAAAGCCCGACCATGATTGGTTGGGCTTTTTTCCTCCAAAGAAGATTAGCCTATTGCATAATTCCCTCTAACAATTCGCATTAACTTTCTTTGCAATTGGACTGTTCATCCTCCTTCGTATGAAGGCATTACGGCCAAAGGAAAATATGAAAGCTAGCCAGAAAATTCAATCCGAGATAAGTAATCTTGAATCCAAGCTCGCACCAATCCATGTCGAACTTGATGAACTTTTCGAGCGATTCGCTTCCGAAATGGTTCCTGACGTAACAAGATGGATGAATGGCAATGTTCGCCGATGCATCGAACACAATGCAGAAAAAGTAAATACCGAAGGTATCGATTCTCTCCGCAAATTGAAGGATGACTTCGCTAGTCTTATCGCGCAATTGCCTGATATATGCCGAAAAGCAATTGGAAATCCAGATCAATGGCCTCATAGAGAAAATTCTGATCCACACGCTACAACTTATTCCAGCAAAGATGTCACTGAGCCCTACACTGCTTCATCCTATCGCCGCGCAATTAACCCACTCGGCTCCGTACTTGCCAAGCACGGCTTTCTCAATCAAAGGCCAGGAAAAATCGCTGAGTGGGAAAGTGATGGTACCAACGGCTATAAGTACAGCATTAATCCGAGCTTCGAAAGTCGACGATTTCCTTCTCTACTCGAATACTCCAGCAAACGTTCTGAGAGCAATAAAATAAAGAACGAAATCGCGGCAAAAACGGTGGAGCTTGAAAAAGCAAAGGCATTAGAGTTGTGGGACTCAGCATAATCAAAAATTCAGCAAAAATACAATTTTTAAAGAAAAATTCCAAGAATATCTAGACACTGAATTTACGGCTGCAGGGAACGAGTGAAAAATCATTTCTTTGCAGCCTTTTCTACAACTGCATGGTCACGACAATTCCCAAAGCTCTTCTAGATTTACGTCATCACTACTAGGACGATGCTCTTTCAGTAAGGGATCTATCTTCAAGATCATGGGCAAATCAAAAGCGGTGCCTGTAACCACGCAACAGCCTTTGGCAAGAGTAGGTATTAGTGCCTTCGAAGAAGAGTCCAGTGTGCTAATAGTGTTATCCAGTAGCATAAGGTCTCGCTCATTTACAAGCCGGTGGATAAAGAAATTATGAATCTGAGAAACGATCGTGGGAGAAATGTCTGCAGGGCGCTGGCTAGAAAGAGTAAGGTAGACACCATACTTGCGCCCCTCTTTAATTATCTCCTCAAACAGCTCAAGACGGTAATCCTTCCAAATTTCATGCTCACGTGCTGACTGTTCGGACAGAATGTTATGAGCCTCGTCAATGATGAGATGAAGAGTCTTAGTGGGAGGACTCTTCAAGTTATCAGATTCCTTGTGGTTTGTATAAAAATTTTTTGCGACAAGTAAGGGTAAGATTTTTTTTATCTCGTTCTTACACTTCTTGAGAGAAATGACATGCAGAAGATGAGGTGGCGGTGGCACCTTTACGACCTCAATTACGTTGCGAAGTGCCGTAATTGATGATTTCGCTCTAGAAAGTACAGGCTGAATGTGTTCGTACTGAGCATGTCCAAGCACCACATCAGAGCAGAGCTGTAGGTAACACCTCAAGATGAGCTCAGTGAATTGATCTAGTTCACTAACATCTACATTCTTATCGAGAATAGGCTTTAAAACTGCACTAAATCCGTCACCATTTGAGTTGTAGTATGTGTTATTCGAATCTCTAAAAGACTTGTTCTTAGCATTGAAGGTTATTTCTTTTAGGTACTTCTCTAATTCTTCACATTTAATAATTCTTGCTATTTCGCGACTCAATTCAAGCGCATCCGGCTTTTGCTCTCCAGCACTAAAAGCTTTCTCGAAAGTTTTCTCGATGTAGCGTTTAAGAGGAACATCTTTAAATTTCTCTCTCCCGCTCAAAACTCTCCTCAAAAAAGGCTGTTGTGTGTTGGTAGTGGCCTGAAAAAGAAGACTTAGTGTTTCTGCATCCCAGAAGTGCGCAGCCTCAATTTTAAATTTATGTGCTCCTTTTTTGGAATCCAGCACAGTTATTTTTTTGTCCTTCGATGGGAGGATTTGATCTTCAGTGTATTCACCGTTGAAGTCAATTATTACAAACTGACTTTTATTCTTAAGAGCTGGAAGTTTTTCGTTAAAAAGAGTTGTGTAAAGCTTTGCCAGTGTGTTGGACTTTCCACTACCAGTGTTTCCAAATATTCCAAGGTGGCTGTTAAAAATCCGTGCCCAAGGCAGGTTGATAGGCACGTTTTCCTTCAGCATTGCGCCGATAGAGAATTCACTCTTACCCTCAGTACCGTAGATCTTACCCACCGACAGTTCACTCAGCAGAGATGCTTTATCCCTGATCATCGGCATATATTTAACGCCTTCAAAGAACTTATCATCTACGATGTAGCCGATTGGTCGAACGTCAACTTTTCGGATGTACTGTGTTTTCTCTGCTTCGGTATCTAATTTACGCTCATCAAGATATTCACCCTCTACAAGGCAGACGATATCTATAAAACCACGCTGAATAGAAATATGCTCCCTAAGCGAAACTCCGCGATACTTCACCCCATCATAAAAAATAGACTCCTGACTAGAGTCTTCGAAAATTCTCAGAGAAATTCGAACACCTGAGACAGAAATAACCTCTCCAACGATTATACTCATAGAGGATCCTCTGCATTATCTTCCGGTTCGTACTTTTCAGGCTTGAGAGATAGAATATACTTATTAAAATTGGTGAAGTCCAACCTCAACCCATCTGGCGGACCTATGACTGTGACATTTTTCCAGAGCTTGAACTCTTCTTTAAGGCTTAATGCACTTGATTGACTATAGCAGCAAATGAATGTTTGAAGCTGCGGGTTAGAAAGAGAGCGCTGAATAAGCTTTCTGATATGTTCGTCAGCAAATGAAAAGCCGAATGTTATTAGAATGGAATTTGGCTTTTCAAGTTCATAACTCAAAAGCCTTAACATCTGATAATAATGCTCTTCGAATACAGTTTCATGAAACTTCCATTTCGTCGGATTGACGATAGGCAACTTATTATATTCATCCCAGAAACTCTGTCTTTGCGAAGACGTGAAATTTACATACGGGATTTTTGCCGTTCGACCACCTTCCGTCACAATATAATCAGAGAACTGTCTAATCTTCTCCAGTGTCCTCTTATGAATTAGATGCTTGAAGTCGCTTGAATAATCAACCTTAATTCCATCACCATTTTTTGACCAATATACAGAACCGTGCAGATGAATTATGTTTAGCTGTGGAACACCATAGTTGCTGCGCTCAAATATACCGGTTTGACACTGAAAGGTGTTGAAATTCTTGGCATGGAGGTTTTTGGTGTGAAAACCAGAAGTACCATCATTGACGACAAAATCATACGATCCCTCCGTTAGAATTTTGTCCGCGCTATGCGCTAAGCACCCATCGTAGTTAGTTGTAAATATATTGATCTTACGATTAAGATCTTTTCTTCTCTCCAGCAGTCCAAGAAGGGTTTTTAAAAAAATCTCGTAATTTTCGAGATTTACTTTACCCTTTTCAGATGTCACGGAACTGATTTTAAAGGTTTGAACCGGGAAAATGCACTTATTATAGTAATGCATGAACAATGCAGTTCTTTTATCGTGCAAGCTTTCAAACCTTGTAGCCAAAGTCTCGATCGTCTCCCAGTCACCATTAGTCCCTTTTATCGCAAGACCGAGAGTTGGAAACAAGTCTGCTGAAGCACCAGATCCAATGAGTATGTTGATATTTTTATTATATATATCCAGTGGCTGAATCGATTCAAACATTCCCATCCTTTTTCATGGCTCTTTGAGAGTCAGTGCATATAACTTCAAATCGTGAGCGCCAAGTGCGGATACACAAAATGCCTATGGCTCAGGGGCGCTATCCAACCTTGCCAATCACGCACTCGCCCAATGCGGCTGCGAGATCTGACGCCAAGTTTTGTAGGTACCGGGAGCACTGATTTCGGCTCCACGCTGAGTGCACTGTCCAGCTGCGTTGTAGATGTCAGCTTTGACCTTTGGGTTGCCAAAGTAAGGAGCAGGACCCGAGACCTCTCCCACCGATGTCACCTTGGCACACAAATTTGCCCAAGTCGTTCTAGTGATCCAGAGCGAATCGGGCTGAGTAGCAAACCACATCTGATACACATTCGGCTGCGGCTCCTGCTTAAGGACATTGAACATGTTCTCTCCTATTTCTGAAACCAATCGTATCCTAGCTCAGAGCTACTCGATAGCTTTTCCGTGGGGCAGGCAGAACGCGAATCAATCTACTATTTGAAGAGATTTTTGTTCGTTACGAAGTCCAAACGGCAAGCAATTGATCTGCCTACATCGGCCAGGGAGCTTGGCTCACCCAAGCTTTATAGGACCCCTAGCCAATCTTCAATCTTGTGCGCCCAGATTCAAGCAAGTTGGGCGTTAAGAAGTGGAAAATAAGAATTCAGCTAAGTACTTGATTTTCCATGCCTCTAACATGTCTGCCGAATCATTACGCCCAACTTGCAAACGCCCACGTCAGCAATCCTAGTTGACACGCCGCCGCCAATCCGTGGATGCGCACCAGTCTCTAGCGCGAACCATGTCGGCCCAAAAACAGGTCATTGAGGCCCTTTTTGTACTTAGGCCAACCCGTTTCGAGCCAATCGCTACGAAACGACTCTTAAGGCCAGAATTGGGCGAAAGCCCGCGCCAGCATTAGCAAACCCAGAATTTCCCTGTGCAAGCCTCTGTGCCAAAACGGTCACTCCCCCACAGTTGCGTTGCGCGGCCTTTGGCACAAAGTAGCACAGGCCTTGGCACCAAGGCTGACAAATTGGCAAGCGTTCAGGCCCAGAAGGTGTTGTTTTCTCACTGATCACCGGAGCCATCACCCAGGCCATGTGCTGTTGGTGAATGCCCTGGCCCTGGGACTTCACAGTTTTTCTACGACGTTGGCACCGAGACCATGACCTGGCTCTCTGCATTAAGGCGCTCTATTCGTTTCTTGAGGCCTGGCTTGCAACAAGTTGGTGCTTTGCCGCCAAGAACAGGAATTCACTCGAGCGCCCGCCATTGCAACCGCCAGCCCTCGGCGCCAGAACGATCACTTCCCCACAGCCATTCAGCGATCTTGTCCCGCTGCCCCAGACTGACCCGAGCCCGGAAGTTCGGCATGCGTGTCGATGGATGACCAGTCGCGCTCTGATTAATTCAGCTGGAAAATAAGTGGAACGACGTGCCACATAGGATGGGCAATGCCATCGCGCTTTCCAGGTACAAATTTCCAACCAGCAACCGTCTCCAGCGCGGCCTTGTCAATTTTGGGATTTCCGCTGGACTCGCTCACTTGTGCCTGTGTTTGCTGACCATCTGCCTCGACAAACACGCGGACGACGACTTTTACCTTGTTATTGGATCGGGGCTGCAGATCGGAATTCGGCGTTGGAATTTGAGATGTCGGTGAAATACTTGCATCCGAACCGTGGGCCGAGCAGGCGACAAAGCCGCCAACTGCGGCGACAGCAATCAGCAGACGGTAGGTTGAATTCATATTGCGATCATATATACGAGTCACGGTAGACCCTGACTCCTCAAGTTTCAAAGATTGCGGCCATCTGAACTCAGCCAGGCATTCCATCGCTTGCGATGGAATATGAGCCCTGCGAGATGCCTGAGCGCAGATCAGCGCAACCCACGAGAATCGTTTTTTTGTGTTGCGCCTGAGTTTTTTGAAGTTGACCTACCTCAAACCAAGACACAATGTACGCGGTCACTTTCGACTGAAAGTGAACCAACTGCATAAACGACGTATCTCATGTATGGGTGCATCCCTTTAATGCTGGTTCATAACTTTACATAGGACCTCTTTTAGATGAGTACACATTCTTATAAGGATTTGTTGGCGCAACGCGAGGCTCTTGAGCAACAGATTGCTGCGGCCCGAAAGACCGAAGTCTCGGACGCGGTGCAAAAGATCAAGAATTTGATTGAGGCTTTCGGCCTGACACAGGACGATGTCTTTCCTCCAGCCAAGCAAAAGCAAAAGCGCGAGGCAGGCACAGTGGCTCCCAAATACCGCGACCCGGTGACTGGCCAGACCTGGACCGGCCGAGGAAAGCCGCCGAACTGGATCAAGGATCAAGACCGTTCGCAGTTTGCGATTTAAAAGTGGCCCTAGCGGCCACTTTTTCTTTACGGAGACAGTCACGACCGACGGTCTGTCGGCGACACCTTTTCCGGTGCATCGCTGAGGCTTATGGTCTCTCTCACTGTCACTTCGTCAAATACTGGCTGCACCGGCCTGCTGACGCCCCGCTCCTGGCGACACGGCCGTCGCAAACTCATTGACCACAGAGACTTGGACGATGCTGCCCCAGAAACCGCTTGCCGCGGTCAGGAGCAAAAGCACACCCGGCCTCTGGAAGACCAGGCGCTTTTTATCGCAGGCTTTTGAGAGCAAGGCCTTGGCAAGAATGCTGGATTCGATTGCATAAAGATTAGAGTGACTCGACTCTGCTCAAACGCGGCAAACGCAGGTCTTTGCTCAGTTCCCGCGCGAAGGCTTCATAATGCGCGACCATGCAAGCGCTGCGTAACTCCCTGTCACTGACCCGCCTGGTTTTGGCGTGGTTCATGCTGACTTTGGGAATTGCAGTCGCATCACCCATCGTGCATCCCAAAGTCATCGAGGTTGTTTGTACCTCAAGCGGCAGCATGCAGGTGATCATGCTGGATGACGACGGGCAAGCCACACCCGGTCTGCATCATTCGCTGGACTGCCCCCTGTGCCTGACCATCACAGCACCTCCGGCCTATACCTCCCAGCATCTTGTACAGCCACAGCCGCTCGGCCTGGCACTGCATCCCGTGGTTTCTGCGCGCATTGCCGCGCTGGTGGGGGCCGCTTTGCCCCCGCGAGGACCACCAGCACTCGTGTAAGTCAGCTGTGCCCGTCTACTGAGACGGCCGCACCTTATCGCCGTCGGGCTCAGCCCTGCCCGGCCGATTCCACTTGCACGCAGTTTTCCCATGACCTCTTACTCTTTTGGTGCGACGCCTGATGGCAGCGCTCGCTCTGTTTCGTCCCTACCATTCCAACGCAGGCATGTGGCGCTGACCGTTGCCCAGCTATCGCTAGCCGCGCCTCTTCTCGCGGCCTATTCAGCGGGTTGGGCGCAGGCCGATGTCACCCTGGACACGGTCACCGTTCACTCTTCGGGCAATACCTCTCTGGAGCGCGCGGTAAGCACCGGCAGCCGGCTTGACCTCAGTGCACGCGATACACCGGCCAGTGTCGAGGTCACCACGCGCGAGCAACTGGAGGCTCGCGGCGACACGGCTCTCGTCGACGCCATCACGCGATCTACCGGCATCACCAGCCTCGGACATCCGGGCAATAGCGGCAGCTCTCTCTCGGCAAGAGGTTTCACGGACACCACCTCGGTCATGCGTCTATACGACGGCACGCGTCAGTACGGCGGCGTCGGGGTGAGCTTTCCCTTCGACACCTGGTCCATCGAGCGTATTGAGGTTCTACGTGGACCGGCATCCGTGATCTATGGTGACGGCGCCATTGGCGGCGTGGTCAACGTGATCCCCAAAAAGCCGGCACGCGGGCCTGTTCAGAACGAAATCCAGGCCACGGCAGGAACCAATGGCAGGCGTGCGCTGGCCTTTGGCAGCGGCGGCGCAATCAACGACCAGTGGTCCTACCGCCTGGATGTCAGCGGCGATCAATCACAGGGCTCGGTGGACCGCGGGGACTCCAGCAATCGCACAGTCTCCGGCGCATTGCGCTGGGATGTGACCCCGGATCTCAACCTGCAGCTGTCGCATGCACAGGGCAGGCAAAAGCCCATGCGCTACTTCGGCACACCGCTGATCAATGGGGTCCAGGACCCAGCCATCCGTGAGCGCAACTACAACGTCGCGGACAGCCGCATTCAGTACAAGGACCGCTGGACCGAGTTGCTCGCCCAATGGGCCCCCAGCAGCAAGGTGGTGGTGCGCAGCAAGCTCTATCACATCGGCAGTGATCGCTATTGGCGCAATGCGGAAGCCTATCGATACAACACGGCCACGGGCCTGATCGACCGCTCGGACAATACGGAAATCGGTCACGACCAGACCCAGACAGGCAACACGACGGATGTGAGCTTCAGCGGCAGTCTGTTCGGGCGCGCCAATCAGGTCTCCCTGGGGTTCGACGTCAATCGGGCATCGTTTCAGCACACCAACAACACCTACACAGGCAGCTCGGGCTCCGTGGATCCCTACAACCCGGTCCCAGGCAACTACAACAGCTCCGTCCCTTTCATTCCCCGCTACCAGAACAAGGCCGAGCAGTATGCGCTGTTCGCGGAAGACAGGCTGGAACTGACCGATCGCTGGTCTGTCGTGGTGGGCGCGCGCTTCGACCACACGGACCTCTCACGCCAGGATCTGGTCGCCGGCAATCAAGCCTTCAAGCGCAGCTATTCCAATACCGGTTGGCGCCTTGGCACCGTCTACAAGCTGGACCCCGATCTGTCACTCTATGCACAAGCCTCCAGGGCGGCAGATCCCGTCAGCGGCCTGCTTCTGCTGTCGACGGCCAATTCCACCTTCGATGTATCGACCGGAAAACAGTTCGAGATCGGCG
The DNA here is from genome assembly GCF_018292285.1 of Comamonas brasiliensis. Lineage (NCBI taxonomy): Bacteria > Pseudomonadati > Pseudomonadota > Betaproteobacteria > Burkholderiales > Comamonadaceae > Comamonas > Comamonas brasiliensis. Next base: position 40,394 of record NZ_JAANES010000006.1, read on the forward strand.
TCAAGCAATCGTTCTGGGAGGGCAAGGGAGACTGGACGCTTGCCGCATATTCCATCACCAAGAACAATCTGCTGACACGAGATCCCGCCAACCCTGCCTTGCGCGTGCAGGTTGGCGAACGTTCGTCCAGGGGAATTGAAGGCACGCTATCGATGCCGCTTGGCAAGACGGTGCAGATCGATGCCAACATCGCCTTGCTCAGGGCTCGTTATGACGATTTCAGCGAGTCGGCAGGCGGCGTTACGGTCTCGCGTAACGGCAATGTGCCGACGGACGTACCGGAACGCGTTGCCAATGTCTGGGTCAGCTGGAAGCTCGTGCCTGACTGGACGCTGTCCGGCGGTCTGCGCCATGTGGGCAAGCGCTATGCAGATAACGCAAACACCTTGAAGCTGCCGGCATACACCACCGCTGACCTGGCGCTGCAATGGAAGGCAACCAAGGCCACCACGCTCACAGTGCGCGGGTTCAACCTCTTCGACAAGCACTACTTCACGACTTCCTACTACACCAATACCCAGTGGTTTGTCGGGGAAGGACGACGTGTCGAGCTGACTTTGAACCATCGTTTCTGATCGGGCCGCTGATGTGGACTTCCGCCCATGCCAAACGGTTGGTGTTCCTGGTGCATCGATGGACAGCAGTGGCTGCCTGTGTGCTGATGGCCCTATGGGTCTTCAGCGGAGTGGTCATGCTCTTTGTCGGCTACCCCAAGCTGCTGCCGTCCGAGCATCTGCGCGCACTGCCCTCTCTGAGCACCGGTCAGTGCTGCCTCCCGGTCGAGTCCGCGCTCAAGCACAGCCCATCTCCGGACAAGGTGCAGCAGCTCACACTCACCACGATTGCAGGCCGCCCCAGCTACCGGCTCAGGGAGGCTGACGGCACGCTGCGAGTCGTTGATGCCGGGACGGGCGCTGTTGCTCCGCCACCCGATGACGCAACCGCACTGCATAGCGCCCGGGCATTCGCGTCTGGAGCGAATGGCGTTCTGCAAGGTCGAACCCAGGACGATCGCTGGACGCACTCGGCCCTGCTGAATCCCCATAGGCCTCTCATCAAGGTCCAGATGGATGATTCCGCATCAAGCCTGCTGTACATCTCCTCAAGCACTGGTGAGGTGGTCATGGATGTGCCGCGTCATCAACGCTACTGGAACTACGTGGGGGCTTGGCTTCACTGGGTATACATGTTCCGCGATGGCTCCAGGGATCCCGTATGGAGCTGGTTGGTCATCGGCCTATCCGGCTTGGGAACCTTGTCTGCGATCACCGGCACCTTCGTGGGCATCTGGCGATGGCGCTTCAATGGCCGCTACAAATCTGGCTCCAAGACTCCTTATCGGGAGTTCCAGATGCGCTGGCACCACATCACGGGCCTCGTATTCGGGGCAGTGATGACCTGCTGGATTTTCAGCGGTCTGATGTCCATGAATCCACTGGGACTCTTCAGCCCGCAGGGAACCCGTCCCGACCTGCGCGCCTACCAGCATGCGGTCACTGGTGCCACGAGCTTTGGACTCTCCACGCACCAAGCACTGACACTGCTCGATGCCCAGGGCTTTGACACGCGCGAGATCGAATGGAAATGGCTGAACGGGCACCCCTATCTGCTGGCCTTTGACGGAGCGGGTGACGCCCGCGTGCTGCCCGCAAATGCGGTGGCTCCCAAGGTGGAGCGCACACTTGAGCGGTCTCTGCTGGAGCAGGCTGCGCAGAGGCTGCTGCCCTATGCCATACGCTCCACCGCCTGGTTGAACGAATACGACGCCTACTACTACCGTCGGGGCGCGGCCTCCATGTATGCGGCAGCGGCGCGCGAGCTACCCGTACTCAGGGTGCAGTTCGAGGATCCGGGCAGCACCATCGTCTACATCAGCCCGTACTCCGGTGATGTGGTGCTGAGCCTGGACCGTAGCCAGCGTACAGGCAGGTGGTTGTTCAATTTCCTGCACAGCTGGGACTTGCCGTGGATGCTGCGCAGTGCTTGGCCGCGAGATGTCATGCTGGTCTTGCTCAGCCTGGGTGCATTTGCGCTGGCACTCACAGGCATCGTGCTGGGCTACAGACGGCTCAAGCTATTCATCAGCCACAAGCTCCGAGCCTGATCTGGGCCGTATAGGGCTACTGCCCAGACTCGCGTGCCATCGCCATGAAAAGACGCCCGGCCTTGTTCCGGGTCGGGCGTTGCACATTCCCGGCTGCGCTTGCGCCGGGGATTGACGCAAGCCGATGCCGCAGCCAACTGTGAAGTGAGGCCGTTGGCGAGCCAATCAGCAACCCTCAATCAGTGGCACGGTGCAGGGTTCATGCCTTCACCTCGACGACCTGTTCAAAGCCACCGAAGATCATGCGCATGCCGTCGAAGGGCATGGGCGGGTTGCCGGGAGCTGACGGGTCCATGCGCGGGTCCTCCATCATCTTCTTCATGGCGGCATCGCGCGTGGCCTTGTCCGGCCATTCAACCCAGGAGAAAGCCACCGTCTCTTCGGCCGTGGCCAGGACGGAGCGCCGGAAATCCGTGACCTTGCCCTCGGGGACATCATCGCCCCACCCCTCTATCACGCGGATTGCCCCCAGTTCGATGAATATCGGATCGAGCTTGCGTGCGTGCTCGATGAATTTTTCCTTGTTGGCGGTGGGGACTGCGATCACGAAACCATCGATATATGACATGTTTTCACTCCTGCCAAGTTGGCCCGTCGGTGCTTGAACAACACCGCTACAGAATGCCCGCCGGGTCCGCCGCTGCATTGCTTTCAACGTGGACCCTTTGGGCTCGCAGCTCAGGCTCGGGCAATGGAAGCCGAGCCTGAGCATTCAACATTGTCTGTGGCGAACTGCAACCAGACCAATGCCCAGGCATGCTGGCCCTAGGCTTGATTGGCTGGTTCGCCGGGAAGGTGGTGACGGCTTTGGGTTCGATGGTACCGCCGCTACTGTGCACAAAGGCTGACGTTTGTGACCGACGGCTTCTGGCCGGATCGCCCGCAGCTAGACCTTGACTCTGCCTGCGCGAAGCAGGTGTCCATCAGCGGACTTGCATTGCGGGCATCTGGAAGCCGCGCGCCCTTGCAGGACATGGCCCGGAAGCGATCGTCACAGGCCTGAAGATCACGCCTTGTGGTGCGTGCTGGGGAGAAAGGCTGTGGCCAGACCCAGCAAAGGCAGGAACGATGTGACTCCGTAGACCCAGACGATGCCCTTTATATCTGCCAGTTCGCCAAGGCCGGCGGCGCCGATGCCACCAATGCCGAACATCAGACCAAACATCAGGCCAGATACCAGTCCCACGCGACCGGGAACAGCCTCCTGTGCGTAGACAACCAGTGCTGCGAATGCCGATGACATCACCAGACCCACGGTGATGGCCAGTACCGCCGTCCAGAACAGGTTTGCGTAGGGAAGCGCGAGGGCGAACGGAGCAACGCCGAGAAAGGAAATCCAGATGACGGCCTTACGCCCCATGCGATCACCCACCGGACCGCCCGCGAACGTTCCAGCAGCGACAGCAGCGAGGAACATGAAAAGGAACATCTGGCTTTGCTGCACGCTGAGGTCGAAGCGCTCGATCAAGTAGAAGGTGAAGTAATTCGTGAACGATGCGATGTAGACAAATTTCGCAAACATCAGAATACAGATGACGATCACGGCCTGGATCACATGGGCCCGGCTGAGGCCGGCTCCATGGCTCCTGGCCAGACTCTTGGCCTTGGCCTGACCATGATGCTGCACCCACACCGTAAGGCGATACAGCACAAAAATGGCGACCAGTGCCACGAGCATGAACCAGGCTACTCCGCCCTGGCCGAGCGGTATGACGATGGCGGCCGTGAGAAGCGGCCCGATGGCGCTTCCGGTATTGCCGCCGACCTGGAAGGTGGACTGCGCCGTGCCGAAGCGGCCACCCGACGCCAGACGCGCTATGCGCGATGCTTCGGGGTGGAAAGTGGCAGAGCCCACGCCGATGACGGCCGAGGCGATCAGCAGCATGGGAAAGGAATTTGCCGTGGCTATCAGTGCAATGCCAATCAAGGTCATCACCATGCCAGAAGGCAGCAGGTAGGGCTTGGGATGCTTGTCGGTGTACATCCCGATCCAGGGTTGCAGCAGGGAGGCTGTGACCTGATAAACAAGGGCGATGATGCCGATCTGCCCGAAGCTGAGCGAGAAATTCGACTTGAGCAGAGGATAGATCGACGGCAGCATGGCCTGGATCAGGTCGTTGAGCAGGTGGGCAAAGGCCGCGCCTCCGACGATGGGCAGCAAAAAGCCGTGTGGCTTTTGCTCCGCCACTGATCCAGAAGATGACACGGCCGGCGCGTCGAGCGTTGCAGATTTCGCAGACATGGAAAGGCTCATAGAGCAGATGGAAGCCTGCGAATGAGAAGTTCGACAGACCCAATGGACAAAATGGATTCGGGCATCTAGACCTTGAGGATGATCAAGGTCACTGCCAGCACTCAAGCGTACCGAGAAGCTGAACGGCAGTCGCACGCTGATCTGCCAACTTCTGTAGAGTTTCTGCCATGCACGCCCATCCATCAGAAGAGCACAAGCACTTTGACAACCTGCCGCGCCCTTTGGTCGTCATGGAGAACGCCTGGCCGACGGGAAGCTCTACTGGATGGCACTCACACCCTAGGGGGCAGCTGCTGTACGCCACCGATGGTGTGATGGTGGTGCACTCGGACATCGGCTCCTGGGTGGTTCCGCCCAACCGGGCTCTGTGGATGCTCGCGGGGCTGCGACACAATGTGACCATGTCCGGTGATGTGCTGATGCGCACCGCGTACATCGACGAGACAAAGATTGCGAATCTGCCCGCCGAAAGTTGCGTCATCAACGTATCGCCGTTATTGCGCGAACTGCTGGTCGAAGCCGTCAGAATTGCGCCAACCGCACAGGTTGAAGGCCGCGAAGCCTTGCTGTTGGACTTGCTGGTCTACGAACTTCGAGTCTCCAGCACCATACCGCTGCACCTGCCCATGCCGGTCGACACGCGGATACGCTCGATATGCGATGCCTTGTCCGAACATCCCTCGGATACATCCAGTGCCGCCGACTGGGCGCAATCCATAGGCGTGGCCGAGCGAACATTGCACCGGCTTTTTGCCAAGGAAACCGGTATGACTTTCGCGCAGTGGCGTGAACAGGCGCGCCTGCTCCACGCCTTGCGCCGGATCGCCGAGGGCGACAAGCTCATCGATGTGGCCCTGGACTGCGGCTACTCCAGCCCGAGTGCGTTTGCTGCGATGTTCAGGCGCCACTTCAAGACCCCGCCGTCCAGTTTCTACCAATGACTCCGTGCCTCATCTGGCTACAGCTCTTCGAACGCGATCAATATCGAACGGCCAGCCATAGTCCATCTGTGAGCGTCCTCTGAGCCAGGGACGAGCTGCCCCAAGCTGAATCTCCTCGTATCTCAAAGCGACCGGCTCACGAAAAGCCGATCGATGCGCCACTGCGTCCGCCGAACTAGCTGCAAAACCTCGCCAAAGAACATGCGACATCACCGGCGTCGGCCCATTCAGCGCAGAAATACTCCTCTGACTGGCGTACCCTCTGGAAGCTCTCCCATTGCGAGGTCTCCTAAGCCTCGATCGGTCGCAGTTTCCTGCGAACATGGGTCACTCCCTGAACTTCCCACTCCGATCTCCGAGCCCAACGGCCGCCTCTCTCCAATCCATCCACTTCCGATGAAGGCGCTCCAATCACCATGAGACCTGATCAGTATCTTGCGCATTTACAGGCCGTTTATGCCGCATTCCAGTTGCCCTTCGATCCGATGCCTCCGGCCAGCGAGCAAGAGCTGGCCGCTCTGGCGGCAAAGCTCGGGCCGCTGGATCCCGATCTCGCAGCCCTCTGGCGTCTGACGGCGGGCAGCAGTTCCGACAGCACCCAGCCCCTATTCCAGCGGCCGGGCTTTGTGGATGCACTGGACCTTCTCACGCCAGCACAGGCAACGACCCAGGCAGCCGGCATGGAAAAGCGGGCCCAACGCATGTGGGACCTGGCCGGTCCTGCGTCACAGGACCCACGCCTGAGTGGGCGCTGGTGGCAGGCCGGCTGGCAGCCATTTGCCAGCTTTTACGGAGATATCGTGCTGCTGGTCGATCAACACCCCGGTCCTGAAGGCCAGCGTGGCCAGATCATCGCCTACGTACACGACCCCGACCAGATCCAGTGGATCGCGCCCAGCTTCGGCGCCTACCTGCAGGCGGCAGCCGATTCCATCGACTCCGACAGAGAGGAGTTCCTGAACGGCCCGCTAGACGAACTTGAATGAAGCCAGGCTATGCAGATCGGGCCACCGGCGGGCAATGGCGGCGAGGCATCACCGGGCCCCGTCCGGCAACCTTCGCCGTCGCTCCCGGCACACCAACGCAAAAAACAATGGGCCCACGATAGCAATATCGTGGGCCCATTCGTCAATGCAGACGGCCTGCGGTCAGAGACCGCAGCTGTGCAGCATCAAGCGAAGTTGGCTTCAGCGAACTTCCAGTTCACCAGCTTTTCCAGGAAGGTTTCGACAAACTTGGGACGCAGGTTGCGGTAGTCGATGTAGTAAGCGTGTTCCCACACGTCCACGGTCAGCAGCGCCTTGTCGGCGGTGGTCAGGGGGGTACCGGCAGCGCCCATGTTGACGATGTCCACGGAACCGTCGGCCTTCTTCACCAGCCAGGTCCAGCCAGAACCGAAATTGCCAGCAGCCGAAGCCACGAAAGCCTTCTTGAACTCGGCGTAGGAGCCCCACTTCTTGTTGATGGCATCGGCCAGAGCGCCTGTAGGTTCTGCGCCGCCGTTGGGAGTCATGCAGTTCCAGAAGAAGGTGTGGTTCCAGATCTGGGCAGCGTTGTTGTAGATGCCGCCGGAAGACTTCTTGACGACTTCTTCCAGATCCATGTTTTCGAACTCTGTACCCTTTTGCAGGTTGTTCAGGTTCACCACATAGGCGTTATGGTGCTTGCCGTGATGGAATTCCAGCGTTTCCTGGCTGTAGCCGAACGGAGCCAGTGCATCAATAGCGTATGGCAGGGGGGGCAGGGTGCGTTCCATGATGGTTTTCCTCGTGGTTGAAATTTTTGGGAGCCGTCCAGTGCCATGGCGCCTGAGCGGTGACCGTTTTGCCGGCCAGGGCGGCAAGCACATTGCTGTACTGCAGACGTCAAGTATTGCACTAACCGAACCATTGTAGAAAGAACTGAGAGGCTGCGCGCCATTCATCAGGACTATTGCGCACGCAGGAAAAAGCATGCGCTCACGGCTTACAGCGCATGAACGCTGGACCCTACTGCATTGCCTGCGCCGATTGCAAAAGAGTTCTGATGAAGAACCCGGTGAGCGTGGAGGTGTTTTGTGGCCAGCTTGTGGCTGGCAAGCCTCAAAGCAGACGCGGCTGAGTGACCACCACATCCACCGCCCCGTCCGACAACTGGGCCTTCAGCGCCGCTCCCGGCAGGGCCTGTCCAACCTTTGTCACAGGCCTGCCCTGCTCATCCGTCAGCAAGGCATAGCCGCGCTGCAGCACCAGGCGGGGGTCCAGCAACTGCATGCGCAGGTCGATACGATCGAGCTTGTGCCTTTGCTGCTCCAGGCTGCGCCGGAGAATATTAGGAAAATAAGCCTGAAGCGCTTGCTGGCTCTGCGATAGATGCTGCAATTTAAGTAGCATCGCATGGCGCAGACGCTGCGCTTGTCGGCTGAGCTGCAACTGATTGCGTGTCAGCTGCTCGCTGGGTCGGCCCAGGCGCTGGGCCGCCATATCCAGGCGCTGGGCCTGGCGATCCATCACACGCTGCACGGCGTTGTCCAGACGGTCTCCCATCAGGCCCAACGCGCCCAACCAGACCTCGCGCGGCTGGGTCACCAGCTCGGCCGCTGCCGTGGGCGTGGGCGCGCGCAGATCGGCGCAGAAATCGGCAATGGTGAAATCAGTCTCATGGCCCACGCCACTGATCAGCGGCACCGGGCTTTGCACAATGGTGCGCGCCAGCTGTTCGTCGTTGAAAGCCCAGAGGTCTTCCAGCGAACCGCCACCGCGCACCAGCAAGATGGTGTCAATCACCGGCTTCCGTGCGGAGTCAGCAGTCAGATTGCCGCTTGGGCCCTGCCCGTCTTGCGCCAGCCGATACAGCTTTGACAGTGCCTGCACCAGTGACTGCGGCGCCTGTGCGCCTTGTACCAGAGCTGGCACGATCACCACCGGGATATGCGGCACACGACGGCGCAGCGCCGTCACCACGTCATGCAAGGCGGCCGCCCCCAGGGACGTGACCAGGCCGATGCCGCGCGGCAAAGGAGGCAGCGGCCTCTTGCGTGCAGGGTCGAACAGCCCCTCTGACTCCAGTTGGGCCTTGAGGCGCAAAAACTGCTCGAACAGAGCCCCCTGCCCGGCTCGCTGCATGGTCTCCACCACCAGTTGCAAATCACCGCGCTGCTCGTAGACGCCTAGGCGCCCTCTGACTTCGACCAGCTCGCCATCACGTGGCGAGAAACCGACCTGCTCGGCCGCACGGCGGAACATGGCGCAGCGAATCTGCCCGCTCGCATCCTTGAGGTTGAAATAGCAATGCCCGCTGGCTGCGCGCGAAAAGCCACTGAGTTCGCCACGCACCGCAACTGGATTGAAGCGCGCCTGCAAGGCATCACCAATGGCGTGGCATAGCGCGCTAACTTCCCATACATGCTGCGTGGCTGCTGGGTTTGATCGTTCAAACATTGAATTCATGCGGTGTCAGCGAGGTCTTACGCGGGCCGGATTCTCCACAGATGTCGGCGTCCAGCCTTGTCGGCGACAAATCCGGGACGACTCTAAAAATCACCTTAAGAACAAAACCCATCTTATTGATTTAAAACAATTTATTGTCATTCACACAGCTGTCAAACTCGTAACATGCCTTCACTGCAGCGCAAACAACCTGCCGGCACGACGACTAGATCACAAAGTTATCCACAGATTTCTGTGATATAAGCGAAAGCATTCGCAAAGAAACGCAAGCACCGCGTGCCCTGCTGCCTGAACAAGCTCCAATCGCTCAAGCCTCGCCTGACGATCTTGCTGCGCTGACTCAAGTCAACATATCAGGCCCGCAAAAACGACTCGCAACCGCACGACAGTGGGTGATAATCGTCGGCTGCAATTTCAGAACGACGAGGGAGAGCAACGTTGCTGTCGATCATACAAGCCGCAGGATGGCCTATCTGGCCTTTGATTGCCTGCTCGATTCTGGCTCTGGCCCTGATTTTTGAGCGCTTTGCCTCGCTGAAAGCCAGCAAGGTTGCGCCGGCCAATTTGCTCAACGAAGCGATTTCGGTCTCCAACAAAAACCTGCCCAGTGCAGAAACCACCCAGCAACTGGCGCAAAGCTCGGTACTAGGTGAGGTGCTGGCCACCGGCCTTCGCACTCGCCAGGCACATCCCGAAAGCAGTGAGGAAGAGCTGCGCTCGGCCATGGAAGGCGCAGGACGCGCCGCCGCCCACAAGCTCGAAAAGTATTTGAGCGCCCTGGCTACCATCGCCTCGGCAGCGCCGCTGCTGGGCCTGCTGGGCACGGTGATCGGCATGATCGAGATTTTCGGCTCCCAGCCCGGTGCCAGCTCAGGCGCCGGCAATCCCGCCCAGCTCGCTCATGGCATCTCGATCGCGCTCTACAACACGGCATTCGGTCTGATGGTGGCCATTCCGTCGCTGATCTTCTGGCGCTATTTCCGCGCGCGGGTGGACGGCTACCTGCTGGGCATGGAGCTGGCGTCCGAGCAGTTCGTGCGCCATCTGGGCCGCCTCAAGCCTGCCAAGTAAGAAGCGGAACGCATCCATCATGAACTTCCGTCCTCGTCACCGCGATGAGCCCGAGATCAATCTGATCGCCTTCATCGACGTGCTGCTGGTGGTGCTGATCTTTCTGATGCTCTCCACCACTTACAGCAAGTTCACCGAGCTGCAACTGACCCTGCCCGTGGCAGACGCCGACCAGCAACGCGACCGGCCCAAGGAAATCATCGTCGGTGTCTCTGCCGACGGGCGCTACTCCGTCAACAAGCAAGGCGTGGATGACCGTAGCGTCTCCTCCGTCGCCGCCGCTCTTTCCGGCGCGGCAACGGCAGGCCGTGACAGCGTGGTCATCATCAGCGCCGATGCCAACTCCCCGCACCAGTCGGTCGTGACCGTCATGGAGGCGGCCCGCCACGCCGGACTGTCGCAGATCACGTTTGCGACCCAGTCATCAGTCACCGCAGGCAAGGCCAACTAGGCACTCCCGCTTCCATCCCCTTATGGGTGAAATACAAAAAACGGGCCATCTGGCCCGTTTTTCTTTACCCTCGCGTCCTGACTCAGGCCTGCAGGCCCAGCGCCGTCAGATCCAGCCTGCCGCCAGACACCGGCGGGCACCAGAAATAGCAACCCGTCAGCGGCCTGGAGAAACGAAACAGCCCGTCGCTGATACCGTCATCCATGCCCAGCATGCGGCGCATCTGGGCCTCGAACGCGTCAAAGCTGCAACCAAAGGCAGAGAACATCAATCCGCTGTGATCGCTGCCCTGCGGACTGACGCTCCACCAGGGCATGGAGCGGCGCACCACAAAGGCTTCAGGCTCAAAGCTCTCCTGCGCCGTGCGCTTGACATGGGCCGACTCCGGAGCATCGTCCAGCTCCTCGTTGTCGCTGCGACGGCGACCCACGGCATGGTCCTGCTGAATGGTGCTCATGCCTTCAAAGGCCGAATAGTCGTGCTGCCACTGCTGCAAGGCCCAGTAGCTGCAGCCATCCAGCCCAGCCCCCTGCTCTGCTGCAATGCCGGCAGCCACGGCATCCTCCTCCTCGGGGTTCTCGGTGCCGTCTTCATAGCCCGTCAGATCCCGGCCGTGGCCGTTATCCGAGCGCTGGTGCACAAAGGCATCCACCACATGATCAAGCTTGAAGGCCGGCGCCAGCAAGGTCGCCAGCCTAGCCGTCAAAGTGACCAGTTCACCGCGCTGGTCGTTACGCAGCCACAGGCACAGCGCGTAAGGTGTGCTGGGCGCTGCGAACTCAGGGCCCTTGAGCGGGGGGAACTCGCGCATCAGCGGCAGCTTCCTGTCCAGTTGCTGCAGCACCTGCAGGCCCAGACCCACCACTACCTGCTGACCGTCAGCATTTGCCTGCAATTTCCTCAGGCTGTCCTGCAAATCTGTACCTGCACCGGCCAAGGTGAAAAAAACATAGCGTCCCTGCTCAGGAAGAGACGCCAGAATGCCTGCTTGTGCTTTTGTCATGGGGTTGCCGATTCATTGGATGGAAAACACATCAAAGTTTAGTAGCGAATCAGCAGTCCCCAGCCAAGCCTTGACCAGGTAGCAGAATGAGAAAAATGGGGCTCGAACGCAAAAAAGTCGCGACTTTGCCCAAACCACCATTTTTCCGCTGCTAGAATTCATCCCATCGACGACAGGCGCGTAGCTCAGCTGGTTAGAGCACCACCTTGACATGGTGGGGGTCGTTGGTTCGAGTCCAATCGCGCCTACCAAATATCGCAAGCAAAACCAGAGCTTGCAAACAAGACAGCCCGCTTCACAGCGGGCTTTTTTGTTTTTGCATTTCGGAACAGGCGCGTCAAAACGCGATGAATGGATGGCACGCAAAAACTTGCTTATCCCGCCCTGCAACTTCAGTCCGGCTATGGCTACACCGGCGCCGGTTGAACCAAAGAAACAGTACCAGCAATGTCGGGAGCTGGGAGCATCTGACACTGAAGACTTCATCGAGGTCTCAAGCACCAGTAGATCAGTGACTCCTGATGCGCGTCTTTGTCGTCTCCCTCAGGCTCCAACCAGCCCTGCTTCGTTAAGCAAGAGCTCCTGGAAAACAGTCAACCGCCGGACTGGCGGGTGCCGCGAGGCAGAACATCGCTTACCAGAAATGCAGCACAGCGAGGAAGTCACCTGCCCGCAGGCGGGTGGCACAGGCGAACTCGTGAAATCTTGCAGACTCTGGATATTCCTCAATACTTTCAGAATTTATTGCATATACGCTTGATTTTTTGCTCTGACACACATCAACTCCAGCCCATGTCGTCCATCACACTCTTTGACCTCAATGATCTGCTGCGGCCCGTCACGACCGAGGATCCTGGTGGACCAGACATGCTGCTGAGCACGGAGTTCGACGAAATACAGAGTGCGCGTCAACAGGAAGATCCGTCACTCGATCAAGGTGAATGGATCACGGCCCGCAAGGAAGCAGACCTGCCATTTGTCACGCAGCGTTGCATTCAATTGCTTCAGGAGCAAACCAAAGACCTTCGACTAGCCATATGGCTTACTGACGCCTTGGCCAGCCAGCACGGCCTGCCTGGTCTGACGCAAGGCTATGCATTGCTCGGCGCTTTGGCAGCTCGCTATTGGGACAGCCTTCACCCGCAGCCGGAAGATGGCGATATGGGGGCTCGTATCGGCAATATCAGCTGGTTTCTCAAACGCTCCGTAGAGCAGTTGGGAAATGCACCTCTGCTGCAGTCCGGCAGCATTCGCATCAATATGCTGGCCTGGCAAGCCGCAGTGGCGCTGGATCAAGCGCTACGGCGCCATCCTTCCGAAGCGCATGAAATTGTGAAGGGCAAAACAACTCTTGAAGAGCTGGAGAAACAGCGATCCTCGGTTCCCGACAGCAGCCTGAAAGTGCTGGCCGCGCAACTGGCTCAATTCCGTGCAGCGTCGAAGTCCTTGGAGGACACGCTGAATGACAGACTGGGCGATGAAGCCCCCAGCTTTGCAGCCATATGGGCTGCATTGGAAGATCTTCAGCATCTTGCTCGGCGTTGGGGCGCCAATGATGAACTCATTCAGTTGCCCACCGCTGATGAGGCCGCTGCCGATTCCGCACCTTTCGAAAATGCCGCTCGCGTGCCTGCGCCAACGGGATCGGAATACGGATCGCACTCCGACACGCCTGTGCGTACTCGCGCAGATGCCATTGCTCTTCTCGAGCAGGTCGCCGCCTTCTTTGAACGTACCGAGCCATCCAGCCCTGCCGCCTATATGGCCCAGAAGGCCGCGCGCTGGGCCCGGTTGCCTCTGCATGAGTGGCTCAAGCATGTCATCAAGAACGATGATGAACTGGCTCAACTCGAAGAGATGCTAGGCGTGAGCAGCCACGCACGAGTGAACAACAATGGCTAACGCGGTCTCGAGCTCACCACAAGGCAGCACAGCCTAGCCTCTGTATATTCCGGCTGAACCTAACGCATGCTCCGGTTGCGGCTGAGCCGGAGGCCCACAGCGGATCTTGCCGCTTGCCAAGGAGATGCGTGCGGCGCTGAGCCCGTAGTGAAACCGGCTCAGGTATGGGCAAGCATTTTCATGACTGAGCGCAGACGCTTCGAGCGCCGCTTCGTTGCACGCTCGCTGCCCAGACCATGAACGCAACCACACTCACGCAGGCGCCCAATATGCAGACGCCAATCCAGCCACCCCGCGCATAGACTGCGGTGGAAGCCAGTGCACCGGCGCCGCTGCCCATCGCGTAGAACAGCATGTAGCAAGCGACCAGCCGGCTATGCGCCTGTGTCGAACTTTCAAAAATCATGGCCTGGTTGGTGACATGCAGTGCCTGGCAGCCCAGGTCGAGCAGCAGGATACCGACAGCCAGCCACCACAGCGATACGTCCAGAAAACTCAGCGGTATCCACGCAAGCAGTAGCAAAACCAGGGCTGCCGCGCTGACCCTGTGACTCAAGCCCCGGTCGGCCCATCGGCCGGCTCGGCCGGCAATGAGGGCCCCTGCTGCGCCGATCAGCCCAAATGCGCCAATCGCCGAATGCGGCAGCGACAACGGTGGAGCACTCAGTGGCAGAGCCAGCGCACTCCAGAAGATGCTGAACACGGCGAACATCAGCAGCGCCAGCATGCCTCGAATCTGAAGTACCCGGTTCGTCCGCAGCAGTGCAAGCATCGAGCCGACAAGTTCGAAATACGACAGACGCTGAACAGGCGCTATCTGAGGCGGCAAGTTTCGCCAGATCAGCGCGGCAAGCATGCACATGAGCACCGCCGAGCCGGCATACACGCCGCGCCAACTGCTCAGATCCGCAATCACTCCGGACCAGACTCTCGCGAGCAACAGCCCCACGACCACACCCGCCTGAGCGGCTCCCACCACCCGTCCTCGCTCCTGAGGTGCAGCAACGCTTGCCGCGTAGGCAATCATCCCCTGTGTCATCGCAGTGCCAAGCAGTCCCACGACCAGCATGCCCGCCATCAGGCCGATGGCGCTCTGGACCATCGCCAGCCAGACAAGAGCAAGAACAAGGCTGACCAGCTGCCATCGGGCGAGCCGACGGCGATCAAGCTGGTCCCCCAGAGGCACGAGGAATAGCAAGGCAAGCACCGAGCCAGCCTGCGTTGCAGTAACCACACCACCAATCGCGCCGAGCGAGACGCCAAAGTCCGCCGCCAATCGGTCGAGCAACGGCTGCGCAAAGTAAACGTTGGCGACGCTTGCACCGCTGGTACAGGAATAAAGAGCCACGAGCTTTCGTGGCATGGCCGGTGCAACACGGGGAGAATTCTGAGACATTGTCAAATCTAGTTTCAATATAAAACCAGATTGAGCATAGTGAAGTTGGTTTTAAAATGCAACCAGAAAAGACGGAAAACTTGATGGAGCTGGTCTGATGGCAGAACGCAAACGCATGGATACCGCAACTTGCCCGGTAGCGCGGGCACTTGATGTCATCGGTGACCGCTGGTCACTGCTGATCGTGCGAGACGCCTTTGACGGCATCAGCCGGTTCAGCGACTTCCAGAAAAATCTGGGTGTGGCACGCAATATCCTGGCCGGCAGACTCAAGGCATTGGTGGAAGCAGGCATCCTGGAGGCACAACCCGCAGCGGACGGCACGGCTTATCAGCAGTACATGCTCACGGCAAAAGGACAGACCCTGTTTCCTATCGTCGTCGGGCTGCGCCAGTGGGGTGAGGACAACCTTTTTCACCACAATGAACATCATTCGAGGCTTGTGGAGACAGCCAGCGGTCAACCCATTGCCCGCATGCAAGTGCAAAGTGCTGACGGACGAAGCCTGACGTTCAACGATGTGGTTGTGATTGGAAAAGCGATATAGCTCGCCGCTCGCTCATGGCAGCATGAGACTCATCTCGGGTTTGAGGCCGCCTCAATGGGATGGGGAGATCAGAGCTTGCAAGCCGGTCTTCCAGGTTCGCGCTAGTACCTCCGTGGAACCCGCGAACGTGGCAGCAAGTCCTCGCAGGCTCTGCGGGGCAGCAAGCCTGGCGGCAATTTGCGAGCCTTGAGCCGGCATCTAGGGCGCAGTCGGCAGCGCGTTCATGGAAAGCAGAACCTTGCGGGCAATGCTCTGGCGTTTGGCAAGGTCGCCGAGCCTGTTCGGAGTATCCATGTTCAACGCGAAGAAGACGGGGCCGCTGGGCCACTCCACCCAGCCCACCCACCATCCAATTTGACCGGTCCAGCCCGTTTTTGCACGCAGTATCCAGTCAGGGCCGGCTTCATTGACCATTACATCCTTCACAAGTCGTTGGTGTTCGACCTGGAAAGGCAGTTGATTGCGGTACAGCCGCTGCAGGAAAGCAATCTGCTCGAAGGATGAGATGGCCAGGTCGCCCTCAACCCAGAACGGCTTGTCGCCCGTGGCGACGGCATTGCCATACCCGATCTTTCGCATGTACTCGGTCTCGCGCACATCGCCGAGTTCCTTCGCAAAGCGCTCATACACCCAGACGGTGGAATTTCTCATCGCCGAGCGCAGGTTCTGGTCCATGTTCCATGCGGGCGTCGGACGCTTCATGCCATCCCAGGGGATGACCTGAAATTCGTCACGCAGCAGCCCCGCATCAAGTGCGAACAGGCTGTGCGGGATCTTGAAAGTAGAGGCCGGCGAGTAACGGCGATGGGCACGCGAGGCGTTGTAGACCAGGGTCGTTTCGGCTGGAGCTCGCGCATCAAGCACAACAATGCTGCCTTGAGCATCGGCTTCCGTGAAAAACCGGGACCACTCCGTCATTTCCTGAAATGGCTGACCCGCCACTGCTATTTGAGCAAACCCTGCAGCCAAGGCCGATAAGACCAAACTTCGTCGATTCATGCGAACAGTTTAAAGGTCAACGGAACCTGCTCGAGGGAACCTGGGCAGCGAGGATGGACCTCTTCTGCGGTTCCTGTGCAGTTGTTGCTTTCGGCCATATGCGAGCATTTACGGTCTTCCCTGCATGGCAGCGGCGGACACGCCGAAGATGAATGACGATGCCAAACAGCCAGTCGGCATTTAGCATCGTCGAGCGCTACACGCCCTGCCCTCAGAACCGGTAGCGCGCTGTCACCAGCACATTGCGCGGATCGCCATAGACGCCCGTGCCGTAAGAGCCCAGACCCGGCATATAGGTCTTGTCGAACAGATTGTTCACGTTGATCGACATTGACCAGTGCTTGTCCATCTCATAACGTGCCATCAGCCCGACCACGGCGTATGACGGCTGGGTGGCACGCCAGTAAGGTGCGCTGGGTTGCTGGTAATAGGTTTCGGTTTGCCAGGTGACATTGCCACCCACGGTCCAGCGCGACCAGTCACCGCGCAGGCGGTAGGTGCTGCCCAGCTTGAGCAGATGGCGGGGCTGATTGGTATTCACCGCTGGCGTGACCACATCAGGCTGTGCCGGCGCCTTGGACGTGCGGTAGGTATACCCCCCGAACAGGTTCCAGCCCGGCGCGATGCTGCCGGACAGCTCTGCCTCCAGGCCCCGGCTGGTGATGCCATCGATGGCGGTGTAGATCTCTTCACCACTGGCCCCGTTCACGCCCTGGTACTGCGCCGCATTCTTTTGCTTGATGTGGAACAGCGCAACGCTGGTGTTGAGCTTGCCATCCAGCAGCTCACCCTTCACGCCCACCTCCTTGCTCAGCCCCGTCAGCGGGGACAAAGGGTTGCCGCTTGCATCCTTGTAATAGGTCTGCGGGTTGAAGATATTGGTCACGCTGCCGTACACGGACCACCGCGGGTTCAGGTCATAGACCAGGCCTGCATAGGGCGTGATCTTGCGGTTCACCTGCAGGTCGTTGTTCAGGCTGGTCTTGCCCGTGGCCAGCGCCGTGTTGGTGTCCAGCATGTCGTACCAGCTGGCGCGTGCACCCAGAATCACCGACAGGTCATCCGTGGGCCGCAGGCGGGTAGCCGCCGACAAACCCTTTTCCAGCACCACGATCTCACGGTCCGAGTTGCGCGTGAACGTGGGCTGAGCGATGTTGCCGTCCCAGGCAAAGTAATTGGGGATGTTCGTCCAGACCGTGTTCGACAACTGGGCTGCCCGGTGCTGACGCGAATAGCCCGCACCCAGCATCACATCATGGCTACGCCCCAGCAGCTGAAACTTGCCGTTCAATGCAGCGTTGAAGGTGTTGACGTCGGTCTGCGTGGGAATGGTGCCCGCGATCATGCGGATACCCGCCCCCGTCACCCGGTTCACGGTGCCGTTATAGGCCGCACCGTAGACCACGTCACGCGACTGCGTGAGGTGGCTGGCCGATGCATCCAGCACCCAGCCGCCACCAAAATCATGCTTCAGACTGCCAAACAGGTTGCGACTGTCGTTGTTCCAGTAAGACCAGCGCGCAGCCGGATTGACCGAGCGGCTGAAATCGGTGCGCGTGCCATCGCTGTAGAACAACGGCAAATGGCCGAAGGTCGAGCCATCGGCCTTGGACTGCATGTAGTCGAAGCCCAGGCTCAGCAGCGTGTTGGGCGTGAGGTCTGCCTCGACGATGGCATAGAAATTGCGGGTGTCCCGGCTGTAGTAGTCCACATTGGACTCGGCATTTTGTCCAGCCACCACTACGCGGCCGCGCACCGTCCCGGTCGCATTCAGCGGGCCGGAAACATCGGCGGTAGAGCGGTAACGGTTCCATGAACCTGCGCCCACTTCCACCGAGGCTGCGAGCTCCTTGGTGGGCTTTTTGCGCACCAGATTGACCACTGCCGATGGGTTGCCCGCCCCGGTCAACAGGCCGGTTGCGCCTTTGACAACCTCCACACGCTCGTAAATGGCGCTGTCGGCCAGCGAGGTCGTGTACTGGTTGGCCGAGTCCATGGTGTTGGGCACGCCATCGAACTGGAAGTTCTCGATGGTGAAGCCGCGTGAATAAAAGGTGTAGCGCTCGCTGTCGTTGCGGCCCACGGTGATGCCAGGGGTTTTCTCCAGCACGTCGGACATGGCCGTCAACGCCATATCGTCCATCAGCTGGCGCGTAACGACGCTCACGGATTGCGGCGTTTCACGCAGCGTCATACCCATACGGGTAGCCGTGGCCACAGTTCCTGTGGGCGTGTATGTGCCCTCAGCCACAGCCGGGCGCTCGGCAGCTGCGGTCACCGTGACCGCTGCCATCTCGGTTTCCCCCGCTGCGGCTCCGACAGCGGTCTGGCTTATCTGCGGCACACGGCGCAACGCCCAGCCGCCATTGCTCTGGCGCACGGCTTGCCAGTCAGTGCCCTTGAGCAGCGCTCCAAAAGCCCCCTCTACGGTGTAGCTGCCGCGCAGCCCGCTGCTGCTTCGGCCTGCCGTCTGTTCCGGCGTAAAGATCAGCGCCACGCCTGCTTGACCGGCTGCGCTGCGCAAAGCCGTATCCAACGATCCGGCGGGGATGTCATAGCTGTGCTGCTGCGTGGTTTGGGCGTGAGCGGCGGTCACGGCCAGCGGCGATGTGGCGATGACGCTTGCACACAAAGCCCAATGCACGGAATGAGCCAGTATGGATGGAGCGAAAAGGCGGCGCGCCGGCCGCTTATAAGTTTGAAGGTGCATGACGTTGGACAGTCTTTGAAATCCGATGGCAATGAATGAAAGCTTTCGGAAATAAAGAAGCCTGAGAGTTCGAATCGGGTCAGCTCCCGTGCAAATATTTTTCGGAGGCGTTGAAAGTTATGGCTGCAAGCCGCTTCTGGATTGGATTCCGGAGCATGAGAGATCGAGAAACAGGCCGGCCCAGCCAGGCACTCAATCGGCCGGAATCCTAGACGGCAAGACAGGCGAGAAGCACTACCACCGTTACCTCAATGACCGCTGGCTTGGGCCGCCTCCACTCTCACCCACCACTGTGAGCGCCAGCGCACCTGCACTGGCAATGAACTCGGGAGCATTGCCAGAACCGCATCGGTATTGGCGACGCCTCCTTCTGCCCCCAGAGGGAAGACGCCTGAAAAGCGCAGCCCGGCCACTGCAGGGTCCACGCGTAGCCAGCCACTGCGGTAGCGTCCCAGCTCGACCAGGAAATCATCGAGGCGCTCGTTGTCCACCCACAACTGCCCTTGACTCCAGGCCAGCTCGCGCTCACCCGCAACGCCTGGATCATGCGCGTGCGTGCGCTCAAAAACGACGACCTGCCCTGCATCAAGTCGCAAAGGTGAGCTGCCTGGGGAAGCATCGACGGGGTGTATCTCCACGGCCCCCTCGAACACCGCCACCTGCGTCATGCCGCTGTTCTGCCGCACTGTAAAGCGCGTACCTATGGCACGTACACGTCCTTCGGCGGTCTCAACCACAAAAGGCAACTCGCCCAATTCGCCCTGCGGATGGCCGGTGGTGAACAGGGCTTCGCCCTGCAGCAAACGCACGCGGCGCTCAGGGCGTGCAAAGTTCAGTGCCACCGCGCTGCGCGTACCCAGCAGCAGCTCGGTACCGTCGGGCAATGTGTGACGCTGGCGTTCGCCGGTACCGCTGCGATAGTCCGCCGCCAGTTGCCGCCATTGCGGTGTGCGCGTGACCATCCAGCCCGTACCTGCCGCCGTTCCCACGCCCACGAACAAGCCCAGCAAACGGCGGCGTGACGCGGATGCGGGCCCAGTGTGCAAGGTTCGATAGCCCACACCGTCCGCATTCAAACCCTGCAATGCACCGGTAATGGACTGCAAATGTTGCCAGGCACGGGCATGGTCTGGGTGGGCGTCATGCCACTGACGCCAGCTCTGTTTCTCTGCTGTCGTAACGGCACCGCCGTGAAGACGCGTAAACCAGTCTGCGGCAGCTTCAGCAACGGCAGCATCCAAGGGAGCACCACCGGCACGCAGTTGTGCACCAGTGCCCGGTGCAGGGGCCGCCAGGCGGAAGGTAGAGCGATTGGTCATGACGAAACAGGAGCGGATCAGGAAAGCGCCAGGAGAAGCACTGACGATGCGCCTGCATCAGATAGCGTTTCACCGAAGTCATCGAGACACCAAGCCGCTCTGCAATGGCGGCGTAAGTAAGGCCTTCCAGATGTGCCAACAAGAATGCTTCGCGTGCCTTCGGAGCCAGAGCATCCAATACCTGATCGACTGCCTGCAACGACTCAAGAGCAATCAAGCGCTCCTCTGGTGGCGGCACCAGATCTTCTGCCAGTAGCGCCACAGCATCCAGATAGGCTTGCTCCAGCACACGACGGCGGTAGTGACGAATGACCAGGTTCTTGGCCACTGTGACCAGGAAAGGCCGTGGCTGCTCGATGCGCGTCGCCATCCCGGAGACGATGACGTTGACAAATGTGTCGTGAGCAATGTCTGATGCCTCGAAGGCATTGCCCAGCTTGCGCCGCAGCCAATGCTGTAGCCAGCCATGATGCTCAACGTACAGCGCGTGAACGGGATCAGCAGGAGCAGAGGAAGATGCGGTCACAGACGGTAGACCGCGATGACGCGGCATTATTTGATAGTGAGAACTATTCTCATTCTAGCGTCTAATCAAATTGCTCTTTGCGAGTCCGCTTGGTCAATGGCCCTGCCCCCGTTGCTTGTTGCACAACCAGGCCCTGCATCAACGTCATGGTTCGACCACCACCGCCGCCTTGTCAGCAGCAAGAGCATTTTCGAGCTGGCCAGCGAATGCCTGCAGCAGCTCGCATGCCGCGCACTCAAGTTGATCACGAGCAGCTGCTGCAAGAGCAACGCATGTCCAATCTGCTAGCATCCCTGGATGGCCTACTGCGTTACCCAACGAATTATTGGCATCTTCAAATTGAAGGTGGGATAGCTCGCGACCGTATAGCCATGCAACCCACCCTGGAGGTGGGTTTTCTGTCTCCAGGGCACTGTTAAAGGAGATGGAAAGAATGAACCTCACACCTGCCGAAAACTTGTCTGCCAGGCAGTCAGGGACAGGCTCGCTGCACCTCGTCTGCGGAAAGATTGCTGCTGGAAAATCCACACTTGCCAAACAGCTCGCATCCCATCCGCAGACGGTGATCATCAGCGAGGATGTCTGGCTGGCACGGCTTTATCCCGATGAACTTCGCTCCATCTCAGACTACATAAGGCTCTCGGGCCGGCTGAGAGCAGCAATGGAGTCGCACATCGTTGCTCTTCTGAAGTCAGGAACCTCGGTGGTGCTGGACTTCCCTTCCAACACCCTCAATGCAAGGGCATGGGGCCGCAGCATTTTTGAAAAAGCGGGCGCGTCTCATTACTTGCACTTCCTCGATGTGCCGGACGAAGAATGCAAACAGCGTTTGCGTCTCAGGAACTTATCGGGCGATCACCCATTCCAGACAACGGACGAGCAGTTCGAGCAGATCACAAAACACTTTGTTGAGCCATCGTCACGAGAAGGCTTCAATCTGGTAATTCATCACTGACACCTCTTCTTGAGTGCGTCACCGAGGTCGAGAGCCGCCTTGAATCAATGGTGGCGCGGCTTTCGGCCAATACCTGCCAATGGCGAATGGCGGGTCTGCGGAAGCTCAAAGTGTCGGACGGAAGGGGCTCAGCGTCTGCAGTCTCGAGGTCTGGTCGATGCTAGACGGCGTTGTTTACCGCAATGGGTGGAGTGGCTCCGATGGTGAACGACAGCTCCACCAAGCGGACCGCCCGTCGTGTTCCTTATCCAAGCCCCGTGGCCCCCCGCGGCTGAGCAGCTAATCCTCGCCGTACTCGAACTTCCGCAAGGCGACGAATTCTTCCGCACGTCGACGCTCAATTTCACTCATAGTCTGGAGGTCGGCGATGTACTTGGCAGCAAAGGTGCGGATGCGCTCGTTGGGGTCTTGAAGCCAGTCAAGCACCTCGCTCCGCTTACTGTCGTACGCCTCTGCTATCCCGAACACGCCCGACACCACACCAGTGTTCTGGAGCGCCATCTCGACCTCGGATATGAGCGGACTGCTACGGGGCAATCGCTTAATGAGTTCCTTGGCAACCGGCTGAATGAAAGCCTCTCCGCTGTAGGCTCGCAGAACACCCGCAACGAAGTCGAGCTCCTTATCACTGCCTTCGCGAACAAGACGAACAAGCTCTGCCTGGAAACTCTCAGAAAATTGGGGAAAGATTGCCTGCAGCAGCTTTGCACCTCTGAACTCAAAGAGAGTGTCGTCAGCAGAATAGCGGTCCATCACCTCTGCGACCACCACTTTTGGGTCTTTGGATAAGCTGTCTTGCAGTGTTTGGAATTGGTAGGGCAGCTCTTCGTAGTCGCCCCCCGCCTTCTCAGCAACTGCAGCGACGTGCTGGTCAGGCTCGTAGAGTCGGTCGCACAGAAATTCGACCACCAAATGAGGCTCTCGCTCTGCGATGGCCGCGAGCACATCCTCGGCTTGGTAGTCGATCTGCGGCAAGAAGCGCAGGTTCTTCAGCACCTCGCGACGCTCATCAGACGAAAACTCGGCGACCATCTCCGTCGCCTCTTTCCTGTACCAAATCTCGCGGACCCAGCCCGCATCTCCCAGTTCAGTAAGGCGCGGCAAGGCGCGCAGGAAAAGCCTCTTCAATTCTGCCTGCACCGCTTCCGCGTCGGACCTGCCGACGGCTACCGATGCAACTTGGCGGATAGCAAATACGTCGTGAAGCAAGGTCGCCTTTTCCAGAATCTTCTCAAGGATGCTGAAGTCGACATCCTTGGTCGACAAGAAGACCTTTGCGCAGGCAGCGAGGAGCGAGGTGTCCTCCGCCTGAGCTTCATCTATCCATTTGGTCATGAGTGGAAGAAGCTGAGCTCTCCTCTCGCTGTCCCAGACACCGCGGAGCAACGGAATGAGAAACTTTGAAAGCTGTTCAGCGTCCTCCGTGAGCAAGTCGAGAGCGAATTCAGGGTAGGTAGCCGCGACATCGGCAAGAAACTCATAGAAGACGGGAAACGTCGCGAGATCGTCAGACTCAGTCTGAGCGAACCTCACTATCCGAGCACGCCACACAGCAAAGCCTTCGGCTGGAACCTGAGCCGCCAAGCCCTTGCACTGCTTCACCCTGGATTCCCGAGAACCCAGCGTGTAAGACTCATCCTTGCGATCCTTCGTCCAATCGCCAAAGATGCCTTCGAAGCCAACAAGCGCCTTGTAGATGCCGTACTCTGCGTTGGCGTCGATGATCGTCTTCACCTCCAGCGCAGCCGCCTTAACCTCCGCCGAGGCACTGTGGAAGTGAATCCAGTAGCTGTTGTGCTCGAGCTTCTGGATGATTTGTAGGTCTTCTTCCTCTTTGGCGATGTCGCCAAAGAACCGCAGGACCTCCAGGGCATTTGCGGAAATCATGTCCAAATAGCCCTTGTCGATGACGCCTCTGCCATCACCTCGTGCTGCTGTGTTCATCGCTCCAATAACAGACAGCTTTTGCGATTTGGTTTCAACGAGCTGGTAGAGCCTTTTGACCAAAGAAATGCTACGCCTGCGGACATCGACCACACCCTCATGCGCCGGGGCCACTGCGCGAGACAGCGTCACACCGGTTGACGACCAGTTCGTCGACTCCATAGATGTTGACAGAAGGCCTCCCAAGAGTGTCAGCACGCCACCCAGGTGGGTCCTCAGATACTCATCAACCTTCCCCTCCAGGACGTCGATGACTATCACCTGCGGTATCGAACCGATCCCTGCGGATGTGCCATCGCCAAAGTAAACCGAGATGTTGTACTTGGCTAGGCCGCCTAAGTCTGAGAACGCTGCTTTACGCACCGACACTTCTTCATGCTTCGATGCCCACAGCAAGCTGTCGACAACAGCAGGGGTTTCCAAGTAGCGCAGTGCGTTGAGCAGATCGATGGCTTTGGACATCAACCTGCGAGCATTGCGGTACTGGGACAGTGTTTCCAGCTGTGCCACATGATCATCCAAATGCACCAGAGAGCGGGCCTCAACCGTGCGAAGGAAGGCGTCCGCAGCGACCGCCACCTCTTTACTGTGCCGGAATCCCACTGTGAGCAGCACATCAAGGCTGAATTCAAGAGCTTCGTACTCGACTCCGTCAGCGAGCACGGCGATTGCTTGCTCGCACGCGCGCCTGGTTGCCTCGTCCGCTGCGGGGGTTTTTGACTGAGCCAGACGCTCAAGGACTTTGATGCGCATAGACGACTCCACTGCTTCAGCCTCCTAACCCATTGAGTTCAATCATCTCAGCCTCAGCCTGCTGCACAGCCATATTCAGAAGGTCTCCCTGAACCGCCAAATAGTTGTGGCCGGTATCCCTTATCAGGCCAGCCAAGGCCAAACGTTCAAGTGCGTTCCTGGCGGCATTCTCTGCTATGCCTGACTGCACGAGCAGGTCGATGGCCTGTTGCTTACCCATCTGGTTCAGGAACCCAACGAACCCGAGAGCCTTGGCGTCGATGAGGCTGAGATGCCTCGTACGGGCTGCCAGCAATGCATCCAACTCAGCGGGCTCGATCACCACCTGCGGTACCACCTCGGCGGGCGCTAATGGCAGAACTGGTGCTGCGCGCTCAAACTTCATGTGCGCCTGAACCAAAGGATGGTCGCCCATTAGCATGTCGGCGGTGCGCATGGCGGCAAGATCTACAAATCGCGCCTTCAACGCTTCAACCAGCGGTGTCACGCCCTTCGCCTCAGTCGTGCCGTATGCAGTTAGTACCAATCCCTTTGCTGCGGCCTCCTTCGCTAGGCTGGCCGCGAGAACTCCGTTATCGAAAAAGCCAACTTCGTCCCGCGTCACGAACAGCACTTCGGATCCTGAGGGCAGCGTCAGAATGCTCTCCCAGATAAGGCAATCTTTGTATCCATGATCCGACTTTGACGTCGGCCGCTTGTTCGCTATGGTGCGGTCGGACGCAGCAATTTTTAGTGCCGGCGTCGTTGGCACAGGATGAATAATGTCCTCAAGCTGCTCCAAAATTTCACGGGCCTGAGCTTCTCCAAACTGTGACTTCGGAAGCAATTCAAAAAGGTCGAATCCGCAAAGCGTCTTCAACCTATCCACCTCTCTTACCGCTTTTTGCAAGGCTTCGTCACCGGCGAGCGCGAACTGCTTGATGTACTCCATGCGCAGAACTTCCGGCACCAAAAGCTTAGCCCTCTTCGAGCGGAGCATGTCAATGAGCAGTGGCCCACCTTTCTTTCGAAAAAGGTGAGCATCACGTGCACCCACATTGGTGTCGCACAAAATGAAAAGTTGTCCGTCATCCGCCATAGCCATCCAGCTGGAAATCGTATCTGGATTGTAGGTGACCGAGCCCCATCGACTACCTCGATACATCGCCTCCGGCTGCTCTCTTTCCTCAAAACCCAGCAACGGCGTCTTGAGCTCGTCCCCTAGAGCGATGTCGAATCTATAGACGGTTGCAACGGCTGCTTTGCGGCGCCGAACACAACGAGGCGGATGTCGCAATTGGGTCGAACGCTGCCGATGAGCGGATGAAGCATTCCGCTCCTCCGCTGTCATTGGGTTGTCACGGCACAGGCGGAGACTGCGGGTTTTCACCAATCCACATGCCATGTGGATGGGCTGCAAAGCCTTGCCTCCTTGTATTCGCTGTCATGAAAACTGCATCCCCCGGCTTCGCCCCCAAACGCGTTGCCTATGCCGCTGCCACACTCTTCCTCAGCACTGCCGTGCTGGTGGCATGCGGAGGCTCCGACGATTCTGATCCCCTCCCCACCACACCCCAGCCACCGGTCGTACAAGGCCGCTGGACCACGGGTGACCTGCATGTGCACACCATGCAGTCCGACGATGCGCAGCAGATAAACACCTTGGACAAAGTGCTGGCCTCCGCTTTTGACCGCTTTGGTCTGGACTGGGCTACGCTGTCCGATCATCTGCGCCTGACCAGTTGGGACAATGACGGCAACCGTCTGAATCCGCAGATTCCGATGTCGGAAGCCATGGCCAAATTCCAGGTGCCACGCATCAAGGAGCTCCAGGCCCAGGGCAAGTACGCCGACAAGGTGATCTTCTCGTCCTTTGAATGGGATATGCCTTCGCACGACCACGGCAACGTCGGCATCTTGACCGACAACCCGATGTCGGCAGGTGCGCTCAAGGCCGCCAGCCAGTTCGAGTATCTGTTCACCAACCGCGACGCGGCACTGTTCAAGCCCGAAGATGTGGCGGTCTGGGGCCCCAAGGCAGGCACCGGCTACAACACCCATGCCGAAGCCATGGCCGCGATTGCCTGGCTCAAGCAGAACTACCCCAGCACGAGCTATCTGCAGATCAACCACCCATCTCGCAACCCTGGCAAATACACGATTGCCCAACTGCGTGAGATGAATGATCTGGCACCCAATATTGTCTTCACCCTCGAAGGCATGGTGGGCAACCAGATGGAGCCGGACCGCGGAGGCTACACCAGCGACTACATCGAAGCCAACCTGCCTTCGCGCACCTATGGCGGCGTGGACTATATGGTGGCCAAGCTCGGAGGGACCTGGGATGCGCTGCTGTCCGAAGGACGCCGTATCTGGAACGTGGCCGACTCCGACTACCACTTCACCATGTCGCAAGGCAAATACAGCAGTGGCTACGCGCCGGGCGAATATGCCAAGAACTACCTGTGGGGCGATATCAAGGACCCACAATCGCTGCTGGCCACGCTGCGCACCGGCAAGCTGTTTGCCGTGTATGGCGATCTGATCAATGCGCTGGACTTCAAGGTGAAGAGCGCCAAGGCCACGGGCGAGATGGGCTCTGAAGTGTCGGCACTAAGCGGCGAAGACCTGAGCATCACCATCCGCTTCAAGAGCCCGGATCGCAACAATTTCGAATACCAGCTGGGCAGCGGGCTGTATGCCAACGTCAAACCCGTGGTGGACCATATCGACCTGATCGCGGGCAATGTCACCGGCCGCAAGACCCCGGGCACCCCTGGCTACGATGAAGCCACCAACCCATCGACCCGCGTGCTCAAGCGCTTTACCCGTGCGGACTGGAAGCTTGACTCCGAGGGCTACTACACCGTGACCACCACGGTGAAAGCCACCGGCGACCAGTACTTCCGTTTGCGCGGCACCAACCTGGGCACCGATGTGGCCGGAGAGACAGCGAACGGCGAACCGTTGCCCGATCTGAAGACCGATGACGGTACCGACCATGTGGCGCGCTTCAACAAGATCAATGCGCGCAACTACGGCGACCTGTGGTTCTATTCGAATCCGGTGTTTGTGAAGACGGCAGCCAAGTAATTTCTGCACTCTCCCCTGAACTGCCCGGCTCACCGCCGGGCATTTTTGTTCCACGAACTTGTGCCGCTGCCGAGTGTTGCACCACACCCGTCCGGGGAATCGCAGCAACTCCGGGAGACCGCCTTTTGCATGTCTTGACTTGGTGCGATAGACCCTTAGCAGCCATGCACGAAATTCATGCCGATGGCAGCTTCGCAGCAGACACCGTCCTTCACCTCAGCTATCGCGATGACTGGCCTGCGCTTCTTGGCAGAGTCGATAGAGGTGCGCCTCCACCGCTGGACAACTCACCTCCCCTCTGGCTGAGGGACAGTAAAGCTGAGCGTCGCCGTATAGCGCACATCGTGATATTTCCTAACGCCCACAGTCACCGCTGCATCATTTACACGAGCCGATACCTCAAGCACATACAGGCCAGGGAAGGACGGCGTAAAGCTCACCGTACCGTCCTTTGACGGAGCCAGTGAACGCCGCCACCCCTCCTCCGTTTCGATGTTCACCTGACTGGCAGCGACGGGCCGTCCCTTGAACATCAATCGAAAGGTGTTTCCATCAGCTTGGGTCGGAACCAGCTCCAGGTCGTTCAGGGCCTGGATGCCCTGGCGACCGTAGCGGGCTTGATAGTAGGTAAGAACGCCATCATCGAACCCGGTAGCAGTGAAGCGCAGATCGCTGACAGGTTGGGGAACAACGATATGGTTGATCGCAGCCTGCACTGGCAGTGCCTTGCCATCCGCTTGCATTGCCCTGGGCTCCAGCAAGGCAGGCAACTTTTCCAAAGGGCGGTGCAGCTCTCCCACGTAGGCACGGACCTCCGCCCCTTCGGGCTGCACCCAGAGATACTCCGCTTGCGCCTTTGCCGAACACCATAGGACGCTGCTGCTCAACAGGCACAGAGCCGTTCGATGAAATACATCAGGTAAATGCACTAGGTAATCCTTGTCCTCAAACTTGCATCCAATGCGCTCGGCCTATTGGCGCCGCTTGGATTTCTTCCAGCCCGACACCGGCCTGCAACCCAGACCCGGTGTCGAGCAGCACATAACAAAGGCTGGGCAGGCTACGACGATCAGGCCCTGCCTCCACTATCTGCTACCTGCTCGCCTCAGATAGTGGCGATCAGCATCCGTGGCCGTTCGCACTGCATTCAGCGCGTGACGCCTTGCGGGGAACCGCTAGGCGTTCCGTTGACGCGGATGAAGAACCGCACCGAACCGACCCGAAGTCCGGTCCAGATATGCAGCCAGGCCCTGCTTCACCTTGGCGTCTGATCTGCCATCGAAGCTGGTTCAGGCCGTCCTCTGGATGACCTTGAATGTCGGCGTTCAAAAGTCATAACGCATCCCTACATTGACGCTGCGCGGAGCACCCCAGGTATAGAACAAGCCTGCCGCCGTAAAGTTGGTGAGACCGGCCATGTACTTCTTGTCCAGTGCATTGTTCACGTTCAGGCTGAACGACAGATGCTTGTCGACTTGATAGCGCGCCATCAGGTCCAGCACCGCGTAACCTCTCTGCGACAAAGTGGCGGCGCTATTGCTCATAGACGTCTTGCCTTGCCAACGTGTGGCGGCTCCCACAGTCAGCCCACGCAAGAAGCCTGCGTCGAAACGATAGGTCGTGCCCAGCTTGAACTGGTATTTGGGATATTGACTGGCGCTGGTGAGTGAGCTGCTTTGCTGCACCAGGCTGCCCTGTGCCTGCCAGCCGCGCGCGAGCTCGCCCGCCAACTCCAGCTCCCAGCCACGCCGCGTGGCAGAAGAGACCGAACGATAGGCCGTATTGCCCGCTGGAGTGAGATCACCGCTTTCCTCTGCGGTGTTTTCCGTCTTCATCCAGAAGTGAGCGATGCTGGCGTTCAAGCGCTTGTCGAAAAACTCCCCCTTGGCGCCGATCTCATAGGTGTTGCCCTGTTCCGGTGCCAGTGTTGCACCCCGTGCATCCTGAGCCGTTTGCGGCTGGAAAATGTTGGCATAGCTTGCATACAGCGACACGTTCGGCTGCACCTCGTAGACCAACCCGGCATAGGGGGTGATCACGCCGTTTTCCTTCATGTCATAGTTCCACCAGTATGGTGTGATGTCACGCTCTTCAAACCGCGTAACGCGCAACCCCGTGATCAGTTGCAGAGTATCCGCCAGCCGGAAGCGCCCCGCGGCATAGGCATAACGCTGCTTCTGGCTGAACTTGTTGTTGCCATAGTTCAAGACACTGAAGTCGGGCTGAGGCAGCACAGCGCCTCCTTGTGCCATGTTGATGCCGAGATTGCCCAGCGGCACCAGGTTCAACGCATTCAGCGGCAACTGCACATTGCTGTGAAAGCGCGATACGCCCGCACCTGCCAGGAGCTCATGCGAGCGCCCCAGCAGCTCGAATGTCCCCTTCACATCCAGATTGACGCTCCAGTTATCGGTCTCCATATTGCGCCATCGACCAAAGCTGGCGCGGTCCTGGTCGTAGAAGTAGCCAGCCTTCATATCGTCCATGGAGACGTTCTGATGTGAGAACTTGAGCGTAGCGGCCCAGTTATCCGCCAGCCTCTGCTCCAGGCTGCCGAAGATGTTGAGGCCTTTTTGCGTATATCCCCCCCAGGGGGCGCCGGTGTTGAACGAGCGGGGCAACCACGCAACCTCAGAGCCTGAGCGCGTGTATCGCTGGATCGGCTGCGTGGTGCCAATGCCTTGCGCATCGCGTTCGCGATAGGTCATGCCAAGGTTGAGGACTGTGCCAGGGGTGATGTCCGCTTCAAGTGCCCCAAACAGCATCTTGCTGCGGCTCTTTTCATGGTCGCGGAAACCACCTGCGTCCATGGCGGAGGCAACCAGACGCCCCCGAACCGTGCCCGCTTCGTTCAGTGGGCCGCTCACATCGGCCTGTGTTCGATAAGTATCCCAACTCCCCACATTGGCACGCACGCTGGCCTGAAATTCGCGGGTCGGTCGTTTGCGGATCATGTTGACTGTGGCGCCGTAGTCACCCTTGCCCACAACCAGACCGGACGAACCTTTGAGGACTTCGATCCGGTCAATCTCAGCCATGTCGTCGAGCGAAAACATGGTGCTGGTCAGGTAATACCAGCCACTGCTCAGTTGTGCCATGCCGTCGGTCTGCAGGTTGACCTTCGCCCCGCGCGCTTGAAAGTCGGTGGCGTTGTTCTGCCTGTACACGGCGATGCCGGGGGTCTGCTCCATCACATCGGTCAGGGTCTCCAGCTTGAAGTCATCCATGCGCTGACGCGTCATCACGGTCACGGACTGAGGTGTCTCGCGCAGCGAGAGATTCAGTCCCGTTGCTGTCCTGCTGGGACCGGTCTGGGTGTAACTGCCCGTACCCTCGGTCACGCCGTCCCTCTCGAGCTGGGCAGTCACAGTGACGGTGGCCAGGGATGAGGAGTCATCGTTTGGCGCGATCGCTTTGATGACCAGGCCTCCTCCTTGAGGGACCGCAACCAGACCACTTCCGGCCAGCATCTGCTCCGCCGCCTGCCTGAGCGTGAGCGCTCCATGCACGGGACGCGCTGTCTTGCCGGCGACCAGCGCGGGAGCAAACCCAATGGAAGTGCCAGCGGCTGCTGCCAGCTCGTTAAGTGCGCTCCCCAAGGGCTGGGCAGTGATCGTGAAACTGATGCTTTTGGCATTCTCAGCAGCGGATTGCGCCTGCGCAATCACCGGAGAGAGGACGGCCAGGGCTGCGGCCAGAGCAAGAGGAGCGGGCTGAAAATGAGGCTGCGTGAAGCGCATGGAGAGGGATTCCGAACGTCGAGTAATGAATGAAAATAAAACTCACTACTCTTTAAGACGCATCAGATCACCAGAAATACACCCCTAGTACGAAGAAAATTTGAAATTCCCGCATCGCGCCTGAAAGTGCTCAAGGCGCGCTGACGATTTCGGTCTTCCCAGATGGTTCGCTGACCAGCTTCACAGGCAGTATCTGAGTCAGCATGCGCGCAAATTCCCCGGGTCTATCAATCTGGTAGCTGCCGCCGATGGTCATTGCAGCGACCGCCGGGTCGCGAATCTCCAGACCCGTAGACCCGTAGCGCTCCAGTTCAAACAATGCATCCACCAAGGCGGTGTTATCAAAACGCACCAAGCCCTTGCGCCATAGAGCGACACTGCCGGGAGCGACACTGGCCACCTGGCCTAATACGCCGCTCGATGACACCCTCAGGCCTTGCCCTGCCAGCAATTCGACAGGTAGATCGGCCTTCGCGTTGGCGCTGCTGTAGGAACTGGCGACCTGTACATGGCCCTTCTCCACCGAAACATTGACAGCCCCGGCATCGGCCCCCTGGTTGCGATAGCGAACGGAAAACCGTGTACCCAGCACCGTGACACGCGCAGGCCCAGCGAGAACATGGAATGGCTTCTTGGGATCGGCGGCAACCGAGAACATGATTTGTCCATCAGCAATCCGCACCTCTCGGCGGTCGCGGTACATGGTGACTTGGGCCTGCGTGTCGGCGTCCATGGCGAGCTCGGTGCCATCTGGCAAGGTGACAAGCTTTTGCTGCCCCTTCTGCGCAACATAGCTGCTATCGAATGTCGGCTGCATCCATTGGTGCCATCCAATCCCTGCCGCAAAGAGCGCAGCACAACAGGCAGCGACCAAGGCAGAGCGCGGCTGCATCCAATTCAACAGAGCGCCGGCGCGCGCCCATCCCTCCATCGCCTTCGGTTTCGCGGGCCCACCGGCAGACTGCGCAGAAGCTCCACCACCGGCAATGGCTTCGCGCTCGAACGAGGATCGTGCTTTTGCAACCATGTCGGAAGGAGCAGAGCGCAGCACCGCCATGTCTTGCGCCAGACGACGAAATGCCGCGTCATGTGCCGCATCCTCAGCCAACCACTGACGCAGGGCTTCATGCTCGCTCTCGCTCAAGCCTTGCTCCCAGCGAGAGTGCCATTCGACGGCCGCCACCTCTAGCGGATTCTGTCGACTGAAAAAATCCGCAAGCTCGCGCGCTTCCTCAGCCTCGTCAAAGGAGGCTGGCACATTGCGCTGGGATGCAAAAGAGTGACTCATCTTATGGATAGGGATGCGCGGGGCGCGGCAAGAATTCGCCCTCGGCGAAGCAGCTACGCAAAACGAACGCAAATTCGCGATCACTCGACATTATCAAGTTCCATTCTGCGCGCAGCACAGGCAAGTTTTCCACGGCTGATGTACTGATTCACCATGCTCAGCGACACTCCCAGACGCTCTGCAATCTCCTTGTTGGGCAACTCATCGAAGATGTACATGCAGAAGGCATCACGACACCGAGGCGGCAGCCCCTCGATAGTGTCAAGATACGCTTGAATGCTCTGGGACGATGCATAGGCATGCTCGGGCTGCAGATGCAGAGGGCTCGCAGGCTGATCCAGCTCCTCCAAAGAATCGATACTTTGATGCTGGCGCACCTCAGCGCGTCTATCCATATCGATTTTGGCGCGCAAGGCCACCTGCCTCAACAGCGCACCTGGCTCAAGAATGACCTGCCCCTTCTGCTGCATGGAAAGCACACGGGCATAGCTTTCCTGCGCCAAGTCAGCCGCAGTATCGCGGTCTCTCACTTTGCGCATGCAGAAATTCAACAGGTCTCTGTAGTAGCGGGTCAGCACGATCCAAAAAGCCAGTAGCAATAAGTGAGGTCGAACGTGCGCGGCGATAAGACAGCCTTGGAGCCCTGGCGCAAAGAGTTGCGATCAACTACACGGCAAAATTATAGATTGTTAATGCGACTTATTCTCAATAAATGCATGCGATGTGATGCGAGCCATGGGTACGGATCAGCCCCGGCCCCATTCGACCCTGCGTTGATCGGCATGACTGTGCCCACTGTCGACAGCAAGTAGCCAGAAACAGCCGTCAGGGTCGGTGAGCAGAAATTCAGCTCATGACCGAAAACACCATCTCGCTTGCGAGTCCGAAATCAGGCGCAGGCTGATGCTGCGCTCACGTCAGACGCTTGCTGGCCACGGCATCGGGCCAGGCCAGGCGGCTGGGAACGAATCACTGCCGATCACTTCAGCATGAGCTCGCTCACGGCTTAGTAAACCCACAGCACCTCAAACTGCTGGCGGGTTGAAGCGATCTGTATCGACGCCTCATCCCCCTCGCACTTGCCCAGCACCGCCCTGCCCAAAGGCGCTTTGCTGCTGATGACCTGAATGGGATCTGCGCCGCTGCCCAGCTTCATATTCCCTCCATCCGGTCCGAGAAAAAACTGTTGTTGCTTGTCGTCCGAATCCACCAGACAGAACAGCGCGCCGAGCTGAATCCCTTTGCTGGCGTCGTAGGGTTGCGGGCGGAACTGACGCCAATCAGCCATCGCCTGGCGGATGGCTTCTGCGCGACGAGCTTGGCCGGTAGCCAGGTAAGCAGCTTCGAGGCCCAATGTGTCGTACTTGTTCTCGGCGATGTTTTCCTCATGAGTCGCCGCTTCATGAGCAGCCATAGCGGCCTTCTCGGCCTGCAGAAGGTCCTCCGCGAGCCGTTCCAGCACCTGCTGCCGCAACAACAATTTATCCATAGCGAAAAGAGGCATCTCGAACAAGTTGGGGGCCTCGATTATGAAGGGCCTGTTCACCGTTCGACGCGTCCCATTGGCTAGGTCAGCGCCTATTCACAGGCCGATAAGCCGCAATGCGCCATAGGCCTCTGAGACTCAAAATTTATAGCTGGCTGCGCTTCTATATATTGATTTCAAATACATTTGATATTGAAATCAATGTTAGACATACGCAACCAGCTCCACTATTGATAGCTGTTGTCGATTTTCAGGCCATGGCACGAGGCGCAAAGCAGCTTGCGGCAGGCTTCTTTTTAAACCGCTCTCAGTGCTGAATATTTGCCAATGCAGACAACAGATGGCGCTTGTGGTTGTGAGCCCCAGGGAATGATCCTGAGGCCCCATATTCCGCTTTCAGGGGCACGACCGCCCTCACGCTCCATCAGGGATGGTTGGCTCCACCAGGAGGGCAAGCAATTGCAGTGATTCCTGCCAGCCCAGATAGCAGGCCTGCTCTGGAATCATGTCGGGAACGCCTTCCTGCACCACATGCAGCTCGGTGCCGCAAAAGACCTCCTTCAGATCAACGGTGGTGATCATCTCGCCGGGCAGGTTGGCGTCCTCGAATCGATCGGTATGGCGTATGCGTCGGCCCGGTACCAGTTCCAGAAACTCACCGCCAAAGCTGTTTTTGCTGTTAGCGGAAAAATTGATGAAGCTCATGCGGTAGCGGCCGCCCACGCGTGCGTCAAATTCATGCACCTGCGCCGCGAAACCATGCGGAGGCAGCCACTTGACCATGGCCTCGGGGGTCGTGAAGGCCCGATAGACGCGTTCGGGCGGAGCTTTGATCACACGGTGCAGTCGAATGGTCTGTGGCATGCGAGACTCCTGAAATAGAGGCCAACAAGCTTAGCCCTCATCACCGCAGCTGGCTACCAGGCTTTCTTGGATGTTCATCAGCCGCCTCCTCGGCGCAACGCCATCACACCTATACCGCGGACAGGCAGCTTCGGCTCCGCACCCAAACCCCATGCAAGATTCGCCGACATTAAGCAGATGGCTAACCATGGCGCGCGATGACGAGATCGTCGTCGATGCCACCGACATCAACCACGAAGCATCGTCCAATCTATGGTGCTTTTCTCCAAACGATGAGGAGTCTCTGGGCATCAGTGCAGAAGCCCTTGCCGATTTCATCGGGCAGGTCATGGCAGCCAGACAGGACCAATTGAGCGGAAATACGCCCATGCTTTTCTATTGCTGGCATGAGGCACAGACCAGGCAGCTACGCTTCAGCCTTGTATCCGCCGCGCATGGCCGGCTGCCTTTCGGCTGCGCCGTCGACCCCGAAGCGAAGCTTGCATCCATTGCCGCAGATATTGTCGAAAAGGACTGGCTCAATGCCGAGTGGGGCCAGCCTGGGCCAGACCAGGCTGCGCCCGGTGGCCGCTGTGAGGAACCGGCTTTGAGCTTGGCCGTGTTCGTCGCCCATCTGCCATAGCCTGATCTTCAGGCGCATGTTCAGGCTCTTCGCAACCCGAGCCGCTGCCGATCTGCATACACAGCTGCCGGAATCCTGGCAGCGTTCCCCATACGGCCAGAGGCACGGAACATGGCACACTGTGGCGAACATCGGCGATTGCCGCATTGCGCATCGCCGCCTGTCGCAGCCTCATGACAACGGCCCCGGGAGTTCGTATGGGCAAAGGCAAATCCGGCGCCAAAGCGGCGTTTTCAGCTCTCGCAACCCCGCTCGTCGACTCGGCAGTCGAACAGGCCCGGGACATTGCACGGGTACCTGACGTCGAGGGGATCCATCAATTGCGCGTCACCTTGCGAAGCCTGCTGACGTTGTGGTGGTTTTACCGGCCTCTGATGGAGGCACGAGAGTATGCACGGCAGCGCAGCTGCCTGAAATCGATTGCCAGCGCAGCAGGCATGGCGCGCGATTACGACATTTTGATCGAGCTGCTGAGACGTAACGACAAATGCAGCGCAGCCGGCATTGCTGCCCTAGCGACCGCCCGTGAATCCGCTCTGCAGGCTGGCCGGGAAAACCTTTCGCCCCCTTATATACAGGCGCGCTTGCAGGAAGCTCTGGCGCAAACGTCGGCCAGCTTGGGCCCTGGGTCCGGTCAGCTGCGACTGCGAGTTCTTGCACAGGCCCGGGTTGCGCAATCAGTGAGACAGCTGCGCCGATGCATCAAGCGGGCGATCACCTCCGGCAGGCCAGACCTTGAAGCCTTTCACGATGTCAGAAAGGCCGGCAAGAAAACACGTTATCTGCTGGAGCTGTTCGGGCCTGTGCTGCCCGTAGACCATCGCCGCCTGCTCAAGCGGCTGCAGAAAATCCAGCAGCCGCTTGGCGAGCTGAATGACCTTGCTGTCAGCGAAAGCCTGCTCAGGCAGAACCCGCGCCTGATCCCTTCTCCGGATCAGGCGAAAGAAATAAGACGCTGGCTCAGAAAGAAACGCAAGCACCGCCTGAGCGCCCTCTCCTGCTTGCTGCGCAAGGATCGGATACTCAAGCAGGCTTGAGCGCTCATGACGGCGCCGTTATCAGTCCCAGACAGGAGCCAGGCCCTCGGGGCTGACTTCGCGGCCGTTGCGCTCCAGCGCTGCGATCAGCGCCATGTCATCGGCGTCCAGCTTCAGATCGCGCGCCAGCAGGTTGCTGGCCAGGTTTTCGCGCTTGGTGGACGACGGAATCACCGCATAACCCAGCTGCAGCGCCCAGGCCAGCGCCACCTGCGCCACCGTGGCCTGGTGCTTGGCCGCAATCTCCGCCAGCACCGGGTCCTTGAGCACCTTGCCGTAGGCCAGGGTCATGTAGGAAGTGACCTGAATGCCCTGCTCCTTGAGGAAGGCCGTCAGCTTGCGGCCTTGCAGATAGGGGCTCAGCTCGATCTGGTTGGTGGCAATCTCGCCCTGGCCCACGGCGGCGATGGCCTGGCGGGTCAGCTCGATATTGAAGTTGGAGATACCGATCTGGCGGGTCAGGCCCCGGGCCTTGGCTTCGGCCAGGGCTTCCATGTACTCGGACAGCTCCACGCCGTTGCCGGGTGCGGGCCAGTGGATCAGGGTCAGGTCCACATAATCGCAACGCAGTTTCTTGAGGCTGTCCTGCAGGCTGGGGATCAGCTTGGCGCGGCTGTAGTTTTCGGTCCAGATCTTGGTGGTCACAAACAGATCGCTGCGCGCCACACCGCTGTCTGCAATCGCCTGGCCGACTTCGGCTTCGTTGCCATAGATCTGGGCTGTGTCGACCGCGCGGTAACCCACATCGAGTGCGTTGCGCACGGAATCGATCACGACCTGACCGTTGAGGCGGAAAGTACCGACGCCGAAGGAAGGAATATGGCTCATGAAATCACTCCTGAATGAGATTGAGGGCTGCAGCCCGTCCGGAGCCTGCATGTCTGCTGGCCCTACCGGCTTTCCCGATGCCTGAAGTTTGCCGCGTTCATATTCGCGGATTAAGCCTTGTATTTCACAAATACTCTTGAAACCAAATCAAATATAGAACCAGAATCTTGCAGCAGCGGTCACCAATTTTCATGATCTCTACCCACTGCACACGCCTGACCCGACCTGAGCGCCATGCCCGCTGCGGGAAGCAGCGGAGCATTGGTCTAAGCGCCATCGGCAATCACGGGCGCCAGTTCCATGGAGGTGAATCCGGCAACACGCCGTTGACCAGGGCGAACAACAGAACCACGGACAGGTTTCCGGCGCGGTGTCCTGGATTAATATTTGCAGATCAAGCTTGGCACCCCCCATTTTTCTTGAACCAAATTCAACAATGAAGACCACGCTCGACGAACTGCAGGCCTTTGTGGCCGTCGTGGACACGGGGTCCATCACGGCAGCATCGGAACTGCTGGGTCTGACGATTTCAGCCACCAGCCGCACGCTGGGGCGGCTGGAAGAAAAGCTGCAGACCACGCTGCTGCGCCGCACCACCAGACGCCTGGCGCTGACCGAGGAAGGCACTACTTTCTTGCAGCATGCCCGCACCATTCTTGCATCGGTCGACGAAGCGGAGGAACTGATGGCCGCGCGACGCATGCGTCCGGCGGGAAGGTTGCGTGTCGATGCAGCTACGCCCTTCATGCTGCATGTGCTGGTGCCGCTGATTGCAGGATTTCGTGCGCGCTACCCCGAGGTGGAGCTGGAGCTGAATTCCAACGAAGGCATCATCGACCTTCTTGAAAGGCGCACCGACGTGGCATTCCGCATCGGCGTGCTCAAGGACTCCACGCTCCATGCCCGCCCTGTGGGCATCAGCCGCATCCGCGTGCTGGCCAGCCCGGCCTATCTCAAGCGCCACGGCATGCCCGCCAATCCGGCACAGCTCAACCAGCACAGCCTGCTGGGCTTTACCCAGCCCGAATCGCTCAATGACTGGCCGCTGCGCGACGCCGACGGCAACGCTGTGCACATTCGCCCGGACATTGCATCTTCCAGCGGCGAGACGCTGCGGCACATGGCGCTGGCCGGCCTGGGCATCGTCTGCCTGTCGGACTTCATGACCCGCGCTGACCGCGAGCAAGGAAGTCTGGTGCAGCTGTTCGGCAAGCAGACGCTGGATATCTGTCAGCCCATTAACGCGGTCTACTATCGAAATACTGCGCTGACGGCGCGCATCACCTGCTTTGTGGACCATGTGGTGGAAACGCTGGGCAGCCGCCCCTTCGAGACCTGAGCGGCCCGAGCCGGCCCCGCGGCTGCCGTACCTGTATCGTGATGAGGCTGCGCAATAGGCCTGCAGCACAGCACTTGCAGCGAGGCTGTGCCGCCGCAGCAGGGAGCGCCATGGCTGGACGGCAGAATCAGGCCTTCCGCCTTGCCCTGCAGCCCTTGCCATCATCGTGGCGCTGGGTCGCCTCTTTGGCAGCTTCTGACCTCAGGCTGCCGGGATCAGGGCCCAGGTATTTGCGCTTCACAGGCCGGTTGGCAGCGGGAACTCCGGCCGCGCCCGTATGATCCGAACCCCTATGCCTCAAAACACCGCCCAAGCATCCTCCTCGCAACATGGCTTGCGCGCCCTCTGGCGCCAGCGTGGAGCGGGTGCCTGGCTGCTGTGGCCGCTGTCGCGGCTCTATGGATTGCTGCAGGCCTGGAACGCCAGACGCATGCGCAGCCGCCAGCAAAGCACGGGGCTGCCGGTCATCGTCGTCGGCAATGTGATTGCAGGCGGCGCGGGCAAAACCCCCGTGACTCAGGCCGTAGTGGCCCACCTCAAAGCCAGGGGCTGGCAGCCGGCCATCATCTCGCGCGGTTATGGCCGCAGGATCGAGAACGGGCAGGATTGCCGCGAGGCCCTGCCGGACAGCCCCGCCAGCGAAGTCGGCGACGAACCCGCCCTGCTGGCGCGCAGCACCGGCGTGCCGGTCTTTGTCGCCTCCAGGCGCCTGGAGGCAGCGCAAGCCCTGCGCCAGCGCTACCCGCAGGTCGATGTGATCGTGAGCGATGACGGCCTGCAACATCTGGCCCTGGCACGTGATGTGGAGCTGTGCATCTTCAATGATGAAGGAGTCGGAAACGGCTTTCTGCTGCCCGCAGGCCCTTTGCGCGAGCCCTGGCCCCGCCCGGTGACGGCCACACTGCATGCGGGCCAGCCGCCCAGGCCGCCGGGCACGGCCCCGACCTTCGCGCTGCAGCGCAGCCTGGCCGACACCGCCCACAACGGCCATGGCCAGAGCATCCCGCTGCGCAGTCTGGCCGACCAGAGCCCGGAGGCCGTGGCCGCCGTGGCACGCCCCGAGTCCTTTTTTGCCATGCTGGCCGCCCAGGGCATCACTGCGGCAGCGACCCAGGCCTTGCCCGATCACTATGATTTCGAGAGCTTCTCGCGCAAGCTGGGAAACGACAAGCCCTTGATTTGCACAGAAAAAGACGCCGTCAAGCTCTGGCGCAGGCATCCCGAAGCCTGGGCCGTGCCTCTGCAACTGCAGCTGCCGCAGGCCTTCTGGGAGCTGCTGGACGCGCAGCTGGCCAAGGCCAACGCCAATATTCCCCGCGATGGCAAGCCAGCCTGACTATCATTGAGCCTATGGATCGGCCTCGGCTGATCACCCCTTTTTTGCAGCGCCAGCCCCCTGCTGGCGCCCTCATCCCGTTTTGCAGGAATATTCCATGGACGCCAAACTTCTCGAACTGCTGGTCTGCCCCGTCACCAAGGGCCCGCTGCGCTTTGACCGCGAGCATCAGGAGCTGATCAGCCACAGCGCGCGTTTGGCCTACCCCGTGCGCGACGGCATCCCGGTGCTGCTGGAAAACGAAGCCCGCACCCTGTCCGACGACGAGCTGGAAGAAGAAAAGCAATAAGCCATGAGCTATACGGTACTGATCCCGGCCCGCCTGTCCTCGACCCGCCTGCCCGGCAAGCCGCTGGCCGATATTGCCGGCCTGCCTATGGTGGTGCGCGTGGCCCAGCGTGCGACCCTGGCCGGCGCAGCCCGCTGCGTGGTAGCGGCCGACGACGAAAGCATCGTGGCGGCCTGCGCCCAGCATGGCATCCAGGCCATCCTGACGCGCAAGGATCATCCTAGCGGCAGCGACCGTCTGGCCGAAGCCTGTGCGCAACTGGGCCTGTCCGGCGACGATGTGGTCGTCAATGTGCAGGGCGACGAGCCGCTGATCGACCCCAAGCTCATCGAGGCCGTGGCGCAACTGCTGCTGGCCCGCCCCGAAGCCAGCATGGGCACGGCCGCCCATCCTATTGATAGCCTGACGGATTACCGCAACCCGAATGTGGTGAAGGTTGTCTGTGACGCCAAGGGTCTGGCCAGCTATTTCAGCCGCGCGCCCATCCCTTTCTCGCGCGACCACGGCGATGAAGCCTGGTGGCAGACGGCAGCCCCCAAGGCCGGTCACACAGGTTTCACACCGCTGCGCCATATTGGCATCTATAGCTACAAGGCTGGTTTTCTGCGCGAGTTCCCGCAACTGGCACCCGCGCCGACCGAAGCCATGGAACAGCTGGAGCAGTTGCGCGCCCTCTGGCACGGCCACCGCATTGCCGTGCATATCACGCCCGATGCACCGGGTGCCGGCGTAGACACGCCCGAAGACCTTGAGCGCGTGCGCGCTGTTTTTGCTGGCTGAGTAAAAGACCTGCGCACTTTGGCGACACCGGTCCGCAGGCCGTCTTCATCCAGGGCTGCTCACGCATCAAGCCGGCAGCAGCCCTGCCCGCGCACGCCACCCCAAAGGGCCCTGGGCCAGTCCAGGAAAGCGCCGATCGCTATACTTTCCGCATAGTCCGAATAGCATATGTAACGGCTTCGGCACCTGGATTACAACTACAGCAATCGCGTTTGCAGCGGATACATGCCTTCAATTGGCCGCACTTGTGACAGCCTTGACTGAATTGTGTAAGCCTGTGTTGGTCTTGTGCGTGCTATCCTTGCCCGCGAAAAAATACGGCCCGGGGACTACGGACGACCACCCGTCTGCCTGGGCCAGCAAGAATTTCTACTCTCCTCAAGGATTTCCATGAAACTGATTTTGTTGGGTGCACCCGGCGCCGGCAAAGGCACTCAGGCGGCCTTCATTTGCCAAAAGTACGGTATCCCTCAAATCTCCACGGGCGACATGCTGCGCGCCGCCGTCAAGGCTGGCACCCCTCTGGGTCTGCAAGCCAAGGCCGTGATGGACGCCGGCCAGCTGGTCAGCGACGATCTGATCATCAACCTGGTCAAGGAACGCATTGCCCAGCCCGACTGCGCCAAGGGCTTCCTGTTTGACGGCTTCCCCCGCACCATCCCCCAAGCCGACGCCATGAAGGCCGCCGGCGTGAAGCTGGACTATGTGCTGGAAATCGATGTGCCCTTCGACGCCATCATCGAACGCATGAGCGGCCGCCGCAGCCACCCCGCCTCGGGCCGCACCTACCACGTCAAGTTCAACCCTCCCAAGGTGGAAGGCAAGGACGATGTGACCGGTGAAGACCTGGTGCAGCGCGAAGACGACAAAGAAGAAACCGTCAAGAAGCGCCTGGACGTCTACAGCAACCAGACCCGTCCTCTGGTGGACTACTACAGCAACTGGGCCAAGGCCGACGCAGCAGCGGCCCCCAAGTACCGTGCCATCAGCGGCACAGGTAGCGTGGAAGAAATCACCGAGCGCGCTCTGGCCGCTCTGGCTTCCTGATCGCCCTGATCACTCACTCATGGAGCCTTGCCGACTTATGGCGGTAGGGTATCTTTGGGAAAAAAAGGCCGGTGTCTTCACCGGCCTTTTTTGTTCTCGAGCCTCAAGCTCCCTGCCGTTCGGCGGTAATCCATCCGATGCGGGCAAACTGCACCGAGGTGGAGCTGCTGCCATCAATATTCATAGCTATCCGCGCTCACAATCATTAGTTTTTAGATAAAAAACATCATAGATTCCAGGTTGCACTTAGGATAGAAGCTCTCAAAATAATAGCATCAACCCAGTGCGCGAGGCCAGCCCATCAGCTCCAGCATCAGGCTGATTCTGGCTTTGGCCGCAGGCAGACTGCTCACATGGTCGTCCTGCGTTCCCTGAGCCTGCACCACCGGCCCCTCTTCGCACCGGGTCGTGATGCACAAAACCATGCCCTGCACCTGCGCCCAGTCCAGGGCTGCCCCCAATGCCTGATGGACCGTGCCATTGCCGGTGCCCACCACTACCACGGCACGCACGCCTGCCGCATGCCAAGCCTGCATCACCGCCAACGCCACGGCACTGTTGCAGCCCGCATGGCTGTGCAGCAACTCCACCTGAGGCCATTGACCTGAGGGCGGTAAAGCGATTGCAGGCAAGCCAGCCGCAGCTGCCCTCGGCAGCCCACCCGTTGCCCAGCGCACCCGCCCCTCTTCCACCCAGCCCTGCGGGCCGGTGCCACTGCCATCAAAGGCATCCACACGGTAAGGATGCACCTTGCGCACCTGGCGGGCGTTGAACACCCTGCCCGCCACCACCGCCAGCACGCCCCGGCCAGCGGTCTGTGCATCGGCTGCGCAGGCCACGGCATCACGCAGATTGCCCGGGCCGTCGGCGGAGATGGCTGTGGCCGGGCGCATGGCACAGGTCAGCACCACGGGCTTTGCCGGACGCAGAACGCATTGCAGAAACCAGGCGGTTTCCTCCAGGGTGTCGGTGCCGTGGGTGATCACGATGCCGCTCACATCACCACGCGCGAGCAGCTCGGCACAGCGCAGCGCGAGCGCATGCCAGGTGGCGTGATCCATATCCTTGCTGTCCAGCTGCGCCAGTTGCTCCGTATGCAGCGACGCAGCAGCAACGCGCTCCAGGTCCGGCACGGCCTGCAGCAGCTGAGCCACGCCCAGCTGGGCCGCGC
Source organism: Comamonas brasiliensis (assembly GCF_018292285.1). NCBI lineage: Bacteria > Pseudomonadati > Pseudomonadota > Betaproteobacteria > Burkholderiales > Comamonadaceae > Comamonas > Comamonas brasiliensis. The sequence goes on from NZ_JAANES010000006.1 coordinate 83,596, forward strand.
GGTAGCCCACGCTGGTGCCGGCCTGCTCGGCGACACCGGCAATCGTGCCGCCCGTGCCCAGGATGACGATTTTTTTGTCACGTTCCACTTGCAGTCCTCTTTAAACTGATTAAAAATACAGGTACTGGATGAACACACAGTATTCATCATCGATCGATCAAGGAATGCCCATGGACCACCCCAAGCTCACTCCCCGCCAGCAGCAGATTCTGGACCTCATCCAGTCCACCATCGCTCGCACGGGTGCGCCCCCTACCCGGGCCGAGATTGCCAGCACCTTTGGCTTCAAATCAGCCAATGCTGCAGAAGAGCATTTGCAGGCGCTGGCCCGCAAGGGCGTCATCGATCTGGTCAGCGGCACATCGCGCGGCATTCGCCTGCGCGCCGACACCGTGCGCACCATCAATGCAGCACGCGGTGCCAGCTTTGCGCTGCCGCTCACGGCCCTGGCTCCGCTGGTGCTGCCCCTGGTCGGCCGCGTCGCAGCCGGCTCGCCTATTCTGGCCCAGGAACATATCGATCAAAGCTATTCGGTCGAGCCCAGCCTGTTTGCCGCCAAGCCCGACTACCTGCTCAAGGTGCGCGGCATGTCCATGCGTGACGCCGGCATCATGGACGGCGACCTGCTGGCGGTACAGGCCACGCATGAAGCGCGCAACGGCCAGATTGTGGTGGCCCGCCTCGGTGACGACGTCACCGTCAAGCGCTTCAAGCGTACGCCGCAGGGCATCGAGCTGCTGCCCGAAAACCCCGACTACAAGATCATTCACGTCTCGCCTGAAGAGCCATTCGCCATCGAAGGCCTGGCCGTTGGCCTGATCCGCAACAGCATGTTCATGTAGCGGCCAGACGGCCTGTCGGCACCTCCCGGAGGTGCATCAAGCCTCTTTCCCTCTCGAGCCCAGGTGGTAGGCGCGAAGCTGCTGAGCTTCGCCCTGGGCGGAGCTTTGCCGGAAGTACGCAATCCTGCCCTTATCCATGCCGCAAGGTCATCAAGAGGAGTTGTCAAATGGGATTCGCCACATCACTGCAGTCTTTGACTCGCCGGACACCGAAAAGCCTATCGTCCTTGCATCCTCCTGGTGACACGAGCACAGCTGCCACGGAGACCGCCTCCTGCAAGGCTCATCGCCCCAAGGCAGCACAAATCAGCATTCCGGTCATGCGTGCCAATCGCGGCCGCAGCCGCCTTGGCAGCCGCGTGCTTCATCCTCGGACCTTGGCCACCACCTCGCCCATCGCCGCCGAGGCGGCGCAGCCCTCCTCTGCACGGCTGCTCAAAATCGTTCAGCGTGAACCACGCAAGCAACCCGAATGCCTGCTGATCTCCGGGCGCATGGCCGATGTCTGCGCCGCGCTGGAACGCATGGTTCTCAATGAGCAGGCAACCCGGCAAGCCTGAAAGCACGACGGGCTTGGGATCACTGCGCTCATGCGGCACAAGCGCGATTCGCGACAGACCTGCAGCTGATGCAGCAAGGCTTCCATACGCCCGCCCGCCTGACTGGCTGATTCGCTGTAGGCCGCAGGCGTCCTCTCAAGTTTCTGCCCCGTTGATCGGCAGATGGCGCGAGATGCCACTGCCGCCAGTACCGCGACGAAAAACTTCATTTCGTCGGCGCAAAACGATCTGGATCGCCATGTAAATTTTTTGCCGGACGTTCAGGCTGCTCCTGCCTGCAGAAACGCCTTTTGCAGCAGCCCGCAAACGGCACAACTCCTTGTCAGGCGCGAATATCCGCCATCGCAGTACCCGGATCAGGGTATTGCGGCCCCTTCTCGACAGTGGAAACATTCATACACACATGTCAACGAGGGCGTCCTATGAGTGCCTACCGCAAGCTCTTGCAGCACATACAGGCCAAAGACGCCAACGGCAACCTGCGTCTGATTCTGGTCTATCAGAGTTTTGACGAAGTCGACATGCCGCATGGCGTCTCCATACGCCCGTCTTCCATTTACTTCGAAACCTCCGATCACCAGAAGGTCAACTGGCTCAATCCGCAGCAGTTCGAGATGGAAGCCACCGGCGAGATCCTCAATCGCGTTCCTGCTTCACCGGAGGAGTAAGCCAGCACGACACCGTTGCCTTGACCTGGGCAGAATTTCCCTCCGTTCATCGCCCTGCTCCAGACAAGGTTCTGAACATTGCGCAGCCTGAAATATTGGAATAAATTGGCACTCAGGCACATCTTCCGGTATCAGGAGATTGAACATGTTCAAGCACCTGCTCATTCCCACCGATGGCACCAAACTGTCCGAGGCAGCCGTGCGGGCAGGCATTCTGCTTGCACGTGAGCAAGGCGCCAAGGTGACCGGCCTGTATGTCATGCCCGATTACCGCGCCATCATCTATGGCGCGGATGCCCTGCTGACCTATAACAGCGAGGAATTCGAGCGCAGTGCCAACAGCGATGCCGATGCGGCCCTGCAATTCGTTGACCAGATCGCCAGGCCTGAAGGTGTGCCCTGCAACTTCGTGCGAGTCACTCACGCGTCTGTCTACCAAGCCATTGTTAAGCAGGCCCAGGAATTGCAATGCGACCTGATCTGCATGGCCTCCCATGGCCGCAAAGGCATAGGCGGAATTTTGCTGGGCAGCGAAACCCAGCGCGTTCTGACGCACAGCCATGTCCCGGTGCTGGTGCACCGGCCCGCCTCAACCGGCAAGCACTAAGGAGCGCAAAATATCAGGTAGCGGATCTATCTTTGCGCGCATGAACGCCAACCACCGATAGACCATGACTGCTTAGCAATGCAGGCCAGCCAGCTTAAGCTGCCGGCCGCACCCGATGGGGCAACCTGGCGACCGTTCAAACGCGTCAGCAACAGTGCAAGAGCGATAAACGGCAACCGAGGCTGAAGCCTCTGCCAACTATTCAAATGCATTGACTGTGTGAGCTGCAGAACGGAGTCGAAGGGACCCCGAAACTTGCCCGCCTTGCGCGGGCATTTTTTTGGGTGCTAGGCACATCGTGCCGATGTCTCACCCAAGCGCTCTCGTTGCCCGGGCAAGGTGAACAGGATCTGGAGATTCTGCGAATCCATTTGCTGCACCACGATGGAGCCGTCTTCGTGCAGATAGATCCGCACCGTCCGGTCATCGTCCAGATCCCAATGTGCCACGCTGGTATTCACGCCTCGCCAGCCATGCTCCTCGCACAGACGGCGCCGACGCAAAGCCCTCAGGAACTCCTGTGAAGCGCCAAGCTCCGCGTTGACATGCACCCAGCTGTCGATCACCAGCTCATAGGCCATCTGCTGCGTATTGCACGGCTTGGCCATCTTCATGTGCCTGATCCAGGCATCCAGACGGGAGGCAAATGTGTATTGCAGGTGGTGAGGCATGAGTTTTCTTGAATTCAATAGCGCACCAGGCTAAATCGCCATTTGCACATCACTTTCAGAATTTTCCTACGCACAATTTACCTAAAACTTCGTCTGAAACAAAATACACATCACCAATAGGCTCAGGGTTTAAGGCTGTCAATAGCTGGATTAAGAGAGCAGGCCCGGTGAAACCCTAGGAATCTGCGGTCTCGGGCTGCCGTCTCCGTCATGTCAATGCATCGATGGATGCCTCGACCATGCCTAGCCCTGCGCTCTGGTCGGTCCTGGCTGTACCGGCTCAGTCGTGCCCACTGAAGCGCTCCAGGGCAATCAGCTTGCGCGCGGTGGCTTCATGGATGGGCGATCCGGTAATGCGAGCCGGCTCAACAGCCTTACCGACATTGCCCCCACGACTCAAGGCAGCGGCATGAGGAGAAAACGGGTGGATGAAGCCAGCGCCGCCTGCTTCGAAGTCCTATGCCGTAACCCCCAGGGCCAGCGCAGCTTGGCCATGATTTTTCTTGCTCGAATCGAGATAGGCAATCGAGCAATTCACGCCGCGAATTCTGTTCGCGAACATCGACATACCATCCGTTTGGGTTCGCTTCTCGGCCCTGGAATGCAGAGCGGATTTCCACATCTGCACAGGCTTGACTCAATTGACAAAAACTATCTTTTCACTCCGTTACTTAGCACGCTTACTTCATCAAGAAAAGATGACAGCCGCACCGGCAAAGTGCTGCCTCCGGGCTTCCTGCAAGCTCACAAACGGGATCAGAGCTATCCATCGGAGCGATCTGTAAGTGCCTACATACTTACTTACATCCGCTTGATACAACATCACTCAAATGCAAAGAAATGTCAGCTCGCAGGTTCTGCGGCATGTGGTTGAGCAACTGGGAGTGTGAACATGAGAAAAGTTAATCCTGCCGCCAAGAACGCGAATCGCGCCTTTGTCCGGCTGCACACGTATGTGACCAAGCAATTCGACTGGGATATCTTCACCAAGGACTACCGGGTCGTTCTCAACACCGACGAAGACGGCGGCGTCACGCTTTTCATCGTCAAGGTCTTCGACAAGAACGGCCAGCCCGCTGCGCTGGGGCCGAAGATCCCTAACCAGATTACGTTTTCTTACCGCCAGGCTCCCATCATGTCGGTATGGACAGAGTTCTTCAATGACGGCAAATTCAGCTGGCGCAATGTCTCCTGCCGCTAGGGCGCAGTGGAGGGAGATGGCGGCCCGGCTGTCTGCATAGACGCCTGCCGCAGCGTCAGGGGCGCCATCCTGTCCAGAATCTTCAGGAGAGTTGCATGACCCGCTTCCAACCGATGCTTGCAACTGCTGCCCTGCTCAGTCTCATGACACTACACCTCAGCAGCAGCTCAATGGCTCAGGCCGCCTTCACGACGCCGGGCGGCTACTCCAACTCCTACAGCGGCCAGATCACCGGCAATGGGGTTGTGCAATACGGACTGGAAACGCGCCCCTTCCAGCGCATGACCGTCACGCTCAACACCAACAATCCGTCCAGCCAGATGAACATCTTCAAGGACGGCAATGCCCAGCCGCTGTGCGCAGGCTCGGCCAGGCAAAACATCTGTACCTTCCGCGTCGAGAGGGGTGCCAGCTACCGCGTGCTGATCTTTCTCACACGTGATGCCGCCCAGCGCGGCGAGAGTGCACGCTTCACGCTCACGACCGAAGAAAGCACCTGACTGCTCTCAGCGGCAGCTCTGGTGCGTCCGGCATCCTGACCGCCGTCAATTTCACCTCGACCCGCGGCTTGTAAACTGGCTTCACCAGATTCAAAGTGAAAGCTCGTTACACGATATGGAAAACTTTCCCAAGGACATCTACACCGAGCCCACACCCGATGTGAACACCCTGGCCAATCTCGGCCCCTTCACCGGCATGGCCGGCATCTGGACCGGCAGGCGCGGCCTGGACATCAACCCCAAGGCCGACGGCCCCGAAAAGCAGGCCTTCATCGAGCACATGGAGCTGCAACCCATCGATGCGCAGACCAATGGCCCCCAACTTTTCTACGGTCTGCGCTATCACACGCGCATCGTCAAGCCCGACGACGTGGAAACCTTTCACGACCAGGTCGGCTACTGGCTGTGGGAGCCCGCCACCGGCAACATCATTCAGACCCTGAGCATCCCGCGCGGGCAGACGGCCATGGCCACGGGAAAAACCACGGCAGACGCCACCAGCTTCACCCTCAAGGCCGTACGCGGCTCCACGGTCAACGGCATCTCCAGCAACCCGTTTCTGGAGCACGCCTTCAGAACCGACGCCTACACCATCACCGTCACCAAGCACGCCGACGGCACCTGGTCGTACGAGCAGGAAACCACGCTCACCATCCCCGGTAAGAGTGAACCCTTTGCCCATACCGACCGCAACACCCTGCACAAGATTGGCGAGCCCACGCCCAACCCCACGGCAAGAGCTGCAGTCGAAATCTGATGGCGAATAGCCCGGGCGTTGTCGCAAGCGTCGCGCACGCCCCGGGCACCCCATGCAGCGAGGCATTGCGCTGCTCGATGCTTGCGCGGCACGGCCTCAGAGCAATGATGCTGAACCGACGGCCTTGCGCAGGCGCTCAAGCAGCGTCCGAGCCAGTTCCGGATCTTCAAAATTGCTGGGTTCCTGCCCTGATGTCGGCAAGGTCCTCATGCTGCGAGCCTGCAGATTCTGCACTTGGGCATCCAGCGGCAAGGGCTTGCCCTGGCATTGTGTCAAGCGCCGTGCTGGTGCCTGACCCAGCAGATAGTTCATGACCGTCAGGTCCACGCACTCGGTCTGATAGACCATCAGGCCATGGCTGCCTTCGTTCTTGACATAGACCATGCTGGTGGCCGGAAGCTGTTCGAAGGTCTCCATGGCACCTGCCAGCGGTGTGGGCACGTCGAACTCGCTTTGCACCATGAGCATCCTTGCGGTCTTCAGACTGGCGATCGACGGCTTGGAGAACTGCGCCTGTCGTTTCCAGTACAGGCAGGGCTGGCCCGCAATACGGTTGTTGGCTATGGGCAGCGTTCGCGCCAGCTCGAAGCCCTTGTTGACCCAGTAGACCGGATCTCGCTCCAGCAAGAGTTCGTCGTTGCAAACCACCGTATTGAAGACCGAGTCGGAGTTGTCCGCAGAAAACGGCGCGGCCGCTGTCCAGTACTGCGGATCGTTCAACATCGATATCCCGCTGCCGATGCTGGAAGCCTTGTCTGGAATGCTCGCATCCACATCAGGATCACCGGTGCTGACATGAATGTTCTGCAACTGGCTGGCAATGTCGGAAGGCTGCATGCCATTGCGCAGATAGCCGCTGGCATCCATGAGCATGCGGGCATAGAGAAGCTCGCTGGCAATCGTGTTGGGCTCGGCCCGGAAGCTGCTCTGCACCAGCATTTGATTCAAAGGTGACGCGAGCCTTTTCAGTCTGTCCACAATCTCCTGCGTGCTGGTGCCCATGCCCAGGCTGCTGTTGTGGCGCGCGGCATAGGGAGCAATATGGTTGGCAAAGCTGTGAATCTTGCCTACTTCGTAACTGATGCTGGCCGCATGAATGCTCTGGCTGAAGTTCATATTGCTGTCGACGACCATCGGGCCGACACGCTCGGGAAAGAGGCCCGCATACCAGAAGCCCAGCCAGGTTCCATAGGAAATGCCGTAGTAATGCATTTTCTCGTCGCCGAACAGGTGGCGCATCAGATCCATGTCACGTGCCGTGGCATCGGTATTGATGAAATCGGAGATCGGGTTCTTCTGGCAGTTGACAGCCATGTATCTGGCAGCATCGCTGATTCTGCGGATGTTCTCTGCGTTCTCTCCATCCGCCGAGGGATCCTGCGGATAGACCTGCTCGTTGCCGCTGCACAGCAAATTGGTGCTGGCTCCCACCCCTCTGGGCGAGAACCCGACGAAGTTGAAGCTATCACTGACCTTTTTGTACATCGCGCCGAGGGCGGTATTCGGGTTGCCGCCGGCAAGCATCTGGGAATATGCCAGGGACAAGTTGAGGCCATCGCTACCGGGCCCGCCGGGATTGAAGAACAGATGAGGCTTTTTGTCGGGAGCATCGGCAGCCCGCACCCTGAGGGCCGAGACCTTGATCTTCAGTCCGTCGGGATGCTTGTAATCCAGCGGAGCCTCGATATCTGCACACTGCAAACGACTACCGAGCTTGCTGATGTAGCGTTCAGAGCCTTCCGAGGAGTACTTCGAAAAATACGCATCGCAGCTGCCCCAGCTCAGCTTCTGATTCTTGTATGTGGCCAGCGGATCTTTGGTTTCCGGCTCCACATCGGAGCCGCCACAACCCACCAGCAACGCGGCCAGCGGTATCAGCCCCAACCATTGCATCGATTTCATTGCTCTTCCTCTTACTTTTTGAAAAACCAAGGCAAGAGCAATTACATATTTCAGGGTAGATACGGACAATCACTGGAATCAGGTATTTGCTGAAAGCAATCCAATGCCACAACTATTTTCTTAATAGCTATCAGCGATTTATTTACGGAAGATTAATCCGCTTTCCCATAATTTTTCATCTCTTGATTTTGATCAAGCTACCGCATGAATCAACACTCCCAATCTTGCATTGGCTACTTCCGAGTGTGAGTATGGGAACGGCAATCGGCCCATTTCACCTGGCAACCATATGCGCGCCGGAGCGCAAGGAGGCAGACATGTTCAAGCATATTTTGATTCCTACGGATGGCTCGAAACTCTCCGAAGCAGCGCTGCACGCAGGCATACAGCTGGCCAAGGAGCAAGGCGCGCAGGTAACCGCGCTGTACGTGATGCCGGACTACTCCGCCATCATCTACGGCGCCGAGGCACTGATGTCGTACAACTCTGCCGAGTTTGACAAGAGTGCCCAGAAGGAAGCCGACAAGGTACTGCAGACTGCGGCCGACATTGCCGCAGCCTCAGGCGTGGAGTGCAAGGCGCTGCGGGCGACCGGTATCTCCGTCAACCAGGCCATCATCAAGACAGCCCAGGAAAACCATTGCGATCTGATCTGCATGGCATCGCATGGCCGCAAGGGCATCGCCGGCATTTTGCTGGGTAGCGAAACCCAGCGCGTGCTGATCAACAGCAGCATCCCGGTGCTGGTGCACCGTCCCTGAGGCTGCGCGGCAAAGACTCGCGGCGGCACTCGGCAGACCGGCAACGCCCGGGCGCTTTCGTGCGTTGAGGGCTTTTCAAGCGGGCCAGCAAAGCGTATGCCTATAGCACCGAACACGGCCAACTAGCCCACGAAGAGAGCACCGGGATACGGGACGAAAGAGTATGGCAAAGCTCAGGCACGGAATGAAAAGGCCATCTGTCGATGGCCTTTTGCTTTGGGCAAGCTTCAGTTCGCCGTGACCAGATCCACCGAAGTGGGCGAAATCCTGAGGCGTCCGACCAGATCGGAGGCTGCGGCATAGAGCTTGTAGCCGCTTCCACGGACTGCCTGCATCTCGATGATCCAGTCGCCTTCCGGGGCGATCAGCTCGACGCCGGAATCCACTAACTGCCCTTGCGCGTTCAAGACGAGCGGATGGAATTCTTCGTCTTCTTCAATCTCGGCCATGGCCAGGCCGATACCCGCAAGGCCCTGCGAGGAAAGCTTGTACTTCACGACCAGGCGGCCCTGGTCATCCTGCAGCGCATAAAGCATGCCATCAGCTTCGCTACCATATTCGTCAAGCATCCTGACAGGGATCATGAACACCGTGTCCTCATCGTTCTCGGGCAGCATGGTGATCACCTGCCCATCGAGATGCGGCCAGACCTGGGACTGAGGCAGACGAACTTCATTACCGTTCACACCCAGTTGCTGCATGGCCAGTGCCACGCCGTTTTGCGTGAGCACGGCATAGCCCCGGTCAAAGACACGGCCCAGGCCCGGCATATTGCTGCTCACCAGCGCACTGAAGGCATTGCCGCTGAGCACCGGGCTGGTCACCGTGATTTGCGGCATCAGCGAGCTGCCGGCAAAAGCGGCATAGGCCTGCACAAAGCCTTTGATAGGGGCAGAGAAGTCCAGCTCCGCGTACTGCGCCAGCAGGCGAGAGTTCAGCGTGGAATAGCGCGGGAAGTACATCATCAGGCCGTAGGCTTCGTCCTCGCCGCCATCCTTGTGAATCACCGCACGGTCGAATGCAGTGCGAATGTCCTGCTGCATCGAGCGGCTCAGCAGATTGCGCGCGGCAAGCTCATTGACCCAGGAAAGCACGTCCACCAGATCAAACTGCGTGTTGAAGATATTGGTCTGGAAGTCCTCGGCATTGCGCCGTGCCGCAGCCAGTTGCACCCAGGTGTCGAGCCCGCCGCTCTGCAGCGACTGATGCAGGCTGGCAGCAGCCTTTTCCAGCACGGCAATCAGAGCCGGGATCTGCTGGAGGTCGGTCACCGCATAGGCCGTGAAGTCGAGCGAGCCATTCTGTTGCTTGTAGGTGTCCACGATGGTCTTGCCCAGGGCATCGCCCCTGGCCAGGGGGTTGTCCACCATGTACTGCACCAGTCTGGTCCAGTCCCAGCCAGTGGTCACCTCTTCCGAAGCCACCAAATAGTTGACATAGGGCTGTAGCGAGGCAGCCACTTCCAGGCTGGACATCAGGCAGGCGTCAAAGCCCAGCAGCTCCAGCCTGACATTGGCCTGCTGGATTGCACTGGTGATGTCCTTCACGCTCATGGATTTACCACCGCCATATGCCTCGTCCCAGCCGAATCCCGCGACCGGCCCGCCACCATGGTTCCAGAGCGTCAGCGCATATTGCTGAGCGGGGTAATGGCGTGCTCCCCACTGAATGAAGTTGCGCAAGGTATCGGCCTTGTTCATGGCCACCTGGGCACCTGGCTGCTCTGCCTGAGGCAGTCGCTCCAGAGCCCAGCCCCTGCCATTCGAAGGGGCTGAGGCAGGAGTCAGCCGGTAGCGCACCGTCTGCGTCAGATCGACACCGGCCACCGAGCCTGCAGCCGAGCCGCCGCCGACCTGCAGAACCACGTTGATGTCCTTGCTGCTGGCCGCTGCCAGCATATGGGTGAGATCGCCCTCCGCGCTGGCAATCAGATCCGAGGCAACCAGATAGACCAGCATCGTGGTTTTTGCGCGTGGCCTGTCACCGTCGCCTCCGCCGCAGGCGATCAGCAGCATCGTGAGCAACAACATTCCCCACCATCGAATCCATTGCATCGCCGTCTCCCATTACTTTTTGAAATATTTAATGAATAGGAATTACAGCTTTTGAGGTAGACAGCAACAATCACTGGAATCAGGTATTTGGCAGCGCAAACGGATCCATCGATCAGTCCATCAAGGCCCCGCTCCATGAATCGACTTCTATCGGCTTTTTCAGGGTGCGCACACGTTCCTTGCCGCCCGTCCCTGCAAGCAGGATTCAACTGTCTGCCCTAGAGAAGGAGCAGGCCCAAGCACTGATGAATAAAGCGCCTGCAGCTATCAAAATTGATCCGACAGGCGCCATAATCATCGCGCAGGGCAAAGCGCGAATGAGCCTTGCCAGCAATCCAACCGGCCCCAGGAAACCCATGAATCGCACCGAATTTCTGCAACAGCCCGAAGTGGCTGGCTTCACCGACTGGCTCGCAGCCACACTGCCGCAGCGACAGATTCAGCTGGACATTCGCGCCTCCACCTATGTGCCCAAAGGCTTGAAAGCCACCACCTGCTTTGCCGATCTGGTGCCTCACCACTACCGCTGGCGGGCGACCGGCCTGACAACGGGCGACTGGGCCGAGTCGTGCGCCAAGACCGCTGCCCTGTCTGCCAGGCTGCGCGCCGCCGTGCAGGCCGACGATGCCGCAGCCACGCTGGCCGCCTGCAGCGATGTGCTGGACTGGGGCGGCGAGCGCAACCCCAAGGAAGGTGCACGGCCCTTTCTCGTGGGCCTTGGCCACCACATCAGTCACTACATTGCCCAGACCCACCAGGAGATGGCGCTGGCACGGCCAATCTGCGCAGCGGCTTTCCGGCGGTACAGCTCATGAACTCCATGCTCACCAAGGTGCATGCGTTCTATTCGGCAGAAGGTCTGCCCATCTATGACTCGCGCGTCAGTGCCGCAGCGGCTGCGCTGGTGGAATTCTGGCGTCGCCACAGCCGCACACGCCAGTTGCCCGACACGCTGAGCTTTCCCCTTGCCGGCGGCAGCCAGAAGCCCCAGCACAAACTGGCTTGCCTGTTTGCCCAGCCACCGTCGCCGGGCACCCTGCTCTACACCAGCCAAGGCACTCCCCAGCGCTGGGCCGGCGCCAAGGTCCGGCTGGCCTGGGTCATGGCCGAAACCCTGCGCAAGACCCCGGGCCTGTTTGCCGCCCAGCCCGATCGCATGCGCGCCATGGAAGCCTCGCTCTTCATGGTCGGCTACGACCTGAACTGCCTGGCCTGAACGGCAATTCTGCTGCCCGCCAGTCGCAGCAGGGAAATGGCAGCGCAACCGATACTTAGAGGTAAATCGGCCTCAAACGCTTAACCAATAAGTGCTTTAAGCTATCAAAATTGATAATCAGGCCCAGCCTCGGCATGTCTGTCGATTGCTTGTGCGGCGGCTTCGGTTGATCGCTCTCCATTCACGCGCTGTGCATTCCAGAAGCTGCACCTTCCGGCCAAAGAGGTGATTGCCCAAACTTGCTGCAGCTCACGCGGCTGACCCGGGTGCCATGCGAGCCGGCCCCACCGTCAATGGACAGTCAGAGCGCTGGCCGGTCCGGGGCGGCCATAGAACCAGCCTTGGCCAATCGCCCCGGGAGCCAGCCTGGCAATGTATTGATGCTGTTCAAGTGTCTCTACTCCTTCAATGAGGATCTGCACTCCTATTTTTTGCGTCATTGCCACCACGTTATCAAAAATGGAATTCGTCTCGGCCTGCGAATCCACGGATCTGATGAAAACCCTGTCCAGCTTGATACCGTCGATACCACCTTCAAGCATGCGACTGATGTTGGAGTACCCCACACCAAAATCATCGATATAGATCTTCACTCCCAATGATCGGTATCTTTCGAAAATTCTCGCCGGATCATCAACACTGAACTGGCTGCCTTCAGTCACTTCCAGAACAATTTTTTCTGCAGGAATATTCATTCTTTTCAGAGTCGAATGCAAAAACAGGAAGAAATCATCTTCTTCAAGATCTGCAGGAAAGACATTGATACCCACATAAAAATCTTTCTCTGACTTGAGCTTGGCCTCCAGCTCCTCGATAATGCTGGTGACAATATATCTGGTGAATTCCTTTCGCAAACCCATTTTTTGAATCAAAGGGATGAATATATCGGGCGAGACCGAGCCAACTTCATCATGCCGCCAACGAGCCAGTGCCTCCGCCCCGACGACTCTTTTGTCTGCGACAGCAAGCAGGGGCTGATACTCCATAAAGATCTGCCTTGACCTCATGGCTTCGACCAGCCTGTAACGCAGCCCGTGCTTGACTCGCCAGCGCATCCCGATGGTTATCGCCAACAGCAGGCCAATCGTCAAACCCAACGCTGACAATACCAGGGTGTTGAGTCGGCACGAAACCCTGAATTCTGACTGAACGCAAATATCCGACAGGCAACTCGTTTTTTGAAGCTGCGGCCAGATATACCCGGATATAAACTCTTCTTTCTTGAGCCGGTAATTATCCAAAACTCGGGAATACCAATATATTATCTCCTGATCTCTCGAGTTAATCTGCACCACTGAGTTGGTACCTTCCGCAGCAAGATCGTCATACAAATCCCCATGGGTGAAGATAGCCACACTGCCACGCAAGGCAACCGATCCTGTTTCTTTACTGAGCTGCGAGAATTCAACATTCTGCCATACCAATGCCCCATCATTTCGCTGCTTTGAAGCGGATTCCGAAAGCACTATTCCATCGACCAATCCCGACATTGCGGTGCATCTTATTCTCCCACCAATCACTCTCCCTATATCCGCTATATATTTAGACTGGGAAAGATAGCCTTTCATCTCCTGAATATCATCAAGACTGCAGTTTTCTTTTTTTGAGTCAAGAGCATCGAAGATTTTTGTTTCCTCCTGCCTCTCCCTCATGGCTCGCTTCAAGATGAATGAATGCTGTATTTCAGCTTGATTATCAAAATGATGGAAATCAAGTCTGCTGCCGAAAAAAATTCCTGAAAATAATCCTGCGACAGGCAATAAATAAATCAAAATTCTTATTTTTACTGGGTTTTTATTTATTCCAGATAATTTATTCATTGATTGATTTGTATATGCCTATTGAAATGTCATTCTATGTTCAGCCCCCAAAATACCAGAGGGCCTTCTTTGTATCAGAATGTTTACCCTGAAGTCCGGCAATGCACCTGCAAGAGGCTGCGCACTTGCTTCCTGGCCATACGTCAACCAGCAAAGCCTGCTCCATGACTCCAGGCCTGCGTGCACCTTGCGCCGGGCCGTCACCCACGCCACTTTTTGATGGCTTGTGTGAGGAATATCGAGAGTTCCGCCTCAAACGTAAACCAAATGCTACGTAATGGCGGCTCACTCACAGTTTTCAGGCTTGCGCCCCGTTCTCCTACAGAAGGGTTTTTCCTGGGTCGGTGACCATGGGCCCTCAGCAAGCCAACCGGTTTGCTGATCACCAACCTGAAGGAGTGAAGGAAATGACGCAACAAGCCAACCAGCAGCACAGCCCCAACCAGCAGGACAAGCAGCAACAGCAGCAGCAAAGCCCTGGGCAACGCCAGCCAGGCCAGAACACCAACCAGCCCGGCCAGCAACAGCAGCAGAGCCCCGGCCAGCAAAAGAATCCTGCCCAGCAGCAGCAGGGGCAGCAGCACAAGACGCCCCAGCACTGAAAGTGCACGCCTCAGCGCTGGCCCTGTGCGCCAGCGCTGTTCTGAACCACGCAAAGAAAGGAGCAGGAATGCAATCAGCCTCACCTGTCATCTCATCCGATCGTGTCAACGGCACCAATGTCTACAACCCCAACGGCGACAAGCTGGGGTCCATCGACTCACTGATGATCGACAAGCTCAGCGGCAAGGTTCGATATGCAGTGATGCAATTTGGCGGTTTCCTGGGCATAGGCTCGGATCTCTATCCCCTGCCGTGGGACAGCCTCAAATACGAGCCCAGTCAAGGCGGTTACGTGGTTTCCGTCACCAAGGAACGGCTTGAAAACGCCCCTCACTACGCAGGTGGCGCATTGCCCGAATACACCGACGACTACGGCCGCCGCGTCTACGACCACTACGGTGTGCCCTTTGTCTAAGCCCGGCGCGCAGCCGCGCAAGCGCTTGCGCCCGATCCGAAGAAGAACTGCAGGCCGGTGAGTGCCGGCCGCCATCCTGTTGGAGTTCAGCCCACCTCGCGGTAGGCTTTTTTTTGCCCGGAGATTTTCAAATGTAGCCTCCCGGCCCCGCGGGCCTTAAACGCAACCTCTCCCCGCAGGGTCAAGCGGGGCCATCCGGTGTGATCATCCGGGCAGAGGGTCTTGCTCAAAATCAAGGCCTGAAATACGCTTTACGGATACTGCAGTGCACCAACCGTAGGCTGCGCCGGATCGCCGGATCGCCGGATCGCCGGAGTGCTGCAGTCGTCACACCCGATGGTGAAGACGCCTATCGTTTTCTGCCGAGCCTGAGGTTCTCTGACCCTCCCTCCGCTTCCTCAGGCACGCCGCAAGGCATCGGCCTTTATTCAAAAGCCCACCCGCGAAAGCCGGTGGGCTTTTCTTTGCCCGCAGACATCCGCTGCAGCCACACAACACCCTGCGTTCATGCCTGTTGACGCGCTATACAGGCCAGATCTAAACTACTGTACAAATGAACAGCACTGATAAAAATAACAGTAAAATCCAATGCAATCGCTGCTTGCAGATCCGTGCCTCAGCCCTCGTTTTCCCCGCCAGAGCGCGAAGCGCATTCACTCCGCACCTTCGTTGGTTTCGCCTGCTCGCAAGAGCACTGGCCTTTTTATTCGCCCCCGCCCATGCAGCGGGCCTGCCTCTCGCCAAAAGGAAGTTCCATGCTGTACAGCACCGTCCCTCAGCCCGTTGATGAAGACCTCGTGCAGCGCCTGCGCGAGAAGGGGGGCCTGTGAAATGGCCACACATCCCCACCGCCCTGCTCGCGCTGCTCCTGGCGGTCCTGCTCCTGCTCGCCCCGGCCTTGGAGCAAAGCTTCTGAGTGCCGCGCAATGGGTGCTTGCGCTGCTGGGCCTCATCGGCGCCGTCGCCGTCATTGCAACCACGCCCGAAGCCTGGCCGCTTTGAACGCTTAATCCATCAATTCTGATAGCTATATGCGCTTGATTGATAAGCGCCAGACCGGAGAAACATCATGGAAAAGATCATCGAATCCCTGATCCTCGTCGCCGCCATCGGCATGGGTGCCCTGTGGCTGGCAACTCCCAGCGCCCAGGCGGACGAACCCACCACCCTCACCAAGTCCGTGCGTGATGATTTCGCCTGCCCGGGCATGCACGCCGAATGGCTGGATGCCCACACCGTCCAGTGCCTGCGCGAAAAGCCCTGACCTGCCGCCACGCACATCGCCCATCCGCGGCGGCAGCGTCATGGTCATCAATTAGCCCGCCTGCAGCTATAGAAATCAAAGCTGCTAGCGCAACTCATACATAGATTTCAGGATAAAAACACCTTGAAATGCATATAGAGAAAGCGCAAGGCGCTCACAAATTCAGCAAGTATTTATTTAGTTCGGCATGTAGTTCGACATGTACATCAAGGCCCGCAAGGTTTGCTACCCGGCGGGCCTTTGCCATTCCTGGTCACCGCAGCGAGCTTGCGCGGGCCGCAGCGGCAGCCTTGACCCCGGCCAGATGCAGGTCAGCCCTGCCGGCATGCAGCTCATGCGCAGCACAGCTGCACCGTCTCGCCCCGGTGGACAGGCCCGCCCGGTGCCAGGATCAGGGCACCGTTAGCGGGCGGGGTGGTCGCGGCGGAACAGTTCCCACTCGTCGATTTCCTTGCCGTCGGGCAGCACGCAGATGCCGCGCTCGCCAGCGCCCGTCTTCTCGATACGGGTCTTGCCGCCCAGCTTGGCGCAGTAGACCGAGGCCGGATTGGCCATGCCGACCATGGGCGCGGCAGGCGGTGTGGCCTGAGGCTGTGCACAGCCGCTGATGACAATCGCGCCAAGAACGGCGCCGGTGGTTTCAAGTACTTTCTTCATGGGCCCAATGTAGCAAATGCCCACCCTCTCGCCGTGCCTCATAAAGTCATGCTTCAGAGCCATTTCATCAGGGCTTCACCCATTTGGGCCAAGGGTTTGTGCCAGCCATCCAGGCGCACGCTGTCAGCAAATGTCACTTTTAGTCATTTCCCCCCAAAAAAAGGAAAAAGGGAACTGTCAGAAATCGCAAGAAGTTGTTAATTTCTGATCCGGAAGATCAGCGACTGACACATTGCCGATCGCCATGGCATTTAGATTCCATGAGAGATATGGCCAGTCTGGCCTGTCTGTTGGTAATCACTAGCAGAAGGGCTGCGTGTATGCATACGAGCAACGACTACATCTATGTGCTGATGCCATCGCTGTCCCTGCTGTTTCTCGCGGCTTTGCTCGGTGGGTGCTGGGTGACCCAGCGTAGGCAACGCTTTCTGCTCTGGCTGTGCGCCGCGTTCATGCTGACGGCCGTGTCCGTCAGCATTCGCAGCGTGCTGAAGTTCGAGGTCCTCAACCACTATGTCGTTCTCGTCAACGGGCTGTTTCTGGCGGGAGCATGGTGTCTGTCCAAGAGTTTTTCAGAGCGCCGGCGTGTGCCGATGCATCCGCTCGCCGCCCTTACTCTGTGCTCCATCACCCTGGCATCGCTGTACTACTTCGCCAATCTGACGCAGAACCCCGAGGGCCGGCTGCACGCGTTCAGCATAGGCGTCGCTCTGATTCTTCTGCTGCCGGTGCCCGCAGTCCTCAGGCGGGGCCTGTCCAGCGACTGGCTGGACAGGACCTTGCTGTGGTCCTATCTGTCCTATGCCGTCCTCACCATGCTGCGCCCGACGCTGGTGGCGACTTTCGCGCATAACGGCCTCAGCGATGCCATGCAGGCCAACTCGACCTACTGGCTGACCACGCTGATGAGCATTCTGTTTTTTGCGCTGCTCTTCACCGTGCTGATCTGCGCCGTCACCATCCGCGACACCGTGCGCCAGCTGCGCACCGAGCGTGATCTGGATGCTCTGACCCAGGTACTGAATCGCCGCGCCTTTGGCGAAACCGCACAGCACCGCCTGGCCGACAAGCGCCTGTATCCCATGGCGCTGGTAGCCAGCGACATTGATCACTTCAAGCGCATCAACGACAACTGGGGACATGACAAGGGCGACGAGGTGCTGCAGCTGGTCGCCAGCGCCATGCAGCACAATGTGCGCAGCAATGATCTGGTGGCACGCTTTGGCGGCGAGGAATTCATGGTGCTGCTGACCCGCATCGATTTGCCGGGCGCCGAGCAGGTCGCCAGGCGCATAGGCCTGGAACTGAGAAGCGACCAGAAGGTGCTGCCCGACGGGCCGGCCGTGACGCTGAGCTTTGGCATCACCGCCATCCACAATGCCAACCAGCTCGAAGGAGCGCTGCGCCAGGCTGACCAGCTGCTCTACAGCGCCAAGAATGCAGGGCGTGATCGCGTGCATGTGGAGGGCCGCCTCTACCCGGACATCAGCTTCGAGCAGACCATGCCGGCAGACCATCCCATGGCCCTGCTGATGTAGGCCAGGCATCCGGCCATCACGCACCGGACAGCTCGTTGATCCAATTTGGCCCACAATCAATGATTCACCATGGGTTGCTGGTGCCCGGCTCGCCGGCATTGCTGCATCCGCCATGGCTGCACTTTTGTCAGTGGAATCCTTGATGCGCAGACTTCGCCATCTCACCAACCGGCACCGCACGCCGTCCACCAATGTCGCCCTGGGTCTGCTGCTGGCCTTCAACGCCGGCGCGGTCAATGCAGGCGGATTTCTGGTGCTGCGCATGTATACCTCGCACATGACGGGCTTCGCCTCGCAGGTGGCCGACGGCATGGTGCTGGAAAACGCCACGCTGCTGCTGAATGCGCTGGGCGCCATCATCGCCTTCACGACCGGCGCGGCCGTTTGCGCAGTGCTGGTCAACTGGGGGCGCAAACGGCATCTCTACAGCGTCTATGCCCTGCCCCTGATGCTGGAAGCGCTGATGCTGATCGCCTTCGGCCTGATGGGCGCCGTCACCCTGACGTGGAACACCCCGTTCGCGGTGCCGCTGACTGTGCTGCTGCTGTCATTCATGATGGGGCTGCAAAATGCAGTGGGCTCCAAGACTTCAGGCGGCAGCACGCGCACCACGCACATGACCGGCAATTTCACGGATCTGGGGATGGAGCTGGGCAAGATGTTCTTCTGGAAGCGCCACGCCCAGGCCGGCCTGCCCCTGCCGTCCCTGGTCCGGCATGACTGGCGCCGCATGCAGGTTTCGGCAGGACTGATCCTGATGTTCGTGCTGGGCGGCATTACCGGCGCCCTGGGCTTCAAGCATATAGGCTTTATCTGCGTGGTACCGCTGGCCGCTCTCTTGCTCGCCCTGTCGGTACCGCCCTTTCTTCGCGATGCCGCGCAGGCGACGGAGCGGCCCTCGCTCTTCAGCAAGAAGGGCTGAGCGCCTGCGGCTCAAGCCGCTGCTGCGGAACCCGTCGGATCGAGCACGACAACCTGGTCGCGCCCCTGCTCCTTGGCCTTGTAGAGTTGCCGGTCAGCCTGCATCACGGCCTCGCGCAAGTCGCTGCCCAAGGGACATGCCACGATGCCCAGGCTCAAGGTCACGCGCTGACCGTCGGGCAAAGCGTCTATGGCTTCGCTGATTCCAGCACGGATGCGTTGGGCCACCCGCCCTGCGGTCTCGATGTCGGCATTGGTCAGCAACAGCACGAACTCCTCGCCGCCAAAGCGGGCAACCAGGTCGGTGCCGCGCACCCCTGCCTGTATGACTTGCGCTGCGGCCTTGAGCACCTTGTCGCCGAACTCGTGCCCCCAGCTGTCATTGACCCGCTTGAAGTGGTCCAGATCAGCCACGACCACCGAGATCGGCTGCGCTTTTCGATCGCGGACCAGCGGCTCAGCAAGCTCCCAGAAGCTGCGACGGTTCAATACCCCGGTGAGCGCGTCGTGGTTGCGCTCCTCCCTGAGCTTGGACATGGCATCCGCCATGGAAACAATGAGCATCAGTCCCGAGAAGACCAGACTGAACAGCAGCGAGCCCAGCATGGTGACCAGCCAGTAGATAGAGCTGAGCATGTCCTGAAGCTCGCTGAAGCCCAGGTACAGCACCATGACCGGTCGCAGCACCGTATAGATGGCGAACACGCCGTAAGACCAGTACAGCAGCTTTTCCAGCCCGTCACGCTTGACCTTTTTCAGCGCGATGGCAGGAAAGGGAATGAAGTGAATGATGCCCAGCCCGGTATTGAGCCAAAGCACCCGCGCCGCAATATTGTCCTGCACGACGCTGTATTCATAGAGCGCAGCTACAACGATGATGGACACCAGGGCCGAGGTCTTGGGATAGGAGGAAACGGAGAATTTCTGGGCAACTCCCCAGGTGCAGAGCCAGGCCCCCAGCAGATATACAGGTCCGGTGTAAACAGCCCATTTCACCAGCTCACCGGCAGGCATCAAACATTGCAGCCCCAGGGCAATCCCCGTCAGCGTCAGACCGCAGGCCGTCGAGAGCAGGAACACGGAGCGACGCTGCGCCAACCAGCAAAAAGCCATGAGCGCGCCAAGCGCGGTAATGCACACCGGCGCGACCAACAAATAGAGCTGCAAATTGCTAGGCATGAATCAGCCGATCAGTAAAGCTCATTCGCGCGGCTACACATTGGTGGCTACCCATGCTCTGAGGTTAGGAAGAAGGAGTCCGTTTGATCAGTGGACTGTTGAATTCGGGGCGATGTTAGCAAGTGTCCAAAATCCGAGAAATCGATTTCCCGACAAATATCAGCTACCGGCTCCGGTGAGCGGGACGGGCCAGGCGTCACGAGAGCCATCGCTGCTGCGCTCGGGTTCGTCACCCCAGCCCGGGTAGCGAGCCCTCTGGACCTGATTGCGGCCCGAACTCTTGGCCCGGTACAAGGCCATGTCGGTGCGGCGTAGCAGTTGCGCAGAGGCTTCACCTGGCTGCCAGCCGCCCACGCCGAACGACATGGTGATGGCTCCTGCCGCTGTGTAACTGTGCGATGCGATGCTGCGGCGCAGCCGCTCGGCCAGCTCCAGGGCCGCCTGCAGGCCGACGCCCGGTAGGATGATCAGGAATTCCTCGCCACCCCAGCGCGCAACATGCTCCGAGGACCGTACGGTGCTCCTGAGGACTTTTGCGATCTGCTGCAGAACCTGGTCGCCGGCTTCATGGCCGAACTGATCGTTGACCTGCTTGAACAGATCGACGTCGCACATGATCAGCGCATAGGGAACGCCTTGTCGCTCGGCAATTCGCTGGCAATTTTCCAGCTCATAGCTTCCGGCACTGCGGTTGGGCAAGCCCTTCAGATCATCCCGGTAGGCCCGCACCAGCAGTTCCTGTTCACGCTGAACCAGGTCGCTGATGTCTTTGGAAATGCTCACATAGTGCGTTATCCGGTGCCGGACATCGCGCAGCGCCGAAATGCTCTGGGAGGCATGGTAGAGCTCGCCATCCTTGCGCCGGTTGATAAAAGTCCGGCTGAAGTTTTCTCCGCGCGCCAGGGCATCGCGCAACTCGTCATAAAACTGAGCCGTATGAGAGCCGGAGTGCAGCATGGCCGGCGTGTGGCCCATTACTTCAGCGGCGCAATAACCCGTCTGACGCTCAAATGCATCATTGACGAACACGAGACAGCCATTGCGATCGGTAATGAATACCGGCGCATTGGCCGAGTTCAATGCCTGGATCATCAAATCCCGCTGCCTTTCGCTTTCCACCTGCCGCGTCACATCCTGCTGCACGGATACAAAATGCGTGATCTTCCCGTCGACATCCCGCACGGCAGAGATATTCCAGGACACATGGTATGGCGTTCCATCCTTGCGGTAATTGACTGCACTGCCTTCGAAAAAGCGTCCCTCGGCAAGGCATTGGCGCAATTGCTCAATCACCTGCGGGTCCGTCTCGGGGCCCTGCAATATCCGCGGAGACCGGCCCAGCAGCTCCGCTGCGGAGTAACCGCTCATGCTGGTAAATGCCTTGTTGCAATAGCGAATGAACGGGCCGCCGCCGGTCATTTCGGCATCGGTTATCACCACGGCATTAAATGCCTGGGCCACGGCCACCTCAAGCAATTGCGATTGGGCCTCCAGGCGAGAATCAGAAAGTGACGAGATATAACTATTCTTCTCCATCGCCACATTCTCACCTTGATTGGGAACGCCGCGACACATTAATTTCTGACCGACCCTGACACCCGCACAGTCACCGATATCTGCACCAGTATTGAGCAAGCGGTCGGTAGAGGTATTAATGATTGGACATATATGAAATGTTTGACAAGCGTTTTGCCTATATGAACCGGTTTGTGGACCGGTTTGTGGACCGCTTTGCGAACTGGTTTGGATTTGGCAACGCACCGAAAATGACTACCTGGTCAGCAGACCGGACGCGCCAACCTTTGGCCTCTGAGTCAAGCGGAAGATATTGCAAAGCTGCTGCACATCGGCCAGGCTCGAACGGTCGGGCCTGACGCAGCCGTGCCGCAGATGCAGCGAGATCCCTGCAGTACGGCGTTTACGGGTCGTGCTGCCTCGATGCGCTGACGCACCGGTCGTCTGCGTACTAGTTCGGGCATACCGGTAAACCCCAGTTTTGCCAGTCACAGCCACTGCAAGCCACGGACCATCTCCGGCCTGGATCACAATGGCATTCGCAACCCGCGAGCTTCTTGCGGCCTGGTCATCAAGCAGCTGCCAATGCCATGCGTCAGCCTGACTTTCAAAACCGGTGCCAAACCTGAGCTAAGCTCTGGTGTGTGTAGGGTGTGCACGCAGGGAATCTGGTGGCGTCGATTTGGCGTAAGTTTTCACGAGAGCAATCCTAAGCCTTTGATCGCATTGAATTTCATTCAATAAACTCAGCCACTTATTTAAGGATGCCAGTGGTGAACATCGTTATCCTGGACGATTACCAAGACGCGGTTCGCAAGCTCGATTGCGCCAAGCTGCTCGATGCCTTCAACGCCAAGGTCTACACCAACACCATCAAGGGTGTGGGGCAGCTATCGGTCAGGCTGCGCGATGCGGATGTCATTGTCCTGATTCGCGAGCGCACCCAGATCTCGCGCCAGCTGCTTGATAAATTGCCCCGGCTCAAGCTGATCGCGCAGACAGGCAAGGCGGGCGCGCATATCGATGTGCAGGCCTGCAGTGAGCGTGGCGTGGCGATTGCGGAAGGCGTGGGCTCTCCGATTGCGCCGGCAGAGCTGACATGGTCGCTGATCATGTCGGCCATGCGCCGCCTGCCGCAATACATCGCCAATCTCAAACATGGTGCCTGGCAGCAGTCGGGACTCAAGGCGGCATCCATGCCGCCCAACTTCGGGCTTGGCAGCGTGCTGCGCGGACGCATGCTGGGCATCTGGGGCTATGGCCGCATCGGCCAGTTGCTGGCGGGCTATGGCAAGGCTTTCGGCATGCAGGTCTGTGTCTGGGGCAGCGAAGCCTCGCGCCACAAGGCCGAGGCCGACGGCTATCTGAGCGCCCCCTCCAAGGAAGCCTTTTTCGAGCAATGCGATGTGTTGTCGCTGCATCTGCGTCTGAACGACGCAACGCGGGGCATCGTGACGGCACAGGATCTGGCGCGGATGAAACCGACCGCCCTGTTCGTCAACACATCGCGCGCCGAGCTGGTGGAGCCCGAAGCCTTGCTCTGCGCACTGAACCGCGGCCGCCCAGGCCTGGCTGCCATCGATGTCTTCGAAAGCGAGCCGATACTGCAAGGCCATGCCTTGCTGAGGCTGGAGAACTGCATCTGCACACCCCATATCGGCTATGTGGAGCAGGACAGCTATGAGCTGTATTTCCGCGCGGCGTTCGAGAACGTGGTGAACTTTGCCAACGGCCAGCCCAGCAATATTCTGAACCCCGAGGTTTTCAACGGTCCGCTGCGCCTGAACCGCTAGGCTGGGATGCCGCTGCCAGCGGCTATCGGCTATTGCCGGGTCTGCTGCGCAAGCTCGGCCTCCACCGCCTCGTAGACCGACTGACGCACCACGGTCTCCACCTCTTCACGCAGGCGCAGCACCATGGATCGGGTCTGCGCTTCCACGACCTGCGCTATCGCTTCCCTGAGCTTTTGCTCCAGCACCAGGTCCACCCGCTGCATGAGTCTGTGGACCAGATACTCTTCGGTCACCACGGCACCGTGCGCATCCAGCGCCTGCTGCAGGCCGGCTGCCCCAAAGACCGGGGCAGGTTCAACGGCCTGCTCCAGATCCTGTGTCTGGACGAGTGGCTCTGCAGCTTCCTCATCGAGTGCCTCAGACCCGGATTGAAGTTCTTCATCCTGGGGTTGGCCAGCGTCCATCACGGCGGGCTGCTCCGCCGGGTCTGCGAGCGGAAATGCCTCCGCGAGTTCGGCAGTTGCCAACTCGGTCTCAGTCTCAGGCTCCACCTGCCCGGCCGATATTGCTTCCGCCACCTCCTCAGCCATGCCTTGCGCAAATGACTGCTGCGGCGGCAGGGATTCGGGCAAAGGAGGCAGCTGATGCGGGATACCTGCAGGTCGGCCGCGACCGTAGAGGCCGTCCGCCAGCCATGAGGTGTGAAACGACGGCCGCGCCAGAGGGACGACGCTGCCTCCCAGAGTCCGCGGGCCTAGCACCTGCTGCACAACTCCCTGCGATTGCTGCGGCGCCGCCGGCTGAGCTCTGTCTGCAGCGTCTTCGGGCGCGGCAGCTTCGGGCTGGACCACCTCGGTCAGGGTGGGGACAAAGCGTGGCGGAACTTTGGATGAGGAGTTCATGACCTAGCCCTTGAGATTCAGGTCGTGCCGGACGATGGAAAAACCACGCGCAGCATAGTCGCGCCAGCGGACACGCGCATCCTGGCGATCCATTTCATCGCCGGAGGACACGATCTCCACCACACGCGCAAAGCGCTCGAACTCGGCAGGCACCTGCGGCGTGAGGTTGACCAGCACATCGTGATGGGGCAGGTCCTGCAGGTGTTCGGCCAGGATGATGGGGGACGCCGCAAGCATCTGCGCTCCCTCGGACTCGGAAGCATGGGCCAGAAAGTCCGTGGCCGAGACGCTCCACAAGCGCGGCGAAAGCCGGCTCAGCGCGGCGCCGTCGCCCAGTACCACGAGGCGCGCACCATGACGCAAAGCCTTGCGTGCGAAGCGGCACACATAGCCCAGCTTGTCCGGCGCGTTGAAATGAAAGGCAATTTCTGTCACAGCTATTGGCGGCAGGAGCAGTCCGAAACCGGGCTGCTCCTGCCGGCTTTCCTTAAGTCGAGGCCTTGGCGGTCACACGCGTGCGGCGCGAGGCCGCAGGCTTGGCAGTGCTCTTGCGCGGCGCCGGGCCCTTGGCCGTCGCGGGTGCAGCGGCAACCTTGCCTTGCTGGCCCAGCAGATAGTGCACCAGCAGACCGACGGGGCGACCGGTGGCACCCTTGGCTGCACCGCTCTTCCAGGCGGTGCCGGCGATGTCCAGATGCGCCCAGGGAATATCACCCACGAACTTCTGCAGGAACTTCGCGGCCGTCACAGCACCCGCAGCGCGCCCTGCCACATTGCCCATGTCCGCAAAATTGCTCTTGAGGCCATCGGCATACTCCTCGTCCAGAGGCATGCGCCAGCAAGGGTCGAGCGCCGCATCACCCGCAGTCTGCAAGGCCGCTGCCAACTCGTCGCTGGTCGAGAACAGGCCGCTGCGCAAGCCGCCCAGGGCGATCACGCAGGCACCGGTCAGCGTGGCCATATCGACCAGTGCCGCAGGCTTGAAGCGTGCCGCGTAGTGCAGCACATCGCACAGCACCAGACGGCCCTCGGCGTCGGTGTTGAGAATCTCGATGGTCTGGCCGCTCATGCTGGTCACCACATCGCCGGGCTTGACGGCTGCGCCGTCGGGCATGTTCTCGCAGGCGGGGATCAGGCCCACGACGTTGATGGCGGGCTGCAGCCTGGCCAATGCCTGGAACACGCCCAGCACGCTGGCAGCGCCGCCCATGTCGAACTTCATCTCGTCCATCTCGGCCGCAGGCTTGAGCGAGATGCCGCCGGTGTCGAAAGTGATGCCCTTGCCCACCAGCACGATGGGGGCCTCGCTCTTGGCCCCACCGTTGTAGTGCAGTTCGATAAAGCGCAGAGGCTCGCGCGAGCCCTGGGCCACCGCCATGAAGGCGCCCATGCCCAGCTTGGCCACTTCGGCAGGGCCGTGGATCTTGCAGCTCATGCGTGCGGCCTTGGCAATGCTCTTGGCCGCATTGGCCAGCAAGGTGGGCGTTGCATGATTGGCCGGACGGTTGGCCCATTCGCGGGCCGTGTTCACGCCTTCCTGCTGCGCCACGGCAGTATGGAAAGCAGCGGTAACCGCAGCGGCCTTGGACGACACACCGAGCACGACCTTGGTCAGTGCAATGGGCTTGGCCTGGGATTTGGTGTGGGTATAGAGGTAGGTCGCGTCGGCAACCGCCTGCACGGCAGCCGCCACCGCCTGGGCGCTGGCGTCAAAGGCAAAGCTCACCACGGCCTTGGCAATGCCGTCGGTCTTGAGCACCGCGCCACAGCCGGCCAGCGCATTGCGCACATCCCTGGCGGAGCCGGACCCCGCGCCCAGCAGCACCACACGGCGTGCGGCAATGGCGGGCACTTGATACAAAGGCAATTGCTTGCCGCAAGACAGGGCAAAATCCCCCTGTTTCACCGCGTGAGCCACCATGGCTCCGATGGCGTCGCTGCCGAATGTGCCCGAAGCTGCCTGCTCGGACACCAGCACCAGCAACAGATCACATTTTTCACGCGCTGCGGCAGCAGCGGTCAGAGCCTTCAGTTCAAAGTTCATAATCGGTGTTTTCCTTTTAGCCAATGTTATTCGATTCATCCATACGCAAAGAGCTGGCCCGCAGCTTTGGCGCGACGGCCGTGGTTCTGATCACTGTGGTGATGACCATGATGCTGATCCGCACCCTGGGTCAGGCTTACAAGGGCAGTGTCAGCCCTTCCGACGTGATGCTGGTCATGGGTTTCACCGTGCTCGGACAACTCCCCACCATTTTGGGCCTGAGTCTGTTTGTTGCCATTGTGGGCTCGCTGTCGCGCATGTATCGCGACAGCGAGATGGTCATCTGGTTTGCTGCCGGCCAGGGTCTGGCCAGCCTGCTCAAACCCTTGCTGCGCTTTGCCTGGCCGGTGATTCTCATCACTGCCGTCCTGGCCCTGGGCGTGCTGCCCTGGTCCTATCAGCAAATCGAGCAGATCAAGACCCAGTTCCAGCAGCGCAGCGACTTGGATCGCATCGCACCCGGCGAGTTCCAGGAATCGGCGGGCGGCACACGCGTGTTCTTCGTGGACAAGGACTCCCCCTCGGACATGGCGGCCAGCAATGTCTTCGTGGTCTCGCGTGACCCGGGCAAGGAGTCCGTGACCTCGGCCAAGGGCGCGCATCTGGCCGTCATCAAGGGCCAGCGCATGGTGATTCTCGAGGATGGCCAGCGCATGGAGACACGCAGCGACGATGGCTCGGTGCGCATCACCGAATTCAAGGAATACGGTGTGCAGGTCGACAACGACAACCCCGTTGCCATCGAGGAGATGGCGGCACGCAGCATGCCCACCAAGGACTTGATCGGCAAGGATGAACCGATTGCCCGCTCCGTGCTCGCATGGCGTCTGGGCCTGCCGTTTGCCGCGCTCAACTTCGTCATCCTGGGTCTGGCCATCTCCAGCGTGAACCCGCGTGCGGGCAATAGCAGCAGCCTGATGATCGCCCTCTTCGCCTTTATCGTTTACTACAACCTCATGACCCTGGGCGAGAGCTGGGTCAGCGCCAACAAGATAGGCATGTGGGGCCTGCTGGGTCTGCTGCACGGCAGCATCCTCACGGTCAGCGTGCTGGTGCTGCTGGCGCGCCATTTCCGCTGGTCGCCGCGCGATCTGCTGCAGCGCTCGGGCGCCCGCAAGGAGGTGGCACGATGAAAGTCCTGCGCAACCTGATCTATCGCGAGGTCATACAGGCCGTCCTGTATGTCTCGCTGGCCTTTCTGGCGCTGTTCTTCTTCTTCGACCTGGTCGATGAAATGCGCTGGGTGGGCAGCGGCAACGCCGGCTACACCGCCACGCGCGCCCTGCTGTTCGTGGCCCTGTCCATTCCGGGCCACCTCTACGAGCTGATGCCGATTGCCGTGCTGATCGGCGCCATCTTCGTGATGGCCAAGTTCGCCCAGAGCTCGGAATTCACCATCATGCGCACCAGCGGCATGGGCCCGTGGTTGGCACTGCGCACGCTGCTGATTCTGGGCATGAGCTTTGTGCTGCTCACGGTGCTGGTGGGCGACTACATTGCCCCTGCTGCCGACAACTTCAGCCAGAAACTGCGCGTGGTCAGCAAGGGCCAGATCTCCCGGGGCGCCACCGGCGCCTGGCTCAAGGAAAAACAGGGCAATCACTCGGTCGCCATCAACGTCGGCGCCGTCAAAAGCCCAGGCGACTTCGTCAATGTGCGCATCTTCGAGTTCGACAGCAAGGGCCGTATCGCCGCGCAGATCAACGCCAAGTCGGCACAGGTCGATGAAGACAAGGAGCAGTGGACGCTGCAGGACGTGCAAGGCAGCAAGGTGGCCCAGGATGGCGATGTCACCAAGCTCAGCCAGATCAACGAAGCCAGCATGAACTGGCCCACCAAGGTCACGGCGGCCATGGTTTCTGGCGCGCTGCTCAAGCCCGATCGCATGACCACGATTGCGCTGTTCCAGTTCATACGCCATCTGCAGGACAACGGTCAGGCCGCGCAGAAGTACGAAATCGAGTTCTGGCGCAAGGTCTTCTACCCGCTGAGCTGCCTGGTGATGGTGGTGCTCGCCCTGCCTTTTGCCTATCTGCATTTCCGCTCGGGCGGCATCACGGCCTATGTGTTTGGCGGGGTGATGGCCGGCATCAGCTTCTTCCTGCTCAACAACGTGTTCGGCTATATCGGCACCCTGCAGTCCTGGTGGCCCTGGCTGGCCGCCGCTGCGCCGGGCCTGCTCTACACCGCGCTGTCGCTCTCGGCCTTTGGCTGGCTGGTACTGAGGCGCTAGCCATGGATGACGCAGCCAATCACTCTCCAGGCCGGGCCGGCCTGATCCTGCTGGCCCATGGCTCCAGAGACCCCCTCTGGCGCCAGCCCATAGAGGCCGTGCACCAGCTGCTGCAGGCCATGCAGCCCGGCCTGCCCTGCATCTGCGCCTATCTGGACGCCTGCGCACCGGATCTGCCTGCCGCCACGCAGAGCCTGATTGCCCAGGGCGTCCAGCATCTGATCGTGCTGCCGCTGTTCCTCGGCACCGGCAAACATGCGCGTGAAGACATTCCGCGCCTGCTGGACGAACTGCGCCGGCAGCACCTCGGCTGCCAGTTCGATCTGCAGACCGCAGCCGGCGAGAATCCGCGCGTCACGGCCCTGCTGGCACAACTGGCGATAGAGGCCGTCGGCGGGGCCGAAGCACTCAAACATACAGATTTCAAATAAAAAATAGCTTCTTTAGATATTTGAAGCATAATGATGCGAGTTCTTAGTCCATGCTGTCATGAACCTGCATCAATTCCGCTTCGTCCAGGAAGCCGCCCGCCGCAATCTCAACCTCACCGAGGCGGCCAAGGCCCTGCACACCTCCCAGCCCGGAGTCTCCAAAGCCATCATCGAGCTTGAGGAAGAGCTGGGCATCGATATCTTTGCGCGCCACGGCAAGCGTCTCAAGCGCATCACCGAGCCTGGACAGGAAGTCCTCAAGAGCATAGAGCTGATCATGCGCGAGGTGGGCAACCTCAAGCGCATCGGCGAGCAATACAGCGCCCAGGACAGCGGCACGCTGAGCATCGCCACCACCCACACCCAGGCCCGCTATGTGCTGCCGCCCGCCGTGGCACGCCTGCGCGAGCTCTACCCCAAGGTCACCATCAGCCTGCACCAGGCCACGCCAGCCGAAGTCGCACGCATGGTGATCGACGAAGTGGCCGAGATCGGCATGGCCACCGAATCGCTGGCCGACTACCCCGACCTGGTGACCCTGCCCTGCTACGAATGGCAGCATGTGCTGGTCATCCCCACGGGCCACCCGCTGGCGCAGAAAGAGCGCATCACGCTGGAGGACATCGCCCAGGAGGCCCTGATCACCTACCACCCGTCCTTTACCGGACGCGGCAAGATCGACCATGCCTTCGAGATGCGCCGCCTGCATCCGCATATCGTGCTGGAAGCCATCGATGCCGACGTGATCAAGACCTATGTGCGTCTGGGCCTGGGCATCGGCATCGTGGCCGAGATGGCCATGCGCGACGACACCGTCAACGACCTGGTGGTGCGCCCCGTCGGCCATCTGTTCGGCACCAGCGTGGCCCGTGTGGCCATCAAGCGCGGCGCATACCTGCGCAACTTCGTCTACCGGTTTGCCGAGCTGCTCAGCGACCGTCTCTCGCGCGACCTCATCATGCGCGCCATGAACGGCAGCGTGGACGACTTCGGGCTCTGATCCGGCCCGCCTCAAGGGCCGGTGCCTGTGCGCCCGGCCCATGCATTGCAAGACTATCGTGACTCCCAACTTCCCCAGCAAGCTGCCCAATGTGGGCACCACCATTTTCACCGTCATGTCGGCGCTGGCCGCCGAACACAAGGCCGTCAATCTGGGCCAGGGCTTCCCCGACTTCGGTTGCGACCCCAGGCTGCTCGACGCTGTCAACGACGCCATGCGCGCCGGTCACAACCAGTACCCGCCCATGACGGGCTGGCCCGCGCTGCGCGAGGCCGTGGCCGCCAAGATCGAAGCGCTGCACGGCCGCCGCTATGACGCGGGCAGCGAGATCACCATTACCGCCGGCGCCACCCAGGCCATTCTCACCGCCATCCTGGCCACCGTGCATGCAGGCGACGAAGTCATCGTGCTCGACCCCTGCTACGACAGCTATGTGCCCAATATCGAGATGGCCGGCGGCGTGGCCGTGCGGGTGCCGCTGACGCCAGGCAGCTTCCGCCCCGACTTTGCCTCGATCGCAGCTGCCATCACGCCGCGCACGCGCCTGCTGATCATCAACAGCCCGCACAACCCCAGCGCCACCATCTGGACCGATGCGGAAATGCGCCAGCTCGAAGCCCTGCTGGCACCCACCAATGTGCTGCTGATCAGCGACGAGGTCTATGAGCACATGGTCTTCGACGGCGCCCAGCATCTGAGCAGCGCCCGCTACCCGGGCCTGGCCGAGCGCGCCTTCATCGTCTCCAGCTTTGGCAAGACCTACCATGTCACGGGCTGGAAGGTCGGCACCGTGGCCGCGCCCGCAGCCCTCAGCGCCGAATTCCGCAAGGTGCACCAGTTCAATGTGTTCACCGTGAACACGCCCATGCAGGCGGGTCTCGCGCAGTACATGCAGGACCCTGCGCCCTATCTGGAGCTGTCGGCCTTCTATCAGGCCAAGCGCGATCTGTTCCTCGGCGGCCTGCAGGGCTCGCGCCTGAAGCTGCTGCCCACGGCCGGCACCTATTTCCTGTGTGCCGACATCTCCTCGGTCTCGGATCTCAACGAGGCCGAGTTCTGTCAGTGGCTGGTCAAGGAAATCGGCGTGGCCGCGATTCCGCTGTCGGCCTTCTACGGCGACGGCTTCGATCAGCGCGTGGTGCGTTTTTGCTTTGCCAAAAAGGACGAAACCCTGATCGAGGCAGCCGCGCGCCTGCGCAAGCTCTGAAACGCTGCGGCCCTTTAAAAAGGAGCGCCTATCGCTCTCCTTTTCTCATTTTCAGCATGTTTTCATGCTGAATCTGTTTATCAGCAAGCGCAAGCAGCTATCGAATCTGCTTTGCTTCATGCTGTCTCTGCCAGATGGCGCAGCATCAGCACCGCCCCCAGCACAATGCCGGCCAGCGCCACAAAGCTGCCCAGGCTGAGCATGGAAATCGCACTGATGCCCTGGCCCACGGTGCAGCCCATGGCCGTCACCCCGCCAATGCCCATCAGCAGTCCGCCCAGCAGATGGCGGGCCAGGTCCCTGCGGTCGGCAAAGCCCTGCCACTGGAAGTCCCGGCGCCACAGCGCATGGACAAAGCTGCCCAGGACCACGCCTGCCACCGAGGCAATGCCCCAGGTCAGCACCTTGTTGCGATCGCTGAAGAACATCAGCCAGTCCAGCGTGTGCGCCACCGGCGTGACAAAGCTGAAGGCCTCGATGCGGCCGCTGTAGGTCGCGGCATAGACCTGCTCCAGCGTCTCGGGGTGCTCGGCCACCAGCGCCAGATGGCCGCCCAGCCACCAGGCTGCCGTCACGCACAAGCCGACCAGCAGCCCGCCCAGCAGCAGGGCCCGGCTGCGCTCGGCACCGGGCCGGAGATCGAAGGCCAGCAGCAAGAGCAAGCCCCCCAGCCCCAGGCCCAGCAGGCCGCGCAGCAGCGCCAAGGGCCAGGCGACATGACCGGCCAGCCACTCGGGCAGCAGGGCCGGGCCCGCGAATTCAAGATGCACGCTGTCCAGCCAGCGCACACGCGCCACGGCGGTAATGCCCTTGAGCGTTGCAAAGGCGGCCACGCCCATGACCAGCAGCACCACCAGCGCCTTGAGGCTGCCGCTGCCCAGCCGGGTCAGATTCCGGGCCCCGCAACCCGATGCCAGCACCATGCCTGCGCCAAACAGCAGTCCTCCCGCCAGGGCCGACAGCCACAGCAGGCGGCGGCTGGCATAGAGGGCATCGCCCACCTGCAACTGGCCGTACAGCGCCAGCGCCGTGAAGCCCAGCATGCTCACGGCAATGGCCATGCACCACTGGCGCGCCCGCCCCCAGTCCTGCAGATAGACCACATCGCTGATGGCGCCCACGGTGCAAAAGCGGGTCTCGCGCATCACAAAGCCCAGCACGGCGGCCAGCAACAAAATGGCCACCAGAACGGTGGCCGTCAGGGATTCAAACTCGGCAGGACTCATGCGGGCATTGGACGGCGCGGCCCGGCTTCAAGGCATTGGCATATACCCCAGCCCGCGCGCTAACACTGTCTTAATCGGTTCTCGAATCGGCTTTCATCAGGCCTTGGCCAGCCCCTGGTTGCCGCCGACATTGATCAGTCGGGGCTCGTCGAGCCGGCGCGGCCCAAGCGTCTTGCGGTCCTTGAGCCAGGGCTCGACCAGCTCCCAGATCGGCTTGTTGCCGGCCGTCCTGGCTTCCTCGGCCACTGGCGCCCAGCCGGCCACCTTGTATTTCTTGTCCGCCTCCAGCAACTGGCCGTTCAGGCGCATGTCGCTGATGCGCCGACCCGCGCCGGCCACCGGGTCGCACTGGTATTGCAGACCGCCCACGCGCACCATGTCGCCGCCCTGCTGGTAGTACGGGTCGGGGTTGAAGAGATTGTCGGCCACGTCTTCGAGCACGGTCTTGATCGTGGCGCCCGTCATCTCGGTCACCGTGGCGTAGGAATAGGTGGTGGCCGTCATGTCCATCAGCCATTCGCGCGTGATGTCCTGCCCGGCCAGCAGCGAGGTCCCCCAGCGAAAGCCCGGCGAGAAGGCAATCGGCGCATTCTGCACCTCCATCATGGCGTCCAGCAGCAGTTGGTCGCCCGTGCCGTTGAAGTTGCCGCGGCGGTACAGCGTGCCGTCGGTGCGCGCCAGTACTTCGCCCAGCCGGCTTTCGTAGGGCGCACGCACCCGGGTGATCAGTGCCTGCATCTGGGCATCGGCAGGCAGGATGTTGGCGAACACCGGCAGCAGCCGGTACTGGAAGCCGCGCACCTGGCCGTCCCTGACATCGAAGTCCAGCACCCCGAGAAACTTGCCGTTCGAACCTGCATTGGTGACGATGGTCTTGCCGCCTGCGTTCTGCACCAGCGTGGGCACGGGCATGCCGTCATGCGTATGGCCGCCCAAGATGGCGTCGATGCCGCGCACGCGGCTGGCCATCTTGAGGTCCACGTCCATGCCGTTGTGCGAGAGCACGACCACCACCTTGGCGCCCTTGGCGCGAACCTCGTCCACCATCTTCTGCAGGTTGTCGTCCTGGATGCCGAAGCTCCAGTCCGCCACCATATAGCGCGGGTTGGCGATCGGCGTGTACGGAAAGGCCTGACCGATGATGGCCACGGGCACGCCGTTGATCTCTCGGATCACATAGGGCTTGAACACCGGGTCGCCGAAATCGGCCGTCTTGACGTTCTGCGCCACAAAGTCGAGCTGCGAGCCGAAGTCCTTGTCGATGATCTCCTGCACACGCTGCATGCCATAGGTGAACTCCCAGTGGCCCGTCATCACGTCCACGCCCAGCAGCTTGCAGGCATCGACCATGTCCTGGGCATTGGTCCACAGCGAAGTGGCCGAGCCCTGCCAGGTATCGCCGCCGTCCAGCAGCAAGGCGCCCGGGCGCGAGGCGCGCATGCGCTTGACCAGCGTGGACAGATGGGCAAACCCGCCCACCTTGCCATAGCGCCTGGCTGCCGCCTCGAAATCCAGATAGCTGAATGCATGGGCCGAAGCCGTACCAGGCTTGATGCCCGCGGAGCGCAGCAGATGCTCGCCTACCAGATGCGGGCGCTGGTTCTTCATGGCCCCGATACCGAGATTGACGCTGGGCTCGCGAAAGTGCACCGGATTGAGCTGGGCATGGCAGTCCGTCATGTGCAGCAGCGACACATTGCCGAACGGCGCCACCTCATACAAGGCCTTGTCGGCCAGGGACTGATCGGCGTAGGCATGGCGCTGCAAGCCCATGCCTGAGACACTGGCCGCCGCCAGCACCTGCAGAAATTCACGTTTGGAAAGACTCATGGTGATATCCGTTGGTACTTGTTCCAAACAGGGGCAAGCACGGGCACTTCCGTCGACAGGACGCCCCGCGCTACCCCAACTGGCACAAGCCATGTCCGCAATGCTGCGTCGCCCGGTCTCGCTCCCCTGCCGAATGGCTCGGCACTGCGAGACGGGCAAGCAGCGGCGCCGCTCGAAAAAAGCTATTTGTTGACGGGAGAGGCCGGATCGACCAGCAGCGCGACAAGATCTCGCGTCTGCGCTTCGGTGAGGATGCCGGAGTGACCGAAGCGCGGCATGCCCGAGCATGCGTTGTAGGCCTTGGCGTTCCAGATCTTGCCCCAGGTGTACTCGACGATGGCCTTGGAGTCGGGGCTGGACGGATCCTTGATGCCGCGAATCTTGCCGTAGTTGTAGAGACTGGGGCCCAGCGTGCCAAAGGAGATTTCTTCCTTGCTGATCTGGTGGCAGTTGTAGCAATTGCCGCCGTTGGCGCTGCCCGCCTTGTCGCTCCAGGTCATGCCCCGGCCGTTCTGGGCGATCTTCTCGCCCTCTTTCCAGTCTCCGACCAGCTTGCCATCCTGAGGCCATTTGATGGTCTTGAGATTGGCAGCTTCGATGCCCTGTGCACGCTCAGGCGCCAGCGGCTTGCCGGAAGCATCGGCAGCGCTGCAGGCCGCATTCGATTCGTCCTGCTGCAGGCGATCGACCTTGGCGATGCCCTGATCGCGAAAAGAGGTCTGCACCATCCTGGCCGTCAAGGCATCGATGTCCGCAGCCCCGTCGACGGAGGCACAGCCCAACACCAGCAGCGATGCGGCGACGGCCAGGTACGACATGTATTTTTGCTTGCGCATAGGGCCTCCTTATCGCTTGATGGCCGGTGCGGTCGAGGTCCCGCCCTTGCCGTTGACGCCCATGAACACTTCCAGCGCCACCGTCACATCGCTGGCATAGCCGGGATAGGGAAAGCGCTGCTGACGGAAGCAGTCGTTGAGGCGGCGCTGCATGCTCCACAGCTCGCCCGATGAGACGCGATAAGCCGGCCAGGCGCCAAAGCCTTCCGCTGCGCCCGGGTTTTTGGTCAGATTGGGCAGATCCTGCATGCGGATGCGCTTGCCGTCCGCACCATGGCAGGAGGCACAGGCAAAGTCATGCGGGCCGCCGCGCATATAGAACAGGCGCTTGCCCGCCTCATACATCTGTCTTTCCTGCCCATGGCCTTGGGGCAGGTTGAACTTCATGCCTTTGGACTGCGATGAAATCCAGGCCACCAGCCCTTCCATGTTCTTTTGCTCGTCCTTGCCGAACGGTGTTGCCGCAATCTTTTGCGCGTCCAGCCCCTGCAGCCTGTCCATGCAGGTCAGCAGGCGCGACTCCAGATCCTGCACCTTGCCCGTGTCGGCAAAATAGCGCGGCAGCTCTACAAATGCACCCTTGACCACGCCCGGCCCCTTGCCCAGATCGCACTGCTCCATGGACGCCTTGCGCGGGCCGCGCCTTTGCTTCCACAGCTCCTCGCCCTTCATCTCGAACAGCTCGGCAGGGTTGCCGTCCTGCAGCATCTCGCGGTACTCGGCAATGCCGTCGGCCGTGGACTTTTGCGCCAGCACCGGCGCGGCCATGCACAAGGCCAGCACGGCGGCAGCCGCCTGGCCCGGGGAGGAATGTCTCATGGGGCACCTCTCTGTTTTTTGATTGATTCTGGACTCGGATGAAGGCTGGCCGCCGGCCAGCCGGTGTCTCTGCCATGCTCAGCTCACGGTCGCTTCATCGGTGCGGGTCTCGCCCTTGTTGTCCTTCCAGCTCACCGAGATCTTGTCCCCCGCCTTGGCCCCCTTGACCATGAACTGCAGAAACGGGTTCTTGGAAACCGCAGGCCCCCATTCGGCCTGCAGCACCTGCTTGCCGTTGTGCGCGGCCGTCACCTCCTGAATAAACCATGCGGGCACGGTCTTGCCTTCCGCATCCTTGCGCTGGCCGGTCTCCATCTCATGGGACATCAGCACGCGCACGGTAGTCTTGTCACCGGCAGCCTGGGCACGAATACGCATCGGATCAGCCATGTTCTTCTCCTGTTTCAGATGATGGGTTGCAATCAGCCGCCGCAGCCACCGAGGGTGACCTTGACTTCCTTCTTGGCGTAGAAGGCCTTGCCATCGTTGGTGATGGCCACCGCATACACATCCGAGGACTGGCCCAGCTTGGCGCGGGTCAGGAAATTGGCGTCCAGCGCCTCGTTGACGGTGAAGGCCGCCACCAGCGTATTGGGGTTCTTTTCCACCAGCACCAGCATCTGCTTCACATTGGGCAGGCTGGTCGCGGCTCCCAGGGGCACGACGGCCCCGTTCTCGGCGATGTCGGGCGCCGTCAGCGTCACGTCCTTGCTCTCGGCAGGCGCAGCAGCACCCATGGCCTTGAGCACATCGGCCACGGTCTTGGCGTCGAAGGCGGTCTTGTTATAGGCCGCCTGCGCAGCCTGCGGCAGCAGGCCGGCGGCCATCAGCATGCCGAGCACGGCCGCGCTGTTCCTGAGGGCGTCTCTACGTTTCATCGTTGTCTCCTTTTCATTCACATCACACAAGCGGGCTCAGGGCTTGGCCCCGGCAGCCAGCCACTGGGCAATCACCCTGGCATCAGCATCGCTGAGATTGGGCTGAGGCGGCATGGGTGTTGATCCCCAGACACCCGAGCCTCCGGTCTTGACCTTGCCGGCCAGATAGTCCAGCTGGCCGCCGTGCTTGCCGGCAATGTCGCTGAAGGCCGGGCCGACGAGTTTTTGCGTCATGCCATGGCAGGCCATGCAGGCGTTCTTTTCCAGCAAGGCCGTCGGTGCTGCGCTGCCCGATTTCCCGGCGGACCCCGGCTGGGCGGCCTTGCTGGCACCGCCATCGGTGGTTATGCCGCGCTGGGCACCGACCAGCCGGTTCTGCTGGGCCAGATTGCCGTGGTTGTTGCCGGCATGCTCGGGCAAAGCCGAGCGCAGCGTGGGCGCGGGGCCGCAGTTGCTCATGCAGGCAGTGGCCAGCACATCGGGCCTGGCGCCTTTGCCGAACTCGTTGCCGGGCCACAGCGCATGCCGTGTCGTCATGCCGTTGCGGTTGGGCAGCTTCTGCTGTACCTCGGCGATATTGCTGTCGCTGAGTGTGAAGTTCTCGGGCACCACGCCGCCGAGGTTGAGCAGATAGGCGGTGACGGCATACACCTCCTCGGTGGACAGCGACTTGGGCGCATTCCAGGGCATGGCGCGATTGATGTAATCCCACAGCGTGGAGACCGTGGCCACCTTCATCAGGGTCGTGCGCCCCGGAAAGGCGGGGTCCTTGAGCCGCGCCACATGGCCGGTCCTGATGTCCTCGGCCGTGGTGCCGCCGACCAGCGGGCTGAACACCTCATTGGATTCGCCGAACACCCCGTGGCAGGACGCGCACTTCGCCTCCCATACATCCATGCCTTTTTGCACGGACCCCGAGCCCGGAGGCAGCCCCTTGAAATCCGGGCGCACATCGATATCCCAGGCCAGAACCTCCTTGCCCGTGGCATTGCGGCCCACGCCGGGATAGCGGTCTTCGCCAGACTTGCCCTGCGCCGCAGCGGGCCCGGCAGCCACGCCCATGGCCAGCAGCGCCAGCAGCACCAGCGGTTTACGCAAGCTGAACATTGGCGACCTCCCCGTTGGCTCGTACCGCCCAGGACTGGATGGAGTTGTTGTGATAGATGGAGCGCGTTCCACGTGCGGCACGCAGCTGCTGGTTGCTGGGCTGCACATAGCCTGTCTCATCCATGGCGCGGCTCTGGATGATGCATTCCTCGCCATTCCAGACCCAATCCAGATGAAAGCGCGTCAGGCACTTGTCCATCACCGGCCCTTCGAGCCGGGCCGTGCGCCAGTTGCGACCGCCGTCCACGCTCACATCCACGCGCCTGACCTTGCCGCGCCCCGACCAGGCCAGGCCCGTGATGCTGTAGAAGCCCTTGTCCAGCAGCATCTGGCCGCCAGACGGCGTGGTGACCACGCTCTTGCATTCCTGGATGCTCGAGTACTGGCGGTGCTGTCCGTCAGGCATCAGATCCACATAGTGGATGGCCTCGTCCTTGGCCGCATAAGGCATGTCGCCCACTTCGATGCGGCGCAGGTATTTCACCCAGCTCACGCCCTGTACGCCCGGCACCACCAGGCGCAGCGGATAGCCCTGCTCGGGCCGCAGCATCTCACCGTTCTGGCCGTAGGCGACCAGCACTTCGCCGGAAGTGATCAGCTCCACGGGAATGGTGCGCGTCATCGACGAGCCGTCCGCCCCCTCGGCCAGGATGAACCTGCCTTTTTTCAGATCGGCACCGGCCATCTCCAGCAAGGTGATCAGGGGCACGCCCGTGAACTCGCTGCACGACAGCATGCCGTGCGTGTACTGCACCGTGGGCACGGCCACATTGCCCCACTCCATGCCGGTATTGGCGCCGCATTCGATGAAGTGAAAGCGCGACACCGAAGGCAGACGCATGATCTCGTCCATGGTGAAGACCTTGGGATTCTTCACCAGGCCATTGATCATCAGCCTGTGCCTGGAGGGGTCGATATCCCACCAGCCCTGGTGGTGACGCTCGAAATGCAGACCGCTGGGCGTGACGATGCCGAACAGCGACTGCAGCGGCGCAAACGATACCGAAGCCTGCTTGGTCTGGGTCAGCCCCGGGCTCTGGCGGCGCTGCACATTGGCCTCGTATCTGGAAGGCTTGCCGTAGCCGTCGGTGACCACCGGCTGACCCAGGCCCTTGCTGTGCGCGGGCAGCTCCAGAATATTCGGGTCCCCATCGCCGCTCACGGCCTGCCGGCCCTGCGCATGGACGACTGCAGCGCCGGCCGCTGCGGCCGCGAAAGCCCCGCGGATGAAGTCCCGCCGGCCGGCCCTGCCCTCGGCAAACACGGTGCCGACATCGCCTGAGCGCACGAAATTCTCGGGTGCCTTGCGCACCTTGCCCATCAACTGGCTTTGCATAAGCTCTCTCTTTGATCGCTATTGGTGCTTGCCGGGAAAGCGCGAGGCGCCTGTCTCATCTGGCACCCTTGAGAATCCAGGCCGCCAGTGTCTGGGTGTCGGCATCGCTGAGTGCGGGCTGGGCAGGCATGGGCACCGGCCCCCATTTGCCGGAGCCGCCGGCCTTGATGCTCTTGACCAGATAGGCCTGTGCATCGGCCTGGGCCGCATATTTGCTGGCCACGTCCTGAAACGCCGGGCCTACCAGTTTCTGCTGCGCCGCATGGCAGGCCATGCAGGCGTTCTTCTGCGCCAGCGCCTGATCCGCCTGCGCCAGCGCAGGAACAGCCAGCCCCAGCAATACCGTCAAGCCACTCAGCCAGGATGCAGTCTTCATCGCTTGGGTCTCCTTATATTTATATATAAGCATGTTGTTATTTAAAGTATCGGACAGGATGCCCAATTTGAAATCCCGCGCTAACCCTCGTTATTCCCGAGCAGGAACAACGAGTTCAACGCCCCTGCACCGCCGCGCGGGCCGTCTGCATTCGCTGCTCCAGATAAGCGCCATAAAAGTCGGGGATGGAGCTGCCGCTCAAGCCCTCGGCCACCTCCTTGTGAGCGGCCCCATAGAAGAGCACGGTCGGCGCGACCTCGATGCCCAGTTGCCTGACCATGTCGCCATGCGTGGTCGCCGCGCCATTCCAGTCCTGCAAAGCCTCACGCGACAGAAAATGAATCTGGGTCACCAAGGCCCCGGAGCGCTGCAGCGGCAGCAGATGATGCTCGCGCACCAGCTTGCAGAACGGGCAGCCATGCAGGCTGGCCATCACCACCAGCGGCTGCTTGCGGGCCAGCGCCAAGGCCAGGTCATGCCGCAGACTCTGGCTGGTGGGCAGCAGACGCTCCGAAGCATCGAGCGCCGCCCACGCCGGTGCCGCGCCCGCCAGCAGCAACTGCAAACACAGTCTTCTGCGGGCATCAAGGAAGCGCGCCGTGGCCGTCACGGCTTTTCCTGCTCCATCAGCAAAAAGGTGTTGTAGGCATTCATGCGATTGGCTTCCTTGAACAGCGGGTAGGCCGAAAATCTGGACCAGTCCGTCGCCTGATAGGCCTCGTCAAACGGGTCGAGATTGGCTGCGGCCTTGCCCATGGCCTCGCGCAGATAGTGCAGATAGTCACGCGTCAGCTGCATGTCCTGGCGCGGTTGCTCGGAGGCCGGGCCATGTCCCGGCACCATGACCTTGACGGGCAGCTTGAGCAATTCGTCCAGCGCGGCAATCCAGTGCCGACTATCGGCCTGGCCCACATAGGGTATGCGGTTGCGAAACACCACATCGCCGATGAAGAGCACGCCGCTTTGCGGCAGGAAGATGGCCGTATCCTCCGGCGTATGCGAAGGCCCCATGTGCTGCAACACAAAGTCCACGCCCCCGATCCTGAGCGTGGAGCTGTCGCCCGACACCCATTGATTCGCCGGTACCAGGCGTGTGCCCTGGTCGACCCAGGGAGCCAGATCCTTGCGCGAGGCCTCAAGCCGCAGATGCGCGGTCTCGGAGTTGATGTATTCACGCGCCTGGGCATGGGCCACGATCTTCGCGCCCAGTGCCTCGAACACCTGCAGGCCATAGATATGGTCCGCGTGATAGTGGGTCAGCAGCACATGGCTGATGGGCTTGGACGTCAGAGCCCGGATTTTCTGCACCAGCTCCTCGGCCAGCGCGGGCGAGCCCAGCGCATCGATCACGACCACGCTATCGCCTGTGATGACAAAGCCCGCATTGGAGATGAAATTGCGATTGGCCGCACTGCCCAGCGCCGATACGCCCTGCACGAAAAACACATTGGGCGCCACCTGCTGCAGCGCCATGACGGGTGCATTGGCCGCCACAGAAGTGCCTGCCACGGGGGTGCCCGCCACAGGAGTGCCGGCCACGGGGCGCGCATCATGCGCAGCCGCTGCACCTGGCGCTGCGATGGCCGCTGCGATTGCCATTCCTGCAAATCTCCTCAGCGCAGCTCCTGCCCAGCTTGTCATCGCGGTGTCTCCCTTGCGTGGGCAGCGACCGGCGCCATCGAAGCCGTCACTAGCGCTTGCCCTATTTTTGAATGCCTGCCTCCTCATTAATATAAGCAAGTGGCAATATTTAACCAGCAGCATCTTCCCTGATGCCCACAGACACCACAGGAGACCTTCGATGAAGCGCCAACTTGTTGCCCTGAGCTTTGCCCTGTGCACGGCAATTGCCGCCGCTCAGGATGTGAAAGTGGTCTATCACGTCAACACTGGCGTGGAGACGGCGGCCGCCATACTCGGCAATATCACCAACGAGCTCAATGCCTCGCCCACCGACAAGATCGTGGTGGTCACCCACGGGCCCGGCATAGACTTTCTGCTGAGCAACGCCAAGGACAGCAAGGGCCGAGAGTTCAGCGGCCAGGTCAGCGCACTGGCGGGGCGCGGCGTAGAGTTCAAGGTCTGCAACAACACGCTGCAGACACGCAAGCTCGAAGCCTCCAGCTTGCTGATGGAAGCGTCGGTCGTCCCCTCGGGCGTGGCCGAAGTGGCGCGCCTGCAGGCCAGGGAGGGATTTGTCTATCTCAAGCCCTGAGCCGAAAGCGCGCATGAAAAAAGGCGCCGCAGGCGCCTTTGCTCCGGGGGCTCCAGCCCTCAGTTCTGTTCGATGGCAATCTGCACGCAGATGGTGCGGCACATATGGACGACCTTCTCGTTGGCGATGAAGTAGTAGATGCTGACCCCTTCGCGCCTGCGCCCCAGGATGCCGGACTGGTACAGCGTGTTCAGATGCTGCGACATATTGGGCTGGGTCGTGTCTATGGAAGCCAGCAGCTCGGAGACGTTTTTCTCTCCATTGCACAGCGCGCTGATGATCTTCAGCCGCATGGGCGCGGCCATGGCCTTGAACAGCTCGGCCGCACTCTCGAACACGCTGTCATCCTCAAGCTCTGACGATTCCATGAAACACTCCTGGGCACCTTGGCAGCCTGCAAGCGTCCCGTCTGGATTGCGTGCCGTGGTGCATGGCGCCAGTTTATAGGAAGGTCATGCAGCCTCTATCATCGCCCAACGACAAACACTGATGGTCATCAGGCAATCCCAAAAAAGAAGCAGCTAGCGCTTGATTGACAATGATTTTAGGAACTTTCCTATCTGAAATCCATTGCTGATGTGCGCAAGCAGCTATCAAAAAATCAGGCTGGCTTCCAGTCCAGAGACCAGGCACCGCTTTGCACGTTCTGCAGCCACAGGCAGCAGCTCAGGGTCTTGGCGTCAGTGACCTGCCCGGTGCGCACGCCATCCAGCAGTTCGGCAGCCGTCATGCTGCAGACATCCAGAAACTCGTCGGCGTCGAGCTGGCGCTCGCCCGCAGTCAGGCCGCGCGCGAAGAAGATGTGAATGATCTCGTCGGAGTAGCCGATCGCCAGATGCATGGGCCCGGCATAGGCCCATTCGCGCGCGCTGTAGCCGGTTTCCTCCAGCAGCTCGCGCTGGGCACAGATCAGCGGCAGCTCGCCCGCATCGAGCTTGCCTGCGGGAAACTCCGTCATGACCTGGCCCACGGGGTAGCGAAACTGCCGCTCCAGCAGCACGCGGCCATCGTCGAGCAGCCCGATCACCACCACAGCGCCGGGGTGCACCACATACTCGCGCGTGGCCTGCCCGCCATGGGGCAGGCGCACGGTATCGAGCCTGACCTGCAGAAAACTGCCCTGGTGTACCAGCTCGCTCTTGATGGGGTGCTCAATCAGATGGCTTTCTTGAGCCTGTTTGTCTTGTTGGGTCATCTCCGACTCGTCTTTCAAAGCGCTGTGGTGACAGCGCAGATACATCCAAGGTCTTAATCTTCGCAGAAGCCGGCTTCACTTTCCTCCACTCAGACCATGATGCATCCCATCGACACAGCCCAGACAGACATACAGCGCCACCAGTTCGGCCGCGTGACGGTGTTTCGCGGCGCCAAGGGCGGCAAATATCCGGACGGCAACCAGATCATGATCCGCGGCAGCGACACGCTGGCGGTACTGGACACGCCTATCGTGGCCAACCATATCGGAGCCGAGTTCGATGCCGCCGAACTGGTGGTGATG
Organism: Comamonas brasiliensis; assembly: GCF_018292285.1. Taxonomy (NCBI): domain Bacteria; kingdom Pseudomonadati; phylum Pseudomonadota; class Betaproteobacteria; order Burkholderiales; family Comamonadaceae; genus Comamonas; species Comamonas brasiliensis. Next base: position 126,918 of record NZ_JAANES010000006.1, read on the forward strand.
GGCCATGTGCATGAGGACCATATGGCCGGCCTGCACCGCCTGCCAGACGCGCAGGTCTTTGCTCACCTGAGCGATCTGGCGGCCTTGCAAAGCTGGGATGGCCTGGTAGCCACCTTTGGCTGGGCCGATTCGATCCAGGCCGACATCATGCGCAGCAAGCTGGAGAGCGAATTCTTCTACGCCCCCAGACCCGATGCCAAGGGCTACGAAGATGGAGCCGTCTGGGATCTGGGCCAGTCGCAGATTCGCGCCATTCATATGCCGGGCCATACGGCGGGCCACAGCGTGCTGCTGATCGAGCCCGAGGGAGTTGCCTTTATCGGCGATATCGACCTGACGGGCTTCGGGCCCTATTACGGCGATGCCTGCTCCTGTCTGGCGGACTTTCGCCGCAGCCTGGCGCGGCTGCCCGAGATCGAGGCCCGGGTCTGGGTGACCTCGCACCACAAGGGTATCTACACGGAACGCGAGACGTTTCTGCGAGACCTCAAGCGCTTTGCTGCGGTCATTGACGAGCGCGGTGCACGCCTTCTCGAATGGCTGGCGCAGCGGCCCATGACGCTCGCCCAGATGGTCGAGCAGCGCCTGCTCTACCCGCCGGGCTTTGATGCGCCATGGGTACAGGGGGCCGAGGCGCGCAGCATTTCCCAGCATCTGGACGAGCTACTGGCGGCCGGAGAAATCCTGCAGCAGCGCAACGCGCAGGGCGACGAACTTTACCTGCGGGCTTGAATCCAGAGAAATAAAAAAAGCCGACCTCTCGAGGAAGTCGGCGGGGCCAGGCGCCGGCCACGCATCCACCAGGCAAGCGTGACAAGCGCACAGCGGCTAGCTGAGCCGGTCCCGGTTACCCGGGCTTTGAGACTCAGGCCACGGCGTCCATGGGCTTGCGCAGAAAGCCCTGGTTGGCGCCCTTGCGGTTGGGCGCAAAGCCGTTCCTGGCCAAGGTTTCCTCGGCAGTTTCGTAGAACACGCCGATCTGCTTGATCTCGCGGGCCTGCTGGGCCGTGGCAATCGGGCGCCCGAACTCGCCCGCAATACGCACCAGCTGCTTGATCTGCTCAACGGTGCTCATCTTGCCCGTGCGGGTCTGGTTCCACAGCACGTCTTCGATCCCGCAGCGCACATGCAGGCCAAGGGCCATGCCGATCATATTGATGGGCAGCACGTTCAGCACCGAGCTCTCCACGGTCACGATGGCGTTGTCGGGTACGGCGCGCAGCATATTGGCCAGGTTGTAGATATTGGCCTGGTCCATGCCGCCGCTGATGGCGACCCAGTTCATGACCAGAGGGCCCTTGTAGACGCCGCGGCGGATCATGCGCTCGATGGTCTCGAAACTGTTGATGTTGTAGACCTGGAAGGCGCTCTGGATGCCCTTTTCGGACAGGCGGCGGATATGTTCCTCGACGAAGCTGGGGTTCGAAGGAACAATCATGTCCTTGTAGGTCTTGTGCAGATGCGGGAAGCCGCGCGAGACACCGCGGAAGTCGTCTTCGCCGGCATGCTCGGTCACATTCATCTGCGTGGTGTTGACGGTCACCGTCACTTGATCGGGCACCGGAGTCAGTTCGGCCAGCATGTGGCGCGTGTCGTCGGAGAGCCACTTGGCTTCGCCGCCCGGGCCTTCGGGCGCAAAGCTGATGGAGCCGCCGACCTGGATGATCATCTCGGGAACCCGCTCGCGCACACCGGCGATCAGCTCGTTGAACTTGGACAGGCGCTTGCTGCCCTTGCCGTCGTCTTCGCGCACATGCAGATGCAGCACGGTGGCGCCGGCCTCATAGCAGTCCACGGCCTTCTGGATCTGCTCTTCCATGGTGACGGGAATGTCCTCGGGAAAGTCCGAGGGAATCCAGCCCGGTGCGTAGGGAGCGGCCGTGATGATCAGCGGCTGCTGGTTTTCGGGATACAGGTGACCGTCAAGAAAGTTCATGGTTGTCGTCTCCGGTTTGAGTGCGGGAAATCAGTGTCTGGACCAGCGGCAACAGGGCATTTCAGTCCCTTGCCGGTGCGTGAGGCCAGTATCAAACGCGGTGCGGGATGCCACTTTGCATTTCAGGACACGCGCTTTCTCAATCACGACAGGGCCGGCAAGCCACGCCTGAAAGCGAGACAGGCAGCAAAGCTGCGCCAAGAGCTTTGCGGGCCGCAGACCCAAGCTGCCGCAGCCTGCAAACGACATCGCTCGCCTCGGGTAAGTGCGGAGTACTGCAGTCATCAAATGCGAAGTCGCAGGCATGAAACGTCAAGTCCGGCGACTGGCCGCCAGCCATCATGAATTGCTGCATTCCTCCACCCGGGCACCTGCACGCAAGGACATGCCAGCCGATTCAGCGCCGTATCTGCACTCTGCCAAGGGCGAGATCGGCAGCCAGACCCCATGACAAAACGACAGGAGACCTCCATGACAAGCGCCGTGAATTTCGCAGAACCCGCCACGCCATCACGCAAGCAACATAGGCGCAGCATGACTCAAAGCCTGCGCTGCTGCGCCGCCGTGCTTTGTACCGGCCTGCTGGCCGCCACGGCTGTGCAGGCCCAGACCCCGGCTCCCACCTGGCCCAGCAAGCCCATACGCATCGTCATTCCCGCACCTCCGGGCGGCATCACCGACGGCGTGGCGCGCCTGGTGGCCGATCATCTGCAGAGCAATCTGGGCCAGCCCGTGGTGGTGGACAACAAGCCCGGCGGCTCGGCCGTGATTGCCGAGCGCGCCGTGATGAATGCGCCCGCCGACTGGCACACGCTGATGATTGCGCCCTCCAGCGTCTGGACCGACTTTCCGCTCACCGTGAAGACGCCTTTCGATGTGCACAAGACCTTCACCTATGTCTCGGATGTGGCGTCCATGGTGCACATGCTGGTAGCCAACAACAGCTTCCCGCCCAACAAGATTCAGGAAGTGCTGGACTACGCGCAAAAGAGCAGCGGCCCAATCAATATCGCCAACCTGAGTCCTGGCACCCGCTCCGACATGCTGGGCGAGCTGCTGAGCGAGAAAAGCGGCGGCAGGATCACCGCCGTGCCTTACAAGGGCTCGGCCCCGGCCATCGTCGACCTGATCGGCAATCAGGTGCAGCTGACCTTTGAGGTGGTGACCAATGCCGCCCCGCTGATCAAGGCCGGCAAGATCAAGGCCCTGGGTGTGGTCTCGCCCAATCGCTCGCGGCTGCTGCCGGATGTGCCCAGCTTTGCCGAACAGAACATGCCCGACTTCGTGCTGCCCGATGCCAGCGTGGGCCTGTTCGTGCTGAGCAGCACGCCCCCGTCCTTGGTCCAGAAGGTGCGCCAGGAAATGGACAAGGTGACCCAATCCCCCAAATTCCAGGCCCAGCTCAGAAGCCAGGGCTTTGATGCGCCCCAACCGAGCACCATGCCGCAGCTGCAGCAAAAAATGCTGAGCACGGTGGAGCAGAACCGCAAAATTCTGAGCAAGCTCAGAGTCGCCGGCAACTGAAGGAAGCTGGCGTAGCCGTCCTCATCTCAAGGGCGGCACCTTGGTAGTGTGTTTGGCGGGCCCTTGCGGCCCGCTTTTTTATGCGCCGCCCTGGCCTTCGTGTTGCGCCCTGGCGCGGCTGTCCTTGGCACTGCAGCCAAACTGGCTCTGATACCAGCGCGAAAAACTGCTGGGGGCCGTAAAGCCCAGCAACTCGGCCACTTCGGTCAGAGAGCGGTTGCTCTCGAACACATAGCGCACGGCCAGCTCCTTGCGGATATCGTTCATCAGCGAGGAAAAGCTCTGGCCTTTTTCCGTCAGCCGGCGCTGAATGGTGCGCGGCACCACACCCAGGTGCTCGCTGACCTTCTCAATGCTGCAACGGCCGCTGGGCAAGAGCAGCAAGATAGTGCGGCGCACATCGTCCAGCACCGCATCGTCGCTCACGGGTGCCACGGACTCCAGCAGCTTTTGCGCATAACGCACCATGGCGGGGTCGGCGAACTCGTTGCGCGTATCGAGATCGGCCTTGGCGCAGACAATGCAGTTGAACTCCTGGTTGAACTCCACGCGCTGGCCGAACATCAGGTGGTGCATGCTCAGGTCCTTGGGCGCGGCATGCTCGAAACACACCTTGCGCGGCTGCCAGTCGCGACCTATCAGCTGCCGGATGGCACGCACCATCACGCCCAACGCCAGCTCCACGCGCTGGCGCGTAGGCTCATGGGCACGACCGGCCAGCAACAGCTCACGGATCAGCACCGTGTCGGCCTGCTCGTCCAGCTCCAGCGTCATGGCGCCGTTGAGCAGGGCCAAATGACGCACCAGGAGATTCAGCGAATCGCGCAACGTGGCCTGATCGCGGATCAGCAGACCCACCGGGCCCATGTTGGACAGCAGGCGCGAGCGCGCCATGCACAGACCAAAGCTCTCATTGCCCGACTGCGTGGCCGAGGCCTGCAGCAAACGCCCCACCTTGTCCACAGGGATCATCAGATCCGGCTCGTCGAGCACCGCAGGGCTGAGACCGGCATCGAGCAGCATGCGCGCGCCATTCAGCCCCGAAGCCTGGGCGACTTCGGCGTAATTGGTCAAGCAGGCTGCGCGAACGAGAGAGGCCATGGGGTTTCACTAACTTGGCACTAATTGCAAAGCACCAGTCATGTAATGACAAGCGCCGATCGGGGGGAGTTTTCACACTGGCGGCATCGATTCTATAAGGAGACTTCCCAATGAAAAACGAGGTTGGCGCAGCACCCGCCCTTATCCGCTCCAGCTCTTTGACCCGCTCTCTGGAAGTCAATCCTCTGACCTGCTCCATCGGTGCGGAGCTGTCCAACGTTCATCTGGGTGCGGCCGCCGAGGACGAAGGCCTGATGGCCGAGATCCGCCAGGCGCTGCTCAGGCACCGCGTGATCTTTTTCCGCGACCAGGACATCACACGCGCCGAGCATGTGGCGTTTGCACGCAAGTTTGGCGAACTGGAAGACCACCCGGTGGTGGGCAGCCACCCCGAGCACCCCGGCCTGGTGCAGATCTACAAGACCCCCGACAGCCCTCTGGACCGCAACGAAAACTCCTGGCACACCGACGCGACATGGCGCGAGCAGCCCCCCATGGGCTGCGTGCTGCGCTGCGTTGAGTGCCCGCCCGTGGGCGGCGACACCATGTGGGTGAACATGGTGATGGCCTATGAGAACCTGCCAGACGACATTAAGGTCAAGATCGAGCACCTGCGTGCCCGCCACAGCATCGAAGCGAGCTTTGGTGCCGTCATGCCCATCGAAAAGCGCCTGGCACTCAAGGCCCAATACCCCGACGCGGAGCACCCCGTGGTGCGCATCCACCCCGAAACCGGCGAGAAGATTCTGTTCGTCAACAGCAGCTTCACCACCCATTTCACCAACTACAACACACCCGCCAATGTGCGCTTCGGTCTGGACAAATCGCCCGGCTCCTCGCAACTGCTCAACTACCTGACCAGCCAGGCCATGATTCCCGAGTACCAGGTGCGCTTCAAATGGCGCAGGAACAGCGTAGCCTTCTGGGACAACCGCTCCACCCAGCACTACGCAGTGATGGACTACCAGCCCTGCCACCGCAAGATGGAGCGCACCGCCATCATCGGCGGCCCCACGGACTGAGCCAGGAGACAGAAGATGACCTTGAACCACACGATTCTCATCATCCCCGGCCTGCGCGACCATGTGGAAGAGCACTGGCAGACGCTGCTGGCCAAGGAACTGGCTGCGCAGTCCATCCCCTGCGTCACCGTGCCGCCGCTGGAACAGGACAAGCTCAGCTGCCAGGCCCGCCTGGACGCCATAGACCGGGCTCTGGACGGCATCGACGGCCCCGTAATCATCGTGGCGCACAGCGCCGGCTGCATGATGGTCGCGCACTGGGCGCTGCGCCGAGCCCGTCCCATTCTCGGAGCCCTGCTTGCTGCCCCCGCCGATGTGGAAACCCAGATGCCTGCCGGCTACCCCCCCAAGGATGTGCTGGCAGCCCACGGCTGGACGCCCATCCCGCGCCAGCGCCTGCCGTTTCCCACACTGCTGGCAGCCAGCAGCAATGACCCGCTGACCCAGTTGGAGCGCGCGCGCAGCTTTGCGCGCGACTGGGGAAGCGAGCTGGTGGAGCTGGGCCCCAAGGGCCACCTGAACCCGGCCTCGGGCCATGGCCCCTGGCCGCAGGCAAAACAGCTGATCGAGGATTTGCAGGCGCGGATCGAAGCCCGACAGCCCGAGCCGGCGGCCTGAGCCGCCCGATAACCATCACGATGAATGCGCAGCCACCCACAATATATAAAAGGTGCGCGCAGATGGGGAGCCAGATCTCCCCGTTGAAGGAGACAAGCAATGAAGGCAAGAACATCCGCCTCGCGCAATTCAGTGGACACCGCAGGTTCTCGCACCGCGACAGCCAGCGCAATGCGCCGGAAATTAGGCCTGGCCGTCATGGCCGTGGCCGCCGGCCTGGCCTTGCCCGCACAAGCCGGGCAGACCGCAGACTGGCCGACCAAGCCCATACGCCTGATCGTCACCGGGCCCGCCGGCGGCACTGCCGACACCCTGGCACGCCTGCTGGCAGAGGGCATGCAGCAAGAGCTCAAGCAGCCCGTGATCGTGGAGTCCAAGCCCGGAGCCTCGGGAGCCATCGGCATCCAGGACCTCAAGTCGCATGGAAAGAGCGGCTACACCTTCCTGGTGATTCAGGACGGAGCGCTGAGCGAGGCACCGCAGGCCCAGAAAGTCAGCTTCGACCCGTTCAAGGACCTGACTCCGCTGGCCCAGCTCACACGCACCGGTCTGGTCATGGTCGCCAACAAGGACCTGCCTTTTCAGACGCTGCCCGAATTCATCAGCTACGCCAGGCAGCAACGCGACGGCGTGGACTTTGCCTCCTACGCCACGGGCCTGAAGGGTCACACCTCGGGCATGCTGCTGGGCCAGTTGGCCAAGATCAATATGCGCCATGTGGGCTACAAGGGCTCGCCCCCTGCTCTGGTGGACCTCATGGGGGGCCATATCCCGGTGATGTTCGATGGAGTCACCACTTCGCTGCCCCTGATTCGCAGCGGCAAGATCAAGGCGCTGGCAGTCGTCTACCCGAGCCGCCTGCAGACTTTGCCCGAGGTGCCGACCTTCACGGAGCTGGGCTACCCCCAGCTTTCCAAACCAGGCTGGTTTGCCGTGTGGTCCCATCCGCAAGCCCCGGCAGCCATCCAGCAGAAGCTGCGGGACGTGGCGCTGACGCATTTCCGCAAGGAGGCCGTTCTCAAGCAGCTCGCTTCGCTGGGCATGGAGCCCGGCCAGCCGCTGAGCACAGCCGACATGACGACCGACCTCAAAGAAGCCAGCCGCAAGCAGGCGGCCCTGCTCAAGTCCATAGGCTACAAGCCCGAGAACTGAGGCCCGGGCCCTTGAGCAATTGCTCTCAAGCGGCTCCATTACCAATCTGATTCAAGACCTCTGCCCGGTGCCACTTTGGCACCGTGGGCGGCTGCACCCGGCTCAAGTCCATTTGCGGGATTCGAGCTGGGGCTTGCCTGCGCCTTAAGCCCATCCCCAGGCCCGGGTCCGGCTTTGCGTTGCTGTTTTTCTCGTCGGTTTGCCTTCAGGCATCTTTTTTCAACGGTTCAAGGAGACATGAATGACTACAAAAAAAATGGCTTTCAATGCGCTGAGCGCTCTCGCATGCACGCTGGCGCCGCTGGCGGCTTCGGCGCAATCGTCGGTGCAGATCTACGGCGTGGTGGATATGGCCGTATCCAACTACCGCGGCGCGGGTGCGGGCTCGCGCCAGATGCTGACCTCCAGTGGCAATCAGGCCAGCCGTCTGGGCTTTCGGGGCCGCGAAGATCTCGGCAGCGGTCTGGCCGCCGGCTTTGATCTGGAAGCGGGCCTCAATACCGACAACGGTACCGGCCAGGCCTCCAACACCAACAACCAGCCTTCAGGGGCAGGCAGCAGCAACGGCCTGAGCTTCAACCGCAAGTCCCTGGTCTATCTGCAGAGCAAGCAATGGGGCGAGGTACGTCTGGGCCGCGACTATGTGCCCGCCTTCTGGAACATGTTCAACTACGACCCCTTTCGCCTGGGCGTGGGCATGAGCCTGCATGTGCTGCACGGCACGACGGTGACGGGCTTTCGGGCGTCGAACAGCATTGGCTACCTCTCGCCCGGCTGCTCCAGCTCGAGTTGCAAGGGACTGTTCTATCAATTGATGACGGCATTCGGCGAAAACGATGCCGGCCCCAACCGTCAGGACGGCCGCGTCTATGGTGCACGCCTGGGCTATGGCGGCGATAACTGGGACGCTGCCGTCGCCATCACAACCACCAAGAACCGCGCCGCCGACGATTACAGGCAGATCAATGCCGCCGCCTCCTACCTCTGGGAGGGCCACCGCCTCATGGTTCTGGCTGCCGATCACCGCACCGGCAACCGCCTGGCAGGTCTGGACAACGCCAACCATGTGCGCTACTGGCAGCTGGGCGCCATCTGGAAGGTCGGCAACGACAACATCCCCATGAGCTTCATGCGCCTGAGCCGCAACGACAACAGCGGCAGCAGCTCCAACAAGTATGCCGTGGGCTATGTGCACAACCTCTCCAAGCGCACCGCCCTCTACGGCACCTATGCCTATGTAGACAATCGCGGCAGCATCAACCTGCCGGTGGCCACGGGTGCTCTGCAGGGCCCGATCCCGGTCGCTGGCGGCAATGCATCGGGCTTTGACATCGGCATTCGCCACACGTTCTGAGTCCAGTCCATGGCAACCGGCACCTGCCGGTTGCCGGTTGCCGGTTGCCGGCCAGAGGGCATCAATCCTGAAACCATAAAAAAGGCCCGCAGAGAAAATCTGCGGGCCTTCTTCATCGCACATCAGCGCTCGATGGTTCAGCAACAGTTGTCAGGCGGTTTGAGCCAGAGCAGTCCCTCCCTGACCAGGACTTCGTAGAGAGGAATCGTCATCTGCGGCGATGCCGTGCACTTGCCGCTGCGGATATCGAACTTGAGTCCATGCGCGGGGCAACTCAGCACATGAGCATCGCAATTTCCGCCGGCCATGGAGGCACCCGCATGCGGGCAGCTGTTCTCCAAGGCATAGAACTCGCCTTCGACATTCAGCAGCAAGATGCTCTGGCCACCAGGCGTGAAGACCAGCTTGCGCCCACCAGGCGGCAAATCCCGCACGGCGCCGGCAGCCAGCAATGCGGTATCAGGCGAAGGTGCTGTCGGCAACACGGGCATGCTCCATGGCGCGCAGCAGCTCTGCGGGCGCCACCGCGCCCGTCACCTGCAGACGCTGGTTGAACACCATATGCGGCACGCCGCCGGTATGGCTGGCCTCGCTTTGGTAGCGCAGCGCATCAAAGCGGGAAGGATTCCAGTCCAGTGCCGCCGAATGCGCCAGCTGCTGCAGCACCATGACCGAGCCTATATCGCGGCCCTGCACAAAGTAAGCGGCAAAGATGGACTCCACAAAGCGGATCATGGATTCGCCATCGAGCAGAGTCTGGGCGTAGTTGACCAACGCACAAACCAGGCGCGTGCTGGGGAAGGTTTCAATCAACGCATGATTGATCTGCAGACCCGCCGCGTGGGCCGCCGAGCGCACCTGGGCACGGCGAACCTCCACGGCTCTGGGGCCGCCGAGCCGGGCTTCGTAGAAGGCCTGGTAAGGCACTCCATGCTCCGGGATCCGGGGCAGCAGAGTGTCTGCATGCCAATGGATTGCAAGCTGCTGGTCGGGATATCTGGCCAGCAGCATCTCACGGGCGGCCAGCAGATTGCGCAGACCGATCCAGCACCAGGGGCAGATCAGGTCCAGCGAAAAGTCGACCTGCAGTGTCGTTGCAGCAGAGCTTTGAGTCATGACATTTGTTTCTTTGGGCAGTCACCAAGGTTGATGCAAAAAAGGTCTGAATGGCTCAGCCCTTTTCATACCGAAGTGCTGCCTTCGATATCTCAGAGCGTGAAGATGGCCGATCCCACAATCTTGCGGGCTTCCAGGTCGCAGTGAGCCTGCACGGCGTCTTCCAGCGCATAGCGCTTGCTGATGTCCACCTTGATACGGCCTTCGGCTACATGGGCGAACAGCTCGTTGGCCAGCTCTGCACGCTCCGTGGGGTCGGCGATGTAATGCGCCGATGCGGGACGGGTCAGGAAGAGCGAGCCCTTGCCGGCCAGAATCTGCGGGTTGAATGGGGCAATGGAGCCTGAAGCCGTGCCCAGACAGACCATCAGCCCGCGCACCTTCAGGCTGTTGAGCGAGCCCTCGAAAGTGTCCTTGCCCACGCTGTCGAAGACGGCATTCACACCCACGCCATCGGTCAGCTCACGCACGCGCTTGGCCACGTCTTCATGGCTGTAGTTGATGGTGTGAACGCAACCGTTGGCCTTGGCCACTTCGGCCTTGGCATCGCTGGAGACTGTGCCGATCACGTTCAGGCCTTCCAGCTTTGCCCACTGCGATACCAGCAGACCCACGCCACCGGCTGCAGCATGCAGCAGGATGGTGTCGCCCTTCTTGAAGTCCCAGATACGGCGCATCAGATAAGCCGCGGTCAGTCCACGCATGGTGATGGCTGCCGCGGTTTCAAAGCTGATGTTGTCAGGCAGACGGATCAGGGGAGCAGCAGAAATCAGGCGCTCCGTGGCGTAAGCGCCGATGGTGTTCAGCGCGCCGGTATAGGTCACGCGGTCGCCGACCTTGAAATCCGTCACGCCGTCGCCCACGGCCGTGATCGTGCCGCAAGCCTCGCTGCCCACGCCCGCGGGCAAAGGCGCGGGATACAAGCCGGAGCGGAAATAGGTATCGGCAAAGTTCAAGGCCACAGCGCCCTGCTTGAGGCGAACCTGACCTGGACCGGGTTGGCCGACTTCAATGTCTTCCTGTCGCAACACCTCGGGGCCGCCAACTTCGTGATAACGGATTACTTTTGCCATACAAACTCCCAGTCAGATACCAATCGAAAGGTGATACGGCACACGCCCTCACCTCGAACAGAATCGATACAAATCAATGACTTAAGCCATATCTCCGCTATCTCTCCATTCAGACTGGACTGAATTTATGGGAATTCGCCTGCAAGGCATTTCCCGAGAGCGCCGCTCTCTTGTCTTTACGCGACACCACGGGTAAATATCAGGCTAAAAAATTAACTTCAAAGTTTCTCTTTGATTGAAAGCTTGCCGCAAGCGTTGCCCACCATATTGCGCGTCTGCGACTGCGGCAAGCCCGTCCCAGCCTCTAGAATCATTCCGTTTACGTAAACGTCAAACCAATGCGAGGACCTGGCATTCTTGCCAGGTGCCAGACATGAAGTCGAGGGAAGCCCCTGCCATCCATGGCAGGCAACATCCCCAACAATCCAAGGCACAACCCAGGTCTGGCAGCCAGCCGGGCCGGCATTCAAGGAAACAGAGACGATGACCTACAAAGCGCCCATCAAAGACATGCTGTTCGACATGGAGCATCTGGCCCAGATCGAGCAGGTCGCCCAGATTCCCGGCTTTGAAGATGCGGGGCTGGAGACCGCGCAGGCCGTGCTCGAAGAATGCGCCAAGCTCTGCGAAGGCGTGGTCGCGCCCCTGAATGTTCCCGGCGACCTCAATCCCTCGTCCTTCAAGGATGGCGTCGTCACGACGACGCCGGGCTTTGCCGATGCCTTCAAGCAGTACGCCGAAGGCGGCTGGCAAGGCCTGCAGCACCCAGCCGACTTTGGCGGCCAGGGCCTGCCCAAGACCATTGGCGCAGCCTGTATCGAGATGCTCAACAGCGCCAACCTGAGCTTTGCGCTGTGCCCGCTGCTGACCGACGGTGCCATCGAGGCACTGCTCACTGCAGGCAGCGATGCGCTCAAGTCCACCTATCTGGAAAAGCTCGTGACCGGCGAGTGGACCGGCACCATGAACCTGACCGAACCCCAGGCCGGCTCCGACCTGGCCCTGGTGCGCACCAGGGCCGAGCCTCAGGGCGACAGCAGCTACAAGGTCTTCGGCACCAAGATCTTCATCACCTATGGTGAGCACGATATGGCGGACAACATCGTCCACCTGGTGCTGGCCCGCGTGGCCGGTGCTCCCGAGGGCGTCAAGGGGATCAGCCTGTTTGTCGTGCCCAAGTTCCTGGTGAACCAGGACGGCTCCTTGGGCAAGCGCAATGATGTGCACTGCGTCAGCATCGAGCACAAGATGGGCATCAAGGCCTCGCCCACGGCCGTGCTGCAATTTGGCGACAACGGGGGAGCCATCGGCTACCTCGTGGGCGAGGAAAACCGCGGCCTCGAATACATGTTCATCATGATGAACGCCGCCCGCTATGCCGTGGGCCTGCAGGGCCTTGCCGTCGCCGAGCGTGCCTACCAGCACGCCGTGGCCTACGCCAAGGAACGCGTGCAAAGCCGTCCCGTCGACGGCTCGGTCAAGGCCAGCGCCACCATCATCCACCACCCCGATGTGCGCCGCATGCTGATGACCATGCGCGCCAGCAACGAGGGCTGCCGCGCCATGGCAACCGCCGCCGCTGCCGCCTACGATGCCGCCCACCACCATCCGGACGCCGAAGTGCGTCAGGCCAACCAGACCTTCTATGAATTCATGGTGCCCCTGGTCAAGGGCTACAGCACCGAAATGAGCCTGGAAGTCACCAGCCTGGGCGTGCAGGTGCATGGCGGCATGGGCTTTATCGAGGAAACCGGCGCCGCCCAGTACTACCGCGACGCCAAGATCCTGACCATCTATGAGGGCACGACCGCCATCCAGGCCAATGACCTGGTCGGCCGTAAGACCGCGCGTGATGGCGGCCTGACCGCCAAGGCGATTGCCTCCCAGATCGAGAAGACCGAAGCCGCCCTCCATGCCAGCGGCACCGATACGGCCAAGGCCGTTGCCAGGAACTTGGCCCAGGCCCGTCAGGCCTTTGTGCAGGTGGTGGACTTCATCGTGGCTCAGGCCAAGGCCGACCCCAATGCCGCTTATGCGGGCAGCGTCCCCTATCTGATGCTCACCGGCAATCTGGTCGCAGGCTGGCAGCTGGGCCGCTCGGTGCTGGCTGCGCAGGAGCTCTTGTCCAAGGGCCAGGACACGGCCTTCATGCAGGCCAAGCTGGCCACGGCTCAGTTCTATGCCGAACATATTCTGACCCGGGTGCCCGGCCAGGCCGATGCCGTGATCAACGGCGCGGCCAGCGTGATGGCATTGCCCATGGAATTGTTCTGATCGTGCACCTGAAGGCGGGGCAATGACGCCCTGCCTTATCGAGAAATGCATGGAAATAGCGGCTGGTGCTTATGGATAAAGCGCCAGCCGCTATTTTTTGCATCTCTAGAACGCACTGGGGCCAGTTGCCAGGCAGACTCCTGGGCCATCGCTCACGCGGGCAAACACGCGCCTCGGGTGGAACAAGTGGTCTGCGCAGTCCGGGAAGTGAAGCCTTGGGCTATGGCTACGCAATCAGGATGGCACGCAAACGGTCAATCCATCAGATACCAAGACGTTCTGCAATAGCGCGAGCATTTGCCTGGCATGCTGACTCATAGTCAAATCTGCCGACCACTGCCCCTGATCTGCAAACACTGAGTTCATCGCAAGCGCCTTTAAGCTCTGACTCTTCTTCTCGCTCATCAGTTGCTTGAACTTATCTTCCGGCCCGGAATTGCTCAGGCGTGAATTCATTGCATGGCTGACCAGGCACAAATTGCCGAAAGCATGCAGATGCTCGTCCGCCCACGCATTGCCAGCAAACAGCTCCGTCTGCGGATGCAAGTGCTCCACAGAGCGGCGGGTACTGGTGAATTCAAATTCACGCCATTCCGGTGCACTGGTCTCGTTCTTACTTTTGGCCTGCAGCCACAGCAAGTAGTCCAGAAAATTAAAGTCGATCAATCGCGCGCGTCCATACACCAGTTTCTTAGGCAAAGCCCTCATCAAGCCAGAGTCAGGCTGTGGCGGAACAAAAAAACAATCCTTACGGCGCACTATTTCTTCGTAAGTCGCACTGCTCCCCTCCTCTAACACAAAGGCCTTAGTCAGCTCCTCCAGCGCCAGCAAAAATGCTTGCGCGTCAATCGCCTGGGTCACATCCTGCCGATACAGCCAGCGCAGCACGCCTTGCAGCCAGTGCTTGCGCGTGGGCAGCATGTACGACACATGCAGTGCGGCCTGCAACATGCGCAGGCGCTCTCCGTAGTCCTGCTCAGTGACTTCAAAGGCATTGAGCCACTGCAACACAGCTTTGTCGTTTCTGAACTTGCAGCGCTGCAGTTGCCAATGCTCGTCATCGCTCTGGCTCTCCACACTGCTCTTGATGACATGCTGGTCCAGCAAAAACCGGCAGCGCAGCAGCCTGTACGCAAACTCCTGAATCTGCTCTGCATCGCCGCGCAGCAATGGTTCAAACGCCGTCAGCAGATGCTTGTCGTCCAAGGGTGTATTGGCCAACGCATCCCCCGGCATCATGGCTAATACCTGCAGCAAGAAGTTCGGAAAATTAATCACCGCTCCAAACTGAGCCTTGCTTTCGTCATCTTCCTCCTCTGCCGCTAAAAGCTTGTTGGTTTGATGCCTTACACCCGCTGCAGAAGAACCTGCCACTATCAGCTGCGATAACGACTTGGGCACTACGGCCTTGTCATCACTCCCCTCAAAGCACCTCAGCAACTCCTGCGGGCTTTTCACAAGCAGCAGCCTGCCATCTGCAGCAAACAAACTTTTGCGCATAGCTGGCACAAACCCAGACTGCACCGACCTATCCATCACTGCGCAGGCATCCCACACCGCATGCAACACCTTCATCGCAGCCTGCTGGCCTTGCCGCTGCAGCGTCCCCAGCAAGCGCGCTTTCAGCACCTCGTGCTGCGCCAGTTGCTCCCCCCGGTTATTCATTACCTCAAAGTAATGGTTCAAATCGGTACGGGGCGGCAGCTCCACCCGCAACAGTCGCACTTGCTCCAGCAAGAAAGTGGCGAACTCCTTGCGTTCAGCTCCTGGTATTTCGCGCAGCAAGCTTTCGATGATTGCACGCCCCTGCCAGATGCTGCTGGCGCCGCTGGCGTCATCGGAACTGTCTTTTGTCGCATCCTCCCGCGCCAAAGCAGCAGCGTGCAATGGCTGAGAAAACACCGCCTGCAGCGCATGACTGGAAGCCGCACGCGACTCAAACTGCAATGGCATACGCTGCATCGAGGCAGCCAGCTCCGGGTGCAATGCGCGCAGTACGGACACCAGCAAACTCAGCGTCGTCAGCCGCTGCTGGCCATCCACCACCTCCCAATGGGCCTTCTGTTCTGTGTATCGCTCATACACCACCAAAGTGCCAATGTAGTAGTCATGCGCCTGACTCTGTGCATTGCGCTGGGCATAGTCACGCACATCGGCAATCAGCTGACCAATTTCTCTCACGCCCCAAGCGTAATTGCGCTGGTACACCGGGATCGAATAAATCCCGTCACTCAACACACGCTGCACCGTCAGCAGCTGTGGCTTCTGCTTGTCGCTCATGCGTTTTCTCCTGCGCCCTGCTTCTGGGCATCTTGTTGTGTGTTCTGCTGCCAGTAGCCCAGCTTGCGCATCAAGCCTTCCAAGGTTGCCAGCCCCTTGGGACGCGACTGCTCGCCGCCCTGGTAGCTATTGCCATAAAAAGCAGCCGGCAACGCCATCCCTAAAAAGTCCTGCTGCGTCACTGCATCGCGCAGTACCGCAAACGGGTTGACCCCGCTTTCGCTCACAAACTTGTCCATGCTGCCCACCATCACCCGCCGGTTCAGCAAGCGCGCATAGGCCCAGGCAAAGGCCAGCTCCACGGCCTGCGACAAGCCTTGCTCGCCAAACTTGTCCAGGTAATACATCAGTAGCGCATCAAACACGGCCCGCACATGCGAATCGCCCTTGCGCTCGCGCCCCGCATAGCGGCCCAGCGTCAGCAAAATCTCATGGGCTTCACCAGCCAGCGGCCGCTGCAGCTTTTGCGCCCACGGCGGCAACTGGTCCTTTTCCTGCTTGAGGTGAAAGCCCATACCCCAGTAATGCTGCACCCAGTCAAAAAACCGTAGCCCATTGACCACTGGCGCATCCAGCTGACAAGGCCAGACCCGACCGCGCGTGCCCGTATGGCGCTCCAGCAAATGCACAGCATCGTCCAGCATGCGCCACGCACGGCTCATGGGCGCAGCCGCACCGCTCTCCAGACTGATGCCTTTGAACACGCCCACATGCCGCTTGCCAAAAAACTCCGCATCCCGCCCCCGGCTGCGCTGGCGGGTCTGAAACAAAAAGCGCGCAAAAAGCCGCTCTAGGTCGTCTTGCGAACACTTCTCCCAAGCCTGCACGGCATGCCCCTGCAGCGCCAGCTCCACCGGGCGCAACGCCCGCAGATGAAACGCCTTGAGCAAATCATGCACGCACAATGCCTTGCCACGCCCGTTTTGTGCGTCAAAGAACTGAAACGCCTCCGTCAGGCTGTGCAGCTCAACGCGCACCAGCTCGCAGCGCTCCAGCAAGAACGAAGCCTGCATCTGCCCCCACTGCGCCTGTCGAATATGGCGGGCAACCGCCTGGTAGTTGGCCTGCACCAGTTGGTGCGACAACGGGCTGGGAAACTGGGGCTCAAACAGCTCCAGCGCCAGCAGCTCCTGCTGCCAAGGCTGGCGCTGCCCCTCTGGCACCAGCTTGGACTCTGCACACATGGCATGCAGCACCAGCAACAAGGTCACCGTGCGCTGCTGCCCGTCCACGATATGGCGCAGTGCATGCCGCAGTTGCACCTCGCGGTCCTCAGCCTGCTCCACATGCACCACCACAGTGCCCATGCGATAGCTGCTGGCCCCTTGGTCCTGTGCCGTCGTCTGAGCCTGCAGCTCAATATCACGCAGCAACTGCTGTACCTGCGCCAAGCCCCATTTGTAGGGCCGCTGGTAATGCGGAATATTCAGCGACAGGTCGCACAGCCAATTTCGCAGCGTGCAAACCTCGGCGCTGGCCGGTGACGATCTCTGCTCAGGCAATGGCTGCATCGCCGCCATGCTTGCTCCCTCATTCATGCTTCCCATCGTGGCTCTTTCTTCTAAATAGGGAATGCGCAGGTGCTCCTCCACCACTACGCGCACATGCAGCCGCCTCTCCACGGCAACTGCTCCGCGTGAATCTAGCCGACTCAGGCGGCCTGAAACACATGCTGCCGGTGATACTCCATGAACCCTTGGTGCTGGGGCTGCAGCGGCTTGCGCAAGCGCATGCCCACCCCAATCCCAAGCAAAGCGGCATCCGCCGCAGCCAGTTGGGGGGATACAAGCACCTGTCCAACCGCATCCAGCGTGATCAGCCCGCGGTCAAACGCAGCATCCCACTGTGGCGCCAGCAGCAAGCCATTGAACGGGTTGGTTTGCTCCTCTGGGGTACTTGCTGCCCACGGTTTGATATGTGATGCGCGCAACAAGCCCGTATTGGCTACGCCTGTGATGGCACATACCCCACCCCAGTACTGCACCAGCGCCTCGCGAAAGCTGTTGTGGCCAACGCGGCGAGTGCTCTGGGTCTGCACATCTTGACCAGGCGGGAGCGCGGCGTCTTGTGCAAGCGCTGCAGACGCATCACTACCTGATGGGGAATCAGATACTGACAACGACGCAGGCTGTACGCCCTCCAGAAAATCCAGACAACGCGTCAGTGCTACTTCGCTGTCAAAGGTCAGTCCCAGCCCAAAGGGAATCGGCGTTGCCCCTGTGTGCATATGCTTGGGGAACAGCCCCATATTGGAAGAGTGAAAGTAGCCGCTCCCCACATGCACGCCAGCCCCTTGCACGGCTCCGACGCCAGATTGCGGGTGCGCCACGAGCACCGTAGTGCCATTTTTGCTTTGCAGGTTCAGATACAGCGGGTAGGAGCTGCCACGCTGGTAGACCACCTTTTTCTTGGTTCGATTCTTCTCGCCATAGCCGCGTGCGACCAGCACGGGCTCTACCACTTCAACAGACAAAGACATCAGATCTCTTTACTTACACACAACAAGCGCAAGCCAACCCTGGCTTGCGCACTAACGATCGGTCTACTGAGGTGCAGCCAACCGCTTTCAGGCCGCAGCCTGCTCTACCCATGCCTGCGCTAACTGGGTCTGGGTGTTGCGCGCCTGGGTGAGCTTTTCGCGCAACTGCTGACACAGGGCGCGTAGCTCGGTGACGCGGGCGACGATGCGGGATTGTTCGTCGAAGGGAGGAAGAGGAACTCGAATGCTTTTTAACTTGGTGCCGTTGTAGTTTGCTTGACCGGTCTGTTGAGTCAAATCCGGTTCGATCTCATTTTCGCGGCAGTCGCGAGTGTTCATGTAAGCATTGATGTACTCGGAATTAACCAAGCCATTCATAAGCCGTATGCGAATGAGATAAGAGGCAAAAGTCACCTTGCGTGAATACCCCTCAAACAACCCTGTCTTGCCCACAAGCTCATAGCTATTTGTACGATTGAAAAGTAGGTCACCTTTGTGCAAAAACAGGTATGGCAATTCGCCCTGAAGGTCCTTCAGATATTTCAAATTGCTCATGACAACTCGGCCACCTTGAATATTACCCATACGTAAGATGGGAACAGCAGCACTGTCATCTACCGATTTCTGGGATGACCCGTAATCAAACGACTCTCCAAGGGAACTCATCCTCACCCACTCCCACCTCGCCGGCAAGTCAAACGGCTTTTCATCATCATTAATCGCAGGCAGCGGTTTATCTTTCTTAATTTTCCCCTCTGCAATCAATCGATCCTTTTTCAGCCGAATCTTCTTGAGCAATTCACTCGCAGCCTCATCATTCGCATCCTGCTCCACCAGCAAGCCACGTACTGCGAGTTGGAGGATGGTTTGCTCCAGTGCGTCCACGGCTTCGGGGCGGTCGATGAGCAGGTCAAAGTGCTGCGCCAGCCGCTGCCAGTTGCGCGCCAGTTCTTGCGCGCTTTGGGTTTGGGTGAGGCTGTCCAGCAAAGCTTGCAGCAATTGCTGGTGCTGGGTGTGTTCCAGCTGGCCTTTTTCCTCCAGCGCATCGCAGAGGCGCATCAGTTCTTCAACGCGGGTGACGATGCGGGATTGTTCGGCGAGGGGCGGGATGGGACACAAAAAATGGAACAAATTGCCTTGATAAATTGCACAAACATTGGTAGTCGCCGACTTAATCTGATCAAGCCTTATTTGACCTAGTGGACTACGAAACCATGCATCAATAAAATTTGCTTCAATTTTTCCGTGAAAACGCGAAACAAGGATATTATTGTTAAATATTGTGTTTTCTTCTGGAAGAAATTCAATAACACAAGTTTTACCGACTAGTTCACGGCTGTTTCTAGTATTAAATAAGAAGTCGCCTATCTTTAATTTAAATTTTTGCAACTCTTCATCATTTGCATTAACCCGAATTAAAGCTGAATATGTGACGCCACCACTATTCGCTATATTGTTCATTTTAAAATATGGATAAGCAAGTGATTCGCTTTGCTGATCACGCCCACGATCCAAGCCAGTACTGCTAGAAAAAGGCAATTTTCCAAATCTTACCCACTCCCACCCCACCGGCAATTCAAACGGCTTTTCTTCTTCCGTAATTTCCGCCAGCGGTTTGTCCTTTTTGATCTTCCCTTCCGCAATCAGCCGGTCTTTCTCTGCGCGAATCTTTTTCAGCAATTCGCTGGCCGGTTCATCATTTGTATCCTGAGGCACCAGCTTGCCCTGCACGGCCAGCGTCAAGATCAGCTCGCGCAGACGGGCCACACCGCCGGGAGCTTGGGCGGTAGTGGCAAACAGTTGTTCAAAATTAGGTAGCAGCTTGCGCTGGTCATTGCTTGTGTTCAGCATGGTTTGACCCTGAAATCCTTTGTTATCAAGCGCTAGCGGCTATTACTTCTTCGATGCAGCAGCATCTACACCACCCGCCAGCGACTGGGCCAGCATGGCTTGCAACTGGCTGCGCAGGGCCTGTGCGTCAGTCTGCAGTTGCTGGTATTGCGCCAGCAGTTCATCCGGGTCATGGCTGACTTGCTCGCCCACATGGGGGTTTTTCTGGTCCAGATTCCAGTTAGCGGCGCGCAAGGTGTCGATGCTGACCTTCCACGCCTGCTCGGTCTGCTCGCGGCTGGCGTAGCCGTCTGTGGCGCTGCCCCACCAAGCTTTCTCCACATCGAATTCTTTGATGTTGATGGGCTTGGTCTTGTTGTAGTTCTTCACGCCCACGGGGTATGGGTGCTCGTAGTACCAAACGTCTTGCGTGGGCTGGCCCTTGGTGAAGAACAGGATATTGGTCTTAATACCGGTGTAAGGGTTGAACACACCATTGGGCAGGCGCACGATGGTGTGCAGATTGCACTCGGTGAGCAGCTTTTCCTTGATGCGGCTTTTGCTGCCTTCGCCAAACAAAAAGCCATCGGGCAGCACCACGGCGGCGCGGCCGCCGTCTTTGAGCAGCTTCATGATGAGAATCATGAACAAATCAGCCGTTTCGCGGCTGCGCAGGTCGGCGGGAAAACCGTCTTCAATACCCGGCTCCTCGGTGCCGCCAAAAGGCGGGTTGGTGAGGATGATGTCCACTTGGTCGGCCCGGCCGTAGTCGCGCAGCGGGCGGCTCAAGGTGTTGTCATTCTTGATCTGGCTGGGCACTTCAATGCCGTGCAGCATGAGGTTGGTCACACACAGACTGTGGGGCAGCGGCTTTTTCTCCACGCCGCGCACGGCGGTTTGCAGCAGGGCCTGCTGCTCGGGCGTCTGGGCTTGCTGGCGCAAATGCTCGATGGCGCAGACCAGAAAGCCGCCGGTGCCGGTGGCAGGGTCCATGACGGTTTCACCCAGCTGGGGGTTGACGATATCGGTCATGAACTGGGTGACGGCGCGGGGCGTGTAGAACTCGCCCGCGTTGCCTGCGGCCTGCAGGTCTTTGAGCAGCTTTTCGTACAGGTCGTTGAACTGGTGGCGCTCGGCCTGGCGGTTGAAGTCGATGACGGCCAGCTTGTTGATAACCTGGCGCAGCAGGTGGCCGCTTTTCATGTAGTTGTAGGTGTCGTCGAACACGCTGCGCAGCACATAGGCGCGCGGGTTTTGCTCGATGCTGCCGGGCAGACTGGCGAGCGTAGGGATGAGCTGGTTGTCCACAAAGTCCAGCAAGGCTTCGCCCGTCATGCCTTCTTCGTCAGCGGCCCAGTTGCGCCAGCGCAGTGCTTCGGGGATAGGGCTTTGGTAGTTGTCTCTGGTGAACTCCAGCTCTTCTTCCAGGGCATCAAGCACCTTCAGGAACAGCAGCCAGGTCAGTTGAGACAGCCGCTGGGCATCTCCATCCACCCCACTGTCCTGGCGCATGGTGTCTTGGATGGATTTGATGATGGATGACAGATTGGACATGCTGCGAACTTCTGGATATCTGAATTAGGACTTACGTAAACAAGAATGCAACAACAGCCTGCCTTCTGAAGCTGTCGCCTTGCCCGAACCCGTTTTGCGTAAGTCGTGTAAAAAATGCTGCCCACGCTTTTCAGAAAAGCGTGGGCAGCTATACATTTTGCAAGCTTATGGATGGCCTGGCTGGTAGATAGCTTGGCCCAGATGGGCGATGGCAGTCTGGTAATTGAGCTTGGAGCCGCCAAAGCTCTTGATCAACTCCACTGGCGAGCCCATCTGGCTCAAGGGCTGGACCTTGAGCACATCGGTATTTTCAATGGCAGCAATGCCCTCGTCTGCGTACTTGTCGATCAAAGCGTCCAGCACCTTGCGGGCGGTTTCACCGTACTTGGCGTAGATGCCATCGTCGTGCAGCTTCTTCCTGGCCCGTTTGGCCCGTTCACTGCGAGTAAGTATGGGCTGGTCATAGGCGACGTGCAGCAGCACGTCGAACGGGTCAGCCCCTTGCAGGCTGCTGCCGTCGCCCTTTTCCAGTGACAACTCTTCGGTCAGCACATCAAGCAGCACGCCATGGTGCTGCAGCTCCTCGATCAAGGCTTGCTTGCGGTCAGCGCTGCTCCAGGCCTGCATAAAGGCGTCCAGCGATTCATATTTTTTGGCCAGGTTGATGCGGGTGAAGTCGCGCAGGCTTTCCGTGACCAGCTTGCCGTTGGCGTCCAGGTATTGCACGCGCTCACGGGCAATGGCCACGGTGACGCGGCTGCCGATCTGGTATTTGCGCGGCTTGTCCGTGTCGCCTGCCGCGCCAGCGCTACCACCAGTCCCATCGCCATAGAGGCCTGCCGGGTCCTTGGTGTTGCCGCCCGGCACGGAGCTGCCGTCACCCTGGCCATCGCCATCCGCGTCTGGCAACCAGCTGTCGCCGTCGATCACGGTGCTTTCATCATCCGTGGGCGATGGTGGCACCACATCGTCATCACCCGTGGGC
Organism: Comamonas brasiliensis; assembly: GCF_018292285.1. Lineage (NCBI taxonomy): Bacteria > Pseudomonadati > Pseudomonadota > Betaproteobacteria > Burkholderiales > Comamonadaceae > Comamonas > Comamonas brasiliensis. The sequence goes on from NZ_JAANES010000006.1 coordinate 149,216, forward strand.
TGGTAGATCTGCACGGGCTCACCGTCAAAGTCCTTGTCTGCAAACAGCTCCGTGGCACGCTTGAAATCCAAAATCGTGAAGAACTGCTTGCCATGCTCTTCGTTCAACCGCGTGCCACGCCCAATGATTTGCTTGAACAGCGTCATGGACTTGATGTTCTGATCCAGAACCACGAGCTTGCAGGTCTGGGCATCCACACCAGTGCTCATCAGCTTGCTGGTGACGGCAATCACGGGGTCTGGGCTGTCAGGGTCGATGAAGTTGTCCAGCTCGCGCTTGCCTACCTCGTTGTCGCCAGTGATCTGCATCACATATTTGTGGCGGGTCGCGCAGATGTCTTTGTTGGCCTGCGCCAGCGCGGCCGTCATGCGCTGGGCATGGTCCACGTCTTCGCAGAACACAATGGTTTTGGCGTTGCGGTCGGTGCCCTTGAGGTATTCGGTAATTTTGCCCGCCACCACGCGGTCGCGCAGGCCCAGCACCAGGTTGCGGTTCATGTCAGCCGCGTTGTAGATGCGGTCTTCAATGGGGTGTCCGTTGTCGTCCAGCATGCCCTTGGGGGGCCGCCAGCCGAAGGTGTCACGATCCAGATCGACGCGCACAACTTTGTACGGGGCCAGGAAGCCGTCTTCAATGCCTTCCTTGAGGGTGTAGGTGTAGACGGGCTCGCCAAAGTAGTGGATGTTGGAGGCATCCTCGGTTTCTTTGGGCGTAGCCGTCAGCCCCACCTGCGTAGCACTGCTGAAGTAGTCCAGAATCTCGCGCCATGCCGAATCTTCATTGGCGCTGCCACGGTGGCATTCGTCAATGATGATGAGGTCAAAAAAGTCGGGACTGAACTGTTTGTACACATCATCCGCCCCGCTCTTGCCGGTAACGGCTTGGTACAGGCCCAGATACACCTCATAGGCTTTGATGACTTGCTTGCCACCTGTGCTTTTCTTGCCTTTGGTGACAGCCAGCTCCAGCTCATCCACTGTGGTGACTCCATTGGCATCCACACGCTCAATGCCTTTGGCGTTGGGGCTGAGCTTGGCCATTCCACCCTTGAAGGGCTTGAAGTCGCCCACCATGGTCTGGTCCACCAGGATGTTTCGGTCGGCGAGGAACAACACCCGCTTTTTAGCCCCGCTTTTGAGAAGGCGCCAGATGATCTGGAAGGCGGTGTAAGTTTTGCCGGTGCCTGTGGCCATGACTAGCAACACACGGTTTTGCCCCGCGGCTACCGCCTCCAACGTGCGGTTGATGGCGTGCAACTGGTAGTAGCGCGGCACACGGCCGTTGTCACCTTGGTGGTAGGCGAAGCCATTCACACGGGTTTGTTCAGCTGACCAGCCTTTCCATTGCTGAAATAGCGCCCAAAGCCGCGCAGGCGATGGGAACTCATCCATTCCGAGGTCGGTCAACAACTGCCCGTTGAAAAGCAGGCTGGCATCCCTGAATACAAAACCGTCGCCGTTGCTGGCAAATGCAAAAGGCACCCCCATGCGCTGCGCATATTCAGCGGCTTGTTGCATGCCCGCACCGACGGTATGGCAGTTGTCTTTGGCCTCAATAACGGCCAAAGGCTGACCATATTGATGGCACAGCAAGTAATCTGCACGCAAAACTGACTGCAGATTGCGCTGGGCCTTCTGCCCTCTGACCACAATACGCCCTGGAGCAATGGTGTACTCACGGTAGATCTGATCCAACTCGCTCCAACCAGCATTCAACACAGCCGGGCTGATGAATTTCGCACAAATGTCGGCTTCGCTAAGCTGCTTCTTGTCCATGCCATCCTCATTGCTTTTCACCGGGATTATGACGCGGATGTACAGGCCCTCAGTCAGGCCTCGTGGTCATTTAGATTCGCAGGAGTTTTCCATTTAATCCGTAGGCGTCGCCTAACTCCCCACACTTCTGCTACCTGGAAATGCCAAATGCAAGTAAATCAGTTTGGAGAAGTTGAGCAACAAATTACTTTGAGCATTGTCTAAATTTGGAAAATGATTTTCAAATCAAATGACACTGAATGCACTCTCACTCACAGCAGCACGATATCGTATTGCTCCTGCGCCATCGCAGTCTCTGCCTGCAGCGAAATGGGCTTGCCGATGAAGTCCGAAAGACTGGCCAGATGCTGGCTTTCCTCGTCGAGGAACATCTCCACCACCTTGGGGGATGCCACAACGCGGAACTCATGCGGATTGAACTGGCGCGCTTCGCGCAGGATTTCGCGCAGAACCTCGTAGCAGATGCTGCGCGCAGTCTTGACGTTGCCCTTGCCGGAGCAGGCGGCACAGGGCTCGCACAGCATATGGGCGAGCGACTCGCGCGTACGCTTGCGTGTCATCTCCACCAGGCCCAACTGAGAGAAGCCGCCGGCCATGGTCTTGACGCGGTCGCGCGCCAGCTGGCGGCGGAATTCGGAGAGCACTTCGCCCTGATGCTCCTCGCGCACCATGTCGATGAAGTCCACGATGACGATGCCGCCCAGATTGCGCAGCCGCAACTGACGCGCAATGGCTTGCGCCGCTTCCAGATTGGTCTTGAAGATGGTGTCGTCAAAATTGCGTGCACCGACATAGCCGCCGGTATTCACATCGATAGTGGTCAGGGCTTCGGTCTGATCGACGATCAGATAGCCGCCCGACTTCAGATCCACACGCCGCCCCAGCGCACGCGCGATTTCCTCGTCGATGTTGTAGAGGTCGAAAATCGGCCTCTCGCCCTTGTACAGCGCCAGCTTGGGTACGGCCGCCGGCATGTATTCCTGGCCAAAGCTCTTGAGCAGCGCAAACTGCTCGCGCGAATCGATGCGAATGCTCTGAGTGTTCTCGCCGACCAGATCCCGCAGCACACGCTGCAGCAGGTTCAGATCCTGGTGCATCACCGACATGACGGGCAGCTTCTGCGCCGCATCCTTGATGCGCGCCCAGGTCTTGCGCAGATAGCGGATGTCATCGGCCAGCTCGGCATCGCTGGACTCCTCGCCATTGGTGCGCAGAATGAAGCCGCCGCCACCGCCGCCCTCCTTGGTGCCGACCAGCTCCTGCAGGCGGGCCCGCAAGGCATCGCGCTCGTTCTGGGGAATTTTCTGGGAGATGCCGATATGGTCGTCCTGCGGCAGAAACACCAGCAGGCGCCCGGCAATGCTGATCTGCGTCGACAGGCGCGCACCCTTGGTCCCTATGGGGTCCTTGATGACCTGCACCATGATGGACTGGCCTTCGAACACCTGCTTTTCGATGGGTATCAGCGGCTGGTCCTTGCGCGCGAACATCGGAGCTTCGCCGCTTTCCTGGCGCTGCCAGACATCGGCCACATGCAGAAAGGCCGCACGCTCCAGGCCGATATCGATGAAGGCGGACTGCATGCCGGGCAGCACACGCGAGACCTTGCCCAGATAGATATTGCCGACGAGTCCCCGCTCCAGCGGGCGCTCCATGTGCAGCTCCTGCACGGCGCCATTCTCGACAATCGCCACCCGCGTTTCCTGCGGCGACCAGTTGATCAAAATATCTTGCTGCATTGACTGTCGTTCTTTCTTTATATGTCCTGGCTTTTGCTGCGCCCAGTGTGCGACGCGCGCATGGCTGGCGCAAGACAGCTGCCATGCAGACCTTCCCTTGGGGAAGCCTCAAGAACAGAGTGTCGATTGCGCCAAAGGTTCAGAGCGGCCAGCCCAGCTGGCGCAAAAGCTCGGCAGTTTCGTAAACGGGCAGGCCCATGATGGCCGAATAGCTGCCGCGGATCTGCGCAATATGCGCGGCAGCCCTGCCCTGTATGCCATAGGCACCAGCCTTGCCCATGGGCTCGCCCGAAAGCACATAGGCATCGATCTGAGCCTCGGTCATGGGCGCAAAGCGCACGGTGGACACCGACAGGGCCTGCAGACGCCGGGCACCGCTTTGCAGCGCCACGGCAGTCAGCACCTCGTGTTCGGCCCCGGAGAGCAGACGCAGGATGCGTCGTGCGTCTTCGGCATCGGCGGGCTTGCCCAGAATCTGTCGGCCCAGGGCCACGGTGGTGTCCGAGCACAGAATGGGCGCAGCCGGCAGACCGCGCCGTGCATGGCGGGCCACGGCCGCAGCGAGCTTGCCCGCCGTCACGCGCTGCACATAGTCATGGGGATCTTCCCCGGCCAGCTCGGCCTCTATGGCTTCGGCATCCTCGGCGATATCGCCGGCTGCATTGGGCAGCAGCAATTCATGCGCCACGCCCAACTGCTCGAGCAGTTGACGACGGCGGGGGCTTTGGGATGCAAGATAGAGAAATGGCGCCATGATTTTGATTAAAAATGGCCTCTAGCGCCCATATATCAAGCGCGACAGGCTATCAAAATCATAGTATCACGCACTGCGTAAAATTGCACGCAGAGTCCGATCACAAGCGCTTATTCGCGGTGATAGGGATGACCGGCATTGACCGACCAGGCGCGATAGAGCTGCTCGATCAGCAGCACGCGCACCATGGCATGCGGCAAGGTCAGGTCAGAGAGACGGATACGCTCATGGGCGGCAGCCTTGAACTCGGGGTCCAGACCGTCGGGGCCGCCAATGACCAGGGCCACGTCGTCGCTCTCGAGCTGCCAGCCCTTGAGGCGCTGGGCTAGCGCCTTGGTGGTCAGATTGGTGCCGCGCTCGTCGAGCACCACGATGCGGGTGCCTCTGGGGATGGCGGCTTCGATACGCTTGCGCTCTGCCGCATACAGGGTCTCCAGCGTCTTGGAGCCGCGCGGCTCGGTCTTGACAGCCTTGAGTTCAACCTTGAGTTCGGGCGGAAAGCGCTTGGCGTAATCGTCGTAGGCCGTCTGCGCCCAGTCGGGCACATGCAGGCCTACGGCCACGATGGTCAGCTTCATTTAGGCCTTGGCGCGAGGAGCACGCTTGGCTGCGGGTTTGGCGGCAGCCGGCTTGGCAGTACGGGGAGTGCTGGGCTTGACGACCACGGTCTTGACCGTCTTGGCGGCGGCGGACTTGGCAGCGGGCTTCTTGGCTGCAGGCTTGGCACCAGCGGCTGTCTTGGTGGCGGGCTTCTTGGCCGCAGCCTTCTTGGCAGCAGGTTTTTTCTCGACCACAGTGTTTTCCGCAGCGGCCTTGTCCACGGCCTGCCTGGCGGCCAGCTTCTTGGCGGCCACTTCGGCGGGCTTAGGCTTGGCGGCACCGATCTTCATACGCACCGGTGTCTCGCCCCAGATTTCTTCCAGGCGGTAGTACTGGCGAATGGCCGGCTGCATGATGTGGCAGACCACCGAGCCGCAATCCACGATGATCCATTCGCCGTTTTGCTCACCTTCCTGACGGGGCACGGGAAAGCCTGCTTCCTTGACGGCTTCGCGCACGCTGGAGGCAAGTGCCTTGGTCTGGCGATTGGAGGTACCCGAGGCCACGATCACGCGCTCGAACAGCGGGGACAGCGCTTCGGTGTTGAACACCTGGATGTCGTGGGCCTTGACGTCTTCGAGGCCGTCAACAATGGCTCGCTGGAGTTTGGCGACGTCGCGCTTGGCTGCGGAATCCGATTTGGTGGAGGTGGTCATCAGGCGATGGAATCAGTAAATGATGGGATCAATATAGCGTGTGCCGCGCCACACCCGTATCAGGGTTGGGTTGACATAGGCGTCCAGACCGCCAGGGGCCTGTGCTCTTCACGCATTGAAAAAGGTTGACGCGCCAGTCATTAGCGCGCATCCAGCTATGGAAATTATAGTTTTCTAAAAATTTCCCTGCTGACAGGGCTTTATGCCCGATCAACAGGGGAATCCGGCCTACCGGACAGAGGCCTGCGCCTCAGAGCCAGTCACGGCGAATCAGGTACTTTTCAAGCAGATCGCGCTCGGGCGTACCGGGTGCATCCTCACGCTGATAGCTCCAGTCCGCATGAGGAGGCATGGACAGCAGGATGGACTCCGTGCGACCGCCGGACTGCAGGCCGAAATGCGTGCCCCGGTCCCAGACCAGGTTGAATTCCACATAGCGGCCACGCCGGTAGCGCTGGAAATCCACCTGCTGCTGCGTGTACTGCGCATTCCGGCGTCGCTCCACGATGGGCAGATAGGCCTTCAGAAAGGCATCGCCAACCGAACGCAGCATGGCAAAGCTCTGCTGCTGTCCCAGTTCGCTGAAATCATCGAAGAATATGCCGCCAATGCCGCGCTGCTCGTTGCGATGCTTGAGAAAGAAATACTCGTCGCACCATTGCTTGAAGCGCGGATAGAGCGGCTCGCCAAATGGCGCCAGCGCATCGCGACAGCTCTGGTGGAAATGCACGGCGTCTTCCTCGAAGCCGTAGACCGGCGTCAAATCCATACCGCCGCCAAACCAGCAGGTCTTGGGCTGCCCCTCATGGCCGGCCGAGATCATGCGCACATTCATGTGCACCGTGGGAACCAGGGGGTTGCGTGGATGAAACACCAGCGACACGCCCATGGCCTCGAACGGGGCCCCTGCCAGCTCGGGCCGGTGCTGTGTGGCCGAAGGCGGCAGCTGTGGCCCGCGCACATGCGAGAAACCGCAGCCTGCGCGCTCGAACACGCGCCCGCCCTCCATGATCTTGGTGACGCCGTTGCCTTGCAGCTTCTCGCCCGGCTCCTTGTGCCAGGCATCTGCCAGAAACCGCGCACCACCCTCGCCTTCGATCGCTTCCAGCGCCTCGGTGATGCGGGTCTGCAGACCCATCAGGTACTCACGCACCTCGGCCGCAGGCAGCTGATCAGCCACAGAAGATGAGGATGCCTGGGTCATCAGTCGGCTTTCTTGACGGCGCGGAAGCCGATGTCGCGGCGATATTGGGCGCCATCGAAGTGGATGCCACGTGCCACGTCATACACCTTCTGCTGCGCCTGCTTGACGCTGTCGGCCAGCACGGTCACGCACAGCACGCGGCCACCGCTGGTCACGGGCTGGCCGTCGTCGCCCAGTTGGGTGCCGGCATGGAAGACCATGGCATCGTCGGCGGCGGCAGGCAGACCGGTGATGACATCGCCCTTGCGCGGGTCTTCGGGGTAGCCGGCAGCAGCCATGACCACGCCCAATGCGGTGCGGCGGTCCCACTGCAGCTCCAACTGGTCCAGTTTGCCTTCGCAGGCAGCCAGCATCACGTCCACCAGGTCGCTCTTCAGGCGCATCATGATGGGCTGGGTTTCCGGATCGCCCATGCGGCAGTTGAATTCCAGCGTCTTGAGATGGCCGGCCTTGTCGATCATCAGACCTGCATACAGGAAGCCGGTGTAGGGCACGCCGTCTTTTTCCATGCCGCGGATGGTGGGCAGGATGATCTCGCGCATGGCGCGGGCATGCACATCGGCCGTCACCACGGGCGCAGGCGAATAAGCGCCCATGCCGCCGGTATTGGGACCTTGGTCGCCATCCTTCAAGCGCTTGTGGTCCTGGCTGGTCGCCAGCGCCAGCACGTTCTTGCCGTCGCACAGCACGATGAAGCTGGCTTCCTCACCTTCGAGGAACTCCTCAATCACGACGCGTGCACCGCCTTCGTTGTGCTGGACCCCGTACTTGTTGTCCACCAGCATGAAGTCCACGGCATCATGGGCTTCCTGCAGCGACATGGCCACCACCACGCCCTTGCCGGCAGCCAGGCCGTCGGCCTTGATGACGATGGGAGCACCCAGGCGATCCACATAGGCGTGGGCCGCGACGGCGTCGGTGAAGGTTTCATATTGCGCCGTGGGAATGCTGTGGCGCGCCATGAAGTCCTTGGAATAGGCCTTGGAAGACTCCAGCTGGGCTGCAGTCTTGGTCGGGCCGAAGACCTTGAGTCCGTGGGCACGGAACTCATCGACCACACCGGCCGCCAGCGGAGCCTCGGGCCCCACCACCGTCACGGCAATCTTTTCAGCCTGGGCCCATTCGCGCAGAGCCTTCACATCGGTGATGTTGAGGTTCTCCAGCTTGCCGCCAGCCAGGGCAGTGCCACCGTTACCGGGAGCCACATAGACCTTGGTCGCCTTGGGCGATTCGGCCAACTTCCACGCCAGAGCGTGCTCACGGCCACCGCCGCCAATCACAAGAATTTTCATATTTCTGCGTTGTGGTAGACGTCCTGAACGTCATCCAAGTCTTCAATCATGTCCAGCAGCTTCTGCATGCGAGCTGCATCATCGCCTTCGAGAGCGATTGTATTTTCGGGGCGCATGGTCACCTCGGCCATGTCGGCGGTAAAGCCGGCGGCCTGCAGTGCGTCACGCACGGCTTCAAAGTCGCCGGGGGCCGTCAGCACCTCGATGCCACCTTCGTCATCGGTGATCACATCCTCGGCACCGGCTTCCAGCGCGATCTCCATGACTTTTTCTTCGTCCGTACCGGGGGCAAACATGATTTGACCCACATGCTTGAACTGGAAGGCCACCGAGCCTTCGGTACCCATATTGCCGCCGTACTTGCTGAATGCGTGGCGAACATCGGCCACCGTACGCACGCGATTGTCCGTCATTGTGTCGACAATGATGGCCGCGCCGCCTATGCCATAGCCTTCGTAACGGATTTCCTCGTAGGTCACGCCGTCGAGGTTGCCGGTGGCCTTGTCGATATTGCGCTTGATATTGTCGGCCGGCATATTGGCCGCCTTGGCCTTGTCCACCGCCAGACGCAGACGCGGGTTGGCGCTCAGATCGCCCCCACCCTGGCGGGCGGCAACCATGATTTCACGAATGATGCGCGTCCAGATGCGACCACGTTTTTCATCCTGGCGACCCTTGCGGTGCTGGATGTTGGCCCATTTGCTGTGTCCTGCCACAGGGAATCCTTTGATATTTGATTTAACCTAGCGGGAGCGATTTTACTTTTGACTGCATGCCCCCCCAGAGGAAACCCGAAATGGCTTCACCCCTTTTGATTGCCCAGCACTCTGCCACAGAATGTGTACTGCTGCCCGGACTGGCCAATCGGCATGGCCTGATCACAGGCGCCACCGGTACCGGCAAGACCGTCACGCTGCAAAAACTGGCCGAAAGCTTCTCGCAGATCGGCGTGCCGGTTTTCATGGCCGACGTCAAGGGAGACCTGAGCGGCATCAGCCAGGCCGGCAAGATCGAAGGCAAGCTGGCCGCCTCGCTCAAGGAGCGCGGCCTGACGCTGCCCCAGCCCCTGGCCTGCCCCGCCACGCTGTGGGATGTGTTCGGCGAGCAGGGCCACCCCGTACGCGCCACCATCTCGGACATGGGCCCTCTGCTCATCGGCCGCATGCTGAATCTGAACGAGACCCAGATGGGCGTGCTCAATCTGGTGTTCAAGATTGCCGACGACAACGGCATGCTGCTGCTGGACCTCAAGGATCTGCGCGCCATGCTGAACTTTGTGGGCGACAACGCCAAGCAGTTCACCACCCAGTACGGCAATATCAGCTCGGCCAGCGTGGGCGCCATACAGCGCGGCCTGCTGACCATTGAAAGCCAGGGTGGCGACAAGTTCTTCGGCGAGCCCATGCTCGACATCAACGACCTGATGCAGACCGATGCCAACGGCATGGGCGTGATCAACGTGCTGGCGGCCGACAAGCTGATGAATGCGCCGCGCCTGTACTCGACCTTTTTGCTCTGGCTTCTGTCCGAACTGTTCGAGCAGCTGCCGGAAATCGGCGACCCCGAGAAGCCCAAGCTCGTGTTTTTCTTTGACGAGGCCCACCTGCTGTTCAACGATGCACCCAAGGTGCTGATCGAACGCATCGAACTGGTCGTGCGCCTGGTGCGCTCCAAGGGCGTGGGCGTGTACTTCGTCACCCAGAACCCGCTGGACGTTCCCGACAGCGTGCTCGGCCAGTTGGGCAACCGTGTGCAGCACGCCCTGCGCGCCTTCACCCCGCGCGACCAGAAAGCCGTGGCCTCGGCCGCCTCCACCATGCGCCCCAACCCGGGCCTGGATATTGCCGCCGCCATCACCGAGCTGGCAGTGGGCGAGGCCCTGATCAGCTTCCTCGACGAAAAAGGCCGCCCCAGCGTGACCGAGCGCGTGTTCGTGATTCCGCCCGGCAGCCAGCTCGGCCCCATCACGGCCGAGCAGCGCAAAGCGCTGATCGAGGGTTCCCTGGTCGCCGGCGTCTATGAAAAAGCCGTGGACCGCGAATCGGCCTTCGAGATATTGCGCGACCGTACTGCCAGCGCCGTGCCCGCCAAGCCCGGCGATGCACCTGCAGCGGCCGGAGCGGCCGCGCAAGGCGGCGCCACAGACTCCATGATGGACGGCCTCAAGGAGCTGCTGTTCGGCCGCACCGGCCCGCGCGGCGGCCAGCACGACGGCCTGGTGCAGACCATGGCCAAGTCCACGGTACGCACCGTGGGCAACAGCCTGGGCAAGGAGATTCTGCGCGGCGTGCTGGGCGGCATTCTGGGCAACAAGAAGCGCTGATTCCAACGCACTCACTCGCTCCAAGGCCTGCGTCAGCAGGCCTTTTTTTATGGCCTTCGGACAGAAAGCGCTCAAGGCGGCAGTCATTATGTCGATACATAATAAATCCATCCCCTGGTGCCAACCGCCAGTCTCTTGGACATGTGCTGCTGCCAGCAGGCACAGCCGCTTCTTTCCTCTACGCTAACCACGCTGCCCAGTCTTGCCGCAGACCACCAGTTCGCTCCGGCCGGGCAGTGCTTTTGCAAATTTACAGCCAATGCAATTCAATCAATGGCGTGTATCCACCAAGCTGTGGTGCACTTTGGGCGGGCTTCTGACCATGATGCTGGCCGTCTCGCTATGGAACCAGCACTCGTCCACCCAGGCCCTGCAGGCCGGCATGCAGACCCTGACCGACTATGACAATCGCATCAATCTCGCCCTTCAGTGGAAAGGTGCCACCGAGACCACGGGCGAGCGTGTGCTCACCAGCAATATGACCACCGACGAAGCGCTGACCCAGCGCATGGACGAGCGTGTCAGCGAAGGCGTGGCCGTCAATGGGGCGCTGCAGGCACAGGTCATCAAACTGGCTCAAAGCGATGCCGACAAGGCTGCCCTGCAGAAGATTGCAGCCGTGCGTGCCGAAGTTCTGGCGCTGAACAAGCAGGCGCGGGAGATCAAGCTGACCGGCGATATCGAAGCCATGCGCGACTTCATCCGCCTGCAGTATCTGGGCGCCATCGGCCGTTATGTCGATTCGCTGCAGGACTTTGTGAAGCTGCAGGAGCAGCAGCGCGACGCCGCCAGCCTTCAGTTGCAGCAAGACCAGCAAAAAGCGATCTGGCTGTCCTGGGCGGTGCAGGCCCTGGTGCTGACCGCCGCACTGGGCCTGGCGCTGGCACTGACCCGCTCTATCACCCAGCCTCTGAATGAAGCCGTGGAGCTGACCCAGGCCATTGCACAGGGCGACCTCACGGTGACCGCCAGCAACGACCGCCATGACGAGTTCGGCCGCCTGCTGAGCTCCGTCTCGACCATGGCTGCCCAGCTACGCAGCCTGGTGGCCGATGTACGCACCAGCGTGCACTCCATCAGCACCGCATCGGCCGAAATCGCCACCGGCAACCACGACCTGTCTGCACGCACCGAGCAGACCGCCGCCAATCTTGAGGAAACCGCGGCCAGCATGGAACAGCTGACCGCCACCGTCGCCCAGGCTTCGGACACCGCCCGCCAGGCCAACCATCTGGCAGGCAATGCTGCACAGGTCGCTCAGCGCGGCGGCCATGTGGTGCAGTCCGTGGTCAGCAGCATGGGACGCATCAGCGACAGCGCACACCGCATCTCCGACATCATCGGCGTGATCGACTCCATCGCCTTCCAGACCAATATCCTGGCCCTCAACGCGGCGGTCGAGGCCGCGCGCGCCGGCGAACAAGGCCGAGGCTTTGCCGTGGTCGCCGGCGAAGTGCGCGCCCTGGCTCACCGCAGTGCCGAGGCGGCCAAGGAGATCAAGGCGCTCATCACCACCTCCGTGGACGCCGCCCAGGAAGGCGCAGACCAGGTCTCCCAGGCGGGGCGCGTGATGGAGGAAATCGTCAGCAGCGTCGGCAAGGTCTCGGACATGATTGGCGAGATCAGTGCCTCGGCCATGGAGCAGCATGACGGCATCAGCCAGGTCAACCAGGCCGTGACCAACCTGGACCAGATGACGCAGCAGAATGCCGCCCTGGTCGAGGAATCCACGGCGGCCGCCGTCTCGCTGAGCGACCAGGCCCAGCGCCTGACCGGCATGGTGTCCGTATTCAAGGTCCAGGCCGCAGACAGAGCGCCGGCGCTGACGGTCTGAGCCGGCAGGGGCATGCCTGCCGGCTACCCCGGTTTGCCCGGGGCAGTCACGCTTGTGACTGGCCCGCTCGGCGCCGCAAGACACCATGCGGCATGCCCCATACCTCTGACGACACCTTGCTGACCGCCGGTCTGAGCAGCTTTCGCCTGGACCTGGTCGACCATATCGCCCATCTGGTGCTCAACCGCCCCGATGCCTTCAACACCCTGAACCCCAGGTTCTGGCAGGAGCTGGACCTGGTGCTGGATACGCTGCAGCGCAGCGGCCAGTCACGCGCGCTGGTGATCAGCAGCACGGGCAAGCATTTTTGCGCCGGCATGGCACTCGATACCTTTGCCGACCCTGCCTTTGCGCCCAATGACCGCACGCCCGAGGGCCGCGCCGCCATCATCGACACCCTGGCCCAGTTGCAATCCACCTTCAACAAGATCGAAGCCCTGCGCATGCCCGTGATCTGCGCCATCCAGGGCGCCTGCGTGGGTGGCGGACTGGATCTGGTGGCCACCGCATGCATACGCTATGCCAGCGCCGAGTCCTTTTTCTGCGTGCAGGAGATCAATATCGGCATGACCGCCGACCTGGGCAGCCTGCAGCGCCTGCCCAAACTGATGCCACTGGGCATCGTCAAGGAGCTGGCCTACACCGGCCGCCGCATGACTGCGCAGGAGGCCGCCAGTCACGGCCTGGTCAACGCTGTCCACGACACGCCCGAAGCCACCGTCACAGCAGCTCTCGCCTGCGCGCGCGAAATTGCAGCCAAGCCGCCCGTGGCCATCTGGGGCAGCAAGCAGGTGATCAACTATGCGCGCGATCACAGCGTGAGCGACTCGCTGCAGCAAATGGGCTGGGTGCAGAGCGGCATTTGGAGCAACCGGCATGTCATGGAGGCCGTGAGTGCCATGCAGGCCAAGCGCGCTGGCGACTTCCCTTCGCTGGAGCCGCTGCAGGCGTTTGCACCAGCACTGCCTCCAGCAAGCGATAGATCCTGATTTAATAGCTATCAGCGCTTACTAGTAAAGGGCTGCATGCCTTTTTTACTGGTACTCCTCTCTCTTCTCGATGGCCCGCTGGGCGCCATCGACAGGTAGCCGAGCCGCAACGCAGCAAATCGGCTCGAAGTGTGCGGGGCCCCGTTATCATGGATTCAGTACCACCCCAGCCTGTCTTGCCATGAGCACAAACAACGCCCCCCTGCCCACTTATGACGATGTCGTGGCCGCTGCCCAGCGCCTGCAGGGCGTAGCCCACCGCACGCCGGTGCTGACCAGCCGCACCATGGACGAACAGTTGGGCGCGCGCCTGTTCTTCAAATGCGAGAACCTGCAGCGCATAGGCGCTTTCAAATTCCGCGGCGCCTACAACGCTCTGGCGCAGTTCACGCCCGAGCAGCGCAAAGGCGGCGCACTGGCCTTTTCCTCCGGCAACCATGCCCAGGCCATTGCCCAGGCGGCCCAGCTGCTGGACATGCCGGCCCTGATCGTCATGCCCGAGGATGCACCAGCTTCCAAGATGGCGGCCACGCGCGGCTATGGCGCCCAGGTCGTCACCTACAACCGCTTCACCGAAGACCGCGAAGCCATCGCCCACAAGCTGGCGACCGAGCGCGGCATGACCTTGATCCCGCCCTACAACCACCGCGACGTGATCGCCGGCCAGGGCACGGCCGTCAAGGAGCTGCTGGAGGAAGTGCCGGACCTGGACTATCTGTTTGTCTGCCTGGGCGGCGGCGGTCTGCTCTCGGGCAGTCTGCTGGCCGCCAACGCCCTGGCTCCGCAATGCAAGGTGATCGGCGTCGAGCCCGAAGCCGGCAACGATGTGCAGCAGTCGCTGCGTGCAGGCCATATCGTCAAGATCGATACACCGCGCACCATTGCCGACGGTGCCCAAACCCAGGCAGCAGGCGATCTAACCTTTGCCATCATCCAGCAGCGCGTGAGCGAGGTGCTGACTGTCAACGACGAGCAATTGGTCCAGGCCATGCGCTTTTACGCAGAGCGCATGAAAATCGTGGTCGAGCCTACGGGCGCGCTCTCGCTGGCAGCCGCCATCCACGGCGGTCTGCCGCTCAAGGGCAAGCGCGCGGGCATCGTGATCAGTGGTGGCAATGTGGATTTAGAGCGTTTTGCCAGCCTGCTGTCCGAGTGACAGCGAAAATAGCGTCCGTTGCGGCCCGGCCCGCATCCGCCTGATCTCAATTTTGCAAGCACGAGCCCGCCACAAGCGGGCCTGCCTGCCTTCACCACAAAGACCAAGAACATGAGCACTCTGCATTTGATCGACCACCCTCTGGTCCAGCACAAACTGACGCTGATGCGCCGCAAGGAAGCCAGCACCAACAGCTTTCGCCGCATGCTGGGCGAGCTGTCCACCCTGATGGCCTATGAGCTGACGCGCGACTTCCCGCTGCAGGACATCGAGATCGAAACCCCCATGGAAAAGACCATGGGCAAGGTCATTGACGGCAAAAAACTGGCGCTGGTCTCCATCCTGCGCGCAGGCAACGGCTTCCTGGATGGCATGCTCAACGTGGTGCCCGGTGCCCGTATCGGTCACATCGGCCTGTTCCGCGACCCCGAGACCCTCAAGCCCGTCGAGTACTACTACAAGATGCCCGAGAACATGGGCGAGCGCGACGTGATCGTGGTCGACCCCATGCTGGCCACCGGCAACTCGGCCGTGGCGGCCGTGCAGCAGCTCAAGGACAAGAGCGCTCCCAAGTCCATCAAGTTCATGTGCCTGCTGGCCGCCCCCGAAGGCGTGAAGACCATGCAGGCCGCCCACCCCGACGTGGACATCTACACCGCCGCGGTGGACCGCGAGCTGGACAGCCATGGCTACATCCTGCCCGGCCTGGGTGATGCGGGCGACCGTATCTTTGGCACCAAGTAAGCACGGCTGCTTGCCAACAAAAAGCCCCAGGCGCAAAGCCTTGGGGCTTTTTCATGCCTAAAACAGCCTGCAGCGCTTATGTATCAAGCGCTGACAGCTATCAATTTCAGATCCAGTTCAGATCTGATTCAGCGCCATGTTGTTGAGCTTGTCCAGCCGAGCAGGCCAGCTGTCCTGCAGGGCCGACTGCAGCAAGATACGCGTCCAGGCGATCCAGGCATCCCACTGCACGCGCTTGTCCCAGGCATTGCCCCAGGTGCAAAAGCACTGCAGCGCGCTCTCGGCGGCACGAGCGGCATCGGCGCTGCGGCCAGCGCTCAGATAGAGCTGGGCCAGCACCATCTGCGGCTCGCCCACCCAGGGGTTGAGGGCCACGGCCTGCTCCAGCGTGGCGGTGGCAGCGTCCAGATCGACCAGCGGCTGATCGAGCTGAATCACCGACCAGTACAGCGCCACGGCCACAGCCTCGTTGCCCGCGCTCAGCAGCTGGCTGCAGTTCGCAAACACGGGCGGCAGCGGCAGCTGGGTCTTGAGCGCAGGATGCTGCAGCGCCTGGCCCAGGCCGCTGATCTGGCTGAGCATGCGGCTGCTCGGGCGCATGGGGCCGGGCCACAGCGACGCCGCCCAGTGCACGGCCTGCTGGCGACTGTGGTCCACGGCCGGGAAGCGCGAATAGATGTCTTCCTGCCAGCTGAACCACTGCTCCATGCTGTCGGCCATGCTGACGATCGCGAACACCGCTACTTCATAGGCCGTGAGCCTGATGGTCTCGCGCGGCTCGGGGCCGTTACGCTCGATCTGCAGGCTGCCATCGGCACCCAGCTCGCCGGCCAGCAGCTTTTGCACGAACTGAGTACGGCTCATGGTGCAGAACAGATAGACCAGATGCTCGGCCTGCTCCCCGACCAGGCTCTTAAGCTGCTCGCGCTCGTTGCCGGCATCGAACTTGACCAGATCGACAAAGGCATTGCCGTAGACACTGTGCAGCAGACCCAGCTGGCGCACCTCCCTGGGCTGCTGCCACAGCGCCAGAGAGCGCGCCACGCCTGCCAGATGGTGGCGAAAAGTGCCGGCCTTGTGCCAATCCTGACCCACGCCGCGCTCCAGCACCACAGGCAGCAGCGGCGCCAGATCGGCGTCACGGCTCAGCCATTCTTCGTCCAGCAAAGTCTTGGCGCGTTCGAACAGCGCCTCATCCAGTTGATTCCAGGGCTGATTCATGCGCTCACCATGCAGTTGTGTAGGCACCCTTGAAGGTCTTTTCCACAAAGGCCTTGACCTCGGGTGACTGGTAGGCCTTCACAAAGGCCTGCAAACCTTTGCTGTTTTCATGACCGGCGCGCGTGACGATGAGCACGGTCACATAAGGCGTGTTCACATCTTCCAGCGCCAGCGAGTCGCCCTGGGGGGACAGGCCGGCTGCCACGGCGTAGCTGCTGTTGACAGCCGCGGCATCCAGATCATCAAGGGCGCGGGCCAACTGGGCGGCTTCGAGCTCGACAAACTTGAGCTTTTTCGGGTTGGCCGTGATGTCCAGCACCGAGGCACGCGCACCGGCATCGGCCTTGAGTGTGATCAATCCCTGCTTGGCCAGCACCATCAGAGCACGCGAGCCATTGGTGGGATCGTTGGGAATGCCCACGCGCGCGCCGCTCTTGAGATCGGCCAGCTTCCTGATCTTTCTGGAGTACACGCCCATTTGCTGATTCACGGCCTTGGCCACGGGCACCAGCTTGTAGCCTCGGTCCTTGTTCTGGGCATCGAGGAAGGGCTGATGCTGGTAGATGTTGGCGTCAAGATCGCCGGTAGACAGCGCCGCATTGGGCTGGATGAAGTCGCCAAATTCCACCAGCCTGACCTTCAGGCCCTGCCTGGCTGCAACCTGCTTGGCCACTTCGGCAATCTGGGCGTGGGGGCCTGCCGTCACGCCGACAGTCACGGCCAGATCCTGTGCCTGGGCCAGCAATGCGGCAGCTACCAGGGCGGCAACTGCCAGGGCTTTTACGAGAGAACGCTTGTGCACCATGGGCACCTTTCAAGACAAATCCGGGAAACTCGGGTCCACCAAGCATGTGCACGCTCAGGGACAGCTGCTTGAAACTTAACGCATAAAGCAAACCTCGGCAGCCAGGCTGAGGCCCGCCCCCATCACAAAGCAGGATGGCTGGCAGCGTGGCTCGGAAAATACCAACAAAAACATCTCAATCCCTTACCCATCAAGCGATGAAAGCTATCAAAACAGGAATTTCTCAAGCACATCGCGAGCTTGACATTGAACTGCACTTCAAGCTTAAGTTGGTAGCCACAGGAGACACCCCATGCCTCGTCGCATTCTTCACGTCGTCAGCAACGTCGCCCACTACGATGACCCTGCCGAGCCCACCGGCCTGTGGCTGTCGGAGCTCAGCCATGCCTGGGAAGTCTTTGCCCGGCGGGGTTATGCGCAGCACCTGGTCAGCCCGCTGGGTGGCCGCTCGCCACTGGAGCCGCGCTCGCTGAAATGGCCGAACCGGGATGCCACGGCCAGGGCATGGCTGGCGAATGCAGCGCGCATGGCCCTGCTCTCCAATACGGCCGCTCCTGACGCCGTGGACGCGCAGGACTTTGATGCCATTTATTTCACCGGCGGCCATGCAGTGATGTGGGACTTTCCATCCTCGCAGGAGCTGCAGCGCATCACGCGCGACATCCATGAGCGCGGTGGCGTCGTTGCCTCGGTCTGTCACGGCTATTGCGGTCTGCTCGAAACCCGTCTGTCCGACGGCTCGCTGCTGGTCGCCGGACGCAGGCTGACTGGTTTTTCCTGGCTGGAAGAAAGGCTGGCCGGCGTGGCCGGCAAAGTGCCGTACAACGCCGAAGCGCTGATGCGCCAGCGCGGTGCCCGGTATGAGAAAGCCTGGCTGCCCTTTGTCTCCAAGGTCGTGACAGACGGCAGGTTGGTGACGGGGCAGAACCCGCAATCGGCCCGGGCCACTGCCCTGCAGGTGGCTCAGTTGCTGGGCTGAGCAGGCCGGCCCGCCGCCTCCTCGTCCCGCCCCAGCAAGCGCATCTGCGACAGCACACGCCGAGCATTGGCGGCGCAGTCCATGTCTTCGGGTCTGGCTTCGATATGGGCGATCAGCTCGCCCAGATCGGCGCGATTTTGCGTCAGCTGTGCCAGCATCAGATCAATGCTCTGCAGCTTGTGATGCAGTGTGGCCAGCAACTCGTCATGCTGCCACTGCTCCAGATCCTCGGGCAGCAGCTGGCGCAGCTCCTGCAAGCTGAAGCCGGCCCGCTGCGCCGTGGCAATCAGCCTGAGCGCCAGCACCGCCTCTTCGGGATAGCTGCGATAGCCGTTGGCCTGGCGCCGGGCAACGCCCAGCAGCCCGATGCGCTCGTAAAAGCGAATGCGCGATGCGGCCAAGCCTGTGCGCTGGGCGAGTTCTCCGATCTTCATGTGCGCCATTCTCGCGCAATCCGCGCTTGACCTTGAACCAGGCTTCAAGCTCACGCCTGCACCATTCCCGGTCGTCGAGGCTGGTGAAGCCTATGCGTCAAAGAGTGGAATCCCAGACCCACTCGGGTACCAATGGGCAGATCGCCTTGCGCGGCACGGTGTAAGGCGATTTCCGCCTGGGCAGCCTCGAAGGATGAAAAGGCAGAGTCTTCAATGGAATAAACAGCGTCATTGAACTGTTTACAGCAGGTCAACCTCAAGGAGATCTCCATGACCCGTCGCGCTTCCTTCGCCACCCTCACCTCGGTGTTCCTGGCAGCCTGTGCCGTGACAACTACCGCCCAGGGGCAGACGCCCGCTTCTGCCATGAATGGCGTGCTCGTGGGCCCCAATCAGATGACGCTCTATGTCTTCGACAAAGATGCCGCCGGATCCGGCAAGAGCGTATGCAACGGTGGCTGCGCCACAAACTGGCCACCTCTGATGGTGGCTCCGGGTGCGACGGCTACCGGTGACTGGAGCCTGGTTGCCCGCGACAACGGTGATCAGCAATGGGCCTACAAGGGCCGTCCTCTTTATTACTGGGCCAAGGATGTCAAGCCCGGAGACAGAACGGGAGACGGATTGCTCAACAACAGCTGGCACATCGCCAAACCCTAAGCAATCAAGCCTGGATCATCAAGAGGAAGAAACAATGAAGCTCCGAAAAATGAAGCTCGCGCTGAGCTGTGCCATGCTGGTGCCGCCAGTTTTCACGCAGGCAGCCGAGCCGGAAGTGACGGCACAGCGGGTGGTCCAGGCCCTGGAAGCAACCTTTGGCGTTCACCAGGGAGAGCGCCGCAATCACATCAAGGGGAGCTGCGCGGTGGGCGAATTCACCGCTACCGCCGAGGCCGCCAGATACTCACGCTCCACACTGTTTTCCGGCCAAGCCGTTCCGGTGATTGCGCGCTTCTCGCTGGCAGGAGGAAACCCCAGGGTGCCAGATGTTGCCCAAAGCGCGCGTGGAATGGCCCTGCAATTCAAGCTCCCTCAGGGTCAGGTACACCAGATGTCCATGTTGAACACCCCCATGTTCGGCGCCGCCCACCCCGCAACATTTCTGGACTTGACTGAAGCTCAGCGCCCCGATCCAGCCACCGGCAAGCCGGACCCGGAAAAGCTCAAAGCATTCAAAGCCACCCATCCTGACAACCTGGCTCAGGCGCAATACCTGGCCAGCCACAACCCTCCCGACAGCTACACCCGTAGCGCATTCTTTGGCATTCACACCTTCAAGTTCATCAATGCACAGGACAAGGTGACTCTGGTGCGCTGGCGCTTCGTACCGCAGGAGGGAGAGAAGCCGCTAAGCAATGAGGCGCTGAAGACGGCTGGGTCGGACTTTCTGGAAACCGCATTGATCCGCAGCACATCAGAAAAACCGGCTCGCTGGGACATGCTGGTGACGGTCGGACAGCCAGGTGATGCGCAGGATGACCCCACGCAGTCATGGCCCGCGCAGCGACCTGAATTCAAGGCTGGCACCTTGACGATCACCAGCGCTTCGACTCAGAAAGGAGGCTTGTGCGAGCCGATCAACTTTGATCCGATGGTGATGGCCGACGGCATTGCGCCCACCAATGATCCGGTGCTCCGCTTTCGCTCCCAGGCCTATGCGGTGTCATTTGGCAAGCGCTTGAGTGGTCAATGAACTCCGAGGATCAAGCTCAGTACATTCCTCCTTAGGCTCCAGCATGGCCAGGTCCAAGCAAGCGCGAGCCTGGAAAGCAAGCTACCAGCCGATCTTCGTAGGCCGATGATCGGCCAGAAGCCGTCCTTACAGGCCTCCCTGTCGACGACGGCTCTAAGGTGAGTTCTGTCATTCACGAACTGCCATCAAACATGGATGCCTTGACTTACGGCATCTTGGCGCGCTTGGTCGTAGAGCACACGAGGCGCGTTTCCGTGGAGCCTATCAAGGCGCTTCGGACGCTTTAATCATCGGCTTGTGCACCGTGCAAATGGCCCTGATTCAACCTCGCACGCAGCTGCCCTGGCTCGCCTCAAGAATGCTATGGACAAGGCGAAGCAATCAAATTTCTTGGAGCAAGACTAATCCCGAATTAGGCACATCGGAGGCAACTCCTCAGGCATTCCCTCTCAGAGACCCTCGTATCTCTTGCAACAGCCGAAGTCCCCTTCCTTCGGCTGGAAATCCTGCATTTTATGCGTCCCACCTTAACTCCGACTATCATTGTCGTAGTTATGTGTTCGACCGGCAGCTTCTGATTTGCCGAACCAAGGCGGTCTCCTGCACGCCAACTGTCGACACTTCTACCTGACCTTGGTGAGCCTTCGGGCTCACCAGGCATGCCGTGGTTCGTGGGATGAAGGTAAATCGTGAATACTCAACGCATCGTGATTGTTGGTGCTGGCTTTGCTGACATGTGGAGCGCCCTTGCTGCGGCGCGCGTCTTGGATATGCAAAAGCGTTCTGACATCGAAGTAGTGCTTGTTGCCCCACTGCCTGAGCTACATGTTCGACCTCGCTTGTACGAGGAAGCCCCAAACAGCATGCGCGTCAAACTGACCGAGCTGCTTGATGCAGTTGGCGTGAAATTCATGGAAGGCAGTGTCGAAAAAATTGACGTGCAGCAACAGCTCGTGCTCGTCAATGCGCAGGGACAAGGTGTTCAGGTTTCCTACGACCGACTTGTGCTTGCCGCCGGGAGCAAGCTTTTCGCCCCGATATCCCTGGGCTCACCGAGCACGCCTTCAACGTAGACCAAGTGGAGGACGCGGCCACTCTTGAAGCGCACATTCAAGGGCTTCATGCGCAGCCCGACACTGAGGCCAGACGCACTCTTGTCGTTGTCGGCGGTGGATTTACCGGAATTGAGACTGCCGCGGAAATGCCTGCCCGGTTGCGCGCAGCCTTGGGTGAAAGCGCAGATGTAAATGTCGTCATTGTCGAACGTAACAATGACATCGGTCCGGACCTCGGTCCAGGCCCGCGACCAGTAATTGAACAGGCGCTCGCCGAGCTTGGCGTCACTGTGGTTCTGGGTGCAGGGGTGACGGCCATCGATAAACATGGGTTGGTCACATCAGCGGGCCAGCGCATCGATGCGAGCACGGTCGTGTGGACGGCAGGTGCTCGCGCGAATGAACTCACCTCCCAAATCCCCGGAGAGCGGGACGCATACGGCCGATTGCACGTCGACAAGAATCTGCGCGTGAAGGCGGCACCCTCCGTCTATGCAACGGGAGATGTTGCCTATGCCGCGACCGACGAGCACGGCCACGTTGCGATGATGTCTTGCCAGCACGCAATGAATCTCGGCCGCTCCGCCGGACACAATGTTGCAGCCGACCTGCTTGGGCTCGCGTCGATTCCTTATAGCCAGCCGAAGTATGTGACTTGCCTCGACCTTGGCCCTTGGGGCGCGGTCTATACCGAAGGGTGGGAACGTTCGGTCAAGCTGATTGGAGCGGAAGCCAAGGCACTCAAAAAGAAAATCAACACCGAATGGATTTACCCGCCTTCGGCGAATCGCGCCGAAGCGCTGCAATCGGCTGACCCCTTACGAATAGTCGTCGCCTAATCCAAGCAATTGCTAACAGGGGCTCCGTGCCCCTTCTGCAAGAGAGCCGGGTCTTGGTGCCCGGCCAAAATCCGACCTAGGAAGCCGAGCGCCGGGCTGCCGAGCGCGCACCAAACCACTCGATGACCTTGGCTTCGTGGCTCTTCGGCGCTTTAGACCTGGTCCGGCTGGCAAGGTCCGCAAGCGTGTGCCGGTTGAGTTCGTCACGCATGGCCTTCTCTGCCCCTACCATCACGGCATGAATGGAACAGGTACCACGTGTGGCCCAGGCGGGTGGCACCTCGCCGAAGACAGCACAACGCTCTCGTACTTCCTTGCAATCGAAAACTGGCTTGACACCATCAATGGCCTCAACGACGTCTTTCACCGTAATTTCTTCGGCTGGAAGCGCCAGGGAGAAACCGCCGCGAACACCCTCTGCCGCACGTACGAGTCCGGCATGCCCGAGCTTGGTAAAGAGCTTGGCGACGTACTCCACAGATACGCCCTGCATATCTGCAAGGTCACGCGTGCTGGCCTCCGCAACGCCATGCTCGGCGGAGTGGACCAGGTACAGCATGCAATGCAAACCGTATTCGACACCTGCGCTCAAAAAACTCATCGCATAACTCCGACTAATACGTGCTTAGTTTAGTCGCAAGGGTTACTGCCATGCTACAGAGGGGACTCATCCGGGCACAACAGGTCAATTTCCAGGCACTCTATCTCTGCCACTGGTTGGCGTTCCGATAACGAGTGGAAAGCAAAATGAATGGGTTGGATAAACGAGAGGGTTGTAACAGGCAGCAGACTGAAAGCAGTCAGGGCACGGAGACATTGCTCTGCATCTTGAAGTGGCCCCTGGAATCTCAGGAATTCCGAGTTACCTCTTTTGTAAGCGTTGAGTGGAATCTGTTGTCCCGAGCGGCCCTTGAATCTCGACAGCTTTTAGTTAATTGAGTGCAGCTATCCGCAGAGTCGGCGCAGACATGGTTCAAAGATCTCGGCGAATGAGTGCCCCTTTGAACAGCACTGGGCCAGTCGGACCCGTTGAGCTGGGTACGCCGCCTTTGGGCTCCAGACTGATAGCCAGGGCAGGGATCGCTTTCACATCGGTCTCTTGCGCCGTGAGCTGTTCAAGCTTGCCGTCACCCATGACCCCCAGGGAACGTGGCGCGCCCTGATGAGGTAAAGCCCACAATTGCAGAGACTTGTTTTCTGCCTCCTTGAAGCCGCTCACGCGCTGCAGCACCAGTTGTTGGTGCTGGGGATCGAAGGTCACCAGCATGGACGCATCGGCTTTGCCGTCGGCCAGTACCGCCACATATTGAATTTGGGGTGCCGCCTGCAAATCAGCCTGCGCCATCTGGAGCTGGGTCTGCAGCGCAGACAATTTCTGCTGCGTGGTTTCTCTCAGCCCTTGATGCGACCAAAGCCCCACCGAGGTTGCCGCCACCGTAGCCAAGCCGCCTGCCAGTGCGAGTCCGCGCCACCATGCCAGTGCTCCTGCAGGCGACTTCGATGTGGCTGCTTCACGCTGCCGAGCCAGCCTAGCGCTGGACCCCTCTGCTTGTAGCAGGTTGGCGATGCGTGTCCAGACTACCGGGTCGGGCTGCACCGGAGCCTGCACCTCGGAAAAGGCTGACCAGCGACCTTGCCAGAGCAAGGCCGCTGCACGAACCTGAGGATACTCACGAGCCATTTGCTCAAAACGCCGGCGCGCTCCGCCGTGCAAGGTGCCCAGAGAATAGGAGGCTGCCAAGCGATCGAGCAATTCAGGGTTTCGGGTCAGATTCATGATGTGGACTCCTGGCACTCAGACATGGCGTGCCATGCATTTGCGCAGTTGCTCCAGGCTGCGGCGTACCCATGTTTTGACGGTCCCCAGTGGCAGCTTCAGGCTGCTGGCCAGCTCGGTATGGCTTATATCCCTCAGATAGGCCAAGCTCACTACTTGGCGCTGGGGCGGCTCCAGCCGTTGCAGACACTGATGAAGCGCTGCTGCTTGTTCGCTAGCCTCCACCAACTGCATGGGCCCTTGCGTGTCCTTGTCCTGTGCCAGCGCGTCGACATCCTCAATGGGAGTATTGAGATGCAGACGCTCTGCTTTACGTCTGCGCAAAAAGTCCAGGGCTCGGCTGCGCACTAGCATGCCCATCCAGGCCATGGGCGGACTGAGCGAGTCCCGGTAAGTCCCAGCACTGCGCCAAATACCCAGAAAGCTCTCTTGCAACACATCCTCGGCCCACTCCTTATTGCCGAGGATGCGCAAAGCCAGACCATACAGCCGAGAGGCAGTCTGATCGTACAGAAGCTTGAGAGCAACCTCATCCCGAGTTGCTACGCGATCGAGTAAGTCCATCAGTTCGTGGTCCGGTGTATTGGCGCTCATGCAGCCATTGTGATCAGAAGCACCTCCTTCATGCCGCGCTGTTGGATAACTGCCAAGGCATGATGCCGACCTTGGGTATATCCCTATACGCAGCAACTGAGCTTCTGGATGTGGGCAATGCACGAATCGTGCCCAAAAAATATTCTCAGAATCTTGAGTGCATCTCGTCAAAGGACGTGTACTTCAAGCGTCGGGCATCGCAGCGCCGCGAATTGCGGAGCGTGACCTGACGAACTACCCGAATACCTCGCAGACGGGGCACCGACTTCTCCCGCTGAAATAAAGTCAGAGGCAGCCTTGCTTTGTGCCCGTGCATCCGTCTCATCGCTTGCAAAAATTGAATAGCAAAATTCAATGAATCCAGACAGGAAGTGGCTGCGTATTCCTTACAGCCGGCATTTTTCGGCTTGTACATCAAGGAGCATCCATGTTCTCGATTCAATCTGCACGCAAGTTGGCTTCGTTCGGTCTGGCCATCTCGATGACTGCGGCCTCCGTCGCAGCGATGGCTGATGTGATGGTTGGTGGTGCGCCCATGCTGCCTACCAAGGACATCATCGACAACGCGGTCAACTCCAAGGATCACACCACGTTGGTTGCAGCGGTCAAAGCTGCTGGCCTCGTCGACACGCTCAAGGGACCTGGTCCATTTACGGTCTTTGCGCCTACCAATGCGGCGTTTGATGCGCTTCCAGCTGGCACCGTAGACACGCTGCTTAAGCCTGAAAACAAAGGGATGCTGACGACCATCCTCACCTACCACGTCGTACCGGGCAAATGGGATGCAGCAGCACTGAGCAAGATGATCAAGGACGGAAACGGCAAGGCCATGATCAAAACCGTCAGTGGCGGCACTCTTACGGCCAAGTCCAGTGGACAGAAAATTATGCTGATGGATGAAAAAGGTGGCATGGCCACTGTGACCATTCCTGACGTATACCAATCCAACGGCGTGATTCATGTAGTAGACAAGGTGCTACTGCCCAAGTAACGGAAGGGTTGTCACGAGGGTATTGTCTCGATCCCTGGCCGCAAATTTGAGTGGCCAAAATGCAGTATCAGGACAACAAAATAGGATTGGCTGCTCAATTTCCCCAAGTCCAATAGGTGTGAATTCAAGCAACCAATCGGAGAGTCTTGATTGAGACGAGGCGCGAAGCCGAATCAAGTGCGAAAAGGCTTCGCGCCAACGTATCAGTGGTCGTACTGCCAGGCGGTCCTTGTGAGTCAGAACAGTTGCCCCGCACTGGGCATTGGGTCGATCACAGGCCCTCGCCAATGACCGCTAACCGGCATGCAAACTTACGGCCAGACCTCGTCCAGATTGCCCTGCGTCGAGTGACCGCTCCCGCCGAGAGCAGGCGCTGGCTAGCGATCATGCAAGCGATCGGTTGAATCCGTCGTCGTGAGCAGCCCTCGGAGGCTGGCTGATACAGGCCAGAAGCTGGCGGTAGCTGCAACTAAAAGCGGGTTCCCAATGGAAAAGGCAAGCGGCTGGTCATAGGCCAGACCACTTGTGTGACGGGTTGAAGTGGCCAGTGCCACCGCTACACCAAACGCACACAGATGATCGCTGCCGCCAACTTCAGCAGCGTTTCGTGGAAACCGGACTGAACATCGGCTCGCCAACATCGAACGTTGCGGCAAGAGGGGGTTTGCTGCCTGGAACGCTGCGCATGCACCTCTGCTGTGACTTTCATGTCACCCAGCACAAGCGTCACAAAAAGTACTTATGTGTTGCTTAGAGTTCGCCCAGCGGTTGCAAGAAGCCACCGTCAATCCCTCTGATAAGTTCCGTTCGTATCTCGCCAATGAAAAATCAAAAAACGCGCTCGCGCAATCTGGCAATCGTGATTGGTGCATTCGTCGCCTCTTCTTCCAGCGTTGCCTTGGCACAATCCTCCATCACCATATTTGGCATAGTGGACGTCGGCATCACCAGTGCCAAGACAGGCAGCAACAGGCTCAATGCCTTGAACTCCAGCCAAGGCAAGACCAGCCTGATTGGCTTTCGCGGCACCGAAAACCTCGGCGGCGGCAACCATGCTCAGTTCTGGCTCGAAGGTGGCCTCAACCCTGACGCCGGCAGTGGCGGCAGCAGCGGCTCTCTGGGCTTCGAGCGCCGCTCCACCATCGGGCTGATCAACAATTCCTGGGGTGAAATCCGTCTGGGGCGCGACTACACCCCAAGCTACAACATCTTCACCGCCTTCGGGGGCCCCGACACGACCACCGGCGTGCAGGCCAACCTGTTCCAGACGATCCGCCAGACGGCCTATAACGCAGCCAGCCAAAGCGGCACGGTGGATCGCACGCGCATCAGCAACTCCGTGGGCTACTTCCTGCCACGCGACCTGGGTGGTGTCTACGGCCAGTTCTCGGTTTCCTTTGGTGATGAGAACGCCTCGAACTCTGGAGCAAGCAAGGCCCGCAGATACATTGGCGGCAACTTGGGCTATCGCTCGGGTCCTCTGAACGTGGGTATCGGCTACGGCAAGATCGACGGCACTGCAGCCGTGACTTCGCCCAGCGCCATCGCCGCAACCAGCGATCTGGAAGACCTGGTGCTGGGCGCTTCATACAACTTCGGCAGTTTCGTGCTCAATGGCGGATACAACAGCCTGAAGTGGAAGCCGGTCAGCGGCGCAACCTCCGGAAAGGTGGACGGCGTCTACCTGGGTGCCACCATCCCCGTGGGGCCGGGCAGCTTCCGCGTCAAGTACGCCAGTGCCAAGTTCAGCGGTAACGCCACAGCACTCACGCGCAGCGGCGGCAAGACCGACAAGTATTCGATCGGATACGTCTACGACTTCTCCAAGCGCACCTCCATGTACGCAGGGATTGCGCGTGTCAACAACAAGAATGGCGCCAGCATTGGCCTGATCGGCGGCCCTGCAGGTGTAGCCAACACCGGGTCGACTGGCGTGGATATCGGCATCAGCCACTCATTCTGAGCGGCACGACGCCTCTTTGCGCAAAGAAGTCTCCAAAGCCCAGCAGGCCTTCGCCTCGTCGGGCTTGGTGACTTCCATCTTTCTTTCAAGCCATACCCGCCATGCGCTACCTCACCTCTTCCTCCTGCCTGATGGCAGCGACCGCCGTCACGGTTACCTTGCTGAGCGCCTGCGCCGACACTCGCCCGCTCCAGGCCGCTAGCTCCGAGACGGTCACTCAGACCAGCGGCGTCGGCAGCATCAGCGCCATCGTCACGCGGCAGGACGTCCAGTTCGACGACAAGTTCTATTTCCCCTATGAAGGCCGCCACCCTGCCACCAAGGCTGATTTCCCCAAGGGCTTTCTGCCGGCCTACGGTTCGGGCCTGGCTTTGAAGGGCAGGCGCGCCGACGGCACGTTGGAGTTCTACGCCATTACCGACCGCGGCCCGAACGCCACCACCGGCCCGGTCACCCAGATCACCGACGGCTCCAACCCCACGGGCTTCTCCAGTTCCACGGTGTTTCCTTCGCCCAACTTCACGCCGTCCATTGGCGTGATCACTCTCGGCAAGGACGGAGCCAGGCTCGTCTCGAGCCTGCCGGTCAAGTTCAGCGCCGCGCAGAATGCCAATGGTCGTGTTCAGCCACGGGGCATCACGGGCAACACAGGCGAGCAAGTTCTGGACGACTCCTTCACCTACCCCGGTAAGGCCAAGGGCTACAGTGAGTTCGGCTTGGACACCGAATCCGTGGTGGTGGATGCTGCACGCAATGTGCTGTGGGTGTCCGATGAATACGGCCCCTTCATCGTGAAGATCGACCCGGCTACCGGCATCATCCTCAAGAAATACAAGCCCGGCACTGGCGCGGCCGATCTGCCTGCCATCCTCGCCAAACGCCGCGCCAACCGTGGCATGGAAGGGCTGAGCATCGATGCGGCCAGCGGCAAGCTACACGGTTTTCTACAAAGTCCGCTGAACGACGGCAAGGCCGACTACACCACTGCCGCCGTACCCGATGCAACCGGCAAGTCGGAAAACGTGCGTGACTACGCCCGCTTTGTGCGCTGGGTGGAGTTTGACCCGACCACCGAGAAAACCCGTTTGTTTGCTTTGCCCGTCGACGGCAGCTGGTACCACCAGGGCAAGACCGGCAACGCCAAGCTGGGGGATGTGGTTTCGTTGGGCAATGGAAAGTTCATCGCCATTGAGCAAGGCACGGGCAAAGACAAGAAAGTTTTTAACGATCTGGTGCTGATCGAGTTTCCGGCCAACGCCACCGACATCACCGCGCTGGGCTCCGACCTGGAAAAGAGCAGCCTGACCGGAAAGCCGGTCAATGGCTCGGACTACTCCAAGGTGGTGGCGCTCAAGAAAACACGGCTCTTCAACTTGAATGCCACCGGCTGGGCAGCTGAAAAGGCCGAGGGCCTGGCACTGGTCGATGACTACACGTTGGCGCTGACCAACGACACCGACTTCGGTGTCTCTCTGGCCGTGCTGGATGCTAGCGGCAAGGAGATCGAAGCCTCGGACGTCACCCAATGCATGGTGGACGCCGACGGCAAGATCGTGAACGATGGCAGGTGCGCCAAGGGGGCGGAGAGCCTGCGCTTCACCACCAATGACGTCAATGACCGTGCGCAGCGACTGTGGACCTTCAAGTTCAGCAAGAAGTTGAGCGAATACGGCGCTCTCTGAAAGACAGCGGCCGCACAAGCCGCTCTGTGCTGTATACCCCAGGGCGCCGCATCGGCGCCAGCCGGGCCGCGACAGCCACTTTCATAAAGAGTGGCTAACAACACCGATCCACGAAGCACGCACAGATGATCGCCGGTGCCAACGTCAGCAGCGCTTCGTTGATCTCCAGCCGCCGTACGAAAATGGATTCGCGGCTTGCCAAAGCCTGCATACATCCTTGCGTCGGGCTCCCACCCGGTAATGCCTATCCAGTGGCCCGAAGCTCTCAACGGGTCACCTGTAAATACGGCCTGCGATGCCCCGCTGCCTCAATGGATGGCGGCAACGCCGCCTGCGTGCATTGGAGGAGGGCCCGATTTCCAGCCCCCGCAAAGGCGAAGACAACAACAAGGTGCTGTCGAGAATTTTTGCAAAGTTTCATGCAACCTGATGGACAAGGTAAGTCGGCCACCATAGACAGATTGGTTCAAGCCAGAGGCCAGAGCCAGGGTCGCTAGGCTCGATAGCAGAAGATTGCCAGAAATGAAAAATAGATAACTGACAAGCCAAGCCAGATGACATTTCTAAAGCCCGAACGTGACGCCAAGATTCCGGCAAAACCAAATGCAGCGGCAATGAACAACCAACCACTCACTACGGCACTCAGTCCGTAAGAGGTGGCAATACCAAGCTTCCCCCCGGTTGTGAGCTGATGCTCTGTGATGCCAATCCAACCTACGCTGGCGCAGATTGCTGCCATCACACTGCAGGCGATAACGACGGATATCGGAGGTCTCATCAATCTCAAATATTACGTAGATCGCGCCAAGTCACAGGCCATGCGATCTGAGTTGGTGCGAAAGAACGTGTACGGGGCTTGCAGCATAGCTGAAGGCGGTTCAGCCGGGCTTTGGGTATGCAACGGTCTGGGTTATGAGACGCTTTATAGAATCGGGTATGAATATCGCTGACATCAAGGGCCGTCTAGCCTTTCTCCAAGAGGCCGAAAAGCTCAAGAGCGTGCTCCGAAGCTCTCACACCTCGACGGGCAGAGCGGAAAGCACCGCCGAACATACATGGCGCCTGTGCCTGATGGCTATGACCTTCGCGGACGAGCTTGCTGGCATGGACATGCTGAAGATTCTCAAAATGTGCATCGTTCATGATTTGGGCGAAGCCATTCATGGGGACATTCCAGCCATCGAGAAAAACCAGCATCCTGACAAGAGTGCGCAGGAAAAGACCGACCTTCTACATCTGACTCGTTCCCTCGACGAAGCCCAGCGGGCCGACATCCTGGCACTGTGGCAGGAGTATGAGGATGCAGCCTCACCCGAAGCAAAAGCTGTCAAAGCATTGGATAAGCTTGAAACAATCCTTCAGCACAACCAGGGGATCAATCCTCCTGATTTCGACTACGAGTTCAATCTGACCTACGGTCAGAAACACACAAGCGCCGATCCTCTGTTCGCATTGATGCGTAGCATCATTGATGAAGCCACACGCCAGAGATTGGCCGAAAAAGCCAGTTCTCAGTGACTGCAATCGGACGAAAGCCGCAGCAGGTCAATCGCAACTCCCGGTCAAGCACAGACGCCGACGAAGTGTGGAGTTGGGGTGGCTCGCCAGACTGCGGCGCTTGAAGGTAAAGTCTCTGAGATACGGCCTGGAGTCTCGTCGAGCGGCATGTCATGAACCTTATCGACCTTTCGCAACTGAACACTGAGCGAGTGCGTGCCATTTGGGCGCTCGTCGATACGCCCTGCCGACCTCTGCAGGGCAAGGTGGCCTGGTCGTTTGAAGGCAACGGCATTCGCACTCGCACAAGCTTCATCCAGGCGTTTCAAGAGCTTGGCTTGTCATTTGTCGAGTTGCCCAATTTGCTCAAAACGCCCGAGAGAGCTGCCGATCTGGCCGGCTATCTCGACCCTTTTTACGATGTCTATGTCGTGAGGGAATCCAATCACCAGCGCCTCGCGGAGTTTGCCTTTGCGTCACAACGCCCGGTAATCAATGCCATGTCCGGTTTGGGGCATCCATGTGAGGTGCTGACTGACGCTTTCTACATTGACAGGTCGATAGCGCCCATCGAGCAAGCCCGCATCTGTTTGTGGGGCCCGACGACCAATGTGCTGCGGTCGTGGCACGAGCTGGCTTTCTCGCTGCAACTGCCAATCATGCATATCTGCGATGAACGGCTGCATGAGACCCTGCCATACGTTGAATTTGCATCAACCCCATCCCGAGCCGCTGACATTGTCATTACCGATGGCTGGCCAGGCGGTGCCGAAGCAATGGCTAAATCACTCACTGTGGCCGATCTGGATTGCATGGGCATGCCCATGCTGCTTGCTACACCGCCATTTTCCATTGGGCGCGAGATTGCATTTGACCCGGTTCAATATCCCCGCTTCTCCGGGTACAGTCAAAAGTCGTTATTGCTGCCCGTGCAAAAAGCAATTCTGCGATACCTGCTCGCCCGCTGAGCTTCCGTATCAATGCAGAGATTGATGCCAGTCTCTGATAAACGCAGCCACTATGCCTGACCTGGCATCCGATGTCCGCTTCCACCGAAAGCTTGGCAAAGCAAAGCAAGCAAGCCAATCTGAGCGGCAGCGCGTGCAAGCTGCGAACCGGTGATACCTGGCCTGATCGCCTGCGCAATAGCTACGCATGAGTTACCGGTTCTCTGCCCAGCCTCTTCATTCATGGGTGCGAAATCGGCTGCGGTACTCGGCAGGCGTGGTGTTCAGTTGCCTGCGGAACGCGCGAGTCAGCGTATCGGTAGTGCCCAGGCCGCAGGCAGTGGCAATGCGCACCAATGGCTCATCAGACGTTTCAAGGCGATTGCGTGCCATCTCCACACGCACGGACTCAATGTACGCGGCAGGTGTGGTGCACAACTCGGTCTTGAACAGGCGGGTCAGTTGTCGCTCGCTGACATGGATTCGCTCGGCCAAGACCGGCAGCGTGAGCGGTCTCGCAACGTTCTGCGCTATGTAATGGCGTAGCGCGTCCATGCGACGTGTGGTCGAAGGCTGGGCTATGGCTACGCTGAACTGGCTCTGCCCGCCGGGCCGCTTCAGGAACATGACGAGCTGCCGGGCCACACGCTGTGCAGCTGCCTCACCGAAGTCGTCTGCCACCAAGGCCAGTGCCAGATCGAGACAGGCTGTAAGACCCGCCCCCGTCCACAGATTGCCCTCGCGGATAAAGATCGGCTCGGCATCCACGGTCACGGCCGGGTACTCTGCCGCCAGTTGCTGCGCGGTGGACCAGTGCGTGGTGACACGCTTGCCATCCAGCAGCCCTGCCGCGGCGAGCACATGTGCGCCCACGCAGACAGAGGTAACGCGGCGGGTACGGGCAGCCAGCTTCTTCACCCAAGATACGACCTGCGGGTCGACCACGGCGCGCAGCTCGCGCGCCGCATTCCTTTGCACCGCACCTGGCACTACCAGAGTGTCGATGCGCTTGCGCGCCAATTGGGCAAAGGTGGTATCGGGCAGCACGCGCACACCCGCGGAGGTCTGCACCGCCTCCAATGTCTCGGCCGCCAGCACCACACGATAGCCTGTGGGCTGATCCATCTCGCGCTCGAGTAGCGAGAACACCTCGGCGGGACCCGTCATGTCCAGCAGATCCACCTGATCGAACAGGACGATGACGATGAGGCGTTCCATGTGTTGCTTGCAGAAAATGTCTGAATCTGCATGTTATATGACATTGCAGACACCACTCCACGTTCCTACCATTCCTTCATCGCTCAACATTGATAAGGAAGCCGGACCATGACCCCCTCCAGGACCCTGAGAGAACTCAACGCCCTCGACGAATCGCCTGCCAACCTGGCCAACGCCACCTTGGTGCTGGTGGACTACCAGAACACCTACACACACGGCGTGATGGAACTCACGGGCTGGAAGCCTGCGCTGGAAGCAGCCTCAGCCCTGCTTGCCCGCGCACGTGCAGCGGGAACAAAGATCATTCATGTGATGCATGACGGCGGCACGGGCTCTCCCTACGACATCACGAAGGACATCGGGCAGATTCACGCCAGCGTGGCACCCATGGCCGACGAAGCCGTGGTGGTGAAGCATGCCCCCAACAGTTTTGTAGGAACCAATCTCGGCGAGCTGGTGGACGCAGCAGGTCGCCAGCAACTCATCATCATCGGCTTCATGACCCATATGTGCGTGACATTCACGGCCGAAGGCGCCTTTCTGCGCGGCAACCAGCCAACCGTCGTGGCCGATGCCTGCGCCACACGCCCGCTGCGCAGTGCCGTGGCAGACGTAGAGGCAGAGCAGCTGCATCATTGCGCGCTGGCGACCATTGCCGATTTGTACGGTGTCGTCGTCTCCTCGGGCGCTACGCTGCACTGAAGTTTGGCGGGGTCCGGTGGCTTTAACTGAGCACTTAACCTGAAGCCCAGCCGAACAGGCGCGCCGGATTTTTCACCAGCACCTGTTGCTGCTCATCGTCATCCATCAGCCAGTGCCCCATGTCCTGTTGGATGGTCTGGGTAGGCACCGTGCGAAACTGACTAGGCTCCAAGGCCGGGACGCCTGCATCCCTGGCTGTATGCGGCCAGTCACTGCCCCACAGTATTCCGTGTGGAGCATGGCTCACCAGATGTCTTGCCCAGGCGCGGGCCCATTGCGCATCAGCCAGACGATAAGGCGCGGAAAGCTTGACAAATATGCGGCCACTTTCAGCAAGCCGCAGCAGCAATCCGTCATCTTGAGAGGCTGCAGCCGAGAACGGCACCATTGCGAAATGGTCTAGGACAAAAGACCCCGGCAACCGACTCAGGTGCGTGCTCACGGCTTGCAGCACCGGATATGCCATGTACAGCTGGATACTCCAGCCCAGATGGCAAACGCGCTCACTCCAGTAAGAGAGTTCGTTGCAAGCCGAGGCGACGTCTTCGTTGCCAGAGCTTTGCAGATTCACGCGGATTGCTCGCACACCTGCTGCATGCCAGACCTTCAGCTGAGCTTCGCTGACGTCGCGCGGTGCTACTGCCACGCCACGCGCACTGTCGCCGAGCTCGGCCAGGGCATCCAGCAGGCACTGGTTGTCAAACCCGTAAACGCTTGGCTGCACCAGCACCACACGCTGCATGCCTATAGCCTGCAAATGTTGCCACAGCGCCTGCGCAGATGCTTGATGCGGTGTGTAGTGCCGCATCGGATCCATGGAATATTGCTGCTGCGGCCCGAATACATGGGTGTGCGTGTCGCAGCGGAAAGCCGGAGGCCCTGCCTCCGTCCTTGAACTTCGCTCAACTAGCTCCATGACTTCGCCTTGCCTGGCTTCACCGCGTCAACGCAGCGATAAGCTGTGACAGCTTGCGGCCTGTGGCAGCGGTGCCGAGCTGACCGCCCACATCGCGCGTGGCCTCGCCGTGCTCGACAGCCTGGCCGGCACAGGTGACGATAGCCTCGCTGGCCCGCACAAAACGCATGTCATTGCTGCGCTGACCGTACCAGTTCAGCAACTGGCTGGCCGACAAGATCAGCGAAAACGGATTGGCAATGTCCTGGCCTGCGATGTCCGGCGCAGATCCATGAGCCGCTTGCCCCATCGCATATTGCCGGCCGGCGTTGACGGAGCCTCCCAGGCCCAGACTGCCGGACAGCTCGGCCGTCAGGTCAGAGAGGATGTCACCGAACATATTGGTCGTGACGATGACGTCGAAGCGTTGAGGTGCACGCACCACATGGGCCATCATCGCGTCGACGATGAACTCGTCAACTTCGATCTCCGGGAAATCCTTGGCAACACGCTGACATTCTTCAATGAACATGCCATCGCCCAGCTTGAGCACATTGGCCTTGTGGACGATGCTGACATGCTTGCGCCGGCGCTGAGCCAGCTCGAAGGCCGAGCGTGCCACGCGTGCGCAGCATTCGCGGGTGATCCGGCGAAGAGAGACGACCACGTCGGGCGTGATCAGCATTTCGCTGCCGCCCGATGCAATGTTGCGATCTGCGTAGAAGCCTTCGGTGTTCTCACGAACCACGACCAGATCGAAATCATCCACCTTGTGTGGCACGCCAGCCCAGGTTCGCGCAGGCCGGATGTTGGCAAACAAGTCCAGCTCCTTGCGGAAGAACTTGGAAGGGTTGATCTCGCCCTTGGCTTCGTCCTTGAAGTCATAGGTGGCCATGGGACCGAGCATCAGGCCATCGGCTGCCTTGACCTTGGCCAGAAGTTCCGGCGTGACCGTCGCACCATATTTGCGCAGGCTTTCGTGGCCGGCGATATCGTGGTCAAGGGCCAGATTCAGATCAAACTTATGAGATACAGCCTCCAGCACCTCCACCGTGGCGGCCATGGTTTCCGGGCCGATTCCATCGCCGGGCAATACAACCAGTTTCATACTCAACTTTCTTTTTTCAACGCTTAGTCAATCAATACGGAAGTGCTTCGGACCAGTTGCCGGTATTTGGCGATTTCCTTGCGGACAAAAGCATCCACCTCCTGCGGCGTATAGCTTTTGACCAAAGTGCCTTCTGCCTCGAAGCGTGCCTTCAACGCGGGCTGCTGCACGATCTGGTTGATTCTTTGCGACAGAAGTTGCACCACCGGCGCCGGCGTCTGCCTGGGCGCGAAGTAACCACCCCAGAGGCTGAATTCGAAGCCCGGAAATTTCTCTGCAACCGTGGGCACCCCAGGCAGCGCCGCGATGGGCTCCAGACCGGTGACCGCCAATGCCCGCACCTTGCCGCCTTTGATATGTGACAGGATGGATGGCGTGCTGGCCATGAAGAACTGCACCTGCGCTCCAATGAGGTCGGTGATCGCCTGGCCGGCTCCCTTGTACGGAATATGGACCATCTGCACTTTGGCGGCATCTGCAAGAGCTGCAGCTGCCAAATGCCCCGGCGTTGCCGTACCGGACGAAGCGTATGCCACCTTGCCCGGCGCTGCCTTGGCAGCGGCGATCAGGTCGTCCAGCGATTTCCATGGCGCGCCGGCGGGAACCGCCAGCACCAGCGGAGAGTCGCCAACCAGGGCCAAGCCTTGCAGATCCTTCAGACTGTCATAGCCCGGGCTCTTCATGGCCGCACCATTGATGGCGATCTCTCCGGTCTGGCCCAGCAGCAGTGTCAGTCCATCGGCTGGAGCGCGCACCACCATGCGTGTGCCCAGCGCTCCACTGGCGCCAGGACGGTTGTCAACGATGACAGATTGCCCAAGCGCCTTGCCCAGATCGTTGGAAATCAGTCGTGCGAATACATCGCCCTGTCCTCCTGGCGCATACGGAACGACAACAGTGACTGGCCGCCCTGGAAAGCCTGCCTGTGCTCTTGCCATGCTCGTGGCCACCGCTGCAGAGCCAGCGCAGATGGCAGCCAGCAACTGTCTTCTCGACACCAAGCCTGATGGGTCGTGGGATGGCAACATGCTCAGAGCTCCATGCCGGGCTTGCTTGCCACCGCTTTCCATTTGCCCAACTCATCGTGAAGTTCCGCGGCAAAGGCTTTCGGGCTCAGGGAAATAGGCGTTGCGCCTTCATGCTTGAGACGCGAGCGCACTGGCTCAGCGGCGGCGGCTGCATTGACGGCCTGATTGAGCTGATTCACGATCTCTGGTGACACCCCGGCTGGCGCAAGCACACCCCACCAAGTGGTCACGTCATAGCCCTTGATCCCGGCTTCTGCCATGGTGGGCACCTGTGGAAACAGGCTGGAGCGCTGAGCACTGGTGACGGCCAGAAGCTCCAGCTTGCCGGTCTTGAGGTGAGGAAGAATGGTCGGCACCGTGGCAAAGAATGCATCCACACGACCTGCCAGCAGTTCCAGCGCAGCGGGGCCGCTGCCTTTGAAGGGGACATGCGTCATTGGAAGTGTCGCCTGCTGCCTGAAAAGTTCGCCAGACAGGTGGTTGATGCTGCCTGCGCCAGCTGAACAGTAATTGATGCCGCCTTCGCGTGTTTTGGCAATCTTTGGCAGGTCCGCGACCGACTTCGCCCCCAGAGCCTTGTTGGTGACCAAAAGCAGAGGCCCACGACCGATCATTGCCACCGGAGCAAAGTCAGTTTCCGGCTTGTAGGGCAGCTTGGGATCAATGGCTGCGTTCGTCGCGAAAGTGGATGTTGCAAACAGCAGCGTGTAGCCATCGGGCTTGGCTTTTGCCACAAAGTTCGCACCTATGGAGCCACCTGCCCCACCCTTGTTGTCAACGACAACTGGTTGGCCAAAGCGATTTGACAACTGGCTGGCAATGTCACGTGCGATGCTGTCTGTACCGCCACCCGCCACAAAAGGAACAACCAGCGTGATGGGACGCTCGGGCCACTTTCCCTGAGCTGCTGCCGAGTTCACCAGCATCAATCCAGCGGCAGCAGCGAGCCACGCTTTTCTGAAATCACCCAAGCCTTGCATTTCGTCTCCGTTTCTTATGTTCTGGACGAATGATCAGTGATTTAATTAATGCAGTAAATTGCAAAAAATCTTCTAATTGATGCGTTTTTCAAATGAATTTCGACATTGCTGATCTCAAGGCCTTTGTGGCTGTGGCGGAGCTGGCCAGTTTCAAGCGCGCAGCCGAGCTGCTGCACATCTCCCAACCAGCCTTATCAAGACGGGTCGAGAAACTGGAGCAAGCCTTGTCGCTCAAGCTTCTGGAGCGCACCACTCGCAAAGTGGAACTCAATGCCATGGGACGTGTTTTCTTGCCTCGTGCCCAGCATGTGCTGGCCGAGCTGGAGGCCTCGCTGATCGGGATGACCGAACTCAACGAACGGCTGCACGGTCTGGTGACCATTGCCTGCATCCCTTCTGTCGTGGATACGGTGGTGGCGAGCGCCATCCATCAGATCAAGAAGCAGTTTCCTCGCATTCGGCTGCGCATCCTGGATCAACCCGCTGCAGACATCCTGCTGACCGTGGCGCGCTCCGAAGTGGATTTCGGAATCGGCTATCTCGGAGCCAGCGAGCCTGACCTCGACTTCGAAGAACTGGCTTCGGAGTCTTTTGTGCTGGCCTGCCGCAAAGACCATCCTCTTGCCACCCGCAGCAGCATTTGCTGGAG
This sequence comes from Comamonas brasiliensis, assembly GCF_018292285.1. Lineage (NCBI taxonomy): Bacteria > Pseudomonadati > Pseudomonadota > Betaproteobacteria > Burkholderiales > Comamonadaceae > Comamonas > Comamonas brasiliensis. Next base: position 187,339 of record NZ_JAANES010000006.1, read on the forward strand.
TGAGCTGGCACATCAGGACTGTGTCACCCAAGCGCAAGGCAGCGGCAATCGCCTGCTCATCGACCAGGCTCTGTCAGACACCGTCACCCGACCCCATTGGGTATGCGAAGTCCAACATGTCCCCAGCCTGCTCAGCCTGGTTCGGCGCGGGGTGGGCGTGGGCGCAGTCCCTCAGCACGCAATCAGCGGGACCGATCTCTGCGGCATCCCGTTGGTAGAGCCGCAGGTACTACGCAGCATCGGTTTGATCTCGCGACGGGGCAAGGCACTTTCTGCCATGGCTCAGGAACTCCAGAGGGCCTTGCGACTGGTTCATATCCAGCAGTTGGACTGAGCGCAAAGCTGTGAGTAGATGACTGCCTGATTAGAGCTGCCGGTGTAGCGGCTATTCCTCGCCCAAGCCTGCTCTCCTTACGGGCTGAGCGGGCAGGCCCGTCATTCCTGCGCAAATTGGGCTTGACCTTGAACCAAGCTTCAAGCTTACGCTTGCGTCATTCCCGGTCATCAAGGCTGGTGAAACTCTTCATCAAGGAGCAGGAATGCAGACCATATTGGGCGCCAACGGGCAGATCGCCACCGAGTTGGCGCGCGAACTCAAGCGCAACTACACCGATGAGCTCAAGCTGGTGAGCCGCAGGCCGCGCAAGATACATGACTCGGACATGCTCGAAGCCGCCGACCTGCTCGATGCCGAGCAAACAGCCAGAGCCGTTCAAGGCAGCAGTGTGGTCTATTTCACCGCAGGCCTGCCTCCCGATACCCAGCTCTGGGAGCAGCAGTTTCCAAGCATGCTTCACAACGCCCTGGCGGCCAGCCGCGCTGCGGGGGCCCCATTTGTCTATTTCGACAACACCTACATGTATCCGCAGGACGCACAGCTGCAGACCGAACAGACGGCATTCGCCCCAGTGGGGCGCAAAGGCAGGGTGCGCGCCGCCATGGCCGAGATGGTGCTGTCCGAGATGGCACGCGGAGAGATCCCCGTGCTGATCGCGCGGGCGCCCGAGTTCTACGGCCCGGCCCAGACGCAGAGCATTACCAACACTTTGGTGATTGACAGGCTCAAGGCCGGCAAGACACCGCTGGCCCCGGTGCGAGACGATCGTCTGCGCACCCTGATCTGGACGCCCGATGCCAGCCGCTCACTGGCTTTGCTGGGCAACACGCCCGATGCTTATGGCCAGACCTGGCATCTGCCATGCGACGATGCACGCCCCAACTACAAGCAGTTGATCGACTGGGCCAGCCAGAGCTTTGGCCGCTCTTGCCGCAATCACAGGCTGCCCCGCTGGGCACTGGGCGCAGCCGGCCTGATCTCAAAACCCGTGGCCGAGCTGCAAGAGCTGCTGGCCCGCTATGCCCACGACAATCTGTTTGACTCCAGCAAGTTCAAGCAGGCATTTCCGGGGTTTGCCGTCACCAGCTACCGGCAGGGGCTGACGCTGATTGCCGAGGAATTTCAGAGTAATCAGCAGCAATCCCTTGCCCAGCCTTCGAAAGCAGCTATCAAATAAGTATCAATAGTTAAAAAGCTACCAGCTCAGCGCCTGGGCCAGCTGCTCGGCCCGAGTTTGCTCGCGCAAGCTCGCCACCGAGGCGCGCAGGATGGCGCGGCTTTCGCCCTGGTCGACAATCCAGAAGACGACACGCTTGACAGGATCTGCGCCCGGCCGGCTCTCCTGCGGGCTCACTTCAAACGTCCATTGGCGACCTTCAGGCCGGCGGTCCCTGGAGCGCGTCTGCGCAGTGAAGCTGCGCTTCTTCATGCTCCCCGCCTTCAAGCGGAACTGCTTTTCCAACGCTGTGCGCAACAGCTTCTCCTGCGCTTCGTCGGACTCGGGGATTTTCAGCCCCGTGGTCAGGCCCAGCAGTTGTCCGGTCATCAGATCGCGGTACATCATGCGCTGCGAGTGCCTTGGTTCCTGCAGATGAAAACCCGCCGCACGCATGGGCAGCACCATGCCGGTATGCCGATTTTCCAGGTCGGCCACCTTCGGGTCCCGGGCCTGCACCCAGATGTTCTGCAGCCCGCCGGCATTGCGCAGGTACTGACGCATCAGTCGCGCGGCATCGGCGTCGCGACCCTGCTGCGCCGCCAGCTCTGCCCCATATTGCTGGGCCAGGTCTACCAGCTCGGACTCCAGCCTGAACAGGCTGACATAGGGCCAGGCCTGCAGTGCCTGATCCAGATAGCGGCCAGCCTCGGCTTGCTGACCGGCCTTGAAGGCCGAGATGCCAGCCACCGTATTCAGGCGTGCCAGCTCGGCGGGGAACTGCGCATCGGCCAAGGCCGCGCGGGCCAGTTGACCGGCCCTGGACCAGTCGTCATCGACCCGCCAGGTCTGGCTCACCTCGCGCTCCTGGCGCGGTAGCTCGGGCGGCAACTCGGGCGCTTTGGGCCACTGCATGGCCTGCCACAGCTGGGGTAGCTGCTGCAGCGCGCTATCACGCTCGCTATCCATTTGCTCGGCGTGCAGGCTCAGTTTCCAGTTACCGCGCACCAGCCCCCACTCCAGATGCAGGACATCGGGCCTCCCCTCTTCTCTTTTCTCGCGGCTGGCCTGCTGGCTTTGCACAGCATCGGCGAACGGCAGGGCCGGCATCCTCAGCCCAGGCTCTGGCATCTGCTCACTGGCAAAAATGCCATGTTCCTGCTGCAACGACTTCTGCCTGGCTGCAGTGTCCATGTCTTTCAGAGCATCGTCATAGCCAAGCCGCATGCGGACCCGCAGGCGCCTGCCATCGGGCTTCAGATAGACATACTCCAGATTCGCGACCTCCTTGCGATCCCTGGCCGGCTCCAGCTGGACCAGGACCCAGCGCCCCTGCACCAGCGGCACGCTGAGCTGAGCGGCCTGGTAGCGCAGTTGCTGGTCTGCCGTATTCCACTGCCACAGCGGCACAAAAGCCTTGGACTCCTGCTTGAGCGCCTGCAGATAGCGAGTCAGTGCGCCTTGATCGCCGGCCATCATGGCGGCCGTCAGGCCGCGCTGTATCAGCGCCTGCATCTGTCCGCTGACCGGGTCGTAGCCGTCGGCTGCAGCCAGAGCCATCATCTGGTCGGTCTGCAACACGGCCTGCGGGTACTGCCCTTGCTGATAGAGCAAGGCGTAGAGCAAGCCCGAAGCATCGAGCTGTTCGTAGGGATTGCCGCGCGGCAGCGTCATGTCCAGCAGCTTGTGCGCCTGGGCGATGGCCTCGTCCCAGCGCTTGGCCTGTGCGGCCTCAACCACGGCACGGCGCAGCCTGAAAAAAAGCGAATCCTGTTCGGCGGGCGAATCCGCCTGTCCGGCAGCCCCCGTCTGCCTTGCCGGTTCAGCCGCCTGCGGCGCAGGGCCCGCCAGCAACAAGGCCACCGCCATGGCGGTCAGGGAAACAGGCGCGGGGATGCGAGGCAAGAAAACCATGAAGTCGATCCACAAGACAGTTCAGCAGACTTGCAGTATAGAAAGCCGCTACCTGCCCGCAGGCCTGGGACGACTCAGGGCAAAAAAAGAGCGGCTCCAGGGCCGCTCTCTTTGACATGCTGCAATGGCTTCAGTCCACCAGACCGGCGTAGACATGCTGCACGTCGTCGTCGTTTTCCAGACCGGCCAGGAATTCCTGCACTTCTTCCTGCTGCTCGGCAGACAGGCTGCTCATGCTGATGGGGTTCTTGGCCTTGTAGCCCAGCTTGACCGACAGCACCTTGATGCCTTGCGCGGGCAAAGCCTTGCTCACGGCGTCCAGATCGGCAATATCGGTAATGAACAAGGTGGTGCCTTCTTCTTCGCCAGCTTCGAAGTCTTGCGCGCCGGCTTCGATGGCAGCCATTTCGACGTCGGCGCCGTTTTCAGGCTCGCCTTCGATCATGCCCACATGGTCAAAATCCCAGGCCACGGCGCTCATCTGGCCCTTGCGGAAGCAGACGCGCATATTGGGAGCCGTGCGATTGGGATTATCGGTCAGGCACTCCACCATCACGGGCACGCGATGGGGGGCGTAGCCTTCAAACAGCACGCTGGAGTAGTTCACGGCGTCGGCGCCAACGCCGGCACCCTTCTTGATGGCACGATCCAGCGTGTCCTTGGGCATGGAAGCCTTGCGGGCCGCTTCCACCGCCATGCGCAGACGCGAATTGGCTGCAGGATCGCCGCCGCCCAGGCGCGCAGCAACCATGATTTCCTTGACCAGCTTGCCAAACAGCTTACCCTTGGCATCGGCGACCAGCGCCTTGCCCTTTGCTTTCCATTGCGCGCCCATGGCTGCGTTCCTTGTTGAATATGGTCCAAGCCTGCGTTGTGCACACACAGGCCGCTCGCCAAACTGCGGCGAGCAAAAGCCGGATTTATACACCTGCGCGCAATCTTTTGTTGGCAAACTGCATCAAGCCCGGGTCACAAACACAGGCAAACAGCGCACTACCACCCAGCCACCAAAGAGGAAAAAACATGCATCGCATCACCATTCAAGCCCTGAGTTGCAGCGTGCTGGCCCTGCTCGGTTCGCAGGCCCTGGCTGCCGCCGAGCTGGGCACCCAAACCGTGGCAACAGGACTGGAGCACCCCTGGGCACTGGCCTTTTTGCCGGACGGACGCTATCTGGTGACAGAGCGCCCTGGCCGCATGCGCATTGTGGAGGCCGGGGGCAGGCTCAACGCCCCTCTCAAAGGCCTTCCCGCCATCGCCGCAGCCGGGCAAGGCGGCCTGCTGGACGTGGTGCTGGACAGCAACTTTGCCAGCAACCGCCAGCTCTATTTCTGCTTCTCGGAGCCGGATCAGGGTGCGGACCGAGGCAAGAACAGCACGGCCATGGCCAAAGCCCGGCTTTCAGCCGACGCAGGCTCCCTTGAAAACGTGCAGATTCTGTTCAGCCAGCGCCCCAAGATCGATTCAGCCCTGCACTTCGGCTGCCGCATCGTCGAACGCAAGGTGAACGGCAAACCCGACGGCTCACTGTTTCTGACACTCGGAGAGCGCTACAAGGCCATGCAGGAGGCCCAGAACCTGCAGACCCATCTGGGCAAGATCGTACGCGTCAACAAGGATGGCAGCGTGCCTCGCGACAACCCTTTTGCTGGCAGGCCCGATGCGCTGGCCGAGATCTGGAGCTATGGCCACCGCAACAGCCAGGGTGCCGCGCTGGGGCCAGGAGACGAGCTCTGGATGACAGAACATGGCCCGCAGGGCGGTGACGAACTCAACCGCATCGAGCCGGGCAAGAATTACGGCTGGCCCGTCATCACCTATGGCGAAAACTATGGGGGCGGCAAGATTGGCGCCGGCATCACCGAGAAGGCAGGAATGGAGCAGCCCCGACATTACTGGGTACCGTCCATCGCTACCTCGGGACTCGCCTATCTGAGCAGCGAGCGCTATGGCGTGGCCTGGAAAGGCTCGTTCATCACGGGTGCGCTCAAGGCCATGCAACTGCAGCGCCTGCAGATTGCCGATGGCAAGGTCACCGCCACCGAAGTGTTGCTGCCGCGTCTGAGCCAGCGCGTGCGCGATGTGCGCCAGGGACCGGACGGCCTGCTGTACCTGCTCACCGATTCATCCGATGGTCAATTGCTGCGCGTGCTGGCAAAGCCCTGAGCAGCCCTCGCCTCCCAGCAGCTGCGGCGATGCTCAGCACAGTACAGCCCGCCGCCGCAGCCAGTACAAATAAGCCACAATGGCCGACCAGAACAAGGCTTCGGCAAACCAGAAGCCGATGGACAACGCATCGATACGGCTGCCCAGCCTGGAGACATACCAGGACATGGCGCCCTGGCTGGCAATGCCAAGAGCCACATAAAGAGCGCCCACCAACACCGCTGCGCGATTGCGAGTCCACAGCAGCCACACCAGCGTGAAGCACAGAGCCGAGTTCAGCGCCAGCAGGGCCTGCAGCAACAGCGCCCACCAGGCTCGTCCTGAAGCGTGCCAGCCGTCGGAAAAATCCGCCTCCAGCAGCATCCAGCCGCTCATCAGGCCCAGAATTCCGAACAGGCACATCAGCAGCGACAGGCCTTTGCCGTGCGGCTGCTCCCAAAGCGTCTTCGTTGTTTTCATCAATGCAAGGCTTCCCGTCTGATCCTGCGAATCGGCGTGACTGCCGTGACGGTACGCAGCCGTCCCTAGACATGGGGTGCGTGACCGCTGACATCCTACTGCGGGCAGCGGCCAGCTTCGCGGTCCAGTGCCAGGCGCGGTACTCAAAGACGCCCATGCTCAGGTCGGGCGATATCTGGCCATCGAGGCTGGCCACTGAGAGCATGCATGCGCCCCGAAAGCAAAAAGGCCTGCGCGGCCGAACCGCGCAGGCCCTTGACTGGCAAGCTGGCTCAGCTGGCTCAGCTGGCTCAGCTGGCTCAGCTGGCTCAGCTGGCTCAGCTGGCCAGCGTAATGGTCACCTTGGTATCGCCATAGCTCACGGTGGATTTGGCAAAGCCATCCACGGCAACGCTATCGAACCTGTTGTGTACACCCTTGGCGGTGAGCACCACGATCTGGTCACCGGCCTTGGGAACGTATCCCTGGGTAAAGCTCACCTTCAGCGCGCCAGCCAGCGCTGCATGCTCGCTCACCACCAGCGCACCAGCGCTGCTTGCGGACAGCGCCAGATTCAGCGTACCGGATTTCTGGGTGTAGCTGCTTGCCACATTGACCTGGAGACCGCTGGTGGCCAGCGTGCCGCCATCGACATAGACCGCCCCCTTGCCCATCGCGGACGAAGAGTCGGCGCGCAATGTGCCCGCAGCAATGATGGTGCCACCGCTGTAGGTATTGGTACCTGTCAATGCCAGCGTGCCGTCTCCGCGTTTGGTCAGCTTGCCGCCGCCGCTGATGTCGTTGCGCCAGCGGTCAAAGGAGCAGAAGCCCGAGACGCAGAAGCCGTCGGTACGGTTGTTCATGGTGACGCTGACGTCGGCCTCAAACCGGCCATAGCCGCTGGCCGCATCGAACAGGTTCAGGCGGCCAAAGCCTTCCTCGTCGTCCAGCACCGGATAGCCCGAATCAATGGCCGTGGTCTTGAGCACTGCGCGTCGCTGGTCGGCACTTAAGTAGGGGAAACGGGTTTCCAGCAGAGTTTCCATGCCCTTTGGCACGACGGCCGGCTTGCCTGCCTTGGCGCTGTCCTTGGCAAAGCCAAAGGTCAGGCGGCGCAGATAATCGGCTCTGGCAGCCTGGAAATCCGCGAAACGGTCTTCGCTGACACTGGCCGAGTGGGCGATATTCCAAAGCTCGACCCCGGTCTTCGCGCCGAGCCTGGTCCGCAGCTGATCCTGGGCCTGCTGGAAAACGACCGCACGCTGGGCTTCGGTATATGAGAGGCCCCGATCCCCAGCACCTTTGAGGAAGGGCATCCAGACGGAGGAGCCAAGCATGCGCCCGCCCATGACGCCCAATGCCGAGTGCATGCCTGCGCGGATGCGGTTCTCTCCGGCCTCCAGTCCACGGGCGACAGCTTCATGGAAGCGCTGCGGTGCCACGTAAGCAACGGCCATGGAGTAGCGCACGAATTCGGCAGTGTGGCCGCTGGGGAAATCGGAGTCCTGCTGTGCTTTCGTCTGGGCTGCCGCCGCGTCATCGCCTGCCGCGCGGCGCGACAGCAGCTCGGGCAGTACCTTGACCACCGGAAGGCTGCTGTCTGCTGCAGACCAGCGGTAGGGACGGGCAAACTTGTAGAAGCCCTTGGGCCCGTTGTCCGAAGCAATGTTGCCCACCGTGGCATTGTCCACAAACTGAAGCACCGCGCCGAATTCGGGATTGGTCTGCGTGCTGGTGTCGCCCCATCCCGATTTGGGATTCTTCGCAAGATCGTCCCAGGCTTGGCCCAGCGGGCCCAGCGAGCCGCCCATGACGGTGCGAGTGACCTTGTTGCCGGTATCGTCCAGCTTGATATCTTCCTTCTGCGCATCGGTGTAGCTGGTCTGTGTGGTCAGCTTGGAGGAATACGCCATGTTCTGCAGGAACAGATCGTTCCTCTTGACCGATCCCGTAGTCCCGGCCGTTGGCGCCTGACCTGGCGTGCCATTGGTGTTGTCGGCAGTCAGCACATGCCAGACGCCATTCCAGGTGGTCAGGGCGAACGCATCACAAGCTTCCTTGCCGGCCACATTCTTGTCCGGCGTGGTCGCACCGGCGGCAAAAATGCCGGCATAGTCGGAAGCCTTGAAGCCGTTCATCTTGCGCTCGGAAGGCTCCCAGATATCGAGAAAGCCCGACAGGATGCGCAGCGTGCTGTTGGTTGTGTGATCGGCGTAGCAGGAATTGTTGCCGTCGGCCGTTGCATCGTGTCTGCCGGAGTTGTAGACCGTGGCATCTTCCCGGTACCTGGGCACATCCGTGCGCGACGCAGGCATGCTGGCGGCGGCTTGCGGAGTGGTGTTGAACGTCTCCGTGCCCAGTCCTGCGGGCGGGCCGGGGATGACATAGCCCTCGGCGGTCTCTTCGGCGCTCCCGCCGCCGCCGCATGCTGCCAGGGTCAGGAGAGTTGCCAGGGCGACGGCGCGGAGCGCGAAGCTTGTCCTGGGCGCCGAAAAATGAACGGAAGTTTGCATACGCTAACGGATCTCTATGGACGAAAGCTCGCCATGTTCAAGACCAACTATGAAACCGTCGTGACATAACAAGTCGGTACGGTACGGTTATTCCCTCCTGCAGCTTGCGCCTGTAGCTGCCAGGGTTGGCTGCAACCGGCGTGCCAGGCAAGGTTCGAGCGACCGCGGCTGCAGGCCGCCATTGAACGTCTGAAGCTGCCGGACTCAAGCCGGACCAGCGCTCCTTGCTTCTCTCGAACCGGCCTTCGCATCTGCGATGGATAGCGGGCGCCAGGCATCATTCACCCCTGGTTTCGCGCCACAATCGGCAGCAGTACAGAACAGGCGCTCATATGCTCAATGCCTTGTGGCTCGGTTTTTTCTTGGTGGCGGCCGTGGCGGCGCTCGCGCAATGGTTGCTCGGCGGTCAGGCCCAGGTGTTCTCGGCCATGGTGCAGGCCCTGTTTGCCATGGCCAGGCTGTCGGTCGAAGTGATGGTGCTGCTGTTTGGCACGCTCACGCTGTGGCTGGGCTTTCTGCGCATCGCAGAAAAGGCAGGCGTGGTCGAATGGCTGGCAAAAATGCTGGGCCCGCTGTTTGCCAAGCTCATGCCCGAGGTACCGCGCGGCCACCCCGCGCTCGGTCTGATCACGCTGAACTTTGCCGCCAACGGCCTGGGGCTGGACAACGCGGCCACGCCAATGGGGCTCAAGGCGATGCGCGCACTGCAGGAGTTGAACCCCCAGCCCGACAGCGCGACCAATGCGCAGATCCTGTTTCTCGTGCTCAATGCCTCGTCGCTGACGCTGCTGCCGGTCACCATCTTCATGTACCGCATGCAGCAGGGGGCGGCCGATCCGACGCTGGTCTTCCTGCCGATTCTGCTGGCCACTTCCGCCTCCACGCTGGTGGGCCTGCTTAGCGTCGCACTCGTGCAGCGGCTGCCTCTCTTCAGCCCCGTGGTGCTGGCCTATCTGCTGCCCGTGGGGCTGTCGCTGGCAGCCTTCATGGCCTTTCTGGCCACGCTCAGCGCAGCGGCGCTGGCCCAGCTTTCCGCGCTCATGGGCAACCTCACGCTGTTTGCGCTGATCGTGCTGTTCGTGGGCCTGGGCGCATTGCGCAAGGTGGCCGTGTACGACAGCTTTATCGAGGGCGCCAAGGAGGGCTTTGATGTAGCCAGGAACCTGCTGCCCTATCTGGTCGCCATGCTTTGCGCCGTTGGCGTGTTTCGCGCCTCGGGGGCACTGGAATATGCGCTATCGGCCATCCGCTGGACGGTGGACGTTCTGGGCATGGATGCCCGCTTTGTCGATGCCCTGCCCACGGCGCTGGTCAAGCCCTTTTCCGGCAGCGCGGCACGCGCCATGCTGATCGAGACCATGCAAAGCCAGGGTGTGGACAGTTTTGCGGCTCTGGCCGCAGCCACGATTCAGGGCAGCACCGAAACCACGTTCTATGTGCTGGCCGTGTACTTTGGAGCCGTGGGCATTCAGCGCGCGCGCCATGCCGTGCCCTGCGCGCTGGTGGCCGAGCTGGCCGGCGTGGTCGCCGCCATCGTGGTTTGCTATCAGTTTTTTGGATGAATCCCTGAACTGGCGGGCGTTGCAAGCCATTTTTCATCAAATCAACCGGAAAGAGCAATGCCATGGACATCGCAGCTTCCCTGTTCCAGGCCTCCTGGCAGCGCACATGGCAGGCTCTGGGGCTGACGCCGCCCGCAGATCTGCTGCCACGCCTGCTCGAGGCCTGGGCCGAACCCCAGCGCCACTATCACACCCAGCAGCATCTGGCCGAATGCCTGGGCCAACTCGACTGCGTCTGGGAACAGGCGCAGCGGCCCGGCGAAGTGGCTGTGGCACTCTGGTTTCACGATGCCGTCTACGACATCAAGGCCAGCGACAACGAGCTGCGCAGCGCCGACTGGGCGGCTCAGGCACTGCAGGACAGTGGCGCGCCCGAGGCCTGCTGCCGTCGGGTGCATGAGCTGATCATGGCAACCTGCCACACCGCCACACCCACGCAGGCCGATGCCAGGTTGCTGGTCGATATCGATCTGGCGATTCTGGGTGCCGACCCGGTACGTTTTGCCGAATACGACCGTCAGGTCGCCGCCGAATATGCCTGGGTGCCGCGTCTGGTCTATGGCTTCAAGCGCAAGCAGGTGCTGCGCGGCTTTCTGGACCAGGCCTTCATCTATGCCACACCGCACTTTCGGCAACTGCTGGAGGCCCAGGCCCGCAGCAATCTGCAGCGGATCACCTGAACAGGTCTACATCTCGTCAATGACCGTGCTGGCCGTGGCGCTCAGCGCGGGCGCCCTGCCCTCATGGGCCTCGACGGCAAAGCGGTCGCGGCAGTTGACGTAGAAGCTGGCCCCGAAACGCCCCACCGGGAAGAACTCCTGCAGACGCACCCGCCATTTCTCGGTGTCCACCAGCCCTTCGCGCACGGCCAGCCACTGGACGCGGCCGATAAAGACATAGCGACTCTCGGTCTCCAGCGTCTCGTGCAACACGCATTCAAAGGCCACTGGCGCTTGGGCAATGCGCGGCGGCTGCACGCTCTGCGACGGGGTCGCTGTCAGGCCTGTGTGCTGCAACTCGCTGTGCTCGGGCGGCAGGCTGTCGCCGCAACGGTGCATGGCGGCGGCCATGGCCTCGTCGGTGATGTGCACCACGAACTCGCCCGTGCGCAGGATATTGGTGGCCGTGTCCTTCTGCACCATATCCTGGCGCTTGTTGACGCTGAGCATGACCACCGGCGGGTCCTCGCCCATCATGTTGAACATGCTGAAAGGCGCCGCGTTTACCGTGCCATCGACTCCCAGCGTGGTCACGAGTGCAATCGGGCGCGGCACGATCAGGCTAGCCATCAGCTTGTAGCGGGCATAGGTGTCCAGTTGCGCAAAATCAATTTCGGTCATTGCAGTCTCTCCCGGCCCTTGCGGCCGTTATCGCCCTGGCGGCGGATCTGGTATGGATTCGATAGCAGGCTGCGCAATCAGCAGCAGCCCTGAAGCTGTGCAGGACTGCAATATTCATGCCGGACGCCTCCGGCCGACCCGCTCTCGATCTGCGCACGGCCACGCACCATCGCAGGCGCCCCATGCACCAGAGCCGGACATGCAGGTCCGGCACGCACCGTCGCAGTGCCCTCTCCAGCGGTTCACGCTTTGTATACACATTGGCATCGATCTTGCGCACAGGCAGCAGTCCCTTCGCCATCGATAAACCAAGGAGTCATATGCGCAAACGAACCTTTCTTCAGGCCGCCACGGCCGCTGCAGCCCTGAGCTGGGGCGCTGCCCAGGCGGCGGACACGCCGCTCAAGTTCCAGCTGGACTGGCGCTTCGAAGGACCTGCAGCCCTGTTTGTCCACCCCGAGCAAAAAGGCTATTTCAAACAGGCCGGTCTGGATGTGAATGTGGAGGCTGCCAGCGGCGCAGGCGCCATCCAGCGCGTGGCCTCCGGCACCCATGATCTGGGCTTTGCCGACCTCGCTGCACTGATGGAATTCCACGCCAACAACCCCGACGCGCCCATCAAGCCCGTGGCGATCATGGTGATCTACAACACCACACCGGCCTCGGTGATGGCACTCAGGAAGTCAGGCATCACCAAGGCCGCCGACCTGACGGGCAAGAAAATGGGAGCCCCCATCTTTGACGCCGGCCGCCGCACCTTCCCCATCTTCGCCCAGGCCAATGGCGTGGGCGAGGTGCAATGGAGCACCATGGAGCCGCAGCTGCGCGAAACCATGCTGGCGCGCGGCGACCTGGATGCCGTCACCGGCTATACCTTCACCAGCCTGCTCAATCTGGAGGCCCGCGGCATCAAGCGCGAGGATGTGGTGGTCCTGCCCTACGCCACGCACGGCGTTCAGCTCTACGGCAATGTGATCATCGCCAGCCCCAGGCTGATTGCCGAAAAGCCGGAAGCCGTACGCGCCTTCCTCAAGGCCTTTGCGCGGGGTGCCAGGGAAGGGATTGCCAATCCCGAAGCCGCCATTGCCTCCATGAAAGCCAAGGACGGGCTGGTCAACGTGCCGCAGGAGGTCAAACGCCTGAAGCTGACGATCGAGACCGCCATCGACAGCAAGGGCGCACGTGAAGAAGGCTTTGGCCAGTTGCGCACCGAGCGCCTGGCCAGGATGGCCGAGCAGGTTGCCAAGGCCTATGCCACCAAGAACCCGGTGCCGGCCAACGCCGTATGGAACGGCAGCTTCCTGCCCACCGCAGCAGAGCTGGACATCCTGCCCAAACGCTAGGCCTGCATAGAGTCAGCCACCGCCGAGGCCTCAGGCCTCGGGCACCATGGCGTCGGCATAGTCGTAGAGCTCGCCCAGAATCTCCTCGGCGCGCTCATCGGCGGTTTCGGACAGGGTGTCGATCATGGCGAACATCTGCTCCGCCGTGCGTGCCCCACCCTGGCCTTCGATCAGGCAGGCAGCGCGGTGCTGCTCCCAGCGCTGCTGCTCGCCGGCATTGAGGGTCTGCGGGAAGTTGCGCGCACGGTAGCGCCAGACCAGCTCGGTCAGGCGTGCGTCATCAAAGCCGGTCTTGTCCAGCGCCAGCTCCTGGGGCGAGAGGCGCTTGATGCGCTCCAGACGGCGGCGGTCCTCGTTGCCTACAAAGCCGCCATACAGATCCTGGTCGGCATCCAGCGGCTCACCCGCCTCGCGCGTGAAGACGGCCTTCCATTGCGCGCTCATATCGGGCAGGTCGCGGGCGATCGCCGCATTCTGCATCGCCAGCTCCATGTCCACGCCCCATTTTTCGGCCATGGCCGGGCTCAGGGTCTTGAGGCTGCCCACCACCATGGGCGACTTGTTGACGTGGATGCTCTTGATGGGCAGACGGCTCACACCCTCGGGCAACTCGGCCTGGCGCGTAAACAGGCGCAGACGCAGGTCTTCGATGCTGATGCCGGCCAGCTCCGAAGGGTCAGCTGCCAAGTCCCAGCAAATCACCTCGTTCTTGTTGGTGGGGTGGGTAGCCAGCGGCCACATCACGCCGATGCAACCACGTGCGGGGCTGATCATGCCGGTCACATGCAGAAACGGGCGTGCGTGCTCCTGCGTGGCGGGCAGGCCCATCTCGCGCAGAGCGCCTTCCTTTTTATGCAGACCAAAGGCAAAGTCAAACAGGCGCGGCTGCTTTTCTCGGATCAGCCGAGCCAGGGCGATCGTGGCGCGCACATCGCTCAGCGCATCGTGTGCCTGCTCGTGCAGCAGACCATTGGCGCGGGCCAGGTCCTCGAGTTTGAAGCTGGGCGTGCCGTCCTCCTTGGTCGGCCACTGAATGCCATCGGGACGCAGCGCATAGACCATGCGCACCACATCCAGCAAATCCCAGCGGCCGCAGCCGTTCTGCCACTCACGCGCATAGGGGTCGGTGAGATTGCGCCAGAACATGAAGCGCGTGATTTCGTCGTCGAATCGAATGGTGTTGTAGCCCACGCCCACGGTACCGGGCTGCGCCAGCTCGGCCTCGATCAACGCTGCAAACTCATGCTCGGCAACGCCTTCCTGCAGTGCACGCTGGGGCGTGATGCCCGTGATCAGGCAGGATTGCGGATCGGGCAGATAGTCATTGGCCGGCTGGCAATACCACATCACGGGCTCGCCGATCTCGTTGAGCTGGTCATCCGTGCGTATGCCCGCAAACTGCGCGGGACGGTCATAGCGCGGCTGAGCGCCAAAGGTTTCGTAGTCGTGCCAGAAGAAGGTATGAGCCATGGGCCCGAAGTATGCCTGCGAACCGGCACAGCTTAGGACTCAGCCCCATCAACTTCAAGCCTTTTTGGCCTTTATCCCTTATGGATAAAGCGCAAGCAGCTATCAATATGATTGTTTGAGCTGCTCCCAATTCAAACCAAATTTGTGCAGAAATTTACGCAGCCGGTCTGCATCGTTGACCACGGCTTTCTGCTGGCGCGACTGATCAAACAGTTTGCGACCCGCATCGGACAGCGTAGTCGATGCGCGGCAGACGGCGATGACGGACTGCAGTTGCAAGCGGTCAAACAGATCGATCTGGGCGATGGCGTCTTCGGACAGATAGTCGCCCAGATCCACCTCAGCCTTGGGCAGGACATGGCTTTGCGAATGCTGCCACAGCCAGTCCAGGCGCTTGATCTCGGCCTCCACCTGCCTGGTCGTGATGCGACCGCTGTCGGCCAGCGTGGCCAGCCGCGTGATGCTGGCCGCAAGGTCGCGGAAGTTGCCGCTCCAGGGAGCCTGGGCAGACTTGGCGAACTGCAGATACAACGCCCTGGCCTCGGCGTTGAAACGCACGGAGCTGCCGGTCTCGGCCACGGCGCGCAGCAGCAGGTGGTCGATATTGGGCTCCAGATCCTCGGGGCGCTGTGCCAGGCCTGGCAAGGTATAGGACCAGAGATTGATACGCGCGAACAGGTCTTCGCGAAAGCGCCCCTCGGCCACATCGACGCGCAGATCGCGATGGGTGCCGGCTATGAGCTGGAAGTCGCTGCTGACCTCCTTGTCGCTGCCCATGGGGAAAAAGCGCTTTTCCTCCACGGCCTTGAGCAGCATGGCCTGCTCGTCCAGACCGAGCTCGCCGATCTCGTCGAGAAACAGCACGCCTTCATGCGCCGTCCGCAGCAGGCCAGCACGGTCTGCTGCGGCCCCGGTGAACGCGCCCTTTCTGTGGCCGAACAAGGTGGAGGCCGCGCCGTCGCCGCGCAAGGTAGCGCAGTTGACCTCGACAAAATCGCCGACCACCTGGTGGCGCGATTTCTTGAGCTCGAAGATGCGCCGCGCCAGATGCGACTTGCCCGCACCCGTGGGCCCGGTGAAAAGAATCGGTGCACGCGAGCGAATCGCCACGCGCTCTATCTCTTCAATCAACTGGTTGAACTGCGGGTTGCGCGTGGCAATGCCGTTCTTGAGGAAGTCCAGCGCCTCGGTCTGGGCCTGATGGAAGCGCTGGGCCAGGGCTTCGTAGCGCGTAAGGTCCAGATCGATCAGGATCATGCTGCCCGGCGAGCCCGCCTGCTGCTTGCGCGGTGGCGAGGTTTGCAGCAGCACACCCGGTATCTGGCGCGACTCCACCATCAGGAACATGCAGATCTGGGCCACATGGGTGCCCGTGGTGATGTGCACCCAGTAATTCTCACGCTCGGTATCAAAACGGTAATTGCGCGCCCAGTCATAAAGCGCGGCATACATCTCGCCAAAGTCCCAGGGGTCCTGGACCTCGGAGTCCACCAGGTTGACCCGGGTTTCGGGCGAGACATTGGCAATGTCCTGCACCAGGGTCTGCGCCAGCTTGTCATAGCGGCTGGAGTACAGCAGCTCCAGCCGGTCTATCACCTGGTCTTCGTGCTGCATCAGAGACACCGTGGGCCGCCACTTGCTCCAGCGCCCTGCTCCCTGCCCTGAATCAAGCTGCGTGCCCATGAAGCCAATCACCACATTCTTTTTGGACATATCTTTCCAGATAAATATCTATCTTTAATTCTAATAATCTTTCAATCCCTCTTCCACCACATCTACCACAACAAACAGTTGAAATGAAATTTATCCAATAAATTCAATGGATTGCAAATTAATCACTCCCTCTTCAAGAAGTTGGCACACCGCTTGCAATAACCAAAGCATCTGCAAGTTGAATGCAAACAGGAGAAGAAGAATGGTCAACACGCAATTGTTTCAAACCAGCCGCGGCGCACTGGCTGCAGCCGCCAACACGGTCAATCAGCAAAGCGCAGCAGCCTATGCCTTCAGCCCCCGCCACCAGCTGGCCCAGATGGCCGTGACCGGCTGCCTGAGCCAGACTTTCTATGCGGATGGTCAGGATCAACTGGAGCAGCTGGGCAATCTGGTGCTGGAAGTGGACACGCGCTTTACCGCCCAGACGGCCGTCTATGCCCGCCAACGCGGCTATATGAAGGACATGCCAGCCACCCTGGCTGCCGCGCTGGCCGTCTGGGATACCGCGCTGCTGAGCCAGGTGTTTGGCCGCGTGATCGACAACGGCAAGATGCTGCGCAACTTTGTTCAGATCGTGCGCAGCGGCGCCATGGGTCGCAAGTCCCTGGGCTCGGCACCCAAGAAGCTGGTGCAGAACTGGCTGCTCAATGCGAGCGAGAAGCAGCTGCTCAGCGCTGCGGTGGGCAAGCAGCCATCGCTGGCCGATGTGGTGAAGATGGTGCACCCCAAGCCTCAGGAGGCCTGGCGTTCCGCATGGTTTGCCTGGTTGATCGGCAAGCCTTTTGATGAGGCATCTCTGCCTCCCATCACCCAGGCCTTCGAGCGTTTCAAGCGCGATGCGGCCCAGGGCCTGGTGAGTGCCGAGCTGCCTGATGTGCCGTTTCAGATGTTGACCGCGCTGGAGCTGAACGCCCAGCAATGGGCGCAGATCGCCCGCAGCGGCTCATGGCAGATGGTGCGCCAGAACCTGAACACCTTTGCACGCCACGGCGTGTTCGAGATCAAGGGAATGGCGGAACTGATCGCCCGCAAGCTGGGAGATACCGACGCCGTGGCCAGGGCCCGTGCCATGCCCTACCAGTTGCTGTCGGCCTACCAGGCTGCCGGTGAGCAAGTACCGGCCCAGGTGCGCGATGCGCTGCAGGATGCCATGGAGCATGCCATTGCCAATGTGCCCTGCTTTGCGGGAGCGGTAGTGGTCTGCCCCGATGTATCGGGCTCCATGCACAGCCCTGTGACGGGTTATCGCGCCGGAGCCACCACGGCGGTGCGCTGCATCGATGTGGCCGGGCTGATGGCCGCCGCTGTGCTGCGCAAGAACAGGACAGCCCGCGTGCTGCCCTTCGAGCAAAAGGTGGTGAAGCTGGAACTTAACGGCCGCGACTCGGTAATGACCAATGCAACCAAGCTGGCAAAGATCGGCGGCGGCGGCACCAACTGCAGCGCACCACTGAAGCAGCTGGCCGATGAAAAGGCCAGGGTGGATATGGTGATCATGGTCTCGGACAACGAGTCCTGGGTCGACGGTGTGCGCCGCGGTGCCACTGAAACCATGTTGCAGTGGGAGCGCATCAAGCAGCGCAACCCCGACGCCCGGCTGGTCTGCATAGACATCCAGCCCTACGGTACGACGCAGGCCATGGAGCGTGGCGACATTCTGAATGTCGGCGGCTTCAGCGATGCGGTTTTCGATGTGGTGGCAAGTTTTGCCGAGGGCAGGCTTGGCGCCGAGCACTGGGTGGGCGAGATCGAAAAGATCGCTCTCGAGTCCCAGTGAGAGCTGATGGCGCGGGCCAGCAAACCCAAGGTTTGCGTTTGAGACGAGGCACTTAGCCGCAGTCAGTACAAAAGTACGACAAGGCTGAGCAACGACGTATCAAGGTTCGTGCTAGCAGCTCGGAGTTGAAGTGATCATCTGTTGCTGGCGAATGCCGGTGGGACTACATATCCAAACTGTCCCGTCTCACCAACCCTTGTCGCCCGCAGCAGATGTCCTGAATGAAGTTGAACGGTTTGAATGGCTGGCTGCGAATGCCGGTGGAACTACATGGGTGCCCGGATTGCAGGTTCGATTCCTGCCCGCCTCGTCGGATCGGAAGATCAACGAGCGGTAGCCAAAGGTACAGCACGGGTTATGTTTCACCCAACCCTTGTCGCAGCAAGACATTCATCACCACGGTTTGAGTTTGGCGCGAATGCCAGCAGGACTACATCGGTTGCCACGGGTTCGATTCCCAAGCCGGGAAACCGGTCATGGCTATGTCTTGCTTCTCTGGTCGCGCCGTCTTTTTTT
Source organism: Comamonas brasiliensis (assembly GCF_018292285.1). Lineage (NCBI taxonomy): Bacteria > Pseudomonadati > Pseudomonadota > Betaproteobacteria > Burkholderiales > Comamonadaceae > Comamonas > Comamonas brasiliensis. The sequence goes on from NZ_JAANES010000006.1 coordinate 205,587, forward strand.
TGAACACGACTTGCGCAAGCGTGAGTCCTGATGAATTTTCGGTTTGGCTGCCCTGCAGCGAATGCCGGTGGAACTACAGACTTTTAATCTCGTGGTCGCGGGTTCGAATCCCGCCAGCAGTTGCAAAGCTGTTGTAGCTCAGCCTGGTAGAGCACGATGTTTCACCACTCCTTGTCGCTGCAAGACCGCCATCCATGACATGAACAACAAGGAAACGACTTGCGCAAAACGGGTTCAGGCAAGACGACCGCCTCAGTAGGCAGTCAATTGTTGCCTTACTGTTTGCGCAAGTCCCGAAGGAAATCAAGATGTCCGAACACAATTACCAACTGCTGGAAGTCACTGGCGGCGTGCCCGTCAAGATGTGGACCAAGGGCGTGCCCGTGGAAGCCGAGGCCCGGCAACAGCTGTCCAACGCTGCTCGCCTTCCCATTGTCTTCAAACATATCGCCGCCATGCCTGATGTGCACCTGGGCATTGGTGCCACCATCGGCTCGGTGATTCCCACCGTCAAGGCGATCATCCCTGCAGCCGTCGGCGTGGATATCGGTTGCGGCATGATGGCCGCCAAGACCACACTGCGCGCCGAAGACCTGCCCGACAGCCTGGCCGCACTGCGCTCGGCCATTGAGAAAGCCGTGCCCCATGGATCGGCACCCAAAAGCCGTGGCCGTGATCCTGGCGCCTGGGAGAACCCTCCCGCGCTGGTGGACCAGAAGTGGGCCACGCTGGCGGACGACTTCGACGCACTGTGCGAGCTGCACCCTCGCCTGGAAAAGACCAATAACCGCAAACACCTGGGAACTCTGGGTAGCGGCAATCACTTCGTGGAAGTGTGCCTGGACGAACTGGGCTTTGTCTGGTTCATGCTGCACTCTGGCTCGCGTGGCGTGGGCAATGCCATCGGCAACCACTTCATCGAGCTGGCCAAGAAGGATGCCGAGCTGCACCAGCGCAATCTGCCCGACCAGGACCTAGCCTACCTTGAAGAAGGAGCCCGCTACTTTGGCGACTATGTGCGCGCGGTGTCCTGGGCGCAGAAGTTCGCCATGAGCAACCGCGAAGTGATGATGGCCAACCTGATCACCACCGTGCGCAAGGTGATTGCCAAGCCTTTCGAGGCCCATGTGGAAGCCGTGAACTGCCACCACAACTATGTGCAAAAGGAACGCCATTTTGGCGAGGATGTGTTTGTCACCCGCAAAGGTGCCGTGAGCGCCAGGCGCGGCGAGATGGGCATCATCCCCGGCAGCATGGGCGCGCGCAGCTATATCGTGCGCGGCCTGGGCAACCCCGAGAGCTTTGAAAGCTGCAGCCACGGCGCGGGCCGCGTAATGAGCCGCACCAAGGCCAAAAAGCTGTACTCGGTGGCTGACCAGATCAAGGCCACCGAAGGCGTGGAATGCCGCAAGGACGAGGGCGTGATTGACGAGATCCCCATGGCCTACAAGGACATCGACGCCGTCATGGCCGCCCAAAAGGACCTGGTGGAAGTGGTCCATACCCTCAAGCAGGTGATCTGCGTCAAGGGTTAGCAAATGCAGCGGGAGCATTGGTTCTCGCTGCTTGTAGAAGAACGAGAGCCATCATGCAAACCGTTGAACAAGAATTCAAGCCCCAAGAGAGCGTGCTGAGCGCACACCCGATATCCGGCGCCATGCGCAGTGCCGTGCAAGCCCAGCTCAAGGCACTTGAGCGTGCACACGATGTGAAGGTGCTGTTTGCCTGCGAGTCAGGCAGCCGCGGCTGGGGCTTTGCTTCGCCCGACAGCGACTATGACGTGCGCTTTGTCTATGTGCCGCGCCTGCCCTGGTATCTGCGCACCCGCACGGGCCGCGATGTGATCGAGCTGCCTGTGAGCGCCGAGCTGGACGTGAGCGGCTGGGAACTGCGCAAGACTCTGCAACTGATGCAGGCTTCCAACCCGGTGCTACTGGAATGGCTGCGCTCGCCCGTGGTCTATTGCAGTGAGACAGACTGGGTCGAGCGCCTGCACAAGCTGGCGCTGCAGAGCTTTTCGCCCGTGCGCGGCTATCACCACTATCTGTCCATGGCCCGCAAGACCATGAAGAACCACCTGCGTCCGGACAGCGAAGTCGTGAAGTACAAAAAATACTTTTACGCCCTGCGCCCGCTGCTGGCCGCGCGCTGGATACGCGAGGTCGGCGGCGTGCCACCCATGCGCTTTGCCGAGCTGGCAACCGCGCTGCTGCATGATGCCGACCTGCTGAGCGAACTCAATGCCTTGCTGACGGTCAAGATGCGCGCCGGCGAAGCGGCCACCAGCGCCCCCTGGCATCGCATACAGGATTTTCTGCAGACCGAGCTGACCCTGGCCGAACAATATGCGCCGCAGGCCAAGCCATTGAGCGCCGAAACCATGCAGGCTGCCGATGCGTTTTTGCTGGAAGCCGTCACGCGTTTCAGCACCCAGTAATCAATAAAAATCAAGAACAAGAGGAATAGAGCAATGATAGAAATCGACGGCTCCCAGGGCGAAGGCGGCGGCCAGATACTGCGCAGCGCCTTGGCCCTGTCCATGTGCACGGGCCAGGCTTTTGCCTTGACCCGGATCCGCGCGGGCCGCTCCAAGCCCGGGCTGATGCGCCAGCACCTGACCTGCGTTCACGCAGCCAGCGAAATCAGCAGCGCCCAGGTGGAAGGTGCAGAGCTGAATTCGCAGGCACTGCAGTTCACGCCCGGCACCGTGCGCTGCGGCAGCTATGCGTTCAATGTGGGCTCAGCCGGAAGCTGCACCCTGGTGCTGCAGACCGTGTGGCCCGCGCTGATGCTGGCTGCTGGCGAAAGCCGTGTCCAGCTCAGAGGCGGCACGCACAATCCCATGGCTCCGCCCTTCCATTTCCTGGAGCGCAGCTATGCGCCGCTGCTGCGCCGCCTTGGCGCGCCTGTGCAGCTGACACTGCAGCGCCACGGCTTCTACCCTGCCGGAGGCGGCGAGTTCGAGGCCGTGATCGGCGGCGCCCGAGAAGCGCTGACTCCTTTTGACCTTAACGAGCGAGGCAGCGCTCTCGAGGCGTATGCGGATTGCCTTGCTCCGGCCCTGCCTTCGTCGATTGCCCGGCGCGAACTCAACAAGCTGGCCGCCCTCATGGCCTGGCAGCCCGAGCAGTTGCGCCAAGCCGGCGTGCGCCAGAACGAGGGTCCTGGCAATGCGCTGCTGGGCACGCTGGTGCATGAGCAGGTGACCGAGGTCTTTACCGAATTCGGCGAAAAAGGCGTAACCGCCGAAACCGTGGCCACCCAGCTTGCGCAGGAAATGCGCCGTTACCAAAGCAGCGACGGCGCACTGGGGCCGCACCTGGCTGACCAGTGGGTGCTGCCGCTGGCGCTGGCCGTGCATTTGCGCGGGCAGCCCGCCAGCTACAGCTGCACGGAGCTGACGCCCCACGCACTGAGCAACTTCGCGGTGATTCAGAGCTTTCTGCCTGTGCGGATCACGACGGAGTCCGGGGCGAACGCCCATCGGGTGCGGATCACCCCGGGCTGATCCCCTTGCAGGAGCGGCTAGAGGCTCAGGCTCGTCAAGACCTGCCCCACATCGGCCTCGAGCTTGAAATCCAGCAATGCGTCGGCTCGCGTCACCCCCTGATTGATGGCCACGACGGACTTACCTTGCTCATGCGCTGCCAGCACAAAGCGGTAGCCCGAATACACCATCAACGAAGAGCCGGCGATCAGCAGTGCATCGGCCCTGGCGACGGCAGCCATGCAGGCCTGCACACGCTCACGCGGCACGGTCTCACCGAAGAACACCACATCGGGCTTGATCAGGCCCGTGCCGCAATGCGGGCAGGCCGGCACGACAAAGCGGCTGAAGTCCTGCCCTTGCAGATCGGCATCGCCATCAGGGGCAGGAGCCGCATACAGTTCGGCCCAGGCCGGGTTCAGCGCCAGCAGCCGCACTTGCAGATCGGCGCGGGCAGAGCGCTGGCCGCAGTCCATGCAGCGCACGGTGTCGATGCGACCGTGCAGGTCCACGATGTTCTGACTGCCGGCCGCATCATGCAGGCCATCGACGTTCTGGGTAATCAGCAACTCCAGCCGGCCTTGCTGCTCCAGCCGCGCCAGCGCCTGATGGGCGGCACCGGGCCGCGCCTGGCCCATCACGCGCCAGCCCAGCATGGAGCGCGCCCAGTAGCGCTGACGCACCAGCGCATCGCCCATGAAGGCCTGATAGGTCACGGGCTGCGGACGTTTCCACTGCCCGTTGCGGTCACGATAGTCGGGGATGCCGACTTCGGTGCTGCAGCCGGCACCGCCAATGACCACCACGCGCGGATGCGCATGCAGCCAGTCCTGCAGGCGCCACAGCGCCAGAGCGTCCACACAATGGTTCACGGTTTCACTCATTACAGCAGCGGCGATGTCAGCCGGGCCATGGAGCCGAACAACCGTCGCCGCAGACCTTTCTCGCTGCGATATTGCACCATTCGAGCCTGGCCCAGGTCTGCCTCGAACTGGGCAGCGATGGCCTGATTGAGCTCCGGCCCATAGCCGATCACGCAGACCTCGTAATTGAGGAAAAAGCTGCGATAGTCAAAATTGGCCGTGCCAATCATGGCCATATTGTCATCGACCACCAGCGTCTTGGAATGCAACATGCTGGCCGCATATTCATAGATGTGCACACCACAGCGAATCAGCTCGTCAAAATAGGAGCGCGCAGCGGCCGTCACCAATAGCGAATCCGACTTCTTGGGCACGAGGATGCGGACCTCCACACCGCGCAACGCTGCATTGGTGAGAGCCGTCAGTGCGCCTTCGGTCGGCACAAAATACGGTGTGGTCAGCAGGATGCGCTGCTGAGCCGCGTTGATGGCCGCCAGATAGGCGCGGTAGATGGCGTCCAGCTGATCGTCAGGCCCCGAAGTCACGACCTGCATGGGCATGGAGCCGTCTTCGCAGTCGGGCAGCAGGTCATCAAGATCGTCGGGCAGGCGGTGCGGATCATCGCTGCGGGTGTAGGCCCAGTCCTCGAGAAACACCGTCTGCAGCCAGTTGACGACGGCGCCTTCGACGCGCAGATGCACGTCGTGATAGGCATCGTCGCAGATGCGCTCGTTCTCTTCGTCGGTGACGTTCACGCCTCCCGTAAAGCCCACCTTGCCATCGCAGACCAGAATCTTGCGGTGGGTGCGGAAGTTGACCACAGGCCGCAGCCGCCGCCCTATCTTGGCGTCGTGAAAGCGCAGCACCTCGGCCCCGGCCTGCAGCAGCGGCTCCAGAAATTTGCGCCCCAGCTTCTTGGAGCCCAGAGCATCCACCAGCAAACGCACCTGCACACCTTCGCGTGCTTTATCGACCAGCAAATCACGCAAGGCCGTGCCGGTCTGATCGGGCTCGTAGATGTAGTACTCCAGATGCACATGGTGGCGTGCGGCGCTCACGGCCTCCGCAATCGCATCAAAGGTCGCGGCTCCGCCCACCAGCAACTGCATGGAGGTGGCCGTGCTTACCGGGAAATCGCTGGTCATGCCGACCAGCCGCGCCACCTGGCGCAGGCGCTCCTGCTGGGCCGGAATGCGTTCCCTGAGCTTTTGCATGCTGTTGCGCACTCGCGAGCGCTTTCGCGAGCGCAGCCGCTTGATGCGCTGGCGCTTCATGCGTTGCGGGCCGAAGTAGTAATAGACCAGCAGGCCCACCACGGGCAGCGCCGCCATGGACATCAGCCAGCTCAGCGTGGCAATCGGCTGGCTGCGCTGCAGCAAGATCCAGATGCCCACCACGATGACATACAGCGACCAGCCCACGGACAGCCAGAGCTTGACGCTCTCGTGGCTCAGCTGCATTGCTATCCAGTCCAATTGCGCACTCCTGTTGTTCCGTGAACCATCACCACCATGCCCTCGCAGTATGGCAGTGACGTGGCAGACTGCGGCGCCCGGCCTGCTCCGGGGAAACACCCTCCAGCAGGCGCCACGCTTTTGTACCGCGCTACAAAGAGTATATTGATACGCATGACTTCCGAACTCATCACGACTTTGGCCCAGGCCCGCAAGGCTGCCCGTATCACCCAGGCCGATCTGGCCGAACGCGCCGGTCTGTCGCGCATGGCAGTGCAACGCACGGAAACCGGCGATGTCGACCCGCGCTTTTCCACCCTGCAGGAAATGGCCCGTGTGCTGAATATGGAGCTGATCGCCGTACCCGCCGAGCTGCATGCCCAGGTGCTGGCGCTGATCCAGACTCAAGCCGGCCAGGATTCACTTTGAAGTCTTACGTATTGTTAACTTGAGAACCCTGTTGGCTCGGCCACAATGGACCGAGTTTTTGCGCGATATGCAGAGGTTTGAGAGATGGCGATTCACAACTGGGACTACGCACCCGAGGCACTTGAGGTACAGGTCAGCGAATTGTTGCTGGCCACGGCAGATCAAAGCGACGAACTGGTCGATGAAAACGTGCGCCTGGTCCTGCAGGAGCTGCGCCAGCACCTGCATATGGAGGTGATTTTTGTCTCCGAGATCCGCAACGGCCAACGCATGTTCCAGCATGTCGATACGGCCCCCGGCAAGGAATTGATTGCCACCGGCGGCGGTGGCCCTCTGGAAGAGTCGTTTTGCCAGTGCGTGCTCGACGGCATTCTGCCCGGCCTGGTCCATGATGCTGCCACCCATCCGGCCTTTTCCAAGCTGCCGGCAACGCCTTTTCGCGTAGGCGCCCATCTGAGCACCCCTATCGTGCTGGCCAGCGGCAAGGTCTACGGCACGCTGTGCTGCTTCAGTCAGGCTGCCGATGAAAGCCTGACGGCCAAGGACCTGCAAAAACTCGAATGCGTGGCCAAGATCACCGCCAGACGAATCGACATCAAGCAGGCCCAGCATCCGTAGCCGGCCGAAGAAAGGCGCATGTCTTCCGATCCGGCGTCTCCCGGAATGCTCTGAAAGCCAGCTCTCCAGGAGGAATGCAGCTCAGTTCACGGCCACGCAGACCTGACGCTGCTCGCCCAGCCCGTCGGCACCCAGCCGCACCACGTCGCCGGGCTTGAGAAAGACGGGCTGCGGCTTTTGCCCCAGACCCACGCCTGCAGGCGTTCCGGTAAGAATCACATCGCCTGCCTCCAGGGTCATGAACTGGCTGATGTAGCTGATGACCCTGGGCACGCCAAAGATGAAATTGCGGGTGTTGCCGCTTTGCATGCGCTGGCCGTTCACTTCCAGCCACAGCGCAATGCAGTGCGGATCGGCCACCTCGTCGGCCGTCAGCAGCCAGGGCCCCAGCGGGGCAAAACTGTCATGGCTTTTGCCCTTGTCCCAGGTGCCGCCGCGCTCCATCTGCCAGGCACGCTCGGACACATCGTTGCCCAGCACATAGCCTGCCACATGCCCCAGCGCAGCCTGCTCGCTCACCCGCGTGGCGCGGCTGCCGATGACCACACCCAGCTCCACCTCCCAGTCCACCTTGGTCGCCGCCGGAACGATCTGTATGGCGTCGTTGGGCCCGCTGATGGCCGTGACCGCCTTCATGAACAGCACCGGCTCGGCCGGTGGCGCAGCCCCTGCCTCTGCCGCATGGTCCGCATAATTCAAGCCCACGCAGACGATCTTGCCTACCTGCGCCACCGGGCAGCCCAGTCGGGGGGCTCCTGACACTGCCGGCAGCTCCTCGGTTTGCCGGCCGCGCCATTGCGCCAGCTTTTCAGGTTGCAGCTCGGTGCCACGCCAGTCGGCCACCCAGCTCGAGGCATCGCGCAACACCCCTTGCGCATCCAGCAGGCCGGGCTTTTCCTCGCCGACAGCTCCAAATCGAACCAGTTTCATAGTCTCTCCATTCCTCGGACATCACTTTCGGGCACTCGGCACAGACCCAGGCACTCCATCACCAGGCGCCTCATCCTCGACTCGTCTTTCACCACCGCCTGCCGGCGGCCCATGCTTGAGCCACCGGCTGTCACGCCACCTCAAACAAGCGTCCCCATCCCTTGATATCTGCCGGATTACGTCCTGCCGTACGCAGCATCCCCCATACCGTAGTGCTGACAGTATCGAGCAGTGGCACATTCCAGCGCCGCTCCACCTGATCCGCCAGCTGCGCTGCATGCAGATTCGTGCAGTAAGTCACCACCGCATCGGGGGCGCCCTCCTCGATCACCTCTTCGATCAGCCCCAGCAGCTGCTCCGGCTCCACGAGCGCAAAACGGTGATTGACCGAAATGTTCAGATGCCGGTGAGCCGTGGTCTCCACGCCGGCTGCGCGGTAATTGTTGACGATACATCGCTGCACATCCGCGGTATAGGGGCTCACGATGGCCAGCTTCTTGACGGAAAGCTTTTGCATCAGCTCATTGAGCGCCAGGATGGCCGTCGTCGCCTTGATGCCCGTGCGCTGCTCGATGCGCTCGCATAGCTGCCGATCGCAGTCAAAGCCGCGCCAGCCCGCGGCGGTACCACTCCAGCCGATCACATCCACTTTGGCATCCGCCAACAGCTCTGCGGCCGCAAGAATCCTGCTGTCATCAAACTGATTGAGCGCGGCCTGCGCCAACGAAATCTCCGTCACCGTGAAGCGCGAAAAATGTGCCGAGCATCGACCCGCGCTGGCGGCAAGCGCACTGGTCAGAGGCTCCAGCGCCGTATTCGAGGAAGGCGTCAGCACGCCCAGGCATGTCTTGGTTGCAGTCATCTCTTGTGTTTCTCCGTGAAGGGTCGACCGTCTCGGCGGCCGGATCACATTGTTCTCAGCTCACCACAAAACGTCAACAATATTGTCAACAATAATAAAAGCATCACTTCTTAAATTCGCCAGAAAATACATTCCACTTCGTCTGCAGCACTGTAGAAATTCTGATATCTCGTTGCCAATTTGGTCGTATAGGTGTTTTCTATATTGTTTACAACATTGTCGACATTTAAATTTTCATCACATCAACCAACCCTGGATGGAGTGACCCCGAAGATGCATATCCCGACCACAGCCGCAGCGGAGCACACACAGGCTCCGACCAAAGTCCGATGGAAGATCTTCCTGATGATGTTGTTCCTCATCTCGATCAACTACATCGACCGTGCTTCGCTATCGGTGGCCATGCCGATGATTGCCAAGGAATTCGATCTGAGTCCTGCCATGCAGGGTTTGCTGCTGAGTTCGTTTTTCTGGACCTATGCCTTCATGCAGATCCCGGGAGGCATGCTTGCCGACAAATATGGCCCGCGCTCCGTCATCGCCGGCGCCACCCTGGGCTGGGGTCTGTTTCAAACCATCGCCGCCTTCACCACGGGCTGGTTCTCTCTGCTGCTGACACGCCTGGGGCTGGGAGCCGCCGAAGCCCCCATCTACCCGGCCGGAGGCAAGCTCAACGGCATCTGGATGTCCCAGAACGAGCGCGGTCGCGGCGCCACGCTGCTTGACGGTGGCGCACCGCTGGGGGCCGCCCTGGGAGCCATCATCATTGCGGGCCTGATCGCCTTCTTCGGCTCCTGGCGCATCTCCTTCGTGGTCGCGGGCGTCGGCACCATGATCGCTGGCTACTTTGCCTGGTCCTATATCCGCAATCACCCTCGCGAGCATTCCGGTGTGAACGAGGCCGAAGCCCGTCACATCGAAGCAGCACATGCCGAAGATGCCAGGGCCGACGCCGGAACCAGCAAGGGCAAGCTGCTGGACTTCTTCAAGTACCGCTCGGTGTGGGGCATGTTCTTTGGCTGGATGTGCTTCAACGCGCTCTTTTATGGCCTGCTGACCTGGATGCCCACCTACCTGTCCAAGGTGCACGGCATGGACATCAAAGCCATGGGTGGCGCACTTTTCGCCATGTTCTTTTCCGGCTTCGTGGGAGAAATGATCGGCGGCTGGATCGCCGACAAATGGCGCGAGAAAGGTGGTAACCAGGCCACCGTGCTGCGCACCCTGTTCGGTATTGCATCCATCATCGCCACCATCGCCATCTATGGCGTCTCGCAGATCACCGACCCCGTCACGGTCGTCATCCTGCTGTCGATCACTCTGTTCTTCCTGCGCTGGTGCGGCCTGTTCTGGTGCATCCCCTCCCTGATCGGCACGCGCAATCGCGTCGGCTTTCTGGGCGGCGTCATGAACCTTGGCGGCAATTGCGCCGGAATTGGCGTGCCCATCATCGTGGGGCTGATCGTGCAGGCAACAGGCTCCTACTTCATGGCACTGATGATGTTCACCGGCGCAGGCCTGGGCTTGTTCATCTGCTCGGCCCTGCTGATCGACTACAGCAAGAAAGTACCCGTGTAGACCTCGGACCCGAAGGCGGCAGGAGCGGCACGCTCCTGCCCGCCCGGCACCAGCCCCCTCGCTGGAAGCGATGACACGTCATCGTTCAGGAACCTCGCCACAGTCATGCCAGCTGTAACTGGCCTCTCACACTCACCGTAAAACCGATCCCGAACATGAACCCCTGCGAATTCGATATCGTGGTGCGCAACGCACAAGTCGCGACTGCCAGCGACATCTTTGAAGCCGACATCGGCATCCGCAACGGCAAGATCGCCCAGTTGGGCAAGCAGCTGCCCGCCGGCACTCACGAATACGACGCTCAAGGCCGGGTCGTCACACCGGGCGGCATCGACGCCCACTGCCACCTGGATCAGCCCATGGAGCCGCCAGTGTGCATGGCAGACGATTTCGAAAGCGGCACGCGTGCGGCGGCCTGCGGCGGCACCACCACGATCATCCCCTTCGCCGCCCAGGCCAAAGGCCAGTCCTTGCGCGCTGCCGTGGCCGATTACCATCGCCGCGCAGAAGGCAAGGCCTATGTGGACTATGGTTTCCACATGATCGTCAGCGACCCCACGCCCGAAGTACTGGAGAACGAGTTGCCCGCGCTGATTCGGGAAGGCTATACCTCCTTCAAGATCTACATGACCTATGACGATCTGAAGCTTGATGACGGCCAGATTCTCGATGTCCTGGACGTGGCCCGCAAATACGATGCCACGGCCATGATCCATGCCGAGAATGCCGACTGCATCCAATGGCTGACCAAGCGCCTGGAAGCCAGCGGCCGCACCGCCCCTCGCTATCACGCAGTCTCTCGCCCCATGCTGGTGGAGCGCGAGGCCACGCACCGCGCCATCGCGCTCTCGGAGCTTGCCGATGTGCCCATCCTCATCGTCCATGTCTCGGGCCGCGAGGCTGTCGAGCAGATCCGCTGGGCGCGCTCCCACGGCATGAACATCATGGCCGAGACCTGCCCTCAATACCTGTTCCTGAGCGCAGAAGACCTGGGCCTGGACGACAGCTACCAAGGCGCAAAGTGCGTATGCAGCCCGCCGCCACGCGACAAGGCCAACCAGGAGGTCATCTGGAACGGTCTCAACGACGGGCTCTTCACCGTGTTCTCATCCGACCATGCGCCATTCAACTACGACGCCCCGGAAGGCAAAAAGCCGGGTGGCCAGGAAGTGTCCTTCAGCCATATTCCAAACGGCATCCCGGGCATCGAGACCCGCCTGTCCCTGCTCTACACCCATGGCGTGCTGGCGGGACGCATGACACTCAACCGCTTCGTGGAGCTGACCTCCACCAACCCGGCCAAGGTCTATGGACTGCATCCGCGCAAGGGCAGCATCGCCATAGGTGCCGATGCCGACCTGGTCGTCTGGCAGGAGGGCGAGCGAACCATTCGCAACCGCGACCTGCATCACAACGTGGACCATACTCCTTACGAAGGCCAGTTGATCAAGGCCTGGCCCTGCCTGACCCTGTCGGGCGGCCAGATTGTCTGGGATGGCGAGAGATTCCAGGTTCGCGCCGGCCAGGGACGATTCCTGCAGCGTGGCGCCCCGACCTTGCTGCCCAAGCGACCCGCACCCCGCTTCTGAACTGGAGCACACACCATGAAACTGCTGATCATCAATCCCAATATCTCCGAGAGCGTCACTTGCTTGATAGAGAAAGAAGCCAGGCTGTCCGCTGCTCCGGGTACGGAAATCACCATGCTGACCGCCCCCATGGGCGTGGCCTATATCGAGACGCGCTTTGAGGCCATGATTGCCGCCTATGCCGTGGCCGAGCTGGCAGCCACCCATGCCGCGCGGCATGACGCCGTCATCCTGGCGGCCTTTGGCGACCCCGGTCTCGAAGGCCTGCGCGAGGCCCTGGACATTCCCGTGCTGGGCATGACGGAGTCCGCGCTCATGAGCGCATGCATGTTGGGCAAGCGCTTTTCCATCATTGCCATCTCCAGGCGCATTACCGCCTGGTACAGAGACATGGTCGAGCGCAACGGACTCATAGACCGGCTGGCCAGCATTCGCTGCCTGGACGAGCCTCTGCGAGACATTGCCAGCGTACAGGACGATCATGGAGCACGCCTGCAAGCCTTGTGCGAAGCAGCGGTCAGCGAAGACGGCGCCGATGTACTGATCATTGCCGGCGCGCCGCTGGCCGGCCTGGCACGCTCCATCAAGCAGCGCTTGCCGGTGCCGGCCGTCGATGGCGTCTCCAGCGCCGTCAACCACGCGCAAAGCCTGGTCTCGCTGGCACCCGCAGCGGCACGCGCTGGCAGCTTTGCCAAGCCGCCACGCAAGGAGTTCAGGAATCTTCCCCCGGGACTCACCCAGCTCTTGAGCCAGCTACCCTGAACACGCGGCTGCGGGATAACCTTCATCGAGATGATGCGAGCCAGCATGCTGTCTGACACTAGAATTCAGCAGCATGTCGACAAAAAGCACTACAAAAGTGAACAATCGAAGCAATACATCTCGATCTGAAATTACCGTGGATGAAATGGCCGCCCGCATTGCCACAGCCATCCATGAGCATCGGCTGTTGCCGGGAACCAAGCTCGGCGAAGACCGGCTGGCCAATATCTTCAACACCAGCCGGGCTCGCGTACGCGAGGTGCTGGCCCGCATGGCCCGCGACCAGATGGTGGAGCTTTTCCCGCAGCGCGGAGCCTTTGTCGCCAAGCCCAGCATCGAACAGGCACTGGACGTCTTCGAAGCACGCCGGCTGATAGAGCCGGGCATTGTGCGCCGCCTCGTCCTGCACATGGACAATGGCAAGATCCGTCGTCTGCAAGCCCATCTGAAGCAGGAGCGCGATGCTCGCGCCAACTCCGACAAGCGAGCCACGGTGCGCCTGTCCGGCGAGTTCCATGTGCTGCTGGCGGAGCTGGCCGGCAACTCCGCGCTTCTGCGCAGCATGCGTGAACTGTCCACACTGACCTGCCTGACGATCTCGCTGTATGAATCGGCAGTCAACACCTGCTGCCTGGTGGACGAGCACGAAGCCGTGGTCGATGCCATTGTCGCGGGCAATGGCGAGCTGGCAGAACAGCTGATGCTCAGCCATCTGGATCACATACAGGGCAGCCTGCGCCTGGAGGCCGATGCCGACGACGCCGATCTGGAACAGATACTGGGCGACCTCTGATCACAGCCGGCGTCGCGATCCGGCAACGGGAGCCATCGCAGTGATCGATACGCCCTTCTCGACTGGAGATGGCTGGCAGCTATCCGGGCAGAGGCGCCCGCATTAGCATCCACGGCTGATCGCCATCACTTTCTCCAGAGGCCCTGAGGCCGTTTCAATGAGCGCACCCGCCCCACATTCCTTGCCGCAAGCCCAGCGGCCACGCCCAGCCCATCTGAGCGAACTTTTCTGGTCGCTGACCTTTCTGGCCTTGCAGGGCTTTGGCGGCGTGCTGGCCGTGGTGCAGCGCGAACTGGTCGAAAAGCGCCAATGGCTGAGCAATGAGGAGTTCATGGAGGACTGGGCCGTGGCGCAGATCATGCCCGGCCCCAATGTGGTGAATCTTTCCATCATGCTGGGCGAGCGCTACTTCGGCTGGCGCGGTGCCCTCGTGGGGCTGTGCGGCATGCTGACCTTTCCCATGCTGGTGGTCATCAGCCTCACCCTGGTCTATACCCAGTTCGCGGCCAACCCGGCCGTGGCCGGCGCCCTGCGCGGCATGGGTGCCGTGGCGGCGGGACTGGTCGCAGGCATGGGTCTCAAGCTGGCCGGCACGCTGCGCAAACACCCGCTGGGCAAATGGTATTGCGCAGGGCTGGCCATTGCCGCCTTTGTGCTGGTCGCCGTGCTGCGCCTGCCGCTGTTCTGGGCCTTGCTGCTGGTGGGCGCGACCGGCTGCGTGCTGACCTACCGGAGGCTGGCATGAACACGCTGGTGATCGATCTGCAGACCGTGGACTGGCTGCATCTGCTTGTCTACTTCCTGACGCTGTCGCTGATGGCCGTGGGTGGAGCCATCACCGCCGCGCCCGATATGCACCGCTATCTGGTCGACGGCAACCACTGGCTGTCGGAAACCCAGTTCACCAGTTCCATCGCCATTGCCCAGGCAGCCCCCGGCCCCAACGTGCTGTTCATCGCCCTGCTGGGCTGGAACGTGGGACTGAATGCAGGTGGCGGCACCGGCCCTGCGGCCTGGGGTCTGGGTGCACTCGGTGTTGCCGTATGCATGGTGGGCATTCTGCTGCCCAGCTCGCTGCTGACCTGGCAGGCTTCGCGCTGGGGCCAGCGCAACCGTGACAAGCGCGGCGTGCGCGCCTTCAAGCAAGGCATGGCTCCGCTGGTGATCGGGCTGCTGCTGGCCACGGGCTGGCTGCTGGGCAGCGCCAGCGGCAGCCCAGGCAAGGACTGGAAGCTATGGCTGCTAAGCCTTGCGTGCACCTTGCTGGTATGGCGCACCCGCATTCATCTGCTGTGGCTGCTGGCTGCAGGTGCGGCGCTAGGCGCGCTGGGCTGGGTCTAGTCGAGGCAGCAGTCAGCAGGGCTGTCCCGGCTGAGAGCCATCCTCTGGACTTGCCAGCAGCAAGGGCAACGCCAGCGCCGACGGCATGGCAATCATCTGATCGGCCACCGAGTCCAGCTCGCTGGCATGCGGGTTGACAATGACCACGCGGGCCCGGTTGCGCCTGGCGATCTTGGCCAGACCTGCGGCCGGGTAGACGGCGCCCGATGTGCCGATCACCAGCATCAGCTGACATTGCTCTGCCCTGGCCCAGGTCTGACCGGGCAAAGACTCGCCGAACCAGACGACCGCAGGCCGCAGCAAATTGCCGCAGGCAGCACAATGCGGCGGCTCGCCAGGGACAGCATGCTCGAGATCGCATAACGCACAGCGGCGATTCAGCCAACGATTCCTGCTCAGCTCACCATGCAGACTCAGCACCTCTTCGCTGCCCGCCTGCTGGTGCAGCCCATCCACGTTCTGCGTGACGAGCGTCATCTGCCCGGGATGCTGCGTTGCCCAGCGCGCCAGCGCCAGATGTCCCTTGTTGGGAGCTACCTTGGCAAGCAGGGATCGCCGGTGCTGGTACCAGCGCCAGACATGAGCCGGATCGCGACGATATCCCGCCTCGCTGGCCATTTCCTCGGGCTTGAACTGGGACCAGTATCCGCTGGCCGCGTCCCTGAAGGTCGGCACTCCCGATTCGGCACTGACGCCGGCCCCGGTAAGCACGGTCAACCGCTGCGCTTCGCCCAGCCAGCGGCGTACGCAGGCAATCGCACCCAAGGACGCCGAAGAATTGTCAATAAGTGCTTGAACCAAGGCAATGACCCCAAAAATCAAGTTGCATCGTGGAATACTTGAATCACTGTGCAGAGCGTTTGCTCTGCCTGATATTGCACCACACCAGCACATGAACGAGTCGGGCCGATTGTTCGCACTTCAGCAAGCCATGCTGCCCGCAGCATTGGCATGGGCTGTTGTTGATGCCAGAACGCTGGAACTGCGCTTTGCCAACCCCGCAATGCAGCGGCTTCTTCAGGCCGGCAGTCAATCCCCTGCCACGCCGGGGCTGGCGATGTTCGAGTCGGCCAGGCGGGCTGTCGGCCAATGCATGGAAACAGGCCGGGAAACCACAACTCGTTTGCCCGGTCTCGCCGGGCTCTGGCATTTCTCACCGATTCCGGACGATGGAATGCTCCCCGCAGTGCAGTGCTATGTATTGCAGGCCGAGACCGCATCGCCTGAGCCCGATGACGAACTCGGGCTGGGCCATGTCAACCGCTTCGAGGCCTTTCTGGATCATCTGCCCTATCAGATCTGGATGGCCACCCCCCATGGAGAAGTGACCTGGTTCAACCAGGCCCTGCAGGAGTATGCCTACCGCGAGGTACGCCCGCTGAGCCTGCGCGAAGGCATCTGGATCGACATCGTGCACCCCGACGATCTGGCCGCCGTCAACACCGGGCTGTCGCGTGCCCTGATCACCGAAAAGCCGACGGGATACCGGCTGCGCATCAAGCGCCATGACGGCCAGTTCCACTGGTTTTTTTCTTCGCTGTCTCCGGTCAAGAATGCGCAGGGCAGGATTCTCTACTGGGTCGGCGCCAATCTGGGCATAGACAGCATCCGGCAGTCCGAGAACCAGCTGCGCGACCAGATCACCACGCTGAGCCACCAGTTGAGGCTCAAACAGCAGGCTCTGGATCAGGCTGAAACCTACCTCGCCCAGGCCCAGAAAATGGGCATGGTGAACCAGCTGTCTGCCGGTGTCGCGCATGACATGAAGAACCTGCTTTTCATCACCGGCCTGCATGCCGGCATGCTGGAAAAGCAGCTGGGCGAGCCCGAGCAGCTCGAGCATGTGGACGTGATCCTCAACACGATTCAGAAAGCGGGCAGCCTGGCATCGCATCTGACCGGCTTCAGCAGCCGCAAATCCATGCAGCTGGCCGCTGCCGACCCCCGTGCGCTGGTGCAGGATCTGGAGCCTCTGCTGAGCAAGGCCGTCGGCCAGAACGCCGAACTGCAGCTGCACATGGCATCCAGCATCTGGCCCATCAGCGTGGACAAGCTGTATTTCGAGAACTCGCTGATCAATCTCTGCATCAATGCGCGCGATGCCACCGAAGAACACGGCCAGATCACGCTGACCGCAGAGAACGTGCTGCTCAAGCGTGCCGGCCATGTGGGCGACTATGTCATGGTCAGCGTGGCAGACAACGGCATGGGCATGAGCGAAGAAATCAAGGTCCGCATCTTCGACATGTTCTTCACCACCAAGCCCGAGGGCAAGGGCGCGGGCCTGGGCCTGCCCATGGTCAAGAACTTCATGGACCATGTCCAGGGCCTGATCGAAGTCGAAAGCACCCAGGGCCTGGGCACCATCGTGAGCCTGTACTTCCCGCGTGCACAGCCGGCTGCTGCGCAGGTCCCGCAAGCGGCTACCCCGGCAGGCCGGCAGGAAACGATCTTGCTCATCGAGCCGGACCTGGCCGCGCGCAATGCCATGGCCCAGGTGCTGTACGGACTTGACTACCAGGTCGTGACCGCCTACCTGCCAGAAGTCGCGCTGCGCTATATCAACAGTGGCATGAAGGTGGACCTCATCATTGCCGCCGATGAGTTCCCGGCTCCTTTGAGCATCGCGAACATGCAGCAGGAGCTGGCCCGCAAGCAGATTCTCATTCCGCTCGTTCTCATGACCAGCAGCGAAGAGGCCGAACTGCCTCAGGCCCGGGAATGTCGCTATGTCGTGCTGAGCAAGCCCATGGATATTGGCGAGCTGGCACGCACCGTACAGCGCATGCTGCACCCGGGCTGCACGACCCCGGCCGATCTGCCGGCCGCCTGAGAACGGATCGGCCGCCCGCAAAAAAGGCGCCACCGCTCTCGCAGTCGCGCCTTGCTTTCGCTTTCAGCGGCCTGGCTAGCCTGCTCAGGCCTTGATCGCCACGGCTGCTGCCAGACGCTGGCGCAATGCCTCATACAGGCACACACCACTGGCAACGGACACATTCAGGCTTTCCACCGCACCTTGCATGGGGATGCTGACCAGCGCGTCGCAGGTCTTGCGGGTCAGCTGGCGCATGCCATCGCCCTCGGCCCCGAGCACCAGCGCCGTCGGACCGGTCAGATCCATCTGGTAGAGATGCTTGTCGGCATCGCCGCTGGTGCCGATGATCCAGACGCCGCGCTCCTTGAGTTCCTTGAGCGTGCGCGCCAGATTGGTGACCATGAAGTAGGGCACGGTCTCGGCCGCACCGCTGGCCACCTTGGCCACGGTGGCGTTGATGCCGGCCGCATGGTCCTTGGGAGCGATCACGGCGTGCACGCCTGCACCATCGGCCACACGCAGGCAGGCGCCCAGATTGTGAGGATCGGTCACGCCGTCGAGCACCAGCAGCAGCGGTGCCTTCACGCCTTCATCCTCCAGGTCATCGAGCAGCTCGTCGAGCGTACGTGTGTCCTTGACCTCTTCCACACGTGCTGCCACACCCTGGTGACCGTGCGAGCCGACGAGCTTGGCAATGCGCAGGGCATCGGCCTCGATCAGACGCACCCCGGCCTCCTTGGCGCGCTCCAGAAACTGGCGCATGCGCGCATCGCGGCGCGAAGCCTCGAAATAGACTTCGATGATGGATTGAGGGGCGGTCTTCAGACGCACGCCGACGGCGTGAAAGCCGAAAAGAACTTTGGGGGACGACATGGGGCCGTATTATCCCGGCGTTTGCGGCAGACCTGGGACTCGCAGGGCCATGTCTGGGCTGGCAGCTGAGGTTTTTCATTGCCGCTACACTGCGCCCCCAGCGGGCGGCACCTCATTCATCAGGCAGAACCGGCATGGCTTTTGCCGAGTGCAAGTCTTTACATGAAGCCGCGTAGCCGCCCAGAGCGACTGGCAGCAGGCTTGCCCTGCAGCTCCCCCTGCATTCGCGCACAGGATCTCTTCATGCCCGGCATGACGAGAGTGGCGCGTTTGCATCCCCTTCCAATCCCCCTAACGAATACCCTGCATGCTCAAAGCCTTGCTCGATTGGTTCAACCGCACCAGCCTGGTGCTGCAGATTGTGATTGCCCTGATTCTGGGCGGCCTGGTGGCCTGGCTGTTCCCGGCTGCCGCCCAGCCCGCATCCTTGCTGGGCAGCCTGTTCATTGCCGCCCTCAAGGCAGTGGCCCCGGTACTGGTCCTGCTGCTGGTCATGGCGGCCATCAGCAGCCACCGCCCGGGCCAGGAAACGCAGATCAAGCCCGTGCTCTGGCTCTACGTCATCGGCACGCTGGCGGCAGCCTGCGTGGCCGTGGCGGCCAGCGCCATTTTCCCCTCGGTGATTCACTTTCGTGAAGCGCCCAAAGTCCAGAGCGTGCCCGGCGAGATCAGCCAGGTGCTGAGCACAGTAGTCCAGAGCCTGTTCGACAACCCCGTCAACGCCTTGCTGAATGCCAACTACATCGGCATTCTGGCCTGGGCCATCGCCCTGGGGATTGCGCTGCGCCACGCCAGCCTTGGCACCCGCACCATGGTGGAGGACTTCGGCCATGCCATCACCCGCGTGATTCAGGGCGTGATCCGCCTGGCCCCCTTCGGCATCTTCGGCCTGGTGGTCGCCACCTTCTCCTCGGGCGGGCTGGACGCACTCAAGGACTACGCCCATCTGCTGGCCGTACTGGTCGGCTGCATGGTGTTCGTGGCACTGGTGGTCAACCCCGCCATTGTCTGGACGCAGACTCGCCGCAACCCCTACCCGCTGGTGCTGACCTGCCTGCGCGAGAGTGCGGTAACCGCCTTCTTCACGCGCAGCTCGGGCGCCAACATTCCCGTCAACCTGGCCCTGGCCCAGAAGCTCAAGCTCGACGAGAACACCTACAGCATCTCCATTCCGCTGGGCGCCACCATCAATATGGCCGGCGCGGCCGTCACCATCAGCGTGCTGACGCTGGCCGCCGCCCATACGCTCCATATCCCGGTGGACATCCCGACGGCCATCCTGCTGTGCGTGGTCTCTGCGGTCTGCGCCTGCGGCGCCTCGGGCGTTCCCGGCGGCTCGCTGCTGCTGATTCCGCTGGCCTGCAGCCTGTTCAACATTCCCAACGATGTGGCCATGCAGGTGGTTGGCGTGGGCTATGTCATCGGCGTGATTCAGGACTCTACCGAGACGGCTCTCAACTCCTCGACCGATGTGCTGTTCACCGCCGCCGCCTGCCGCGCCGCCGAACGCAAGGCCGGACTGGAAGTGGCACGCATATGAGGCCTGCCTCTCGAAAGCGATTGATTTGACAGCTGCGAGCGCTTTTCCGATAAGCGCCAGATGAAAGAAGGCCTGTGATCACACAGGCCTTTTTGCTTCCTAGACCGCGCGGCCGGCCTCGATGGTGATGCTGCGCTCGCATTGCGCCGCTATCTCGCGGTCATGCGTGACCAGGATCAGTGTCGTGCCGCGCTCGCGGTTGAGCGCAAACATCAGCTCCATGATGGTCTGGCCCGTGGCGAAGTCCAGGCTGCCCGTGGGCTCGTCGGCCAGCAGCACGGCTGGCTCCACCACAAAGGCGCGCGCCAGGGCCACGCGCTGCTGCTCGCCGCCTGACATCAGCCTGGGATAGTGATTGAGGCGCTGCCCCAGGCCCACGCGCTCCAGCATCTGCGCGGCGCGCGCCCTCGCATCGCGCTGCCCCGCCAGCTCCAGCGGCAGCATGACGTTCTCCAGCGCCGTGAGATTGCCCAGCAACTGAAAGCTCTGAAAGACAAAACCCATCTTCTGGGCCCGCACCGCCGCCCTGTCGTCCTCGCTGAGTGCAAACAAATCCTGGCCCAGCAGCCGGACCGTGCCGTGACTGGGGGTATCCAGGCCGGCCAGAATCGACAGCAAAGTGCTTTTACCCGAGCCCGAGGCACCCACAATGGCAACGGTTTCACCGGCCGTGAAGCTCAGATTGATATCCCGCAAAATATCCAGCACGCCTGTGGAATCGCTCACCGATTTGGACAGTTGCTCAACGGCAATCAAAGGAATGGCAAGAGTTGTGGACATGAATCAATTGGATAGCAAAAACGTCAAGGATCGCAGCCCGCAGTTTGCACTGCAGCGTCGTCACTGTATCGCTGTTGCTCTGACGCTCGCCATTTCGGGGGCTTGCGGCATTGCAGCGGCGGCCGCGCCCGGAGCTCAATCCGGCCCGGTGCTGGTGCTGGGCGATTCGCTGAGCGCCGAGTACGGACTGACGCGCGGCAAGGGCTGGGTTCAGTTGCTGCAGCAGCGCATGAATGATGAAAAAAACCCGCGCAAGGTGGTCAATGCCAGCATCAGCGGCGAGACCACGGCTGGCGGCAGAGCGCGCCTGGCGTCGCTGCTCAGGCAGCATGAACCCGGCATCGTGATTCTGGAGCTGGGCGGCAATGACGCATTGCGCGGCCTGGCGCTGCAGAGCACGCAGC
The DNA here is from genome assembly GCF_018292285.1 of Comamonas brasiliensis. NCBI lineage: Bacteria > Pseudomonadati > Pseudomonadota > Betaproteobacteria > Burkholderiales > Comamonadaceae > Comamonas > Comamonas brasiliensis. The sequence goes on from NZ_JAANES010000006.1 coordinate 226,705, forward strand.
AGAATCTGGAAGTCATGATCAAGGCCGCCAGGGAAGCCGGAGCCCAGGTGCTGCTGGTAGGCATGCAGGTGCCTCCCAACTATGGAGCAACCTACACCGAGCAGTTCGCCGGCATGTTCAGGAAGGTTGCCGACGCGCAAAAGCTGCCACTGGTGCCGTTTCTGCTGTCGGGAATCGGCGATGCGGCGGATGCCGAGCAGTGGTTTCAGAGCGACCGCATTCACCCCAATGCCCAGGCCCAGCCCCAGATGCTGGCCAATGTCTGGCCCAAGCTCAGGCCGCTGCTGAAATAGGCGGTGCCCGCGCGGCCTCAGTCGCTGCCGCCGCCTCCGCCATCACCGCCGGAATCGCCGCTGTCCGTGCTGCAGGCACTCTCGCCGCTGCCCGAGCCACGAAAATAGCTGTCGTTGAAGACGTCGCTGCCGTCTTCACGGCTGCTCGCCGAAGTCCATGCCAGCTGCGAATCGGCGCTGCGCCCCGGCACGCCGGACTGAGACGAGAAGACTTTTTTCAACCAGTTCCAGAACTCCATGGCATCCCCCTCATTGCGCCTCAGGCAGCGACCTCCTTGCTTTCGGCGCGGACGCTGGCTTTATACGCATGCCAGCTGGCACAGCCCAGCAGCGGCCCGATGACGATCAGACCCACACTGTAGAACAGCAGCGAGGCTGCGATCAACACGGTGATGATCAGCCCCCACAGCAACATCACGCCCATGTTGGCGCCCACCACACGCATGCTGGTGATACAGGCCGTCAATGCATCGGTATCCAGATCGAGAATCGTGGGCAACGAAACCACCATGCTGGCAAACACCAGGGCCGCAAATATCCCGCCAACCGCGCTGTAGCCCAGCAGGAACTCCCAGTTCTCGGGACGCAGCAGGGTCTGCAGCAAGGTTGCCGTGCTGGGCATGCCGGTGTCGAACGAGATGGCGAACACCACCATGGCGGCGCGCCCCCAGAGCATCTCCAGCACCATCAACACCATCACCAGCATGCCCATGCTGGCCAGGTGCCGGTCCCAGCAGGTCAGCGACTGCGACAGCAGCACGGGCCTGCCCTGCTCCAGCTGCTTGCTGACGTAGTACAGGCCCATGGCCATGAAAGGGCCGACCAGCAGACAGCCGCTGGCCATGGACATCACATATTCGGGACTGGAGCGGAACACCCAGGCCAGCAGCCGCGCCATGCCCCAGAAGCACAGGCCGTAGAACAGCGCAATCATGGGTGCACGCCGCACATCGCGCAGGCCGAGCAGCAACCACTGCCAGGGCTCGCTCCAGCGCAGCTGCAGAATCTGCAGATTGCCGGACTCGGCCTTGACTTCGGAAACAGGGGAAGCTTGCATGCGAGACCCTCCTTGTCGCCCGTGCCGCGCCTCGGTGGCGGCAGCTGACAGGAACAAGTTACCCGCTCGACCTTGAATCTGCATTGCGGAAAGCCCGCATGTGCAAGCATGGGTCTTCACTATAAAAACAAGAGCTTATAGCGGACATCCATACTTGATTTCAATTAAAAATCACCTTGAAATCAATGATCAGCAAGCGCTATAAGCTCTCATCTCAATAGCATCAACCAAAAGCCTTGAGCAGCGCCTGGGCCAGATCGGCCTGCAGATCGGTCGCATCTTCGAGGCCGATGGCAAAGCGCACCACGGTCCCCGCCTTGATATGCGGCGTGGCACGGCTGCGCATCTCGGGCAGCTCGTAGGGCACGACCAGACTCACCGGCCCGCCCCAGCTGTAGCCCAGCTTGAACAGGCGCAGGCTGTCGCAGAAGCGATCCACGGCCGCCTGGTCGAAGCGTTCGTCGATGACCACGCTGAACAAACCGGCAGCCACGCCATCCTGGCCCTGGCCTTGTGCGCACAGCTGCTTCCAGTAAGCATGACCCGGGGCGTCAGGCATGGCGGGGTGCAAGACCTGCGCCACCGCACTGTGGGTGTCCAGCCACTGCGCCAGCTGGCGTGCTGAGCGATCCTGTGCGTGATAGCGCAGGCCGATGCTGGGCAGGCTGCGCAGCACGGCCTCGGCGTCGTTGCCGCTCACGCCCAGACCCAGGCGCATGTGCGCAAGCTTGATGCGCATATGCAGAGGCTGGTTGCGCGTGATGATGCTGCCCATCAGCACATCGCCGCCGCCGCTGGGGTACTTGGTCAGTGCATGGGCCGTGACATCGACGCCCAGGCTGCCGTCGCCCAGCAGGTCGAAGGGGCGAAAAGCCAGGCCCGCGCCCCAGGTGTTGTCCAGCACCATGGTCACGCCCCTGGCCCGGCACAGGCGCACCTGCTCGACGAGATTCGGAAACTCCATGGTCACCGAGCCCGGAGCTTCCAGCCAGACCAGCTTGGTGGCGGGCGTGATCTTGGCCGCCAGGTCTTCGACACTCATGGGGTCGTAGTACTGGTGGCCGATGCCGAAATGGGCCAGCTCGCCTTCGGTCAGCGTCTTGTTGGGGCCGTAGACGTTATCGGGAACCAGCACCTCGTCGCCCGTCCTGAGCAGCGCCAACGACACCGTGGCAATCGCGGCCAGGCCGCTGGGCACCAGCAGGCATTGCAGGCCACCCTCCAGCGAAGCCAGACGCTCTTCCAGCGCATAGGTCGTGGGCGTGCCATGCAGGCCGTAGGTGTAGCTGCTCTTGTCCAGCCAGCGGCGTTCGCGCATGGCCTGCACGTTCTCGAAGTACACGGTCGAAGCCTTGTGCACGGCCGGCTGCGGGCCTTCGAAGTCCGTGGGAGCCTTGTAGGGATGGTGAATCAGATGGGTGGAAAGCTTGTGGTCGGCTTGGGTCATGCCCTGATCTTAGGGCCATGCGAGCACAAAAAAGCCAGAGGGCTTGCGCGCTCTGGCTTCGTGCGAGATGCAGGCCGAAAGGTATCAACCAGCCTTCACGGTCAGATTGTTGTTGACCGAGGTCACACCCTTGGCAGCCTTGGCGATATCGCCGGCCTGGGTCTTGACGGCTTCGCTGGGCACGGTGCCGGTCAGGGTCACTGCGCCGGCCTTGGTGTCCACATTGATCTGCAGCGCGCTGATTTCCGGGGCCTTGATCAGGTCGGTCTTGACGGCGGCGGTGATGCCTGCGTCATCCAGGGCAGCACCTGCCTTGGCAGCGCCCTCTTCCATCTTCTCGCCAGCCTTGTCCACAGCAGCGCCAGCAGCTTCGCCAGCCTTGGCCAGTGCATCGGCAGCCGCATCGCCGGCCTTGGCCGTGCCTTCTTCAATCTTGGTGCCTGCATTTTCCGCAGCCTTCTCGGTCTGGGAAATGGCGGAATCGAGCTTCTGGCCAGCGGTCTTGTCTTCGGACTTGCCGCAGGCAGCCAAGCCAAAGGCCAAGGCGGTAATGGCCAGAACTTGAGCGGAACGCTTGAACATAGTGGTCATATCGATTTCTCCCTTAATGCTTGCAAAAACATGACTAGTAACTGTAACCAGCCCCCATTTTGGCCCGGATACGAACTTTTCCCGCATCCCTGTAGGACAAATTTATCCAAATTTGTGACATTTAATTAATGAATGTTATTTTCTGTTATTTACAGAAACTATCTGCAAGCCCTGCCTCAGTCCGCAGCCTCCCGCATGCGTGGGTGTCGCACGAATGCCAGTCCCAACAGGGTAGCCAACAGCATGACAAAACAGGCAAACAGGCTCACGGCCAGCGTGATGCTCCAGCGGTCGGCAATCCAGCCCACGACCAGCATAGGCAGCATGGAGCCGAGCAAGCCTATGGTCTGATAGGTGGACAGCAGGCCCGCCCGGTTGTCAGGCCCCGCAAGACGGCCGACCATGCTCATGCCGGCCAGCATGCACATGCCATGCCCGAGCGCCGTCAGACACACTCCCAGGACAAACAGCAGCATCGATCGGGCCTGCAGGTTCAACATCAGCACGGCGTTGCTGAGCGCCAGCAGCGCCATTCCAGCAAAGCCGCAGCGATGCAGCGGCAGACTGGCAGCCAGGAGCTGAATGCCCGCAGAGACGAGCAGGATCACCGCAATGGCCGTGCCGCTGACCACGGGGCCGCTCCAGGCAATCATCTGCTGCAGAAACAGCGGCGCCATGGAGGCATAGAGTCCGAACACGCCAAACGCCACGAACGGATAGCCGCAGGTCAACGCAAAAGCCAGGGAGTCCTCGCGCCCAGGCCAGGTCAGCTGCGGCAGACAGTCCTGCCAGCGCAGGCGAGCCGCCGCCTGAGCGGGCCGCCCTGCTTTCAGCTGAGCCGACTCAGGCAGCTTGACCATGAGGACGCCGGCCACGCCAATGCAGCCCAGCACCAGCGGCACCAGATAGGCCGTCGCCAAGGGCCGAGGCAGCCACTGCCCGGCCACACCGCCGATCAGCGGCCCCAGACCGAAGCCCAGCACATTGAGAAAACTGGCCACCATGGCCACACGCCGAGGCTGCAGACGGGTGGCGCCGCTGGCCGCCAGCAGCGTCAGTCCCGTGGTGGCGCTGATGGTGATGAGGCTTGAGGACAGCCCCACCACAAAGCGCCCGACGATCAGGCTGGGCAGATTCCAGGCCAGCATCGAGATCAGCGTGCCCACCAGCGTCAGACACAGAAAGCACAGCATCACGCGCTGGAAACCGATGCGATCAGGTAAACGCCCCAGAAACAGCAGGGCGCACAGCCCGCCGCACATATAGAGCACATAGATCAGCGAGATATCGCTGGGCCGCAACTGCCAGTCCTGCTGGTAGAGCGCATACAGAGGGCTGATCAGCGCTGCCCCCAGCACTCCCACCACCAGGCCGAAGCCCACCCACCAGACTGCGGCCTGTGCCGTTGCGACTTCTGCCTGCCATGTATTGCCTTGCGACATCTGCTGCCTCTTCATGGTGCCGCTCCCGCATCAGGGACAGAGCGCACAGGAGTTCGTCCTGCCGCGCCGTCAGAAGGGGCCAGCCACTTGCTTGCGATGAGAACATTGTCGGCAGGGCGGCTTGCTCGCGCATAGGCCAAACAAGGGATACATGCCTCAAACGATTTACAGGCAAGCGATGAAAGCTATGCTTTTTGACAAGCAAACCCGCACATCACCGACTCCGGCACCCATCGCTATACTTTGCGCCCTAATGACAGCAGGATTTCCCGGCATGCGCCCGAACGTTTTTTTGCGCCCTTTGCTCTGTTTGAGTCTGCTTGGCCTTGCCGCCTGCGGCAGCAATCCGCCCAGCCCCGCAGCGACACCCGAGCCGCCTACCACCACCACCTCGGCCCCCGCGATCAAGATCGGCCTGGCCCTGGGCGGCGGTGCGGCCAAGGGCTTTGCCCATATCGGGGTCATCAAGATGCTCGAGGCCAATGGCCTGACGCCCTCGTTCGTGGCCGGCACCAGCGCCGGCAGCGTGGTGGGCGCGCTCTATGCGAGCGGCATGAACGCCTTCGAGCTGCAGGAAAAAGCCGTGGCGCTGGACGAGGCCAAGATCCGCGACCTGCAACTGTCCGCCGGCGGTCTGGTGCTGGGCCAGAAGCTCGAAGACTATGTAAATGAACAGGTGCACCGCAAGCCGCTGGAGCAGATGGCCAAGCCGTTTGTCGCCATCTCCACGCGCCTGGAAGACGGCGAACGCACGGTGTTTGCCCGGGGCAACGTGGGCCAGGCCGTGCGCGCCTCCAGCAGCGTGCCCGGCGTGTTCCAGCCCGTCACCATCGGCAAGTACCACTATGTGGATGGCGGCATTGTCAGCCCCGTGCCCGTGGATGCCGTGCGCAATCTGGGGGCCGACATCGTGATTGCCGTGGACATCTCCAACAAGGCCAGCGGCAAGACCCCGGCCAATATGCTGGGCGCGCTCAACCAATCGATTGCCATCATGGGCCAGAAGCTGGGCCAGGCCGAGCTGGCACGCGCCGACATCATCATCCGCCCCAAGGTTCTGGACATCGGCCCGGCCGACTTCGCGCAGCGCAGCCATGCGATTGTGGAAGGCGAGAAGGCCGCCGCAGCGCTGATGCCGCAGATTCGCGAACGCATCGCCCAGCTGCGCGCCGAGCGTGCCAAGGCCACCCAGGTGGCGCAGCAAAAAGCCGCCGCGGCCAGCTATCAGGAATGCCTGAAGCAGCGCTCCAGCCTGCAAAAGCTCTCCGGCATGGTGGGCATGAGCGACAACTGCGAAAAGCCCTGAGCTTGAACCGCCCGATGACTATCGGGCCTCCGAAAGGACACTGCCGCTCAGTGAAAACTGAGTGGCCTTTTCTTGCTGGGATCGTGAGTTCGAGCCACGCGCTCTGAGCCCGCCTATCTTCGCTCGCGGCCGGCCAGGATCGCACCGAACGCGGTGCTGCTGGAAACCCAGTGACTGATCGCGCCCCAAGCCTCTCATTCCCCTCCCCTATCTTCCCGAGTCGTTGCTCGCCTTGCTCTCCGAGTCTCAGAGCATTTCGCGCGACTTGCCTCACCCCGGGAACCCCATTCTTTTGCTCACCGCTGTCGTCGCGACCGCCAGAGTACGCCCAAGCCAGCATGGGCTATCAACTTGCCTTGGAAACAGCCCGACGAGTCCCCACCCTGTTTCGCAACAACGTCGATACCTGTAAAAGCGTGAATTAAAGAAAAGCGCCAGCATGGCCAAAATATTTTTTAACATTTTGCCGAATCAGGATTCCATGCTCCATTCAAATGATTATTTGATCCAAATCACATTCAATATGCCAAAAATATTCAATTTTCGGATTGACGTAAATTGACGATGATTACCATTTTGCAGTAAGGATGAAATTCAAAGCCAGCTCTGCACTTGACCCTTTCCTGAAAAAAGCCATAACTAGCGACCGCCCCCAGTGACATGCCAGGTGATAACCTCCGTTGAATAGGACATATCAAAAATCGATGATTGTCATCAGGAATAGATGACGGGCCTATATAAATGGTGCATTAGACTGTTTTGGCATCTTCATCACTTTACGCACTCTTGGTAAACGCCGGCAGGCAGCTACCATGCGCCAAATCCCTTGAATACGAATGATTTAAAACAGGCCTTGAATGGCGTGCTGGACCAGAGTCAGCGCGCCATCCGTTTGCATTGGGGTAGCCGGCAGGATCAGCTGGGGCATATGCTGACGCTTCAGCGCCTGGATATTCATGAGGGCTTATGTACAGGCATTGAAGGATATTTGACCTGTCTTTCGCCAGATTCCGAGTTTCCCCTGCATTCACTGCTTGGTTTGCCATTGTCGGTGCAGATAGTCACCGACACAGGCAATCTGCACCCTATCAATGCCCTGGTTACCAAGGTGCAGGCCGGTCAGTCCGATGGCTCCCTGGCCAGCTATCAGCTAAGCATCGGTGATGCGCTCTCCATTCTGGAAAAGCGGCTTAACAGCAGGATCTTTCGTGGAATGCGCGTTCCCGATATTCTCGCCACCATTTTGCGTGAATGGCAGCAGCGCAGCCCCGTGCTGGCACAGGCGCTGGATTTCGAACTGCTTTTGCAGCAGGAGCAATACCCCGCCCGGGAACAAACCCGCCAGGCCGATGAGTCGGATGCAGCATTCATACGTCGTCTGTGCCGGCGCGAGGGCATTTTCTGGTTCTGTAAACCCGGTATGCGGACAGGGGCGCAGAGCGATGCCGGTGCCTTGCCCATGCATACGCTGGTGTTCTGTGACGACCCCATGAAGCTGGGGGCCTCGCCAGCTGCAAGGCTGCGCTATCACCGGGATGCAGCCACCGAGCAGCGCGACTCCATCACATTGTGGTCGGCGGCAAGAAGCCTGCGGCCCGGCAGCATCAGGCGCACGAGCTGGGACTACAAGAGTGGCCAGCTGGAAGAGGTCATTCAGCAAACCCTCATCGACCAGGGCGACAGTGGCAACGATCTGGCCCATCTGCTGAGCGACTCCTTCATGGACGTACCCCACGCAGGTAACTCGCGCGCCGACTTCGAGCGCCTGGGCAAGATCCGCATCCAGGCCCACGAGCAAGGTGCCCACAGCATTCTTGGCGTCAGCGGCGTGCGCAACGCCCAGGTCGGTACCTGGTTCGAACTGGCCGAGCATCCCGAAGTGGACAAACTCGAAGCCGAGCAGCGCCAATTCATCGTCACCAGCCTGCGGCACAGGGCGCAGAACAATCTGCCCAAGACGCTTGACGAACGCGCCCAGGCCTTGTTCGAGGCCAGTCACTGGCGCTTCGGGCAGCCATGGCACCAAGACAAGGCCGCCGACGGACATGTTGCCGGCAGCGTTTCCACCCGCTATGAAAACACCTTCACTTGCGTGACCCGGGGCCTGCCGCTGACGCCTGTCTATGACCCACGCATAGATCTGCCGCGTGTGCACCCCACCACGGCGCTGGTCGTGGGGCCGGAGGGAGAGGAGGTGCACTGCGATGAGCTGGGTCGCATCAAGGTCCAGTTGCTGGGCCTGCAGGCCGAGGACCATGCACATGCCCATGGTGCGGGGACCAGCGCCTCCGAGAGGGACAGCGCCTGGGTGCGGACCAGCAGCAGCTGGGCCGGGCCCGGCTACGGACACGACACCTTGCCGCGTGCAGGCATGGAGGTGCTCATAGACCATCTGCATGGCGACCCCGACAAGATGTTCGTGGCCGGTGTGCTGCACAACGGCCCCAATATGCCGGCGACCTTCAGCCACAAGGGTGGGCTGCCGGGCAACCGCTATCTGTCGGGCGTCAAGACCAAAGAAATCAAGGGCCAGCGCTACAACCAGCTGCGCTTTGACGATACGGCCGGCCAGATCAGCAGCCAACTGGCCAGCGAGCATGGGCATAGCCAGCTCAATCTGGGCTACCTCACCCACCCGCGCGAAGAGGGGCTGGGCCAGGCGCGCGGGCAAGGGGCCGAGCTGCGCAGCGATGCCCATGTGGCCATTCGCAGCGGTCGGGCCTTGCTGGTCTCGGCATGGCAAAGACTGGGCGCCAACCAGGACCAGCTGGCCCGCGAGGAATGCCTGGCCCTCATGCAGGAGTGCGTGCAACTGTTCACCAGCCTGAGCGACTACGCTGCCGGCCATCAGGGCATGGCTATGCACACCCAGCCCCAGCAAGCCTTGAGCGAGGCCATTCGCAACTGGCCCCAAGGGGGTACAGACAATACCGCTGCCGACCCTGATACCCAGGCCGCCATCGCGATCACGGCACCGGCGGGTATCAGCCTTGCCACCCCCAAGTCCGTGACAAACCATGCAGGCGACAACATCGACCTCGTGGCCCAGCAGCATCTGCAGATGAGCAGCGGCCAACGTGTCAACGTGCATGCCGGTCACGGAGTCTTTCTGTTTGCGCACGAGGAAGGTCTGAGTGCCATTGCCAACCAGGGACCGGTCAAGGTGCAAAGCCAGGCGGCCGACACCCAGATCGACTCGGCCAAAAGCATCAAGCTCACCGCAGCGGGCGGCCAGCTCTCGGGAATGGCCAGCGAGCAAGTGGTCTTCGTCACCTCGGGTGGCGCCTACCTCAAGCTGGACGGCGGCAACATAGAAATCGGCGGCCCGGGCAGCTTCACGGTCAAGACGGCAAGCCACAGCTGGATGGGAGCCGCCAGCATGAGTACCGATCTTCCGCGCTTTGACAAGGCACCGCTGGGCCGGGAGTTCAAGCTGGTCAGAGCCAGCGACGGCAAGGAGCTCGCCGGCTACCAGGGCGAGGTGCGCAACGCCGCGGGCGAACTGCTGAGTTCGGGGGCCACCGATGGCTCGGGCAAGCTCGGCCCACTCAAGAGCGAGCAATTCGAAAAGCTCGACATCCGATTCTTCAAGAAAGACGCGCCTTGAGGCCGCGCAAGCACTTATGACCCAATCCACTGACAGCCACAGCCCGGCTGGACGGCAGGTTTCCTGCAGCCAGGGCCTCACGCTTTACGACACGGCCAATGTGCACAACAGCATCAAGCAAATGCCCTTGCCGGGCATCGTCATCTTTGTGCACGGCGTCAACTCCGACGGCGAGTGGTACAAGGCTGCCGAAGAAGGCCTGTGCAAAGGCCTGAACCGCCGCCTGGGGCGTCAGCAGGAACAAATGGTGCACCAGGGCGTCGCATCCGGCCAGATGTCGCCCGTGGAGTACATCGACAGCCTGACTGCAGACGGTTTCATCAACCCGAAGATGTGGGCCAAAACCTATATTCAGCCCAAGCCCGCCTTCTCACCCGTCATCCATTTCCGCTGGGGCTACAAGGCCAATGGCGAGGAGCTCAAGGAGTTCGGCGACAAGATCTTTCTCAATGAGCAGGACTACTGGGGCGGCGGCCCGTTTGCCAATGGCTGCACCAATCTGCCGGACCTGTGGGATGAAGGCTTTAGCGACCAGGCTTTTGGCTGGATCACGCTGCAAGGGCTCAACCCCACGACCCGCCCCCTGTACCGCTGCCCGCCACGTGCCTATGGCGTCATGGCCGCGCTGCGCCTGGCCAGGCTGATCCAGTCCATCCGTGCCGCGCAGGCCGATGTGCCCATCACCGTGGTCTGCCACAGCCAGGGCAATATCGTGGGCCTGACAGCGGCCTTTATCGGCGACAAGCTGAAAGGCGCCAGTGAGGCCACAGGCTGCGTGGCCGATGCCTATGTGCTGGCCAATGCCCCCTACAGCCTGCTCAACCAGGGCACGGCCATGGACAACTGGACGCAGCGCGGCATGAAGGACGGCCAGGGCCGGCGCGGCCGCCAGACCTACGAGGCGCGCTGCAAGACCTTGGCCGAATTCTTCAAACTGGTCGGCCAGCGCCGCCCATTTGAAATCGACGCCGCCAGGCTTGATGAGGAAATGGGCAATGCCAATCCCTGCGAAGGCGGCAAACCCTATGGCGCCGCGCAGGACCGCAGCACGCATGGCGTGGCTGGCAAGACCTATGGACGGGTCACTGTCTACAGTTGCCCGCACGATCAGGTCATCTCTGCCATCGTGGTCCAGGGCATAGGCTGGCGCGGCATGAGCGCCACCGAAATCGCTGCGACCCAGGCGGCAGGTGTGCTCACCCAGCGTGTCTTTGCCTCGGGCTTCAAGGTGGGTGAGCAAAAGCCCTATCGCATCGTGCAAGACGATTGGCGCTACGGCAACCAAACCCAGGTCAAGGGATTCTGGTATCCCGCATCGCCGCCCGCGAAATACTCGCTGACCGGGGCCCTGAGCGGCAACGAAACCGTCCTGGGCAAGATCATGACGCTGCTCACGACCCCCGTCATGTATATGGTCCTGGGGGTCAGCTCCAGCTTCAATGCCATCCGCGTCAATGCCGATCCGGAAAAGGACTGGGTGGTGCAGATCGATGCGCCGGCGCTGGACCAGCCCTTTGAGCCCGAGGCCAGGCGCTATGGCGGCCGCGTCACCGAGGTGCGCGATGGCGATGCCGTCAGCCGCTTCAATGAAAACTATGACCGCCCCTCCGAGGCGCGCAATGCGCAAAAGACCGCCGAAGACCGGAGTGGCGATGATGCCTATGACCGCTTCGACGCCCCCAACGAAGGGCAGGCCCTGGGCAACCGCGACAGCGAAGCCAGCCAGCGCTATGAGGACCGCGCTATTTTGCGCATGCGCGCGCGCCGCACCCACAACCCGCAGTGGGTGGATGAAAAAGGAAATGTCAAAGGCGAAAGCATGGATGCGGACACGCCCGAAGACTACAAGCAGTGGCAGGCCAGGCAGATCACCCAGATTCTCAAAAGCGGGCTGGAGAACAACCCATCCAATCACTCCACCATCATGACCAACCCCGACCATGCCCAGCATGCGCTGGCCTATGACATGGCCATCGGGCTATGCACGATTGCTCCGGAAAAGATGGATCAATTCCGTGTAGAAGCAGATTGGAGATTCGGTGATGATTTGGGAGATAAAAATCCCAATACGAAATATTCTGAATATTTTCATTATGGGATATATAAAGATATCAATTTAAGCCAATGGATTAATAGTAATGACTCTGAAGCCGCCATGCCCGAAAAAATCGTCAATCAGCGCGAAGGCGGTATTCATCTAACCATTCCGGGAGCGGTGGCATGAAAGTATTGATTTCAAGCTGGCCTCGGCGGCTGTTGTTTTCCCTGTGCATGCTGCTGCTATGCGCAGCCTTGATGCTGGTCTGGATGCTGTATATGGACCATGCTTCTTTGAACTCTTATGACGACGAGGCAATCACGAGAAAGCTGATTATATTTCCGGCCCTGGTCGGTGTTGCAACCCTGGTATTGAGCAGCCTGTTCATGCTGCAATCTGCCCAGGCAGCGGCGCTGACCGCGCAGACCGCTCCAAACTCGGCGCAGCCTGCGCCCGAGGCCGCGCCACCCTTTATGGCCCAGGTAGTGGGTCTGCAATGGATGAACCCGCTGCAACGGCGCGATTACCCCACGCAGTGGCAAATACTCTGGACCCTGGGCTTGGTCAAACCCAATAAAAATGATGACATGGTTAAGGCAGAACCTGATGCATTTAATTCAATTCGACCTGTTGCTGGTATCGCCTACGGCAATAAGGGCCAGGAGACGTTCAAAGGGTTTCATCATAAATACATTAAAAAAACGCTTTTGGCTTTTAGAAATAGATATTTTATGCAATCCAATTATTTTTACACGGTTGCACCAGATAGCAGGGATGACTGGCGAGAGGTATCAGGACTTCATGTTGAATATGCCATTCCTGCCAAAAAATTAGATCCAGTAGAGGCTGCAGACTATACCCGCGCAACATTCAGGAAAAATTTCTCAATCGGCGAACCTTTTCCTAAAACCGTGTGGAGCCACGATACGCTACCTGATATCCGCATCACCCAGGGCGGCCCCAATGCAGGCTTTACCTCCTTGAATGCCGCGCTGGACTATCTGCAGGCCCATCCCCAGGAAAGTGTCTGGGCCATGAACTGGGATGCGCCCAGTTTTCCGCCCGAGGATGAGCAGATGAACGAGAACATGGCCATCCTGATTCTGGCCGGGCCCGAGATGAAGACCGGCCGCAGGCCGCTGGCCTGGATAGGCAAGGCGGCGACAGCGCGCACCCAGGATCAGCCCACCCAGGCCGGCACCACCAGGGCTGTACAGGCCTGGAAAGCCGCCATTGAAACAGCGGCGCACAATGCAGGCCGCAGCCTTTCCGACATCCAGTACACCATTCACGATGCGGGCAAGGGCTCGACCGAGGCCTCCAACCGGCTGGCACCACTGAGCCGCACCCTGACCGAGGTGCTGCCCGAGTTTGATTTCAGCCGGCAGACCTTTAATACCGCCGGCCTGTTGGGCGATATGGGGGCAGGCTCGGCCCTGACCAATGTGGTGCTGGCCATTGGCCGGGCCAACTATTTTGGCGGCAGCGTGCTGGTGGCCGGCACCACCGACGCCGACCAGCCCACGGCCGTGTTGGTGGTGCCACCGACCGAACTCACGTCCATAGACCCGGACAAGAACTGGTTCCGCGCCCGCGGCGAGAACAATGCCTATCTGCCCTGGTGGGGCCTGCGCCATGAAGACGTGGGCCGATATACGCAGGGATTTTCGGAGTAAGGGATGACCGAGAAGAAAAACGCCCGCTGGGGCCATTTGCTTATTGGAGTGGCACTGCCCTTGTTGCTAAATTCTTGCGCAACCCAGGAAATGCAGGCCCCCACGCCTTTTGAGGCACCTGCTCCGGGAATGGCCCAGGTGGTGGGTTTGCAATGGATGAACCCGCTGCAACGACGCGATTACCCCACGCAGTGGCAAATACTCTGGACCCTGGGCTTGGTCAAGCCCAATAAAAATGATGACATGGTTAAAGCAGAGCCTCAGAAATTCACCAAAATTCAGCCTATTGCAATAGTTGCGGATGGGAATTATGGCAAAGAGACGTTCAAAGGGTTTCATCATAAATATATTGCAGAATCTTTGATTTATTTTAGAAATAGATATTTTATGCAACCCAATTATTTTTATACGGTTGCACCGGATCGCAGGGATGGCTGGCGAGAGATATCAGGACTGCATGTTGAATATGCTATTCCTGCCAATAAATTGGACGCAATAGAAGCGGCAGACTATGCCCGCGCAACATTCAGGAAAAATTTCTCAATCGGCGAACCTTTTCCTAAAACCGTGTGGAGCCGCGATACGCTACCCGATATCCGCATCACCCAGGGCGGCCCCAACGCAGGCTTTACTTCCTTGAATGCCGCGCTGGACTATCTGCAGGCCCATCCCCAGGAAAGTGTCTGGGCCATGAACTGGGATGCGCCCAGTTTTCCGCCCGAGGATGAGCAGCTGAACGAGAACATGGCCATCCTGATTCTGGCCGGGCCCGAGATGAAGACGGGCCGCAGGCCGCTGGCCTGGATAGGCAAGGCCGCCACGGCGCGCACCCAGGATCAGCCAACCCAGGCCGGCACCACCAGGGCTGTACAGGCCTGGAAGGCCGCCATTGAAACAGCGGCGCACAATGCAGGCCGCAGCCTTTCCGATATCCAGTACACCATTCACGATGCGGGCAAGGGCTCGGCCGAGGCCTCCAACCGGCTGGCGTCACTGAGCCGCACCCTGACCGAGGTGCTGCCCGAGTTTGATTTCAGCAAGCAGACCTTTAATACCGCAGGCCTGTTGGGCGATATGGGGGCAGGCTCGGCCCTGACCAATGTGGTGCTGGCCATTGGCAGGGCCAACCATCTGGGAGGCAGCGTGCTGGTGGCCGGCACCACCGACGCCGACCAGCCCACGGCCGTGGTGGTGGTGCCACCGACCGCACTCACGCCCATCGACCCGGACAAGAACTGGTTCCGCGCCCGTGGCGAGAACAATGCCTATCTGCCCTGGTGGGGTCTGCGCCATGAAGACGTGGGCCGATATCCGCAGGGGTTTTCCGAATAACTAAAAGGGAGGGATGCCATGCGGGGAGTCATTCGCGTAGGAGACGCCACCAGCCATGGGGGCCGTGTGCTTGCCGGAGCAGCCAGCAGCACCGTCATGGGGCTGGCGGTGGCAAGACTGGGGGACTCGTGCCTGTGCCCCCTCAAGGGGCATCAGGCCTGCGTGATTGCCGAGGGCGACCCTGCTTTTCTGGTCGAGGGCAGGCCTGCGGCATTCGACGGACACAGGACTTCCTGCGGAGCCGTATTGATTTCCAGCGTGCCGGCTTCGGGACGTGAATAGGCGTGCGCCAACGCTGGACCAACCCATGAAGCCCAAGGCCATGTTCTCGCAAGCGAGTGAGCATGGCCTTGCAAACAGCGGTGCTCCTTTCACGCAGGCGCCGCCAGCAGGTCATGCCGCTGCCGTACCCCAGGGATTGGGGGAAGTCTTCCCATGAATGCCTGCACCAAGCAAAGCTGGCTGCTACCCCCTCGGCGCATGCCTTATGGAGAGATAGTGCTGGCCGCTCTTAGAACGCCTCTTCCTCCATACCTGCACAGGTCATGTCGCGCGCCTTGACCACCTGCAGCCAGGCACCGATGCGCGGCAGCTCGTAGTGGAAGAAGTAGCGCTGCGCCGCCATGCTGCCGCGATGTGCGGCAATTGCCAGATCCCTGTCCATGGCCAGCACGGCCAGCGCCACATCCAGCCAGATCCAGGCCAGCACCATATGGCCGAAGGCCTGCATATAGGGCACGGCATTGGCCAGGGCCTCCTGGGGATTGCCGTTCGCCCAGGCCGCCTTGGTGGCGGCGCCTACATCGGCCAGCGCACGCGCCAGCTGGTTGGCATGGCTCGCCAGCCTTTCATGCTGCATGGCACGCTGGATGGTGGCATTGATGCGGGCCGCCAGCAGCTGCAGCCCCTTGCCACCGTCCATGACGACCTTGCGGCCCAGCAGATCCATGGCCTGGATGCCATGCGTGCCCTCGTGAATCATGTTCAGGCGGTTGTCGCGCCAGTACTGCTCGACCGCAAAGTCCCGCGTATAGCCATAGCCGCCATGGATCTGGATGGCCAGCGAATTGGCTTCCAGGCAGAACTCGCTGGGCCAGCTCTTGGCAACCGGCGTCAACACCTCCAGCAGCAGCCTGGCTTCTGCCGCCTCCTGGCTCTGGCCGGTGTACTGCTCGTCCACCAGCCTCGCGCACAGCAGGTTCAGGGCCAGCGCGCCTTCGCAATAGGCCTTCTGCGCAAGCAGCATGCGCTTGACGTCGGCATGCTCGATGATGCGCGACTGTGGCCGGCTCGCATCCTTGCCGCCCTCGCCTATGGGCCGACCCTGAGGCCGGCTTTGCGCATATTCGAGACTGGCGTGGTAGCCCGCCATGCCCAGCATGGAAGCCGCCATGCCGATGGAGATGCGCGCCTCGTTCATCATGTGGAACATGCATTTGAGGCCCTCGCCGGGCTTGCCAACCAGATAGCCTATCGCACCCGCACCGCGTCCATCCAGGCCCCCGCCATGCTGCCCACGCACCGGGTATCTGCCTTCGCCGAAATTGAGCAAGGTATTGGTTGTGCCGCGCCAACCCAGCTTGTGGTTGAGGCCCGCCAGGGCCACGTCGTTGCGCTCGCCGGTCAGCCGCCCCTCGGCATCGACGAGCTTCTTGGGCACGATGAACAGCGAAATGCCCTTCACGCCGGCAATGGTCTTGCCATCGGCGCCGGGAATCTTGGCCAGCACCAGGTGCACGATGTTCTCGGTCATCTCGTGGTCGCCCGAGCTGATCCACATCTTGTTGCCCTTGAGCCGATAACGCGGTCCCAGCGCATCGCTCTCGTACTCGACGCCATCGGGCTCGGCGCGCGTGGCGATGTCCGACAGCGAGGAGCCCGCCTGCGGCTCGGACAAGGCCATGGTGCCGGCCCAGCGGCCGTTGAACTCATTGGCGGCAAAGACTTTTTTCTGCCGCTCGGTGCCATGGGCCATGATGGCGTTGGCATTGCCCGAGGTCAGCATGTTCGAGCCAATGCTGATCGAGGCCGCTGCGAAAAAGCAGTTGGCCGCCGCCTCCACGGTATAGGGCAGCTGCATGCCGCCCATCTCGTAGTCCTGGGCCGCGCTGAGCATGCCGGAGTCGGCATAGGCCTCGCGCGCTTCATAGGTGCATTGGGGCAGGATGACTTTTTCGCCATCGAACTGCGGCTCCTGCAAGTCCACCGTGCGGTTGAAGGGCGCGTATTTCTCCCGCGCGATGCGCTCGCAGGTATCCATCACCGCATCAAAGGTATCACGCGAATGATCGGCAAAGCGTGAGCGACTGGTTAGTCCTTCGGCCTGCAGCCAGTCGTAGAGCAGAAAGTCAATGGTGGAACGCAGGCGCATAGATTACCTATCAAAACAGGCTTCATCGTTTATGAATAAAGCGATGCAAGCTATCAATTTCATATATCCAGAGGAGAAAAAAGCCGCCTCCAGCCCCCAACCCCAAGGTGGCCAGAAGACGGCTTGACCCAAGCCCTGCTTACAGGACTTCAAACACGCCTGCCGCGCCCATGCCGCCGCCAATGCACATGGTCACGCAGACACGCTTGGCGCCGCGGCGCTTGCCCTCGATCAGTGCATGGCCCGTCAGGCGCTGGCCCGAGACGCCATAGGGGTGGCCCACGGCAATCGCGCCGCCGTTGACGTTGAGCCTGTCGGCCGGAATGCCCAGCTTGTCGCGGCAGTAGATGACCTGCACGGCAAAGGCTTCGTTGAGCTCCCACAGGTCGATATCGTTGATCGACAGCCCCAGCTTCTTGAGCACCTTGGGAATGGCATAGATGGGGCCGATGCCCATTTCGTCGGGCTCGCAGCCGGCCACGGCAAAGCCCAGGAAACGGCCCAGGGGCTTGAGGCCCTTGCGCGAAGCGTATTCCTCGCTGACCACGGCGCAGGCGCCGGCGCCGTCGGAGAACTGGCTCGCATTGCCGGCGGTAATCACCCCGCCGGGCAGCGCGCTGCGCAGACCACTGATGCCTTCCTTGGTTGTGCCCTCGCGAATGCCCTCATCCTTGCTGACGGTCACCTCCTTGGTGATCAGGCCGCGCACCTTGTCAGCCACGCCCATGACGGTCTTCATGGGAGCAATTTCCGCTTCGAACAGGCCTGCCGCCTGTGCCGCAGCCGCTTTTTGCTGGCTGGAGGCGCCGTACTCGTCCTGGGCATCGCGACTGATGTTGTAGCGCTTGGCCACCTGCTCGGCAGTCTGCAGCATGCTCCAGTAGATCTCGGGCTTCATGGCTGTCAGCTCGGGATCGAAGGCCATGTGCGGGTTCAGATGGGGCTGCACGCAGGAGATGCTCTCCAGACCGCCGGCCACCAGCACATCGTTCTCGCCCGCGATGATGCGCTGGGCAGCCAGCGCAATCGCCTGCAGGCCCGAGGAGCAGAAGCGGTTGATGGTCAGGCCCGATGTCGTGACCGGCAGGCCTGCACGCATGGCGATCAGACGGGCAACGTTGCCGCCTGTCGTACCTTCGGGCAGGGACATGCCCATGATCACGTCCTCGACCTCGGCGCCCTCAATGCCTGCGCGCTCCACAGCCGCCTTGACGGCGTGGGCACCCAGGGTGGGGCCATAAGTCATGTTGAAAGCGCCCTTCCAGCTCTTGGCCAGCGGAGTGCGCGCGGTAGAAACAATCACTGCGGATGTCATGTTCTGTCCTTTGATTCTGGGTATTTCGTGGCAGATCGCCGTTCACACAGGCCAGCAAATCGACGATTTGCGTTGGAGACGAGGAGCGAAGCCGCAGGCAGTACGAGTAGTACGACAAGGCTTCGCTACGGCGCCTCAAGGTCTGTGTGCGCGGCGCTTAGCTGAACTGCTTGCCTTCGGCGGCCAGCTTGGCCAGCAGCGGAGCGGGCTGCCAGAACTTGGCATCGTCGTTGGGGTTCTGGGCAAAGCGGCCCATGGCCTGAACCACATTGAACAGGCCGACTTCGCCCGCATAGTGCATGGGGCCGCCGCGCCACAGCGGAAAGCCGTAGCCGGTCAGATACACCATGTCGATATCGCCGGACTTGCTGGCAATGCCGTCCTCCAGAATGTGCGCGCCCTCGTTGACCAGCGCAAAGACCAGGCGCTGCACGATTTCCTCGTCGGAGATCTTGCGCGGCGTCAGCCCCAGGCTCTTGCGATGCTCGTCGATCATCTTGGTCACCACCTCCGAAGGGATGGCGTCGCGCTTGCCGGGCACATAGTCATACCAGCCCGCACCGGTCTTCTGGCCGAAGCGGCCCAGCTCGCACAGACGGTCCGCGCTGGCGCTGTACTTCATGTCGGGTTGCTCGACATGGCGACGCTTGCGGATGGCCCAGCCGATATCGTTGCCGGCCAGATCGCCCATGCGGAACGGCCCCATGGCAAAGCCGAACTTCTCGATGGCCTTGTCCACCTGCTGTGGCGATGCACCTTCGTCGAGCAGGAAGCCGGCCTGGCGCGAGTACTGCTCGATCATGCGATTGCCGATGAAGCCGTCGCAGACGCCGGAGACCACGGCCGTCTTCTTGATCTTCTTGGCCACCTTCATCACCGTGGCCAGCACATCCTTGGCCGTGGCCTTGCCACGCACCACTTCCAGCAGCTTCATCACATTGGCGGGACTGAAGAAATGCATGCCCACCACGTCCTGCGGACGCTTGGTGAAGGCGGCGATCTTGTCCACATCCAGGGTCGAAGTGTTGGATGCCAGAATCGCGCCGGGCTTGGCCACCTCATCGAGCTGCTTGAAGACCTGCTCCTTCACGCCCAGCTCCTCGAAAACGGCCTCGATGATGAGGTCGGCATTCTTCAGATCGCCGTAGTTGAGCGTGGTGGACAGCAGGCTCATGCGCTGCTCGTACTTCTGCTCGGAGAGCTTGCCCTTCTTGACCTGGGCCTCGTAGTTCTTGCGGATGGTCGCCACGCCGCGGTCCAGGGCTTCCTGCTTGGTCTCCAGAATCGTGACGGGAATGCCCGCATTGAGGAAGTTCATGGAGATGCCTCCGCCCATGGTGCCGGCACCGATCACGCCCACAGTGCGGATCTCGCGCACCGGTGTATCGCCGGGCACATCGGGGATCTTGGAGGCAGCACGTTCGGCCATGAACAGATGGCGCAGCGAACGCGACTCGGGCGTCATCATCAGCTGCATGAAGGCTTCGCGCTCGGCCACCATGCCGTCGTCGAACTTCTTGGTCGTGGCGTTCTTGACGGCTTCCAGGCAGCGCAGGGGCGCAGGGAAGTTCTTGGACATGCCCTGCACCATGGTGGCGGCAAACTCGAAATAGGCCTCGCCCTGGGGATGCTTGCACGACAGGTCACGCACACGCGGCAGCGGGCGGACATCGGCGACCTCCAGCGCCAAGGCCTTGGCCTCGGCCAGCAGCGTCTCGGCCGAGGCAGACATCTTGTTGAACAGCGTCTGGCCGGGCAGCGTGGCCAGCATTTCGCTCATCACGGCCTCGCCGCTGACGATCATGTTGAGGGCGGCTTCCACACCCAGGACGCGCGGCAGGCGCTGGGTGCCGCCGGCGCCTGGCAGCAGGCCGAGCTTGACCTCGGGCAGCGCCACGGCCGTGCCGGGAGCCGCAATGCGGTAATGGCAGCCCAGCGCCAGTTCCAGCCCGCCCCCCATGCAGACGCTGTGAATCGCAGCAATCACAGGCTTGGTCGACAGGTCCAGTTGCTGGATGACCGAAATCAGATGCGGCTCACGGTAGGCATCTTCCTTGCCGAATTCGGTGATATCGGCTCCGCCCGAGAAGGCCTTGCCGGCCCCGGTGATCACAATGGCCTTGACGGCCTTGTCGGCCAGAGCCTGGCTCAAGCCTTCAACCACACCTCGTCTGGTGGCCAGACCCAGGCCGTTGACCGGCGGGTTGTTCAAGGTAATGACGGCGATGGCTCCGTCCACTTTGTATTCAGCAGTCATGCTGTTGTCCCCTGTTCAATAAATAGAAAAGAACGGTCGTGCGTTTTTTATTTTCCGAGTTTTGCTGCGTTGCGCAACTGATGCTTGTCCTCAATGAGACATCCCTGGGCCACAACCACTGACGCAATCCCCGTCAGAGATGCCAAGCAAGCCGCGGCGAGGCGGCCCGGGCGATGGCAGGCGAGGCAGGGGAAAGGCGCTAGAAGCGCCCCAGGGCGAGATTCACCTCAAACCTCCAGCCACTCCTTGCGAACCTTTTCGTTCGCCCTGAGGGTCTCGGGAGTGCCGTCGAACACGATATGTCCATGGCCCATTACCAGCGCCCGATCCGAGATATTCATGGCAATGGTCAGCTTTTGCTCGATCAGCAGCACGGACACGCCGCGATCCTTGATCTTCTTGAGGTATTCGCCCACCAGCTCCACGATCTTGGGTGCCAGCCCTTCCGTGGGTTCGTCGATGATGATGAGATCGGGGTCGCCCATCAGCGTGCGGCAGAGCGTGAGCATCTGCTGCTCGCCGCCCGACATCACGCCGGCCTCGGTATGCTGGCGCTCCTTGAGGCGAGGAAACATGGCATACATATCGTCAAAACCCCAGCGGCTGCTTTTGCCCTTGCCTTTCTGGCCGAGCATCAGGTTCTGATGCACGGTCAGATTGGGGAACACATCGCGGCTCTCGGGCACATAGCCGATACCCAGATGGGCCACCTCATAGGCTTTCTTGCCGTTCAGGTTCTTGCCTTTCCAGTCCAGCGCCCCTTCCCAGTGCACCAGGCCCATGATGGCCTTGGCCGTGGTGGAGCGGCCCGAACCGTTGCGTCCCAGCAAGGCCACGATTTCCCCCGCATGGACCTCGAAGTCCACGCCATGCAGCACATGGCTTTTGCCGTAGTAGGCATGCAAATCGTTGATCTTCAGCATCTCAATGCGCTCCTGCCTGTTGGTCTGCCACCGATGAGCCCAGATAGGCTTCCTGCACGCGCGCATTGGCGCGCACGGCTTCCGGCGTGTCAAAGGCAATCACTTCGCCATAGACGACTACCGCGATCTTGTCGGCCAGACCGAAGACCACGCCCATGTCGTGCTCCACCGTCAGCAGCGTTTTGCCTTCGGTGACTTTCTTGATGAGCTGGATGAAGTGGGCGGTTTCGCTGTTGCTCATGCCGGCCGTGGGTTCGTCCAGCAGGATGACGCTCGCACCGCCGCCGATGGTGATGCCGATCTCCAACGCACGCTGCTCGGCATAGGTCAGGTTCACCGCCAGCGTGTCGCGCTTGCGGTGCAGGCCGATCATCTCCATCAGCTCGTTGGCGCGTTCGTTGGCGTCATGCAGATTGGAGAGAAAGCGCCAGAAGCTGTAGCGATAGCCCAGGCTCCAGAGCACGCTGCAGCGCAGGTTCTCGAACACGCTGAGCTTGGGAAAGATGTTGGTGATCTGAAAGCTGCGCGACAACCCCATGCGATTGATTTCGAAGGGCTTCTTGCCGTTGATGCGCTGGCCGTGCAGCAGCACCTCGCCGCTGCTGGGCTCGAAGCGACCGCTGATCAGATTGAACAGCGTGCTCTTGCCGGCACCGTTGGGGCCGATGATGGCGATGCGTTCGCCGGCATTGACCGCCAGGTTGGCACCGCGAATGATTTCGGTCTTGCCGAAGCTCTTGCGCAGATCACGCAGCTCCAGTGCATGGCCTGACTGCTGCACCGCTTGCGCAGCCGGTTGATGGATGGCGATGCTGGACATGGTTCAGCCCTCCCCTTTCTTGATGCTTTCTTCGATCGCTTCCTGTATGCGTCCCCAGCGGCGGGCCGTCAGGCGGCGCACGCCCTCCAGCAGACCCAGACCCACCACGAACACCACAATCGCCACGGTCCAGGTGGAGGCAGCGCTGGTGTCCAGCTCGGCCCCCATGAAGGGCACCTTGGGGCCCAGCGCCGCGTTGAGCTGCATGTGGTAGATCATCTCGATCAGCGACGCGGCACCGACCACCGTCACGATGCCGGCCGCCAGAATGCCCAGATAGGGCATCAGCAGGCGCTTGAAATGACCGAACTTGGCTACGCGCAGATTCATCATGATCAGGCTGGCCACACCGCCGGGCGCATACATGACCATGAGCAGGAACACCAGGCCCAGGTACAGCAGCCAGGCCTTGGTCAGCTCGGACAGCAGCACCGAAGCCAGCACCAGCAGCACGGCACCGATGATGGGGCCGAAGAAGAAGGTGGCACCGCCCAGGAAGGTGAACAGCAGATAGCCGCCAGAGCGCACCACGCTGACGCTGTCCATGGCCGTGATGATCTCGAAGTTGATGGCCGTCAGCCCGCCGCCGATACCCGCAAAAAAGCCTGCAATGATGAAGGCGAAGTAGCGCACGCGCTGGGTGTTGTAGCCCACGAACTCGACACGCTCGGGGTTGTCGCGCACGGCATTCAGCATGCGTCCCAGCGGCGTACCGGTGAAGGCGAACATGGCGGCCGTGCAGACGAAGCAGTACACGGCAATCAGGTAATACACCTGCAGACCCGAGCCGAAGTCCAGCCCGAAGAACTTGCTGTAGACACGGTCCGTGGTGATGCCGCCCTCGCCGCCGAAGAACTCGGGGAACATCAGCGCCATGGAGGCCACCAGCTCTCCCAGCCCCATGGTGATCATGGCAAAGGTGGTGCCCGATTTCTTGGTCGTCACATAGCCGAAGATCGCCGCGAAGAACATGCCCGCCAGGCCGCCCACGATGGGAATCAGCACCAGCGGAATGGCGATCTCGCCAGCAGCAGCCTTGTTCATGGCATGAATGGCCAGGAATGACCCCAGGCCGGTATAGACCGCATGCCCGAAGCTCAGCATGCCGCCCTGCCCCAGCAGGATGTTGTATGACAGGCAGATGATGATCAGATAGCCGATCTGGCTGAGCATGGTCAGCGCCAGCGAGCTGGTGAAGATCAGCGGTGCCACGATCAGCGCCAGCGCGAACAGACCCCAGACCAGAATGCGCCCTATGTTCAGGGGCTTGAAGCGGTAATGTGCCTGCGCCCGAGCTTTTTCTGCAGCAGAAGAATTCATGGGTGTTTTTGCAATCGAAGACATGGCTCAATCTCCTCTGGTGCCCAGCAGGCCCTTGGGCCGGAAGATCAGAATCAGCACCAGGAACAGGTACGGCAGAATCGGCGCGACCTGCGACAGCGTCAGCCGCAGTACGGGCCAGCCGAAGGTGGATTCATTGACCTGATGCCCCATGGAGCTGAACAGGCCGGCCAGCGACCAGTCCAGCGCCACGGCAAAGGTCTGCACCACGCCGATCAGCAGCGAAGCCACGAAGGCCCCGGCCAGCGAGCCCATGCCGCCGACCACCACCACCACGAAAATGATGGAGCCCACGGAGGCCGCCATGGCGGGCTCGGTCACATAGGTATTGCCACCGATCACACCAGCCAGACCTGCCAGCGCGCAGCCGCCGCCAAACACCAGCATGAAGACACGCGGCACGTTGTGGCCCAGCGCCTCCACCATTTCGGGGTTCTTGAGCGCGGCCTGGATCACCAGACCGATGCGCGTGCGCGTCAGCAACAGCCACACGGCCACCAACATCAGCAGCGCCACCAGCATCACAAAGGAGCGCGACTTGGGGAACTGCGTGCCGTACAAGGTAAACAGCGGCCCCTGCAGCGCTGTCGGCAGCGCATAGGGCACGGTGCCGCGCCCCCAGACCAGCTGCACCACTTCCAGAATCAGATAGGACAGGCCAAAGGTCACCAGCAGCTCGGGCACATGGCCGTACTTGTGCACCCGGCGCAGGCTGTAGCGCTCGAACAGCGCCCCCAGCACTCCCACCAGCACCGGACTGAAAAAGAGCGCGGGCCAGAACCCGATGATGCCGCTGAGCGTGTACGCGAAATACGCGCCAAGCATGTAGAAGCTGGTGTGGGCGAAATTCAGCACGCCCATCATGCTGAAGATCAGCGTCAGGCCCGAGCTGAGCATGAAGAGCAGCAGCCCGTAGCTCACGCCGTTGAGCATGGATATGGTGAAAAATTCAGGCGTCATCGACTTGCCTTGTTCTCATGAGCGAAAAGACCGCTGCAGCACTGCACCTGTTATACGTTCTGGTCGGCGCGGATGCTGCAGCACGAGGGAGGGTGAGAATATGCGAGCCTGGCTCAGGACGGACGCTTCATCTGGCAGCTGGTGGGCGTGCTGGCCACATAGGGCTCGTAGTACTTCACGGGCGCAAAGGTGTAGCCCGTGTTTTCTGCGTCATAGGGGAACTTGCCGCCCGCCTTCTGCCACTTCGAGATGTACAGGCCCTGCTGCAGCTGGTGGTCGCTCTTGCGCATTTCGACTTCGCCATTGAAGCTTTTGAGCTTCATGCCTTCGAGAGCCGCCGCCACCTTGACCGGGTCGGTGGAGCCCGTCTTGACAAAGGCCGCATCCAGCAAGGCGAACACATGGTAGATCGAGCTTTGCGTCAGGTCGTCGTTGAACTTCTTCTTGAAGCTCTCCATGCTGGCCTGAATCGGCGCTCCCATGTTGTAGTGCCCGTAAGTCACGGTATAGACCTTGCCGTCGGAGGCCGCGCCCATGGCGGTGGGAGCGCCGGCGCCAAACGCGTAATAGGTATAGAACTTGACGTTGTTCAGGCCGGCGTCATTGGCGGCCTTGAGCAGCAGCGACAGATCGGCCCCCCAGTTGCCGGTGATCACGGTATCGGCACCCGACTGCTTGATCTTGGCCACATAGGGCGCGAAGTCGCGTACCTGGGCCAGCGGAGAAAAGTCATCGCCCACAATCTGCACATCGGGACGCTTTCTCTTGAGCAGGTCCTTGGCGTACTTGGACACCTGCTGGCCGTGCCCGTAGTTCTGGTTGATCAGATAGACCTTCTTGACCTCGGCATCGTCCTTCATGTAGGTGGTCAGCGCCTCCATCTTCATGGAGGTATCGGCATCGAGGCGGAAATGCCAGTAGCTGCACTTGCTGTTGGTCAGGTCCGGGTCCACAGCCGCGTAGTTGAGATAGAGCAACTCCTTGCCCTTGTTGCGGCTGTTGTGCTTTTCCAGCGCATCCATGATGGCCAGCGCCGGGCCCGAGCCATTGCCCTGCGTCACATAGCGCACGCCCTGATCCATGGCCGAGCGCAGCGCGGCCGTGGTTTCCTGCGGACTGAGCTTGTTGTCCAGCGCCACGATCTCGAACTTCACGCCCGAGGCATTTTTCTTGTTGAACTCCTCCGCCAGCAGCTGAAAGGTCTTGAGTTGATTCGTTCCCACGGCGGCCATCAGGCCGGACAAGGGATCGATCCAGGCGATCTTGACGGTTTCGCCCTTTTGAGCCCAGGCTCCACCTGCACTCACGGCCATGGCCGAGACGGCCACTGCTCGCATAACCCATTTCATACTTGTCTCCTTTCACCATTTTTGCTAGCGACTGACGCCAATCTACCGGTCGGTAGACTTTTTCCCGCTGGGGAAAGCCTTAGGAACTATCACGCATGCGACTTGCCGGGCCGATTCGCGGCAGTTGGCGACACTTGCGCGACAGCTGCTCGCACTTGCAGACGAATGAAACCCGCGATCAAAAAAGGGCGCCACCAGGGCGCCCCGAAATCCGCGTCTCTCGCATCGCCTCAGGAGGGACGCTTCATCTGGCAGCTGGTGGGAGTGCTGGCCACATAGGGCTCGAAGTACTTCACGGGAGCAAAGGTATAGCCCGTGTTCTCGGAGTCCATGGGGTATTTGCCGCCGGCCTTTTCCCAGCGCGCGATGTACAGGCCCTGCTGCAGCTGGTGGTCGCTCTTGCGCATCTCGACTTCGCCGTTGTAGTTCTGGAACTTCATGCCCTCCATGGTCGCCGCGACCTTGACGGGATCGGTGGTCTTGGCCTTGGCAAAAGCCTGATCGAGCATGTTCAGCCCCGTGTACACGGTGCCGGTGTACATATCCTCGTTGACCTTGGCCTTGAAGCCCTTGACGATCTTGTCCATGGCACCGGGCATGTTCAGGTGGCCGTAGCCCACCATATAGACCTTGCCGGCCGCTGCCGCACCCATGGCCGTGGGAGCTCCCGTGGCAATGGCGTAATAGGTGTAGAACTTGACGTTGTTCAGGCCCGCGTCGTTGGCAGCCTTGATCAGCAGTGCCAGGTCCGAGCCCCAGTTGCCCGTGATCACCGTGTCTGCGCCCGACTGCTTGATCTTGGCCACATAGGGCGCGAAGTCGCGCACCTGGGCCAGCGGCGAGAAGTCGTCACCCACGACTTCCACATCGGGGCGCTTGCGCTTGAGCATCTCCTTGGCGTACTTGGACACCTGCTGGCCATGCGAGTAGTTCTGGTTGATCAGATAGACCTTCTTGATCTCGGGTACGTCCTTCATGTACGTGGTCAAGGCCTCCATCTTCATGGAGGTATCGGCATCGAGACGGAAATGCCAGTAGCTGCATTTGCTGTTGGTCAGATCGGGGTCCACAGCCGCATAGTTGAGGAACACGACCTCCTTGCCCTTGTTGCGCGCATTGTGCTTTTCCAGCGCATCCATGATGGCCAGCGCCGGTCCCGAGCCATTGCCCTGGAACACATAGCGCACGCCCTGATCCATGGCCGAACGCAGCGCGGCCGTGGTCTCCTGCGGGCTGAGCTTGTTGTCGATGCCGATGATCTCGAACTTCACCCCCGAAGCATTGCCCTTGTTGAGTTCCTCTGCCACGTACTGCAGGCTTTTGAGCTGGTTGGAACCCAGCGCTGCCATCAGGCCCGAGAGCGGGTCAATCCAGGCGACCTTGACGGTCTCTCCCTTCTGGGCCATCGCGCTCCCCGCGCACGCCAGGATCACCGATGCTGTCAAAGCCTTGATTGCAAACTTCATAGAGCGTCTCCGTTGGTGTTTATGAGCGACGCCCAGACTAAAGGGCAAGCCTGCGCCTGCGGCCTGGGGGTTGCCCTAGCGCATATCACATTGGCGACTGCAGGGTTTACCTCAGGCCATAACTTCCAAAACCATAGCTGGCATCCCCCACCCACAAAGGGCCAGAGACAGCTTTGATTTCAAAAGCCTGAAGCGGCAACCGGCTTTCCGTTAGCCGCAGGCCGTCCAAGCTGCCCAGCACCTGGGGCTCGGGCTATTCCCTATCCTCCAGATGCAGGCCTATCTCCTGCAGCAACGGCTCGAAGCTCAGCCTGCCAGCCTTGACCCCGGCCAGCAGCGCCACCTCACACCGGGCAGCTGATCAAAGCGTGCCCCGGCCATCAGTGCCACACACAGATAGTCGAGCGGGCCGCGCGTTCCCTCAGGCCCAAGTGACTCCAGCACCACCATCAAGCGAGCGGCCCCGGCAAGGTCGAGCCCCATAAGGCCACCGGGAGCAGAAGGAATGGATGTCGAACAATGGCGCCGGAAGAGGCCCGGACAAATGGGGCCCAGACAAAAAAAGCCATCATCCCACGATGATGGCTTTGCTCCGGTCGCGCCAAGCCGGGCCGGGCCTGAGACCGCTCAGGCGGCCGTGGGCAGCTTGTAGTCCTTGAGCTCCTCGCGCAAACGGGTCTTGAGCATCTTGCCCGTGGCGCCAATCGGAATCGCTTCCACAAACACCACATCATCGGGAATCTGCCACTTGGCCGTCTTGCCCTCGTAGAACTTCAGCAGCTCCTCGCGCGTGATTTCCGCGCCGGGCTTCTTGACCACGGCCACGATGGGGCGCTCGTCCCACTTGGGATGCGGCATGCCTATGCAGGCTGCCATGGCCACGGCCGGGTTGGCCATGGCAATGTTCTCTATATCGATGGAGCTGATCCACTCGCCGCCGGACTTGATCACGTCCTTGCTGCGGTCGGTGATCTGCATATAGCCATCGGGGTCGATCGTCGCCACATCCCCCGTCGGGAACCAGCCATAGCCGTCAGCACCGCGCACCAGGGGATTGCCGCTGCCTTTGTAGTAGCTGTCGATGATCCAGGGGCCGCGCACCAGCAGGTCGCCATAGCTCTTGCCATCCCAGGGCTGCTCGTCGCCGGCGTCGTTGACGATCTTCATCTCCACGCCATAGATCGCGCGCCCCTGCTTCTGCCGGATCTTCATCTGCTCGTCCTTGGGCAGGTCCAGATGCTTGTTCTTGAGCGTGCACAGCGTGCCCAGGGGGCTCATCTCCGTCATGCCCCAGGCGTGCAGAACCTCCACGCCGTAATCGTCCTGGAAGGCCGTGATCATGGCTGGCGGGCAGGCAGAGCCGCCGATCACCGTGCGATTGAGCTTGGAAAAACGCAGGCCGCCCGGCTTCATGTAGCCAAGCAGCATCTGCCAGACGGTGGGCACGCCGGCAGCAAAGGTCACGCCTTCCGACTCGATGAGTTCATACACCGACTTGCCATCGAGCGCCGGGCCCGGGAAGACCATCTTGCAGCCCGTGAGCGCCGCCGAATAGGGCAGGCCCCAGGCATTGACGTGAAACATGGGAACCACGGGCAGCACCGAATCACGGGCCGACAGGCACATCACGTCCGGCAGCGCGGCAGCATAGGCGTGCAAGGTGCTGGAGCGGTGGCTGTAGAGCACGGCCTTGGGATTGCCCGTGGTGCCGCTGGTGTAGCACATGCTGGATGCGGTGTTTTCGTCGAACTGCGGCCAGCGGTATTGATCGGACTGGCCTGCAATCCAGCTCTCGTAGCTGATGAGGCCGGGAATGCCGCTGTCTGCCGGCAGGCGGTCCGCATCGCAGAGCACCACCCATTGCTGCACCTGCGGGCATTTGGCATGCACCGCCTGGATGATGGGCAAAAAGGTCAGGTCAAAGCACAGCACCTTGTCTTCGGCGTGGTTGACGATCCAGGCAATCTGCTCCGGATGCAGGCGCGGGTTGACGGTGTGCAGCACCCGGCCCGAGCCGCTGACGCCGAAATACATCTCCATGTGGCGATAGCCATTCCAGGCCAGGCTGGCCACTCTGTCGCCCTGGGCCAGGCCGATGGCATCGAGCTTGTTGGCCAGCTGACGCGAGCGCGCAGCCAGATCCTTGTAGGTATAGCAGTGGATATCGCCCTCCACACGGCGGGAGACGATCTCCCCGTCGGCATGGTTGCGCGCGGCAAACTCGATCAGGGAAGAAATCAACAGCGGCTGGCTTTGCATCAGACCCAACATTGGCAGTCTCCTGGATAGCGTTGTGATGATCGGCAAGCATCCTAGCGCGGGCTTCCCTGCCGTCATCTGAGGACTGTCACCAATGCGTAACCGTGGCGACGTTTGTCTGCATCCTCCCTCTGAACGATAGACAAGCACTCAGGGAAAAACCTAGGACGATCTCCAGCGTCAACCGGCTCAACAACCCTGCAAGCCCTGTCCTTGATGCCGCTCAAGCACAATGCCTGCATGAGCGAATCCCCTGCCCCGCAATGGCGCAAGCCCGGCCGCTTCGAAGCCCTGGGCCCGGCTTTTTTCACCTATCTGCAACCCACGCCCGTCCCCGAGCCGCACTGGATTGCCACCAGCACCAGCACGGCCCGCTGGATGGATCTGAACCCCGAATGGCTGCACAGCTCCGAAGCGCTGCAAGTCCTCAGCGGCAATGCCGTCTCCGACCAAGGTAACGGCGGCAGCAGGCCGCTGGCCACGGTCTATAGCGGTCACCAGTTCGGCGTCTGGGCCGGCCAGCTCGGCGACGGCCGCGCCATCCTGCTGGGCGAAACCGAGCAGGGCTTTGAAATCCAGCTCAAGGGAGCAGGCCGCACGCCCTATTCGCGCATGGGCGACGGCCGGGCCGTGCTGCGCTCGTCGATTCGAGAGTTTCTCTGCAGCGAAGCCATGGCGGCCCTGGGCATTCCCACCACGCGTGCGCTGGCGCTGACGGGCTCGCCCCTGCCCGTGGCGCGCGAGACCATGGAAACCGCCGCCGTCGTGACGCGTGTGGCCGAGAGCTTCATCCGCTTCGGCCATTTCGAGCACTTCGCCGCACGCGATATGCAGCCCGAGCTGCGCGCCCTGGCCGATCTGGTCATAGACCAGCACTATCCCGAGTGCCGCACAGCCACCACGCTGAACGGCAACCACTACGCCAATTTGCTGCAGGCCGTGAGCGAGCGCACGGCCCGATTGCTGGCCCTGTGGCAGGGCGTGGGCTTTTGCCACGGCGTGATGAATACCGACAATATGAGCATTCTGGGCCTGACCATCGATTACGGCCCCTTCCAGTTTCTCGACGCCTTCGACCCCGGCCATATCTGCAATCACAGCGACAGCCAGGGCCGCTATGCCTTCAACCGCCAGCCCCAGGTGGCCTACTGGAATATCTATTGCCTGGGCCAGGCCCTGCTGCCGCTGATCGGCGACGAAGAGCTGACGATTGCGGCGCTGGAGTCGTACAAGACCGTCTTTCCCGCCGCCTATGCGCGCCAGATGCTGGCCAAGCTGGGCCTGCCCGAGAACGAGGCCGGCACGCCGGCCACCGAAGGCCGCTTTGCACTGCTGGTCAACCCGCTGCTGCAGATCCTGGCCGACAACAAGGTGGACTACACCATCTTCTTCAGTCGCCTGACCGATGCCGTCGCACAGGGGCAGGCAAGGCCGATCGACTTCGAGCCGCTGCGTGACATCATTCTTGACCGGGCCAGCTTCGACGCCTGGTCGCTCACTTATTCAGAGCAGCTGGCGCAAGTAGATAGCGTGCAGGCCATGGCTTTGATGCAAGAATCCAATCCGCGCTTCGTGCTGCGCAACCATCTGGGCGAAACCGTAATCCGCGCCGCCCGGGACGGTGACTTCGCGCCGGTGCAGCAGATGCTGGCCGTGCTGCAAGCGCCTTATGACTCGCATCCGGACCACGCTGACTGGGCCGGCTTCCCGCCCGACTGGGCTTCCTCGATTGAAATCAGCTGTTCATCATGAGCTTTCCCATCCAGAAATCCGACCAAGAATGGCAAGCCCTGCTGCAGGACAAGGGGGCTGAAGCTGCGGCCTTCCAGGTCACGCGCCATGCGGCCACCGAGCGCCCCTTCACCGGAAAATACGAGCAGTTCTGGGCCGACGGCAGCTACCACTGCGTCTGCTGCGGCAACAAGCTGTTCGACTCGCATACCAAGTTCGATGCGGGCTGCGGCTGGCCCAGCTTTGACCAGGCCGTGCCCGGCGCCATCACCAATATCGTGGACCGCAGCCACGGCATGGTGCGCACCGAGACGGTGTGCAGCAACTGCGGCGCCCATCTGGGCCATGTCTTTCCCGACGGTCCCACCGACACCGGACTGCGCTACTGCATGAATTCAGCCTCGCTGGATTTCCAGGACGAGCCCCAAAAATAAGAGCTGACAAGGCTTGAGCAGCAAGGCCGCAGCCATTCCGGTACGGGCGCGCTGCGCAGGCCCTGGCTATCAGCTTTGATAGCTGAATCCGTCCGGCTCACAAGGCTTTGCTGGCGGTACGGCCCGGGCTTTGGTGCATGATGCGACTTTGCTCGCAGCACCGGGAACCTTGCCGGTGCTGCGCAGTCTGAATTTTCAGAACGACTACCATTTCGCGCATGAAGCTGCTGATTGATTTCTTCCCCATCATCCTGTTTTTCGTGGCCTTCAAGGTCTGGGGCATCTACACCGCCACGGCCGTGGCCATAGTCGCCACCGTGGCGCAGATCGCCTATCTGCGCTTCAAAACCGGCAAGATCGAACCCATGCAATGGATGAGCCTCGGCGTCATCGTGCTGTTCGGCGGCGCCACTTTGCTGGCCCATGACGACAACTTCATCAAATGGAAGCCCACGGTGCTGTACTGGCTCATGGGCGGTGCGCTGCTGATCGGCCAGTTGGTGTTCAAGAAGAACCTGCTGCGCTCCGTCATGGGTGCCCAGTTGCAGCTGCCCGATGCCATCTGGCTCAAGCTCAACTGGGCCTGGACCGCGTTCTTCGCGGCCATGGGCGCGCTCAACATCTGGGTGGCCTACAACTTCGACACCGACACCTGGGTCAACTTCAAGCTGTTTGGCGGCATGGGGCTGATGGTAGTGTTCGTGATTGCGCAAGCCATCTACATGAGCCGCTACCTGCCCCAGGACGGCGCACCCGGCACCGCCGAAGCCAAGGACAAGCAGCCATGAGCGTGATCCTCAGCGCCCAGGCCATGGAGGCCGCCCTGCGCGAGCGTCTGGCCCCGAGCCAGCTCGAAGTCATCGACGAGAGCTACCAGCATGCTGGCCATGTCGGTGCCAATGACAGCGGCGTGGGCACGCATTTTCGCGTGCGCATCGCCTGCGCCGCCTTTGATGGCAAAAGCCGCGTGGCACGCCATCGCCTTGTGTATGATGCACTGCAAGACTTCATTGACCAGGGTGCTCATGCCATCGCCATTGAAGTACTTTGAGAACCCACGGTTCTGACCACAGGCTCCTTGACGGGAGCCTGTTGTGTATGGACTGAACTTCATTCACTTTTCTCGATCTCAACTCGAATGAGCATGAAACAAAAGCAACTGGCCCGCATCGTGGGCGCCACAGTTCTGGGCTTTGCCGCCCTGTCCGCCTCGGCCCAGAATGTGGCCATCGTCAATGGCAAGGCCGTGCCCATGGCCCGCGTCAACGCCCTGAAGGCCCAGATCGAAGCCAGCGGCCAGCCCGTGGCTCCCGAGATGGACAAGATGATCAAGGACGAGGTCATCGCACGTGAAGTCTTTATGCAGGAAGCCAACCGCCGCGGCCTGGCAGCTTCCGAGGCCTACAAGCAGCAGATGGACATGGCCCGCCAGACCGTGCTGATCCGTGCGCTGTTCGAAGACTTCCAGAAGAAGAACCCCGTGACCGACGCCGAAGCCAAGGCCGAATACGACAAGTTCGTCGAGGCCAATGGCGGCAAGGAATACAAGGCCAGCCACATCCTGGTGGAATCCGAAGACCGCGCCAAGGCCATCATCGCCGAAGTGAAGGCCGGCAAGAAGTTCGAAGACATCGCCAAGAAGGAATCCAAGGACCCCGGATCGGGTGCCCGCGGCGGCGACCTGGACTGGGCCAACCCCAACAACTACGTGCCCGAGTTCACCGAGGCACTGATCAAGCTCAAGAAGGGCGAGATGACCGACGCGCCCGTCAAGAGCCAGTTTGGCTGGCACATCATCCGCATGGATGACGAGCGCCAGGCCGAAATGCCCAAGTTCGAGGACGTCAAGCCCCAGATCACACAGCAGCTGCAACAGCAAAAGCTGCAGCAATTCCAGGATCAGCTGCGCAAAAGCGCAAAAATCCAGTAACATGCTCTTACGCCAGACCTGAAAAGGACTGGCCAGACCATCACCCAAGCCCGCGTCAAGCGGGCTTTTTTTGTCTCAGCGCTGCGGTTTTGCTACATCTTCCGCAGCACCCTGATCAGACTCGGACTTGGCTGGCGGCAATTGCTCAGGCTTTCGCGGACGGCAATGCAAAGGCTTTGCCGGCGCGCCGGAGACTGTGCCCTCGGCCTCTTTGGCGGCTTGCTCAAGAACTTCTTTCTCGGTCTGCAAGGGGCATAGCGGCAACGGCGCGCCGGATAGCGAGCTTTGCGCCGCCGCGGCATCCGCTGGCGAAGCAGCATCACGCTGCGGCGCAGAAGCCCGGGGAGCCGGTCTGGCCGAGCGCGCCATGTCTTTAGCAGTGCTTGCGCCGGAAGCCGGCGCAGCCTCGGGCTGCGGTGCGGGGGCCGACGCCTGCCCATCCGGGCTAGGCGGCGCCTGCTGTGCCTTGGCTGGAGCCCGGCTCTGCCTGGATCTCTCGGCCGGCGAAGCCGAACCGGCTGCGCTGCCATCCGCGGCAGCCGGAGTAGAAGCGATTGCAGGCGCCGGTGCAGACGCCTGTGCAGCCGGGTCTATATCCGCAGATTGGGCAGGCTCGGCCGCGACTTCGGAGCTGGAACCCGGTACGGCGTCCGGCCCGCTCCACCAGGCGCCATGCTGCAGCATCAGCCAGCCCACCAGTCCGACGGCCGCCAGCCCGCCCAGCGCATGCCGCAGCCAGTAGCGGTCGTTGGCCGCAGGTTTGTCCGCAAGCTCCGGGGGCTGTTGTCCCACACCTGCCACACGCTGGCGTGCACGCTCGAGAATGGCGGCGCTGCTTTGCGTACTGGGGCCACGGTCTTCTGCCACGGCCTCGTGGTAGAGCTCGCGCAGCACATCGGGCTTGCCGTTGCCGGGCGGGGTTTCGGGGTGCATATTCATGCCAGCTCCTCCAGCGCAGCGCGCAGTTTGGCACGCGCATAGCGCAAGCGGCTTTTGGCTGTTTCCTCGGCAACTCCGGTGGCCTGGGCAATTTCGGCCAGCGTCAGATCAGCCTCGACCTGCAGCAGAAAGCACTCACGCTGCTCACCAGGAAGTCGCGCCAGTGCCGCCAGAATGGCCTGGGCCATGAGTTGGCGATCGAGCTGCTGCTCGGGCTCGAAGCCCGATGCCGCAAACAGGCTTTCGGCCAGCCGCAGGGACTCTTGCGTGTCTGCCGACAGGCTGATGCCCGGCCTTTGCCTGCGCCAGTGATCGACCAGGCGGTTGTGTGCCATGGTGAACAGCCAGGTCGTGAACTTGCTGCGCACCTCATAGCGGGAGGCGCTGTCCACCACGGCAAACCAGAGGTCCTGCGCCAGATCGTCGGCCAGCGCCGAATCACCCGTGTTGCGATAGAAATAGCGCCACATCCGCAGGCTGTGCCGGGCATACAGCGTCTCGAACGCCGCAGCCTGCCCTGCGGCATAGCTGCGCATCAGGGCTTCGTCGGCGGGTGTGTCTGGTGCAGGCTGCGGTGCGAGCATGCCCGCGATTATGCAAATTCCACAGCCCACCTTGTTCAGTTGCGCGGCGGGTCCGGGACAAAGCCATTGTCGCCAGGAAAAGGATTGGGCACCCGCGGCTGCGATGGCCGTGGACGGGGTTCGCGGATCACGCCTCTGGCGACCAGATTAGCATAGCTGTCGTAGCGGATACGCACCATCTGCCGGGGCTGCTCGGTGTCGGCCTCGAACTCCACCTGGGTGACTTGCGAGCGCTCAACCGCGCCATGGCCCGTGCCCAGCGAAGGGGCCGGCGAAGGCTGTGGTGCCCGGCGCTCGGCGCTGCTGCTCTTGCTGGCGGCCTTTGGCACGGCGACATCCGCCGCCGCAGACTCAGCCGCCGAGGCACTGGCCTGCGCTTGCGGCTCATAGAGCGGCCCCTGGTAGGCGGCAGGCTCGGGCAGCTTTTCGCGGTACAGCGCAACTCCGATCACACCGACTTCCTGCGGCCTGCCGGTCCTGGCGGCATAGGACATATCGCTTTCGGAGAAATAGAACGCGGCCACGTTGTCATTGCTCTTGCGCCAGCCCCGCACGTCATAGCTATCGCCCGCATCCAGCACATAGCCGCCTTCGGCGCGGGAGCTCGCCGTGCGGCCGTTGATGGCATTGACCCCGTCGACGCTGATGACGCCCATGATGCGGCGGCTCTCGAGATTGCGGATGCGCACCGCATAGTTGGCACCGGGGCGACCCACTACCCACAGCTCGCCCTCGTGACTGTACTGGGGCAGTACCCGCCCCGTGGCACGTTCAACGATGCTGATCTGGGCCAGCTTTGGGTTGCCGCGCGTCCAGGCCGAAGCCGGCGCGGCGACCGCCATTACGGCAGCGCAGAGCAGCGAAGCGCGCAGCAGGCGGCCGCGCGACAGCAAGAAACCAGGAACCGGGGGTTCGATACGGACAGACAACATGGACAAGGCCTCCTCAAGATACAGCCACGGCGGCTGAAACAAACTTGTCGGAGGCTGAAACGCAGCAGCAGACGCAACGGGGTCAAGACAGGCTCTCTAATTTGCAAGCATTTGCAACACCATTGTCAATAACGCTTGGCATCGCAGTCCTGCTCCGGCCCGGCATGTCTGGCACAATCGCGCTCGCTGCAGCCCAAGGCAGGCAGCAATGCTGGGGGTGTCCTGACCATGACCGGTCAGGGCTGAGAGAGTCCCTTTGAACCTGATTGCGCAAGCGGTTCTTGACGACCGCTTGCCCGAGATCATCCTCGCGCAGGGAAGCTGTCCAAGGTGTCAGACCGCGACTGGCCATGTCTTTCATGGCCTGCCGCGCAAACCATGCGGCCCCTGCTTCGTTTTTCTGGCGGAGCATTCATGAATTCATCTTCTTCCACATCGGCCAATCGGGCCCTGGCCCCGGTGACGGCGCAGGAGCGCGTCTTTGCCTGGCGCGACCATGCCTCGCTGTGGTTCAGTCTGGGCGTGGGCCTGCTGGTCATGCAGATGGGCGCCTATCTGCTGCCAGCGCTCAGCCCGCTGCATGCGCTGATCGCGATCGGCATCGGTTCCCTGATCGGCGCAGGCCTGCTGGGCTGGGTGGGCAAGCTGGGCTGCGACAGCGGCCTGTCCAGCGCCGGGCTGATGCACAGCGTCTACGGCCGCCGCTTCGCACGACTACCTATCGTGCTCAACATCATCCAGCTGCTGGGCTGGGGCAGTTTCGAGCTGGTGGTGATGCGCGACGCCACCGTGGCGCTGGGCAAGCAAAGCGGCATCATGGGCGCCCCCTACTGGCCCTGGCTCGCCACGCTGCTCTGGGGCAGCGTGATCCTGCTGCTGATGAGCAGCTCCATGACCACCCTGGTGCGCCGCATCATCTCGCGCGTGGCCTTGCCGCTGGTGATTGCCTCGTTGCTGTGGCTGAGCTGGCAATTCCTGAAAATGGCCGGCGCCACCGGCCTCGGGCCCCTGCTGGCCCGCGAGGGTGCAGGCGGCATGAGCATGCTGGGCGCCGTTGATCTGGTGATCGCCATGCCCATCAGCTGGCTGCCGCTGGTGGCCGACTATGCGCGCCACGGCAAAAGCGGCAAATCCGCGCTGACGGGAGCCTGGACCGGCTTTGCCCTGGCCAATATCTGGTGCTATTCCCTGGGCGTGCTGGTGGCCCTGACCCTGCCCAGCGAAGACCTGGTCACGGCCCTGCTACTGGCCCAGGGCGGGCTGATTGCCCTGTCGCTGATTCTGATCGACGAGGTGGACAACGCCTATGGCGATGCCTACTCTGGCGCCATGTCGGCCCACAGCCTGCAACCGGGCTGGAGTATTCGCCGCTGGGGCCTGCTGATCGCATCCCTGTGTACCGCGCTGGCCATGGTGCTGCCCATGCACAGCCTGGAGCCGTTTCTGCTGTTGCTCAGCTCCTGCTTTGTGCCACTGTTCGGCGTGATGCTGGGCCGCCTGGCCTTTGGCACGGATGCCGTGGAGCTGATGCAAAAAGCGCCCGCCGTGCGCTGGGATGCCGTAGCCATCTGGGTGCTGGGCATTGCCTTCTATCACCTGCTGCCCTATGTCAGTACGGCCCTGGGCTCGGCCCTGCCCACGCTGGCGCTGACCTTTGTGGTGGCAGTCGCTACACGCCAGTTGCATCCGCGCTCCGTTGCCGTCTGAGCAAAAACAAATTCAATAGCAACCAGCGCCCTAAAACAGGGCGTTTCAGCCTTGTTTCTTATCTTCTACCTGGCGCCCGCCGCCTGCAGCAGCTGCACCACGGCCTGCTGCCCGCGCTGGCGTGCATGGGCCAGGGCCGTCACCCCATCCTTGTCGGGCAGATTCAGATCGGCCTTGGCATCGATCAAGGCCTGGATGATGGCCTGATGGCGAGGCCCGCCATCGCTGAGCACCACGGCTTCCATCAGACAGGTCCAGCCCAGCCGGTTGACATGGTTCACATCCACACCTGCCGTGATCAGCGCCTGGGCTGTTTCCAGATGGCCACGCTCGCAGGCCGGAATCAGGGCCGTGCCGCCATAGCGGTTGGTGCTCTTGAGATCGGCGCCATAGGAAATCGTCATGCGCACAATCTCCAGCCGACCCTGCGCGCCGGCCAGCAGATAGGCGCTGTCCTGCATCTGGTTCTTGATATTAGGGCTGGCACCATGCATCAGCAGCGAGCGTGCCACCTCGATATGGTTGGCCGCCGTGGCCAGCAGCAACGGGGTGTTGCCCCGGGCGTCCTGCACGTCGACAGGCGCGTTGCCGGCCAGCAGATTGCGCACCGCCACGGCATCGCCCTGCGCGGCAGCGGCCAGCAATTGCTGGCCTAGCATCTGCGGGTCCCCGGCCTTTGCCGCCGCAGCAGCGGCAGGTGTTGCAGCGGCAGCATTCGCCGACGTGCCGCTCTGGCAGGCCGTGAGCAGCGTCGCTGCGGCCGAAGCCGTCAATGCAATCGTCAATCGGGTAGTCAACGAGGCGCTCCCACGGGCGCGGACTGGCTGGTTCATGGCATTCCTTGATGGCTGGCTGGGTGTTCAGCCCCTGTCAGCTTTCTACAGGAACTATAGCTAACCACGCAAGTCCGATGAGGGTTACAGCATGTTTTCAATCGATAAAAGGAGAATCTGCCCCGTGTCTTGCAACCGCTGGATCCGCACCGCCGCCACTTCAAGTCTGATCGCGCTGGGTGCGCTCACCGCCGGCCTGCTGCCGGCCCTCGCACAAGCCCAGGAATTCGTCAGCATCAAGGGCAAGACCGTGAATGTGCGCGAGCAGCCCAACACCCGCTCCGCCACCCTCTGGGAACTGAGCAAGGGCTACCCGGTGCAGGTCACCCAGCGCAAAGGCCAGTGGCTGCGTGTGAAGGACTATGAGTCCACGCTGGGCTGGGTCCATGCCCCGCTGACCAGCAAGAGCCCGCATATGGTGGTGACGGCACGCACGGCCAATCTGCGCTCCGGCCCCGGCCAGAAGCACAGCCGGGTAGGCAAGCTGGAACAAAATGAAGTGTTGCAGACGCTGAAAAAGCAAGGTAGCTGGGCCCAGGTCCAGCGCAGCAACGGCCAGAGCGGCTGGGTAGCCAAGAATCTGGTCTGGGGCTGGTAAGCCCGGCAACAGGCGCCCCAAAAGGCAAAGGCCTGCAGCTGCAGGCCTTTTTTGCGAGTGTCGGCAATCAGCCTTCGACGATCAGCTGCGCGCGTGGCGCATAGCCGTGGTTGAGGGGGCCGTGGCCCTGGCCGGTGTAGACCTCGGCTCCCGCCTCGATGGCACCCAGGATATAGCGCCGCGCCTCGGTCACTGCGGCTTCCAGCGCCAGCCCCTGGGCCAGGAAGGAGGCAATCGCCGACGAAAGCGTGCAGCCCGTGCCATGGCCGTTATGGGTGACGATGCGCTGCGACTGCAGACGCAGATAGTCGCTGGCCTGCTGACCTTGCCGGCCCAGCACATCCATGACCAGATCGCCGCTCAGATGCCCGCCCTTGAGCAGCACCGC
Organism: Comamonas brasiliensis; assembly: GCF_018292285.1. Classification (NCBI taxonomy): domain Bacteria; kingdom Pseudomonadati; phylum Pseudomonadota; class Betaproteobacteria; order Burkholderiales; family Comamonadaceae; genus Comamonas; species Comamonas brasiliensis. The sequence goes on from NZ_JAANES010000006.1 coordinate 266,631, forward strand.
AGGCGCGCCCATGGCCAGCAGATCGGCCACGGCCGCATCCAGCGCTGCAATGCCGTCGATGCTGCGACCCAGCAGCAAAGCTGCTTCATCCAGATTGGGGGTAATCACCGTCGCCAGCGGGAACAGCTCCTTGACCAGCGCCTGGGCCGTCTCGGGAACGATCAGGCGGTCGCCGCTGGTGGCCACCATCACGGGGTCCAGCACCACGTTCCTGATCCGGTGGCGACGGATCGCATCCGCCACCACGCTCACCACATCGGGGGTTGCCAGCATGCCGATCTTGACGGCATCGACGCCTATGTCTTGCACAACGGCATCGATCTGGCCGCGCACGGTATCCAGCGGAATGCCATGAATGCCCGTCACGCCGAGCGTGTTCTGCACGGTGATGGCCGTGATCGCCGTCATGCCGTAGCAGCCCAGGGCCGCACAGGTCTTGAGGTCGGCCTGGATGCCGGCGCCACCGCCGCTGTCCGAGCCGGCGATGGAGAGCACGCGTGCATAGCGCTTTTTTGCGGCGCCGGAGATGGAGGAAGAAGCAATCACTGTCATGGCAAAAATTATCGCCCATGCGCATGGTCAATGCGTGCTGTTTGCGGTTGTGCTGTAATGTCCAACGGACGAAACAGGGGTGTCCCGCAGGCAAGCAGCCTGTGCGGACTGAGAAACACCCTGGGGCTGCGCCAGCTGCCGGCTGCGCACCAGAGCACCATCCGTGCCCTGTGCCCCCTGCACCCGATCCAGGTCATGCTGGCGTGGGGAGTTTCACAAGCCGCAAGGCATGCCGCGTTTTGTCCTGCACATGGCCCTGTTCCTGTGTCCGGATGGAAAACGATTTGCACATGTCATTGCTACAAGCCTCTTCAAAGATCGCAATTCTCGGCGGCGGCCTCATGGGCCGTCTGCTGTCGCTGGCCCTGGCCCAGCGCGGTCACGCCATCGACCTCTATGACGCCCATGGCCCGCAAGGCGATGGCGCTGCGGCGCGCGTGGCGGCTGCCATGCTGGCGCCGCTGGCCGAGTCGGCCATTACCGAGCCCGGCGTGGTGCGCATGGGCCAGCATGGACTCAAGCGCTGGCCCGACCTCATAGCTCAGCTCGAGCAGCATGTGTTCCTGCAGCAGAACGGAACGCTGATTCTCTGGCACCGCCAGGATCAGGGCGATGCGGCACGCTTTTTCGGTCTGCTGGAGAAAAACCGGCGCATCAACCCCAGCCTGCCGGCCATGCAGGAAAAGACCGGCGCGGCACTGCAGGACTGCGAGCCCGCGCTGCAGGGACGCTTTAACCAGGCCGTCTATCTGCCCGGCGAAGGCCAGCTGGACAACCGCCAGCTGCTGACGGCACTGGTTGACAAGCTCAGCGCCCTGGGCGTGCAGCTGCACTGGGAGAGCCCGCGCGAGGTGGGCGACTTCCGCCCCGGCGAGGCCGGCCAGCCCGACTTCGTGTTCGACTGCCGGGGCCTTGGTGCTCGCACCCAATGGAAGCAGCTGCGCGGCATTCGCGGGGAAGTGGTGCGCATCCATGCGCCCGAAGTCACGCTGCAGCGCCCTACACGTCTGATCCATCCGCGCTACCCCATCTATATCGCGCCCAAGGAAGACCATCTGTTCGTGATCGGCGCGACCGAGATCGAGTCCGACGATATGTCGCCGGCCAGCGTGCGCTCCACGCTGGAGCTGCTGAGCGCGGCCTATACCGTGCACTCCGGCTTTGCCGAAGGCCGGATTGTGGAGATTGCCACCCAGTGCCGCCCTACCCTGCCCGATAATCTGCCCGCCGTGCGTCTGCTGACTCCGCGCGTCATGGAAGTCAACGGCCTCTACCGTCACGGCTTCATGATCTCGCCCGCCATGCTGGACGTGGTGCTGGAGCTGCTGGACCACAACGACTCGCCACTGGCGCGCGAGTTCGATGTCGCCGTGCATCGTGGCTGAACTGCGAGCCTGAACTTTGGCGCACAGCACTTGCACCCCTGGCGCACGCAAGCACCGTCGTGCAGAGGTTTAACTTAGCACCCGCTTTATTTTCCGTTTCCATGCCATGAAGATCACTCTCAACCAGCAAGCCACCGAGCTGCCAGCCCATGCCACCGTGGCCGATGCGCTGGCGCAGATGCAGGCCAAGCCCCCGTTTGCCGTGGCGGTCAACACGGTGTTCGTGCCCAAGACGCAGTACGCCGACCATGCGCTCAATGAGGGCGACAGGATGGAAGTCATCTCTCCGGTGACCGGTGGCTAGGAAATGAATCCCCCTGAGTCGCTTCGCGCCTTCCCCCCAAGGGGGGACGACACCTGCGCTGCGAGGCGGCTCTTGCTGGGTGTCACTGACTTGGCACATGCCTGTTTGAGGTTCATTGGGCTCCACACGCATTGCGGCACAAAGACAAGAGATATAGATAAATCATGAATACCAAAACCACCGACGACGCCCTGGTTCTCTACGGCCAGCGTTTTGAAAGCCGCTTGCTGCTGGGCACCTCGCGCTACCCCTCGCCGGCGATTCTCGAAGCCGCTGTGGAGCGCTCCAGGCCCGCCATGGTCACGGCCTCGCTGCGCCGCCAGGGCAGCAATGCCGCCGAAACCGGTGCCAGCTTCTGGGAGCTGCTGCGCAAGCTCAACGTGCCCGTACTGCCCAACACGGCAGGCTGCATGACCATCCAGGAAGCAGTGACCACGGCCCAGATGGCGCGCGAAGTCTTCGATACCCCCTGGATCAAGCTGGAGCTGATCGGTGACGACTACACGCTGCAGCCCGACACGCTCAATCTGGTGGAAGCGGCCTCCATCCTCATCAAGGACGGCTTCCAGGTCCTGCCCTACACCACCTACGATCTGGTGCTGTGCCAAAAGCTCGTCGACGTGGGCTGCCAGGCAGTCATGCCCTGGGCTGCGCCCATCGGCACCGGCCGCGGCCCCGTCAATCCCTATGCCATGCAGATGCTGCGCGAGCGCCTGAAGGTGCCGCTGATCGTCGATGCCGGCCTGGGCCGCCCCTCCCACGCCTGCACCGTGATGGAATGGGGCTATGACGCCGTGCTGCTGAACACCGCCGTGGCCCTGTCCGAAGACCCCGTGGCCATGGCCGGAGCGTTCTCCGATGCCGTCAATGCCGGTCACGCCGCTTGGCGCGCAGGAGCCATGGCCGAGCAAAACGCCGCCCAGCCCAGCACCCCTGTACTGGGCACGCCCTTCTGGCATCAGGAATAAAGGTCGCCGTGATGGACTCCGCAGAGATCAATGCATTGGCGCAAGCCATTGTTCACCAGCACAGCGCCAACTTTGGCGCCCAGTTGCACCACGATGCCAACTCGGTCGAGCTGACGCCACAGCCCGTGCCGCCCGCACTGCGCCAGGAACCCGCCTATCTGGCCGCGCTTGAGGCCTGCAGCCAGCTGGGCTTTATCGCCGTGGATGCGCAGACACTGGCCCAGGCCTGGCAGTGCCAGAGCGAACGCAACAATCGTTTCGATGCCACCCACTGGCCAGACGACCCACGCGACTTCGGTCTCGGCAAGGCCGACCCGGCCCAGGCCTTTGCCCATTGCCCGCGCGAGCTGGGCCTGTATGGCGTGCTGCCCACGGCCGAATGGGTGGGCCGCATGGCCCGTGCGGGCGTGCCCACGGTGCAGCTGCGCTTCAAATCCGGCGACCAGGCCGCCGTGGCCCGTGAAGTCAAGGCGGCCGTCGAAGCCGTCAAGGGCACGCATGCACGTCTGTTCATCAACGACCACTGGCAGGCCGCGCTGGACGCAGGCGCCTACGGCATCCATGTGGGTCAGGAAGATCTGGACGTGATCGGCCAGCGCGATCTGCAGACCATCCGCACCTCGGGCACACGCCTGGGCGTTTCCACCCACGGCTACGCCGAGATGGTGCGCGCCCATGCCGTCCAGCCCAGCTATATCGCCCTGGGAGCGGTGTTCCCGACCACGCTCAAGAAGATGGCGACGGCCCCACAAGGCCTGGCTCGTCTGGCGGCCTATGTGCGACTGATGCAGCAGTACCCGCTGGTGGCGATTGGCGGTATTTCCGAAGACCTGTTCCCTGCCGTACGCGCCACGGGCGTGGGCTCGGTGGCCGTGGTACGCGCCCTGGTCAACGCCCCCGATCCAGAGGCAGCAGCCCGGCATCTGCTGCAGCGCATGCAGGCTGCAGTCTGAGCGTATCGAAGCGCGTCGACTTCCCATTCAATAGCCGCCGGCGCTTTGAACAAGCACCGGCGGCTATTTTCATTGAGAGACTCAAAACTCCCGCCGCGCCAGGCCTGACTGGCACAGAAAACACCGGAAATGACCAGAAAAAATGCCCGCAGCCAGCGGGCTTCTTTTCTGGAGCGCCGCTGCGCAGGCCGCATGGCTGCTGGGTTTTCTTGATTGGCGCAAGCCCTCTTCGCCGTAAAAGCGGACACACAGGTGACAACCCTGAGTCCATCAGCTTCGGCATGGCCGGTCCCACACGCGACAATGGGGCGGTTACCAGTCACGCACAAGACAGAACATGGACGAGCCAATTCTTAGTATGGAAGAACGTGAGGCGATCAACTCTGGTCGCTGGTTTTCATCCCTTTCGCCCTCTTTGCGGCACGACATTCTTCGATGCGCTTACGTCAAACGATACAAAGATGGCATGCTCATCTGCGCTCGCGGCGAACCGCCCGAGGAGTGGATTGCCTGTGCGCGTGGCGCGGTGCGGGTCAGCTCCACCTCCATCACGGGCAAGCAGATCACGCTGACCTATGTGGAGCCGGGCATCTGGTTCGGGGATGTGGCGATTCTGGATGGCGACAAGCGCACGCACGACGCCTATGCACATGGCGAGACCACGCTGCTGTGCCTGACCAAGGCAGACTTCAGGCGCATTCTGGCCGAGCATGTGGAGTTTTCCGAGGCGATCCTGCGCCTCAATGCGCGCCGTGTGCGCCAGCTCTACGGTCTGGTGGAAGATCTCAATACCTTGCCTCTGCGCGCGCGCCTGGCCAAGCAACTGCTGCACCTGACGCGCAGCTATGGCGTGATGAGCCTGTCGGACAGCAACGAGATCCGCATCGGCCTGCATCTGGCACAGGAAGAGCTGGCGCAGCTGCTGGGCGCCTCGCGTCAGCGCGTCAACCAGGAGCTCAAGTCCATGGAACGCGAGGAAGTCATTCGCATCGAGCCAGGTGGCCTCATCGTGCGCGACCGGGTGACGCTGCTGCGTATTGCAGACACGGATCACTGATTCACCCCCTGAGCGGCTTTGCCGCTTCCCCCTCTCTCGCTTCGCTGCGCTTGCGGGAGGGGGACGATGCCATCGCCGCGAGGCGGCTCTTGCTCGGCATCTCTGGCCGGGATCGCGCCAGTTTTCACCTTCGTTTCTCTCTTCGCCGCGTTCTGCGGCAACTCTCCCCTTTCACGCATTCGCTCGCTGCGCCTTCGGCGCGGCGTGGCGGGCTGCGCCTTGCGCATCACAAATCGAACACAGGACTGAGACAGCATGAGCACTTATGACCATTTCGTCGGCACCCGCGCGGTTTCCGATCAGCATGCTTTTGACACCGATGCCATGGGTGCCTGGATGAGCCAGCATGTCCAGGGCTTTGAAGGTCCGCTGCAGGTGGAGATGTTCAAGGGCGGCCAGTCCAACCCCACCTACAAGCTGATCACACCCGGCAAAAGCTATGTGATGCGCGCCAAGCCCGGGCCCGTGGCCAAGCTGCTGCCCTCTGCGCATGCGATCGAGCGCGAGTACCGCGTGATGAAAGGCCTGGCCGGCACCGATGTGCCCGTGCCGCACATGTATGCGCTGTGCGAAGACGAATCCGTCATCGGCCGCGCCTTCTACATCATGGAATTCATGGAAGGCCGCGTGCTCTGGGATCAGTCCCTGCCCGGCATGACGCCCGCCGAGCGGGCCGAAATCTACGACGAGATGAACCGCGTGATCGCGGCCCTGCACAGCGTGAAGTTTGCCGAGCGCGGTCTGGCCGACTACGGCAAGAGCGGCAACTACTTCGAGCGCCAGATCGGTCGCTGGAGCAAGCAGTATGTGGCCTCCGTGACCCAGCCCATCCCCGAGATGGACAAGCTGATGGAGTGGCTGCCCGCCCATATGCCGGCCAGCGCGCGCGACGAGGGCCGCGTCTCCATCGTGCATGGCGACTACCGCCTGGACAACCTGATGTTCCACCCCACCGAGCCGCGCGTGATCGCCGTGCTGGACTGGGAGCTGTCCACGCTGGGCCACCCGCTGGCCGATTTCAGCTACCACTGCATGAGCTGGCATATCCCGGCCGAGCTGGGCCGCGGCATTGCGGGCCTGGACATCGCGGGCCTGGGCATCCCCGCCGAGCACGATTACATGCAGCGCTACTGCCAGCGCACCGGCATTGCCGATGTGGCCACGCTGCAGCGCGACTGGAACTTCTACCTGGCCTACAACATGTTCCGCATCGCGGCCATCCTGCAAGGCATTGCCAAACGTGTCGAGGCCGGCACGGCCTCCAGCGCCCAGGCCAAGGCCTCGGGCGACACCGCCCGCCCCATGGCCGAGCTGGCCTGGTCCTTCGCTCAGCGCGCCTGACTTTCATCCACCACCACGCAATCAGACCGTCCCACAACAAAAGGAGCACTCATGGACTTCGACTACTCGCCCAAAACCAAGGACCTGCAGCAGCGCCTGCTCAAGTTCATGGACGAACACATCTACCCGGCAGAAAAGGAATATGCCCAGGAGATGCAGGCCAACACGGCCGCCGGCAAACGCTGGACGCCGCTGCAAACCATTGAAAAGCTCAAGCCCAAGGCCCAGGCCGCCGGCCTGTGGAACCTGTTCCTGCCCGTGGACAGCGCCGAAGCCTCGGGCTACCACGGCGCGGGCCTGACCAACCAGGAATACGCACCGCTGGCCGAAATCATGGGCCGCGTGCCATGGGCTTCCGAAGTCTTCAACTGCTCCGCGCCGGACACCGGCAATATGGAGACCATTGCCCGCTACGGCAGTGCCGAACTCAAGGAGCGCTGGCTCAAGCCCTTGCTGGAAGGCAAGATCCGCTCGGCCTTCGCCATGACCGAGCCCGAAGTCGCCTCCTCCGACGCCACCAATATCTGCACGCGCATCGAGCGCCAGGGCGACGAATACGTGATCAACGGCCACAAGTGGTGGATCTCGGGTGCCGGCGATCCACGTTGCCAGGTCTTCATCACCATGGGCAAGACCGACCCCGAAGCGGCCAAGCATTCGCAGCAGAGCATGATCATCATCCCGGCGGATGCCAAGGGCATCCGCATCGAGCGTCCGCTGAACGTGATGGGCTATGACGATGCGCCCCACGGCCACATGGAGATGTATTTCGAGAACGTGCGCGTTCCCGTCGGCAATATTTTGCTGGGCGAAGGGCGCGGCTTCGAGATCGCCCAGGGCCGCCTGGGCCCGGGCCGCATTCACCACTGCATGCGACTGATCGGCCTGGCCGAGCGTGCGCTGGAGCTGATGTGCAAGCGCGCCAGCAGCCGCGTGGCCTTCGGCAAGAGCGTGGCCCAGCAGACCGTGACACAGGAACGCATTGCCGAAGCACGCTGCAAGATCGACATGGCGCGCCTGCTCACGCTCAAGGCCGCCTGGCTGATGGACGTGGCCGGCAACAAGGTGGCCAGGACCGAGATCGCCATGATCAAGGTCGTCGCCCCCAGCATGGCCTGCCAGGTCATAGACTGGGCCATGCAGGTCCACGGCGGCGGCGGCATGTGCGACGACTTCCCGCTGGCCTATGCCTATGCCGCAGCACGCACGCTGCGCTTCGCCGACGGCCCCGACGAGGTGCACCGCAACGCGATTGCCAAGTGGGAGCTGGGCAAATACGGCAGCTACGGCAAGAACGCCGAAGTGCCCATCACGCGCGGCGGCTGATGCGAGGCAGCGGTAGCGCATCGCGCCGCTGCTGCCCGGAAACAAAAGCACCCCGTCAGCCACGGCTGCGGGGTGTTTTTGTTTCGATGGCAGATTTGTTATTCGCTATCAACAAAGAAGCTTATACCGCCCTATATCAAAAGATTTCAGATACAAAACATCTTGAAATTCAATGAATCCATGCGATAGAAGCTTCTTAATCAATAGCAGCATAGCTAGCGGCACCGGGCCCGGCACCGCACACCCTTATCAGGCTTAGAAGCTCTCCCACTCTCCATCGTCTGCCGTTGCGGCCTTTTGCGGCTGGGGCGCTGCTGCGTTTTTCACGGGGCTCAGAACCGGCGGCTTGCTCGCCGCCGACATCACCGGGCGCTTGAGTGCAGCCGACGAGGCCTTGAGCGGGGCAGGAGCCTTGATCGCAGCCCTGGCAGGCGCGGGCTTGAACGTCGCTGGAGCCAGGGCCGGTGCGGCTTGCTGGCCGGACTGGGCGCCGAGCTTGAAGAAGCTCACCGTCTCCGCCAGCGCGGCGGCCTGGCCGCGCAGTGCGTCGGTCGCGGCCGCAGCCTCCTCCACCAGGGCGGCGTTCTGCTGGGTCATCTGATCCATCTGCGTCACGGCCTGGGTGACCTGCTCGATGCCCGAGGTCTGCTGGTGGCTGGCCACCGAGATCTCGCCCATGATGTCGGTGACGCGGCGCACACTCATCACGATCTCGTCCATGGTCCTGCCGGCCTCGTCGACCTGCGTGCTGCCTTCCTGCACCTTGCTCACCGAGTCGTCGATCAGCTGCTTGATCTGCTTGGCCGCCTCGGCCGAGCGCTGGGCCAGGGTACGCACCTCGGAGGCCACCACGGCAAAGCCGCGGCCCTGGTCGCCCGCACGGGCCGCTTCCACCGCCGCGTTCAGCGCCAGAATATTGGTCTGGAAGGCGATGGAGTCGATCACGCCGATGATGTCCACGATCTTGCGCGAGGACTCATTGATGGCCGACATGGTCTGCACGACCTGGGCCACAGTGGCACCGCCGCGAACGGCCACCTGCGATGCGGCAGAGGCCATCTGGTTGGCCTGCTGGGCGTTGCCGGCATTTTGCTGCACGGTGGCGGTCAGCTCTTCCATCGAGGCCGCCGTCTGCTCCAGCGAGCTGGCCTGCTCTTCGGTGCGCGAGGACAGATCCTGGTTGCCGCTGGCAATCTGGCTGCTGGCCGAGGCGATCGAGTCCGTGCCCTGGCGCACCTGGCCCACGATGCGCTGCAGACTGTTGTTCATGTCCTTGAGCGCCTTCAGCAGCTGACCCACTTCGTCGCGGCTTTGCACGGTGATGCTGGCGCTCAGATCGCCTGCGGCCACGGACTGCGCCAGTTGCACGGCCGACTGCAGCGGACGCGAGATGGAGCGCGCGATCAGCACTGCCAGCGCCACGCCGATGACGATGGAGCCCAGCAGCAGCGCCATCACCCACCAGCGGGCAGCGGCATACAGGTCGTCGCCGGCCTGGTTGGTTTCCTCGGTGGCCTGGTAGTTGATCTCGCTGAGCGCATCCAGACGGGTGTTGATGCCGCGGCTGATCTTGAGCGACTCGCCGCGCAGAATCTCGCTGGCGTCATCGTTGAGCAGCTGGTGCGACAGATCCACCACCTTGGCCGTCTGCACGGCATAGGCCTTGAGATCCTCGCCGATCTCGGCCAGCAATGCCCGCTCCTTGTCGGTCTTCACATACTTGGCATAGGACTGCTGGTTCTGGACCAGTTCGTCCCAGAGCTTGGGCATGCTCTTGTCATAGACCGCCATTTCCTCGGACGACTGCGCCATCACATGCTGCATGGTCTGCGAGCGATAGCGCTGCAGCTGATAGCGCATGTCCTGCAGGTTGCGGGCCGCCGGCAGCCACTGGCGCGCCAGATCGGTGGCCGTGGCATTGACACGCTCCATCTGTACCAGGCCGTACAGACCCGATACCGCGCTGATCAGCAGGATCAGCACAAAAGACACCAGCAGCTTGTTGGCCAGCTTGAGGTTGCGAAAGAAGTTCATGGGGGATGGGGAGCCTGGACGACCTGGAAGGTCTGGCACCTGCGAGATGGGAAATAGGAAGAACGGTCCGAAAAGCGCGTGCACACTGCGCGCGCCTGCGAATTCTATGCAGTATTTGTTACCTCGAGTAACGGCATCCATGAATAAAACCGATGGGGGTATCAGGGACATAGCTGGGATCAAAAAGACACCCCGATGACGCACGCAAAAGCCCTGTCAAAGGCCATTGCATCCCCACAGCCGTTTGGCATGAGAAAATCACCCGTTATTTATCAGCAAGAACAACGGATTCACCATGGAAGCAGAACGCGTCAACTCTATCGGCAACACCCTCCAAGATCTGTCCGAGCGCACGGCAGATCTCCGGAGGTATCTTTGACTACGATGCCAAGTACGAACGTCTGCGCACTGTAAACGCCTCGCTGGAAGACCCGGCCGTCTGGAACGACCCCAAGAAGGCGCAGGAGCTGGGCAAGGAAAAGAAGTCGCTCGACTCCGTCGTGCTGACGCTGCAGAAGCTCACCACCGAGCTGGCCGACAACGTCGAGCTGTTCGAGATGAGCAAGGAAGAAGGCGATGATGCCGGCCTCGAGACCATCGAGGCCGAAACCGCCAAGCTCAAGCCGCTGATCGAGGAGCTCGAGTTCCGCCGCATGTTCGGCGGCGAAGCCGATCCGCTCAACTGCTTCATCGACATCCAGGCCGGCGCCGGCGGCACCGAAGCCTGCGACTGGGCCAGCATGCTGCTGCGCCAGTACCTGAAGTACGCGGAACGCAAGGGCTTCAAGGCCACGGTCGAAGAAGAGACTCCGGGCGACGTAGCCGGCATCAAGAGCGCCACCATCAAGGTCGAAGGCGAGTATGCCTACGGCCTGCTGCGCACCGAAACCGGCGTGCACCGCCTGGTGCGCAAGTCGCCTTTCGACAGCTCTGGCGGCCGTCACACCAGCTTTTCCTCGCTGTTCGTCTATCCCGAGATCGATGACTCCATCGAGATCAACATCAATCCGTCGGATGTGCGCACCGACACCTACCGCGCCTCGGGCGCCGGCGGTCAGCACATCAACAAGACCGACTCGGCCGTGCGCCTGACCCACATTCCCACGGGCATCGTGGTGCAGTGCCAGGATGGTCGCTCGCAGCACAGCAACCGTGACGTGGCATGGCAGCGCCTGCGCTCCAGGCTGTACGACTTCGAGATGCGCAAACGCATGGAAGAGCAGCAAAAGCTCGAGGACACCAAGACCGATGTGGGCTGGGGTCACCAGATCCGCTCCTATGTGCTGGACAACAGCCGCATCAAGGACTTGCGCACCAACGTCGAAGTCTCGGCCACCCAGAAGGTGCTGGACGGCGACCTGGACGTGTTTATCGAAGCCTCGCTCAAGCAAGGCCTCTGATCCTAGAAAGGAATCGATATGCTGCAACTGCGTGACGGGCAAGCCCCGGCCACCGCGATTTATCGTGCCGACTACGAGGCCCCGGCCTGGTGGATCGACACGGTGGACCTGACTTTTGACCTGGACCCAGCCAAGACGCGCGTGCTCAGCAAGATGCGCGTGCGCCGCAACCCCGAGGTGCCGGCACAGGCGCTTCGCCTGGACGGCGACGAGCTGAATCTGGCGCGGGTGATGGTCAACGGCGGTGGTACCTCCTTCAAGATGGATGGCGACCAGCTGGTGCTGGAGAACCTGCCCGAGGGCAACGAGCCCGTGGAGCTGGAGATCTTCACCACCTGCGCCCCCATCAAGAACACCAAGCTCATGGGCTTGTATGTGAGCGAGGACACGTTCTTCACGCAGTGCGAGGCCGAAGGTTTCCGCCGCATCACCTACTTCCTGGACCGCCCCGACGTGATGGCCATGTACACCGTCACGCTGCGCGCCAACAAGGCCCAGTACCCGGTGCTGCTGTCCAACGGCAATCTGGTGGAGTCCGGCGACCTGGACGACGGCCGCCACTTTGCCAAGTGGGTCGATCCGCACAAGAAGCCCAGCTATCTGTTTGCACTGGTGGCCGGCAATCTGGTGGCCCGCGAGCAGAAGATCAAGAGCCGTGCCGGCCGCGATCACCTGCTGCAGGTCTATGTGCGCCCCGGCGACCTCGAAAAGACCGAGCACGCCATGAACTCCCTCATGCACTCCGTTGCATGGGACGAGGCCCGCTTTGGCCTGAGCCTGGATCTGGACCGCTTCATGATCGTCGCCACCAGCGACTTCAACATGGGCGCCATGGAAAACAAGGGCCTGAACATCTTCAACACCAAGTATGTTCTGGCCAGCCAGGCCACGGCCACCGACACCGATTACGCCAATATCGAATCCGTCGTCGGCCACGAATACTTCCATAACTGGACCGGTGACCGCGTCACCTGCCGCGACTGGTTCCAGCTGAGCCTCAAGGAAGGCCTGACGGTTTTCCGCGATCAGGAGTTCAGCATGGACATGGCGGGCACGGCTTCGGCCCGCGCCGTCAAGCGCATCGACGATGTGCGCGTGCTGCGCACCGTGCAGTTCCCCGAGGATGCCGGCCCCATGGCCCACCCCGTGCGCCCCGACAGCTATATCGAGATCAACAACTTCTACACGGTCACGATCTACGAAAAAGGCGCGGAAGTCGTGCGCATGCAGCACAACCTGGTCGGCCGCGAAGGCTTTGCCAAGGGCATGAAGCTGTACTTCGAGCGCCATGACGGCCAAGCAGTGACCTGCGACGACTTCTCGCAGGCCATTGCCGACGCCAACCCCGACTCTCCCCTGGCCCAGCATCTGCAGCAGTTCCGCCGCTGGTACAGCCAGGCCGGAACGCCCGTGCTCAAGGCCGTGGGCCAGTACGATGCAGACGCCCGGACCTATACGCTGACGCTGTCGCAAAGCTGTGCGCCCACCGTGGGTCAGGCCGAGAAACTGCCGTTCGTCATTCCCGTGCAGATGGGTCTGCTGACGGCCAGCGGCCAGCCCATCGCCCTGCAATTGCAAGGCGAGGATGCGGCCCAGGCAGTCGCCAGCCGCATGCTGGTGCTGACCGAAGCCGAACAGCGCTTTGTCTTCAGCAATGTGAACGAAGCACCCGTGCCCTCGCTGCTGCGCAGCTTCAGTGCCCCCGTGGTGCTGGAGCATGAATTCAGCGATGCCGATCTGCTGACCCTGCTGGCCCATGACAGCGACCCGTTCAACCAATGGGAAGCCAGCCAGCGCCTGGGCCTGCGCTATGCCCTCAAGGCAATCGCTGCCAGCGGCGACGCCAACGCCGAGATCCTGCCAGCAGACTTCATCGAAGCCATGCGCCGCGTGCTGCGTGACGACAAGCTGGATGCCGCGTTCAAGGACCTGGTGCTCACGCTGCCGTCGGAGAGCTATATCGCCGAGCAACTGGCCGAGGTCGATCCGCAGCGCGTCCATGCCGTGCGCGAAGCCATGATCTTGCAGCTCGCGAGTGCCCTGCAGCCCGAATGGGAAGCGGCTTGGGAGGCCAACCGAGACACCGGCGCCTATCGCCCCGACCATGTCAGCGCCGGCCGCCGTGCACTGGCAGGCCGCGCCCTGTCCATGCTGTGCCTGCAGGCCGCCCGGACTGGCGACACGGTCTGGCCCGGCAAGGCCTACCAGCGCTGCAAGGACGCAGGCAATATGACGGACCGCATGGCGGCCCTCTCCGCCCTGGTCTACAGCGCCAGCCCCCTGGCCGAGCAGGCGTTGCAGCGCTTCCACGCGCTGTTCAAGCAGGATGCACTGGTGCTGGACAAATGGTTTGCACTGCAGGGCGCAGCCAGCGACCGCGGCGGCGATGTGCTTCCGGCCGTCAAGGCGCTGATGAAGCACGCCGACTTCCAGATCAAGAACCCAAACCGCGCACGCAGCCTGATCTTCAGCTACTGCAACAATGCTGGCGCCTTCCACCGCGCCGATGCGGCGGGCTATGTGTTCTGGGCCGATCGCGTGATCGAGATCGACGGCATCAACCCCCAGGTGGCCTCCCGCCTGGCCCGGGTCATGGACCGCTGGAAAAAACTGGCCGAGCCCTACCGCTCTGCAGCCCGCGAAGCCATTGCCCGCGTGGCAGCCAAGCCCGATCTGTCCAACGATGTGCGCGAGGTCATCACCCGCGCCCTGGCGGACTGATGGACCTGCACATGCTTGCCCGACGCACGGCCCAGGGCTTCCAGGCCCTTGCCGTCGCTGCGGCGAGCATGTCGCTGGGCGCGGCAGCCAAACCCGATGCAGGATTCGAAACCCGTTTCGCGCCCTTGTATGCCACCGTCTTCAGCGAAGGCGGCAGCTTCAGCGGACGCGCCATGAGTGCCGACCTGCAGGCACTGGAGCCGTTGTTGAAAAAGCCCGGAGTCGTTGCTCGCGACGCCTTCCGGCTCTATTACACACAGGCCAGCGTCTATGCGCGCCGCGGCATGCCCAAGGAGGCTGCCAAGGCAGCCAGCACAGCGTTGGCTGCTTTGCCCGGCACCCAGACAGACCCGGAGCTGTCCTATGCACAGTTCTTCCTGCGCTATTCCAGCATCCGCTGGCTGGCAGATGCTGGACAGCACGCGGCAGCGCTCAAGCAGGTCAAGGCCCTTCAGGCTCAATACCCGCTGCAGCAGATTGCCGGCCTACCCGCCGAGATGCGCTGGGATGAAAGCGTGAAGCCTGGGCGGGCTCTGGATTTTCCGAGCCAGATGCAGATTCTCGGCATCTACGAGGACGAAGGCTATCTGCTGCATGAGCTGGGGCGGTTTCGCGAAGCCAGGCAGGCCAATGAGCGGCTGCTGCCCGTGGCGCGCGAACGCCTCAACGACATGGGCAATCTGCAGCAGATACGTGGTGTGCTCACCAATATTGCGCAAAATTGCTATGAGCTGGGCGACCTGAAGCAGGCTGGTGCCTATCTTCAGGAGCGTCTGCAGATTGCACAAACGGCACAAGACCATGCCACCGTCTACGACAGCTATTTCCAGCTCATGGTACTTGCCCATGAGCAAAAGCAGGAACCGCAGGCCCGCCAATGGCTGGCCCGCTATGAACAATACGCGCTGAACCACAAAGACAGCGAGCAGCAAACCCGCGCCAGGGAGCTGCTGGCGGAACTGGAGCAGCGCAATGCAGGGCGTCCAGGCAAGTGATCGGCCCCCTGCCCTCAGTCCATTTCAGATTTGCATCGAATTTCAAGGAGTTGAAACATGAAGAAAAACATCAGCCTGACCCGCTATCTGGTCGAGCAGCAACGCGTGGACGGGCTCATCCCCGGCCAGCTGCGTCTGCTGCTGGAAGTGGTGGCCCGCGCCTGCAAGCGCATCAGCTTTGCTGTGAACAAGGGTGAGCTCGGCGACGTCATGGGCACGGCAGGCAGCGAGAACGTGCAGGGTGAAGTGCAGAAAAAGCTGGACATCATCGCCAACGAAACCCTGATCGAAGCCAATGAGTGGGGCGGCCACCTGGCAGCCATGGCTTCGGAAGAAATGGAAGGCATCTATGTGGTGCCCAACCGCTATCCCCAGGGCGAGTACCTGCTGATGTTCGACCCCCTGGACGGCTCGTCCAACATCGACATCAACATGTCCATCGGCACCATCTTCAGCGTGCTCAAGAAGCCCGAAGGCCACCCCGGCGTGCATGACAGCGACTTCATGCAGCCCGGCACCCAGCAAGTGGCGGCCGGCTACTGCATCTACGGCCCCCAGACCACCCTGGTGCTGACCGTGGGCGACGGCGTCTCCATGTTCACCCTGGACCGAGAGCAAGGCTCGTTCGTGCTCATCGAGGAAAACGTCAAGATCCCCGAAGACACCAAGGAATTCGCCATCAACATGTCCAATATGCGCCACTGGGATGCCCCCGTGAAGCGCTATGTGGACGAATGCCTGGCCGGCGCCGACGGCCCGCGCGGCAAGAACTTCAATATGCGCTGGGTGGCAGCCATGGTGGCCGACGTGCACCGCATCCTGTGCCGCGGCGGCATCTTCATGTATCCCTGGGACAAGCGCGAACCGCAAAAGGCCGGCAAGCTGCGCCTGATGTACGAAGCCAACCCCATGAGCTGGCTGGTCGAACAGGCTGGCGGCATGGCTACCAACGGCCGCCAGCGCATCCTCGACATCCAGCCCACGCAGCTGCACGAGCGTGTGAGCGTCGTCCTCGGCTCCAAGAACGAAGTGGAGCGCGTGACCAGCTACCATCTCGAAGCCGACGAAAAAGCGCTATAATTTATAGCTTATCGCCGGTGTAGCTCAGTCGGTAGAGCAGCTCATTCGTAATGAGAAGGTCGCGTGTTCGATTCATGTCTCCGGCACCAAGTTAAACAAAGAAACCTCGCTATGGAAAACATAGCGAGGTTTTTTGCTTTTGGGATCTGTAGGCAATCTGTAGGCATTTTTGATAAATCTGGATCAGCACCAGTCGGGTTCCTGTGCCTTGATTGACCCAGACTTTCATTCTTTTTGGTGGTACAGGTGGTACACGTGGTACAGCCTTATTCCATGCGGGTTTGCGGCGAATTGGCTGGTGTTACACCGGTGGTACAGGTGGTACAACATACAAGCGCGCCATGCCAAGAAGCCGCAACGGCCTGCGCATGTTGTACATGCCATATGTTGGCGATCAGACCGGCCGGCACGCAACTGACAAGTGAACCGTTTTGGTCAATGGCTTAGATCACCTTCACTTCAACCGCAACACCCGTTCCAGGCTGTTAGAGATAAGTCCGAATGAGTGCTTTGGGACCGCTCACTAAAACTGCATGCGGCTGTGTCCAGGTGTGCAGCCGATGACGACAATGCCGCGGGCCGCTCTGCCGCCCAGCGGCCTTCGCCTTTTTGTCGTGCACTGAGCAGGTGATTGCGCTGCGCAAGACGCAATTTCACGGCCCTCTCAGGTGGCGCTCGGTTCAACCAACATCGCCACATGTTCAGACGCCATTGAGGACCTTCGGAGTGGTGGATACGTAAGGCTTCGTCTTATCTAGCAGTCTCTCAAGGGCTGCCCCTTCCCCTGTGGGCACGCAGCTTGCCGGATACCTTGGCGCTGGTTTTCTGGCTTGTCCAGGGAGAGGCGATCTACATGACTTGACTGAAACAGGGTGAGCGATATGGACAACAGTACAGTGATAGACACACTGAACGAGCTGATCGAAAACTGCAAGGATGGTGAGTACGGCTTTACAAGTGCTGCCGAGCACGCCCGAACCGAAGCCTTGAAGCAAGAGTTTCGCAGCAGGGCAGACGACTGCCACAAGGGAGCGCGTGAATTGCAGGAGCTGGTGAGGCAGTTGGGCGGAAAGTCTGTCGATGATGGCACGCTGGCGGGGGCTGCACATCGGGGCTGGGTAGCGGTCAAGGGCGTCCTGGCTGGATATAGTGACCTGAGCATGCTCGAGGAGGCAGAGCGAGGGGAAGACACGGCCGTAGAGCGCTTCCGCATGGCGCTGACCAAAGATCTGCCCCCGAATGTTCGTTCGGTCGTTCAGCACCAGTTCGAAGGGGCCAAGCGCAATCATCTTCAGATTCGGACCCTGCGTGACCAAGCGAAAATCGCGAATGACTGACTCAGAGGCAAGGCTCCAGGTAACGTTGCCTGCAACCTCTTCTCGCTGGTAGCAGCTTTCGACTTTGGTGAAGCACGAGTTGCACACCTTGAGCCTTGTTCGATGTCCCGTCTGATGCCTGAAAGCTGCCTTTGGTCTGTGGCCGGTATCACTGACTCCGTCCCGAAACACCGGGCACAGGTATTGCCATCTGGAGCTAGCAACTCTTTATCAATGGCATTGACTCTTTAGACGGAGAATCCTATGAAGGCTCTTACTTACCATGGCTCCAAGGATGTTCGCTTCGATACGGTGGCTGACCCCCGCTTACAAGACGCTGAAGATATTATTATCAAGGTGACCGCCACAGCCATATGTGGATCTGACCTTCATATCTATCGCGGCAAGATTCCAGGAATGGAGACCGGAGATATCCTGGGTCATGAATTTATGGGAGTTGTCGAAGACGTGGGGCACGACGTCAAAGGCCTAAAAAAGGGCGACAGAGTGGTCGTTCCATTTGTGATTGCTTGCGGGGAATGTTTTTTTTGCAATAGATCGCTGTTTGCCGCCTGCGAGGACACCAATACAGGGCGAGGGGCAATTATCAACAAAAAATCAGCACGACCTGGTGCCGGGCTTTTTGGCTATAGCCATCTGTACGGAGGATATTCAGGGGGACAGGCAGAATATGCACGGGTTCCAAAGGCAAATACTGGCCCTATTCTAATACCCGACTTCCTGAATGATGAACAGGTGCTTTTCTTGTCGGACATCCTTCCCACCGGGTACCAGGCAGCACTCAATGCACGGATCTCCAGTGGTTCCACGGTCGCCATATTTGGCGCCGGCCCTGTCGGCCTGATGACCGCCATGTGCGCCCGCTTTTTAGGGGCAGAGACTATCTTTATGGTAGATGAAAGCAATTACCGCCTTGAATTCGCAAAAAAGACTTACGGGGTTATTCCGATAAATTTCTCGGTAGTTGATGATCCGGCGGAGTACATTCTCGAAAATACCCAGAACAGGGGTGTGGACGCCACCATAGACGCTGTCGGCTTTGAGGCCAAGGGAAGTGCCGTGGAAACGGTCTTGACCAATCTAAAAATTGAAGGCTCAAGCGGCAAGGCGCTGCGCCAATGCATTGCTGCAACCCGCCGCGGTGGCGTGGTGAGCGTGCCTGGCGTTTATGCAGGCTTCATACATGGCTTTCTGTTTGGAGATGCTTTTGAAAAGGGGCTGACCTTTGAAATGGGGCAGACGCATGTCCAGAGGTACCTACCAGAGTTGTTGCAACACATAGCCAATGGCTTGATGAAGCCAGAGGTCATCATCTCCCACCGAATGAATTTGGGTGAGATCGTCAAGGGGTATGAAATATTTGAGAAACAGCAGGACTTCTGCCGAAAAGTTATCCTGACTCCATAGTATTTTCCAGTCAATTTTTGGCATCTAAAAATACAAATTTTGTATGACAGGTATTCCAAAAAAGTAATCTAAAACACATGCAATAGTGAATATTCTGCGGTAAAAAATACAATTGCTTTGCACTTGAGCTTCGTTTCCCTATAGGAATAGCTGGCATGAGTTATGCGTATCAGATGTCTGCAATGTTCAACCTACAGACCGATCTATCGAAATTGCTGATTTCTTATTTCGACCGATCGTTTGAAACTGGAGAATGAAATGGCCAAAACTCGATATGACGAATCCCAGCTCAAGGATTTGCTGCTGCAGATGATGGAAACAGAGCTTGGCGGCGAGCAGGTCTATCGGACAGCCCTCACCTGCGCCATCAATGATGATCTGAAAGAGGAATGGGAAAAGTACCTTGAGGAGACTTTAAATCATCAAAACGTGGTGCGCACTACGTGCGAATTGCTAGGCATTGATGCAGACGAGGCAGCTCCTTCACGCGAGGTGGTAAAACATATCGGCCGGTCACTTGTAAAAGCGATGCAACTGGCGCTGGTTGACGGCAATCCGGTTGCGGCGCAACTGGTCGCATGTGAGTGTGTCGTACATGCGGAAACCAAGGATCATGCCAACTGGGAGCTTCTGGGTAAGGTCGCGGAAGTGGCTACCGGCGAAACCGGCAAGGCGTTGAAAGAAGCACATTCCCGAGTGGAAAAGGACGAAGACCATCACCTTTATCACACCAAAGGCTGGTGCCGCGAACTGGCTATAGAGAGTCTCGGTATGCCGGCAGTCCTTCCCCCACCCGAAGAAGTCAAGCAAGTCGAGACGGCTATCGGCGCTTCTCGAGCAGAGCAGCAGCGCAAGACAATGCTCTAACGGCCGACATGTCGCTTCAACGAGCGCTGAAACCTACCGCTGTGCCTCGTGCCGCAGAGGTTCTTTTGCTGGTGGATGTCATCAATCCCCTGCAATTTCCCAATGCTGCAAGCTTGGTAAGGGATGCTTCGAAGGCAGCGCTGACAATTGCCAGCCTCAAGGCAAGGCTGCGCGCTCGTGGCGTCCCTGCCATTTATGCCAACGACAACTATGGGACTTGGCACAGCGAGTTCACCAATATCCTGGCCGAATGCAGCGGGCTGTCGGGGCGTCGCGGAGTGATAGCACGGACCCTGGCACCTGCCGAAGGAGATCTGGTGATATTGAAGCCCCAGCATTCGGCTTTTCATTCCACGCCTTTGCAACATCTGCTCAATCGGATGGATGCGAAGAAATTGGTCATCGTGGGATTCGCAACAGACATGTGTGTGATGCTCAGTGCTACCGATGCACGCATGTCTGGATATGACGTCTGGGTGCCGAGTGATTGCACGGCTGCTGAAAGCCCCTCTCGGAAAGCGTATGCGTTGCAGCATCTTCGTCGGGCCTTCGATTGTTCGGTCCGGGCTTCAACCCGAACGCGCCACAGATCCTCACGTTCGTAGGGAATCAGTATGCTGGATCTTGATGTCCATCCGCTTGAACTGCTGCTACGCGCTATCGTTGTTTATGCACTGCTTCTTTTGATGATGCGGGCCACGGGACGACGTACGGTAGGACAATTCACGCCCTTTGACCTTCTGGTGGTAATGCTTGTAAGCGAGGCAGCTGGCCCGTCCATGACTGGCTCTGATCAATCCCTTCCAGGAGGACTGATTGTCTGTGTTGTGCTGATCGCATTAAACGCGTTGATTGGCTTTGTCACAGCGCGGTGGCGTGGTGCAGAGAAGCTATTGGAAGGCGAGGCCATTCTGATCGGCAGGAATGGTCAGATTTTCGATGCAGTCAGAAAAAAGCATCGGGTTTCTCAAAACGATGTGGAGAAAGCCTTGAGAGAGGCAGATTGTGAGGAGCAGGAAATACGATGTATGTTCCTGGAAGCGGACGGCAGTATCAGCATCCAGAAAATCCAGGACTGATGAAATGAAAGCTACACCAGGGCCGATGCTGCAGTGTCAATCACGGGCCAAACGACATACTTCCCAAGCAAGGCTTTGAATTTTTGACTTCCATACCGCACTCTTTACGGTGCATTTCTCGCTAGCTGTCGTGCCTGCCGTCACAAAGATACTCAGTGGCACGTTTCAGGTTGAGTCAGCCGTACAAGACGATGATAGCAATCGACCACTTCCGGCCGACATCAGAAGTTCCCAACTTAGTAGCCAGCTGACTTCTCAAGCTAAGCTCGCGTGTCGGGGTCTGCTACCTGGCACAACCGTGCACTCTCCCTACCGGCCCTCTGCAGTCGCTAAACTCAAAGATGCCAATGACGGCCAATATCTTAGAAACACTTTCGAGTGCTTTTGGCCGAAATCATGTCGTTCATTGAAGCTAAGTTGGCAGCGGCATCCGTGTGCTGTGCTCTGGCAGTTCCCATGTTGCACAGGCTGCGTCACTCTTTGCAGACTCCCTTTGCGACGTCCGCCTTGCCTGTTTGTCCGCATACATACGCAGATCAGCCTCCTTGAGCACGGTCTGTGTCGAGCTGATGGATGGATCGACCATCACAATGCCGAAGCTAGCGCCGGGATAGTCGAGGCTGCATTCAGGAAATTCATACTGCCCAATCAGCAGTGGGGCCAGGCGGCCGCGCATAGCCTCCAGGGTCTTGTCCTGATCTGCGAGGCTTGGCGGGGCAACCAGTCCAATGACGACGAACTCATCACCACCTAATCGTCCCAGCACGTCACTCTTCCGCAAACCGGTACTCATGCGTCGACCGACTTCGACAAGGAATTGGTCGCCAACCTCATGACCATAGGTGTCGTTGATCGCTTTGAAACCATCCAGATCGATGAAGGCCACCATTACCCATTGCTGCATTTGCTTCGCCTGAGCGAACAACTGGTCCAGTTGACCCAGCACATTGCGCCGGTTTGGCAGATTGGTTAGTGCATCATGATTGGCCGCGTACCACTCGTCCTGCCGTCGCTCCACCATCAGTCCAATCGCATGACCGCCAAGCAAAATGAAAAGCAGACCCACCGACGCTACCAGCCCAGCTAACCCGATGTGCTGCCTACGCATGAGTGGCAAGTGATCCAAAGTCGCCAGTGTGATCAGTTGATATTGGGTATTGGAGAGCGGTTCATGCCGCAGCAGGTAGGGCTTGCCGTCAATGATCCACTGATCTGAGCCGGTCACTGCACGCGCATCGAGCGGCTCGCCTGGCTGTTCATCACTGTCCAAAGCGTTGGTCCTTGCCGCAGCAGGCGCAGAACCTGGCGCCAGCAGCACGCTGGCGTTGCGCAGCATGAATGGCGCGGACGATGTCGTGGTTACCCGACCCTGGCGATCCAGGATCAGTGCAATGTGACTCCCGGACAGGTAGGGAACAATATCCGGGGCATCGAACTTGACCGTGACGGAACCCAGAGGTTGATCGTCCTCGCTCTCAATACGGCTAGACACGAAATAGGATGGCGTCTTGTTCAGGCGCGCGATACCGAACGAATGGCCATTGCCTTCACGCAATGCGTCGACGAGATAAGGCCGACCTGAATAGATCATTCCCACGATGCTGTCGGACTCAGCCCAGTTGCTGGCTGTGACCGTGTCGTCCGACATATTGTTCATGTAGATGCGGGCATAGCGCAGATCGCTGGACAGCTCATTCATGAAGTCACCCACTTTGCGCACCAACGGGTCTTGCGTGAATTGCGCTGCGCGCTGTTGGCGTGTGAGCTGAACCAGGCCTGGTGGATCCGTGCGATAGCGGGTGGCGAGCTGGATCACCAGTCCCTGACGTGCCACCATGTTGGCCACACTTACCATTTCGGTGAAAAGCCGATCCATGATGCGTGCGGTTGTCTTGGCTTCGTACTCAGCGCTGTCCGCCAGACGGTCCAGCTCCGACGCCACAATTCTCTGTGACATCCACCACCCGAGACTGGCCACCAAGGCCAGCCAGGCGAGCGCTCCCGCCAAAGTGGCCATGCGCACGGTGGATCGCATGGACTGTCTGTGCTGAGCTTGCTGCGGTAATGCCTTGCTCACGTACACCCTCCAGGCCGTTGTGAGCAAATGGTAACAAGTACGCCTAAAGCGAAAAGTCAGGAATAGTCATCACGCCAGCTGAGTGCAGCCGTTTCATGACAGCTACCTGCTTTCGATGCTGCTCCAGGACACGCGAGGTTCGAGGAGGCGATCCCTGGTCGACCTCAGCCTATGGCCGCCCTCGACCATGGATTGCGACACATTGGGGTGCCAAAGCGGGCTTGGCGAGGCTTAATTTTCTTGAGACCAACCAAGCTGCGTCCTCGTGCCGGACGCCTGCTTCTGCCCGTTAGCAAATCGTTTAGAAATCACCATGGCAATTCCCAGAAAAGCCCCGCCGCCATTGGCTTTCCGCGTTTCGAAACGATGCCGCGGCATCGCAAATCTATGCCCGTGCATCAGCTTTCGCATGCCGGTGGGTGCGTGCGGGCAATGCCGGTGAGAGGGCCATTGCAGTTGCTGGCATTGCGAGCGCTCAGCAGGAGCCTATGCCAGTGACTCGCTGTGGCTGATCCCGGCTTATCCGCCGGCCTCAGAGCCGGTGGCTTTGTTCGTTCGCATCGACTGCTCGAACTCTTCCAGCACCATCAATGCGGCAACGTAGGTCTCGCGTGCGTCGAACAGTAGCTCGGATTCCTGACATGCCCTTCGCAGCTCACCGGGTGTGAGCCACCCCGAGCGGCTCTCCGACTCTTTGAAAAAATGGTCGTAGCACATCGCTCTTTCCAGCATGAATTCACGCAGGCGCATAAGTGTGATTTCGTTCGACATGCCTACCCCTCCATGACCGTGTCGGGCCGCACCACATACACACGGACAACACGCCCATGAATGCGCTGCTGCTTGGAGCTCTTGCCGTCGTGGTGCGCATCCAGCAAACCCGCCAGACGCAACACCTTCAAAGCGCGGTCGAAGTCAAAGCCCTTCAGTGCCTCACGCATTCCGCCGGGGGTGAACAGGTACTCCATGCCATTGCCCACGTGCTGCCACCAGCCCGCGCGCTCGCGCACCATGGCCTGCTGGCGGTCGTCAAAGGAGCCCGTGGCATCGGAGAACCGGCTCTCGCCGTGTCGGTCGATGAAGTCGAGCACGGCCTGAGTGATCTGGTGGTGCTCGGCATTGCCCGATATCGCACCTCGCATGGATAACCAACCCTCAAAGCCCACAACCGCGGCCTTGGTCGCCTCCCCTTCGGGCCAGGTCGTGATGCCATAGCTTGTCGCCAACTCGCCGGCCAGCGCCAGTACCGCCAAGCGGGCAGCCGCTCGGGCCGGTTGCCCGTCGTCGCCTTCAAGGCTCTGCATCAAAGCAGCCTTGATCTGCTCCAGGCGCTCGGCATGGTTGCTGGTGTCGCGTGTGAGCTTTTCCAAAAAGGCTCTACCCGCTGTGCCGTAACTGCTTTGGGATGCGCGCTTGATGGCGTCGGAAAACGCAGGGCCACTGCCGTGCTGGTGCAGCTCGTCCCAGGCGCCAAAGCGCCGCTGCGCAGGGATGTCGAGCAGGCGCACGGACTGACCGGCCTTCACGCGCTGGCCGCCCTCCAGCATGCTGGTGGCAATACTGCGCTCACCGGTGCTGATGACGCTGGCGCGCCAGCGGTGGATGGCACGTGCGCCGCCCATGCGGTTGGCGCGTTGCTTGCCGCGTCCATTGCCCAGCATGTAAACCAGCTCGCCCACGTCGCGCGGGTCACACTCGCTGATTTCATCGAGCGCCAGCAGGCAATCGTTGAACAGCGCTGCCGCGCCTTCGGCCCCATTGGCCGTGGTGCGCCAGCTTCGGCGGAAGTTCTCGCCGCCCCACACACTCGCAGCTGCCAGCAGGGCGGTGGTCTTGCCGGTGGAGCTGTCGCCCACCAGGTGCACCCCGCCGGACTCGATGCCCACCAGCGCCAGCATCGGGCCGGCAAAGGCCGCACTGAGCGCCATCACCAACACCGGGTTGCCCACGGCAGACGCTGCAACACCCGCCTGCCAACTCTGCAGCGTGCCGCGCTGGGTGTATTCGTCCAAGCCTTTGGATTCGCTTTGGAAGGTCACACGCGCCGCATGAGGGCCGATGACGGTATCGGGCAAGGCAAAGGCCTTGAACTGCCCACCGGCCCAGCCGGTTTGCAGAACGGCCTCCATATGACGCGATGGCGTCTGGCTTTGCAGATAGTTCGCCAGCATATGCCGGCCTGCATTGCTCGAGTCAAGGTGTACGCCCAGACTCAGCAGCACCCCGCGCAGGTCGGCGCCATCCCCGCGCAGCATCTCCATGGGCATGGCCCACTGCCCCCACTTGCCCAGCGTATTGCGAAAGCGCAGCAGGCGGCCAAAGTTGGCGCCCGTGTTGTCAAAGGTCACGGCATCCACATGCAGCGGACTGCAGATCCACTGCTGCACCAGCGTGGGCGGACTGTCGCCCTTGTTGGGCCTGATGCCGAAGTACCAGACCCCGGGGCGGTACTTGCTGCCATCGGAGGCGGTATAGGGTTCATCGAGTACGACATAGCGAGGGCGCTCCTGCTCGGCGGGGATGGGGCACACATCCGCCAGGGCCGAGGTTTCGGCATCGGTGGTCATCATGGTGTCAGCTCCAATACTTCGGCAAAGCACGCGCGCACCGCGCCGGCACCCGCCAGGCAAAACAGGTCGTTGAAGTCGGTGGCCTGGCGCGGAGGGTCCGCGGGAAACTGCGGCACCACCACCTGGGCACCCACCACTGCCAGCGCCGCAGCGCGGGCGGCGCTCAGGCCGGGGTTGCCTTCGGTGGCGTGGTCATCGTCGGCGGCCATCAGGATCGGCAGGAGAGGGAATTTGCGGCGCAATGCCACCGCCACGGGAGTCAGGTTGCTGGTGCTCAGGGCTGCTGCCACGGCAAGGCCAGTGGCAGCGTGCACGCTGTGCATGGTCGCCATCCCCTCCCCCACCACAATCGCCGCATCGGGGCAGCCCACGCTGTGATAGCAGCCACGCACCCGGCCACCCCCCATCAAGCGCTTGCTGCCGTCGGGGGCGATGGTTTGCAGACTGTGCAGCATGCCGCTGGTATCGCGCAGGGGCACCAGCAGCAGGCAGCCGTCCACGCGCAGGTTATAGGGCGCAATTCCTTTGGTGGTCAGATAAGGATGCCGGGCAGCGGGCAATGCAGCTCTCCATCGCGCAGTTGCCGCAGCCTGGGCCTGCTGCTGGCGCTGCAGCAGTGCGGCATCCCGCAGGGCCTTGGCCGCCCTCACGCGCTGGCGCATGGCGTCGCGCTCGGCAGGGGTCAAGCTGCCCTCGGCCTTGCTGCACCAGGTCTCGGTCAGGCCGGTGCGCCAGCAGCCGAAGACCCCGGCGGGCAAGCCGTCGGCATGCAGCACATACCAGCCGGCCCAGTCACTGCGCCTGCCGGTGGGGCTGAAACGATGCAACTGCCCGTCTGCATGGATGCTGTCGGGAGGCGTCATGCCCGCAGCGGCCATGGCCTGGGCGAAGTGGTCAGCAATCATTTGCCCCTCCTTTCGCATCCATCCACTCCACCGCTGCGAGCATCACGTCGAACTTCTTGCAGACCGCGGAAAGGATATTGATAAACACACAGTTCTGATCCGGAAAGCTGCGTGTCACCACCTTGACGATGGAGGCCGCCTCCAGCCACTTGCGCTCGAACTCCAGACGATCAGTCGGCAGGCTCTGCCGCAGACGTTGGAGTTGCTCGTGCACATGCTCCACCGCGAATTCAGCGTCAATGTCCGGCGAATCCCAGTCCTCATTCAGGCTGGTGTGATTGATGGCGTCCTGCAGCGAGGCGCAGACCATGTCGACAGCCAGCACCATGGCCTGGTCCAGGGTTGGCAGTTCGCCGGCCTCGCAGGCCTTAGACGCGCAGCCCGGTGGCGTGACAGACTCCGGAACAGGGGCGGCATGGTGTTTGACCCCATGTGCTGTTGCGGCAACCATGCCCACGCGGTCCAAGTCGCCCCTCGAGTGGGTCTGGGCAGCGATATTTGGGCAAGGCTCCGCCTGCACTGCCTCACGGGCAGCGTTGTGATGCGCAGTCATGGTTTAGCCCTCCAGCGCCAGCGACAGTCCACGCAATGCGGTCAGCGCCTTGACGGCCATCAGGCGCGCACCAGGTACATCGGCGGTGGGCTGGCGCAGGTAGAACACGGCCATGTCGAGCGCTTTCTGCGCTTCGGCGTGCAATGCCAGCAGGTGGAAAGGATTGGGCGTGCCCGTGGCGGGCGTGGATGCAGCAGCGCAGCTTGCTGTAGTGGTGGACATGTTCTCGTCTCCTTCGGGATTCAAGAAAGCCACTCGCTTTGTTTCTACGCAAAGCGGGTGGAGCATGGTGGTTAGAAACACGTCCGAAGCCGTGCGGACGTCCTTACGGATAGTCCCCACCATGCCCCGTAACCGGCGGACAGACACGCTGACGCGCACCCATCCAGAAAATCTGGGCATGACAAAACCCCGCTTTTCGGTGGGGGTTGCAAACGCTTCGGAAGAGGTGTTTCTACGCACCGGGCCTTTCGGCTTGGCGCAATTTTGCCATGAGGCTTGGCGATGATGAAAGAGGGTAAACATTACACGGCCCCCTTTTCTGCCAGACGCTTGCGGCCCGCTCCGGTCAGGCGGTAGCGGCCCGGCTGGGCGGGCTGGCCGTCACAGTCCACCGTACAGATACGCTGCATCTCGATGGCGTCATAACCAAAGCGTCGGCGCAATTGGCGAACCACCGCAGGACCATTGCTGGCGCCCGCAATGCGGTCAATGGCTTCTCGGCTAATCCAGCCGCGGCAGCGCACCAGCGCCTGGGCCACACGTTTTTGGCGTGGCGTCATGCACGGGAGGCGCTGAGGGTCTCGGTCCGTGGCGCCGGCACGAGGCTGTGCGCTCTTGTGGGCCCAGGCACAATTTTTGGCTGTCATCTCTCAGCCCTCCATCACATCGCCCATGCCGAGCGCTGCGCGAATACCGGCAACCGGCCAGAACAATCGGCGTCCCACGCGCTTGGGATGCACCAACCCCGTTTCGTTGCAGGCCCAGATCCTGAGCGTGCCGGGCTTGCGCAGAAGGTAGTGAGCGGCCTGCTGCGTATCCACAAAAGGCGTGGTCACCGTCTCCAAGGGAGGAAACACAGTGCCCGCAGATGCGGCCTCGGGCCGCTTGGAAAGCGTCTTTGCAGTCATTCGAAGCACCTTTCTTACCTGTGTAAGTTGATCGATGCTTATTAATGCTAGGGAGACGTTTTTGAGCGCTTTGGCACCTAGCGACAAAGATCCAAATATGTCGGTGCAGATGGACGAAAAACTGCTGCAGAGCACTCCATCAAGAGTGTCAGCGCAGGCAATCTGCATCCTTTTTTATAGCTGCAAATGCCGATGGTGAAAGCGTCTTGATGGATTCGACATTGCGCCCGGCCCCTTGCTTGCGCCCTGTTGCCTATGTGCGACATGGCTACTGCTCGATACCCCTCGATCCCGGGATGAACCTGAGATGAATGCCGCATTCAGGCTCGCTTCACATTGGCTTTCGAACAATGCAGACCGGAGCCCTCCCTGTCTTTGCATTCTTTAAGGAGCCATTTCATGAGTGCCATCTTCAGTGGACTGCCTGCCCTTGTGCCCTGCTGGCATTCGCTGCCGTCTCTCCGTTATGGGCGTGCCAAGCCTGCAGCGTCGTCCTTGAACCTTTACTTGTTCGACGGAAAACAGACATCACGGATGCCGTGTTAGCTTCATCCTCATGAATCCAGAACCAGTTCGACGACGAGCTGCCGTGATGAACGCGTTACAGGCATCTACGCCTGCGCAGTGCCGGCTTGCGCATTCTTTCGCTGCTGGAGTCGAACGCATTGGAGTACTTTCGTGCGCCGTTCCATTCTTCTTGTCCTGACTTCCTTCGTTGTGATCTGGGCCGTCGAGGCTTTTTGGCTATCCCCTTCCCCGCCCGGCCATGTGCTGTGGGTGCTACGTCAGGAAGGCATGTTGCTGACCGGCATTCTGGCGCTCGGGTCCATGACGGCCGTTATGGTCCTGGCATTGCGTCCTCGCTGGGTCGAGTCGCCGCTGGGCGGCATGGATAAAGCTTACCGTCTGCACAAGTGGCTGGGTATCCTTGCCATTGTGCTGAGCTTGGCACACTGGCTCGCCAAGCAATCCAAATCCATGATCGCCACCACCATCGGCACCTCTGGCCGATTGGCCAAAGTTCCTGCGCCTGAGTGGGTCGGTCTGCTCAAGCCCTATGCCAAAACCCTGGGCGAATGGACCTTCTATGCACTGATCCTGATGCTGGCCATCACGCTGGCGCGACGCATGGTGCCCTACAGGCGATGGTATTGGCTGCACCGATTCATGCCCCTGGCATACCTCATCTTGGTGTTCCATGGAGTGGTGCTGACCCCTCCCGGGTACTGGGGTGGACTAGGCGGGTGGCTGCTGGCGTCGACAATGGCTCTCGGCGTCGTGGCCGCAGTGCTGCAAGTGGTGCGTGACCTGCGGCCAGCCTTTCCCCATGCAGGCACCGTGCTTTCGTGCACCCAACTCGGCGACGTGCTGGAACTGCAATGCCGCATGGAGGGTTCCTGGCCCGGCCATGCAGCGGGGCAGTTCGCCTTTCTGCGCCTGGCAGGGGAGCACGAGGCCCATCCGTTCACGCTGTCCGAAGCCGGGCAGCAAGACCAAATCGTGCGCTTTCACATCAAGCAACTGGGTGACTGGACACGCGGCCTCCCTCAGAGGCTAACGCCAGGTTGCGCGGTGGAGCTCGACGGCCCTTATGGACGCTTTCTTCCTCCCGACCACGACGATGGGGCAGTACATGTCTGGATTGGTGCCGGAGTGGGAGCAACCCCGTTTCTCTCCTGGCTCGGCCAGCTCCATCATGAAGGCCATGCGCCACAGGCCTGGCTCCAATATGCCTGCCAGCATGCGAATGATCCGCTTGCCAAATCTTTGGAACGGGCTGCTGCCCGTCATCCAGATGTACGCCTGGACATCTTTGCCGACGGCCGTCGTTGGACGCCCAAAGAGGTGCTTAAACGCTGTCAACCCGACAAGCAGCTGCAAGTCTGGTTCTGTGGCCCCGCAGCCATGGGCAAGCAACTGGAGCAGGCACTCAGGCAATCGTTGCCTGCGTCTGACTGGCAATTGCACAGGGAACACTTCGAGTTTCGTTGATCTGGCCTGCTTCATAGACCGAGCTTTGCTGGGTCTCAGTACCCCAGACAACCTGAGCGATTAGCGATGGTCGGCTGCCTCAGCCTCATGACAGTCAGCTTCCTAGCATAGCCATGAACTCAGCATCTCTGCCAGAAGCAGTCGTCCAGCGCGTGGCAGCGAGCAGCCGGCCCAGGCTGATTTGAGTCAGTCGCAATCCTGTGCCTGAATGGCTGCAAACGCCAACACCTGTCGTCGAACGCCGCTATCCTGATTGGCCGCTTCGCCTCCGGAGCCGGCAGTTCCCTGCCTACTGGCTCAAGCGACCGCTTGTCCGCCCTGCGAAGGCTTCTGCCGACCTTTATCGAAGACACGTCTGAAGCGCCGCCATGCATGCTTCAAAGCTTGCCCTTGGGGAGGGACTGTCGAAGCACGGGGAGCAGGTCTAATATGTGTTCGGGCGGAATCTTGGCTGTGCCGTTGTTGGCTAAGTGGACAGACAAGCTCTTGCCCCCTAGGGTCATCCTGACTTGTATCTTTTCCAAGGTGTACTTCTTTCCACCGACTAAGCTGTCAATTGCTTCTCGGACATCCCTGTCGCCCTTCAGCAGAATCTTCCCTGTGATCCCGTCTTCCAAAGCGACACCAGACACTTGAAGAGAGTCAACCACAATCTTCTGTCCTGTGATTTTTTGGAAAGATGTCACCCAGTCAAGAAGGCTCGCAGTAATTGGGGAGACAACCAAGTTGAAGTTGCAAGCTTGAAGTAGCTTGTTCA
Source organism: Comamonas brasiliensis (assembly GCF_018292285.1). NCBI lineage: Bacteria > Pseudomonadati > Pseudomonadota > Betaproteobacteria > Burkholderiales > Comamonadaceae > Comamonas > Comamonas brasiliensis. Next base: position 297,421 of record NZ_JAANES010000006.1, read on the forward strand.
CGAACTCCTTGATGCTGCGCTGACCATCTCTCAGTTCAATGTATGGAAACTGAGCAAAGAGGGTGAAGCCTGTTGATCGGTAGCCAATCCTTTCAATAACTTCTTCTTTGCCAAAGGGGTCTGAATTGAGTTCCTGATAGGTGTATTTTTCAATGTACCTGCCTTCAATAAAGTCATCCCTTACTCGCTCAATAGCAAAGCCATCCATGCTGTCTTCACAGAACGGCATAGCTTTGAGCTTACTGCCAATCGTCCTTATTGAAGAGGGCCACTGAGCATTGAGCCATCTAATCCTGTTCATGCAGGACCTCCTTGGGCTCCAGCATCAATCTGAGCCTTCTTCCGAAGTGCTTTGATCGCGCTCGCGGCTGTGTCTTCGATGACGCTCAGGTACTTCTCTCTGTCCTCGATGTCCACCGGCCTGATGGTCTTGGTGTACTGCTTGTCAACGACGTTGTAAGCCCCTCGGACAAAGTACTTGAACCCCTTTCCAAGGATTGGTTCTTCAAAGGCTGCTTCAAACTCGATCGTTGGATAGGGATGCTTCGCCAGCATTGAGCGCCAGATAATGGACGTGATGAAGAAGCCTTTCTTGGCAAGACTCTGGTACTCCTCAGACGCAAGCAAAGTCTCACCTTTGAGAGCAACTTTCTTCACCAGTGCAAGAGCTTCTTGCTTGGCCTCCTCGCTCTCTTGATCGTCCTCAAGCTGAAGTTCTCCTTCCTCGGGCTCATGCTTCAACCGCTCAACCTTGACGCTGGTGACGTTCTTCAATGAGAAGCCGCTGAGGTCACTGATGAGTATCGTGAAGAACTCAGTTCGAAGGGCTGGGGACTCGAACTCTCCGATCTCGATTCGAATTGCTGGAATCTCGGTCTTCCGCTTGGCATCTAGCTTGTCCTTGAGCTTGCCAAAAATGCCCTTGACTCGGTCATTCGCTGGCATGCGAATGACTGTCTTGTTGTTCTCTATGTGGAACTCAATGCCAGCTTCCTTGGGTGTTCGCTGAATGAGTCGAGTTTTCCCATAATCGATATCGGAATACTTAACCGTGGCAACGACCTGGTCGTTGCCCTTGGCATGGTGAGTCACCTTCTCGTCGGGTGGCGAATCTGCGGTGTACTCCTTCAAGACTTCCTTGATCTCTTCGATGGTCAGGGCTTCTGGTAAGGTGACTGACGTCAGCTTCTCCTGCCGTCCTTGATGCTCACGTTGCTCAAGCAAAGTGTTGAGATCATGGTAGTCGTGAGGCAAAAGTGAGATTGCACCGATCAGGTCTTCTCGGCTGTCTTTGGGCGAGAAGAAGATTCCCCTGTCCTTGGCGAGTTCAAGAAGAACCTTTTCGCTGATCTTCTGTTTTGCTGACATCAAGGCATCGTAGATTTCCTTGTCAGTCGCACAGTATTGGAGTGTGCTGTTGATCATTGCCGTGACAACTCCTTATCGCAAAAGTCAGTGCGTACATCTTCAAGCTTTCCGATGTCTATTACATCAAGAAGCGTCTTGAACTCCTCTCCACCGTCATAGCCTTCGATGTATTGGTCCTTCGCCTTATCGAAGTTAGCAGAAGAATTAGGATGAGGGTCAAGAATTCTGATCGTCACCTCATGCCCAGCTTCAATAACATGATGATGAGTCAGGTACTCAATGAGATACAAGAATTCATCAACGGTGTGGCCTCGTTTTCTCATGAAGACCACAAATCCCTTTTGATTGTTCTTCTTGGGGTGAACGTAGGAAAGAATAATCCAAGGTGCGGTGAGCATTTCCAAGGTGGCTGCCTTGGCATGTTCAGGCTGAACATTCTTTTTCCTGATGAGGGGTGGGTAGAAAAATTTGCAGAAATTTCGCTCTGGCAAGAGTCCTGATCCACCTCTCAAGTGAATGATTTCATGGTGGACATTGTTCAACCAAAAGATGTCGTGAGGGCCAAACACAACAATTTTTGCCCCCTTGGGAATATCTAGGTCTTCACTCTTCACCTTATCAAGGATCTTGGAGAAGTCCTTGTCATATTCCTTATCGTGGTTGTAGACAAAGAGCATTCCTTGGATGTTCGGGGAAACATCTTGGTGAATGAAGGTATCACTGAACTCTTGGCTAACTTCAGCGCAAGTCAGGGCTTTGGCCAAGCTTTCAATGGCCTCCCGGATTGCTCCAACTGTGATGGAACCTTTGGCATAACTCTTGAGGTCACAGTTCACATAGGTTCTTGACTGTGAATAGGGCTCGTCGTACCAAAAGACAACATCAGAAGGATGAGTCTTAACCTCATGCTTCTCCTCATTCTCACAAGGCCAGTTGATGTTGGTGTGTTTCATCCTGCCCCAAAGGAATTCATTGAAAATCCCTTTGGAGAGCTTTTCCGCCATCTTGGCTATGTTTATTGTTTCAGCCATGATTCCTTGAGTGTTGAGATTGAAAGATCATCTGACGCGTTGAGTGCAGACAGTTGCCCGCGCGCTAGCAATGTCGAGGTACCCTCCGATCCGTGATCCCTGCTGCTGTGCGTCTTCACGAGGTGCAGGCCCGCCGCGAAGTACGGAACGGGTCAGGAGCTGATTTGCTGCGATGCAAGAGGTCTCTGGAATGACAATGCAACTGGGGCACGCTCCACCGTGCTCATCGCACAAACTTCCTGCACCACACATGAGCGTTCTTGGCTCCAGAAGGTGCTCAAGAAAGACTGTGTTGTAGTTGCGCCAGAGTGCTGACAGGTTTCCAAGGTCCATCGTGGTTCCATTGCGATAAACCACGAATGCCAAGTCCGCAGGGAACAGGTACTCACCCATGCTTCCCATGTCCAGCCCCGAGAACTCAGCAATCGCCTTCATCAGGGTATGGGCGTAGGTGTGCAGAAGGGTGTAGACGTACCGGTAGGTGTTGGCTGGGCCTGGTAGCAGCTCGGAGAAGTACTTGCCGAATGGTGCAGCGCTCTGCAGGATGTGAGCCCCAAGCTTCGTATCTCCGGATGGATCCCAGTCGGGAAGATCTGTCACACCCACCGTCCGCAGCCATTCGTCGACCACTTCGGGATTGAGCCGAACATAGATGGCCTCGTTCACCTGGGTGACCACATAGATCGGGATTTTTCTGTTGCCCAGCGCTTGGAACAGGTTAAGCCGCACAGGAAGTTGCAGTGTCTGCTGATCGCTCTTCTCGATCAGTGGATCGGTCGACATGCGGGTGAATCCGTGCGTGAAGCGGCAAAGGTCAAACTCGCGAATGAGGCCCATCTCAGCGACTCCAAGGGCCGAGAAGAGACGCAATGTGGTGGCCTTCTGGGCATTGAGCTCTTCCGGCGTCCTGGGCGCAAGGTCGACGTCGGGTTCGTTGAATCGCACAAAGGGCGAGCGCCCATCCGCCAGGCTAAGTTTGCTGAGTTTGGATCGCCGAAGGGCCTCATGCTCGACGGCCAGGACCAGTGGGTCGTATCGGCTGCCAAATTCGGCGCGCCGATTGATCTGCCCCATCAGCCATGGAGGAGCCTCATGCTTGCTTGGGATAAGTCCGGGAGTAGCTTTCCAATCGGCAACCATTTCACGCAGGTTGGCGGAGAGCTCGTCGGCCATCTGAGTGCCCGGCATCGCTTGACGCATGCGGTCAAGCCGCTCGTATTGAGACACCTTGGCGGACTGCCCCGCCTTCTTCAACATCTCGAGGATTTCAGTATCAGTGGGCGGTGTGGCACCAAGGCCAAATCGTCCTGACGCAAAACTCGCCAGCTCCGACTCATTGCCCTCCTGCAGCATCAGCAGCAGGTCACGCTCATCTGGCGCGAAGATGATGAACTGCTCAGTGTGTGGATAGAAGGCAGGAGTTGCGCGGTACGAGATTGGCTCCATGCGCCGCCACCGTGGTGGGCGCAGCAAGCACTCGTCGCCCAAGAGTTGCGTGGTTTCAGGATCGTTTTGCAGCCAGCTGTCCCCATCCTTGTGTCCGTTCTCGCACTCGAAAACCCACTCCCCAATCCGCGGCGACGTGTCGTTGAGATAGTACTTTCGACTCTGGCATACACCGCAGGCCAGGATGGGGGCTTTCACCTCCTGATCGGGCTGGCTCCACTCCCATCGCCCGGGCGTCGGAGCAATCCACGTACCTGACCAGTGCACGAAGATGACATCGAGCTGGCGCCAGCGGCACTTGCCCTTGTGTTCGGGAGAGCGGGTATCGCATCGATCCTTTTTGAGCGCGTCCATCCCAGCAGAGGCATCTCGTATGGAGTCAAACTTCTGGAAGCGACCGCATGTATTGCACACAAAGTCCAGAGGCGCGGGGATGTAGCTCATCGCCTTCGGGTCGACGAATTGGAACCTGCCTGGCACTGGCGCTCGATATGTGCCATCAGGCAGCAAGGCGGGGTCCAAGCACTGCACGGCAAGTGCTGGATGCTTGTCCGTACCGCCTTGCATCGCGCGGCTGTACCAGCTTTGCCAAAGCTCTCGCAACCGCAGATGAATCTGCGTTTCGGTCTCTGGGCTGATGTTGGCCTTCAAAGGACTTTGACTCTGATCGGCAATGGAGAGACAGGCTCCAAGTCCACCCTCGAACGTGAACAGGGCGCCAGGAGCGTACGCAGTAGCAAGCTGGCCCCGTGAGCGCGTCATCTTCGCCGCAGGCTTCTCGCGTGGCTCGGTACCGTCGCGAGGTGTTCGTTTAGTCGCCATGTGAATCTTCCAAATCCGTGCCTTCAACCACCCCGCCCCGAATGAACTGCATCACCCGTCGTGCGACTGCGTCGTTCACACCGTACCTGCCATCGAGGTCGCGGTGGCCGAAGGTGATGACTCCCGCTTCGTCGACATCTCGCAGCGAAGTCATTGGCCTGTGCATCACGCTGGGTTGCGCGCTGAAATAGCCCATCAGGCTGCGCTGCTCGCCCAATGCGTCACGGGCCCAGTTCGTCAGTAGCGTCTCCACCCGTTCTCGGATGAGTTCCTGGTAGTGTTGCTTCCCGCCTGGCGCAAACTCTGCCTCCAAGCCGACGGCTTTCTCGACAAACTCGCAGATGCCTCGGACCAAAGGGGCCTTGCTTGACGGGTTCTTGTAGAGGTCGACGATGGAAGGGATCCAGGAGAGGTCTCGCAGGGTGTGCTTTTTGTCCGGATCTAGGTTGTAGAAGTCCCTGATGTAGCACACGCCAGCGAGATATGCCTGGATGAAGCTTGGCAAAACACGTTCGATGGCACGGCCTGCCCATCGGTCGATGGCGGCCGGCGACACCATGCGCTCCAGGAAGCGGTGGTAGCTATCGAACACTTCGACGATGTAGCGGTCGCGGCGGCGCTGGGGCGTCGGGATGAGGACGACGAAGCCCACATGCGTACGGCCGACCCGCGAGGAGGCCTGGATGTACTCGGCCACGTCGGAGGGCATCCCCGCAAAGAACATCGAGTTGAACTCCTCGACGTCGACGCCGTGGGAGACCGCAGAGGTGGCGATGACCGAGCGAAGGGCATCGGTGAGTGGCTCCAGGGGCTGACCAGGTGCGGGCCGTGACTGGGCTTCCTGCACAGTTCTCTGGATTTCGCCCTGAGACACCGAGCCGGTTATGAGGTCGGTGCGCAAATCCGTGATTGGCAGCTGACGCTCTGCGTGCCGCTTGCGTGTCTCCTCGAACTCCGCCGCCATGATCTGGTCACCGCCCTTTTTGTTGGTGACATAGGTCAGCGCGATGCGATGCAAGTCGATGATGGTGGCAAGCTCCGAGGGGGTTGCCCCTTGAAGGTTGCCCCGATAGAGCTGCTCGAGTGTGCCGGAAGAGACGCTGTCCACCAGCTTGCTGCGGGCGCTGGCCGCTTGCACGTTATCCCCAGACGTGAGGGCGAGCAAGAGCTCCGTAATGATCGTATGGAAGTTGGAGAGGACCGCCACGGTCGTCGCGGTATGGGCGCGGCCGTTCGTCATGAACCCCGCGTAGACACGGCCCCACTTCGACCACTCTTCGACATTATCAAGCGCGGCACGCTGCGACTCATCCTGATTGGGTGCTGTCGGGCTCGCATAGAAGGAGTCGTACAAGCTTTCCCCTGGGTAGGGAAACTGCATCGCGGGGACCGGCCGCTGGTAGAGGTGCTCCAGTTGCCGTTCGGGATCAGCAACGGTAGCGGAGGCGGCAACGACCTTAGCACGGCGGCGAGTGGTGCCATCAGGCTCATAGGCCACCAGCTCGTGCAGCGGTTTGGAAATGGCCGTCAAGATCGCGTCCAACGCAGACTCGAACAGCCCCGCAAATGTGCCAAGCGATTCGTCAAGTAGGTGGGCCTCGTCCTGGATCAGCAGACTTGGGAATGGGTCATGAAACAACCGAGTCCCGTCTGGATAAGCGGGATAGAGCCTTTCGTAGCCCTGTTCATCCAGGTCACTCCGGAAGTCGCGCGGTTCATTTGGCATGACCAGCCGCTTCGTCGCCTTGCTGCGCAGCGGTGCCGCACCAAACATCGCGTAGATCCTGCGAAGCGTTTTCGATGACTGGCCGATGAGTGCCAACTTGTCCACAGTGCCAAGAAGCACCGAGGGGGCTAGGTCGTAGATGTCTACATCGCAGATGTAGAAGGGTAGAGGGCTGTACCCGTCTCGATTCGATTCACATTCCGCGTTGGAGCAGACATGGGCCAGTGTTCCACCCATGTCGGCAAACCGCCGCAGGACGGTCTCCGCTGCACAGAAGGGACAGCCCGGAATCTTGTTCCAGGCAGCCTTCTGCAGTTCATAGTTCACCTCGCGTGCTTCCAACGCGCGCTCTGATTGCAAGTTCGCAGAGACATCCTTGATGTCTGGGATGTCGTCTACGCCAGGGGCGGAGTGATTGTTCGGTGAGCCGCCGCTGCCCACCCAGAAGCCGATTGCGAACGCATCGCCCGCAATTGCATAGTGCCGCCGCGTCAGCTCTGCCTTAGCCAGCACTTTCATGCACCGCTGGGCCTGTTGAATCGTCAGCAGGCGCAAGGGGTAGCGGATCATGGCGGTCACACCGACGTGCTTGCCGCGAAGCCTATCTAGGAACAGAGAGAAGACCAGCAGGCCAAAGAAGGCTTCAGATTTCCCCCCACCGGTAGCAAAGTAGAGCAGCGTGACGGTGTCGTCGCGCTCGCGCACGTAGCTGCTGCGAAAGCACTTCATACGGCTTGCCACGGTCGGGACATGGGCAATCACAAAGGCAATCTGGAACAGACGCCATGCCCCCTTGTCGTTCTTGAGCCTATCACGCATCAAGTTGGCCATCGTCTCGTTCATGCACAGCCAGGCTTCATAAACCACTGCCCGCTCATCGGCCTGAGGGCCGCGCTTGCCAGTTGTGTCCCAGGCCGCTTTCGACTCCTGAAGGATGGCGAGGCCAGCCTTCACTGCCTCGATTTCTTTTTGCCAGCCCTGCTTGTCGGCGGCGAAGCCACTCTTTTCCCGCTGCAGCCCGGCTGCATCGCCTGCATCCAGGCCAGCCGTGAGGTCAACCGCCTTTTCCAGGCCGACCAACCACTGATCAAGCGCATTCCCAAGCGGCAGCACGGCTCCGATTCCTTCCGGCTTGGAGAGGTGCCGCATGTTGGGATCAATGCCAGTGTAGTCATTGGGCGTGATGCGCGGCTGGATATAGCGTGGCGCCCAGGTGGTGCGCAGCTTGAGAAGGTGCGGTTCGCCCGACTCTTGCATCTGGACGCCGCCGTTGAAGCCCATGGCGGGGTATTCGAGATGGCTGTTGTAGCGGTAGGAGGCCTCGACGCGGCCAAGGCGCAGCGGTGCGTGAAGCGACCTTGGCATGGCAAGTTCCAAATGAACTTGAAAGATGCTTTGATCCGTCAAGTCCGCTTGTCGCGTTGGCTCTTTCGAGACATTCTCAAGGCTGATGTGCAGGTTGGATCGCCCAGGGTTCAACCAGTCCGGGGAGAGCTTCACCAACCATGACAGAGCGATATCTGGAAGCGCCATTTCCCTCGTTGGATCGGTTCGCAATTGTTCAAGGAACTTCGGCCACTCCCGGTATTCAGATGGGCGGATCAGCGTGTTTTTGCGCACGCACCACAGCTTGCCTTCTTCTGAATCGGCCCACTGGAGAATGGCAAGCTGGGCCGCAGCAGTGAGGCTGGCGGACGCTTCCTTGACCTTTGCCGCCAGCTCGGCAACTGGCAGCCCAGGGTTGATCTCAAGGGCAGGCAGTTGTGCTTGGTCAATGGAGATTCGCAACCATTTATGGGGTAGATCCATCGGCTTGAACAGATCGTCCCGAATCTCCGGGAGAGCCCCTCCCGTGATGAGCACGCCGTCCGCTGCCCCCTCATCGTCATCGCCTTTTGGGGTGACCGTGCTGTCGTCCTCTACCGAAAACAGCGTGGTGATGTTCGCGGGTAGCTTCAGCTTCTCGAGGACCTCTTGCCGTACTTCCTTCTCGATCTCGCGCCACTGCGGATGGTCGCTGCGGTGCTTGTACGATTTGCCGGCCGCTTCAACAGCCCAGCGCTCTTTGAGGGCCTGCTTGTTCTGCGCCTGCAGGAGCTTGCGGACTTCGTCGTTGAGGCGAAAGCGCGGCGCGCAATCGGACCGCTTCATGTCCTGGGTGGACGGCAGCACACGGATATAGATCTGAAACCGAGGCTGCACCGTCACAATGCCACTCGTTTCCCGGTGAATCTGGCAATCCAATCCGTGAGCGGTGATGCGGATTGGCTGCGTTACCTCGTCCCCGCCCCCTTCAGCGCGCAGTGGAGGGAGCAAAAATCCCGCGGCGAGTATGGACCGGGGGCGGGATCCGAAGAGCACTTGCCCCTCCGTCCCGTGCCCGCTGATTCGCGAGAAGGTCAGGTTCAGCAGCGCATCGACTGCCGCCTCTTTCAGCGTTGTCGAGATCTTGGCTGGGTCTGCGCGGACGACAGGATCAGTCATTGTTCACTCCTCGTTGGATGTCTGCGAATGGCATCGATGGTGTGGATGTTGTCCTTGGCTCGTTCGAAGAACATCTGCACGACAGAGGGCTTAAGGTGCCTGTGCACGACTGAGGACTCCGGTTCCAGGAGCATTTCTGCGTACACATCGGACACACGCCGTCCGTCCGCCCTGCGCACGCCTCGCAGCGGCTGGATGACTGCCTTCCAAAAATAGGTCCACTCAAGTCTGTCCATCCCCAGGCCTTTCGCAAATGCTTCGAAATGGGCACCGTGGCGAGGCGCTCCAGGCTTGGCATCGTCAAATGACTTGCCTGCGTACCGTTCCACGTCCAGCCACGTGCGGACCGATCCTTCCGACGGTGGAACCCATTGCGGGTCCAGAGACTCGGAAATTGCCGCAAGGATTTGCCTGGCCTTCATGGTCAGATTGATGCCAGGCACCGTTGCCGCAAGCTCTCCCACCCGTCGGTGGTACTCACGCAGATCTCCTTCAAATCTTCGATCGTGGCCAATTGGGGCCCCTGCCTCCTTCAAGGCTGCCTCGGTGATCTCTCTGAGTTCAAGTGACATGACGAACAGCCGATCGCCTTCTTGAAGGTCAGATACTTCAACCCCCTTGAATCCGCGTGTGACCGTGTGCGTAAGGCCCTGGTCGTAGACATAGGCTCGGGCACCAGGGCTGCGCTTGATCGAGGTGCCGCCGTCCAATACCAACTCCCAGGCATTGGGGTCGTTTTCCTCGGACGCGTTGGGCGTACTCGACAGGCCTTGCTCGAACGAAAAGGTCGGCAATACGAAGTCGTCACGCCTGAGCAGCGTGGCCTCATCGATGTTCGGGAAGTCCGGAAGCTGCCTCGATATTGCATCGAGCCGACCGCGCAAGCTTGCGAAGCCCGATAGCCCTTGAATTGATTTGATGGTGGCCTTCAGATACGCGGCGTTGCGGCGCGTGAGCAGCACGTACGCAGGCGACGAAAGACGTGGCTCCAGAACGAGAAGGCGCAGGGACACTTCATCCAGGCCGACAAAGATCAGGGTTTCCTTGACCGGCGAGTCAATTTCGGCTTCAAGAGTCCGAGGAACGGTGAACCGAACGTGGTCGCGAAGAACCTCGAATCCGGCGCCTTCCGGATACCCGTCATAGGTCTCGAAATAGCGCTCGGCCAGGCGCCTGGCGGTGGGTTTGGTGAAAACCAGGCAACACCTTTCTGTACCTCTTGTGCGCTGCTCGATGAGCTCGGCAAGCCGTCTCGCAAGCGGAGTGCCTTTCTCATAGTTGTGCCACATCGCATCGCCCAGGACGATGATTTGCTCAAGGCGAGCCCGTCCACCGAAGGTCGCATCGTTGCGGATGACTTCCAGCTTAGACTTGTAGACGGGCCAGGCGTAGTTCTGACGAACGGCCATCGAGACATCGGCCTCGCTCAACCAGGTCGCAAGGACACGTGTGCTCGACGGAAGGGCTGCCAGACGAGACAGATAGGCCGCGGCCTCATCCATCGCCTGCGCCCAATCCTCATTTGTGGAAACAGCAGCGCGGAGTTTGTTGAGGCCGTCCACAACGGCTGCTGCCTCCTTGTCGACGACGTCAATGACAATCTGCTTGGCTTCGGGGTGGAGCTGCTCCGGCTTGGACACCTGCATCAGACCTCCACCATTCATCGTGCAGATAATGCCGTGTGTGGGCAGATGTGATTTGAGCAGCCAGGCCGCCGCTGCACTGTTTTTTCTCGCCCGCTTCTCAAGTTCTTTATGGAACTGAGTCCGAAGGTGGGGTTCGTCGATGACCAACAGCACCGGAGGAATGCGCTCACGCCAAACCTCCCAAGCGCGGTCGATGAACTTGACGAGGTTTGCTTTCCAGGACGGGTTGCCCTTGCGAATCCGTCGGGTTGCATCTAGCAGCAGGACGTCCGGCGGCCGAGCTTGCCGTAGACCCCGTAACGATTGGCGGATGTCTTCTGTGGAGGATCTCCAGCTGATCGCAAGCAGCGCATCTGGTGCGGTTTTGATGTCGCCCAGCGCGGGGATGGAGTTCTGGCTCAAGGCACGTCGATGGCCTGCATCTGTAATGCGCGCCTTTACGAACCGCAGAAGGTCTCCATCGCAAGCCCGCCAGGACTGGAAGTCTTTGTCAGCGAAGAAGTGCGGGAGCAGCTCACCCAACGTTGGATGTATCGCCCCCGCTGTGTCCTTCTTAATGCTGTTGAGCGCCAGCCAGAAGGGATCCTTTCCCGGCATGGAGACCGTGACCAACGGATTCGGATTGACTTCAGCCAGCCTTTGAGCAAGTCGAACGAGTGCCGTGCGGTCAACGCGCGCATCGTTGAGGGCCTGCAGAAAGTTCGCCTTCGCTGGGTAGAGCAGCGAACGCACGCCCTGCTTGTCACCCTGTTGCCAGCGTGCGGCTGTTGCAACTGCGTGCGCCATGCTCAGCGACTTCAAGGAGCCAGGCCACAAAAGGACAACGCTTGGCACCCTGGTCTGAGCTACGTGAAGAAGCTGCGAGGCAAGGCCTTCTACAGCCGAGATCACCTTCATTTCCGTATCGGAGTCGCCAGTCCACAGCGGCAGCCCTGCTGATACTGCTGCCGCCTTCTGAGGAGCCGGGCGGGTCTCTGCGGCCGCGGCGGTCGGCGGCGTAGAAGCCGAGGACGTAGCGGCCGAGATCGCGTGCCGCACACCTGAAGAGACGTCACCCGCCGCGATTGGCTCATCAGTATGAGCAGTGTCTGGGCTGGAATTTCGTGCACGCAGCCAAGGCAGCTTCGCCGCAAGGGCCTTCTTTTGTTCGGCTGCGCGTTGCCAGTCTTCCAGCCTATTGCGTGGAAGCTGCCGCGCTCCTTTGTCGGTCCTGAACATCCGGGTGTAGAAGGAGAGTCAGCGATGCGCGCAATGCGTCTGCCGCCCAGCACTGTACGCAGCCAGCACGGCCTCATCGAGTCCAGGTGCGCCTGGCCTTATCCGTTGAAGGCACCCTGGTTCAGGCAGGGGGAGCTCGTTCAGTTCCGAGACCGCCACATTGCTTGCACCAGATATCGAACGGAACACCCGATCAACAACAGGGGTGTTGAGAAGTGCCGCGAGGCGATCAGGTGCAAGGGCATCGGCCTCCACGGGATTGAGCACGATGATGTGGTTCTCGCAGATGAATCCACCATAGCGATCCACCCAGTCCTGTGGTACCGCTGCTGCTATCAACCGTCGCTTCTGATCGCTTGAGGTCAAGCGCTGCAATATGACCGCAGGCTTGGTGATCACCCCGTGGTCGGTCAGTGCACGAAGCTGAACAAACCGCCCACCACGGTCTAAGCGGGAATCACGCCCGTGCTCGAAACGTCCGTCCGTTGTTATGTCTGTGGCCCACACCAATGGGACGACAAGGCCCTCTGAACTGGCGACGGGCATCTCCTCATATCTGGGACGATCATCGCGATAGGCCACGAGATTGCCAACGCGAGCGACGTATCCATAGTCTGAAAGGTTGAATCCAGTCAGTCTTGCGTACTGGAGCAACTCGGCGTCACCTGTACCCCGCGGAATTGGCCAAGCGCGACCGCAACTGGGCAAAAGGTACTTACCAACGTCTTCAAATTCGCCATCGGGCTTGAGCACGCTGACGCGCGTATACGCATCAATCACACCCGGTTCGCGCGGACGGAGCACCGTGATGGCGGTCTCCTGCTCGACGTTGATGAACATCGCGGTGCGATCGCTGAGCATGTCCACCTGCAGGACATCTGAGCAGTGCAGCAACTTCGTCCGCAGCTTGGAAAATGACTGCCCCGAAAGGAAGCTCGTTGGTGTCAATAGCCCGATGAACCCGCCTTGCTTTGTCAGCTTCAAGGTGCGGTTGATGAACAAACCGTAGATGTTCGGCTGCCCTTCAATGACATCCCCGTGTGCCCGGCGGTATGGGTCGACCTCGGCCGACTTGAGCTTTCGGTAAGGTGGATTGCAGGCCAAAACATCGGGCTTGAGCGCTTCCAGCGCAGGCGAGGTCAACCCATCGCCTTTGGTCAGCGTGATCTCGTGGGGACGTCCCAGCTCGGTCACCAAATCAGAGAGCGCCATCCTCAAGAACTCGCGCGAGACCTCGAGAAGAGCTGGATCCAGGTCGTTGCCGCTGAGGTGGCTCTCGATGTGTGCGAGCTTTTTGGATGCGGACATGTCGGTCTTTGCCAGCGCAGCAGACATTCGCTGCGCGATCGGCACGAGGAACGCTGCGCCGCCGCAGGCGGGGTCATGCCAGTGATGCGCCGTGAGCGATGCACCATGCTGAAGCAGGTCGTCGATGACTCGTTCGGCAAGAAGAGGTGGCGTGAAGTACAGTGCGCGCTCCGTACGCACTTCATCACCGACTAGGATGGCATACGCAGTTGCCAGCCAGTAGGCTGCCTCGTTGAAAGGCTCCTCAGAAAGCCATTTGGCGAAGTCTTGGACTGCTTCTTCCACCAGGAATCCGCTGCTCCCGTAGGGAATACGGTCAGCGACAAGGCTTGGATAGGAGACTTGCTGCCAGAGGTGCAACAGGCCTTTGACAAGACGCTCTACCAAATCGGGACTGTCTTCGACAAGCGGCGTCAATGCTTTGACGCGTCGATAGAACTTGAGGCGAGTGGCGGGGATAATCATTGCAGGCTATAGCTTAGGAGCTAAAGCTGCTATCCCAAGCCAAGATGCTTGTTACTTCGGCTATTCCTTGCGTTTTACTGCGGATTGCGTTCATCATAGGTTTCTCCCCCCTTCATCTCGTCGTTTGTGACAGTTTGTACATTATTGTTGCTGTCGCATCAATACAAGTATGGTCAGAGTATGGGTATTTCCGATTGATCTTCGTCAATTAGGGTGTCGCTACATCGTTCGATGGAGTCAAGTCGCAGGCTTGGCCGAGAGTCTGTTGCGGTTTGCCAAGCTTGATTGCACGGTGCCCGACTGCGGTACCCAATGCCGCAGGGTCACTTCGGCGTGGACATCAACATTTCAGGCAAAGGTTCAAGGCTGAACGGTCGCTTTGGGATCATGTTGCTCAATGTCAGCTCAGGGTCGAAAGCGCGAGTTAGCCCTCGGCAGGTCCAGTCAGCGGTGCGGCGCTGCTGCCGTGCACAAGTTCTTCGGCCCCAAAACCTTGTGCAGTTGACCTTCGTGCGTTCCGCGGTCGCAAAATCCAGCGACCGCTTTGTGGCGATTAGCGTGAATTCGGCCAGTCGCAACGACGGGCTTCAAACGCTACACAGCGGACACCGGCTGACCAGGAACTAATGGCTGCAACGTGTCGTTTGCGGCCGGTGGCCAGGAGAAGTAGGCCGGTCATCGCGTAGCGCAATGATGGTCAATGAATGCCGGGGACCACAATAAACATATCTGGCATGAGGCACGTATTGCTTCAACCACTCCAAGTTGACGCAAGCAGCGCATCGTCGACAAAGGTGCTTCTCGCATGCGTCCAAGCTGGTGCGCTGGAGCCCTTGCTCACCAAGGAATGCAGCCAGTTGGATGCGGCCTCTGCTTCATGGCGACGGCATCGTCAATTTGATGCTGAATCGGCGCATGTAAATGCCGAAAACGGTGTTTTTGCTAGTGCATTGATAGCTATAGAGCTATGTATTTATTGCCTGTACCACCATGTACCACCAAAATTTTCTCAGGTGGTACAGAAAACTCCTTATAAATCAACGATGTACCACCTGTACCACCTGTACCACCTAAAAATAGTAAGGTCGCGCGCGTAAATTCTCCTGGCTGGCGCTGGTCGCCGTGACTCACTCACCAGGCTTAGCCCGCTCTAGTGCATTGCGCGCAACTGCCCAGGTTCTGCCTTGGTGTCGAACTGCACTCCGGCCTGGTCCAGAATCCATGCCTCGATACGCTCTAGGAACGGGCGCAGAGCATCGACACTGCGGGGACGGTAGCCTTCTGCTGTGGCGCTTGGCTTGTGCCCCATCACCTGGGCAATCGCACCGGCTGGCGCACCGGCGGCTTCGCCCAGCAGCGAGAAACTGCGACGCAGCCCATGAAAGGTCAGTCGCTCAATGGCGGCAGATTTCAATGCCTTTGCGTGGCTGGCCCGCACGTCAACAATGTGGCCCTTATCCCCGGAGCTGGCAAAAACAAACTCGCCCGTTCTGGGCAGCGCCAGCAGCAGGTGACGCAGGTATGGCGTCAATGGAATGGTTCTGCTGTCCTCCACCTTGTCCGACAGAGTCAGCTTGCGCCAACGAAAATCAACATCCTTCCAGCGCAGAGCCGCCATTTCCTCGCGGCGGGCGCCTGTCAGTAGCAGTGCTCGCAGATAAGCGCTGGCGGTGCGGTTGTCCAGTTGCTCCACGCCCGACCACCACGCCTCGACCTGCGCAGTTTCCAGCGCATCGGTGCGGCGGGTCATGGCCGGCAGGTTTTGCACGATGGCCGGCGCCTGCCCTGCCTCGCGGTCGGTCATAGCTCGGTACTCTGGCTGTGAGGCACACCAGCGAAGAAAGCCACGGAACATCATCAAGGCGCGTGCGGCCTGGTGCTTGCCGGATTTGGCCTCTTTGTCATGCCACCGTTTGAGCGAGTCCTCATTGATAGCCGCCAACGGCAACGCCAGCAACGGGTAGAGCGGGCCGGGCCGGGTGAGGCCCTGCCCTCTTTTCTTGGGCACTCCCCCTGGGGCCGCCATCTTCTGCAGGTCTTCAAAATAACGCGGCTTCCAGGCATCGCGACGTTTAGGTCTTCCGTTCTCAAGGTAGCGGGGCCACACATCTCCCACAGTGATGGCTTCGGCCTTTGCCCGCTGACGCTGTTCTTCTCTTTGCGCCTTTTGCTCGATCTCCAGCTCACGCGGGTCTTGCCCCTTGTCCACCAGAACGGAGTAATTGCGCCCCTGCTCTCTGGCCTGCTCCAGCGTCCAAGATTCCACCGGGCCGATGCCTATGCGCAGAGTCTTGCCAAACAGCCGCGACTCAAAGGCATAGGTTTTGCGCCCCGACGGCGTCGCGCGCAGCATCAGGGCGGGAACCTCGGTGTCCCATAGGAATGCCTGCGACTTCTGCACAGGGCAGGTGAATGCCGCGATGCGCCCGGCGGTAAGTCGTACACGGTTGCTGTTTGCGTTCATGGCGTGCCCTCGTCCCCTTCTGGAAATCTGTAGGCAATCTGTAGGCAATCTGTAGGCAATCTGTAGGCAAATTCAGCAAATATCGATATGTACAAATAAACAGGTTCGCAATCCAAAAATACCGTAAGTCCTTGTTTTTGCTGTGCCAATGAGCCTCATTCTACGCCGATAAATACCAATACCCAATCATTCGTAATGAGAAGGTCGCGTGTTCGATTCATGTCTCCGGCACCAAAATAACTAGTTTTCATGCGGGTTCCGCGAGAAAACTGGGGCCAAAAGGGGCAGCTTCTAAAGAAGCTGCCCCTTTTTCGTCTGCAGCTAAAGTGTAGCGATGCTTGCTGCCACCTTCCTCAGCCTTGTCGTAGGCATCTCAGACGGCGACACCCTGACCGCCCGATGTGGCGATCCCGGCCAATATGAACAGGTCAAAGTAAGGCTGTAGGGCATTGACGCCCCTAAGCGCAAGCAACCATTTGGCGAGCGTGCCCGGCAAGCACTAGCCGAGCTGACATTTCGGAAAGAAGCAGAGCTGCGCTGCACCAAGATAGACCGGCACAAGAGACAAGTCTGCTCAACTGAGGTAGCTCCTGCATCAGCACCCAGCGGACCGCGCACACTCGATACAGGTCTGCTCATGGTCACGCAGGGCATAGCTTGGTGGTATCGCGAACAGTCATCTCAGGAGCGCGGCAAGACGAGTTTGCAGAGCAAGAAGCGAAGGCTCGAAAAGTTGGACTTTGGCGAGATCCCGAGTCAATCGCGTCGTGGGATTGGCGTAAAGCCTTGCGCGAACCTCGGCAGAATCCAGATCCGTAAACGACCCTAAGCGGTCCTTTGCATCATTGCCAACAGCTTCAGACTTTCATTTTTCAGAGCGCTGGAGTTGCGAGAGGATTACCGCTATGGCATTGGAGAGCTGGTGTCCTAGTGTTTGTAATCACGGATTGCCTTCCGCACATCCTCGCCAGAAAGAGAAAAACCCGTATACACCCCAACACGCGATGCCCCCGCACCGGAACCAAGCTCCTCGAAGACCCGGTATTCGATCTGGGTAACACCACCTTCGATGCGCTCCATGGGATGAATGAGAATTTCCGGAGAGCGTAGACCACGGCGAACTGACTTTACGAGTTCTTTGAGCTGGTGTTGCGCTGTCGAGAAGTCAGCAATCAACATACGTGGCGAAGCGAACTGTTGGTCCCGTTGAGTTTCCTGCACGACACCGGAGTCAATATTTCTAGCGACAAAGCGATTTGCGAAGACCTGAACATAGATTGCATCAGAGGAGAACATAAGAAGCTTCTATATCTATCATTTGCATTTGGAGGGCACCAATTGTGCGCCTCATCGTAACGTCCACTGTTGGCCGATTGATGACGGCCCGCACCCGTTGACTGCCTAGCCTGAACCGAACGCTCAAGGCGCAGCCCCGAAGGTCGGCTTTGTGATGCTGCGCTCACAAGTGGACAGGCCCGGCTTCGGCCAGAAGCAGCCGTTCGCGAAGGCTGCTTGGCCGACAGCTTCAAGCCGAGAGCTAACGTAGGGGCTTCAACATCGAATGTCGGCGGCGATCAACAGCTGAACTTGATGGACTCTGGGCTGCAATCTCCAAGAATCGGTATTCAAGGATTTCCGCAGCCCTTGTCGGAGACCACCGCGACCCGGCCCCTCGGCGACGATTCACCGCGCCTTCAGGCAAAATCCAGATGATTGGGCAAACTTGGCGTCAGGTCTGCCGGGAAACTCACCTTGAAGAATGGAACAGCATCAATGGCACTGACGAAGAAAGGCGAGTTCTGGTACGGGACGACGTCCGGCGACACCCAAGCCGAGCTGCGCAGCTACAGCGTTGCGAATCGCCATGAGGCCGTCCGGTTTGCCTCGTCCAAATGCAATTGCGGGTGCCGGACTTTTGCGCTGCAGACCGATGAAGAAGCCGGCGTGGCAATCCGCACCTGCACCGACTGCGGGCAGAAACACCTGATGGGCGACAGCGCGGACTACATTGAAGAGGCCGCCCCCGAGGCGCACGAGTGCGTGTGCGAGAACGAGGTATTCGAGCTGATGTCCGGCGTCTCCGTGTACGAGGGCACACATGATGTGCGCTGGTACTACATCGCTTGCCGCTGCGTGGAATGCAATCTGGTTGGGGTCTTCGCAGACTGGAAGTGCGAAGCGGGTGATGCGGCGGCCTTCCTCGCCAAGGTATGAGCGCGCGCCCCCGCAGAGGTCATGCTCGCAGGCTCGAGCGGCCGAGAGTGTCATGGGGTGGCTGGTGGACTTGGCTGTATCAATGACGGCAATCGCCTGAAGCAGTCAGTTCAAACGGCAGTTGCTGCTCATGTGTGCGTCGTGACCTACCAGTTAGCTACATAGCGGTCATCCGAGCACACGGAGCGAATTAGGCAGATCCAGCCGCAGAGGATCGAGCACGACGCACCGGATACTGCCAACTCATTGGCAACCCTGTTGGACTGCCGCAGGATCAGGGAGGCCAGGTTTGAGTCTCAGCTCGTTGAAGGACGATGGCACAGCCTCAGTGGCCGGAAAGATTGTGTGCGCACGTACGGCCTCGACCAGTAAAGTAGCCAAGCGCTCTGCGGATGGATCCAAAAGAGAGTGGGAACGCCCAAGCACCAGGTCCATGGTGGGCAGATGCGGCAAGCCGATTTCCTCTGGCGCGTAGCTGCGCACATGTGGCGGCAGGCCGAAGGGCGTGCGCACCGACAGCCCCAGGCCCGCTGAGGTCGCAGCCCAGATCGGTCCGAGACTGGCACTGCTGAAGGCGTGCCGCCAGGCAATCCCGGCTCGCTGCAGCACGGCTGTGACCAGCTCGCGCAGCGGGCAAGGCTCTTCCAGCATCACCAGAGCCAGTGTTTTCAGCTTGCCCTCTTGATCCGGCTGCAAGCAGCCAAGGCTGTTCAGTACCTCGGGCGAGGCAGGCCCTATCCAATGCAGAGGCAGACGCATCACGGTTTCGGCATGGATGCCAGACAGATCCGCGCCGACATTCCAGAGCATTGCCAGATCCAGCTGTCCCTGAGCAAAGCGTTCACGCAACTCGTCGCTGCGCGCCACGCAGGCCTCGATACGCACCTGGGGATGCGCCCTGGCAAAGCGGCCCAGTACGGCCGGCAACAGTGCTTCGCCGAGGTCCTCCTGAAGTCCGAGCCGGATCAGTCCTCGCAGCTGGCTGCCGCTGACCGCCGCCACGGCCTCGTCATTGAGGTCCAGCAGACGGTGCGCATAGGCCAGCAGGGTCTCACCAGCCTCTGTGAGCTCGAGACCACGCCCGGCCTTGCGCAGCAGCGGCGTGCCGCATTGAGCCTCCAGCTTCTTCAACTGGGCACTGATCGCCGAAGTCGAGCGCCCCAGCTTCTCCGCGGCACGCGCGAAACTGCCAAGCGCGACCCCTGTTGAAAAACTGCGCAGCACATCCAAGTCGTAGAGCACACGAGACACAGAAGCCCTTTCAATCATCCCAAAAATCGGGATGGTTGCTTCAATATTATTTGATTTTCAAAATGATTTAGCGCCAGCACACTGCGCGGCATGAACTCTTTCGACTGTCTCTCACTGCCTGCGCTGTCCGTCAATCCTCCAAACCATCGCTGGAAGGTATTGGCCGCAGGCGTTCTCGCCAATGCCGCTTTTTCGACTGCCTTCAGCGGAATCCCTATGACGGCAGTGATGATGCGCTCCTCGTATCAGCTCGATACCAGCACACTCGGCCTGATGCTGGGCCTCATGGGCCTGGGCATCGCATTGAGCGAGCTGCCCTGGGGTTTGCTGACCGATCGCTGGGGGGATCGCCCCGTGCTGCTCACCGGCCTGATCGGCACAGCGCTCGCATTGGCTGCGATGGCCGTCTGGGCAACGCCTGAGACTGGACACGTGCCCGATCTGCAATGGCTGGCGGGTGGCCTGGTGCTGGTCGGTCTGCTGGGCGGCAGCCTCAACGGTGCGAGCGGGCGGGCCGTGATGACCTGGTTTGCGGATGGCGAGCGAGGCCTGGCGATGAGCATACGCCAGACTGCAGTTCCGCTGGGCGGCGCCATCGGTGCGCTGCTGCTACCTGCGCTGGCCTTGCATGGCGGCTTTCTTGCCGTGTTCGCCGTGCTGGCGAGCTTCTGCCTGCTCTCTGCGCTGCTCGTCGCCACATGGGTGCACGAGCCGCCGCATACTGCGCTGCATGCACAGCACCAACTCGCCAACGGCTCCAGTCCATTGCGCGATGCTCGCGCCTGGCGCTCCGTGGCCGGCATTGGCATGCTGTGCGCGCCGCAATTCGCAGTGCTGTCTTTCGGCACGGTCTTTCTGCACGACTTCGCCCAGGCCGAGCTTGCACGGGTCTCCGTCGTCATGGCATTCGTCCAGTGCGCAGCCATGGCGATGCGCATATGGAGTGGTCGCTGGACGGACCGCCATCACAACCGCCAGAGCTATTTGAGTGCCTGCAGCTGGCTGAGCATGCTGCTTTTTGCGGCGCTTGCGACAGCGTGCTGGCTTGCGCCGGGCCCGCTCTTGCTGCTCGTCTTGACGGCCAGTGCCGGTATCTGTGTTTCTGCCTGGCATGGTGTGGCCTATACCGAGCTTGCAAGCCTAGCAGGAGCCGGTCGCGCCGGCACGGCCTTGGGCATGGCCAACACCAGCGTGTTCATCGTGTGTTTTGCCGTCCCTATGCTGATTCCGCATCTGCTGTCGCTGCAGGGCTGGGTACTGGTCTGGTCGGCCTGCTCCCTGTGTGCAGTCGTCGCCCGCCCTTTGCTGGCTGCTTCGCAGCAGCCTGCGGCGCGTGTCCGTGAGTAACGAAGGACTTTTCAACATGGGTTTTCATGCCAGACCGCCTGCCTTGAGGCGTCGGTCACCACCTTTGCGTAGCGGACTGCTGCTGGCTGACTGCATTCGCAATGCGGCAATGGCCGCATGCATGCGCTTTGGACGTAAGTTATGGAAAAGCTGGAGTGGCTATCACCGACGCAGCCTGGTGGACACCAAGATGCGTGGAGGCAAGCGACTGGGTGAGCGGGTCACGTCACGCACATTCGAGCGACAGGTCAATGAGCTGCATATCCGGGCAGTCATTCTGAACCGGCTCACTGAACGTGGCTATCCGCAAACGATGGCTGTGGCATAGCCACGTCCGGGGTCAGGGGTTGCCTGAACCAAAACTGATTTATGCCACAGGGCCTCTGCCAAGGAGAAAGAACTGCGGCTGAACAGCCGCGCCAGCAGTACACCTTCTGCGGACAGCAAACGTCAGCAACCCCTCTGCCCTCCCCTGCCTGTACTCCTCCAGGAGCCAATTTTTGCGCTTGAGGGCCTGGTTATGCTTCGCTCCACCCTGGCGCAGGTCGTTGCGATCAAGGCTGAAAACTCAGGGCTGGCATGCCTGGAGCGGGAAACCTGCTGCTAGAAGCCTGCAGCCAGCCCGTCGCGGCGTGGATCGCTGGCGAATTGGTAGCCCTCGACAGCAGGGTCGCCCATGCGCCAGATGAACTGGCCAGCGCCAAAGTCCTGGTAGGGATCATCAATGACCTCCAGCCGATGCCCCAGGGCCTGCAGACCAGCCACGGTGGCCGGATCCATACCGGCCTCGACATTGAGTGCCAGGCCCGTGTTGTAGCGCCAGCGTGGTGCGTCACAGGCGGCCTGGGGCGACTGGCGGTAGTCGATCATGCGTACCAGCGTCTGCATATGGCCCTGGGGCTGCATGTTGCCGCCCATGACACCAAAGCTCATCACCGGCTGACCATCCTTGGTCAGGAAGGCGGGAATGATGGTGTGAAACGGTCGCTTGCCCGGGCCCACCAGGTTCGCGCGGTTGGGGCCGTCCGGGTCGGCGCTAAACCCATACCCGCGGTTTTGCAGGCTGATGCCGAAGCTGGGTTCGACCACTCCCGAGCCAAAGCCCGCGAAGTTGCTCTGGATGAAGCTGACCATCATGCCACTCTCATCGACCGCGGTCAGGTAGATCGTGCCGCCTTGCACCGGATTACCGGCCTTGAAATCTTGTGCGCGCAGGGGATCTATGAGCTTGGCGCGCGACGCCAGGTAAGCGTCATCGAGCATTTGCGCGGTAGTCACTTCCATACCGGCATCGGCCACATAGCGGTCGACATCGGCGAACGCCAGCTTCATGGCCTCAATCTGCAGATGCTGCGAAGCCACGCCATCAAGGGGCAGGCTGGCCAGATCGAAATTCGACAGGATGCCCAGCGCGATCTGCGCCGCAATGCCCTGGCCGCCAGGCGGAATCTCGTGCAGGGTGTAGCCACGGTAGTCCTTGGCCACCGGTGTGACCCATTCGGCTTTGTGCTGGGCCATGTCCGCCATGCTCAGGCAACCGCCGTGCTGCTGGACAAAGGAAGTGATCGCCGAAGCAATCTCGCCTTCATAGAACGCCTTGCCCTGGCTCGCGCCGATGACGCGCAGCGCGCGTGCGGCCGCCGGGAAGCGAAATAGCTCGCCTACGACAGGTGGCCGGCCGGAGGGCAGAAAGCTCTGGGAGAATCCCGGCTGAGCTTGCAGCTCGGGAGCGCCCGCAGCCCACTTCTGTTGCACCACGGGCGGTACCAGGTAGCCGCGTTCGGCGATTTCAGCCGCAGGCTCCATCAGGCTGGCGAACGGCAGTTTGCCAAAACGCTCGTGCAAGGCGACCCAGGCGCTGACGGCGCCGGGTACGGTGATAGAGTCCACGCCGCGGCGCGGGGGCTTGGCCTGCTTGCCGTATCTCTTTTCGAAATATTCGGGCGTCCAGCCCTGGGGGGCACGGCCCGAGGCATTGAGGCCGTGCAGCTGCGCGCCGTCCCACAGAATGCAGAACGCGTCCGAGCCCAGTCCGTTGCTGACAGGTTCGACGATGGCCATCACGGCCGCTGCCGCGATGGCTGCGTCGACGGCATTGCCGCCGGCCCACAGCATGCGCAAGCCGGCTTGCGCACCCAAGGGGTGGGAGGTTGACACGCCATTGCGTGCAAAAACGGGAACCCGCACCGAGCGGTAAGGGTTGCCGGGAGAAAAAGGGAGATTCATGGAAGTTCCTGACACGGGCGCTGACCCTTCGGGATTCAGTCGATGGTGATGCCCAGAACCTTGACGTCACGGGTCCAGCGTGTGAGCTCCCGGTCGATTTGTTCCTTGAACGCCTTGGGGTCGCTGGTTTCGGGGGTCAGCCCCTGGGCCTCGAACTGCGCGCGCACATCGGGACGGGCGATGATCTTGCGCACTTCCTTGGCGAGCTTCTCTACGATCGCAGGGTCCGTGCCGCCAGTGGTAAACAGACCGTACCAGGAAGTGAAGGCATAGCCCGGCAGGCCCGCTTCGGCGACGGTGGGCACGTTGGGCAGGCTTTTTACACGCTCCTTGGTGGTCACTGCCAGAATGCGGGTCTTGCCGGTCTTGGCGGAGGTGATGGCCGGTGGAATGCCCGAGAAGATGACATGGACCTGGCCTGCGGCGACATCGGCAATCGCAGGGCCATTGCCGCGGTAAGGCACATGCACCAGGTTCACGCCCGCCTGCTGGGCTAACAGTGCGCCGGCCAGATGCAGGGTCGAGCCGTTGCCGGAAGAGGCGTAGTTGATGGTTCCCGGTTCCTTGCGCGCCATGTCGATCATTTCCTTGACCGACGTGTAGGGCAGCTTGGCGTTCACCAGCAGCGCGTTCCCCGACTCGGCCACCAGGCTGATCGGCTCCAGGTCCTTACGTGGGTCGTAGGAAAGCTTTTTGGCCAGCACCGGGGCGATGGTGTTGCTGCCGATGGAGCCCAGCAGCAGGGTGTAGCCATTCTTGGGCGACTTGGCCACGATTTCGTTGGCCAGCAGGCCGCCCGCGCCGCCCTTGTTTTCGACCACCACGGCCTGGCCCAGGCTCTGCTGCAGCTCCTTGGCCAGAATGCGCGCAACGATGTCATTGCCACCGCCCGCGGCAAAGCCCACCAGAATCTTGATCGGCTGTGAAGGCCAGACATCGGCGGCCAGGGCCGGCGTCGCCAGACCCGTGGCGCCGCAGGTCAGCAAAGTGGCGCAGCAGGTGAAAAGCCGGCGGGACATGTGTGCACGCATAGGAAACTCCAGATTTAATGCAGCTTGCAGGTTTGAATACAAGAATTTTGATGATAGAAAGAACTTTGTGAAAGCTGGACTTTCTTCCGTCTCTTGAAAGAAAACCATTTATGTCAAGCCTGCGGATTCTTCGCACTTTTCTGGCCGTCTGCACCGAAGGCTCGTTCACGGCTGCCGGACATCGCGTGGGCCTGACCCAGGTCGCCGTGGGTCTGCAGATGCGCACCTTGGAAGCCGACCTCAAGCGCAAGCTCTTCACCCGTGCGGGCAAGCAGGTGGCGCTCAACGAGCAGGGGCGGGCGCTGATGCCCATAGCCACGCAGCTGGTAGCGCTATACGAGCAGGCCAAGCATGGCACCCAGGCAAACGCGCCGCTGGCCGGCACCGTGCAGTTCGGCTCCATCGTCTCGGCGCTGAGCGAGCTGGTGCGTGCCACGCTGGAGCTCAAGCGCCACCACCCTGCTGTGGACCTGCATGTGGTATCGGGAAAGTCCAACCGGCTGATTGCCCAGGTGGAAAATCATGAACTCGATGCTGCCGTCGTCGTCCATGACCCGGCCCTCAAGCGCCCGTCCCTGGTCTGGACACCGCTGTACGCCGAGCCCATGGTGCTGCTGACCTCGCGTTCCTCCCGGTTGGCCGATCCTGAAACCATGGTGGAGCGCTATCCGTTCATACGGTTTGACCGTACCGAACATACGGGCGAACTGGTCGAACGCACGCTGCGCCGACTGCGCGCCAAGCCCCAGGAGTTCATGGAGCTGAATTCGATCGAGACTATCGTGGAACTCGTGAGCGACGGCATGGGCGTGGCCATGCTGCCTCTTCTGGCCAGACATGCCTGGGACAGGAACCCGCAGCTGCGGGTAGTGCCCATTCCCCAGGCAGCCGAAAGCCGCCAGATCGCCCTGGTGCAACTGCGCACGGCGGCCCGCGCCGAGGTGGTCACGGCTGTGGGGCAGCAGTTCATGGCAGCGCGAGGTATGGCAGTTTGAGAGCACCCGCCTGACCCTCTTGCACCTCTCGTTGGCGGCATGCTGGTCGCCGCTTCCTCTATAGCTGTCGCCTGGAGGTGCACAGCGGCTGTGAAAGGAGCCTGCCAGGGCACGACCTCGTTAGCCAGGGATGATCATCTTCTCCGTCAACCCTTGATCGAAACTGTCGGCGCACTAATAGTGAGCATTTGGCACAGATGATCAATGTTGCCGGTACACCCATTTCAACCGCACCTGCAAAAACGGGGGTGATCGACTGCTATGTCTTTGAATCGTTGCAGGAAGTGCACTCGATGACCGATGGCTGACTGCATCGCTACAGCCACCATCGCCCACATGAATCGCTAGGCCGCATTCCCCCTGTCGCGTGTCGTGTCAAACGTTTCCCCACCCTCTGTTTCAGGTGGCACAGGAAAACGAGGAGGCTTCACCGACCTACCGGGGCTCCGCCTTGATCGCCGCATTCAGGGTAGTCCACAGCTCCTTGGTGACGGGCACCATGTCCTGCCTGAAGTACCACCAGAAGTGACCGCCCACGTAATTCGGGGTAGTGATCTTCATCGTGTAATAGCGGGTCAGGTACTCGGCCTTCTTGGTCTTGCGTGAGGTACCCACTTCCCCAAACCCGATCTTGGAATTGGGGAACATCACGCGCAGCTTGTCAAACACCTGCTGCCAGTTGGGCTTGAGCCCATTGCAGTCATCCTCATAGTAGGAAATCCAGACGTAATCCAGACCCTGCTTCATATAGGCAGGGACATTGGCCTCCGCCCACTTGAACATTTCATTGGAGGATTGAGACCAGCAGCCCTGGTTGTAGTAGAGCGTGATCGCGGCCGCCTTGTTCTGTGCCTTCACGATGTTGTAGGCGTTGGTCATCTTCGCCACCACATCGGCATTGGCCCCCAGCCACTCGCCGTTGACCTCGTTGGCTACTTCCCAAATATCCACTACATCGGACAACGCATTGAGGTATTGATTAGTCCGTTGAATGTATCCATCCACGCTGTACTGCTTGACGTAGTACGAGTCCAATATCTCACCCATCACATAGGAAACTTTGGAGATTTCCACTGCTGGCTTGCGGTAATAGTCCGGGTTCACGAACTCATCGAAGACGATGCGCGTGGTAGGCCGGTAGGCCAGCGACGATAGACTGCGCGTGATGTCGCCAAGCCTGCTCACATCGTCCACGGTGACGCCGTAGATGGGAGTCGGGATTATGCGGCCCGAGGGCACGCTGGTCTGAGCAGATACTACGGAGCACAGCGAGGCAATGCAGAATGGGATAAACGCTTTCATGCGGTATCCCTCAATGAAGGGTTCAATGATTTTTTCACTTGGATCAATACGAATCGAGGCATGGCAATGGTCGGAGGTGACTGCTTCTAGCTGGCAGCACCGGCTCAGGCCGACCCTCAGTTGACTCTCGATAATCAGCTAAAGGATTGACTTTAGTCCATGAAGTCGGGCTAAAAGTAGCCAAAGGAAACGAACACGTTCCATGAGCCAGCCCACATATTGAGCTCACGGCTACTCGGCCCTTGTTGACGCGCGCAATGCTTTGCGGCGGCTACCAGTCAATGAGTTGACTGCTGGAGTTGACTTGATGTTTGGGCAACGTGGGTGAGCCCTAAACATAAATTGATACGTGTGTTGCCTGCGGTATGAGTCATTTTCAAAATGAGCGCATCGAGGAAAGTGTCACCTTGCGGTTGCCAGTCGGATGAAGTGAAAGGTGCTTCATGTGACTGCTTGCCCTTCACTTCGCAGTCCACTTTAGGCCGATCTGTGGCGGTCGCAATACGACCTAAGGTGGCTCGTCAAATTGCTACTTTTTTGCTTCGGTCAACATACGAACGGCCAGGCCAGCAAGGACCGTTCCCATCAACCATCGCTGGGCCAAGATCCACGTCGGCCGACCGGAGAGAAACACTGCTATCGATCCTGCAAGCATGGCGATGGTGGCGTTCACACTCACGCTGATCACAATCTGGGTGAAGCCCAGAACCAAGGACTGAAAGAGCACGCTGCCATGTTCAGGGGTGATGAATTGAGGCAGCAGCGACAGGTACATGACGGCGATCTTCGGGTTGAGAAGGTTGGTTAGGAACCCCATAAGGAACAGCTTCTTTGGGCCGTCCTGCGGAAGATTCTTGACTTCGAACGGAGAGCGGCCGCCTGGCTTTACGGCTTGCCATGCCAGATAGATCAGGTACAGAGCCCCGCCAATGCGCAACGCGTCGTAGGCATACGGAACCGCCATGACGATTGCCGTAATGCCCAGTGCCGCGCACATCATGTAGAACACGAAACCGAGAGCAACTCCGCCTAGGGAAATAAGCCCGGCGGTACGTCCCTGGCATATCGAGCGGGAAATCAAATAGACCATGTTTGGTCCTGGAGTGAGGACCATACCAAGGGAAATAAGGCCGAAGGCAATCCAGTTTTCAAAGCCGGGCATGATGGTTTCTTAAGTGTTGTTGCATTTCAATATATCAGTCCGAAGCCCTGATCTTGATCGTTGCCATCTGCCTGGGTCTGGCTTGCCGTTCCGGGTGCCCAGGCCGATGAGCCCCAGACCATCGCCCAGAACCAGCGCGATGAGTTCGCCTGCTTGAGCATGCATGCCGAGTGGCTGGATGACAAGACTTTGCAATGCCTGAAAGTGCTGCCGCGACTTCAGCACCCACCTATCCCCATCCGCCACCAATTCGGTGGTTTTTTTCTGGAGCTATGCCGCTCAAGGGCTACCGCACGACCGATAGCCGCCGACATCGTGTAAGTCACAGTCTGTCAGCGCGAGCACTGCGCAATCACAGCCAGGAAGCTAGCATTACTTCGAGATTCGACCGTATTTTCCCAAGCGCCTCTCTGAAGCGCGCCCCTTCCTCGGCCAGCTTCTCGTGGTCAGACTCTTGCTGGCTTCTTAGGGCTGTCAAATGTTGATCTAGCTTTGCGCGCTGCTTGGCGGCCTGCACTAAAAGCATCTCGGCTTCTGCTTGATCTGCGGCGTTTGCACTCATCTTCTGTGCACGCTTCATCAACACATCGATATGAATCAGATCAGCTTCGGACTCGCGTATGTGTCTTTCAGCCATTTGCTCAATCGTTTCCATGGCCAGCTCCTAGTTGGGAACCTGCGCGTTGAGATCCACGGCAGTCTGAGCAAAATCTCGCTCCTGAAGGAGCAAAGCGATCAGACCTACCATGTCGGCGCAATCGACCCAACCTGTAAGGTACCGCATCACCCCAGCCCACAACAAGCAGCGCGTTATCCATGACGGGAGCCGCAACGCTTAAGCCGCAATTTTCAGTGGCCCCAACCGCCAACTTTTAAATCTGAATGGCCCGCCATTGAGCAGTTTTTTCTTTGGAGACCTCCATGAGCCTGACTTTTGTGAACCACAACGGCGATCCTATTTCTGCCACTCAAATGCCAGCCATGCGTGCCCAAGGAGCGGAGCTTGAGCGCCTGGCCGCCAAGCAGATGCTGCGTCTATGCACAAGGGCTGGTGAATCTCAGGTATCGCGCCCGGTCTGCTGGACGAGGCAAAGCAGGCACATGAGAGGCTTCGGAAGGCAGGCGGCAAAGGGCCGGAGCGTTTGATGAGGCTGCATGGCTTCGCACTGCCAAGCGCACTGCAGTGCGTAGCAAGTCCTACATCCTTCAAGAGGCTGCCCAGCAATGCAAGAAGATGGCCATCAAGACGGGTCGGCTGGACGTCCACTTGCAGGAGATGAAAAAGATGGCGGCGTGAACACTGGATCAACCTCAGCAGTCTTTGCACACGTCATGGCAACTTTTGTGTCACCCAACAAAGGGAGAGTGTCAACTTCAAGACAGTTGCGCTCACCATAATTCCCGATCCTTGATGCAAATCACGAATTAAGAAGGATCGAATGGAGTTTCTCGGAAACCAAAGTACTCAAATGAGAGCGATGAAAGGACAACTTTTGGCGCAGGAAGCGCTCCTCGTTGCACTGATCAAAACGCTAGATGACAAACAATTGAGCACTTTGCAAACCAACTTCCATCAGCGCGCCGAATCAGTGAAGGCAGATGTATTGAACTCAATGGCAACTGATGCGCTGTATGAGCACCTGCTCGACCAACTTGAAAAGTATTCACAAGCAGTCAGAGCACGCATCTAGCCTTTTCGTTGCTGGTACATGCCCGCCACTGAGCGGGCTTTGGCTTTCTGAAACCGACCTGTACTCAACCGACCCGCTCAACGCGTGGATAGCTTGTACCAGACATACAGGACAACAAGCGCAATCAGCTGCACACCAAAGAAATTTGCGATGTAAGGCATCCGGGTCTCCTGTACTGCGCGGCTGATTCCGCAGAGTCCGTTTTATTGCCTCGGTGTAAAGCGCCCATTCCTGCTGCGTAAACCTTTGGCAAACAACACAAACCATCCAATCCCTTAGCCCGCCACTGAGCGGGCTTTTTTGCTTTCTGGAGACCTCTACCTACTCCTCAATTTCTACAGCCCGACAAAAATGGCTTTGCATGCTTGCCTGCACTTCGTTTCATCGCCGGTTGTGCACCGATCAAAGGACCCATCAATGAATGACACGCTCAACACCATCACCAGCACCATTGCCAGTGAGTTTTCAGATGTCCCAGACGCTGCCCAAGCGACAAGAATCGTGGTTCGCCTGTTTCTGGCGGCCGTCCTGGGTGGGCTCCTCGGCTGGCAACGTGAGGCCAACGGAAAAGCTGCTGGCTTGCGCACCCATATGCTGGTGGCAATGGGATCATCTTTGGTCGTGCTGGTGTCGCTGCAGTCTGGTGTGGATACAGCGAATGCTGCACGAGTAGTGCAAGGGGTCATCACTGGCGTCGGCTTTCTCGGCGCCGGGGCGATCCTTAAATCTGATGGTGAGAATTCAGCTCCTCATGTAAAGGGCCTGACTACTGCTGCCGGACTTTGGCTCACGGCTGCCATCGGCGTATGTGCAGGACTCGGTGAAGAGGCAACAGCAGTCATCAGCACAATCTTTGCGCTTCTTATCCTGAGCGTGATTCCCATGCTGACAAAAAACAGCCAATCCAAACAGACAACAAAACCAGACTAGTCTCCAAAGGAGGCGCAGGTCGAACATCGGCCTCGCCAGCCACCAACACTCACAGCCCGCAATAGCGGATTTTTCTCATTCTGGAGAAAGCATGCACGAGCAGATTGATCGAAGGCTAGGCCGCATCGTTTGCTACCGCCCAGACGACTGCATGCGGCTTCAGCGAAGCGCAAACAGGGCCGCCGTCTCCCATCGTCCCTTGAACGCGTGCCTCAATGACTCCTCCAGAGGAGAGCACGGCGTCAACGACTTCCTGGGGAATAGACGCCAGCTTCAGCTTGGCGCGACGAGTCCAGGGCGAGCCAACCTGCCCCGCAAGAGTGCCGGAATTGATGTAAACGAAACGTTCGGAAGAAGGGCCCTGCGCGAACTCACCCAGGAAATTGACTGCGCCCGTTGCGAGGGGTGATCCCAAGCGAAGCGAGAACTCGAATCGAAGAGACTCTTGCTGGCCGTCCAATGGATCGAGCAAGTCCGACTTCCCGCGCTGCACTGCGAACCAAACTTCAGGTGGGGTATCGACCACCAGTATTCGTATACGAACGGACTGTGCGGAGTTTGCTTTGCTCATGACGACAAACTGCTTTCACTGCTGGATTTCAACGGTCTTCAAAGGCTCTTACTGTACATGCGTAAGGACGTAATGAAGCTGCCAGTTGGAGCGGGCCGTCCGGATAACGCTTGCCGAACTGCAGCACGCCCAGTTGCATAACGGACACCCGTCATTCAATGCGGTACAGGCTGCCAACGCCGCTTCCCTCCGCTGATGTGCTATCAGCGCCATCCAGCATCGGTAGCCCTTGTCCCCATCCGGCTGCCAGAATCTGCACGTCAAGCACAGGATCGGACGCCTTGGCTCTTTCGTTGCGAATGCGACAGGTTTCAGGATCCATGGCGAACAAGCCGCGTGCGAAGATCCGGCCCTGCTCCGCCAGCCTTGTGGTTTTAGGAGCGCGAATGTTCGTAAACGCCTGGAAGGTCTCTTCCAGGTCTCCGCTCGCACCATCCAGGCACCGGGCCAGATGCCATGCGTCCTCGAGCGCCTGACAGGCGCCTTGCCCCGACGTCGGCAAGGGCGCGTGTGCGGCATCCCCGACCAGCAGCACATTCGATCGACTCCATGTATGCAGCGGCTCCAGGTCATGCACCGCAATCAGCCGAATGGCATTTTCGGGCGTGGCACGGATGATTGCCGAGACCGGCTCAGACCATTGCGCGAACAGCTTCTCGACCTCGTTGCGCATATCTGCAGTGGGCTTGGCCTCATAGAGGGGCCGCGCCTGCGCCGCAGCCCAATACACCAGCTCGGGTCGAATTGGCACGCAACCAAAGCGCTCGCCCGCCCCCCAGAAATCCTGAATCGAAATGTCGTCCACCAGCGCATGCGGCGCTTGCGCCACGCCGATCCAGTTAACGAAGCCCTGGTAGACAGGTGTGTTGTCACCCGCGACAAACTTGCGCGCCACCGACTCCATGCGGCCGTCGGCGCCAATGAGCAGATCCGGGCGGATGCTCGCGCCATTTTCGAAATGCGCCACGGCGTTGCCATGGGCATCCAGCTCAATGGCCACTGCCCGGCGGCCGAACTCCACAGGAATCCCCGCCCGTGCCGCATGGTCCAGCAACACCTCCTGCAAGTGCCTGCGCAGCACCGTGTAGGTTGGGTATCCCATCGTCCGGTCAAGCAAGCCGATATCGAGACCCCCCAGGGGATTTCCCGCAGCATCCTGGCGACGCATGGTCAGCGGTCGACCGCCGATGGCCTCGATGTCTTGCTGCAGTCCCAGTTCTTCCAGCACAAAGCTGGCATTGGGCCAGAGCGTCACGCCGGCCCCCATGGTTGCCGGCTCCGCACGGCGCTCATAGACCCTAGGGTTGTGACCCTGCTTGCGCAAAGCCAATGCCACGCTCAGGCCCGCAATGCCGCCGCCAAGTATTCCAATTTCCACGCTGAAGATCTCCTTGTTCATACAGTGCCCGGTGCACGCCCCACCTCCTCACATCGGGCAAAAGAGCATCTTAGATTTCGCCACTGCAGAGAACTAGCATGCAAAAATGGAACGTTTTCATACCTGAATCGGGATAATCAATGCGCGATGCACTTGATCTGAATACTGTCCGTGTCTATGCGGCAGTTGTTGATGAGCAGAGCTTTGCCGGCGCATCACGTCTTTTGGCCATGCCATCGTCCAACGTCAGCCGCCACGTTGCCGCCTTGGAGCGCAGACTTGGCACACGCCTGCTGGAGCGAAGCACCCGCCATCTGCGCATGACGGAAACCGGCCGACTGCTCTACGAACGCGCAAAGCCCTTGCTTGACACGCTGCTTGCCACGCAGGATGAGCTTGCTGCGGTACAGCGAGAACTGCGTGGCCCTCTGAAGATATGCATGCCCGGGGAGGCACCAAGACTGCTTGCTCCCATCCTCGCCGAATTCTGCAGCCTCCATCCAGGCATCGAGCTCGAATGCGATACCCGGATGACAGGACTGGAGGTGCTTCGAGAGGACGTTGATCTCTGCATCGTCTTCCACCGAGGCCATCAGGAGGACAGCGCTTTCATCACCCGCGAACTGGCCACACTGCTCAGCATCGTGGTTGCCGCCCCCTCCTTGCTGGCCAGGACCGGCATGCCACGCCATGTGCGCGAACTGAAGTCTCTGCCCTGCATCACCACCCTCAGTGCACTGAAGGGCCAGCCCTGGCAGTTTCAGGATGCTGCGGGCGAAATCGTCAAGGTACCGGTCCGCAGCCGCTACCGCGTCAACAGCGGAGAACTGGCCGTGGCTGGCGCACGGCAAGGCATAGGATTCGCGATTGTGGCGGCCTATCCTTGCCAGGAAGACCTTGCTGCGGGCCGATTGCAGGAAGTACCACTGGACCTCAGTCCTGCACCTTTGCAATTGCTGGGGGCATACAGCCATCGCCATTCCGTGACGGGGCGTGTCAGGGCGCTGCTGGAACTGATACAAGTGCGCCTGGCTGTCTTGGCAAACCCTGCCCTTGACCTCAGACCTTGTGGAACGGTCTAGGGTCGCGGCCTCGAAGCGGAGTCCTTCGAAGTGCAGGCAGTCGCTCGTTATGTGTTTCTCAAGTCGGCTTTTGGCGGGCTTGGTGAGCTTGATCCGCTCCACGACAACGGTCACTCGACCGGCATCAGCCAATTGCTCAAAGGCTGCTATTGGTGGCGGGCAAAAAGTGATACTGGCGGCCAACAGCAGACGTTCGCAATACAGCGCTCGAGAGCCTGGTTGAACAAGCTTTCATTGCGGATTAGTGCAGCCAGCAATGAATGGCCTCCTCGATGTTTAGAGTTCCGTTCCGATGTGTGGAGCGACGTGCCACGATGCCGGTAGCGTGATGAACCAGCTTCGCGCAGCTATCTGCAGGGGCAACGTACCGAGAGTTCACAGCCCCCTCGGCAAAGGAATTGATGACCGGCTTCATCCAGCGCCATTGACGGCCGACAGTGGCCTCGCCTGGCCCGACTATCATGCTGGGCGCAGGAATGATGCAGTGCGGGTCAGCAAGCGCAGTTGCAAGTTCATGCACCAAGCAGATCACCCAAATCGCCTCATCGGCCCGTTCACCATGCAACTTCCCATCCACATCGTTGACGCATTCACATCCGTGCAGTTCAAAGGCAACCAGGCTGCAGTTGTCTTGCTCGAAGATTGGCTCGCGGCACCCACACTTCAGGCCATCGCGACGGAAAACAACCTCTCCGAAACTTCCTTCCTGGTTTGGAGCGCTGAGCGAAATGCCTATGAGATCCGGTGGTTCTCTCCGCTCAAGGAAATCGCATTCTGTGGCCATGCAACGCTAGCCAGCGCCTTTGTTCTCTTTGAACCTGACCCAGAGCTACGCAACATCACATTCTGGGCCGCGGCAGTCGGCAACGTCACCGCTACACAAGAGGACACGGGACGCATCGTCATGACTTTCCCACGCCGAGATGCGCGCCACTTGAGCGAAGTTCCTGCTGCCCTGCTTAAGGGTCTAAGCCCCTCGCCCGACAATGTCTGGGTGAATCAACAGGCTTATATGGCTGTCTATACGTCCGAAGCCAGCGTCCGGTCGGTCAAACCCAACCTGGAACTGCTCCAATCTTTGGGCCCATTGGACGTGGTGGTTACGGCACCTGCGGATGTTGGTGCGCCCTACGATTTTGTCAGCCGCTATTTCTGGCCGGCAAACGGCGGTGATGAAGATCCGGTTACCGGCTCCATACACGCAGCACTTGCTCCATACTGGTCCGAGAAACTCCATAAGAAGGTCCTGATTGCGCACCAGGCATCACAGCGCACAGGCACCCTGTTTTGCGAGGTGACCGATTCAAACGTCAAAGTGGCCGGTCACTGTGCTCGTTATTTGACAGGCACGATCACTATCTAGGTGCGCCAGTTTGGAGTGGCGACTTGACAACTCGCCTGTAGTCATAGGTTGAAGCAGTTGATCTCCAACTTCTGCTCGCGCTCAGAAGCCACCGCCGGGACTGAATTCCAAGCTCAAGCCCACTCAAATATTGGAAGGCATCGCCAGCGACAGCGTTCGTCTGAATTGAACTGTCCCTCTGAATATGCGCGTCTTCGTTTCCTCCATCATCGCAAAGCCAGCTGCAGTGCTCTTCTGGCTTTCTCAGGACTACACACGCAGACTCGAATGGGATAGATATCTTTGCGAGGCATACCTCATTGGGGGCCATGAAACTGCGGCGGTTGGCATCATGTCTTATTGCAAGAATCGAAGTGGCTCAGTCATTGAATCGAAGTACATAGCGTTTTCTCCCCCTACGCACGCCGCGGTCCAAATGACCAAGGGGCCATGGATCCTCAGCAATTTCGGTGGGACGTGGCGCTTTAAACCGCTACAGGACGGAAAGACGGAAGTTCGCTTTATCTACAACTTCAAGGCCCGTCCTGCTCTTCTAGGATGGATCGTTGAACCATTGATCGCTGTGTTCTACCGAAGAGATATGCAGCGCCGTTTGGATGCGTTCACGAAGTGGGCCCAAGCTTTATGAGTAGCCCCCATTTGACGTCCTCCAGTATCCCCACTTTTGAGAGTTTCTGGC
The DNA here is from genome assembly GCF_018292285.1 of Comamonas brasiliensis. Lineage (NCBI taxonomy): Bacteria > Pseudomonadati > Pseudomonadota > Betaproteobacteria > Burkholderiales > Comamonadaceae > Comamonas > Comamonas brasiliensis. The sequence goes on from NZ_JAANES010000006.1 coordinate 332,621, forward strand.
AAATTGCAGGCCCGTGTGTTTGGGCCTGACGCATCTCTTCCGGATGGAAATCAACAGCATGGAGATTCAGAGATCCACATGGGCAGCGAGCAAGCGAGTCTTCAGAGATTCAGCGGCAGGACTAAGCACACGCCCTCGCTTCTTTATCAAGCCTAAAGTGCGCCACAACTGAGGCTCGGTCAGCGGCACACCACGGATCTTCGGATGATTCTCTGGCAGTGCAAGCTGCGGAATGGCTGCCATGCCCAACCCTGCCTCTACAAGAGCGAGTGCACCGGTGACGTGGTTGCATTCATACCAGGCCATTGGCTGATCCGGCAAGCCTGCCATGACTTGGTCCAATAGCAGGCGGTTACTGCTCTGATGCGATACCGATACGAGGCGCTCTCCGGCGAGCTCGGTCCATGCAATCTCTGAGCGACATGCCCATGCATGACTGTGCAGCATCGCCAGCACGTATCGCTCACGCGTCCAGGTCTCGAATTGGATTCCGGGCTCCTGGCTTCCAGTAAAGCTCACGCCGAAATCTGCTCGACCTCGTACTACGGCATCCAGGACATGGCTTGCATTCTCATCAATGACATGGACTTGAACTTCCGGGTACTCGGCAGCAAAGGCACGCAGTGCATTCGGCAGGAGATGGTTTGCAACCGATGGGATGCAAGCCACTGTCACCGATCCCCGACGAGGTAGGGTCTGATCGTTAACCCGCTGCACTGCAGTCTCAAGCCCCTCTAGCGCAGCGCGCGCTTCAGTGAGGAACTCTTGGCCAATTGCGGTCAGCTGAACGTGTCTGGTTGTGCGCTCAAGCAGCCTGGTTCCCAAAGCGTCTTCCAGGCGCTCAATTCTTCGGCTCAACGCCGGCGCTGATAGGCAAAGACGCTCTGCAGCGATGCGAAAGCTTGAATTTTCAGCAGTGGCTACGAAGGCCTGTAACTCGGAGATATCGAATTTGATGCGCAGCATGCAATAGTCTACCTATATCTTGCAATTCACAGAATAGTCTCTGAAATTTACGATGGCTGCTTGCACAGAGTTGATTACGACTCGACCAGGAGACAACATGCAAAGACGCCCTCTCGTCCTGGCTGCCGCATTGGCAGCCTGCCTGCCGCTTGCCGGCGCCTACGCCCAGGAATTCCCGCCCAAACGGCCTGTCACCATGGTGGTCGGCTTTGCCGCCGGTGGCTCGGCGGACATCGCGGCCCGCATCATTGCCAAGAAACTCGGCGAAAACATCGGCCAAAGCGTGGTCGTAGATAACAAACCTGGCGCAGGCGGCAACCTGGCACATGCCCAGGTCGCTCATGGGGCCACCGATGGCTCCGTCTTGTTGTTTGGCTCCATCGGCCCCTTGAGCATCTCACCTCACTTCATGAAAGTGAGCTACGACCCTCTCAAAGATCTCGCCCCCATCACCATGGGCGTGACCTTTCCCAATGTTCTTGTCGTGCCTGCAAGCAAAGGCATCAAGACCTTGGGGGAGTTTGTCGCCGCGGCCAAACGCGAACCGGGCAAGTTGGACTTTGCCTCCACGGGCCCCGGCTCTGCAGCTCACCTGGCGGGAGAATTGCTGAACGACATTGCCAAGATCGATACGGTTCACATTCCCTACAAGGGCGGAGCACCGGCTTTGCAGGACGTGTTGGGAGGACGCGTGAGCTCTTTCTACGCCGCGCCGCCTACGGCACTGCCGCATATCGAGTCCGGCAAGCTCATTCCGCTGGCGACCACCGGCCTGACACGCCCGGCCTACCTGCCCAATGTACCCACCGTTGCAGAGTCCTATCCCGGCTTCAATGCCACCAATTGGTATGCGTTCGTCGCGCCTGGAAAAACACCCAAGCCATTGCTGGACAGATGGAACATTGAACTCGTAAAGGTGCTGAATGCGCCTGACGTGCGGGCGAACCTGCTCAAGCACGGTCAAACTGCAGCCCCTACCTCACGTGAAGAACTAGCCAAATTCATTTCGACAGAGAATGAAAAGTGGAGTCGTATCATCCGTGAACGAAAAATCACGGCAGATTGACTGAGCTGCCAGCCGACCGAGATTGCCAAGGCCCATCGCAAACAATGGGTCAGCGGAGTCGGCCACTGAACTCAGAGGCTGCCGCTCAGTTCCGTCGCAAGGCAGCTTGCGGAACTGGGTAGCTTCGATGCTGGTGCCACTGGCCCTTGATCCAGAACCAGTTGCCCACCTCTCCACGCCATATCCAGTGACCAGGAACCCAATAGTGGGTCGGGCTCGGTGCCTGCGGTCTGTTTTCGACGATGCCCTGCGGCATGGGAGGGACTGCGCTCGCCACCCAGTGGCCTTTATGCCAAACCCACTAGTCTCGCTCCCAGCGCCAGCACCCGTTCACCCGGTGCCACCCTGGCGACGGCGGTGCGCCTCGCTCTTCAATGATGACCAGGCATCACGCGTTCTTGGACATGAACCAGCGCTGGCCGCGGATGTCGCTCAGAAGCCTCGACGCATCCCGTCAAACCGAGTACCGACAGCCGCACCTGCAAGCGCACCGGAGCAACAAAGAAGCCTCGGCATGATGACCAAGGCTTGGGAATTAGCGCCAGGGGTCAAGCCATCTTTCAGTGCTTCAGCCTGAACCCAGCGACACGCATCTTTTGCTCGAGATATGACAGCCAGATGGCAAAAAGCCCCGACCGTTTCCGATCAGGGCTTTGAGTGGTTGCGAGGGCCGGATTTGAACCAACGACCTTCGGGTTATGAGCCCGACGAGCTACCAGACTGCTCCACCTCGCGATATTCCGCGTCGGGGGCCGACCACCATTCCTAGGCGCCAGCTTCTTTCCCCGACCGGCGTATTCTAGCACATATGTATAAATTTACAGCATGAATCTTTATTCAGTGGCCTACACCTTGACCAGAGAATGAACACAGCCCGCTGGCGTACCAAGCGAGCTGTGTTCATTGCAACCTGAGAAGCTTACTTTTTGGCCGCGTCGTGAATCGCTTCCTTCAAGTCACCGGCTTTCTTCTGGGCAGTGCCTTGAACCTGTTTTGCGATGCCCTTGGCTTCCTGCTCGGGGCTGTCAACGAGTTCACCAAACTTCTGCTGAACCTTACCTGCTGCGTCCTTCAACGTGCCCTTGACTTGATCAGTATTCATGATGTTCTCCTTATGAACAAGGCCACGAACTGCGGCCTTGGTTCAAAGGTAAACGCTGTGAAGGTTGACTGCCGTGGGACTAGCTTGGGCATCTATGTGGTAGATACCCTTACACGTTATCAATTGCTCACAACGGCAATTCCAAACAAAAGTTCCAGCGGGTAAAGGCGCTGCCACTCGCTCAGAGCTTCCTGCATTCCCTGAGTCCAAAGTGAAAATTGAGGACCGCCTCAGCAAGCCTGTTTCTGGCGACGAGCGGGACCAGCGCATGCGAGATGCTGTACAGAAAGGCTTGGATTTCAAGCAGCAGCAGCGCTGATCCAGTCAATCGCTCGGCAAAGCGCCTCCAAAGAGGCGCTTTTTTTATCAACCAAAGATGGCACTCACCTTGAAGACGAAAAACGTGAGCAATTAGCCAGCATGCGGCAACTGTGGCGCGCCTGCGCAAAGCTGAGTGGAGCCATCCTGCCTGACGACTGGTGCAGGTGAGTCGCTTAGGAGTGCGCCAAGGCGACCGCCGATTGAGAGCGCGGAGCAGATTCCGCATCGTGAGCGACGGTGGCCATGCCAGACAACACATCACCACTTTTAGGTAAGCCGAACTCGTCTTGTTTGCCCCAAAGGCCTCAAGCAGAATTCGACGCAATCCAACAGTTTTGCCGAGCCTGGGCCCTCCCTCCCTCAACCAATTTCCCCAGGCATGACCCGCAAGGTCGTCGGCGCTCTATTCAAGCCCGCAGCAGCCGCTCGCGGGCTTTTTCCTTGTCCCAATGAAATTCCACGCACGCCACTCGCAACCACCAACAACTCATGGCCCTTGCAGCACAGCCTGGGTCATAGAGATGGTTGCTTGCTCTTGATAGATATGCGCCTCGAAGCGATTCATGACACATCGCGCCAAAGGCAAGAAGGAGAAACGGGAGTTCAAGGACGCGGCCAAACCGGGCCGCGCCGGCTGGATCGGCACGGTGCCGAAAAGGCCTGTCCATCTTTGCCGGGCTTTGCTGATCACCCAGGAGCTGTCGGCGAGCTTCTCCTTCGAGCCAGGCCCTGAACCAGAACTGAAAACCAGGAACAAGGCGCCTTGCTGCACTCCTTGGCCGCTCCTTGGCCTTCAGCCAGCCCAGGTCAACCCGTGAGTCAGAACCTCTCCCAGTCGTCCAATGAACCGCTCAACGCTACGGGTTCCTTGGGCGCCCGAACAGGTGCCGCGGCGGGCGCCAGCATCGTGGCCTTGGTGACAACGCGTGGGATGGCGGATGTACGAGCTGAAGCAGCGAGTGCCTTCGCCTGTTGCGGCGTCACCGTCACGGACGCGCCTGGGCGAACGGGAACCGCAGTGTCAGTGACTGCCCCACCCAAACGAAAGACCCTGACCAGCTCGACCAGACGCGCTGCCTGGCTGCTGAGACTGTCGGCAGCGGCAGAGGATTCCTCTACCAGGGCCGCATTCTGCTGCGTGACCTGGTCCAACTGGTTCACTGCAACATTGACCTGAGAGATGCCCTGCACCTGCTCTTGCGTGGCCGCACCCACCTCGTCCAGGAGTTCGGCGACGCGCCTAGCCTGCTCGACGACTTCCCGCATGGTTGTGCCAGCCTGATCCACCTGATGGGCGCCGGCGTCAACTTTGGACACGCTTTCTCCGATCAGATCCTTGATTTCCTTGGCAGCCTGTGCCGAGCGATGGGCCAGGGTGCGAACCTCACTGGCGACCACGGCAAAACCACGCCCCTGCTCACCGGCACGGGCCGCTTCCACTGCGGCATTGAGGGCCAGAATATTGGTCTGAAAGGCAATGGAGTCGATGACACCGATGATGTCGCTGATGCGGCGCGAACTGGCGGTGATGTCTTCCATGGTGCGCACGACCTGACGCACCACCTCACCACCACGGCCTGCCGTCGAGCTGGCGGCATTTGCGAGCTGAGCGGCCGTGCGCACGGTGTCGGCATTCTGGCGCACCGTGGAATTCATCTCTTCCATCGACGCCGCAGTCTCCTCAAGGTTGGACGCTTGCTCTTCGGTACGCTGGCTCAGGTCTGTGTTGCCTGTCGCAATCTGGTTTGCACCTGTTGCGATGGATTCGCTGCTGGCCCGCACCTCGCCCACGATCTGAGCCAAACGGCCGCGCATCTGGTCCATGGCAGCCAGCACACTGGTTTCGTCGCCCGCGCGGCGCTCCACATTCACGGCCAAATTGCCCTGAGCCACTTGTTGCGCGATCTGCACGGCATAAGCCGGCTCGCCGCCAAGCTGCCCCTTGACACGGCGCGTGATAGCCCAGGCCACCGTCACCCCCAATACAGCCGAAAGCAGGGACATAACAAGCAAGGCGGCACTGGCAGCCATCACATCCTTGGCTGAGGACTCGGCTGTTTCGGAGGTCATTCGCCGCTGGTAGGCGATCATTTCATCCAGGGCTTCGAGATACTGGCGCTGCAGCTGACGCTGCTCGCCCAGGATCACGTCGCGTGCGCCCTCCTGATCATTGTCCAGGCCCATCTGTGCCGACTTGTCCAGGGCCGCAATGTAGGCGGGACGCAATTGCTCCACTTTTTGCATGTGGACACGCAACTCCGCCGATTTCAGGTTGGTACGCAGTCGCTCAATCACTCCCGCAGCGTGCTTGCGCACACTGGTGTAGCGGGCGTGTTCTTCGGCCACCTGAGCTGGGTCTGTCAGCAGGGCCAGGTTGCGCACCTGGCGCTCGATAAGGCCGATATCGTCTCGCAACTCCTGCAACAGCAGCATATTGGCCACACGCTCCTGCGAAAGCACCTGGACTTCCTCGCCGACCTGTACCAGCTGAAGCCGAGCATAAGCGGCGACCAGGAAGGCAATCAAGATCACAGTTGCAAATCCAAAGGCAAGCATGCTGCTCAGTTTCATATCTTTCAAAAAGCCCATAGCCATCCTTTATTGACAAGAAAAAACAATCTACGTTACTTAAAATAACGTGTCTTTATGTATCTTTTGTAACTAAATAGAGATAGTACATCTTGTCTCATAGGTGATACAGCAACCGTCCATGGTGACGGTGGGCTCTTTCCCGTTTCAGGCAATGTCAGGCGCAGGATGTGGCTTGCAACTCATCAACTCACGCCAAGGCGGCAGCCGGCCCTTGAGCACAAAGACCTGTTGAGCCCCTCGAAAAAGGGGAATCAGATGAAGAAGGCGCAGCGCTCCAGCAGACCGAGGCAGGCCCAGCCGTCGCCTCGCTGCCGATACCGGCTGCCCCGTACGCAGAGCCATGTGATGACTGGATATGCAAGCACCATGTCACCACACATGGAACTGGGAGCAGCTACACAGCCCGGCCAGAATCAAGATCGCCTTCTCCGATAAGCGGCCGCAAGCCACCAGGCAGTACCTCGGAACCCGGCCCTGAGCGGGGTTCATCATTTGCCCATAGAGGTTGGAACCTGCTCGAGACTCAAGACGCCCCGGGTGTGCATCATCCTGAGCGGCCATAAAGCAAGACGCGCCGTTTGGCGAAGCCACAGTCGGCCCGGCACCAAGGAATGAGGAATGAGGAATGAGGAATGAGGAATGAGGAATGAGGAATGAGGAATGCCAGTGGCTCTGGCTTGAGCTAACCGGCGTGCATGGACAGCGCCTTCATTCCATCAATGAGACAGATGCATCGTGCGAGATGCCTGGGTGCAGCACCGGAGCACAGGGCTACTCCTTCCCTCGCACACGAACGGTCTGGCCATGCCTGCGCTGGCCTGAAACTGCCCCCGCGCCTTGCTCCTCACCGACAGGACAAATGCGCTATCGGCTTTGGTTCATACGCTGCACCAGGGAGGTGATGTAGACCGTGAATATGGGAAAGATCGTCATTCCACATGTAGCCAGCAGCGCAGTGCAGACTTTGCCCAGAGTTGTCTCGGGGACGATGTTGGAGCCCACGGTGGTGACCGTCATGGAAGCCCACCACAGCGCGTCGTAGTAGGTCTTTACCAAGGGGTTCACTCCGTTCTCAAAAACAAAAAAGATCAGCGTCTGGAAGTAAACCACGGAGAAAAAACTCACCAGGTACGCTACAAAGAGCCCCGTGATCCTGTTGGCAACCACCATTTTGACCAGTACCACCAGGGCGGCCCCGCCACGCATGATGGGCAGGAACTTCAGCACATACAGAACTTCAGCCGAGAACGACAGTGAGAACAGCTGAATCAGGCTCAGATAAGGAATCGACAGCAGCACCAGCAAAAAGTGGCGCAAGAGAAAACGCATCTTTTTAGGCGCCAACAGCATCAGCAAAAAGAAGTCGAGCAGAAAGTACAGACAGACCCACAGCTGGATGCGTTCATACACTGTTCCCGCCACAAAGACCTGACCGGAAAAGGCCTCCAGTGAAATGCTGACGATCAGCAGTAAGGCTGCGCACATGCTCAGAATGTTCAACACATGAGCAAACGTGAAGCGCCAGCCGCTCTCAGGAGAAACAGGGAGTGCTGTCGACTCTGAAACTGAAGATGTCACCACATCAGACCTTGATAACGGAAAGCTCGATCATCGGTGCAAGCGAACGTCGGCCAGCCAAGACCCGTTTCACAGCGCCAGGATCTCCCGCTGCTTTGAGATCTCTGGAGACGGATTGAGCCTGGCACACCCAAGCTCGCATATCTTTCACGCCCGACTCAAACAAGAGGATGGCCTGCAAATGTCCAGACTCACGAGGCAAACTCATGGCGTGCCGTGGGTGGAATGCGCCATGACCGCTCAGAGATGGTAATGCGTTACGCACTGCGGATTCCTTCAGTCTTGCCCAGTTGCGGCCGGGGATGCCAGTCTTGCTGAACAGACGCCATGATGCACATGAAAAGCAGGGTTGGCCGAGGCGGTGACTGAGGCGTGCTTTATCCAGGAATAAAGCCACCCTGGCACCCTGAAGGAGGGTTCATGGCAAGCTGCCGGTGCAAGCGCTGAGCCCTATGCAACGGTAATGACCACCGTTTTTTCTACGCCATCCTCCGTCACCTCAACCGAAGATCGATAGGACGTGCCCTGTTGTTTGGCATTGAGAATGGCCTGAAGGTCTATGCCCCGACCTGCAAGCTCTTTGCTGGCGGAAGCAGGCAGAAGCTGAGCCAGAATATTCACCGCGAACAGAGGCACTCCAAAGCTGTTTTCCAAGGTTCCGGCCACATATTTTTCCACTGTGATTTTTGACACAAGACGCTTCCTGAAGAGTGTGAGTGAACCAGCGTAATATTTTTAGCGGGAAGTCGTCGCCCCTGTTGAATGCTTGCTGACTTAAGTCAACGCAGCCATGCGTCTCCCCCTAAATCAGCGCATTGAACTGTTCAGCGATATTTGTGCCGGCCCAGCTTCATGGTTCTTCCCACCTTGATCGAGAGTGTTCAGACACATGCTTCTCATCTGGCGGTCAAACGAGGCATGCCATGCAAAAAGCCAGTTGTGATCTCAGGTTTTGTGCCTGGCTACTCTCGTTAAAAAGTGAGCTTCTCACGTACTGCTTATATAAATTTCACTATAAAAAGTACCTGAAGTCTTTTCTGGCCATGCGCTACACGCTCACTTTTTGAAGTCCATGGCCTTGCGGCGAGTGCAGATTCGCTGTCTGCTCCACCAAGGCACTGTTGAAGCCAAGCGTCGCGCGCGCAGTTGCTCCAGCATGACTGACCAATGCGGCGAAGATTGGCTTCGCCTGCGCCGAACAGCAAGGCAGACTCCCGAGATGCTCTTTCAAGTTCACCCGAAGACAGCCACTCTGACGAGTCTCCGACGCCTTGAAAAATGAGTCGTCGCACGCCCCTCTTTTCGGCAGGAATTTGCGCAGATGCATCCCATCCCGATCATTCATGGTGCGCCGCCATAGCCCCACTTAGGCGGCATGGTTAGACTGCGTGTCCAGTCACTTCACGCTTCTCGATTTCAAACCACATGTCCCACACACCCTCAAGCTCCAATCTTGCTGCACCAGTGGTGAAGCTTCGCATGCGTGTGATGGCAGATGACATCATTGCCATTGGCCCCGGAAAGATCGAGCTCCTTGAAGCCATCAACGACACAAAATCCATTGCTGCGGCGGCCAAATCCCTGGGCATGTCCTATCGACGGGCCTGGCTGCTGGTCGATGGCATCAATCAGGCGCTGAAGACCCCTGCGGTGGTCACATCAACCGGCGGCTCTCATGGCGGCGGTACCGCGCTCACCGAAACAGGCCATCAGGTCATCGCCTTGTATCGGCGCATCGAGCAGCGTGCTCTCAAGGCCTGCGAGGCCGATCTGGACCAACTGGTCGCCATGGTCCGCAGCAGCTAGGCTGGCTGGCTGGCAACACCGTCGCCGGCATGCCGCGTTATCGTGCAGAGCCCAAATGGGCCGCATGCAAAGCATGCGCTCATTGCATTGGGCTCGATCACTTCAGCATGAACTTCACCGCACAGTGCCGCCCATGCAGCGCGGCAACAGGACACTGAACCCATCGAACCATGCTCGGCGGCCCCGGTAGCAAGCCAGGTCACAGGTCTTCATCCCGGCATTGGGAGCAAAGCTCAATTCTTCGTAATATATACTGAGATATAACGAGAGCCGACCTGGCAGATTGCATCTACCGGGCGTGCAGCGACTTGTTCTGCACTCCGTTGCTCCTGCCTCCCGAACCCTTGCGCTTACGTGAATTGAGATCCATATGGGCAGCGAAAAACTCAGCCTCGAAGAGCGACTGCAGGTGCTGGAAATACTGCTGGAGGAGTCCATATGGGGACTTCACCTCGACCGACCGGAGCAACGCAAGGCCATTGCATCGGCGCTCTACACACGTCTGGAAGTGGCCGGCCGGCATCAGGCCTACCCTGCCGGCGTGGCCGCTGCCTTGTATGAGCATGCCGATGCACTGTCCGAGCTGGACAATACGCCTGACCCACTCAAGCCTCTGTTACGTCCTTTGATCCGATATTCAGGGGCTGATGACTGAATGCTGCCTCCTGAAAGATATGCGCCAGCCAGCATCGCCCTGCGAAGGCAGACATCAGCTCGGGAAGATGCGCGCTCCATGCGCCAGAACATGATCAACCCGCCGGCACCAATCACCGTTCATGGGCTGGTTCGACCACCCCATTCCTGTTCGTATTCCACAACGATCATGTCGAGTAGAGGGCTTTAGTGCAGCAAGATCACATTTCCTACCTGCTGGCCCTCCATCGGCAGCAGGACTGGGCGGCAGCAGCCGCTGCGTGTCAACTCTCTCCAGCCCAGCTGAAAAAAGCAGTGGCAGGCGTCGAACGCGAATACGGCTGTGCCCTGATCAAGACAGGGGCAGTTTTTCGCGGGTTCACGGTCGAAGGCGAGAAGGTTGTTGCCTGGGCACAAAACCTGTCCGAAGCGCTTTCCACGCTCAAGCATGTATTTGCCGCTTCAAATAGCAGGAAGGCGATTGCCCCTCTCCTGGAGCGACGCTCCGTCTCCCCGAAGCGACTTGAGGCACCGGGACCAGATCGCCAAGAGATTGATCTGATGATCGAAGCTGCACTTAGCGCACCAGATCATGGCGGCTTGCACCCTTGGCGTGTGCTTGTATTTCCCGCCGATTCCCGCGCGAAGCTGGCAGATTTGTTTGAACAGGAGAAGCTCAGGCGCGACCCTCTGGCTTCCGCCGAGGATGTCAAGCGTGCCCGCGAGCACGCCACGCGCAGCCCGGCCTTGCTGGCTTTCGTCATATCGCCCAAGCTGCGCATGCGAGTGCCGGAGCGTGAGCAATGCCTGGCAGCCGGCTGCGCACTGGGCAACCTCCTGAATGCAGCACATCAGCTCGGCTACGGCGCCATCATGCTCAGCGGCGAGCGCTGCTTCGACTCCTTGCTTTGCACGGAACTGGGAGTCGATTCCACGGAGTATCTGGCTGGATTCATCAGCCTGGGCAGTGTTGCTGTGGCCCCGCCACCGCGAAAGCCTGCCATGCTCGATGCGGTAAGAGCCGTCTGGGGCCCGGGCGTTCCAGAGCCGGTCCAGCACAACGACTGCCGCGATTCAGTACCCAGCACAGCAGTTACCGGATCGCAAAAGCCCCACTGAGCTTTGTGCAACTTCCCCGGAAGTACATGCCGCAAACAGGTTTCCAAGCGAAGTAAACGCGGCCATGCGAGTAACGCTGGCAGGAGGAATGAAAGCAGGCCTCAACCTGTTTTCGCCATTGGCCGCTCGAACTTCCGGAGCAAGAAGAACGCCAGCGCGGCCAGTCCGGCCAGCACCAGGGACAGCGCATTGGCACAGTCTGCTTCTGACCCCAGCACATGGTTGTAGACAGCCAGCGACAGGGTTTCGGTGCGCCCGCTGATATTGCCTCCCAGCATCAGCGAAATACCGACCTCCCCCATCGACCGCCCGGCGGCCAGCACCAGGCCAGCCAGGATACCAAGCCTGGCCAGCGGCAACTCGACCTTGATGATCACTTGCCAAGGTCGTGCCCCCAGCGTCGCAGCCACCTCACGCAATGAGTCATCCATTTCGGCGAAGGCGGCTTGAGCAGGTTTGACCATCAGCGGCAGGCCAGCGACCACCGCAGCGATGACCAGGCCTGTTTCACTGAAGACCCAATGCGGTCTCCAATCCTGCGGCAACCAGGTGAGCAGCCAGCCTTCTCTCCCAAGCAATAGCAGCAGTACATAGCCAATGACGATCGGCGGAAAGACGAGGGGCAAGGTCACCAGTGCATCGAGCAAGGCCTTGCCGCGAAAGCTGCAACGGGCCAGGACCCAGGCCAGCGGGACGCCAAGCGCCAGTTGCAGCAGCACGCTCCAACCCATCACTTTCAGAGTGAGCGGAAAGGACGTCCAGGCACAGGTCTCGGGGAGCAAATCAGTCCGCCAAAAGCTCAGAGGCCGTTGGCGGTCATGATGCGCCGGGCAGTGTCGCCTTGCATAAAGGCCTGAAACCGGCTCTGCGACTCGGTAAGTGCACGATCCCTGACGGTGCCGAGCGATATCTCTATGGGGTCGTAGCAACTCTGGGGCAATTCGAGCATGGGGCCTGCGCGACCGGCAAGCGCCAACGCCTCGGTCTTGTTCACAAACCCTGCATCGACCTCGCCGGAGCTCAAGTAGCTCCCCACTTGAGGCACACCTTCAACCTCGAGCAGCTTGGACGACAGCGCATCGGCGAGGTGAAGTCGCTTCACGCAAGCATCGGCTGCACCGCCAAATACGGTCCGGGTGCGATGAGGAAGTGCAACCCGGCCGAAGGCCGCGTCTTTCAGATCCTCAGGGCTGTTCAATGACTTGCCCTTGCGAGCCACCAGAACCAGCCTGCCTGTCCCGAGACGGTCGAAGCGGCTGAAAAGTCCGGTGGGCTCCAGCAGACTCTTGTCACCAATCAAAAAGGCGACTTCCCGGTTCTGCCGAGCCTGGGTCTCGATCTGCTTGATATGCCCGAAGGCAGCCTGCGCTTCAACTCCCGTTTCTTTGCGAAACGCCTCTATCAGTTCGAGCACCGGCTTGCGATAGCCTCCCATCGCGGCAACCAGTACGGTCTCGGCGGCCCTTGCGGGCGTGCTGGCAAGCAGCGTGGCCACGCAGGCCAGCCCCAGCAGGTTGCGAGCGAGGACGCGTCGCGAAAAATGGAGCTCTCGATTTCGATTCAGATGGAAGGGGCCAGTGGTATTGGCAACAGCATTCAACATTCAAAACTTCAGTGGAAGATGACGCTGTAGTGCAGCGCGCACGTTATATTCAACGGAATATAACACTAGGAAACAAGAGATCGCCGCCTATGACAGACACCATCACCCTACGCCCCATTGGCATCATCCATAGCCCTTTTCAAAGCACGCAGGGCATGCCGATACAGACCGTGGCGGCGGCCGATGCGGAAGGCGAGCTGGAGATCTTCGAAGAATTCACCGCAGGATTGCGTGATATCGAAGGCTTTGAATTTCTCATCCTGCTCACCCATCTGCACCAGGCCGTGGAGAAGCTGGAAGTCGTGCCGTTTATGGATACCGTGAGCCACGGGGTGTTTGCCACGCGCGCTCCGGCCCGGCCCAACCGGATTGGTCTGTCCATCGTGAAGCTGGTGCACCTGAATGAGCGCATATTGCGCTTTCGCGGCAACGACATGCTGGACGGCACCCCCGTGATAGACATCAAGCCTTACGTACCCCAGCTCGATGTGCGCCAGACGGAACACATAGGCTGGTTTGGTCATGGCCTGCAACGTCTACCTGCCACGGTCTCGGATGACCGTATGTCCTGATCCGGTTGGGAGCCTGCAATCCGGCGCTGACTCCCGTCGTGACGCTTGATCTGCCGCGTCGATGGTCAAGCGATTCGCCGGAGCCGGCGACATTCGGATTCACTTCTGCAATTCGCTGCTCCTGGCTGCACGAAACGAACGAGAGCAGCAAGGGAGCGCTGAAGTGGGGCCCTGACGTCTCGGGTCACTCGCAGAGCAATGGGCTCGACTGCGAGAAAACATGAACAGCCCAACAAGCATCAGGATATAAACCCCTGGCGGAAGTGCATTGGCGAATGCGCTGCACCAAGTGCCTGAATCCACGGCAAGTCAGACATTCGTCGCAGGGACTTCTCTTCCCATCCTCATACGCCCCGCATTCATCAACAACATCCCCAGAATGGAAGCCGCACCGCCTTCCAGCAACGATTTTGTGACGGGCTCCTGCAGCCAGAGGCTGGACCACAGCATGCCAAACAATGGCACCAGGGCCATATATGCGGCAGCCACTCCGGCACCCAACTGTTGCACGCCTTTCAGAAACCAGGCGTATGCCAGTGCCGTGGCCCCCAGCGCCAATGCCACCAGGCTGTACCAGGCCGCAGCAGGCGCCTTCCACAAGCCGGCCCATGCAGAGCCCCCCTCCAGCACGAAACTCGCCACCAACAACAGCACCGCGCCCATGCAGGCAGTCACCGTTGTCGCGGTGAGCGCATCCACGCTGGTCAGCACGACGCGTCCAATCAAGGTGTACGCGACCCAGCAAGCAGCGCAGCCCAGCAGCAGCCACTCTCCGACACCAGAGGAGGACATCAGAGCGGCTGGAGCGCCATCACTGAGCGCATACAAAGTGCCCATGACGGCCAAACCCAGGCCCAGGCACATGACGGTGTTCACGCGTTCACGAAACAGCAGCACCGCAAAAAGCATGGTCAACACCGGATTAAGCGCCACCACCGTAGCCGCCTTGCCTGCGGGCACTGTCTTGAGCGCCAGCAAAAAGAACACCGAGTAGCCAAGCACCCCTACGGCGGAAGCACAGGCCAGGCCCGCCCATTGGCTCCCCCCAAGGGTGCGCAATGCACTCATGCGGCCGCTGCGATACAGCCACAACACCAGCAACAGGCTGGCCAGCAAGAAGCGCAGGCTGGCTGCCACCAGCGGGGGCATGGCCTGGGCGACGATGCGCCCCCATGGCCAGGAAGCGCCCCACAGGGCAGCCATGGCAATCAGTCCCATATGGGTTGAGGTGCGTGAAGTGTTCATGCCAGCTACTATCTGCTAATCGGAACTCATCGTCGAATGAGCAAAAACTCATGACATTTACGCAGCTCGAAGTCTTTGCCGCACTCGCCCGGATGGGCAGTTTCTCGCGCGCAGCGGCCGTACTCGGTATTTCTCAAAGTGGCGTCAGCCATGCCATCAAACAGCTGGAAACAGAGCTGGACGTCACGCTTGTCAACCGGGAAGGCGCTGCCGCAACATTGACCGAGGTAGGTGCCCGGCTACTGATCCGTGCCAACGACCTCCTTCAGCAAAAAGAGGCATTGCAGCAGGAAGCCGATGCAGAACACGGCATTGCACGGGGCCGCCTGCGCATTGCGTCCTTTGGCGCCACTTCGTCGCTGCAGCTTCTGCCAAAGCTACTGGCACGCTTTCAGCAGGAGCACCCCTTGGTCGAGGTGCACATTGAGGAAGCCACCGACAGCGTGGTCGTTCAATGGTTGCTGGAGCGGCGCGTGGAACTCGGCTTTGTCACCTTGCCCGATGAGCGCTTCGACACCCTGACCCTGGCCAAAGACGAACTGGTGGCAGTGATACCTGCTACGCATTTCCTGGCGTCCCGATCCGCCATCGGCGCCATGGACCTGCATGGACAGCCCTTTATCCGAACCAGCGCCGGCTCAGGCCCCCACATCGATGCATTTCTGGCCAGCCAAGGGGCCGAACCCAGAACGCTATTCAGGTTTGAGCAGCTCGCCTCCATGATGGGCTTTGTCGCACAAGGCAGTGCGGTCACCATTGCCGCGCGTCTGGCTCTGCCTGCCCCACCTGCCGGTGTGGTCTATCGTCCGCTGAAGCCTCGTTGCCGGCGTGAAATCGCATTGGCCGCATTGCGCTTAGACAAACTCTCGCCGGCTGCCCTCGCCTTCGTCGAACTGGCCCGCAAAAGCCGAAGCAGCCTGAAGCTCGAATAGTCGTAGTGGCTGAGCCCGCTGCGGTCTTTGAGCAAGCATGAATCAGCAACGGCTTTGCTGCTCCTCAGATCGCTGCGGGATTCATATCAGCGCCAGCCATGGCTTCGATCTGCTCACGCAGTCGATTGCCCCGGAACGCCATGGTCGCGGCATGCCCATCAGGCATACTTTTTGGCGCCGGAGACACAGACCACCGCAAGCAAAGTCACGACAAGCATCGACCAGCTCACGGACTCGTTCAGCAGCAGAGCCGCAAGGCCCAGGCCCATAAAAGGCTGCAGCAGCTGCAGCTGGCCGACTGCCGCTATGCCGCCCTGAGCCAGGCCGCGATACCAGAACACAAAACCGATGAGCTGACTGAAGAGTGCCACATAGGCAAAGCTGAGCCAGGCGTGCATGCCGACATTCGCCAAGGCCGGTGGAGTCGTCCACAGTGCAATAGGCAGCATCACAGGCAAGGACAGGATGAGTGCCCAGCTGATGACCTGCCAGCCCCCCAGCTTGCGCGACAGACGAGCGCCCTCCGCATAGCCCATGCCGCAAACGACGACGGCGGCGAGCATCAGCAAATCACCGGTGAGGGATGCCTGCGCGCCTGCCATTGCCGCATAACCTGCAACCACCGCAGCGCCCGCTGCCGAGAAGACCCAGAACAGCGGCCGAGGACGCTCGCCACCGCGGAGCACGGCAAAGGCTGCGGTGCATAGCGGCAACAAGCCGACAAATACGATGGAGTGCGCCGAAGTCACGTGCTGCAGCGCCAGTGCTGTAAACAAGGGAAATCCGACGACCACGCCCGCCGCGGTAATTGCCAGTGATGGCAGATCGGCCAACGATGGTCGGCGCTCCCGTTGCAAAAGCAGCAGCAGCCAGGCCAAAAGCGCTGCAACTGCAGCGCGCGCGCATGTCAGAAATGTGGGATTCAAATCTGCGACGGCCACGCGAGTGGCAGGCAACGATCCGGCAAAGATGGCGACGCCAATCATCCCGTTGACCCATCCGCCAGTACTTTTCTCCATTCAAGGCTCCTCAATTGAGCCTTGAGTACATCATGACGCCCGTGCATCACACCATGCACAAAACAGCACAGTTTAAAGAAACTGTATTCACTAAAAACCAGTACAGAACGTAAGCCTAGTCCTGGATTCGGCCCAGATCCGGACGCTTCAATGCTCGAGCCAGGACAGAAAAAACACGCTCGTCGGAGCACTGTGAAACGTTGAAGCGCAGAAAGTCTCCGGCCGACTGGGACTGGCTGAAGGAATTGCCCGGTGCGAGCACCACGCCCTCGTGAAGACAGGTGCGCGCAAGCGCTGCGGCATCGATGCCTTGCGGCAGCCGGCACCAAAGAAACATGCCTGCCTGCGGTATCAAGGCGGGCCTGACCCCCATCTTCTGCAAACGGCCGGCCACCTTTTCCATCTCAAGCGACAGCCGCTGACGCACTGTTTCCATGTGCTTTCTGTAACCGCCGTCCGTCAGCGTCTTCAGAATAAGCGCTTCCGCCAAACGGCCTCCACCGAAGCTCGTGGCAATTTTGAGGTCGACCAGCGCATCAATCCACTCGGGCCTGGCAGCCAGGAATCCGCAACGTACGGATGCCGACACCGTCTTTGAAAAGCTGCCGATGTGGATGACGCGTGAAAGCCCGTCAAATGCAGCCAGTCTGGGCGCATGGGTGCTCTCAAAGTCCGCAAAGATGTCGTCCTCCACGATCACCAACTCGGAGCTGTCAACGAGCTTGAGCAATCTGTGGGCAACGAGTGGAGACAGGGCTGCTCCCGTCGGGTTGTGAATGCCCGAATTGGTGATGTATAGCCTCGGTGAATGCTCTTGAAGAGCCTTTTCGAACAAGAGCAGATCCGGCCCCTGGGCCGTGTAAGGCACTCCAATCGCCTGGACCTGATGGGCTTTGAGCAGGGCATGAAAATTGAAATAGCAGGGATCATCAACCAGAACCCTGTCCCCGGGCTTCAGCAGAAAACGGAAAATCAAGTCGATTGCCTGCGTTCCTGACTCCGTCAGCATCACCTGCTCGGGTGACGCATCGATACCCGTGGCAGCCATGCGACGGACCAGAAGCTGGCGCAAGGCAGGGTTCCCGAGAGGTGTCGAATACTCCGTCAGCTCCGACAGCGAGCCCCGCGCCTGTGCCCGCAGTGCTCGCTTCAGCCCGTCCTCAAACATCCATGTGGGCGGCAACCAGCCGCAACCGGGCCGCAGCGATGCCGGGTCGCTCTCCAATGACTGACGTGACACCCACAAGGGGTCGACAACACGGTCGAGCCTGGGCCCCAGCTTCATCAAGGCAAGGGGCGCCACGGGCCCGTTGACATAGAAACCGGCACCGGGGCGCGATACGACAGCGCCTTCTGCCGCCAGTCGTTCATACGCTTCCACCACGGTGGAAACCGACATTTTCAGCAATCGGGCCTGCTGCCGGATCGAGGGCAGCCGCGTTCCAGGCAAGATGCTTCGAGAGGCAATGCCAGCCCGAATATGCGACATGACCTGGTTGATGAGAGTACCGCTGCGCGCCATTCGAATGTCCACCGTGTTGGCAAGCACTCCACTACAGTATGGAGCAATTGTGATTGATTGTGCACCATGACCTGCCTGCAGAGCCTCCTGACTCCGGCAGGGATAACGCACCCACCTTGCCGAAAGCGATGCGGCTGCCAGGCAGGAACCGACTCAAGGCAGGCTCTGCACCTGTTCGTCACCCATAGATTGGCAGGGCGGGACGCCAGTCATTTGCCACGCTGTGCTTGCCGGAAGAGCACTGGACGATTGATTCGCGAGCCGCAAGCAAAGACCTGCCTGATGCACAAGGCGCAGGCCATGCACCGAATGCAAACAAAGCGCTCAACATTGGAAGTATCAAGCGTTGTCAACGCCATCCAAGCGCTCTTTGCCGCCACCGGAAATCCACCTGCGAACGGCTACCTTGAAGCAGTTGGCAGCGGTCAACTCACCCGCTGCGCTCCTCGGGTACCGACACCGCAGGCAGGCCATGGCCGGTGGACAGCGAGTTCAGGCTGCGCAGTCACGGCAGCGGCCATACAGCGTGATTTCATGGCTGTCGACCAGGAATCCCGCTGGCGCCAAACTCGCCAGATTGCCGGGGCAGGCATGCACATCAAACACCCGCTGGCAGACCGTGCATTGGAAATGATGATGGTGGCCGTGCCCTGCCACCTCATACATGGGGGTGCGCTCGGGCAGGTGCACCTCACGAAGGAATCCCTCTTCGGCCATCGCCTTGAGTGCCCGGTACACGGTTGCAATGCCAAGCCCGGGCAAGGTTGCCTGCGCCAACTCCAATACCTCCTGTGGCGCAAGCGGCCTGTCGGCCTCTGCCATGGCCTGCTCAATGGCCGCGCGCTGCTTGGTGGATCGTTGCTTGGAGGTGTTCATCGTGGCGAGGCTGGGTCAATAGCGACAGGAGGCAGTATTGTGCCGTGGCTCGATCCTAGAGGTACTTGAGCCAGGTAATGTCGCGCCGGCGCTGCTTGAGTGCGGCAAACCAGCTTGCTGCGGGATACAGAGCCACAGCCAGCAGCGCTGCGATCACCCACAGCCAAAGCAGGCTGCTCAGTCCGAACAACTGTCCCTGGTTGGCCCCCCAGAACGCCACTGCCGCCAGGTACATGAACTTGAGCACGTACAGGTGCAGCACATAAAAGAACATGGGTGCGGCCCCCAAGGTGGCCAGCATTTGCAGCCCGTTGCGGCCTGCGGCGTTCTCGAAGGCGCACAGCAGCAGCAAGCCGATACCGAGCGTCAACATCAGGAACAACAGCGAGGGCGGATACTTGGTGACGTTGAACCAGGACATCAGTGTCTGCAGCGCATTCGTACCGGTCAGCCAGGGCGCATCGCCATAGACATTGAGCGTGCGCAGCAGCGCAAAGCCCAGCAACGAGGCAATGCCTGCCATCAGCAGACAGCGGCGGCGCTGCGCCGAATCACAGGCTTTGCCAAACCACGGACCGATACCGTAGCCCAGAGCAATAACGCCGATCCAGGGCAACAGAGGATAGGACGTGCGCAGCTGCACTCCGGCCAGCTCCAGCCAGCCACGGTCATGCAGGATCGCCCAGGGTACATGCATCACGTGGCCCGCAGGAAAATGCAGACCATCGAGCAGGTTGTGCCCCGCAATCAGCACCAGCCCCAGCAGCAGCAAGGCCTTGCGTGGCAGCCATACCAGCACCGACAGGGCCAGCATGGACAGACCGATCACCCAGATCACCTGCAGAAAGATCTTGGCGGGAGGAAATTGGAAGGTCCAGGCAAAGTTGACGACCGTCACCTCCAGCAGCACCAAGAACAGGCCACGCCGCCACAAAAAGCCGGACGCGGTGCGCGCCTGAGCAGCACCGGCATGCCGGCTGGCATACAGATAGGCCCCCAGGCCCGTCAAAAACACGAATACCGGCGCACACAAATGGGCGAGCATGCGCGGGAAAAACAGGCCGGGCGGAGTGTCCGCCACCACCATGGGGTCGGGAACCTGTAGATGCAGATAAAAGGTTTCACGGACATGGTCGAGCAACATGAACAGCATGACGAGACCACGCAACGCATCGATCGATTGCAGACGGCCAGCAATTACTGGTGGAGAAGACAGAGAGGACAAGTTGCTTGCTTTATTGATATCGAATTATCAATATCATAACAATTCATACCCGGTGTCTGGCGCAGACATGCTCAATTTCACGCCCGCTTCCAATACGCAGGTCGAGGACCCAGTCGACAGCCCGAGCCTTGGACAGCTCTCCCAAGCTTCACATGAGACGCTGCATATGAACGGTCTGCCATAGCGGATCTTCTTCACGCTCGATCACCGCAAAGCCCTGTCTTTGCCAGAACTCAAGAGCTCCCGGCAGGAATGGATGGGTGTGCAGATAAAGCACCTGCACCTGCTGGGCCAGAGCATGGCGCATCAGCACATCCAGCATCGCCTGCCCCACGCCTGAGCGCCGGAATTGCGGCGCGACAAACAGGCGCACGACCTCGACCACCTTCTGCGGTCCGAAATCCAGTTGCGCAAATCTGCCGTCATAGTCCCGGCAGGCAATCGTGGCCTGCACTCTTTGGTCAGCATCGAGAGCCGCCAGCATGCAGCCGCTACCCGATAGATAGGTCTCTTCGAAATGGCGAAGATCCTCGGGAATTTCCAGTGAAGCGATGCGCCCGCCGAACATGGAAACACGTGCGCTTTGCAAAAAGCCGTGAACCTGATGCAATTCACGAACGCGCTGAATGGAAATGTCTTGCAAGCGGGGCATGGAGAGGCAATCGGGGCTCATTCGTCGTCCTGGCTTGGGACTGATTGCTACAAAATCAGATACATTACCGCAACTTTGGTTTCGCAAGAACATGCGTGCGCAGCGGCGAATGCATGAGGGAATCCAGTGGTCAGGCACCTTCGGGGCCGGCCCGTGAAATGGAACTGCCCCCGCAACTGTAGGCAATGAGCCAGCCATCACACAGCCACTGAACATCTGTTTGGGAAGGCGATGAGCCAGCGATGATTTGCCAGTCAGGAGACCTGCCAGAGCACCAACCATTCATTGCCGGCGGGGTGTCCGGGAAGTGAGCATTTCATCGCTCCGATAACCTGCTGCCACTCAGGGCAAAGTTCAGGCGCGTGTCCTGCTATGTCTTCCAAGATGCTTTTCGCCGCTTCTGGAAAGATATTCCGATGCTGCTTCGAAGCCTTGCCAGCACTGCCCTGCTCGCTACCGCATTTTCCGCTCATGCAACCGACTTTCCTGTGCAGCTGCAAAACTGCGGCTACACCCTCACTCTCGACAAGGCGCCCACCTCGGTGGTCACCATAGGCCAGGCCGGCACTGAAATGCTTTATGCCCTCGGCCTGGGCGACAAGGTTGTCGGAACAGCGCTCTGGTTCAACCCGGTACAGCCCCGCTTCAAGGCTGTCAACGACAAGGTGCCACGCCTGTCCGACAACATTCCCAGCTTCGAGTCGGTCCTCGGCAAGCGCCCCGCCTTGGTGGTTTCGCAATTTGAATGGATGGTGGGCAAGGATGGCGTGGTGGGCACGCGCGAGCAATTCCATGATCTGCGCATCGCCACCTATGCCATGCCTGCCGACTGCGAAGGCAAGAACAATCTTGTGGGATCTGACGGCACGCGTACTGCCAGCTACGACGTGAAAGCCCTGTACAAAAGCATTCGCCAGTTGGCCCAGGCCTTTGATGTCGAGGCCCGCGGCGAAAGCCTGGTCAAAGAGCTGAGCAATCGCCAGACCCAGGCCGTGGCCAAGGTCAAATCCTCCGGGCTCCAGAACCTGTCTGCCGCACTGTGGTTCTCCAGCGCAGACCTGGCCGCCGACCCCTATATGGCCGGCAAGAACGGCGTGGCCGGCTACATGATGCAAGCTCTGGGCTTGCGCAACGTCATCACATCCGCAGAGGAGTGGCCGACCGTGGGCTGGGAGACGATTGCCAAGGCCAATCCCTCGATTTTGATCGTGGCCCGCATGGGCCGTCGCCGCTTTCCTGCAGACGACTACCAGAAAAAGCTGGACTTCCTCAAGAAGGACCCCGTCACCCAGCACATGGATGCCGTCAAGAACGGCCGCATCGTGATCGTGGACGCCGATGCCCTGCAGGGCTCCATCCGCCAGGTGGACGGCATGGAGCAGATTGCCAATGCGGTGCTGCAGATCGAAGGCCTCGCCAAATAAGCCAGACATCAACGAAGTCCGCATGCCGGTGCACCTTGCCCGGCCGCTGAGCCATGAATACCTACACGCCGAGCCTTTCCAGACCGCTTCTACCGGCAGGCCGGTTGCTGCGCGCCGCCCTGCTTGGGGCCGCAGCAGCCGCCTTGCTGCTGCTGGCCGTCGTGTCCGGCATAGCGATTGGCGAGACCGATATCTCCGCGCGCATCGTGTACCAGGTGCTCGCAAATCAAATGCTGGGCACCAGCTACGTCATAGACCCCATCAATGCGGGCATTGTCTGGAATTACCGCCTGAGCAGAGCCCTGGTCGCAGCCAGCTGCGGGGCCGGGCTGGCCGTCTGCGGCGTTGTTCTGCAGTCCCTGCTGCGCAATGCCTTGGCCGAGCCCTACCTGCTGGGCATTTCAGCAGGTGCTTCCACGGGGGCCGTGCTGGTTTCGGTCGCCGGCCTGGGGGCGGGCTTGGTCTCGATGAGCACCGGGGCTTTCCTTGGAGCGGTTTGCGCATTTGCCCTGGTGGCCTTGCTGGCCCATGCCGCTGGCAATGGCGGCCTGCGTAATGGCGGGCAAATCGTGCTGGCCGGCATTGCGGGCTCGCAGCTGTTCAATGCGCTGACATCGTTAATCATCACCAAGTCCGGCAGTGCCGAGCAGGCGCGCGGCATCATGTTCTGGCTGCTCGGCAATCTGAGCGGCGTGCGCTGGCCCGATACGGTTTTGACGGCTACGGTGGCTATGGCAGGAGTGCTGGTGTGTCTGATGCATGCCCGCTCTCTGGATGCATTCACCTTCGGCAGCGAATCGGCCGCGGCACTGGGAGTACCAGTGCGCCGCGTGCAGCTGACCCTGCTGCTGGCAGCTGCCTTGATGACAGCCGTCATGGTTTCCGTGGTCGGAGCGATTGGCTTCGTGGGCTTGGTGATTCCTCATGCGGCCCGTCTGCTGGTTGGCGTGCGCCATGGGCGCCTGATCCCGGCCAGCGCCTTGATCGGAGCCATCTTCCTGATTGCCGCCGATGTGGTTTCACGCACCCTGATCAAGGGACAGGTTCTGCCCATTGGCGTCATCACCGCCCTGGTCGGCGCCCCGGTGTTTGCCGGCGTTTTGCTCAGAGGCAGAAGAGGTCACGCATGACGCCTGACACCCTCGCCAAGCCGGACATGGTCGCGCTTGAAGCATGCGATATCAGTTGGAAGGCGCGTGGCACAGCCATTGTCCAGCAGGTCTGCCTGCAAGTGCAGCCGGGTGAAATGCTGGGGCTCATAGGGCCGAACGGCTCGGGTAAATCCAGCCTGCTGCGACTGCTATCCGGTGTGCTCAAGCCCAGCTCGGGCGAGGTGCTGCTGGGGGGACAGGCACTGCAGCGTCTGCCAAGGCGTGCCGTGGCGCGCCGGCTGGCCTTGGTGGCGCAGGACGCCGACACCCTCGATGCCATCACCGTGGCCGAGGCCGTGGAGCTCGGGCGAACGCCCTGGCTGTCTGCGCTGGCTCCTTTGTCGGCCGCCGACCAGCGCATCGTCAAAGAGGCGCTGCGCGATGTCGGCCTGCTATCCAAGACAGGCAGCCGCTGGAACACCTTGTCGGGCGGCGAGCGCCAGAGAGCACATATTGCACGGGCCCTGGCGCAACAGCCCCAGTTGATGCTGCTTGACGAACCCTGCAACCACCTCGATATCCACCAACAGCTGTCGCTGATGCAGCTGATCCGGGAGCTTCCCATCACCAAGGTGGTCGCGCTGCACGACCTCAACCAAGCCATGGCCTGCGACCGTCTGGCCGTCATGCATCAGGGCCGCCTGGTTCAGCTGGGCAAGCCCCTGGAGGTGCTGAATCCGGATTTGCTGCAGCAGGTCTTTCAGGTTCAGGTGCGCGCCTTGCTGGATCCGGAAGACGGCAGCCACGTGCTGCGCTTTCAAGCGATGGCCAGTCACTAAAACCGAAAGTTCCTCATGTCTGCTCCCAGCTCCATCCGTATTGCCGCATTGCTTGCCTGCGGTTTGTCAGGGCACTTCGCCGCGGCAGAAACTGTCGAGATCAAGATGCTCAACCGAGGTCCTCACGGAGCCATGGCGTACGAGCCCGAATTCGTCAGGATCGCAGCAGGCGACAGCGTCAAGTTCCTCGCGACCAGCAGCGGGCACGATGCAGTATCCATCCCGGGGATGGCGCCGGCAGGCGCGACACCCTTCAGAGGCAAGACCAATCAGGAAATCACGGTCACCATGACCGAGCCAGGTCTTTACGGCGTCAAGTGCCAGCCCCACTATGCAATGGGCATGGTGATGCTGATCCAGGTCGGCGACAGCCCCTTGTCCCAGCTATCCGTACCGGATGATGTGCCTGAACAGGCAAGGCAGCGCTTCCAGGACATCGCTGCACGCGCCCAGACCGCATCTCGAGCATCCAGAGAGCCGCACCATGGCCAATGAAATCCGGCCCATCGGGCCTGCAGCCGCCACTGAAAAGATCCATCCGATGAGAGCCCGTGTTTTTCGTCTTTCTGCACTGAGCGCTGCCATGCTATGCGCCAGTGGTGGCGCTGTTGCCGGAGCACAAGATGACGCCAAAGGCTTTATTGAGGGCGCTGCATTCCATATGCAAAACCGCATGCTGCTGGAACAGCTTAACTACCAGAAAGGAAGCAGCTTTCGTGCGGCCAGCGGACAAAGAGGTCAGACACTGGCCCGAGAATCGGCCTACGGCCTGATGCTCAATTACGAATCGGGCTACACGCAGGGCGTTCTCGGCCTGGGGCTCGATGCACATGCCTATGGCGCCGTCAATCTGGGGACGCAGGCCGAGCATGCACGGGCAACACCTCGCTATGTGGCCAAGGATGGGCAAGAGATTGCGGATAGCTTTGGTCGTGCCGGCGCTGCACTGAAAGCTCGAATCTCTTCCACGGAACTGAAAGTGGGCGAGATGCGGACCAAGACACCGATCTTCAGTTCGTCCGATACCCGATTGCTGCCTGAAAGCAATCGGGGCTGGCAAGTCATCAGCAGAGACATCCCCACACTCACGCTGCAGGCCGGGCGATTTACCGGCTGGGCCGACCGCAATGCGCGCAAGAACGGCGCCGACTTGCTGGGCAACTACTCGGGCGTAACCAGCGGCTCCTTCAGCTTTGTAGGTGCAGCATGGAACACTCCCGTTCCACATCTGACGCTGAGCAGCTACTACGGACAATACGCGGACAACTGGAACACCGCGTACCTGGGAAGTTTTTACAAGCTTCCTCTGTCAGACAAGCGTGCACTGTCGTTCAATCTGAACCTCTATCGCAGCACCGATACCGGAAGGGCCAGGTCTGGCGAGATTGACACCACCACCTGGAGCCTGATGAGCAGCTACGTCGCAGGCGCTCACAGATTAGGTCTCGGCTACCAGAAGGTCAACGGCAACAATCCGTTCGACTATGTGAACCGCGGCTCCATCTGGTTGGAGAATGCCATGCAGCTGTCCGACTTCAACGGCCCGCGCGAAGCGTCCTGGCAACTCAAATACGATGTGGACCTGAGTTCCATCGCCACCCCGGGGTTGAGCGCAGGCGTCGCCTACACCAGAGGCTCCGGAATCGACAACAGCCGTCTCAATGCCGTGTATGCCAGCTACCTCGGCTATTCGGGAACCCAGGGCAAGCACTGGGAACGCGACCTTCTGCTCAGATACACGGTGCAGCATGGGGTGGCGAAGCATCTGAATTTGCAGCTGCGCTACGGCGTGCATCGCACCAACAAGGCCCAGGGCGAGGCCAATATGAATCAGCTTCGACTACAGGCGGAATTGCCGTTCAAGATCCTGTAGACCGGGACAAGTCCGGCAATCCAGCAATTCGTTGGGACTGCGTTTCGGGCAAGCAAAAAGCCCCGGCACTGAGGCCGAGGCTTTGGAATTGGCGCCAGGGGTCAAGCCATCTTTCAGTGCTACAACCAGAACCCAGCGCTACGCATCTTGCCTTTGAAATGTGACAGCCAGATGGCAAAGATCTCAACCCATTAGCGGCAGCCTGCACAAGCCGCCCTCTTGCAGAGGCACCCGCAATATTGATCACGCCGGCCTGACTCTGGCTGTCTGGCACTCTGCCGCGTTCCGTCTGTCGCCCTCTCTTGCCGGCCTGCATGCCTTGGTCTCGGCGTTCATGGCCGGCTCTTTGGCCTTCACTTCATCAGCCCTTAGTCCTCAATTTCAAAGGGTTATTTGCGAACGATTCTCAATTGCGTTTATGATTCATCCCATGGTGCAGCGAATCGCTGTACCGCCTCTTCATCGTGGGGCGCTGACAGGCACGGGCCTGCAGCGTTTTAGCTAGCCAGCGGCCCTCTCCTATTAGCCAAGCCTTTTTTCCACGATCAAGCCTCTCAGCTCTGCAGCAAGCGCTGCTGCGGTCCTGCAGTCCTTGCATGACCAACTCCCACCTGGGTGCCAAGAGCGCATTAACCTCCATAGATCATCCTGTGCAGCCTTTCAGCCGCGCGATGCGCAAGGGCCAGCCGCCCGAGGACCATCTCTGCCAGCGCCGCGACTCATTACGATTTGCGCATAAAAGAGCAATGCTTTATAATCTCTGGATTGCTGCGCGGCACTTGCCCTGCGCAGCATCTCTCAGGCAGATCTCACGTTGCCCACGCTCGGCTCCATACAGCCAGAGCATTCCCTGGCAAGAAGCATGAGCCACCCGCAAGCGGGCTGGCTTATTTGATCCCGACTCATCAGAGCCGGATTCCTTCATTTTTCATTGGACGGCATGCCCTGCCCAGGGTTGGTGCCGCCCGTTGACTCGATATGCACACAGAACAAATCACAGAGCGTGTCGGCAACTACATTGTGACTGCCCTCACCCAAATGACTCACTCCGGCAAGGTTGCTGCAGCGGTTTCCATCCGTCGCGGAACCTATGACCGGATTTTCAGATTTATCCGCCAGTTCGACACCCCGGACATGGCCAGCAAATATGCACTCGCCGAAGGGCGCAGCATGGTGCTGGACAACCAGTTGAACTGACCTTTTTGTTGAAAGGAAATGTTTTGGCCAAAGAAGAATTGATTGAAATGCAAGGCAGAGTGGACGAAGTTTTGCCGGACGCCCGTTTTCGTGTAACGCTGGACAACGGCCACCAGCTGATTGCCTACTCCGGCGGCAAGATGCGCAAGCACCGCATTCGCGTGCTGGCAGGCGACAAGGTAACGCTGGAGATGTCTCCCTACGATCTGAACAAGGGTCGCCTGACCTTCCGTCACATCGAGCGCTCCAACAACAGCAATCCCGCGCCGCAGCAGCGCCGCCACTAAGCATCAGCAGTGGATCTGGTGGAGGCCCCGACCACCAGCTTCGGCGCTGCGCAAGCGCCCGCTCAGCAGCAGCAGCATCGCGCCCACATCAGGGCTTTGGCACCGGAATTCGCTTGAGGCAGGCTCGCGCCACCGGGCGGCAGATGCTGCATCACACCCGGAGTCGGCAGTCAGCCTTGACCGACACCCTCAGGCATGCGGAAGCCGGAGCAGCAAGACTGCAACCGGCCTCACCCCCACTCCCCCTCCAAGAACTCTGCGCCCCATGGCATGGCTGCTACCGCCCTGCCGATGGTGCCGCACTGTCTGGCAATCAGGGCCATCATCGAACTGACCTTGCAGGCATTCCGGCGCCGCGGCCCGGGAGGAATGCCTGGACCCGGAAGCCATGGCATTCACGGGTTCGTGTCTACCGTGGTCCACGTCAAAACAGCCTTCGATGAAAAGCTACTCAATACATAGCTTCTTCCGCTTTCCAGCTCTAAATTTCAGATAGAAAACAGTCTGAAATTCCCGTATTTCGTGCACAAGGTGCTCATATTTTTTACAAGCATGGAACGACAACCCACGCTCAAGGCACAGCCACAGCGCGAATTGCGCTCATGAATTGATACAGTCTCGTCGGTGCATTGCGCTTATGCTCGCAGCGTTTTGAACACCGATGCAGCCATGGCTCCAGCCTTGGACTGCCCTACCCAGAATGAAGAAAACCCTTGCTCTTGTCTCCATCTGCCTGCCCATGGCGCTGATTGCCACACCTCTGACCAGCCTGGCACATGACCGCCATCATCACCATCACCACAAGCGCGAGCACAAGGAAGAGTACTGGGATGGCCAGTGCAAGGTGGAGCGCAAGTGGAAGAGCAATGGCGAGTACAAGGAAAAGCGCAAGTGCAGGAGCCGTCCTGCGGCCTACCATGCGCCCCAGCCCGTGTACATAGCGCCGCCCCAGCCGGTCTATGTCGCGCCGCAACCGCAGGGGCTGGTGATTGATTCGCGCATCGTGCTCAGACCCTGAGCGGCTATTCGTCCAGCAGGCTGACGGCCTCTGCCGCAATCAGATCCCAGACCAGATGCGCGACGGGCGATAGTTCACGCTGCTGGCGCTTGACCAGCATGATGCTGCGCTGCACCCGGGGCACCAGGGGACGGCTGACCAGGACCGCACTGCCAGCCGCTGCGGCAGTGGCGGCCTGAGCAGCCCAGGCCGAAGGAATGGCGAGACGCGGCACCACGCTCAGACCCAGACCCTGCTGCACCATGCTGTAGATGGTGGTCGTATGCCCCACCTCCTGGACCACCGATGCAGCCGCGCCATGGGCCTGCAGCGCGGCATCGATCAGGCGGCGACTGCCCGATGCATGGTCCAGCAGCACCAGGGACTCGCCCGCCAGCTGTGCCCAGTGCACCTCTTTCTTGCGTGCCAGGCCATACGAGGAAAGACAGACCAGACAAAAGGGCTCGGCCAGAATGGTCTGCGCATGCAGATCCTGTTTCTCGGAAGGGTCGATCACCACGCCAAAATCCACCTCGCCGCTGCGCACGCTGAGCAGCACATCGCTCTGAATGCGATCGAGCAACTGGATGTTGACGCCCGGCGACTGCTGCCTGCCGCGTGCAATGCATTGCGGCATCAGGTGGGCGGAAAGCGTGGGACTGCTGGCCACCTTGACCCGGCCCTTGCGCTGTGTCGCCAGGCCCTGCACCTCCAGCAGGCAGGCATCCAGATCCTCCAGCACGCGCGAGAGATTGCCCAGCAGCAGACGCCCGGCTTCGGTCAGCTCCACCTCACGCGTGGTGCGATGCAGCAGCAGCAAGCCCATGGCTTGCTCCAGATCCGTCACGTTGCGGCTGACGGCAGGCTGCGTCAGGGCCAGGGCGTCGGCGGCGCGGCTGAAACTGCTGCTTTGGGCCACCGCCACAAAGGCACGCAATTGACGCAGACTGATATTCATATCAAAAAATTATAGGTCTATCGAATAAATCCATTTCTCTTTTAAATGGATTGCGTGTCCAATACGCAGCCATCGCGCACCGACCCGGTGCCTTGCATGGATGGCTTCAGCTCAAGAATATGTCTCGCCCCCGCTTTCTCCCCGATAACTTCACGCTGGCACTGCTTGCCACCGTCATCCTCGCCAGCTTTCTGCCCGCCTCGGGCCAGGTGGCTGAATATGTGGAACTTGTCACCACCGGCATCGTCAGCCTGCTGTTCTTTCTGCACGGCGCCAAACTCTCGCGCCAGGCCATCCTGGCGGGCATAGGCCACTGGCGCCTGCATGTCTGGATCTTCATCGCCACCTTTGTGCTGTTCCCCGTTCTGGGGCTGGCACTGCGCCCAGTGCTTTCGCCCCTGGTCACCACCGAGATGTATATCGGCGTGCTGTTCCTCTGCACCCTGCCCGCCACCGTGCAATCGGCGATTGCCTTCACCTCCATGGCGCGCGGCAACGTGCCTGCCGCCGTGTGCAGCGCATCGGCCTCCACCTTGCTGGGCATTCTGGTCACGCCGATTCTGGTGAGTCTGATCCTGCACAAGAATGCGGAAGGCGGCGATGCATTGCATGCCATTGGCAAGATTGCCATGACGCTGCTG
Organism: Comamonas brasiliensis; assembly: GCF_018292285.1. Lineage (NCBI taxonomy): Bacteria > Pseudomonadati > Pseudomonadota > Betaproteobacteria > Burkholderiales > Comamonadaceae > Comamonas > Comamonas brasiliensis. The sequence continues at coordinate 362,757 of NZ_JAANES010000006.1, forward strand.
CTGCCCTTTGTCATCGGCCATCTGATGCGCCCCGTGATCGGCGGCTTCCTGCAGCGTCGCGCTTCCATCATCAAGCTGGTGGACCAGGGTTCCATCCTGTTTGTGGTCTACGCCGCCTTCAGCGCCGCAGTCATCAGCGGCCTATGGAAACAGACGCCGATTCCATCCCTGCTGGGCTTGATCGTGCTGTGCTGCATTCTGCTGGCCGCCGTGCTCTTCATCACCACCTGGGGCGCACGACGCCTGGGCTTCAGCAAAGAAGACGAGATCACGCTGGTCTTCTGCGGCTCCAAGAAAAGCATGGTCAGCGGCATTCCCATGGCCAATGTGCTCTTTCCTGCCGCGTCCGTGGGCGCGATCGTGCTGCCGCTGATGCTGTTCCACCAGATTCAGCTCATGGTCTGCGCGGTGCTGGCACAGCGCTATGCCAGGCGAGTCCAGATTGCCGATCAGACCACGACCCATTAGGATCCCATGACCCACAAAAAAGGGGCGCCTCATGCGCCCCTTTTTTGTGGGTTGGAGAATCCGCCGTTTCAGACGGCCAGCGTCAACGCGTTTTGCCGGTGCAGCAGTTGCGCAGTCTCCGCATTGACGGAGTCGTTGACCATAACCTGGATCCCCAGTCCTGTCGCAGTCTCGGCGATGGCTTGCAGCAGATGCAGGGCACCCGGGCTCTGGGCGGCCTGCTCCGAGAACTCGCTGCCCAGCTTCACATAGCGCAGCGGCAAGGTGTGGAGCTTGGTCAGGCCCATGGGCTGCTGATCCAGGCGGCGCAGTCCCACGCCGACACCGGCCAGCGCCATGGCCCGGCAGAATTCGGCCACCTCATCGGGATAGGCCGTCAGTCCATGCGCATCCAGTTCCAGACAGAGCAGGGACAGGTGATGCTCCCACTTCTGTGCACTCAGCTCTTCACGCAGTCGACCCAGGAAGTCGGGCTGGGCCAGCGATGGCAAGGAGATTCGAATGACCAGCTCGCTGTCGTTTTGCTCAAGCCACGCCGCCCCAAGGGCCACCGCTCGCAAATCGAACTCTGCCGACAGGCCCAACCGCACGGCCACCGGCAGGAACAGAGACCCCATCAAGGTCTCGCCGGAAGCCGTGCGCAGCGAGAGCGACGCTTCGCCGCGCTCCTGCATCCCGTTTCGACCCTTGAATTGCAGCGGCTGAACCGACAGGGAAAGCGCATCCTGCGCCTCCAGGGCCGCAATCAGCATCTGGCGCCACAAGGTTTCTCCAGCCAGATCGGAAACCACTTCATCATCGCCGTAGGCCACATACTCCACTTCGGCCTGGCCCGAACTCTCGGCACGCATCAGACCGTAGTCCAGCCGTGCAAGCACGCCAGTCACCGAGCTCGATGCCGAGTAGTCCGTCAAGGCAAAGCTCCAGCGGCACCACTGCCCACTGCTCAGGGTCACGCGCATGGACAGCAGCACCTGCCGGATCTGTTGCACCAGCGACATGGCCTGGGGCCCCGCCAGGGCCGGCATGAGCACCACAAAGTCCGAGCCATTGAGGCGGGCCAGTTGAGCCTTGCAGTCGGCATGACTCTTCAGCACCTGATTGACCTGCTCACCCATCGCCGCCAGCCAGGCATCGGCGCTGGCTCGCGACATCTGCGCATTCAGGGCCAGCAGATCGCGCTGGCGAAACAGCATCACATGACCATGCGCCGCCAGACCATCGGCTCCGCTGAGCGCGCGACGCAACTCATTGACGAAATACTTGCGGTTAGGCAGCTGGGTGACCGGATCGCGATTGACCTCGATCTCCAGCGACTCGATACGTGCCATTTGCTCCAGCGCCGTTGCCTGCACCCGCTCACGGGTATCCGCAATGGCGCTGAGCACCGGTACCAGCTCGGCCACTGCGGCCTTGGCGGGCTGCGCCGATTCCGCCTCATCCGGCTGGCGGCCAATCGCCTGAACCTGCGCCGAGATTTCCTGCTGCAAGACCTTGCGGAACCAGCGAAACAGCAAGACCACAAAGAAAGCCCAGGCCAACCCGGCCAGCACGACCACTCCCGCCAGACGCACGCTGCTGCCCCAGAGCGCCTGGCTGGCATAGCTGTCGTCCACCACCAGCGTCAGCTGCCCGACCTGCTTCCAGCCATCGCTGATCACACGCTCGGCCTTGGGCGAGCGCAGCGGCAGCATCTCGACAAACCATCGCGGAGCAGCGCTTTGCCTGGGCTTGGCTGCAGCGGCAGAACTCTCGCTTGTGCCGTTGTCGCGCCGGCGCTCGAACAAGGTCTCGCCCTGGGGCGAGGCCAGTCGAATCAGCTTGAACTGTCCGCCGTCGAACAAGGCCATCATCAGCAGCTCCTGCGTGACCGGGTCCTGATTGGCCGGCTGCGACAGAGACAAGGCCAGCGACGAGGCGGCATTCTCGCTCTCGGACTGCAGCTGCCCATCCAGATACTGGCGCGCGGCACCAATGCTGAACGCCAGGGTGCCGATCAAGATGGCCACAATGGCCACCGTCACGCTGATCAAAAGTTGTTTCAACAACGACATCTTGCTGCCTTATCTGTGTCGACCATTCAATATGGCTTCGCTGCCTGCACTGCGGAACATGGCATTCATGGCAAAAAACCTTCCTGCTTCATGCGCGCCAGCAGATCGCGCCAACGCGTAATTCGATCCACTGACGTGGTCTGTGCACCCGCGACATAGACTCCCTGGGCATTGAAGCTGAACACGGGAGTCAAGTCCTTGCGCTGGCTGGCCGGCATGATGTTGTCCAGCAGGCTGTCCAGCACCAGCGGCTCGGCAGCAGGTGTCTCGTAATAGCCCAGCACCATATGCGCAATGCTCTGCGTACTGCCCACGCCCCCCAGGCGCGCGCGTACATAGATCAGGCGCAGTTTCTCTACCGCCACCCCCAGGCGCTGCAGCGAGAAATACTTGCCAATCACATAGTCCTCGCAGTCTCCCGCCCCCTTGCCCAGCGTCTCCAGCGGCGTGGCCCAATAGTCGGGCTGGGACCAGAGCATGCTGTCCTCCGATTGCAGCACCGCGCGATTCCAGAAGGTATTGACGGCTGACAACTGCTGCTGCAACGGCCTGTCTTTCTGAGCCTGCAGCATCGCCAGCCACTGCCCCAGCCTCTGCACACCGGCACCGCCGTAGCGCGACTGCATGCTGCTCTGCAGCCGTTCACTGTCGAAATCCAGCGCAACGGCTTCAAAGCCCTTCTGCAGCGCCCAGCCCCCGACAATCGCCGAGCCATACAAAAGCATGCCTCTGCGCGACAGACGCTGCGTTCTTTCCACGGAATGTGGAAACAGTAGGCTGGGCAAAGTGCTCAATCGAGTTGCAGGAAGAGCAAGCGCCCAAGACAGAATCTGCTTGAAACGCTTGTGAATATTGTGATAGGCGCTATGAATCTTGATAGTTCCGGAAGAACACGGCCAAGACTCGACGCTCACAAATGTAACCAATCATGCAAGCTCTGAAAACGACCTGACGATCGCAACCGGGCAAGGCAGCAGAAGACTTGATATTTCAAGACTTCTGCCGGCCCTCGCCGGGCCCTTCTATCAGCTGTGGTCGATCTTGAGCTTGCCCTGATCTATCAATTGCTTGATCAGCGCATTCTGATCATGGCTCGTGCCCACCAGATCCACGCCCTCGACCAAGATCTTCTGGTTAAAGCCATTACCATTCGCATCGAGTGCGCCAGCCGTCGAGACCTTGATCACCGTATCGATGGTCTTGCCATCGGCTTCGGTGCGGGTCTCAAGGTGCAGGAACTTGCTCAGATCACTCGAGGTCTCTTCGCCTTGCAGCAGATCGCCCAGATCGAGTGCGTCCTTACCCGAGGCACCGAAGTTCTTCACCACATCGGTGACAGGACTCGACACCGTACCCGCATCGCCCTGGTGCCAGATGAACAAGTCGTCTTCGGCCGTGCCCAGCAGCGAGTCGCCGGACGAGGTGCTGTGCACTTCATGGCTGCCGGTATCGCTAGCCATGCGGGAAGCAGCCAGCGTCGTGGCACCCGGTCCGGTCGCGTCGATGCTGATGTCCAGGCTTGCCGTATCGGTATCGCCATCGGCCTGAGTCAGCTTGTAGTCGAAATGTTCGACCTTGCCTGCTCCGGCTGCGCTCGCGGTCGGCGTGTAGGTGTAGGAGCCGTCGGCCTTGATCAGCAACGTGCCGTAGCTGCCAGTGATTGTCGTGCCGCCCGATGCCGCATTGACCCAGGTCGAACCATTGAACACCGAAAGCGTCGATGTCTCGCCCAGAGTGCCCAGCGTGTCATTGGACGTGACCGAGCCGGTGACGGCCGTGCTGCTCCAGACAATAGTGTCCGGGTTGGGAACGTTGGCCGTGAAGTCATCGAACGTCACCGCAGCATCCGTGCTGTTGCTGTTTCCCTCATGCACTGTCAAGAGAATGCGATAGGTCGCGTCCGCTTCAAGTGCCGTCGTGGTGTAGGTGCCCGTTCCGGTAATGACGCCGGAGTTGGCTTGCCCGGGAACAGCAGACCAGGTTACCCCGCCATCGGTGCTCTTGTAGAGCGTCCAGTTCACAGAATCACTTGAGTTGCTCGCATTGCTGAAGCCTGTCACCTTGAACTGCAGCGTGGTCCCCGCCACGGTCGAGGTGTAGATGGGCGTCACCGCCTTGGCATCACCGCTCGCTCGGCCGTTATTGTCGGTCAGCACCAAGCCCCCGCCGGTGGAGATACCGTCCCAGGTCGTGCCATTGACGGAACTGACCAGCCATTTGGTATTCTCGCCAGACTGCCAGTTGCTGCTCGAGAGATTCGAGTCAGTCTTGTACAGGCGGGTACCGGTGGTGTTGTCGAACTTCCAGGCATTGCTCTCGCCGCTGGTGAACGTCGCCAAGTCTTTCGATGTCGGCGCAGTCGCCACGCTCTTCGATGTCAACGTTGCACTGTTGGTATCGTCGACTGCATCCGGCTTGCTGGTGAAGCTCGCGCTGCCGTCCGCCGTGCTGCTGCCGTCGGCAACTACTGCAACGACCTTGATCTCATTGACTTGCACATTCTCAGGGACGGTCATGTTCAGACCGGTGATGGTGACAGCCTTGGTAATGGGATCAATGCTCACCGAGTAACTGCCGTTGCTGACCAATGGCAGGGACCAGTGAGTCGCATCAATCTGGGTTCCTGCGGACAGCGTGACGCCCTTTGGTACTTCCACAGTCACCTTCGTGATCGTCTCGGAATAGTCCACATCCTGAGGAGTGGCCGTGATCGTGACCGGATAAGTCGTTGCCGTCGTATAAGTCACCTTGTTGATCAGATAGTCGTCATCCACACGCGGTGCGTCAAAGACGATCTGGCTGATGGTGCTTCCTGCGGGCACACTCAGTTTGAACTGCGTATCCACCTTGTCGGTGCCACCCTTGACGAATCCATAAAGACCGCTGGCCGCATTGACAGTGCCATCTGCGTTGTATCCCAGTACAACGGGCTTCTTCGCCTCGTCAAACATTTGATAACGCGCCCACTCTCCCGAAGCCAACCAGGCAAACTGCACCGTGATGGCCGTCACAGGTACATTGAACTGAATAGCCAAGGATTCAGAACCTGTCGAGCTGCGTCCAATTTCAGTCGAATCGCCGGACGCAGCGCCAACCACACCAAAACCATCGTGATCCGTTCCGGTCACGACACTCACCGACCCCTTCGAGCCATTGATGTTGTAAGCCGTGACGGTGTGGCCCGCATTTGAGCTGTTCACGCTGGTAGCAGTGATCGACGTCGTAACGGGCGTCGACCCTGCTCCCACATTCACCGTAACCAAGGGAGTATCCGCAACTGGAGTCACATTAATGTCCAGCGTGCTGGTCACTCCTGTATTGGTGGTGTAGGTCACGGTCGGAACCTTGCCGCTCCAATCGCTGCTTGGCGTAAAGACATAGCCGCCATTCGCTGCCACAGTGATTGTTCCTACAACCTTGCCCGCATCCATCACGCTCACCGAGCTGCTACCCACGCTGTAGGTGACTCCGTTGACGGCAAAGCTTGCAACGACAAGAGTTCCACCCGAGACATAGCCCTCATCGTTGAGCAGCACATTGCCTGAAACAGCGTGGTCCTCCGTCGTGGTATTTATGTCAGGGAAAGCGTCATTGGCTCCGTTGATGGTGATGGTGATGGTGCTGGTGGCCGTGCCGTCGGCAGAGGCGACGGTGTAGGTCTCGACGATGGACTGGCCTGCCTTCAGGAACTGCACGGCGGCATTGTCGACCTTGTAGGTGTAGGTGCCGTCGGCGTTGATGGTGACAGCGCCCAGTTGGCCGCCCGCGTAAGTGCTGCCGGTGAACTTGAGGCTGTTGGTGTTGAAGGTGGACTCACCAGTATCGGCATCGGAGATGGTNACCGCACCGTTGACGCTGAGCTTGCCNCCGGAGACNCCNNNGTCCTCGNTGACCGACTTGGCATCNTTCGTCACCGTNGGCACATCGTTGGTGCCGTTGATGGTGATGGTGATGGTGCTGGTGGCCGTGCCATCCGCAGAAGCGACCGTGTAGGTCTCGACGATGGACTGGCCCGCCTTCAGGAACTGCACGGCGGCATTGTCGACCTTGTAGGTGTAGGTGCCGTTGGCGTTGATGGTGACCGCACCCAGTTGGCCGCCCGTGTGCGTGCTGCCGGTGAACTTGAGGCTGTTGGTGTTGAAGGTGGACTCACCAGTATCGGCATCGGAGATGGTNACCGCACCGTTGACGCTGAGCTTGCCGCCGGAGACGCCNGTGTCNTCGGTGACCGACTTGGCATCGTTCGTCACCGTCGGCACATCGTTGGTGCCGTTGATGGTGATGGTCAGCTCTGCCGTGGAGGTGTCGCCATCGGCATCGGTGATGGTGTAGCGGATAGTCTCGGTCAGGCTTTGGCCGTCAGTGAGAGCCTGAACTGCCGGCAGGCTGTTGTTGAGCTGGTACGACCAAGTTCCGTCTCCGTTGTCCACGAGCTTGCCGTACTTAGCGTCGCCAGTGGTGATTACCGTCGTGACTGCATCGGCACCGAGTGTGTCGTTGCCCAACAAATTGCCGGTGATGGGGGCAGTCGTGTCTTCCGTGACGGAGGCCGTGTCGGGCTTGGCTTCGGGGGCCGTGTCGGTGATGAGCACGACCAGGCTGTCGGACTTGCTCTGGTTGGCCGCATCGGTGACGGTGACCGTGAAGCTGTCCTTGACGGAGTCGTCGCCTGCGGTGTGGTCCTTGGCCGTGCCGTCTTGCTGGTAGCTATAGCTGATCTTGCCGGTGCTGGCGTCGTAGCCGGTCAGCGTGAGCTTGCCTTCGGTGCCGGTGATGACACGCGGGGTGGTGCCCAGTGCTTGCAGCTCGGCTGCGGTGAGCGTGACGTT
>NZ_JAANES010000007.1:0-321565 GCF_018292285.1 Comamonas brasiliensis
GTCTCCGGCGGTCGCGCGCTGGGCTCGGCCGAGAAGTTCCAGGAAGTCATGTCGCCGCTGGCCGACAAGCTGGGTGCCGCCATCGGTGCCAGCCGCGCTGCTGTCGACGCGGGCTACGCCCCCAACGACCTGCAAGTGGGCCAGACCGGCAAGATCGTGGCGCCGCAGCTGTACATTGCCTGCGGCATCTCGGGAGCGATCCAGCATCTGGCGGGCATGAAGGACTCCAAGGTGATCGTGGCGATCAACAAGGACCCCGAGGCACCGATCTTCTCGGTGGCTGATTACGGTCTGGAAGCCGATCTGTTCCAGGCAGTGCCGGAGCTGGTGAAGACGATCTAAGCATTGCCATGGCAATGCACGGCCCGGGCAACGGTGTCCGGGCCCTGGCCAGAGCGGCACACAAGGTATGTGCCCCGGCCCCACCTGGTTCAGAGATTCAGGAGACAAGACATGCAGATTTCCCTTGACCGCCGCAGCCTGGTTCTCGCCACAGCCGCCTTTTTGACTGCCGCTGGCACCGGCGCATCAGCCTGGGCACAGTCCGGCGACTATCCTGCGCGGCCCGTCACGCTGATCGTGCCGTTCCCGGCCGGCGGCCCCACCGACCGCCATATGCGTACGCTGGCCGATATTGCGGGCAAGCAGCTGGGCCAGCCAATCATCGTCGAGAACAAGCCTGGCGCGGGCGGCACGCTGGGTCCCGGCGCCATGGCGCGCACCGCCAAGCCCGACGGCTACACGATCACCCAGTTCCCCATGTCCATGCTGCGTATGGCGCATATGCAAAAGACCGCCTGGAACCCGGTCACGGACTTCACCTACATCATCGGTGTCTCGGGCTATACCTTCGGTTTCACGGTGCGCTCGGACTCTCCCTACAAGAGCTTCAACGAGTACATCGCCGCCGCACGCAAGACTCCTGGCAAGATCGAATACGGCTCCACGGGCATAGGTTCCTCGCCGCATCTGCTGATGGAGGAGCTGGCCGAGAACGCCAAGGTCACTCTCAACCATGTGCCTTTCAAGGGCAACGCCGACCTGCAGCAGGCCCTGCTGGGCGGCCATGTGGCCGCGCAAAGCGATGCATCGGGTTGGGACACCTATGTGAATGGCGGCCAGATGCGCCTGCTCATGACCTTTGGCGAAAAGCGCACCCAGCGCTGGCCCGACGTGCCCACGGCCAAGGAGCTGGGCTATGGCGTGGTCTCCACCTCGCCCTACGGCCTGGCCGGCCCCAAGGGCATGGACCCGGCGGTGGTGCGCAAGCTGCACGATGCCTTCAAGAAGGCCATGGACGATCCGCGCCACGTCGAGGTGCTCAGGCAGCTCAACCAGGACGCCTGGTACCGCTCGGGCGCCGACTATGCGCAATGGGCCAGGGAGGCCTTTGCCAAGGACAAGATACTGATAGACCGACTGGGTCTGGCTGCCAAATAAGCCGCTGTCTGCCCAAGCGCCTGCAGGGCCGGGGGCTCGCAGGCGCAGCCTGCTTGCCATTCCTGAAACGGAGCCTTCATGACTGTCTGCCTGCCTTCTCCCGATGCCCCCTTCACCACGCTGGCCGAGCTGATCCGCAGCCATGCGCGCCAGCAGCCCGACCATGCCGCGCTGCGCGACGACCAGCAGACCCTGAGCTATGCCCAGCTCGACGCCCTCATGGACCGCGTGGCCGCCGCGCTGCAGCGCGACGGCGTGCAGCCGGGCAAGGCCATCGCCATCTGCGCGCTGAATTCCGTGCGCTATGCCGTGCTATTCCTCGGAGCCTTGCGCGCGGGCGTGGTGGTCGCGCCGCTGGCGCCATCCTCCACTGCCGAGAGCCTGGCTTCCATGCTGCGCGATGCCCAGGCGCGTCACCTGTTCCTCGACAAGGCGGCTCAGGACCTGGTGCCCGCAGACACCGGACTGCAATGCATCTCGCTGGACGGTGTGACGCCGGGCAGAGCCTTCGAGGACTGGCTGGCACCCGAAGGCGCGCAGCCCGCTGCCGTGAGTGTGGAGCCCGAGGCTGCGTTCAACATCATCTATTCCTCTGGCACCACGGGGACTCCCAAGGGCATCGTGCAGTCGCACGGCATGCGCTGGACCCATATCAACCGGGGCGGCGTCTACGGCTACGGCCCCGAGGGTACGACGCTAGTGGCCACGCCGCTGTACTCCAACACCACGCTGGTGGTGTTCTTCCCCACGCTGGGCAGCGGCGGCTGCGTGGTGCTCATGCCCAAGTTCGACGCGGCGCGCTATCTGCAACTGGCCCAGCAGCACCGAGTCACCCACACCATGCTGGTGCCTGTGCAGTACCAGCGCATCATGGCACTGCCTCAGTTCGGCGAGCATGACCTGTCGAGCTTTCAGGCCAAGTTCTGCACCAGTGCACCGTTTCGCGCCGAGCTCAAGGCCGATGTGGTGGCGCGCTGGCCAGGCAGTCTCACCGAGTTCTACGGCATGACCGAAGGCGGGGGCACCTGCATCCTCGAAGCCCATCTGCACCCGGACAAGCTGCACACCGTGGGCCAACCCGCCGAAGGCCATGACATCCGGCTCATCGACGAGGAGGGCCGCGAGCTGGGCCCCGGCGCAGACGGCGAGGTCGTGGGCCATTCGGCCAGCATGATGACCGGCTACCACGGACAGCCCGCCAAGACGCGTGAGGCCGAATGGTTCGATGCCACGGGCAAGCGCTTCATCCGTACGGGCGATGTGGGCCGCTTCGACGCCGACGGCTTCCTGACCCTGTTCGATAGACGCAAGGACATGATCATCAGCGGCGGCTTCAACATCTACCCCAGCGACCTGGAGGCTCAGCTGCGGGTCCACCCGGCCGTGGACGATGTGGCCGTGGTCGGCGTTCCCTCCGATCAATGGGGCGAGACGCCAGTGGCCTATGTGGTGTCGCGCACGGGCCAGCCGGCCCGGCCCGAGGAGATCATGGGCTGGTACAACCAGCAAGCCGGCAAGACCCAGCGCCTGGCCGACCTGCGCTTCATCGCCGAGCTGCCGCGCAGTGCCATCGGCAAGGTGCTCAAGCGCGAGCTGCGCGATCAGTACGCAGCGGGACGCTGAGCCTGTCTTCCATTCCACGATGCCCATCACGAGACCTATCCCATGAGTCATGACACCACGATGTCCGAAGTCCGCCGCCGGGTGACGCCCGAAGAGTGGCAGACCCGCGTCGAGCTGGCTGCCGCCTATCGCCTGGTCGCCCACTTCGGCTGGGACGACCTGATCTTCACCCACATTTCGGCGCGCGTGCCGGGCCAGCCCGGCCAGTTCCTGATCAACCCCTACGGCATGCTGTTCGACGAGATCACGGCATCCAGTCTGGTCAAGGTCGATCACGAAGGTCAGCCGCTGATGGAGAGCGAGTACGACGTCAACCCCGCCGGCTTCGTCATCCACAGCGCCATCCACGACGGTCGGCCCGAGGTGCAGTGCGTGCTGCACACGCACACGCGGTACGGCGTTGCCGTGTCGGCGCAAAAAGATGGACTGCTGCCCATCTCGCAGCAGTCCATCTTCCCGCTGGTGCGTCTGGCCTACCATGACTACGAGGGCGTGGCCCTGCGCGATGACGAGAAGCCGCGCCTGGTGGACGACCTGGGTGCCAGCAACTTCCTCATCCTGCGCAATCACGGCCTGCTGACCTGTGGACGCAGCGTGGCCGAGGCCGTGCTGGCCATGTACACGCTGGAGTCGGCCTGCCGCATCCAGATCCTGGCACAGTCGGGCGGCGGTGAGCTGACGCGCATTCCACAGACCATCATTGCCGACGCGGTCAACCAGTCGCGCCAGGTCACCAAGGGCAAGGGCGCGGGCCTGGCCTGGCCGGGCCTGCTGCGCCGCCTGGACCGCATCGACCCAAGTTATAGGGACTAACACCCCCTGAGGCGCTGCGCGCCTTCCCCCTCTCTCGCTTCGCGGGAGGGGGACGACACCCTCGCTGCGGGGCGGCCCTTGCTTGGTGTCCCTCGCTTGGGCTGTTGCCGTTTCGAAGGCAGCGAACAGAGCTCAGATTCATGGAGAAATCAATGGGAATTTTGGTCAACATCCACCCCAGCATGGGCGCGCCCATTGTCGAGTCGCTGCGCGCGCTGGCGCCCGACGTACAGGTCTGGGCCCACCGCGACGAGGCACCGGCCGACGCGGTCGAAACCATGCTGGCCTGGAGCCTCAAGCCCGGCGTGCTGCCGGCTTATCCGAAGCTCAAGCTGCTGTGCGCGCCCAGTGCGGGCGTGGACAAGCTGCTGGCCGTACCCGATCTGCCGGCTGGCCTGCCCGTGGCGCGTACGGTCGATCCGCAGCAGCATGTGGAGATTGCCCAGTATGTGGTCGGCACCGCACTGCGCCATACGCGCGAGCTGGATCTGTTCGCGCGCCAGCAGCAGGCGGGAGACTGGCTGCGCCGCCCCGTGCGTGCCAGCGCCGACTGCCGCGTGGGTATTCTGGGTCTGGGCGAGGTCGGCCGCTTCGTGGCTGCTGCCATGCAGGCAGTGGGCTATCCTGTTGCGGGCTGGAGCCGCAGCGCCAAGAACATTGCCGGCCTGACCACGCACAGCGGTGCCCAGGGTCTGCAGCAACTGCTGTCCGCCAGCGACATCCTGGTCTGCGCCTTGCCGCTCACGCCCGAGACACGCGATCTGCTGAACCGCCGCACGCTGTCCTTGTTGCCGCGCGGCGCCTACTTCATCAACGTGGGGCGCGGCGAGCAGGTGGTCGAGGATGAACTGCTGGCCCTGCTCGACGAAGGCCATCTGGCCGGCGCCGCGCTGGACGTGCTGCGCGAGGAGCCGCCCCAGCCCGGCAACAAGGTATGGGGGCACGCCAAGGCCTTTGTCACGCCGCATATCGCGGCCCAGGCCTCGGCCGACACCGTGGCCCGCCAGTGCCTGGAGAACCTTCGCCGCCTGCGCGCGGGCGAGCCTTTGCTCAATCTGGTGGATGTGGCCCGCGGGTACTGAAACATCATTGCCCTTCACTGCCGCGCTGACGCGCGGCACCTTCTTCCGAAAAAAACCAAGAGACATTCATGCCTTCGACATCTCGCCGCAGCTTTCTGCAATCGAGCGCCGCAGCCGGCGCCGCCATGCTGGCTCCCTCGGTCTGGGCCCAGAGCCCCTGGCCCTCCAAGCCCATACGCATCGTGGTTCCCTACACCGCGGGCGGCTTCACCGACCAGATGGCACGCCTGCTGCAGGTGGGTTTGCAGAAAGCGCTGGGCCAGCCCATCGTCATCGATAACAAGCCGGGCGCGAACAGTCTCATCGGTGTGGATCAGGTGGCAAAGTCTGCGCCCGATGGCTACACGTTCGGAGTGGTGATTGCCGCTTATGCGGCCAATACCACGCTGTATCCGAAGCTGCCCTACAACCCCGGCAAGGATCTGGTCGGCGTGTCACTGATGGGGATCTCGCCGCTGGTTGCAGCGGTGTCCACCAATGCACCGTTCAAGACCACGCAGGAGCTGATTGCCTATGCCAAGGCGCATCCGGGCAAAGTCAGCTTTGGCTCTTCGGGAAGCGGCTCCAGCGCGCATCTGACGACCGAGCTGTTGAAGCTGCTGACCAAGACGGACATGACCCATGTGCCTTACAAAGGGGCCGCACCGGCACTGACTGATCTCATGGGCGGCCAGATTCCCTTGTTCCTCGATCCTCCGCCCAATCTGATTCAGCCTGCCAAGGCCGGTCGCATCCGCCTCATCGGCGTGGCCAGCGAAAAGCGGCTGGCGGTGTTGCCCGATGTACCTACGTTTGCCGAGCAAGGCATTCCCGAGCTGATGGGCAGTACCTGGGCTGCAATGATTGCCCCGGCAGGAGTGCCCAAGGAAATTGTGCAGCGCATGTCCGCCGAAGTCGCTCGCATCATTCGCAGCCCTGAAATCACGCAGCGCATGCAGCAGACCATGGGCACGTTTGCCGAAGGATCGACGCCCGAGGAATGCGATCGCTTCATTGCTGCGGAAACCGCCAAATGGGGCAAAGTCATTCGCGAGGCCAAGGTGACGCTGGACTAGGCTTGCTGACCTGGTCTGTCCCCGGCAGGGTGCGGCACAGGCCTCAAGAGAAATGGCGCGGCTTGCGGGTGAGGTGAATGCAGAGGGATCTCCTCATTGGCCTATGGTGCGAAGTAGAGATGGCTGCATCGTGGCAACCCCTGCCGAACAAGCCCGCGACAATCAGATGAGATCTCCTCCAGCTTGCAGGTGCACTCAAGGCCGGGCAATCTCGCTGGCGGCGACGCGCCACCGCCTCCTCGGCGCCCTCAATGCATGCCTTTCCCGATAGGCCGCGGGCGTCATTCCCACATACCGGGCGAACACCCGCCGGAACGCCGAGGCATCCTCATATCCGCAGGCCAGCGCCACGGAGGGCACGCTCTCCAGCGTGATCTCCAGCAGCACCCGAGCCCGTGCGCAGCGCAGGCGGTGCAGGTGATCGAGCGGGCTGTGTCCCAACTCCTGCTGAAAGTGGCGCAGCAGGGTGCGCGGGCTGGCCGATACCGCGTCCGCCAGCGCCCGCAGGTCATAGGGCTGCTCCACGCGCGTCTCCAGCCAGGCTATGGCATGGGCTAGCACGCTGGTCCGCGTGGCGGGAATGCGGCGATCTTGCATGGCGGCGCGCGTGGCGCGTTCGCGCTGGGGGTCGGGCTGCACAACGGCGGCCAGCGCCTCGGCCATGTCGTCGCCGAAGGCATGTCGCGTGAGCGCCAGAGCCAGGGGCACCAGGGCTTCTGGGTGGGAGGCACTGAGCCAGGGCCTGTCGTCCACAAAGGGTTGGCCCTCGGCAAGTTCTATGCTGGCAAAGTCCAGTCCGAATCCGCCCATGAAATACCAGGGAAGGGCCACACGGCGGCCCTCGCAGCGCCCGCTGGCGGCCGCGAACCAGGCGCCGCTGCCCAGCGTACACACGGTCAGGCCCTGGTCGAAGGCTGTGGCGATGCGCTGCGTGAGGTCCGGATGCGCGGCGACGATGTCGCGGATGGATGGAATGTCCGGGCAGTGCAGCGCGCTTGCGAAGACGGAATGCACCGGACCTTCGGCCAGTGCGCCTTCGGCCGTGTGCGGCATGGCAGGCAGAGGCTGGCCCCGGCCATCGACCCAGCGCCAGCCAAAGCGCGGTGCGCGCCGGCCAAGGCGCAGGCTGGCAACGAGGTTGGCGCTGCGCAGCATCTCCACGAGATGCGCGGCGTGGCCTGTGGCGCTGTGCTCCAGGCAGGGCAGCTCGATGACGAAGGCTCGGGGCATGGCGTTTCTGACTCCTCGAATGGCGATTTTGCCGTGTCTGTCACAGGCGCTTCACTTTTAGCATGACTGCTTGTGCCATTTTTCAGGGTGACGAAGATGCTTCACAAACGGTCCGAGACAAAGCTTTCCACACCACCCAGCACAGGCCTGCGCCGCATTGCGCTGGCCGGCTTGCTGGCCTGCGGCCTGCCGCTGGCAGCCAGCGCGCAGGGGCTGGATGCCGAGGCCCTGGCGGCGCTGGATGCCGCCATTGAGCCGCTGGCTCCCAAGATGGTGGAGTGGCGTCGCGACATTCACCAGCATCCCGAACTGTCGGGCCAGGAGGAACGCACGGCCAAACTGGTGGCCGATCACCTGCGCCGCCTGGGCATGGAGGTGCAGACCGGCGTGGGGGGCACGGGCGTGGTGGGGGTGCTGCGCGGCGGTCAGCCGGGCAAGACAGTGGCCCTGCGCGCCGATATGGATGCGCTGCCCGTGGCCGAGAAGACGGGCCTGCCCTTTGCCTCCAAGGCCAAGTCACAGTACATGGGCAAGCAGGTCTCGGTCATGCATGCCTGCGGGCACGATGCCCACGTGGCCATGCTCATGGGCGCGGCCGAGGCGCTGGCAGGCATGCGCACCAGGCTGCCGGGCACGGTGAAGTTCATCTTCCAGCCGGCCGAGGAAGGCGCTCCGGTGGAAGCCGATGCCCATGGTCATGTACCCAGTTTCGGTGCCAAGGCCATGGTGGAGGCCGGCGTGCTCAAGGATGTGCAGGCCATCTACGGCCTGCACATCACGGCCAATCTTCCCTCGGGCATGGTGGGCTACCGCAGCGGGCCGCTGATGGCGGGCTCGGACAGCCTGAACATTCAGGTCGAGGGCCGGGGCGGCCATGGCTCGTCGCCGTGGAGTGCGGTCGATCCCATCGTCGCGGCCAGCCAGGTGGTGCTGGGCCTGCAGACAGTGGTCAGCCGCCAGCTCAACATCAGCCTGGAGCCGGCCGTGCTGACCATTGGTTCCATCCAGGGCGGCACGCGCTACAACATCATTCCCGACAATGTCGAGATGCAGGGCACGCTGCGCACCTTTGACGAAGACATGCGTCAGGAAGCGCACAAGCGAATCACGGCCACGGCCGAGCAGATCGCGGCCTCCAGCGGCGCCAAGGCCAAGGTGCGCTTCGGCCCCGTGGCCTATCCGGTCACTACCAATCCGGCTGCACTGACCGAGGCCTCGCTGCCCGCGCTCAAGCTGGCCCTGGGCGGCAAGGTCATGGTGATTCCAAAGGTCAGCGGTTCCGAGGACTTTTCGGAGTTCCAGAAAGTGGTGCCGGGATTCTTCTACTTCCTGGGTGCACCGCCGGCAGGCCAGGACTTCACCAAGGCAGCGCCTAACCACTCGCCGCTGTTCGACATCGACGAGAAGCAACTGCCCACCGGTGCACGTTCGCTGGCCGCGCTGGCCGTGGACTATCTGCAGCGCAACCCATAGTCGTTGTTCCCCTGAGCGGCTGAGGTCGCTTCCCTTAGCTCGCTTGCCTTTGTGCGACCCCCCCTCTCTCGCTGTGAGGGGGCTGCACCTTTGCTACTGCACGGCCGATCTGGGGCCTTTGTGGCTATGTCCGATGCATCAATGTTTGCCGAGCAAGGCATCCCCGACCTGATGGGCAGCGCCACCGTCGCCGCTGAAGCTACCCTGCGGGGCCAATGGAAGAGGCGGCAAGAAGGGGACGAACTGCTCCGCCGCATGGCCCGCAAGCCCGGGCCTCAGGCACATGACTCAGAAAACGTGGGTGGCCAGAAACAAGTCGATTTGGTGCAGCGAAAGGCATTGGCAAGTGTTGAATGCTTCGGACCAAAGCACTGATTCGCTGACCGTGATTTTGTTTGGCAATGGGTGTTCTTTGAAACCCGGGGAAAACCGCGCTATAATCGCTTTCTCTTTAGGGGAGTCGCCAAGCTGGTTAAGGCACTGGATTTTGATTCCAGCATGCGAAGGTTCGAATCCTTCTTCCCCTGCCAAGATATAAAAGCCCCGGTTGTTCATGCAGCCGGGGCTTTTTCTTTGTGCTCGATGCGCATCTGCCATCTTTGGAAGATGGGCCTGCCCCGTCATTAAGTGACGCTCATGCCGTGTACCTTCCAAGCGCCCCAAGCGCCGGGCGCTTCGCAAAGTCCACTTTTCAGTCGGAAGCTGCTGAGTGAGTCGCCACGCAGTTCCAGACCACCCTGTTACTGCACCGAAGCCAGGCTTGATGCCCGGTGTGGATAGCATTAGCCCGGACATGAGCCAGCAACAGGCTGGCAGATGCGCAACGATACGGCCTGCAGAGACAGGTGCTATCGTTTTACAAAACAGTGGCAATTTTTTTACCTGAGCTTTACAATCTGCGCGCAAATGGAATTGAGAGTGATTCTCGTTCTGTTCTTTGCTGCCAGCCCGTATACGGTCTCTCCGTTCCAGCCACAGCGTCATAGGTTCTTCGGCATTCCCTGCCTGAAGAGAACACCCAGGTTTGTTTTTTTACGCTCATGCTGGAACGCTCGTTTTGCCCCGTAGCCGGGGCTTTGCCATTTCGTCTTCACGCCACGGCTGTGGCAGTCAGTGTGCTTTGCCTGCTGCCCGGTATCGGTCATGCACAGGAGGATGCTGGATCGACACTTGCGGAAGTGACCGTGCAGGAGAAGGCCGTTCCCAATGTCTATGGTGAGTCGAGTGACTCCTATGTGCCAGGCGCGGTGGAAGTCGGCAAGGCGGCGCAGTCTCTGCGCGAGGTTCCGCAGTCGGTGACGGTGGTGACCCGACAGCGCATGGATGATCAGGCCATGCGTACGCTCGATGATGTGATGAACTACACCACCGGGATCACTCGCGAAGAGACCTGGCTGGACACCACCTATCTGTCCCGCGGCATGAACATCACCAACTTCCGGTTTGATGGCGGTGCTGCCAGCTCCTCTCGTTCAGGCAGCCGCAGTCTGGACATGGCGCAGTTCGACAGCGTCAGTGTGCTGCGCGGGGCCGACGGTCTGTTCGGTGCGGGCGAGGCGGGCGGAGTTCTGAACTTCACCTACAAAAGGCCCCAGGCCAAGCGTCAGACGCAGGTTCTGCTTTCCGGCGGAACCATGAGCAACTACCGCGCCGAGCTGGACACCACGGGCGCGTTGAACGAAAGCGGAACTCTGCGCGGCCGTTTCGTGGCCGTGAACCATGACCGCAAGGAAATGGCCACGCCCTCCAAGCTCAAGCGGCAGATGCTGTATGGGGCGCTGGAGATGGACCTGACGCCCAGCACAATCGCCACACTGGGTGCCAGCTATCAGAAAGATAGAAATACGGGCTTCAATGCCAGCCTGCCGCGCTACGCGGACGGCAGCGATATCGGCTTTGCGCGCAATACCAACTTTGGTGCGCCCTGGAACTGGATCAATCGCGAAAACACCACGGTCTTTGCCAAGCTGGAGCAGCAGCTCGGCAACGACTGGCTTCTCAAGACCCAGCTAAGGCAAACCCGCTTCAACGAAGGAGTGAACGGCGCGGAGATTGAAAGTTCGCCAGATCCCATCACGCTGCAGGGGGCTGACTGGTGGATTCATCAGGCCAAGTCACGCGAGCGTGAAACCAGCTTCGACATCAATTTGCAGGGTGGCTTCGATGCCTTCGGTCAACGGCATGATGTGATCCTTGGTTTCGATCAGCACCGAAACAGCAACACCTACCGGAGCCTGTGGCCGAGAGTGGGGCCGGCCGACGTCTTCAACCGGATCCCACCGGAAGACCCGGGCTATCCGCTCGGTGACTGGACCAGCGGCTCGCAGACAAAAACGCAAAAGAGCGGCCTCTATGGCTCTATCCGCCTGCGTCCCGTGGAGCGTTGGTCCGTGGTGCTCGGCGGACGCTATGTGCTGCAGGATCGCAATACCCAGCACGACATGAATGGCGCGCTCACGGCCAATAGCCGGGAGTCGAATGTCTTTGTGCCCTATATGGGGCTGATGCATGAGCTGACCAAGTCCACCAATCTGTATTTCAGCACCGCCGAGATCTATCAGTCCCAGGCTGGAAAGTTCTCTGCACCGCTGCCTGGAACGCCTCTGGATCCGGTGCGTGGCCGTACCTACGAGCTGGGCGTCAAAAGCGAGCTGACCCCCAACCTGATCGCCAGTGCGGCATTGTTTCGTACCGATAAAAAAGGCGAAGCCGTTTACGACCCTGCTTACCCCCAGACCGATTGGCGCGGCGGTTGCTGCTACTTCCGCGACGGCTTCAAGCTGAGCCAGGGCATCGATCTGGAGATGACGGGGCGAATCACTCCCAATCTCCAGCTGGCGGTGGGCTACACCTACAACAGCAACGAAGACAGACGCAAGGACAGCGCCCAGTTCAGCACGGTCACGCCGCGCCATCTGTTCAAGGCCTGGGCGGACTATCGCTTGAGCGGCGATTTGCGCGGCTGGAGCGTGGGCGGCGGTGTGGTGGCGCAGAGCTCGAATTACCGGGCCTCGGGCATCAGCGCTTACAACCCGGCTACGGGCCGTTATGACGGAGCCTGGACGCCTTACAACTTCACTTCCCCGGGCTACGCAGTCTGGTCTGCACGTGCTGCCTATGCGTTCAACAAGGACTGGAGCGTGGCCGTGAATGTCGGCAACCTGTTTGACAAGACCTACTACAGCACGGTTGGTTATGCGGGCTACGGCAACTTCTACGGCGAAAAGCGTACGGTCACCGTATCGCTCAAGGGCCGTTTCTGACGAGGCGTGGCAATGTCGCAATCCGATGATTTGCACGCCGGCTGGGCTCTGGGGGCGCGTTTGACGGCTGCGGTGCTGGGAGGCTATGCCGTCTCCAGCGCCTGGGTGGTCTTGTGCGGCGCCATGAGTCAATCCCGTGTCGAAACCATGGTGGGCGGCATGCAGTCCAGCTGGCTTTGGTATGTGGCGGTGGTGATCGGGGCCTTCAGCCCTGTATCGCCGCGTCGGATCTGGGGCGTGCTGCTCGTTCTGATTCTCGCCATGCTTGCAGCCACTGCAGCCTTGATCTTCCTGAAGGCACGCTGATGCAGCCGGCAAAGAAGCAATCGGGTGCAGGCAAAGGCAGCTTCCGTCAGGCCCAGGCATGGTTGCATACCTGGTGTGGCCTATGGTTCTCCTGGCTGCTGTATGCCGTTTTCCTGACGGGTACGCTGGCCGTCTTCGAGGAGCCCATCACCCATTGGATGACCCCTGAGCATCATGCCCATGAGCGAGCCGAGGCCGGGCAGGCAGGCACTGTGCTGCAAGCACAGGCTTCCCTGAGTCAGCGTCTGCAATGGGGCATGGCATACATGGAGCGGCAACACCCTGGTGCAGACATGTGGGAGCTCTGGCCTGCAGACTCCAAAGGGGGCGGGGATTTGCGCGTCTACTGGTTCGATCGCGAGGGGCAGTATGCGGCGGCCCAGCTGGATCCGAAGTCTGGCAGTGCCATGGACGCCTCTGAAGCTCCCAAGGTGCGCCAGACATTGGGAGGTCATCATTTTGTGGACTTCCACTATCAGTTGCATGCAGGACAGCTCGGACTCTGGATTGTGGGCATTGCCGCGCTTGCCATGCTGGTGGCGCTGGTCAGCGGAGTGATTACCCATAGACGAATCTTCAAGGACTTCTTCACCTTCCGCGCCCGCAAAGGACAGAGAAGCTGGCTGGACATGCACAACGCTGTGGCGGTCCTGACTTTGCCTTTCCAGTTCATGATCGCCTACACAGGTATCGCCATATCGTGCTCGACCTTCATGCCTGCCGGTATTGCGGCCTACTTCGGCAGCAGTGCCGAAGCCCTCAAGTCTTTTCAGGTGGCGCTGAATGAACCAGGCAAGCCCCAGCGCTCGGGGCAAGCCATGTCGGTGCCGGATCTGGAGTCTTTCGTGCTGCGCGGGCAGGCCTTGATCGGACAGCCCGTGCGGGCTGTGGTGATCGACTACCCCGGAGATGCTGCAGCGCGTATTGGCGTCTATGGCTGGAATGATGCCGATGATCTGAGCAAGCGTCTCAGTCCCACCAGCGGTATGGCCATGTTCTCGGCTGCCACCGCCGAGCTGCAGCAGCTGCGCCTGCCGGGTGGTGTGGATGGCGGAGCGGCCGCGCTCACGCAATCGGTGATCGGCGGACTGCATATGGCGACATATGGCGGGCTGCCGCTGAAGTGGCTGTACTTTATCTGTGGCTTGGCTGGCAGCGCCATGATGGCCACGGGGGCGATCCTCTTCATGGTCAAGCGGCGCGCCAAACACCAGGGAGAGTTTGGCGCCAGCACCTCCACGGTCTACCGGATGATTGAAGCCGCGAATGTGGCCGCGATTGCGGGGCTGGGTATCGCCTGCGTTGGTTTTTTGTGGGCCAACCGTTTGCTGCCCGTCGAGCTTGCGCTGCGCTCCAGATGGGAGCTGGCAGTGTTCTTTGCGCTTTGGATGCTGGCGCTCATGCACGCACTGCTGAGGTCGCCGTCCATGGCCTGGCGTGATCAGATGGCGGCGCTGGCGCTGCTTTGTCTTCTGTTGCCGGCGTTGAGCTTCGTGACGACCGGCGATCACCTGGCTGCCTATCTTCAGGAAGGTGACTGGGAAAGCGCAGGGGTGGAGCTTTTTTCTTTGGCTTTCGGGGTGGCTGCGGCTGCTGCATGGGCCTGGATGCGCAGGGCTGAAAACCTCAAAGCTGTGCGAAAGCAGAAGCCTGCCGAGACGTCTCAGAACCCGGCCGTTGCCGTGGATCCCGGTGCAGTGCGGAAAGAGAGTCTGTCATGACCCTGTGGCAGTCATCGTTGCAGGCGCTTGCTCTTTCGATAGGAGGCATGACGGCTCTGGCTTTTGCCATGGATCGCCATTACGCACAACTGAGACCGCTGGACGAGGTGCCGGCAGCGCATCGCACGGCGCTGCGTGTGCTGGGAGCAATGCTTTTGCTGGCCGTCTGTCTGCCGGCCATGCGCGGCTGGAGCGCAACGGTTGGCAGCGTGCTCGTGCTGGGGTTCTGGAGTCTGGGGGCATTCGCGACGGTCGTGGGCTTGTGGGCGTCGGCTCGCTACCTGGTGTTGGCTGCCACCGTGGCGGTGCTGGCGGTCGTGGCCAGCTTCTTTTGGTGACCAAATCCTTGAAGCCCGAGCGGCTTCTTATCTTCAATCGCAGCGACTCGTTTCCTGGTCACGGGTTTCGGCAGCGATTGCAAATTGTTTTCTGGAGAGTGCAAGCTTGATGAAGGTGGGACAAGTCAAACGCTGGGGCGGCCTCGGGCTGCTGCTGGTCTGTGCTGCAGGCACTGCCCTGTGGTGGGGAAGTCGGCCCAGGGTCGAGTACCAAAGTGTTGTGGTGCAGCGTGAGGATGTGGAGTCTACGGTCACCGCCATAGGAACCTTGCAGCCCAGAACCTATGTCGATGTAGGGGCGCAGGTCTCGGGTCAGATCACCCGTTTGCTGGTCAGTCCAGGAGCCAGGGTCGAAAAGGGCGCATTGCTGGTGGAGATAGACCCCAGCGTGCAGCGTGCCACCGTCGATGCGGGAAGAGCGTCGCTGGCAAGTTTGCGTGCCCAGATCGCCGAGCAGCAGGCGCAGTTGAAGCTTGCCAGCCAGCAGTTGAAGCGGCAGCAGCAGCTGGCATCCGAAGAGGCGACCAGGCAGGAAGACGTGCAGATTGCCGAAGCCCAGGTGGCAGGTGCGGCGGCGCGCATCGATCATCTCAAAGCGCAGATGCAGCAAACCCAGGCCAGCCTCAAGGCCGATGAGGCGCGTCTGGGCTACACCCGCATCTATGCCCCCATGTCGGGCACGGTGGTGTCTGTCGATGCACGTGAAGGCCAGACCCTGAATGCAACTTATCAGACGCCCAATATCTTGCGCATTGCCGATCTGACGGCGATGACGGTCTGGACGGATGTTTCGGAGGCCGATGTGCGGCGCGTGAGGGCCGATATGCCCGTGTATTTCACGACGCTGGGCAGTGCCGGCCAGGAACAAGCCCGGCGCTGGAATGGCCGGGTGCGGCAGGTGCTGCCTGCGCCGCCGGCCAGCGTCGCGCCCGCAGCGGGCAGTGCGGCGACACCTGCTGCAGCCACCAAGGCCGTGACCTATACGGCATTGTTTGACGTGGACAACAAGGATGCTGAACTGTTGCCGCAGATGACGGCACAGGTGGTCTTTGTGACCGGCAGTGCACCGCAGGCCTTGACGGTTCCATTGACAGCGCTTCAGTCGGAGAAGGAGCCGCAGTCGCAAAGCGTCCGGGTGCTGACGGCCCAACGCCAGCCTGAGCTGCGCAGCGTGAAGCTGGGCGTCAGAAGCCGCCACCAGGTGCAGGTGCTCGATGGCGTGACCGAGGGCGAGCGCGTCATCGTCGGCGAAACCCTGATTCCCGGCGGCCTGCGGTGGCTGCAATGGTGAATGCGATGGAGCAGGCTGCGCTGATTTCGCTGCGTGGCATTCGCAAGCACTATGGCGGTGTGGGCGACCAGCCGTCGGTGACCGTATTGCATGGCATCGATCTGGATATTCGCGCGGGCGAGTATGTGGCCGTGGTGGGCAGCTCGGGCTCGGGCAAGTCCACCTTGATGAATATCCTGGGCTGCCTTGATAAGCCGAGCGAAGGTTGCTATCGGTTTCAAGGTCAGGACGTGTCCTTGCTGGACTCGGATGCCCTGGCCTGGTTGCGTCGTGAAGCCTTCGGTTTCGTGTTTCAGGGCTACCACCTGATTCCCAGCGAGAGCGCTTCGGAGAATGTGCAGATGCCTGCGATATACGCAGGTTTGCCCAAGGAGCAGCGGATGCACAGGGCTCAGTTGCTGCTCGAGCGCCTTGGCTTGGGATCGCGCCTGGGTAATCGGCCCAACCAGCTCTCGGGCGGTCAGCAGCAGCGCGTGTCCATTGCCCGGGCATTGATGAACGGTGGCCACATCATCCTGGCCGACGAACCTACCGGAGCGCTTGACTCGCATAGCGGCGCCGAGGTGATGGCCTTGCTGCGCGAGCTGGCCGATGCGGGACACACCATCATCGTGATCACGCATGATCGCGAAGTCGCCGCACAGGCGAGGCGTGTGATTGAGATCAGCGATGGTCGTATCGTCAATGACAGTGCTCCTCATGGTCATCAGACCCGTGGAGATGTGCCGCCGCTGACCCCGCAGCGCAACAGCGCAACGTCGGCCATTTCCTGGGTTGCCGAAATCTCCGAAGCTGCGCGCAGTGCCTTGCGCGGAATGCGCATGAATCGGGTGCGTACCAGCCTGACCTTGCTGGGCATCGTGATCGGTGTGGCCTCGGTGATCGTCATGCTGGCCATCGGTGAAGGTGCTCGGCGCAAGGTGGTCGAGCAGATGGGCACCATGGGAACGGCCATTCTCTATATGGGCAGCAAGCCGCCGGCCAGCGGCGGACCTGCAGGCCAGATCACTGAAGACGATCTGGCGGCCATGCGGGAGCTGTCCTCGGTGCGAAGGGTGATGCCCGTCATCGGAGACCCCGTCACGGTGCGCTATGGCAAGGCAGACAAGCAGGTCTATGTGTTTGCGGCCAGCCAGGAGATGCCGCTGGTCCACCACTGGAGGGTTGCCCAGGGGCGCTACTTCACCGATGTGGAAGACCGCGATCTGGCTCCGCTGGTGGTGATAGGGCACAAGGCACACCGGCATTTCTTTCCCGAGGTCGCCAACCCCCTGGGTCTGCAGCTGATCATCGGCAACTCGGCGTTCGAAGTCATAGGCGTCATGAGCGAGCGCGGGGCTGACTCTGGCGCCCAGGACTATGACGACATGGTCTTCATTCCCTATCAGTCGGGACGCGCCAGGGTCTATCAGGCGCAGACCCAGCCCGATTACGTGGTCGTGGAGGCCAGCTCCTCGGAACAGGTCCATGAGGCCGAGCAGTCCATCCGCAGCCTTTTGCTGGCGCGGCACGGAGGGCGGGAGGACTTTGGTATCGGCAATGCGGCGGCCCGCATCCAGGCCGAAGCCGCAACACGCCAGAGCATGGCCGTGATGCTGGGGCTGATTGCCGCAGTGTCCCTGGTGGTCGGAGGCATAGGGGTCATGAACGTGATGCTGATGACGGTGCGCGAACGCACCAGGGAGATCGGCATCCGCATGGCGGTAGGGGCTAGGCAGCGTGACATCCTGCGCCAGTTTCTGACGGAAGCCAGCATGGTGACCATTGTGGGTGGTGCGGTAGGCCTGCTTGCGGGGCTGGGCATAGGACTGGCGCTGATTGTTTCGGGGGTAGCCGTGGTGTTTTCGGTGAAAGCCATGCTGGGGGCATTTGCCTGTGCGGTGCTTACGGGTCTGGTGTTTGGCTTCATGCCGGCCAGAACGGCTGCGCGCCTGGAGCCCGTGCGAGCATTGGCGGGAGAGTAGGCATGTACAAATGGAATGCAGTCCTGGCGTCGCTTGCCTTGGCTGGATGTGCGACAACGCAATCGCCTGAAGCGGCGAGAACCATGGCTCTCGATATTCCGCAGTCCTGGGCTCTGGAGAGGGGTGCGGGCGGCGAGGAAATCAGCACCAGCTGGTGGCAGAGCTTTGGCAGCCCGGAGCTCAGCGCCTTGGTCGAGCAGGCCGCAAGCCAGAGCCTAGATGTGGCGGCCGCCGTGGCGCGGGTGCAGCAGGCCGAGGCCAGAGCCGCCTATGCCGGTGCGGCTCTCTTGCCGGAAGTGAATGCGGATTTCGGGGCTACGAGATCGGCTGCGCTGGACAGTCATAAGGAAAGAAACGCCAGCACCTGGCGGGTCGGCCTGTCGAGCAGTTACGAGCTGGATTTCTGGGGGCGTCAGCGCGCCTTGAGGGATGCGGCCGAGTCGGGCAGACAGGCCAGCGTCTTCGACCGCGAGACAGTGCGTCTGACGGTCACGGCCTCGGTAGCCCAGGCCTGGCTGCAGTGTGTGGGCTTGCGTGAGCGCGCTGAGATTGCCCGGCTCAACCTCGAAATTTCCGAGCGACTGTTGAAGCTGGTGGAGTCCAGGGCCCGCTACGGGGCGGCAAGCTCCGTGGAGCTGGCCCAGCAGCGCGGCCAGGTCGCCGCTCAGCAGCGTGCCCTGGCTTCGCTGCGCAAACAGACGGCTGACGCGCATGCGGTGCTGGCCCTGCTGTCGGGGCAATGGTCCATGAACCTGGTGAGCGAGACCAGTCTTTCGAATCTGAAGGTGCCGGGCATTGGCTTGGGCACGCCTGCGGATCTGATCACACGCAGACCGGACATGGCGAAGGCAGAGGCATTGCTGCTTGCTGCGGATGCCAATCTTGGCGCTGCCAGGGCCGCCATGCTGCCCCGCGTGACGCTGAGCGCAGGCCTGAGCTCCGAGAGCGGAACACTTGGCAGGATGCTGGAGAACCCCCTGTCCTCGCTGACCGCAGGAATCCTGGCGCCGATTTTTGATGCCGGGCGACTGGCCTCGAGCCGGGACCTGGCTGCAGCGCAGAAGCAGGAGCTGGTGATTGCCTATCGCCAAGCCATACTGCAGGCCTTTGGCGACGTTCAAACCGCCTTGAATGCGGTCGATGGTGTCGAGAAGCAGGCGCTGGCCCAGGCCGTGGAGTTGGCTCAGGCACAGAGGGCACTCTCTTTGGCCGAAAGCCGATACAAGGCCGGAGCGGACAATCTGCAGACCTTGCTGGATGTGCAGCGTGTGGCCTATCAGAGCCGGGATCTGGCCGTTCAGATCCGTCAGGAGCGTTTGCAGGCGAGCATCGCTTTATACCGGGCCCTGGGAGGCGGTTGGAGACGAACCCCGGAAGGGCCAGAGGGTTGAGGAATGTCAGCGTGATGCAACGGTTGAGGGCTGCAGGGCTGCGTCCAACCGTCGCCAGAATTGGCGTGCTGCAGGTCCTGCTGAGCTCTGCTCCACATGCGCTCAGCAGGGACGAGATCTATCGTCAGCTATACCTTCGGGGAACCCCAGTCAGTGTGGGAACCGTCATGCAGGTGGTGGCCCAGCTGAGCAAGCTGGGGGTTGTGCATCACAACGGCAGACAAGGTCGGGAGTCTGGCTACCTGCTTCAAAGTTGAGTGACCCTGCAAGAAGACTTCCATCTGCCGGGGGCGGCATTCGCAGTCGTCCGGCGATCAAAGCCAGATGTCTGCCTCTGGTCTGGAACCCCTGCGAGGTCAAGCTTGATGTTTTGACTTGGCGCCTGCATGGACAAGAGAAAAGCCACATTCCAAAGCATTGATTCTTTGGAAGAGCGCTTGAACATGAGTCGCAAAGGCAATTTCTGGTTGATGCTCCCACTGAAAAGAGTTGCCTGTTGCGGCAAAAAATGTCGATAACAGGCAAAAAGCTCTACGGATAAAAACTTGGACTCGTTTTGCGTGGCTGGGCCAGGCTTTTGTCCGCATCTCCGGCGGCTCAGTTTTACGTGGAGATCAACAGCATGCGGATGCTGTCGAAGTCGGCGCGCAGCAGTTCGGGGGCAGTGGGTAGGGGCAGGTTCATCGTAGGCTCCTTTCGAGGGCAGCAATCAGGCCTGGGCCTGGCCGCCATCGGCGAACAACTCGATGCCGTTGACAAAGGCCGAGTCGTCCGAGGCCAGGAAGACGGCGGCCTTGGCGATGTCTTCCGGCTGGCCCATGCGGCCCAGCGGCACCTGGGTGGTGAGGTAGTCGAGCAGGTCCTGCTGCTGCGCGGCATCCGGTCCGGCCAGTTCCAGCAGGCCCGGGGTGTGGATGGGGCCGGGCGACAGTGTGTTGACACGGATGGCGCGGCCCTTGAGGTCCAGGATCCAACTGCGGGTCAAGTTGCGCACGGCCGCCTTGGTCGCACTATAGATGCTGAAGTTGGCGGTGCCGAGCACGCTGGTGGTCGACCCGGCAAGGATGACCGATGCACCGGCCGTTGCCTTGTCGAGCAGCGGCAGCGCCTTCTGCACGGTGAACACCACGCCCTTGACGTTGCGGTCGAAGGTTTCGTCGAAATGCGCCTCGGTGATGCTGCCCAGCGGGAGCATGCCTCCGCCGCCGGCGTTGGCATACAGGACGTCGAGGCGGCCCTGTTCAGCTTGCACTAGGGCATA
The DNA here is from genome assembly GCF_018292285.1 of Comamonas brasiliensis. Taxonomy (NCBI): domain Bacteria; kingdom Pseudomonadati; phylum Pseudomonadota; class Betaproteobacteria; order Burkholderiales; family Comamonadaceae; genus Comamonas; species Comamonas brasiliensis. Next base: position 20,252 of record NZ_JAANES010000007.1, read on the forward strand.
GAGCCTGTCGAGGTCGGCGAGCTTGGTCGAATCCGCCTGCACACCGCGGGCCTGCGGGCCGATGGCGGCCACGGCTGCGTCGAGCTCAGCCTGGCGGCGGCCAGTGATGTAGACGGTGGCGCCTTCCTGGGCAAAGGCCTTGGCGGCTGCCAGGCCGATGCCTGTTGTGCCACCAGTGACGACAGCGATCTTGCCTGCAAGCTTCTGGACCATGAGATTTCTCCATGAGTGATAAGAAGCCGCAAGGTTAAATAGTTCAACGGAATGAATAAACTTGATAAATCTTCCAACTCAATTCATGGTGGTGAATAATCAAGTCCATGGACCAGTTGCTTGCTTTGAAGGTTTTCGTGCGGATCGCCGAAACGGGGGGCTTTTCGCGGGCTGCCGACTCGATGAACATTCCTCGGCCCACCGTGACCAAGCTGGTGCAGGACCTAGAGCAGCATCTCGGCGCGCGGTTGCTGCAACGTACGACGCGCCGAGTCAGCGTGACGGCAGACGGCTCGGCCTACTACGAGCGCGCCAAGAGGCTGATTGCCGAGCTGGAAGACATGGATCAGTTGGCCAGCGGGGCACGCGCCCAGTTGCGGGGCCGCTTACGGGTTGATGTGGGCTCCGTGCTGGCCAACAGAATTCTGATTCCTGCGTTGCCGCAATTCCGGCAGCGATATCCGGACCTGCAACTCGAACTAGGTGTGAGCGACCGCCCGGCCGATCTGATCAGCGACGGCGTGGATTGCGTGATCCGCGGTGGCGACCTTCCGGACTCGACCCTGGTGGCCCGGCGCCTAGTGGACCTGGAGTGGGTAACGTGTGCATCGAAGGATTACCTGGCCGCCCACGGGCAGCCCCGACATCCCGATGACCTGGTCGCCCGGCATCCGGAAGGCGGAGCGCCGATGCACTCGCTCGCAGGCTATTTTTCATCCCTGAGCGGGCGTGCTTTTGCGCTGGAATTCCGCAAGGGCAGTGAACGGGTGCTGGTCAAGGCCGACGAAGCCACCTCGGCCAACGAGAGCACGGCCCACTTGAACGTGCTGGTCCATGGCCTGGGGATCGGCCAGACCTTCCGCTTCGCTGCGGCCCCCTATCTGGCCGACGGCACTCTTCAGGAAGTATTGACTGACTGGTCTCGCCCGGCGCACACGATCCGGCTGGTGTATCCCAGCAACCGGCAGCTAAGCGCCAAGATCCGCGCCTTTGCGGACTGGGCGGCGGAGATCTTTCAGAGCTATAGCAAACCCAAATAGTCCAGAGGACGGCTCGGTCGCATAACCGTCACTTGAACGATGCCACTGATGCCTCCAACCGGCCTGAATCAGGCTCAGCCAGAGAGACTTTCGAAGACTGCTTCTTGCTGGTCGATGATCGTTGCATAACGACCCAGAGCAGTCAGCTGTGCCCAGCAGGGAATTTGCTGGCAATGTATTTCAACGCGCCCTGAAACACCCAGTGCCATTGGGCATTCGGCTGTTGTGACAGTGGGTGCCAAAAGAATTTGAAGTTATGTCCACCGTCATCAGCAGTCCTATAGACCCAAGAGTCTGGCAGGTCGTTTATGTCACAGAGATGAAATGCCCAAATGTGGTTCTCGTAGCCGGATGCCCATACACCTAAATCAGCCAAGACATCTGACGCAATTAGTCCACTTTCTTCGTGCAACTCGCGCAGTGCAGCATCCCTAGAGTTTTCGCCTAACTCAATCGTACCTTTGACAAGTTGGGTTCCCGCCAGTGGATGCTCGAATGCAAGTATTTCAATGGATTCTTGGCCTCGAATGACCACCGGGCAGACTTTGTTAGGGCGTAAAGGTAATTCCGATTTCATAGGCCTATTCTCATGTACGCCGAGGAGCGCTCCTGGTCGATAGACACCGTCTCAGAACGACCCTCAACGGTCATTCGCCAAGAGCAGTATCAGATTCGCTGTCTGGACTGTTAGTGACGTTGCATTAACAGGGACTTTCGAAGCTGTCCAAGCTACCTACGAGGGCATCAGCTCGAATTACCGCGCTGCTCCCATGAAGTCCGACGGCTTTCTCCCGAGCCTCTTGCGGAACATCGTGGAGAAGGCTCCCGGATTGTCATAGCCCAGTTGAAACGCCACCGTCGTCACCGAATCGCCGGCTCCCAGTCTGGACATGGCAAACAGAAGGCAGGCCTGGCTTCTCCACTCTGAAAACGACATTCCGGTCTGCGAACGAAAGAACCGACTGAAGGTGCGTTCGCTCTGGTGCAACTGCCCTGCCCAGGCCAGTGGCGACACGCTTGCATCGGGTTGCTGAAGAAAGGCAATGCACAGCGCCACCAGCCGTTCATCGTGCGGCAGCGGCGCAAAGTACGGCAGCGTTTCTGCGCGGCCGACTTCCAGCATCAAAAGCGACATCAGCACACCGTCGCGACCGCGCTCGTCGTACAGCGCAGGCAAGTCGATGGATTCGATGAGCAGATGCCGCAGCAGCGGCGACACCGCCAGCACCTCGCAATGTGATTGCTTGCGAGGCACCGCGTCAGGCTCGATGTACAGGCTTCGGGTGTTGACGCCCACCATCTTCACTCGGTGCGGCTTGCCCGCTGGAATCCACACGCCGCAGTGGGGAGGGATCACCCAGGCACCATCGTCGGTGCCGACCTCCATCAAGCCAGTGGCACCGTAAAGAAACTGCGCTCGGCGATGGCTGTGGGTATCCAGAACGGTGCCGGGTGCATAGTCGGTGCCGATGGCAAGGACGGCGCGAGGCGTGGCATCAAGGGAGTTCAGTGACTGGTTGCGCACAGCAAGACTGCAGAAGTGAATGGCCGAAACGCAAATATTATTGGCCAAACGTCGGAAGCACGCCGCTCCAGACCCATCTACTGTGACAACTCCTGCATCACTGGAGTTTTCGTGTCGTTCTATTTGTTGTTGGCGGTCTGTGGGTGTGTGACGGGCATCACCACCGTGCTCTTTGGTTTTGGTGGCGGATTCGTCGTGGTTCCGCTGCTGTACCGCCTGTTGTCCACATTGAACCCACCAGGCAGCGCAGTGGGACAGTCCGCCATGCAGATAGCCGTCGCGACCTCCACTTGCGTGATGGTCTTTGGCGCTCTGCTGGCAACCTGGCGCCACCAACGCGCAGGAACAGTGGATTGGACGAATGTCAGGCCCCTGATGCTTCCCATCGGAGTGGGGGCCGCACTTGGCGCACTGGCGGCGACCCTTGTTCCAAGCGAATGGCTGCGTTGGGCCTTTGCGGCCTATCTGGTGCTGACCATTCTGGACTGCTGGCTCAGGCCAGGATTTCTTGCCCAGCCTGCAGCCAGGCAGCACCGCCCAGGCCTGCTGGCGAATGCGGTGTCCGGAGCGATGATTGGATGGATCGCCGCGCTGCTGGGGGTCGGTGGCAGCGTGATGACCGTTCCCCTGATGCGCCGCCGAGGAATCGACATGACACGAGCAACCGCCATGGCGAATCCGCTGTCACTGCCAGTCGCGCTGGCAGGAACAGGGACTTACCTCGTTCTGTCCACTCAGTCTTCTTTACCTCTTGCAGTGTGGCATCTTGGCTATATCGACATCCGAGCTGCTGCGGTGCTCGTGGTCGGCTCCTGGATCGGTATTCGTGCTGCATCGCTGTGGATCGGACGTATTCCTGATCGAGTTCACGCGAAGGTGTATTTAGGACTGTTGACTGTCGTTTTTTGGGCCATGGTGACAACATGAAAGTGAGCTACCTTGCCTGTTTCTGATCGTCCGCTTCTGGCCGATAGCAGCCAACGCCGAGGACTGCTCGAGACCCAAGGCAGATATGGCAATAGTCAATCTTTGGGGCTTCTATCCGTCGACACAATACTCAAAAGCCATTGTTTCAGCATCGCCGCTGAAGGGCGCAAGTCCGCTCCTTTTGCGTTCACCACATAGTAGCCTTTGCCGACATCCAGGCGCGCATCGAATGGCTCGCAAAGTGTCCCTTCGCGCACTTCGGCCTCTGTCAGTAGGGCACTGCTCAAGACGACGCCCTGTCCATGCCGGGCAGTCTCTATGGCCAGGATGGACTGATCGAAATGCTGACCAGGTATGGCTGCTATCTGCGTATCGCTTAGCGTGCTGAACTGCCGAAGCCACGATACCCAATGCGGCTGCAGCGTTGTGTGCAGCAGGGTGGCTCGACGCAAGTCATCTGGCGTTTTTAGGTGCAGCTTGCGGGCATATTCTGGAGAGCAGTACAGGCGAGCTTCATCGCTGCTTAGCAGTGCTACGTCTAAGGAGGGATCTTGTCCATCGAAGTAGCGGATTGCCAGGTCGACACGATCTCGTTCGAAATCAATCAGCGCCGTATCTGCACTCAGATGCAGTGATGTGCCTGGACATTTGGCCAGAAATCCCTCCATCCGGGGCGCGAACCATTTAGCTGCCAGTGTGGGAGGCATAGACAGCCAAACTTCATTGGCATGGCTGAGCCGAAGCTGATCGCTGGCTTGCTGGATACGAGCAAGTGCAGGTTTGATGCCGGCCCAATACGCTGATGCCTCAGCGGTCGGATGCAACTGCCGCACTCCCCGTATAAACAGAGGCACTCCTAGCCACTGTTCGAGCTTCCGGATTTGCTGGCCGACCGCACCTTGCGTGACATGCAGGTACTGTGCAGCCAGGGTAAAGCTGTGGTGCTTCATGACGGCATCAAAAAACAGCAGAGATTTGATAGGAAGTGAGGATTGCATGACGTAGATTTTCTATTGCATGAAAGAGCTTAAATCGGTTGTGCGAAATGATCTTCCCCGGGAGAATTTCACACAAGCTGCAGCGAAGGATCGCTCAACTGACCTAGCTCACTCAGTGCATCTGCATACATGAAAAATCAAAAAACCTGGTCACTGGTCTTGGTGGCATCGGCGATTCTGATGATCACCATGGGGGCACGGCAGTCCATGGGATTGTTCCTGTCGCCCTTGAATACGCATACGGGATTGGGCATAGCAAACATCAGCTTTGCCATGGCTGTCGCCCAACTGGTGTGGGGGGCAGTGCAGCCCGTCTTTGGTGCAGTGGCTGATCGCTGGGGGCCCGGTCGGGTTATTGTGCTGGGGGCCTTCATGCTGGCAGCGGGATCTGCGCTGACCACGCAGGTCACCAGCCAGTGGGGATTGATTTTCGCAGTGGGCTTGTTGAGCGCTGCGGGCGCTGGAGCAGGAAGCTTTTCTATTCTTATTGGCGCCACTGCGCAGCGCATCCCAGTGGAGCGACGTTCCTTCGCTGGGGGTGTTATCAACGCTGGTGGGAGTTTGGGGCAGTTCATCTTCGCACCGTTGAACCAGGCGGTGATGTCGGCCTATGGCTGGATGAGCGCCATGTGGATGATGGCTGTCGTGGCGCTCACCACGGCGCCGATGGCATGGTGGCTGCGCAAGACGCCTGTGCAAGCGAGTACAGCCACTTCATCCCGAGACTCAATTACCCTGCGCCAGCAACTCGGAATTGCGTTTAGGGACAAGAGCTATTGGTGTTTGCATGCTGGGTTCTTCACCTGCGGATTTCATATCGCATTTCTGGTGACGCACATGCCTGGTGAAGTCGACCTGTGTGGTTTGAGCCCTGGCGTGGCTTCGACTTCACTGGCGATCATCGGCCTCTCGAATGTGTTCGGTAGTCTGTTCGCAGGTGCATTAGGTTCCAGGGTGCGCATGAAGATGATTCTTTTCTGGATGTATGCATCGCGCGTTGTGGCTATCGTTCTTTACATGGCCGCACCGAAAGAGCCTTGGACCTTTTACATCTTTGCGGCAGCGTTGGGCGTGACCTGGCTCGCCACTGTGCCACCGACCGCTGGGCTCACCGGCAAGCTGTTTGGCGCTCGCTACCTCGGGACCCTTTTTGGGTTGACGTTGTTGAGCCATCAGATTGGTGGATTCTTGGGCGCTTGGTTGGGGGGAGTGGCCGTTGTCCAGACTGGCAGTTACGAATGGATGTGGTGGGCCGATGCCGCTCTGGCCCTGGCAGCTGCTTTCGTCAATCTGCCCATCAGGGAAGCCAAGCCCGCAGAGCGACTGGCCACCGCCTGATCACGGTAATCGCTATGCGGGCTCGGAGTCGTGGTCAGTGACTGTGCTCCATGTGCGATGCCTGCTCGAGATGTCTCAAGAACGCATTTACATGCTCCTCCTCGGTAGCCCATGACGTTACCAGACGGACGATGGAGCTGTCTTCGTCAAACTTGCTCCATACGTAGAAGGAGAAATGAGCTTGCAGTGCCGCAATGACCCCATTGGGGAGAATAGGGAAAAGCTGGTTGGTCTCCGTATCTGCGGACAACTGGTAGCCCGTAGCCAGAATGCCTGACGCCAGCTTCGCTGCCATGACATTTGCATGGCTGGCGAGGGATGTAAAAAGCTGCTTGGGGCCAAATAGTTGCTGGAACTGGATACCCAGCAGTCGGCCTTTGGCCAACATGCCTCCGCGTTGTTTGATGTGGAATGCAAAGTCTTCGGCAAGCATTGGATTGTTGACGACAATGGCTTCTCCCAATAACGCGCCCACCTTGGTACCTCCTATCCAAAAGAGGTCCACCAACGACGCAATGTCCTCCAAACTGACATCGTTCTTGGACGATGCCAAGGCTGCACCAAGCCGAGCTCCATCAAGGAAAACAAGAAGACCACGCCTTTTGGCGAGTGCGGAAATGGCTCGCAACTCGGCCAACGTGTATATCGTTCCTGTCTCGCTGGCGTTGGAGAGGTAGATCAGCCTTGGTTTCGCCATGTGCGGAAAGTGCGCATTGCTTGCCAGTGCGCCTTCGATTGCATCAGGGGTCAGTTTTCCATTGACCGGAGGTACGGTAATCAACTTATGTCCCGTGGCCTCAATTGCGCCGGCCTCACGCACCACGATATGGCTCGTCTCAACGGCAATAACCGCCTCATGGGGACGAAGGCAACTTGAGATTGAGATGATGTTGGCCATGGTGCCGCTGGCCACAAAATGAATGGAGCCCTGGAAACCAGTGCCCAGATGTTCCTTGATACGGAGCACGGCATCCTGTGAATGGCTATCGGTGCCATACGGGCTCTCCTGCGTGAGATTGGAGCCAGTCAATGCTTGCAGGATGTCTGGGTGGGCACCTTCGCTGTAGTCGTCGAGGAAGCTAAACATGTTTGGTTGGAATAGTCTTGGTTTCACACCCTGCGGGCTATGCGGGTTCGAATCACAAGACTATCAACGCGTGCCTGAGGCGCCTTGTAAAAAATTGCCTTGCGACTGCTGAAAGCGTGCAGGGGTTGTCCCGTAGGCGCTACGGAATGCATGCGTGAAATGACTCTGGTCGAAGAAGCCGACTGTGTGAGCCACATCCGTCATTGAGATATCCGCTCCCTGGTGGATCATTCTCAGGGCAGTCTCCAGCCTCAATCGAAGTAGCCAGGCATGAGGCGTCATCCCAACGGCACTCTTGAATTGCTTGAGAAACCGAAAACGATCTAGGCCCACCAACATGGCAAGATCTTCAAGCGCGAGCTTGTCAGCTATATGCGCTTCCATGAAATCTCTCACACGTTGCAATTGTTGATGCGTCAGTCGCCCCTGAATGACTTGGGGCGCAGGATGCCGGATGCGTGCAAACAAGGCCTCGAACAATTCGAGCACCTGTACTTCTTCCATCAACGGCTCCTTTGCAGGCTGAGTCATGCAGGCATGCAGCCTGAGAAGCTCATTTGCAAGCTTGCGATCCTCTAGCACCACTGTGGCCTGCGACGGGAAATGGTGCCTGCCGGTCACTTCCTGCCCAACGCTTGCGAGCAATGAGGGCGTTAAGCGAAAGGTATGTAGCGTATAGGATTCAGCCTCCGCAGCAGTTCCATCGTGGACTTCTCCTGCCGGCATCAATTGGATGGCGCCTGGAGTGAGTAATAGAGACTCGCCTTTGAATGATTGACGCTGCGCACCATTTGCAACCAGTGCAACGTGAAAATCGAGGTGGTAGTGAGGCTCGAAACGAAAATCGGCAAACCTAGCTGTGCTCAAGACAAGGCCAGGTATGGCTGTGGTGTGACTGTATTGAACCTCGTCACGCAAGACGTCTTCTCCGGTGTGTTCTGGCGACTAGTCTCACAGAGACGAGCAGTCTGCAGTGTTGTTCATCGCTGTCCTTCGGTCTTCAGTACGCAAAGACTTCTATTCAGCGGTTGTTGCCTGTCGTAGCGAAGCATGGTGTCGGCCACATTGCAGACACCCAAGCAACCGTTATTGGGCTCAATCTGGCTTGCGAGGCTAGGCTAATGCCATCTGCTACTTGGGACGATAAATGCGGAACTTCTGCTCATCGCCAATCGAGAAATAGTCTGCCGGACCTCCCGCGCGCAGAATCACTCCGGCATTGGCGGTGTCGAACACACCGTCCTTGAGCAGCCGACGATCGATGTAGACCTTTACCACCTCCCCAAGCACGAGCCAAGACGGAATCGACTCATGGCTGGCGGTACGCAACTGGTGGATGTCGGTCAATCGGCATTCGAAGCTCACCGGGCTCTGTGCCACTCTTGGCACCCGTATCAGTTCCGAATCCACGGCTTCTAGCCCTGCCAGCTCGAACTCATTCACCTCCGCAGGGACGGCGGCACAGGTCCGGTTCATGGCATTGGCTAGCTCACGCGTGGCCAGGTTCCACGCGAATTCACCAGTCTCCTGGATATTGCGCACCGTATCTTTCCAGCCGATGCTGGAGAAGCCGATGATGGGAGGGACGTAGTTGAAGGCGTTAAAGAAACTGTAGGGTGCCAGATTGATCTGCCCACTCGCGCTCCTGCTCGAAATCCATCCGATCGGTCGCGGGCCGACGATGGCGTTGAAGGGATCATGCGGCAGTCCGTGCCCTTTGCGGGGCTCATAGGTATGCGAGTCAATTGTCATCGCTGGTGGTTCTGGCGTCTGCCTTGTCGGGAAGTGCTTAGCTGCATTCATGGGGGATAGTGCGAGTCTAACGGCGTGCTGGAGAGGTCGGGCTGCTGGGGCTCCACCAAACCTGAGGCCCAACTCGTCGCTACAGCCGTCTCGCACTGGCAATGTGCTCACGCATCGGCACAAACGATGAGCGCCTGATTGTGCGTAAAAAAAGCCGTCCTTTGAATCGGGAGACAAGCTTCTGCTCCGAGCAGGCAGGCGCTGCTGCGGCTGCAAGTGATTGAGCACAATTTTTACTAGATTTATGTGGGAGAAGTTGGGGCTTGGTAGCAGATCAAAGCAGGCTGTGCTTTAAGGGCGCCCTTTCAGTCTTCGGGCCTCCATGTCCAACTTCTCCGAGCTCTGACTGAGTCTGGTGATTGTTCAAGAAACGGACTCTGGGTAGCTGTCTACGAGACTGGGGGCAGTCCAGGCAGCTCCAACCAATATTCTTTGGCTACAAGCCGGTTGGAAAGTGCACGCCAGCACGCTGGGCTGCCTGCACGATGTGCGCGGACATGGCCTGCTGTGCCAGCTCCGGCCGGCCCTGAGCCAGACCGTCGATGATGGCCGCATGCTCCTCACAGGTCGCATGGCGCGCGCCACGCTTGTAGAAGGGCAGGCGCTGGCTCTCCTGCATGACTTCGCCACTGCCGCGCAGCACGTCTGCAATCGCGTGATTGCCCGAGATGGTGGCGATCTGCATGTGGAAATCGAAATCCAGGTGGCTGGCCTGCAGGAAGTCCGAGGCATCTATGCATTGCTGCATGCCCTGCAGATTGGCCTGCAGCAGCTTCAGGTCTTCGGGCTGTACCACCAGGGCTGCAAGGCGCGCCGCAAAGCCTTCCAACGCGTAGCGCAACTGATAAACATCGGTGAGCGCATGCGAATCGGCAAAGCGCCAGGCCTCGCTGGCTGGAGCCTCGGGTGCCTCGGTCACATACATGCCTTTGCCGGGCCTCGCCACGACCAGCCCCAGCCCCTGCAGCGTGGACAAGGCCTCGCGCAATGACGTCCGGCTGATGCCCAGCTGCTCCGATAGATCGCGCTGCGAGGGTAGGAGCGAGCCCACCGGGTAGGTTCCGGCTTCGATCCAGTCCCGGATCAAGCGGGCGGCCTGGCTGGCAACGGCGACATTGGAGGAGGCTGAAGGTTCCATTCGGGGGAAATCGTTCATCGCAAAAAGGGGATGCGCGCCATCTTAACGACTGTGCAGCATATCCCGCCTCGATCACCGCCCCTGGTACTGTTCCCGACTGCAGTGCGGCAGTGCCTCAGGGCGGTGCCTGCCGCGGTGCGCGGCTATTTGTTGACCAGCTTGGCCGGCACGGTATAGGTCAGAAAGGCGCCGAACAGCAGCACGCCGGCCAGCACGAACATGGCGGCATTGGTGCTCTGTGTCGCATCTTTGATCAGGCCGATCATGTAAGGGCTGATGAAGCCAGCCAGATTGGCGAAGGAGTTGATCAGCGCAATGCCGGCTGCTGCCCCCGCGCTGGACAGGATGGCCGTGGGCAGGCTCCAGAACAGTGGCGAGGTCGCGAGGCTGCCGCCAGCGGCCAGCGCCAGCGCGGCCAGGGACAGATAGACATTGCCGCTGAAAATAGCTGACAGCATCAGCCCCAGCGCACCCACGCAGAACGGCACGATCAGATGCCAGCGGCGCTCGCGCATGCGGTCCGAGCTGCGGCTGACCAGGTTCATGGACACCACGGCCACCGAGAACGGTACGGCCGTCAGCAGGCCGATCTGGAAAGCGCCTTCCACGCCCGACTGGCGGATCAGAGAGGGCAGCCAGAAGGTCAGGCCGTACTGGCCCATCACCGTGCAAAAGCAGATCATGGCCATCTTGATGATGCGCGGATCGGCGAACAGTGCGCGCAGTGTCATGTGGCTGTCGGCCTTGCTGGCGTTCTCGCGGGCGATGTTGCGCTCAAGCAGCGTCTTTTCCGATTCACTGAGCCAGTTCGCGCTGCGGATGTTGTTGTCCAGGTACCAGAGCACGGCCAGACCCAGCAGCAGCGAGGGAACGGCCTCGATCAGGAACAGCCACTGCCAGCCGCGCAGGCCGGCCACACCCTGCATCAGCTCCATGATCCCGCCCGACAGCGGCCCACCCAGGATGCCCGAGACAGGGATCGCGCACATGAACAGCGCCACCATGCGAGCACGCCGGTACGACGGAAACCAGTAGGTCATATACAGGATCATGCCGGGGTAGAAGCCTGCCTCGGCCGCGCCCAGTAGAAAGCGCAGCACATAGAACTGCGTTGGCGTGGTCACGAACATCATGGCTGCCGAGATCAGGCTCCACATGATCATGATGCGGGCAATTGTGGCTTTGGCGCCGATGCGGTGCATGAGCATGTTGCTCGGCACTTCGAAGAAGAAGTAGCCGATGAAGAACAATCCTGCACCGAGGCCGTACATGGCCTCGCTGAACTGCAGGTCCGCCAGCATGTGCAGCTTGGCAAAGCCCACGTTGACACGGTCCAGATAGGCCGCCACATAGCAGGCCATGATGAATGGCAGCAGTCGCCAGGCGACCTTGCGGTAGACCGCAGCCTCTGCGGCGGTTTCGCCGGCCAGCGTTGCCGCTGGCGCGGCGACGTCAGGGGTGGAGGAAAGGGATGACATCTTGGATCCTTGTTGGCGGTGGTTTGCTTAACTGGTATTACCGGTATGATTTGACGACCGCAACCTTAATCAAGATCAAGTCATTACGCACTCGCAATTACCCTAGCCAGCATTTCAGATTGCGATTTGACAAAGTCTCTGGGGGAAAACATACTGGTATTACCAGTTAGACCAATTCAAGAATAAACTCTTATGACCACTGCCCTGGCAACCACGCCCTCCTGCGGCGACACCTCTGTCCTCCCCCGCCTCAGTATTCAGCCCCTGACTGCCGCAGCCTTTGCCCGCTTCGGTGACGTGATCGAAAGCGCGGGACATGCCCCCATACAGATCAACCATGGCATGACCGAGCGCTACCACGCACTGGCACAGGTGGACACCGGCGGCGCTGAAGGCCATGCGCTGATCAACCTGTTCCACGCCCTGCCTTACCAGCTGCCGCTGCGGCTTGAAGAGATGGAGCGCCACCCGCTGGGCAGCCAGGCCTTCGTCCCCTTGCAGGAGACCCCTTTTATCGTCGTTGTTGCCGCTGCGGACGAAAGCGTGCAACCAGGCGACCTGCAGGCCTTTGTGACCAATGGCCGCCAGGGGGTGAACTACCACCGCGGCGTCTGGCATCACTCCCTGATCGCCCTACAGGCCTCTGCACGTTTTATCGTTGTGGATCGCGGCGGCCCCGGCCACAACTGCGATGTGGTGGCCATTGGCGATGGCAGCGGCGTGCTGCTGGAGCTGCCGGACGCCAGCTAAAGCCCCGGAGTTTGAGGACGCAACCACGATGCACATGTGTTGGTGCACGGATCAGGGCCGGTAGTGGGGTCGTGTCGACTTCCAGTGCGCATGAGCGTTCATTGGCATCTTTGCGTTGAGTGACTCCATACAGATTGCAGCAGGCCGCTGGGCTCAGAGGTGACCGAAGGCTCCCGGCCGACCGCAGCCGCGCGCGGTCACCGGGCTGGTAAGTCATACCAGGCACAGATAGTCAGGTCAGCGGGAGCGCGCAGCCGAAGGCGGCGCGGCACGCAGGTGTATCCGCGCCTGAACCCAGTCCTTGATCAGCAGCTGCCAGATTGAGCACCCACTGACGGTATTGAACAAATACACTGCCTCTCAATCTGCTCGGGGCGATCACGGCCTCCAAGACCTTGCTTCAAGCAGATTCCGGATATCGACTTCAAACGCTACCCGCAGAACTACTAAGGAGACCCCTCGTGAACCGTCGACAGATACTTGCTTCCATTGCCGCTGCATGTGCGCTCACCTCCATGACAGCCACCCATGCGGAATCTGCTTTCCCGCAAAAGCCGATCACTTTTGTCGTTCCGTATCTGGCTGGAGGAACAACCGATCTCGTGGCACGAGTCGTGGGTGAACACATGGCACGCACGCTGGGCCAAGCTGTGGTGATCGAGAACAAGCCTGGTGCCGGAGGCAATATCGGCATGGATGTCGTGGCCAAGTCCAAACCCGACGGGTACACGATCGGTTTCGGAGCCATCTCCACCAATGCGCTCAACCCGCACATCTACAAATCGATGGCGTTCGATCCCCGCAAGGACTTCACTGCAGTCTCCATGCTGGGCTACTCCACCATCGTGCTGGAAGTAGGGAAGGGCTTCCCGGCAAACAATGTGCAGGAGTTCATCGCCTACATCAAAGCGAACCCGGGCTTTCAGTACGGTACTGCTGGTGCCGGAACCAGCATGCACCTGGCCGGCGTGATGTTTGCGCAGATGGCAGGCCTTGATACTGTCCATGTGCCCTATAAAGGCAGCGTACCGGGTATTACCGACATGCTTGGTGGCCACCTACCCGCCATGTTCGATAACCTGCCCGCTTCCCTGCCACACATTCAGGCGGGCAAGCTCAAAGCACTGGCCGTGGCTGGTAGCGAGCGCAGTCCATCCTTACCCAATGTGCCGACCATCGCGGAGAGCGGCCTCAAAGGCTACGCAGTCGATCCATGGTTCGGCGTATATGGCCCAGCCAAGCTAGATCCTGCGATCACAGCCAAACTCAATACTGCCATCAACCAGGCCCTGAGCGATCCCGCGGTCAAGGACAAGCTGGTGCAGGCCGGTTTCACCCCCAAGGGGTCAGCGGCCCAAAGCTTCGAAGCGCTGACACAGTCCGAATACAAACGACTGGGTGATGTGGCACGTAAGGCCCAGATGCAGGTCAACTAACCACAGCCGCTGGCGGTCGAAGGAAAGCCCAATGACTGGTAAAGGTGGCAGCGGTCATCGGTCCGGTACAACGGGATGTCGGCAACCAGCCTGAAGCAGTCGCCGATGGAAACAACTCCAAGGACTGCTTCTGGCCGATAGCGCCATTTCGTACTCGTCACCGATAGCTGTCATTGAGCAACTGGCTGACGCAAGTCGAGTGACTGCTGCTGGTGAATAAATCGAACTCCCCCGGCTGGCCAGTAGCGGTCACGCAATGCCTTGCCGCAGCATCAGCCAAGGCTGGATGTCCGCAAAGGCGCCAACAATGGCCGAGGCAGCTCCGACTGCCACAGCGCCCCCAAGCTCCGAACTGGACTCCTGGAGCCGTCGCAGAACATGTAGATCCAATGTTGTGGCCAGGCCACCACGCGTCGGCCCAGTCGCGTTGGGCACCTGGCACATCATTGGAGACGACGCCGCGATCTGAAAAGGACTGTGCGCATATCACCCGTTCCAATCGGGTGCGCAGGCTATCTGGCCAGTCGGTGCATTTCGCAGGCGGTTCAGAAAATTCAACTGGCTTCTGGCCGTTTGACTCCCCTTTGCGACGGCTTGCCGTAGCCAGTGAACTGCTTCGCAGCGGTCCGCCTTCACCGCAGTACCGAACAGGATTGGACCAGCCAGAAGTACCCATGCCAGTGTTTCCTGCGCTTGTGCCTCGCCATCGTGGGCCGCCTGGCGCAGCAACCCGAGCATAGGGGCGTAGTCACCTGCAGTCTGGGCTTCCATGGCCAGTTGAAATTGCTGCTCGGGGGTGGTTGCAATGTCAAAAGGCAAGGGGGCCGCCTGTGCCAGCGCGCCAGACAAGGCCGCTGCGATGAACAAGCCATGCCCTGCATATCGGGCCAGTGTGGCAATTGAACGGAATTCGAATCGCATTTTTGTCTCCACTTGAACTGAGTGGACCCATCGTCGTAACAATCTCGCTCGCTGAAAATTGGGAATTTTCGAAGACGCCCTCAGCGCCACCCAGAGGCTGATTCGAACTGATGTATCCACCCTGCGAAAAGCCTGCACTGGACCGCCCCCGGATTCAGGGAAGTCATAAGAAGATGAATGGGCAGCAGTCCGTTAGCAGCTACCGGCATAGGAGTCGCCGATGGTGATGTCGCAATGAAAGACTGCAGGCATTGACCGAGGTACAGCGAACGATCGCAACAGGTCTTTTGCTGCCGGTGGTCAGAACAAGAAGGCCGGTCGTTGCGTATCGGAATGATGGTCAATTAAGGCCAGCGCCCGCACCTCGCATGTTCTTGCTTTTCCAGAAAGCAAGAGCGCAGTGCCACAGTGGTATTCATGAGCGGCGAATCCCGCTGCACTCAGCGCGTGTGCTGCATCCGCTCTTTTCTCTGGCGCTGAAACGATGACACACAGGGACGCAGGGTCGCAGGTTCTCGATTCACGATGGCGCTCATTTGCACGAGGGCCTTCCGATCGAAAAATCTGCTTGATGCCTCACCATAAAGTGCGCATGACTTCGCTTCAGCGCTTTGTTGGAGAGCTGACATCCCTGAGCTTCAATAACCGTTGGAGGTGGCGCCATCGCAGTAGTGGTTCTGCGAGACGATTTCCCTGCATGCTGAGGCTTTGAACTGATCATCGATAAATTCGATGATGAATCCCAATTCCTTTCAATCTGGATGGCAGTCAGACACCAGATACTTCATCCATCGCAGCAAGGAAGCCATGAGAAATCAAGGCAGAAGGCTGAATATCTTTAGTGTGAATATCATCGATTGAAAGAACTGAAACCATGTCCAACGCCAACGCTTCCATCGCCCGTCCCGTCGCAGTCGCCAAGCCCGGTGCCAAGCTGCTCAACCCCCATGACCACACGCTGATCATGATCGACTTCCAGTCGCAGATGGCCTTTGCCACGCACTCCATCGATCCCGTGCAGCTGCGCTCCAACGCCGCCCTGGTCGCTTCGGCCGCCGCCGGTTTCGGTGCCTCCACCATCCTGACCACGGTGGCCGAAAAAAGCTTTTCCGGCCCCATGTTCGAGGAAGTAACCGCGCCTTTCCCCGGCCAGGCCCTGCTGGACCGCACCTCGATGAACACCTGGGAAGACCAGGCCGTGATCAACAAGGTCAACGAGATCGGCAAGCCCCGCATCGTGCTGGCCGGCCTGTGGACCAGCGTGTGCATCGTCGGCCCGGCCCTGTCGGCCCTGGACCAGGGTTTTGAAGTCTTCGTGATCGCCGATGCCTGTGGTGACATCTCCACCGAAGCGCACAACCGCGCCATGGATCGCATGGTGCAGGCGGGCGCCCAGCCCATCACGTCGCTGCAATACCTGCTGGAAATGCAGCGCGACTGGGCTCGCACCGAAACCTATGACATGACCACGGGCATCGCCAAGAAGCTGGGCGGCGGCTACGGCATTGGCATCACCTACGCCAAGACCATGTTCGGCGCCCACGAAGGCTGATCCCTCGTTCCCCCCTCACCACCACCGGAGCACACACCATGAGCACCCTCACCACTGCCGACGGCGTCGAGATCTTCTTCAAGGACTGGGGTCCCAAGGACGGCCAGCCCATCATGTTCCACCACGGTTGGCCCCTGTCCTCGGACGACTGGGATGCGCAGATGCTGTACTTCGTGCAGCGGGGCTTCCGTGTCGTGGCCCATGACCGGCGCGGCCATGGCCGCTCGGCCCAGGTCAGCGAAGGCCATGACATGGACCACTACGCAGCCGATGCCTTTGCCGTGGTCGAGCACCTGGACCTGCGCAACGTGGTGCACGTAGGCCACTCCACGGGCGGCGGCGAGGTGGCGCGTTATGTGGCGCGCCATGGCCAGCCCGCAGGCCGGGTCGCCAAGGCTGTGCTGGTGGCGGCCGTGCCGCCCCTGATGCTCAAGACAGAGGCCAATCCAGAAGGCCTGCCGCTGGAGGTGTTCGATGGTTTTCGTGCCGGCGTGGCCGGCAACCGGGCCCAGATGTTCCTGGACGTGCCGGCCGGCCCCTTCTACGGCTTCAACCGGCCGGGCGCCACCGTGCACCAGGGCGTCATCCAGAACTGGTGGCGTCAGGGCATGATGGGCAGTGCCAAGGCCCACTACGAAGGCATCAAGGCTTTCTCGGAAACTGATCAGACCGAAGACCTGAAAGCCATCACCGTGCCCACCCTGGTGCTGCACGGCGACGACGACCAGATCGTGCCCATTGCCGATGCCGCGCTGAAGGCCGTGAAGTTGCTGCCCAACGGCACGCTCAAGGTATACCCCGGCTATTCTCACGGCATGCTCACGGTCAATGCCGCCGAGCTGAACGCCGACATCCTGGCCTTTATCCAGGGCTGAGCATCTAGTGGCTGTGGCGGTGCAGACCTTCAAGCAACGCCGCCGTCTTCATCATTGAGCAGGTCGGGAGGAGACAAGCCGGCAACTTAGCACTAGATACTTGTAGTGCAGATGCCAGCTTTGGGGGCGGTACCGCAATTTGGTCGACCGGTAGAGAAGCCGTTGAACCCGAGGGCATCTGGGCCCTGGTCGGCAGGGGCAAGAGCAATTTCTGAAGGACAGATCCCGGAGGTGCAGCAGTCATTCAGCTGCGAAACCGAACGACCGGTGCCCACAACAGTGGCCGATGCGCTGCCGACCTTGAATGACGGTAGCCAGCCTAAAAGGGCTGCCAACACGAACTGAGTGGTGGCACATTCCACAAAAGAAAAGGCCTATCGAGATCCTCGATAGGCCTTTTGGCATTGATCGCCTGTCAGCACATTTTTGCAATAAAGCAAAATGTGGCGTAACGCGAGATAAAGCATAAGCTGCCTATTTTCGCCACTTTATGCTTATCTTTTTATCGGCTGTGACTGTCGAACAGTAGTCCTATGATGTTTCGTATTATTCAATAAATATCTTATTTAACAATGGTTTATGTCATTTAGTAGTCCGAGGGTGTCTTGCTGTGTTCCCTGGAATCCGATAATCTATGTGGGATAGGATGATGGACAAAGGGAAGTGGCTATGCCTAAGAAAGCCAAAGAACTATCCGCGCTGGCGGTAGCGAAGTTGAAGACCGAAGGACGATACGCCGTAGGCGGGGCGGACGGTCTGCACCTTCGCATCGCCGGGGGATCCCGTGCATGGGTTTTGCGCGTAGCTGTGGGAACCCGCCTGAACGACAACGGCAGGCCTGTAGTGCATCGCCGGGATGTTGGGCTAGGTAGTTACCCGGAAGTGTCGTTGGCCGAAGCCCGCGAAAAGGCGCGCGAAATGCGCAAGCAGGTTCGGGACGGAATCGACCCCATCGAACAGAAGAAACAAGGCCGCGAAGCCTTGCGCGTTCAGTTGTCGAAGGCAAAGACGTTCCGAGAATGCGCCGAAGTTGTGATTGCGAACAAGTCACGCGAACTCAAAAACGTCAAGCACGTAGCGCAATGGCAATCGACGCTTGAAACTTACGCTTATCCGACCATCGGCGACCGCATCATAGGAACCGTTACGAAGGCCGATGTTGTCGCCGTCCTTGAACCCATTTGGCAGACCAAGAACGAAACGGCGAACCGCCTTCGCGGGCGTATCGAAACCATCTTCGACTATGCAAAGGCGATGGAATACCGCGAAGGCGACAACCCCGCCGCATGGAAGGGGGCGCTTGAACCGATACTCGGCAAGGTAAACCGCGAAGTGAAGGCGCAACCGTCGTTGCCGTACCGCGAAATCGGAGCGTTCATGGTCGAGCTGCGCAAACGTGAAGGCGTGTCGCCGCGCGCGTTGGAATTCGCTATTCTGACCGCTACTCGTTCGGGCGAAGTCTTCGGCGCGACATGGGGTGAAATCGACTGGAAGGCGAAGCTTTGGACGATTCCGAAGGAGCGCATGAAGGCCGACAAGGAACACCGCATTCCGCTATCGGATGAGGCTATGAAGCTGCTTGAAACCCTGCCGCGTATTGTGGGTAACAGCTACGTTTTCCCGGCCCCGCGCGGCGGCAAGTTGTCGGACATGGCGCTTACGACGTTGCTTCGCCGCATGGACGCCGCCGAATGCGAAGCGGGCCGAAATGGCTTCAAAGATCCGAAGCGAAATAAGGTTGCGACGACACACGGCTTCCGTTCGACGTTCCGCGATTGGGCCGCAGACGAAACCCATTACCCGCGCCAAGTTTGTGAACATGCGCTTGCCCACAAGCTGCCGGATAGTGTCGAAGCCGCGTATCTCCGCACAGATTTTCTAGCGAAGCGCACGCAGTTGATGGCCGATTGGGCGCGCTACTGCGGCATCGTACATAGTGTCTCCGCCGATAACGTCGTGCCGATGAAGAAGGGGGCTGCGTAATGTCGAAGCTACTCTACGGGTTCGACCCGCATCAGCCGAATTTACATGACGATGGTTTGCATAAAGGCACGACAGAAGAAGCAGCATGGGCGATGCTTGAAGACGTGCAAACGTATTTGAAAGACGGTAAGCCGTTGCCGCCTGAACTGGCAACTTGGCTTGGATTGGCTATCGAATTCAGCAAGCCCGATCGCCAGCTCAAGCGCGAAGGCAACAGCGCCGAATTATTGCAACGACTTGGATTGAACAAGCGTCGTGGCGAAAGAAGCCCGTATAACCGTCATTTCAAGGCGTATTGGCAAGGTAGACTTTGGCACCTTGGGATATACAACGAAGCCGGGTTGAAGTCGGAGCAAATCGTTAAAGCAGTCAAGGATGAAATGACCGTCGAAGGCATCGAGGAAGAGCTCCAGCCGAACCGCGAAACCCTACAAGACTGGCTATCCGAAGCGATCTCCGGGCGTGCGCGGGGTCGATAAATGATGCCTTGCTTAAAATCCGATGCGTTATAAATAGATTTTTTGTAAAACCTAGCAAGGAAACTCGTGTCTACTGAATTCGAAAAACTAAATGCGGAACTGCCAACAATCAAAAATTTATCGAGCACTGGCGGCGCAAACGGATTCTTCGCGCAAGAAGTGCTGCGCTTTCATTCGTTAGCACGAACGCTTTTGGATAGTGATTTTAAGTTGGACGAAAGTTCGACCGTTGACGAACGATACCTAACGCATGTGCTGTCGCGTTCGTTGCTAGAAAACTGCTTCACTATCATCTATCTTTTCGACAATCCCGCTGAAACATCGAACCGATACGAAGCACTCAAAAACTCATTCAAGGAAGACTATAGAAAGCTGTTGAACGAACCGCTTTTGCCCCGTAAGAGCGAACTAGAACCGGCTGATCCAGCATGGCGAAACTTAGCCGGATTGCCCAACGTAAACGACATGCTTGCGCAGGTTAAAAACGTTGATGGCGACCGTATGAATTACCTGTATTTTGTGTATCGCATCGCAAGCTTCGACACGCACGGCAGAAGTTTGGGAGCGATCTTCGAATCGGTCTTCGGCAAGACGTGCAACTTCCCTGTACTTAAGATCAAATACGCCTTCGAACTTATGGCGGATCAATACTGCGTCGTTTTGAACGACCTTCGTAGCAGAGGCGAAATCTAGTCCATCGCGGCGCAAAGCCGCGGCACGCCTTGTCTGCCGCCAAATAGACGGGTTTCGCGGCAGACCCAAAACTTGCCCGCCTGAATACTGCACCCATCGTTCATTTGAATTTAACGGGGTGCAATATGACTTCCCTTCTGCGGCTTCCCGCCGTCATGTCTGCTACGGGCCTGACCCGTAGCACGCTCTACCTTCGTATCAAGCAGCGGCTTATGACGCCCCCTGTCAAGCTGGGCGAACGCTGCGCCGCATGGCCTGCACACGAAGTCGCGGCCATCAACACCGCGCGCATTGCCGGGAAGTCCGAAGCCGAAATCCGCGAATTGGTGACACAGCTTGAACAGCAGCGCACGGCGGCGTAGATGCGGACGTATCCTCTGCCAAATACCATTAAAAAACATAGGTATGTGAGAGAAATTTGGATTAATCCCACATAAAAACCCACAAAAGAATACAAGGCTAGACCCAATGGCAAACGATAACGTCAACTTTGGTTTTGAGCCGTCGCCTGACGATGAACAGGCAACGATGCGCGAAATCCTGTCGCATCTTGCGCCTAAGAAAGAAGATGACGTGAGGATGGTTGCCGCAGCGTTGAAGACGCACGGCTCGAAGCTCGAAGAAGTCTTTCTTGAATGGGCAACGCCTTACGGTCGATACAAAGCGAAGGGTTTGTGGGCAAAGGTCAGGCCCGACCCTGATGCGATGACGGAAGTCATTGAGCGTCAAATCGTAGCCATTGCGAAAAAATCCCGATTCAAAGCAATTTCAGCAGCCATTGTCGAAGCTGCACCGTCGCCGAACTGGCGCGTCAAGTACGTTTTGCCAGTTACTGGCATTGCGGCCATCTACGGCGCCTCAGCATCTGGCAAGTCTTTTGTGAGTTTAGAACTCGCCGCAGCCATCGCCGAAGGTTCTCCGTTCTTCGGATACGCCACAAAGCCCGCCGCCGTGCTGTACGTTGTTCTTGAAGGCGAAGGGGGCATACGTGGCCGGGTGCTTGCATGGCAACGATACAAGGCTCGCACGATGCCTGAAGGTATGCGATTTTTGCTGCAACCGTTCCGCTTGAACGATCCGCAGGACGTAGCAGAGCTTGCCGCAATGTGTCCGCCCGGTTGCGTCGTGTTTATCGACACCCTAAACCGTTCTGCGCCCGGAATGGACGAGAACAGTTCGAAGGACATGAGTGCGGTTATCGAAGGAGCGAAGATGCTTCAACGCTTGATCAGTGGGCTTGTCGTTCTTGTCGCTCACACCGGCAAGGATGGCTCGAAAGGGCTTCGAGGGCATTCAAGCTTGTTTGCCGCGCTTGACGCCGCTGTTCTTATCGAACGCAATGGCGATGCCCGAAGCTGGAGGGTCGATAAGGCGAAAGATGGACGCGACGGCGAAACGCATTACTTTCGTTTGAACGTGGTTGAAGTCGGCATGGACGAAGACGGTGACGTAATGACTTCGTGCGTCGTCGTGCCGGATAGCGTTGTGCCCACAAAGGGCGAAAAGCCGTTAACCGCAAATCAGAAGATGGCACTTACATCATTCCGTGAAGCGGCAGGCATGTTCGGCGGACTTGACGAACAAGGCAACTTCATCGGCCTGCATTTGAGCCAGTGGCGCCCGGTCTTCTATCGCATGAGTCCCGCAGATTCAGACGCGGCGAAGAAAAAAGCTTTCGAACGTGCCCGCAAAGACTTGATCGAACTTGGCCGTATCGAAGTCAAAAACAACATCTATCGGCTGTCAGGTGATACCGCAGCCATCGAAGAAAAGTGCATCGCGGAAGTCCTGAAGGCGGAACGCGACAGGGCGACAAGACAGCGACAACCCGGCGACGTGTCGCGCTTCGCAAGCTTGTCTTTGGGGACGACAGCGACAACACCCTTTTAGGGTGTCGTATGTCCCCTGCGATGCGATGGCAGATTTTGATTTTTGTGGGTGCCAACAGAAGGGGAAACCGAAATGGCGATGCATCAATACTTTGAAGACATACACCAGTTGATTAAAGAGGAAAGCGAAGTCGCTCAATTGATTGCAATGGAAGCGATGAAGCTAACGCAGCGAGTAACCGGCAGCGATGCACGATTGATTGACCCGGCCCTTCTGCGCACGTTGACCGCGCTTGTAGTGAAAAGACTGGATGTTGATGACGTGATAGACCGATACCAACAGCGTGAACGTCGCAAGGCTGTCAATCAGCAAATTGACGCATCCGTGCAGCATAAGCAGACCAACCGTTTTGAGGAATAGCCCCATGAGCAATGAACAAGTTTTGCGCCCTTGGCCGTCCGAAACCCCCGTCACTGTTGGAGATGACGCGTCACCTATCCCCCCTGTGGGCAAAAAGCTGTATGCGCGCGCCAAGCTGGCAACGGCAAACGACATTGCTGCGGAATTGGCGCGCGTTTATAGGGCCATGAAGTCGGGCCAACTTGATCCGAATGTCGGAACGAAGTTGACCTACGTTCTTTCGACGCTGGCAAAGCTTCGCATGGATAGCGATATCGAAGCGCGCATCGAAGCCTTGGAAGGGCGAGGCTGAGCATGGCGCGCATTGGGCTTCGCAACAGGATTCAGGCGCTTGAAAAGCGTCAAGGCAACAAGCTGTGCAGCCTTCATGTGCTGACTTGCACCCTAGGGGTCAACATGCAGCCTGCAGAGCCCGAAATCGCTGATTGGCTTTCTGTGCCTAACCCAAGGCTGGAAAGCGCGCCTGCGGCCCTTCTGGGAGGGCGCTTGGGGCATCTTGCATCGCGCATCATCCTGGCGCCTGAGTTTGAGTCAATGGAAGCATGGGAAACTGCCGCTGGAAGTCAGCAACGGGCATTGATGGCGGTTGCTCGCAGTAGGACAAATGAATCGGCGAACGTGGCTCGGGTAAGTGTGGGGAATGCTTTTGATGACACGCAAGCCCCAACACTATCAAGTGGAAAAAGTGCTCGATTTCTTGAGCTCCGGGACGGGCGCACGTTCGACCGCAAAACTGGCAAGTTCGAAAGGGATTGATGACTGAAATAAGGCCCTGACAGGCCCGCACGAAGCAGCACATCTCGTGCTGAACCTTTGGAGGAATTTCATCATGAATCAAACGAGCAATTCCCTTGCTTCGTTCTATCCGAACAGCCTTGTTCAGACTGAAGCCGCATCGTCGTTTCTGTCATTGGCCGGAACGGAAACGGGTCGAAAGGCTTTCTTGGGTGATACCGAGGCTTTGGATCAAGGCGCTGCCCCCTACATTACGATGGCCCACATTGCGATGCGTGATGGAGTTCAAACTGTTGGGCGTCTTTTCAGTGATGCTACGCGAACCGAAGTTGCAAAGCATGAAGCAGCGCAGATCGTGGCTGAACGCACCATTGAACAGCTTCAAAAATCCAAGGCATCAATTGTCGAACATGCAGAGCATCTGTTATCGAGTGCTCAGAACGAAGCAAATGACGGCTTTAGGCTGAATCCTGAGCGCCGCTTCGTTCAAGAACAAATTCTCAATCACTTACGCACGCTCGCCAGCAAGCCCGAAGGCTTTGTAGAGCTTCGCAAAATTTTGGATGAAGATAGCGAGGCGGCGGCAGTCTTCGCCAGCACTAAGGGCTATCTTTTGGGCATGTCTTCGGAATCCCATAAAGCAATCCACTTCAAGCTGATTGAGAAGCATCTGCCGCATGTGTGGGCGAAGATGGGTGCTGGGGCTGAATTGTTCAAACTTCCTGCGAGCTATGACAAAGCCATCAACAGCGTTCGAACCAGTTTCTACAACCCTGCGATGGCCGCGAAGGCTTCGACGCGCGTGCGCATCTGATTTTTCCTAGTTCCCCGTGGATAGGACTTTGCCCGGCCTTGCGCCGGGCTTTTACTTGAAAAGCTGAATGCGTATTCGCGCAAGTGCCGCATCAACTTTGTCGTTCCATCCTTCTGGTAAGTCCAGAACGAGACTCAGCTTAAAGACTCCTTCTGCGGGGTTGGTGCCAAGCGTTTCTGCAAAGAATGTAGGTAGCTTTGCAGCCTCATCAATCATCCTTCCGGCAGTTCCTATTAGTAAGTTTTGAAGCTCTTCAAATACTTCATCTAAAAATGCGAACCTTATGGACTCTTCCCATTTCAGTGCACTTTGGCACATCTCGCTATACAACCGGGCTGTTGCGACTATCGCAGTGTCTTTTCCGGGAACTCCTGGCGCGCCCCAAGCAATAGCAAATTCTTTATTGGTGAGTTCGCTGAAAGACTGCGCAATAGTTCTCATCTCTTTCAGCTTTAGCCTTACCCAAGGGATGAAATCTTCTTTGGTGACTCTGGTGCTAGGGAGTGTGTAAAGCTCTCTTTTTAAGGCATTCCAGCGATGTAGCACCGGCTCCATCTCAAATCTGAGAACTTCAGCTGTCAGGCGATACTCCCAGAGGTCACCTTTTTCAAGGATCAAACGCTCGGATAGGTAGCTAAGACGACCAAACTCTTCGAGGTGGCGATCTTCAAATTTCTTTCTGATTAGCGCAGATGTCTTACCGACCTTCTCCGCAATAACTTGCTCATGGGCACGTTGCCATTCAAACAAAAGACCCGAAGGATACTTCGCGGGATCATCATCAATCAATTTGTGGCAGTTCCCACATAGCCAAATTGCATTAGTGATTGAACTTCGGTCAACTGAAGCCATCGTCGGCTCGTAGCGAGCAGAGCCTGGATTCGCTCCATAGATATGGGCGGCTTCACCTACATTGACTGAATCATGTGGGTCGTCAGATGGGCCACTGGTGAGGGCACCGCAGTCTGGGTTGGCGCACTGATTGGCTGATCGTCTCGCAAGGGTTGCGATCACAGCCTGTTTGAACCTATCCTCAGTTGCCATGCTGATGAGGGTTTTTATGTGGGATTGGATTGCAAATTCTTTGCAAGTTGTTGATTTTACTCAACAAATGGCGGAGGCTGTGAGATTCGAACTCACGGAAGGATCACTCCTTCGGCAGTTTTCAAGACTGCTGGTTTAAACCACTCACCCAAACCTCCGGATGCCAGGATTCTACACAAGGATTGTGCGCTGTCCGGCATTGCGCGTATTTTGTCCTGTTCATGAAAACCATAGCGTGCCGCGCTTGCTGCATAGGGAGTGCCAGCCACTTTTCATCGTGCTGTCTGCGCTAGGCTTGGCTACGCTGGCAATGGTCACGGCCGGCGAACCAAGGGTCGTCGCGAAGGTTCGAGAGCAAAACAAAACGCCCCGAAGGGCGTTTTGTGACTGGCTCGGGCGGGATGCCCGAAAGATTTCGCAGGATCAGCTGCGCAGTGCGATGGCCTGAGCGGCGGCCAGAGCGGTCATGTTGACCACGCGGCGCACGGTGGAGGAGGGCGTCAGCACATGGGCGGAAGCCGAGCAGCCCATCAGGATGGGGCCGATGGTGGTGCCATGGCCGCCAGTGGTCTTGAGCACGTTGAACAGGATGTTCGCGGCGTCGAGGTTGGGGCAGATCAGCACGTTGGCCGCGCCGGTCAGCGAGGACTCGAGCAGGGAGTGGCTGCGCACGTTGGCGTCCAGGGCCGCATCGCCGTGCATTTCGCCATCGCATTCGATGCCGGGGTTGGCGGCGGCGAACAGATCGCGTGCAGCGCGCATCTTGCGGGCCGAGCCGCGTGTGGACGAGCCGTAGTTGCTGTGCGAGAGGAAGGCGACCTTGGGAGGCAGTCCGAAGCGGGCCACTTCGTCGGCAGCCATCTTGGCGATCTCGGCCAGTTCTTCGGCGCTGGGGGCGTCGTTGATGTAGGTGTCGGCCACGAACAGCGTGCCGGATTCCAGCATGACGGCGTTCACGGTGGCGAACTCGTTGGCACCCTTCTTCAGGCCCAGCACGTCTTCCAGATGGGCCAGGTGGCTGTCGAAGCGACCGACCAGACCGCACAGCATGGCGTCGGCATCACCCAGGTGCACCATCAGGGCGGCGATCAGGGTGTTGGAGCGGCGCACGGCGGCCTTGGCGGCTTCGGGAGTGACGCCGTTGCGGCCCATCAGCTTGTGATAGGTCTCCCAGTACTGACGGAAGCGGGGATCGTCTTCGGGGTTGCAGATTTCCACGTCCTTGCCCAGTTGCATGCGCAGGCCGGCCTTGGCAATGCGGGCTTCGATGACGGCAGGGCGACCGATCAGGATGGGCTTGGCCAGGCCGTCGTCCACGGCAACCTGCACGGCGCGCAGCACGCGGTCGTCTTCACCTTCGGCATAGGCCACGCGCTGCAGATTGGCCTTGGCGGCCGCAAACACGGGGCGCATGAACATGCTGGTCTGGTAGACAAAGCGCGTCAGGCTTTCGCGGTAGGCGGCGATGTCTTCGATGGGGCGGGTGGCGACACCGGATTCGGCGGCAGCCTGGGCCACGGCGGGAGCGATGCGCAGGATCAGGCGCGTATCGAAGGGCGTGGGGATCAGGTAGTCGGGGCCGAAGGTCAGCTCCTTGCCCTGGTAGGCGGCGGCGACTTCGTCGCTGACGTCCTGCTTGGCCAGAGCGGCGATTTCACGCACGCAGGCCAGTTTCATGGCTTCGGTGATCTTGGTGGCGCCGCAGTCCAGCGCGCCACGGAAGATGTAGGGGAAGCACAGGACGTTGTTGACCTGGTTGGGATAGTCGGAGCGGCCGGTGGCCACGATGCAGTCCGGGCGGATGGCCTTGGCCAGCTCGGGACGGATTTCGGGCTCGGGGTTGGCCAGGGCCAGGATGATGGGCTTGTCGGCCATGGTCTTGACCATGTCGGCAGTCAGCACGCCGGGAGCCGAGCAGCCCAGGAACACGTCGGCGCCGTCGACCACGTCGGCCAGGGTGCGGGCTTCGGTGTTCTGAGCATAGCGCTGCTTGGAGGCATCCAGACCACCGGGGCGGCCTTCATAGATCACGCCCTTGGAGTCCACCATGTAGACATTGGAGCGCTTGATGCCCAGGCCCACCATCACGTCGACGCAGGCAATGGCTGCCGCGCCGGCGCCGGAGACGGCCACCTTGACGGTGCCGATGTCCTTGCCCACCAGTTCCAGGCCATTGAGCAAGGCAGCGCTGGAGATGATGGCCGTGCCGTGCTGGTCGTCATGGAACACCGGAATGTTCATGCGCTTGGACAGCTCCTGCTCGATGTAGAAGCACTCGGGAGCCTTGATGTCTTCCAGGTTGATGCCGCCCAGGGTGGGCTCCATCGAGGCAATGATGTCGATCAGCTTGTCGGGATCGCGCTCGGCCAATTCGATGTCGAACACGTCCACGCCGGCAAACTTCTTGAACAGGCAACCCTTGCCTTCCATCACGGGCTTGGAAGCCAGCGGGCCGATATCGCCCAGACCCAGCACCGCGGTGCCGTTGGTGATCACGCCGACCAGGTTGCCGCGCGAGGTGTACTCGGCTGCGGTCGAAGGGTCTGCCTCGATGTCCAGGCAGGGATAGGCCACGCCCGGCGAGTAGGCCAGGGACAGGTCACGCTGGTTGGACAGGGGCTTGGTAGGGGTGACGGAAATCTTGCCTTTGACGGGGCTGCGGTGGTATTCGCGGGCCGCATCGCGCAGGGCTTGTTCGGCGGAGGACAGGTTTTGTGTCATACGAAATTTTTATCAGCAAGTTGCTTCTCGGAGCTTACCGGATGGCAAGAAGCATTTTGAGTCAGGTCTGTTTTGCTTCAACTGTATCGACAACAAACCCCCTGGCGCACTGTGGGGCGGCAGGGGGCTTGGGCTGGCCGGTAAGCCAGCGTTCGCTTCAGGACTGGCGTTTAGTGAGCGTCAGCCTCACGTGCTGCGTTGATGGCAGCGCTGTTGTCTTTGGCGGCTCCGTTAAAGAAAAGATTCAATGCCACGGCGGTAATCGAGGACAGCAGGATACCGGATTCAATCAGTGGATGGATGGAATGGGGCATCCACTGACGGAAATTAGGGGCAACCAGAGGAATCATGCCCACGCCGATAGACACTGCCACGATCATGGCGTTGTTCTTGTTGTTGCGGAAATCCACATTGGCCAGGATGCGGATGCCGGTGGAAGCCACCATGCCGAACATCACCAGACCTGCGCCGCCCAGCACCACGGTGGGCAGGGATTCGATCAGCGCGCCCATCTTGGGCAGCACACCCAGGACGATGAGGATCACGCCGCCGGCCACGCAGACCCAGCGGCTGAGCACGCCGGTCACGGCCACCAGACCCACGTTCTGCGAGAAGCTGGTGTAGGGGAAGGTGTTGAAGATGCCGCCGATCAGGGTGCCCAGACCGTCGGTGCGCAGACCGCGGGTCAGCTCATCCTGCGTGATGTCGCGCTTGGCCATGTCGCCCAGGGCCAGGAACATGCCGGTGGACTCGATCATCACCACGACCATCACCAGACTCATGGTCAGGATCAGGATGGGGTCGAAGACGGGCATGGCGATCTGGAAGGGCAGCACCAGCGTGAACCACTCGGCCTTGGCGACCTTCTCGAAGTTCATCAGACCCATGGCCACGGAGATCACGCCGCCGATCAGGATGCCCATCAGCACCGAGATATTGGCCAGGAAGCCCTTGGCAAAGCGTGCAATCAGCAGGATGGACAGCAGCACGATGCCCGAGACCGCCGCGCCTTGCAGATCGGCGTACTTGGGGTTGGGCATGGTGGGCAGCACCGAGAATCCCTTGGGAATGGCGGGCAGCGAGGAGCCGGGGGCGCCGGCCATGGCCTGGGCTTCGGCCAGCCACTTCAGATGCTCGGGGTTGGGTACGGAAGGGGCGGTCGGGCCTACGGGGTTGCCGAAGATCCAGTTGATGCCCACACGCATCAGGCTGATGCCGATGACGGCGATGATGGTGCCGGTCACGACCGGTGGGAAGAAGCGCAGCATGCGGCTGATGAGCGGCGCAATGAGGATGGAGATCACCCCCGCGCCTATCACCGAGCCAAAGATCAGGCCTGCGCCGGCATTGCCGCCGGTGCTCTGTGCCATGGACACCATGGGGGCCACGCTGGCAAAGGTCACGCCCATCATCACGGGCAGCTTGATGCCGAACCACTGGGTTGCGCCCATGGCCTGGATCAGGGTGACCAGGCCGCAGACGAACAGGTCGGCAGAAATCAGGTGCGCGACCTGCTCCGGAGGCAGGTTCAGGGCACGGCCCACGATCAGCGGCACGGCAACGGCGCCGGCATACATGACCAGAACGTGCTGCAGACCTAAGGCGGTGAGCTTGCCGAATGGCAGAACCTCATCGACGGGATGCACTTGGGATGTCATAAAAACATGTCTCCTCACTCTATATTGGCTTCAGGTTGGCATGCGATTCGCGAACGGCATGCAATCCATACAAAAAGTGTATACAGCTCATAACGCACAGCATCTAGCGGTAAACCCTGCTCAAATTTCAGTTTCTGGATGGGATGTCAATGGTTATGTTTTCCGCGCATAACCATCTAAGGTAATTACCGATTGCTATCAAATATGTAGCTTCTGACGCTTTGTTTTTCTAATTTTCAGAATAAAACATATTGAAACCTTTTGATATCAAGCGGTAGGTGCTTTGTTTTTCATAGCAAATCTTGCGCGATTTGCAATCGGCGCGGATCTGGCTCCGGTTATGCGCGCGCAGGTTTCGGGTCTTGAAACATCTAGTGAAAGAAAGCGGGCTGCCAGGCGAGGATCGTTCGCATGCATTAGCGTTGAGGAAGGTGCAAAAAAAGGCATCGAGCCCGGAATTGGTGCACCTCCGTGCAAAAGCGTGCATGGATGACCGCCAAGAGGCTCTGCGCTGCAACAGGAGCCAAAGCGGTGCAAGAACCATGCCGAAGTGGTGCGCACGCAAAAAAGGCGACCTCGAGGTCGCCTTGGGTGTGGAATGCGCTGCAGCGGCTGCCGGGCAGCTATCGTTTGATTCAGCCTTGCCGCGCTGCCTTTAATGCATGCCTGCTGCCATGGCTGGTGACTGGCCGGAACTGGCCCGGTGTGGCGCCAGGCTGGCCATGAGCAGCGCTGCGGCCGCAGGCAGAGCGGCAGCCCAGGCCAGCGAAGTCAGGCTCAGGCCCTGCGCGATCACCGCTCCACCCAGCCAGGCACCCAGGGCATTGCCCAGATTGAAGGCCGCGATATTGAGGCTGGATGCCAGATTCATGCCGGCCTCGCCCGCAGATTGCAGCACGCCCATCTGCAGCGGCGCCACGGTGGCAAAGGCGGCAATGCCTAGCAGCAGCACAAAGGCAATCGCCAGGGGCGTGCTCGCAAACATCCAGCGGCCCGCGATCAGCACCAGCATCAAGGCGGCCAGCGACACCCACAGCGCGCGCTGCACGCCAAAGCGGTCGGCCAGTTTGCCGCCCGCATGGTTGCCCAGGGCCAGGCCCGCGCCGAACAGCAGCAGGGTGAAGGCGATCATGCGGTTGTCCATTCCCGTGATCTGGGTCAGCAGCGGCTCTATATAGGTGTAGAGGGTGAAGACGCCAGCAAAGCCGATCACCGTCAACAACAGGCCGCGCCACATGGCGCGATTGCGCAGCACGGCCAGCTCCTGCGTCAGGCCCTGAGGGCTGGGCATGCTGAGTGCGCGTGGCACATGGCGCAGCAGAATCAGCAGCGCGATCACGCCGATGCCACTGACGCTGGCAAATGCCATGCGCCAGCCCCAGTGCTGGCCGATCCAGGTGCCGAAGGGAACGCCCAGCAGCGTGGCCAGGGTCAGGCCGGAAAACATCAGTGCAATGGCCGAGGCTTTCTT
Organism: Comamonas brasiliensis; assembly: GCF_018292285.1. Lineage (NCBI taxonomy): Bacteria > Pseudomonadati > Pseudomonadota > Betaproteobacteria > Burkholderiales > Comamonadaceae > Comamonas > Comamonas brasiliensis. The sequence goes on from NZ_JAANES010000007.1 coordinate 51,181, forward strand.
CTCGGGTGCCACCAGTTGCGTGGCGACGACCGCCCCCACGCCGAAGAACGTGCCGTGGGTCAGAGAGGTCAGCACGCGTGCTGCCAGCAGCCAGCCATAGCTGGGTGCCAGGGCGGCGGCGGCATTGCCGGCGATGAACAGCAGCATCAGGCTCAGCAGCAGCAGCTTGCGTGGCCAGCGGCGCGAGGCCAGCGTGAGCACAGGGGCGCCCACTGCGACGCCTACGGCATAGCCCGAGATCAGTGTGCCCGCCGTGGGGATGGAGATATGAAGATCCTGGCTGACCTGGGTCAGCAGGCCCATGATGATGAATTCCGTGGTGCCGATGCCGAAGGCACCGGCGGCCAGCGCAAGCAATGCTGCAGGCATGAAGAACCGTCCTTGTGAAAAATCCGCGAAGGGCTGAACTGTGAACCTGCGGCAGGAGGTGCGCTAGCCCTTGGCGCGGACAAGCATTTGTTCCTGTGCGGAATAAATCGCATCTCTATGATGTGATTCATGAAGAAATCGATTGCTATGCCAACCGCTCAGGAGCAGGGATCGGACCGCTTTGTGGAGCTGCAGACCTTTGTGCTGGTGGCCCAGCAGGGCAGCTTCTCGGCGGCAGCGCGCCTGCGAGAGGTCTCGCCGTCGGCGGTCAGCAAGATCGTGGCCCGGCTCGAGACCCGGCTGGGCGTGCAACTGCTGCGTCGCAGCACCCGGCGCCTGGAGCTGACGGCGGAGGGCGAGCAGTTGCTGGAGCAGGGCCGGCCATTGTTGGCGGACTGGCTGGCGCTGGAGTCCTCGGTCACCCGGCAGGGCCAGCCCACCGGCGTGGTGCGCATCAATGCCAGCTCCTCCACCGGCAATCGCCTGCTGGTGCCGCTGGTCGGCCCGCTGATGCGGACCTGGCCGGGCCTGCAGCTGGATCTCAGCTTTACCGATCACGTTGTGGACCTGATAGCGGCCCGTGCCGATATCGCCCTGCGCTGGGGAGAGCTGCCGTCTTCGGACATGGTGGCGCGCAAGCTGGGTCACACGCGCCAGGTGATCGTGGCCTCGCCCGACTATCTGCAGCGCTTTGGCAGGCCGGCCCATCCCGACGAGCTGGCAGGCCATGTGCGCATTGGCTGGAACTACCCGCGGGCCATTCCGCACTGGCCGTTTGTGGTGGCGGGCAAGGCGGTAACGGTGAGCATGGGGGAGGTGTTGCGCGTCAATGATGGTGAAGCCATGGCCAACCTGGCCAAGGCCGGGGCGGGCTTGGCGCGGCTGTCGCTCTATCACGCCTGGGAGGATCTGCACGCGGGCAGGCTGCAGGCGCTGCTCGAAGACTTCAATCCCGGAGATCTGCAGCCCATCCATGCCGTGTATGTGGGCAAGCCCGGCCAGTTGCCGGTGAGAACGCGGGCAGTGCTGGATTTTCTCGCCAGACATGTGGACCTCAGCCATGCTGAGGAAATGCCCGCCAGCCTGCTGGCGGCGCGCACCTAAAAAAAGAGCCTGGATGAATCCAGGCTCCTTGAAAAACCTCCATCCAGTCCGGAGAAGGCTAGGCGTTCAAACGGTAGTGGGTGCTCAGGCAGTCAGGTCCACCAGCGAACGGGCCACCACCTTGGTGGCACGGCGCAGGTCTTCCAGCACCAGGCGCTCGTCGGAGCGCTTGGCATGCGATTCCAGCACGGTGCGAGGGCCGGCGCCGTAGATCACGCCGGGGATGCCGCGCTCGACGTACAGGCGCACGTCGGTGTACAGAGGCGTGCCCACTGCGGGAGGCTTTTCGCCGAAGACGGCTTCGCCGTGGGCCTGGATGGCGTCGACCAGAGGCTTGTTGCCGTCCAGGGGCGTCATGGCATTGGCCAGCAGCAGGCGCTTGATGTCCACGCGCACGGCGTCTTCACCGGTGTAGCCGCCCTGGGTGTTGAAGTCGGCGATAGCCTTGGCGATGACAGCACGGATGCTGGCTTCGACTTCCACGGGATTCTCTTCAGGAATCATGCGGCGGTCGATCTTGAGCATGACCTTGCCGGGCACCACATTGGTGTTGGTGCCGCCGTCGATGCGGCCGATGTTCAGGTAGGGGTGCTTGATGCCGGGCACCTTGGAAGTGACCTGCTTGTACTTCACGTTCTCGGCGTACAGAGCCGTGAGCAGTACCGCAGTGGCTTGCAGCGCGTCCACGCCGGTGTGGGGCACGGCGGCGTGAGCCATCTTGCCCTGCACGGTGATTTCCATCTGCAGGCAGCCGTTGTGAGCGGTCACGACTTCGTAGCTGAAGCCTGCAGCGATCATCAGGTCGGGCTTGGTCAGGCCCTTTTCCAGCAGCCAGCCGGGGCCCATGATGCCGCCGAACTCTTCGTCATAGGTGTAGTGCAGTTCCACGGCGCCCTTGGAGGGCTTGGCCACGGCTTCCAGAGCACGCACGGCAAAGGTGAAGGAGGCGAAGTCGCTCTTGCTCACGGCAGCGGCGCGGCCATAGAGCTTGCCGTCTTCGATCTCGGCGCCGTAGGGGTCCTTGGTCCAGCCTTCGCCCGGAGGCACCACGTCGCCGTGGGCGTTCAGGGCGATGGTGCGGCCACCGTCACCGTAGGGGCGGCGCACGATCAGGTTGGTGATGGATTCCATGCCGTAGGCCTTGACGTCGGCTTCGGGCACGACGTGCTTTTCGGCGTCGAAGCCAAAGCCCTTGATCAGCTCGGCAGTACGTTCGGCGTGGGGTGCATTGTTGCCGGGAGGCGTGTCCGTGGGCACTTGCACCATGGCCTGCAGAAACTTCACTTCTTCGTCGAAGTGCTCGTCAATCCATGCATCGATGGCGGCGTAGGTGGCTTGCTTGTCTTGATTCATATTGGTCATTGCTGTTCTTGAGCCAGTTGGTGGAGGAGGTGGGTGAAGGCATCCACGGACAGTTGCATGTCGTCGGAGGTGGAAGCCTCCAGCGGGTTGTGGCTGATGCCGGCGTTCATGCCGCGCACGAACAACATGGCCTGGGGCATGATTTCGTGCAGCTTCATGGCGTCGTGACCGGCGCCGCTGGGCATGCGGAACAGGGGCACGCCCAGTGCGTCGACAGCGTTTTCCCAGCGTTTCTGCCATTCGGGAGCGCTGGGCGCAGCCGCTGCCTTCATGGACAGATCGGTGCTGTAGCGCAGGCCGCGGCGTTCGGCGATCGCTGCCATCTCGGCCATGATGTCGTTGATCATGGAGTCGCGCTGCTCGTTGGTGGGGGCACGCAGATCGAGCGAGAACTGGCAGCGACCGGGAACCACGTTGACCGAGCCCGAGGGCACGTTCAGCTGGCCGATGGTGGCTACGCTGTCGCCATCCTGGCCGGCGCGCTTTTCGATGTACAGCGACAGCTCGGCCACGCCGGCTGCGGCGTCGCGGCGGCGGTCCATGGGCGTGGTGCCGGCGTGGCTGGCCATGCCGATGAATTCGCAGACATAGCGGGCGCTGCCGTTGATGGAGGTGACGATGCCCAGGGGAATGTCCAGCTCGTTGAGCACGGGGCCCTGCTCGATGTGCACTTCCACAAAGCCCAGGTACTTGGCGGGGTCGCGCTCCAGTTTGGGGATGTCGTCGATGCACAGGCCGGCATGCAGCATGGCTTCGCGCAGCGTGATGCCGTCGGCGTCTTTTTGCTCCAGCCATTCCTGCTTGAAGTCGCCCACCAGGGCGCCAGAGCCCAGGAAGGTGGCCTTGTAGCGCTGGCCTTCCTCTTCCGAGAAACCCACCACTTCGATGTTGAAGGGCAGACGCTTGCCTTGCTGGGCCAGTTGCTTGACGCAGGCCATGGGCACAAAGATGCCCAGGCGGCCGTCGTACTTGCCGCCATTGCGCACGGTGTCGTAGTGGCTGCCGGTCAGCAGGGTCTTGGCGCCTTCGGTGGCGGCCTTGTAGCGGCCCACCACATTGCCCACGGCATCGATCTCGACCTCGTCGAAGCCGATCTCGCGCATCCAGTGGCTGATGCGCTGGGCGCAGGCGCGGTGGGCGTCGGTCAGATAAGTCACCGTCAACTGGCCTTTTTCGGCGTAGCCGGGGTCGCTGTTGGTGGACAGGCGTTCCTGCCAGTCCCAGACTTCGTTGCCTTCGACGGGCTCGTAGCCGAACTTGTCGTTCAGGCGGATCTCGGCGATGCGGTGGATGTTGCGCAGTGCCTCGGCCTGTTCGTAGGCCGGATGGTTGAACATGCGACGCTCGAAGGTCGAGATGATTTCCGCCTTGCTCAGACCCAGACCGCGCGCGCCGCGCACGGCCAGGATGAAGGGGAAGCCGAAGCGCTTGCCATATTCGGCGTTGAGCTTGCGGATGTGCTCCAGCTCTTCGGGCGTGCAGTTTGTGAGGCCAGCCTTCTTCTGCTCATTCGTCGACTCCGCGGTGAGCGTGTTGGTCTCCATCTGCTTGCCGGCCAGCTCCGGGTGAGCGCGGATCAGATCGAGCTGGGCCTGCTCGCTGGACTCGGCCAGCACCTTGGCCATGGCGTGCTTGATATGCGCCATGGACTTGAAGGGACGCTGCTCCAGCGCCTTGGCGGCAATCCAGGGCGAGTGCTCGTACAGGCCATCGAGCAGGTCGGTGGCGGTTGCCGCATCGGCGGCATTCAGTTGTTCCAGGGTCAAAGCCATGTCGCAATCAATCCTTGCAAGGGAAACGCTCGGCCCAGTGACGAGCCAAATCAATACGGCGGCACACCCACACGTTGTCGTGCTTCTGGATGTGGTCGAGGAAGCGCTGCAGCGCTGTAATTCGGCCGGGACGGCCCAGCAGTCGGCAGTGCATGCCGATGCTCATCATCTTGGGGGCGTTGTCGCCGCTGGCATTGCCCTCGGCGTACAGGACATCGAATGTGTCCTTCATGTACTGGAAGAACGGATCGGCATGCGAGTAGCCCTGGGGCAGCGCAAAGCGCATATCGTTCACGTCCAGCGTGTAGGGAACGATGAGCTGGTTGTGCGTTGTGCCGTCGCTCTTGGCGACCTTCATCCAGAAGGGCAGGTCGTCTCCGTAGTAATCGCTGTCGTAGGTAAAGCGACCGGCATCGGCCACCAGGCGGTGGCTGTTGGGGCTGTCGCGGCCGGTGTACCAGCCCAGGCCATGGTCGCCGCCCGCGCCGTACAGCTCTTCAAAGATGTTCACGCATTGCTGCATGTGGGCGCGCTCGATCTCCTCGGGCACGTTCTGGTAGTGAATCCACTTCAGGCCGTGGCAGGCCACTTCGTGACCGAGTTCGTCAAAGGCCTGGGCCAGCTCGCGATGCTTTTGCAGCGCCGTGGCCACGCCGAACACGGTCAGCGGCAGACCGCGCTTCTCGAACTCCTTGAGAATGCGCCACACGCCGGCGCGCGAGCCGTATTCATAGATGCCGTCCATGCTCATGTGACGGTCCGGGTAGCTGGCGGGATTGAACATCTCCGACAGAAACTGTTCACTGCCGGGGTCGCCATGCAGGATATGGTTCTCACCGCCTTCTTCGTAGTTCAGCACGAACTGAACGGCCACGCGGGCTTTGCCGGGCCATTCGGGATGGGGCGTGTTGCGGCCGTAGCCAATCAGGTCGCGTGGATAGGAGGCGGTGGAATCGTAAGTCATAGGGATACGGATGAAAGTGCCATCGACAGATCGTTCGTTGGCAAATCGCGGTCGAAGGTCAGGCCTGCTTCCACGTGGTCCAGGTGCAGCTGCATCAGCTGCACCGCATGTTCGGCATCGCCCGCAGCCAGCGCGGTCACGATGTCGGCATGTTCTTCGTGCGAATGCTCGGCCGCCGATGCAGACTGGTACATCAGGGTGATCAATGCGCAGCGGGAAATCAGCTCGCCCAGCAGCTGTGCCAGCACCTCGTTGCCCATGAGCTCGGCCATGCGCACGTGGAAGTCGCCCAGCAGCTCGGTGCGCTGGCCCACGTCATTGGCTTCCATGGCCTTCTTCTCGGCCGCCACATGCTGCTTGAGGGCGCGAATCTTGGCGGCGCTGCTTTGCTTGACAAAGCTGCGCACCATCTCGGCCTCGAGCATGCGGCGCACGGCAAACACCTGGCGCGCCTCGTCCACCGAAGGCGTGGCCACAAAGGCGCCGCGGGCGGGCTCGAGCCGGATGAGACGGTTCTGCGAAAGCTGGAACAGGGCCTGGCGCACCAGGGTGCGGGAAACTCCAAAGTGGTCGGCCAACTTTTGCTCGGCCAGCTTGGTGCCGGGCATCAGGCGATGCTCGACGATGGCCTTGGTCAGGCTTTCGACAATGAAACTGGTGGTGGAAGTTTCCATAAATCCATCATAGCGGTTGAAGACAAGTTTTGTATACAGTTTCTGTTCACCAAACATGGTGTTTGTATCGATGTTCAGGCGCAGAAAGCTGTGCGCAAGCGCGCAAACCCAATGGGAGCAAGGGCTTGCAACATTGGTATTGCAAAGATCAGCAGTGTTGTGACTGGGGGCCCTCTGTAAGGGAAAAAAGCCCGAATGCACAATGCGCAGCTATGCAAGCACAGAATACATCCTCGCGCGCGCAGGCCGCGGCAACGCCTGTTCCCCAGCAAGACCCGGCTGGCTTTCTGCGTCATCTGTATGACGTGGCGGTGCGCAATGCCCTGCCCATCGAGGGTCTGGCGCGTCATCTGCCCAAGCCGCCCAAGGGGCGCACGCTGGTGCTGGGCGCTGGCAAGGCCGGTGGCTCCATGGCGCAGGCGCTGGAAGCTCTGTGGCCGCAGGATGCCCCGCTGTCGGGTCTGGTGGTGACGCGCTACGCGCACATTCCCCCACGCCCCGAAGGGCTGGCCCAGCGCCTGGAGGTGGTGGAAGCTGCCCACCCCGTGCCGGATGCGGCCGGTCTGGCTGCGGCCGAGCGCATTCTGGCGCTGACCGAGGGGCTGACCGCCGACGATCTGGTGATCTGCCTGATCTCCGGCGGCGGCTCTTCCCTGTTGACATTGCCCGCCGAAGGCATCGACCTGGCCGAGAAGCAGCGCATCAACAAGGCGCTGCTGGAGAGCGGCGCGGCGATTGGCGAGATGAACTGCGTGCGCAAGCATCTCTCGCGCATCAAGGGCGGCCGTCTGGCAGCCGCCTGCCATCCTGCCAAGGTGGTGACGCTGACCATCAGCGATGTGCCCGGCGACGATCCTTCGGTGATCGCCAGCGGACCGACGGTGCCGGACGCGTCGACCTGTGCCGACGCACTGGCCATCCTGGACCGCTACCAGATCGGCATTCCCGAGTCCGTGCGCGCTGCGCTGCAAGCCGGCGAGCTGGAGACGCCCAAGCCTGGCGATGCCCGCTTCGAAGGCCATGAGGTACATCTGATCGCCACGCCCCAGCAGTCGCTGGAAGCGGCGGCAGCCGCTGCCCGCGCGGCAGGCATTGCCGTGCATGTGCTGTCCGACGAGATGGAGGGCGAGTCGCGCGAGGTGGGCAAGGTCCATGCAGCGCTGGCGCGTGCCGTGGCCAGGCATGACCAGCCTTTTGCCAAGCCCTGCGTGATTCTCTCGGGTGGCGAAACCACGGTGACCATCCGCCCGCGTCAACCCGGTGCGGCCAAGGGGCGCGGTGGGCGTGCCGGCGAGTTCTGCCTGGGTCTGGCCCAGGCCCTGCAGGGTCAGGAAAAGGTCTGGGCGCTGGCCGCGGATACCGACGGCATCGACGGTGTCGAGGACAACGCGGGAGCCCGTGTCTCTCCCTGCACGCTCAAGCGCGCGGCAGAGCTGAACCTGCGCATCAGCGATCACCTGGATCGCAACGATGCCTATGGCTATTTTTCGGCACTGGGCGATCTGGTGATCACCGGCCCCACGCACACCAATGTCAACGACTTCCGCGCCATCCTGGTGCTCTGATCCGCTGTATCGATAGCAGCTTGCGCCTGATCATCAAGGATTTCAGGCTCTATCGATAATGAAATTGGCAACCAGAGGGCGGTAGCTGCTTTTTTTTCGATAGCAATGTGCAGGGATTGATTCTTTTGCAGAATCAATATGCAATCACCCGCCGCGTGGCAGATCCTCCCACCAGGCATCGTCGAACTTTCCCTGAAGGAAGGCGATGAAGGACTGCACCTTCTGCGGCACCAGACGCGGCGAGGGGTAGACGGCGTGGATCTCCTGCTCGGGCAGGCGGCAGGTCTTGAGCACTTCCACCACGCGACCGTCCTTGAGCGAGTCCTGGGCCACGTAGCGCGGCAGGGCCGCAATGCCCATGTGCGAGCGGGCAGCGGCCAGCAGGGCCGAGAGATTGTTGGAGCGCAGCCGCCCGGTGACCGGAATCGACACCGGCTCGCCGCTGGCATTGCGCAGGCGCCAGATATCGTTGCCCTGCACGCTGCTGTAGATCAGTGTGGAATGCTCCTTGAGGTCCGAGGGGCGGCGCGGCGTGCCGTGCTTGCGCAGATAGGTGTTGGAGGCCACCAGCACCCAGGGATTGACGCCCAGCATGCGCGCGCCCAGTGAAGAGTCGGCCAGCTTGCCCAGGCGCAGCGCCACGTCGATGCCGTTGGCCACCAGATCGGTGTAGCGGTCCTCGAAGCTCAGATCGACCTGCACCTGCGGGTTGTGCTTCATGAAATCCATGGCCAGCGGAATGAGTACGCGGCGTCCGAAGGCCACCGAGCTACCGATGCGCAGCTGACCCTGGACCTGGGTCTGGCGCACCTTGACCACGTTCTCCGCCTCGGCCACGTCGCTGACGATGATCTTGCACTTTTCGTAGTACAGCGCGCCGGCCTCGGTCAGGCTCACGCCGCGCGTGTTGCGGTTGAGCAGGCGCACCTTGAGGCGCGCCTCCATGGCCGCTACCTGCTTGGTGACGGTGGGCTGGGTGGTGGCGAATTCCTGTGCGACCTTGGTGAAGCTGCCGGTCTCCACCACGCGCACAAACATGTGCATCGCGTCGAGTCTGTCCATGGATTTGTCTCCTATTTATTCTTGGGTGGAATAAATTTTATGGTCTGAGAGCGCCTTCCAGCAAGCAAAGGTCTTGACTAAAGTTCAACCAAGTTTTTAGGAGACCCTCATGGCCAAAATGAAAGCAATCGACGCCGCAGTCCTGGTGCTCGAAAAAGAAGGTGTAACCGTGACGTTTGGTGTGCCCGGCGCGGCCATCAACCCGCTGTACGCTGCAATGAAGAACCACGGCGGCATCGGTCACATTCTGGCCCGTCACGTGGAAGGCGCGAGCCACATGGCCGAAGGCTACACCCGTGCGGTGGCCGGCAATATCGGCGTGTGTATCGGCACCAGCGGCCCCGCCGGCACCGACATGATCACTGGTCTGTACTCGGCCAGCGCCGACTCCATTCCAATCCTGTGCATCACCGGCCAGGCTCCCCGCTCGCGTCTGCACAAGGAAGACTTCCAGGCCGTGGACATTGCCTCCATCGCCAAGCCCGTGACCAAGTGGGCCACCACCGTGCTGGAACCCGCCCAGGTGCCACGTGCCTTCCAGCAGGCTTTCCACCTGATGCGCTCCGGCCGTCCCGGCCCCGTGCTGATCGATCTGCCCATCGACGTGCAACTGGCCGAGATCGAATTCGACATCGACACCTACGAGCCCCTGCCTGCCTACAAGCCAGCTGCTTCGCGCAAGCAGGCCGAGAAGGCCATCGAGATGCTCAACGAATCCGAGCGTCCCCTGCTGGTCTCCGGCGGCGGTGTGATCAACGCCGATGCCTCCGGCCTGATGGTCGAGCTGGCCGAGATACTGAACGTGCCCGTGATCCCCACGCTGATGGGTTGGGGCACCATCCCTGACGACCACCCCCTGATGGTCGGCATGTGCGGTCTGCAGACCAGCCACCGCTACGGCAATGCCAACATGCTGGCTTCGGACTTCGTGTTCGGCATCGGCAACCGCTGGGCCAACCGCCACACCGGCTCGGTCGAGGTCTACACCAAGGGCCGCAAGTTCATCCACGTGGACATCGAGCCCACGCAGATCGGCCGCGTGTTCGCGCCTGACTACGGCATCGTCTCCGACGCCAAGGCGGCTCTGGAGCAATTCGTTGCCGTCGCCAAGGAGTGGAAGGCTGCCGGCAAGCTCAAGTGCCGCAAGGCCTGGGTGGCCGAGTGCCAGGGTCGCAAGAACAGCGTCGAGTACCTGCGCAAGACCAACTTCGACAACGTGCCGATGAAGCCCCAGCGCGTCTACCAGTGCATGAACAACTCGCTGGACCGCGACACCACCTATGTGTCCACCATCGGTCTGTCGCAGATCGCCGGTGCCCAGTTCCTGCACGTGTACAAGCCCCGCAACTGGATCAACTGCGGCCAGGCCGGCCCTCTGGGCTGGACCACTCCCGCCGCTCTGGGCGTGCGCGTGGCCGATCCCCAGCGCAAGATCGTGGCGCTGTCCGGCGACTACGACTTCCAGTTCATGATCGAAGAGCTGGCCGTGGGCGCGCAGTTCAAGCTGCCCTATGTTCACGTGCTGGTGAACAACAGCTATCTGGGTCTGATCCGTCAGGCACAGCGCGCTTTCTCGATCGACTATTGCGTGCAATTGGCGTTCGACAATATCAACATGGATGAGGGTGATGCGACCCGCGGCTACGGTGTTGACCATGTTAAGGTCGTTGAAGGTCTGGGTTGCAAGGCGATTCGCGTTCATCGCGCCGAAGACTTTGCCCCCGCCATGCAGCAGGCCGAAGCCTGGATGGCCGAGCACAAGACCCCTGTGGTGATCGAGTGCATCCTGGAGCGTGTGACCAACATCTCCATGGGCGCCGAAATCGACAACGTGGTCGAGTTCGAAGACCTGGCAACCGAAAAGGCCGACGCGCCCAGCGCACTGGCTCTGCTGGACTGATAGGAAAACTCCCCCTGAGCGGCTCTGCCGCTTCCCCCTCTCTGCGCGGGAGGGGGACGACACCTTCGCTGAGGGGCGGCGCGGCCGCCTTAGGCCCTTGCTTGGCGTCTAGCGCCTGCAACTATTAACGATTACCGGAGACTTTTATCATGCCCCGTTTTGCAGCCAACCTGAGCATGTTGTTCACCGAGGTGCCTTTCCTCGAGCGTTTTGAGCGTGCCGCAAACGCAGGCTTTGAAGCCGTGGAATTTCTCTTCCCCTACGCTCATACCGTGGAAGAGATCAAGGAGCGTCTGGACGCCACCGGCCTGAAGATTGTTCTGCACAACCTGCCCGCTGGTGACTGGGATGCGGGCGAGCGCGGCATTGCCTGCGACCCCAAGCGCGTGGACGAGTTCCGCGCCGGCGTGGCCAAGGCCGTGACCTATGCCCACGCCCTGGGTGTGCCCCAGCTCAACTGCCTGGCCGGCAAGGTTCCTGCCGGTGTCGACGCTGCCGTGGTGCGCCGCACTTTCGTGGAAAACCTGCGTTTTGCTGCCGCCGCCCTGAGCGCCGCCAACATCCGCCTGCTGATCGAGCCGATCAACCCCTTCGACATCCCCGGCTTCTACCTGAACCGCACGGATGAAGCGCTGTCCATCCTGGACGAAGTGGGTGCGCCCAACGCCTTTGTGCAGTACGACATCTACCATGCCCAGCGCGTGGAAGGCGAGCTGGCTGCCACCATGCAAAAGCAGCTGCACCGCATCGGTCACATCCAGCTGGCCGACAACCCCGGTCGCAACGAACCCGGCACCGGCGAGATCAATTACCCCTTCCTGTTCGCACACCTGGATCGCATCGGCTACGACGGCTGGATCGGCTGCGAATACAAGCCCGCCAACGGCACCGAGTCCGGCCTGGGCTGGCTGCAGAAGATCGGCGGCTGGAGCAAGGTCGCCGTGGCTGCCTGAACGGATGAAAAGGCCCGTGGCGCCTGATCGCAAAGCGCCATCGGCCCCCGAATTTGAGTATCAAGAAAACTGAGGAGTACAACCATGAACGCATCGTCTCTCAAGCTGGGCTTTATCGGTCTGGGCATCATGGGCGCGCCCATGTGCGGCCACCTGATTGCGGCCGGCCACCAGCTGTTCGTCAACACCGTGGGCAAGGTGCCTGCCAACATCGCCGAAACCAGCGCCACCCAGTGCACCACCGCTCGCGGTGTGGCCGAGCGTGCCGACATCATCTTCATCATGGTGCCCGACACTCCCGACGTGGAGAAGGTGCTGTTCGGTGAAGACGGCGTGGCAGCTGGCCTCAAGGGCAGCTCCGGCAAGATCGTGGTCGACATGTCCTCCATCTCGCCCGTGGCCACCAAGGACTTCGCCAAGCGCATCGAAGCCGCTGGCGCCCAGTACCTGGACGCTCCCGTCTCCGGCGGCGAAGTCGGCGCCAAGAACGGCACCCTGTCCATCATGGTCGGCGGCCCCGATGCAGCCTTCGAGCGCGTCAAGCCCCTGTTCGACAAGATGGGCAAGAACATCACCCTGGTGGGAGGCAACGGCGACGGCCAGACGGCCAAGGTGGCCAACCAGATCATCGTGGCGCTGAACATCGAAGCCGTGGCCGAAGCCCTGCTGTTCGCATCGCGCGCCGGTGCCGATCCAGCCCGCGTGCGTGAAGCCCTGCTGGGCGGCTTTGCCTCTTCCAAGATCCTGGAAGTGCATGCCGAACGCATGATCAAGCGCACCTTCGATCCCGGCTTCCGCATCGCCTTGCATCAGAAGGACCTGAACCTGGCGCTGTCCAGCGCACGTCAGCTGGGCGTGTCTCTGCCCAACACGGCACAGGCACAGGAACTGTTCAACAGCTGCGTGGCCCACGGAGGCGCAGCCTGGGATCATTCGGGCATGGTGCGTGCCCTGGAAATCCAGGCCAACTTCGAAATCGGTCAGAAGGCTGAATAAAGAGAGGTGGGGAGGGCGGCCACTGGCCACGCATACGGCCAGCAGCCGCCTCAAGTGAAAGCCGCGCTCGGGGGAGCGCGGCTTTTTTGTTCAGCGTCAGAACCCCATGGTTTTTCCATCGGGATTGCGCGGGTCCGAGGCACCGCGCAGCAGGCCGTCACGGACCTCGATGGTCTGCGAGCGGCCCATGGATGCCTTCAGTGCCACCTTGTGGCCCCACTGCCTGAGCAGGGCCAGCGTATCGGGGCTGAAGCCTTTTTCAACGCGCAGCTCGTCAGGCGTCCACTGGTGATGAAAGCGCGGCGTGGACGCTGCCTCGGCCGGGTTCATGCCGAAGTCGATGTGATTGACGATCTGCTGCAGCACCGTGGTGATGATTCGCGCTCCGCCCGGACTGCCGGTGACGAGGACCGGCTTGCCGTCCTTGAGCACCAGGGTCGGCGTCATTGACGACAGCGGCCGCTTGCCGGCCTGCACCGCATTCGCATCGCCGCCCACCAGACCATAGGCATTGGCCACACCGGGCTTTGCCGAGAAATCGTCCATCTCGTTGTTGAGCAGAATGCCCGTGCCCCTGGCGACGATGCCGCTGCCGAAATTGGTATTCAGCGTATAGGTCACGGCCACGGCATTGCCGGCCTTGTCCATCACGGAGTAGTGGGTGGTCTGGTCGCTTTCATAGGCCTGGGGCCGGCCGGGCCGGATGTCCTGGCTGGGCCTGGCCTGCTGGGGCTTGATGCTGGCAGCCAGTTCGCCAGCATAGTTCTTGGAGATCAGTCCTTTGAGCGGAATCTTCACGAAGTCCGGGTCGCCCAGGTATTCCGAGCGGTCGGCATAGGCAAGCTTCATGGCCTCGGTCATGTAGTGCACGCTTTGTGCACTGTTGGCGCCCCATTGATTCATGGGCCAGCGCTCCATCATGTTCAGAATCTGAATCAGATGCGCGCCGCCTGAAGAGGGCGGAGGCATGGTCACGATCTGGTAGCCACGGTAGCTGCCGCGCACGGGCTCGCGCTCGGCCACCTTGTAATCGCGCAGGTCCTGCAGGGTGATGGCATTGGCATGCGGCGCCATTTCAGCAGCGATCTTCTGCGCGATCGCTCCCTGATAGAAGGCCTTGGCGCCCTGCTGGCTGATCAGGCGCAGGGACTGCGCCAGATCCTTTTGCACCAGCCGCTCGCCGGTTTGCAGCGGCGCTCCGTTCTTCCAGAAAACGGCCTGGGTGGCCGGCCAGCGGCCCATCTGCTTTTTTTCCTGCTCCAGGGTCTTGGCCAGGGTGACGCTGACGGGATAGCCCTTGTCTGCCAGCGCAATCGCCGGCGCCATGACCCTGGCCAGCGGCATGCTGCCCCAGCGCGAGAGCGCGTGCGTCATGCCCGCCACGGTGCCGGGCACGCCCACGGCGTAGTGGGTGTGGAGCGATTTGCCGTCTATGACCTTGCCATCGGCATCCAGGTACATGGTGCGTGACGCGCCCCTGGGGGCCACTTCGCGGAAGTCCAGCGCAATGTCCTTGCCGCTCTTTGCATCGTGCACCATCATGAAGCCGCCGCCGCCGATATTGCCGGCATTGGGCAGGGCCACGGCCAGGGCAAAGCCCACGGCCACGGCGGCATCGACGGCATTGCCGCCGGCCTTGAGAATGTCCACGCCGATCTGCGTGGCCAGCTCCTGCTCCGAGGCCACCATGCCGTTCTTGGCGATGACGGGGTGAAAGACATCCAGATCAAAGTCGTAGGCGGCAGCGGCAGCCTGGGCGGCGGCAGTCTGGGTGACGGCTGGCGCTGCGGCCTGGGCCTTGGCATCGTTGCCGCTGGCCTGGGCCGTGCCGTCCATGCGGGCGGCCTCCGGTGCTGCGGTGCTGCTGCAGGCGCTCAGGCCGGTCAGAGCGATGAGCAGGCTGGCTGCCAGGGCGGTGGTGCGCAATTGCATGCGTTGTCTCCTGTTCGCTTGATGAGTCGGACCAGTGTATAGAGGCTGGAAAAGAAGCCAACCGGGCAGACCTGGCTATGTGCCTGAAAGTCAAGGCAGAAAAGCCTTTGATGGAGTACAGAAACTGTATACACTTTAGAAATCAAAGCGCTGCGCTCGCACGCGGGCAGACTTTGTGATGGCATAGATGTTTTAGGACTTGCGCAGACAAGAATGCAACAACGGCCTGCCTTCCGAGGCAGACGTCCTGCCTGAACCCGTTTTGCGCAAGTCGTGTGTTTGATACAACCAAGGGCAGTGGCAAACTGCCTGTGAGGAGATTTCCATGGGCCTGAGCACCCACGTTCTCGACACCATGAATGGCTGCCCCGCCGCAGGCATGGCCGTCGAGCTGTTTTCCACCGAAGGCGACAAGGCCACGTTGATCAAGAGCCTGGTGCTCAATCACGACGGCCGTACCGATGCGCCGCTGTTCGACAACAACACGCTCAAGGTCGGCACCTATCGCCTGACCTTTGACGTTGCGGCCTACTTCAAGGCCCGTGGCGTGCAGTTGCCGGAACCCAGCTTTCTGAACAAGGTGAGCCTGGACTTCGGCGTGGCCAATGTGGAGCAGCACTACCATGTGCCGCTGCTGGTCAGCCCCTGGAGCTACTCCACTTATCGCGGCTCCTGAGCGGGACGTAAGTCTCTCGAAGCGGGAGACATGGCAAAAACAAGAGCGGCTTGCGCACGTCATTTCACGGTTTCAGCATGAAAAGGCATTGAAACCAAGAGATGACAGGCGCAAGCCGCTCCTGTTTTTAATGACTTATTTGCCTTTGGAATAGGCCATGGCCACCACCAGGGCGCTCACAAAGTAAAAAGCCTGCAACTCCAGCGCCCAGCCGCCGGTGTTGTTGAGCATCAGAATCTGCCGGGTGTGCATCAGCGCAAATGCCACCACCATATTCACCGCAATCACCAGGGCTGCCGGCACCACCCACAGGCCCACCAGCAGCAGCAAGGGGGCGACCACTTCGCCCAGATAGACCGCATAGGCCAGAAAGCCCGGCGCGCCCAGGCTCTCGATCTTGGCCTCGATGCTGCCGATGCCATAGCGAATCTTGGCCCAGCCGTGCAGCAGCATGAGCAAGGCCAGCGTGACACGCAGCACAACCAGCGCTGCCTTGGGGTGGTGAAAATAATTCCAGAACTTCATGAACTTCCTGTCGTCCGAGCTATGGCTACATCAACAATGCTAGCGCCTATTTCAGTGTTCTCGGTTGATCGCGCTTAGATCAGGCCCGGTCCTGGCGCATGTCCTTGTTGTAGGTATTTTTCGACACCTGCGCTTGTCTTCTGTAGGCCAATGGCGCAAGCTGTAACTGCCGAGTTTTATCGGCAAGGCTGCCGACTAGCATCGAGCCAACCCTGCATCTGACAGCTTTGCATCGGGGGGATGTGCAAAAGCGAATCAATGTCGGACCGCAGGACCTTCTGCCTCTGAAATGTGTCTACACATTCATCCCATGAAAGGATATAGGTATGCGTCAAATTTCTCTGCGTTCTGTTGCGATGGCTGCCGCACTGGCTGCCGGTGCCATGACCATGACGGCCTGCACCACGACCAAGCCTGAAACCGCAGCGGCGCCCCGTGCTGATGCCACGACGATCAATACGCGTGCCAATGCAGCGCTGGAGCGTCTGTACCAGACCGCACCAGGATCCAAGGAAATGGTGCAACGCGCCAAGGGTGTGCTGATCTTCCCGTCGGTGATTGGCGGCAGCTTTGTGGTGGGGGTCGAGCACGGCCGCGGCGTGCTGCGCGTGGGCGGTCAGAACCGTGGCTTCTACAGCACCACGGCGGCTTCCATCGGCTGGCAGGCGGGTGGTCAGTCCAAGGCTGTGATCTATGTGTTCAACACACAGGAAGCGCTGGACAAGTTCCTGCATAGCGATGGCTGGTCGGTGGGCGCCGATGCCACCGTGGCCGCTGGCAGGATTGGCGCCAACGGCAGCGTGGACACCACGACTGCTCAGGCTCCCGTCACCAGCTATGTGCTGACCAATGCGGGCCTGGAGGCCGGCGTATCGCTGCAGGGCACCAAGATCACCAAGGTGGTCGAATAAGCCTTACTGGCTTGCTGCCACAAACAACCGGCCTCGGCCGGTTTTTTGTTGTCTGCCGCAGCAGCATGCATGCGCTGTATGCGCGCCGGACCCGGGAGTCGTGCAGCAAGCGCGCAGGCCGTGCTCTGCAGCCCGCCGACTCACTGCGCAAACGCGATTTCGATGCAGGTTCCCCGGCCTCGCGGATGATCGAGAATCCTCAGCGTCGCACCATGCCTTGCAGCGATTTCCTTGACGATAGGCAGACCCAGGCCGCAGCCATCGCCGCGACCGTCCTGGCCGCGATAGAAGCGCTCCAGCACCAGCGGCCTTTCCTGTGCGGGAATGCCGGGGCCGTCGTCGTCCACGGTCAGCAGGATGGGAGATGACTGCAGGCTCAGGGTCACCCTGCCGCCTGACTGGCCATAGCGGATGGCGTTGTCCACCAGATTGCCGATCAGCTCGCGCAGCAGCACCGCCGTGCCCAGCACCCAGACGCCATGGTCCGGACCTTCATAGCCCAGGTCGATGTGGCGGGCAATGGCCGCATCGGCCCAGCGTTCGAGTTCGTCGCGCGCCAGCGCGGCCAGGTCCACCGGCGTCATCGGCGTGGATTGCTCGGAGCGCGCCAGCGTCAGCAACTGGTGGGTGAGATGGCGTGCCCGCGTCACGGCGGTGAGGATATGCGTGAACGCTTCGGCCCGCCGGGCTTCGTCGGGCTCGCGCACGGCCCGCTCCGCCTGTATCTGCAAGGTCGTGAGCGGCGTGCGCAATTGATGGGCTGCGTTGGCGATGAAGCGCTGCTGCACATCCTGCGAGTTCGCCACTCTTGCGATCAGCTGATCCAGGGCGTTCAGCAGGGGTTCGAGTTCTGTCGGCACGCCCTCTGTCTTGTCCAGCGGTGCCAGCTTCTCGGGTTCGTAGCGATCCAGATTGCGCGTGAGCCGATCAATGACCTTGAGGCCGGAATCCACGGCAAGCCACACCACGACACCTGCCAGCATCAGCACCAGCGCCAGCAGTGGCACGGCGTAACGCAGGATTTCCTCGATGATGGAATCGTGCTTGCGCCGGGTCTGTGCCACCTGGATGAGGAACTCGTCGTTGGGGTATTGCAGGCGCACCGCCACGATGCGAACCTGGCGCGGGCCGATTCTGCCGTCGTAGAAATAAGGCGTGTTCAGTGCCAGGCCGCTAGGCGGCAGCGGGAAGTCGGCGTTGTGCAGCATGACGCCATGCTTGAGCGAGCGCACCTCTTCCGAGATCTCATCGATGCTGTCGAACTCGAACATCTCCTTGGCCGCCTTGGGCAGGTCGAGTATGGAGCGCTCGCCGTCATGCGTGATCTGCTGGGCCAGCGTCATGGCGGCGTCGTAAAGCCAGCGGTCGTAGACGACGGCGGCGATATGCCTGGCCAGCCAGATGGTGCCCAGCGCGCCAAAGATCAGGGTCAGGGACAAGGGCCCGAACAGGCGCACCAGCAGGCGTCTGCGCAGGCTGAAGCGGGTCGACTTACTCATGGGTTTGAGAGCGGGGCTGCTGCTCCAGGCGGTAGCCCAATCCGCGCAGCATGCGAATGCCGACACCGGCGCCGGCGTCCTCCAGCTTGCGCCGCAGGCGGCTCACGAAGACCTCGATGGAGGAGGGATTGATGTCGCTGGCCCAGGTGTAGAGCGACTCGATGATCTGCTGCTTGCTGATGATGCGGCCCTGGCGCCTGAGCAGCAGCTCCAGCACCGCCATCTCGCGCGCCGTGAGCATCAGTTCATGATCGTGCACGGTGGCGATGCGTGCCGCAGGGTCCAGCATCAGGTCTCCAAATCCCAGCGTGAGGCTGGCGCCGCTGGACGATCCGCGCCGCAGCAGCGCGCGAATGCGTGCTTCCAGCTCGCCCAGTGCGAAGGGCTTGGGAAGATAGTCGTCACCGCCCGCGTCCAGGCCGGAGATGCGATCTTGCAGATCGTATCTGGCCGTGAGGATGATCACGGGCGCCGCGACGCCCTGTCTGCGCAGACGGCGCAGCACGCTGAGGCCGTCCTCGTCCGGCAGTCCCAGGTCGAGGATCAGCAATTCATAGGCCGTGGTCTTGCAGGCCTCTGTGGCGGCGTGGCCGGTGTGCACCGCGTCCACCGCGTAGTTGGATTGCGCAAGGCTGTTCACCAGGCCATTGGCCAGTTCCAGGTCGTCCTCGATCAAAAGCAGGCGCATGGCAAGTCATCCGGAAAGGTTCAAGAAAGCTTGGGGAAGGGCTGGATCAAGCTTCGATTGCTAGAGTCAAAAAGTCTTCCGCGATTGTCACATCGGAGAGGGAAAACAACCAATGCGGATGGTGATCGAACATGGCGCTTCGATGGAAACAAGGCCCGTGGATTCCATGGCGTTGCTGCTTTGCGCAGACGCCTGAGCCGCGCCTGATCGGCTGTGTTCTGCTTCGAAGTCACGCAGCCTCACGCGCTGCAGAACACCGTCTGTCCTGGCCTGGTCGGCACTGTTGGGGGACTCTCCCGGCAGCTGCCGATCATAAGTGGGATGCAGAGTTGGCAATGGTGCCGGCCCTGTCGTAAGAACCTTTTTTGTCCCAGGCCTGCGGCACTGGGAAGGAGCACTTCCAGAGTGAGCCCCATAGTATTCAGAACGAGCAGCAGCTTGGCTCCCACGGGGCGGCGACTCCTCGCCTTGCCGGTCTGGGCGGTGCTGCTGACAGGCTGCGCGGTCGGCCCCGATTTCCAGCGGCCGCCACCGCCCGCCAATGCGGCGTTCACCCGCGAAGCGTTCCCGGCCGCCACCGTCGCTGCGCCCGGAAGCACCGGGCAGGCGCAGCAGTTTCTGGCGGGAGTCGATGTGCCGGATCGCTGGTGGACGCACTTCCAGTCGCCCGAGCTCGATGCCCTGGTGCAGGAGGCGCTCAAGGCCAATCCGACCGTGGCGGCGGCGCAGGCCGCGCTGCGTCAGGCTCAGGCCATGGTGAAGGCGCAGCGCGGTGCCTACCTGCCCAGGGTGCAGGCCGGATACACGACGAGTCGCCAGAAGGATGCCGGCGAGTCGCCCTTCACCTTGCATACGGCGCAGGTGTCGGTCGGCTTCACGCCCGATGTTTTTGGCGGCAACCGGCGTGCGGTCGAGGCCCTGCGTGCCTCGGCAGAAGCGCAGCGCTTTCAGCTGGAAGCCACCTATCTGACGCTGGCTGCGAATGTGGTGACGACTGCTGTCGAGCAGGCGTCGGTGCGCGATCAGATTGCCGCGACCCGGGCCATTGTGCTCGCCAATACAAGAGCGCTGGAGATTCTGCGGCGCCAGCTGGCAGTGGGCCAGGTGGCCGGGCTGGATGTCGCTCTGGTGGAAGCCGCCTTGGCGCAGAGCGAGCAGCAGCTGCCAGAGCTCGAGAAGCAGCTGGAGCAATCGCGCAACGCCCTGGCTGCGTTGATCGGCCGCTTGCCGGCCGAGGCTCCCGAGCATCAGTTCAGCATCGATTCGCTGAAGCTGCCGCAGGAGCTGCCGCTGAGTCTGCCTTCCCGGCTGGTGGAGCAGCGTCCCGATGTGCGCGTGGCGGCGGCCGAGCTGCAGGCAGCCAGTGCGCAGATCGGTGTCGCCACGGCCAATATGCTGCCGCAGTTCTCGCTCACGGCTGCACGCGGCGGAGCAGCGGCCGCTTTCGGCCAGATGTTTGCGACAGGCAATCCGTTCTGGAGCATCGTTGCCGAGATGAGTCAGACGCTGTTTGCGGGCGGCACGCTGATGTATGAGCGCCAGGCTGCACAAGCAGCCTTCGATCAGTCTGCGGCGCTCTACAAGGAGGCGGTGATCGCCGCATTCCAGGATGTGTCCAATACGCTGTATGCATTGAAGTCGGACGCCGAAGCGCTGAACGCGGCCGTGCGTACCGAGCGTGCCACGCAGCGCGCACTGATGCTGGTGCAAAAGCAACTCGCCGCCGGCGAGGTGGACGCGCTGGCCCTGACGGCAAGCCAGCAGGCTTACCAGGAAGCGGTGATCGCGCGTGTACAGGCCCAGGCAGCCCGGCTGGCCGATACCGCTGCGCTCTTCCAGGCGCTTGGCGGCGGCTGGTGGAACCAGGCCAGGGCCGACACGGTGGCATCCAAGGATTAGCACCGGCACAACCGACAGGACGCGGCCCGACAGCCAAGCCTCCGGGCCTTTCCTTGCCGGATGGCTGCCGTGCGGCAGATGAGAACCGATATTTCTGGAACTAGCGACTGATATGGACAAGCATCACCACAACCCTGTTTTGCGCTTATCTCCCAAAGCCACCGTTCTGGCCATCCTGGCGTCCTGCGTGGTGCTGGGCGGCGGGGTGCTGTTGTGGCAGGGGGGAAGCAAGCGCATGCCTGCCGCGGCGGCTGCGACGCAGGCCTCTGCAGCCAAGACGCGTCAGCATCTGTTCCATCCCAGCGAAAAGCAGCGTGCGGCCTTCACCGTCCAGCAGGTGCAGAGCAGGCCGTTCCATGCCGAGGTGGTGACCGAAGGCAAGATCGCCCTGGACGAAAACCGCCTCACCCGCATTTATTCGCCATTTGGCGGACGCGTGACCGAGCTGCTGGTCAATTCCGGGGACAAGGTGCAGCGCGGGCAGAAGCTGCTATCGGTGGAAGCCTCGGACTCCATCGAGACGCAAAAAGACTTCATCGCCGCCCTGGGCGACTACCGCAAGGCCAAGTCCCAGCTCGAGCTGAGCGCGGCGGTGGAGGCCCGGCTCAACGCCCTGCACAAGGACGAAGCCGCATCGAAAAAGGACTGGGATGAGGCGCGTGCAGCCCTGCTTGCCGCACAAAGCGACCTGCGCTCGGCCGAGATTGCGCTGCAGGCCGTGCGCAGCCGCCTGAAGCTGCTGGGCAAGACGCGGGCCGAGATCCAGAAATTCGAGAACACCGGTGTCATCTCATCGGACGCCCCGGTCTACTCCCCCATCGGCGGCGTGGTGCTGCAACGCAATGTGGGCCCCGGCCAGTTCGTGGACGGCGGCTCGGGTGATGGTGAAGCGCCGCTGCTGATCGGAGACATCTCCAAGATCTGGCTACTGGCCTATGTGCGCGAAAGCGATGCCGCAGCCGTTCGCCTGCAGCAGCCCGTGGACTTCACGGTGCTGACGCTGCCCGGTCGGACCTTCAGTGCCAAGGTCAGCTATGTGGGCTCCGCGCTGGACGGCGACAGCCGCCGCCTGCTTGTGCGCGCCGTGGTGGACAACCGCGACGGCCTGCTCAAGCCCGAAATGTTCGCGCAGGTGCGCATCCTGACAGGAGAAACCGCGCCCAGCCTGGCCGTGCCGCGCGAGGCCGTGATCCACGAGGGCGATGCCACCCGTGTCTGGATCCTGAATGCCGACGGCAGCGCCGAGCTGCGCAGCTTCAAGGCCGGCCTGGTCAATGGAAGCTGGGTGCAGGTGCTCGAAGGGCTGCAGCCCGACAACCAGGTCATCACAGCGGGCAGTCTGTTCATCGACCGCGCAGCCGCGCTGGCTTCTGCAGCAGACAACAGGTAAGCCATGATCCACGCACTCATCAAATCGGTCCTGCAACTGCGGGGCCTGGTCATCGCCATGTTCCTGGTGTTGCTGGGAGTGGGCGTGATTGCCTTCACCCAGCTGAACATCGAGGCCTACCCGGACCCTGTGCCGCCTGCCGTGCAGGTCATTACGCAGAACGAAGGCCAGTCGGCCGAGGATATCGAACGCTACATCACCATTCCGGTCGAGACCGGACTGACCACGGCCCAGCATTTGAGCGCCATCCGCTCTATCTCGCTGTTTGGCCTGTCCGACGTGCGCCTGCAGTTCACCTATGACCTGACCTACGAGGAAGCACTGCAGAAAGTGCTGAACCTGCTGGCCCAGCTGCCGCCGCTGCAAAACGGCGTGCAGCCCGAGATCTCGCCCTGGAGCCCGATTGGCGAGGTGTACCGCTATCAGCTCGTGGGTCCTCCCGGCTACAGCGTGCTCGATCTGCGCACGCTGCAGGACTGGGTGGTCGAGCGGCGCTTTCGGGCCGTGCCCGGCGTGCTGGACGTGTCGAGCTGGGGTGGCAAGACCAAGGTTTTCGAGGTCCAGGTCGATACCAGCAAGCTGGCGGCCTTCGGCCTGACGATGTCGGAGCTGGTGGAAAAACTCAATGACAGCAATGTCAACGTGGGAGGCCAGACCGTCAACGTGGGTCAGCAGTCGGCCGTGGTGCGCGGCGTGGGCCTGATCCAGCATATCGACGACATCCGCAATACGCTGCTCACGCAGTCGAACGGCAATCCGGTGCGGGTGAGCGACATCGGTGAGGTCAAGGTCAGCCAGCTTCCGCGTCTCGGCATTGCAGGGCGTGACGACAACGACGACATCGTGCAAGGCACGGTGCTGATGCGCCGCGGCGAGAAGAGCACGCCGGTCATGGCCCGCGTGAAAGCCGAAGTGGATCGCATCAACGCATCCGACCTGCTGCCGCCGGGCGTTCGCATCGAACGCATCTACGACCGCAGCGAGCTGATCGCAATCACCACCAGGACGGTGCTGTTCAACATTCTGTTCGGTGTGCTGCTGGTGTTCGGCGTGCAGTGGTTGTTTCTGGGCGATCTGCGCAGTGCCGTGGTGGTCGCGTCGGCCATTCCGTTCGCCTTCTTCTTTGCCATCGGCATCATGGTGCTCAGAGGCGAGTCGGCCAATCTGCTGTCGCTGGGGGCGATCGACTTCGGGTTGATCATCGATGCCACGGTGATCATCGTGGAGAACATCTTCCGGCATCTGTCGGGCCATGCGAACGACGGCGAGCATGGAGACTCGCAGGCACCGCTGGCGCCCGTGCCCGCCGGCTTTACCGGCAAGCTGGCTGCTATCTATCGCGCCTCGACCGAGGTGAGCAAGCCCATCCTGTTCGCGGCCATCATCATCCTGGCCGGTTTCCTGCCCTTGTTCACGCTCAGCGGCGTGGAAGGCCATATCTTCGGGCCCATGGCACAAACCTATGCCTATGCACTGGCCGGCGGCCTGATCGCCACCTTCACGGTGGCTCCGGCGCTGAGCGCATTGCTGCTGTCGGAGAACGCCGAGCACCGCGAAACCTGGTTTGTGCGCAAGCTGCGCCGCATCTACCTGCCGGCGCTGCGCGCCGCCATGGCGAACAAGTTCACCACGGTGGCCGGGGCTGCCGTGCTGGTGCTGGCCTCGCTGATCGGCATCCGCGGACTGGGGCTGGAATTTCTGCCGACGCTGGAGGAAGGCAATCTGTGGGTGCGTGCCACCATGCCGTCTTCGATTTCGCTGGAGGCCGGCAATGACACGGTGAACCGCATCCGCCGCAAGATCTCGGCGCTGCCCGAGGTCGACACCGTGGTCTCGCAACAGGGCCGCACCGATGACGGCACGGACTCCAACGGCTTCTTCAACGCCGAGTTCAATGTGCCCTTGCTGGCCCGGGCGCACTGGCGTCCCGGCATGGACAAGCCGCGCCTGATCCGCGAATTGGGGGCGCAGCTGGAGGAGGAGTTCCCCGGCGTGGAGTTCAATTTCTCCCAGTACCTGCAGGACAACGTGGCCGAGTCGATTTCGGGCGTGAAGGGCGAGAACACGGTCAAGGTGTTCGGCTACGACCTGGACCAGCTCAAGGCGACTTCGGAGCAGATCAAGGAGGTGATGAGCGAGGTGCCGGGGATCACTGACCTGAGTGTGTATACGTTGCTCGGCCAGCCCACGCTCAATATCCAGGTGGACCGGCTCGCGGCGGGTCGCCATGGCCTGAGCACCGGGGAAATCAATACCGCCATCGAGGCGGCCATAGGTGGTACGGAGGCCGGCAATCTGTTCGAGCGAGGCAGTGACCGCTTCTTCCCGATCCGGGTGCGACTGGCGGCCGAGTACCGCAACGACATAGAGGCCATTAAGCGTCTGACTGTGGGCGCCAAGGACGAAGAGTCAGGCCGCGTCCATCAGATCCCTCTGAGCGAGATTGCCAAGGTGGAGCTGGTCTCGGGCCCGGCCTTCATCTACCGCGAAGGCCAGCAGCGCTACATTCCCATCAAGTTCAGCGTGCGCGACCGCGACCTGGGCGGAGCCATCCACGAGGCGCAGGAGCGCATCGCCAAACTGAACCTGCCACCGGGCTATCGGCTGGAATGGGCCGGTCAGTTCGGCAATCTGCAGGACGCCATCGATCGTCTGACTGTGATCGTGCCGGTGACGCTGGTCCTGATTGCGCTGCTGCTGTATGCCACTTTCGCCTCGTTCACGGACACGATGCTGGGCCTGAGCGTGATTCCCATGGCCATGGTGGGCGGTGTGTTTGCGCTGTTCGTCACGGGCACGCCTTTCAGTGTCTCGGCGGCGATTGGCTTCATCGCGCTCTTTGGTATCGCAGTGATGGAAGGCATCATCCTGCTGTCGTACTTCAACCAGCTGATGGCGCGCGGGCGGGAACGCTCTGCTGCGGTGCTCGAGGCCTGCGAGGTGCGATTCCGTCCCGTGATGATGACCTGCCTGGCGGCCGCCGTGGGGTTGCTTCCGGCAGCCTTCTCGACGGCCATCGGTTCACAGGTACAGCGCCCGCTGGCACTGGTGGTGGTCGGCGGTATCAGCATGGCGCCGCTGCTGGTGCTGATCGTCTTCCCGGTACTTATTTTGCTGTTCTCGCGCAGGGACCGCAGCGCTGCAATGGCCGGGTGATTCCTAGCGCCATGAACCAGGAGAGCAGCCGGCGCAGCGCCGGCACTTCGGCCCGCTGTTTGAGCGGGCCGCTTGCCATGCAGGGTTACTCGCCCAGCTGACCTTCGGTCAAGGTGTCGAGCTGGAAGCGTCCCGACTTGTCCCACAGCCAGGTGTCGGTATAGGTCACGCTGCGACCCGGCGCAGGAAAGGGGGCGGCGGAGCGCACGGCCCGCTCGATCTCGGCCACCACTTCGGGAGCGTGGCTGGGCTTGCGCATCCAGTGCAGGTTTTTCACACGGCCCTGGCCGTCGAGCTGGACCTGCAGCACGCCGATTGCATACAGCATGGGCGGCAGCATGCCCTTGTAGATGCGGCCCGAGTTGCGCTCGTACAGATGCTGGGCGGCCTGCTTGCGATAGCTTGGACTGGCCTTGTCGGCAGGCGTCGTGCCTATGGATGGGCTTTGAGGCGCGATCTGGCAGGCAGTCAGCACTGCGGCAACGGCAGCCATCATCCCGGTCCGCAGCCAGTTCAGGGGACGGCGGGCTGGTTTGGCGCGGGAGGGGTCGTGGGTTTCGGACATGACGCCAAGCGTAGCCGTAAATGGGTGGGGGCCGCAGCCTTGGGGCTGAATTCCGATGCCGCCCCGTGAAAAATCTGCAACCACTCGTCAGACAGGGCCCGGATATGCATCCGATTAAGGTGCTCATACGCTTGTTTGTCTATTGCGGACCGGAAAATGCATGAATATCGGTCATCAAAGCAATCGGCGTTCAGTCATGTGGAGCGAAACACAGCAAGGAATCTTGAACCGTCTGGCGCAGCAGCCGCTGTGCCGGGTGCAGGTGCAGGCCACCCGTGGCTCCGTGCCCCGTGAAGAGGGGGCCTGGATGGCTGTGTTTGCCGATGAGGTGATGGGGACGATAGGCGGGGGCCATCTGGAATGGCAGGCCATTGCACTGGCGCGCCAGTTGCTGGTGCAGTGGGACGAGGATTGCGCCGCCTCGCGCGAGCATGTCCAGCGCTATGCCCTGGGCCCCAGCCTGGGCCAATGCTGTGGCGGTGCTCTGGAGCTGCACTTCGAATGGTTTGAGGCCCGCGATGCCCAGCGTCTGCGGGCCTTGATGCCAGAGCCCTCGCAATGCGTGGCCTTGTTTGGTGCGGGCCATGTGGGGCATGCGCTGGTGCGCATTCTGCGCAGCCTGCCGTATCGGGTGATCTGGGTGGACAGCCGCGATGCAGTCTTTCCCGTGCAGGAGCAGATTGGCGTGCAGTGCGAGCATTCCGATCCGGTCCAGGCCGCAGTGGCGCAGCTGCCGCCGCAGTCGCAGGTGCTGATCATGAGCTTCAGTCATGCCGAGGACCTGGAAGTGGTGGCCCAATGCCTGTTGCGCCAGCGCGAGCGAGGAGACCTGCCTTTTGTGGGGCTGATCGGCAGCAAGACCAAGTGGGCCAGCTTCAGCAGCCGCTTGCGCAGGCGAGGATTCAGCGACGAGGAGCTGGCTCACATCACCTGCCCGATCGGCGTGCCGGGCATTACCGGCAAGGAGCCCGAGGTGATTGCGGTCGCGGTGGCGGCACAGCTTCTGCAGCGTCTGCCTGCGAGCTGATGGTGCGGGGTATGCCCTGATTTGGTGCATTGGGCATGCAGACAGCCGGTTGCATGCCCTAAAAAGCAGGCCCGATACTTGCTCATGATTCTCGTACTAGGGAAATCTCTAGGGTGGTTTATCCCGAATTCGAGAGTTGTAGCAGCAAAAATTGCATACACTTTCGGTCGACAGAATGGTCGCAGCGGTGCCCCGTGTGTAACGTCCGGGAGCGCGGCCTTTTCTTCTGCTCAGAGCGCCCGCAGTGGTGAGCAGGTTGTTCGGCAGCCCCACGCTGCCAAGGTTGAGAGCTATGGAAAGCTACATTCTCGACTGGGCCGGCCTGCTGTTGCGGTGGCTCCACGTCATTACCGCGATCGCCTGGGTCGGTTCCTCCTTCTACTTTGTGTTCCTGGACAGCAGCTTGACGCCGCCCGTGGATGACGACCTGAAAAAGCAGGGCGTCAACGGCGAACTCTGGGCTGTGCACGGTGGCGGTTTCTACCACCCCGTGAAGTTCAATGTGTCTCCTCCCAAGATGCCGGATCACCTGCACTGGTTCTACTGGGAAAGCTACACCACGTGGCTGTCCGGTTTTGCCCTGCTGACGGTCTCCTACCTCTGGAACGCCAACATCTATCTGGTCACTCCCGGCGACCCCAATGCCATGAGCACCGGCGCTGCAGTGGCTTCGGCTCTGGGCTTCCTGGTGGTCTTCTGGCTGCTGTATGACTTCATCTGCCGCACCTTCGGTCAGAAGAAGAATGGCGATGCCACGGTCGGCGCCATGGTTCTGGTGCTGGTGTGTATCGCAGCCTATCTGGCCTGCCACATCTTCCCCGGCCAGGCTGCCTTCCTGCTGATGGGCGCGATGATCGCGACCTCCATGAGCGCCAACGTGTTCTTCTGGATCATTCCTGGCCAGCGCAAGGTGGTGGCATCCCTGAAGGCTGGCGAGCCCGTGGACCCGCGTCACGGCCAACGTGCCAAGCAGCGCAGCGTGCACAACACGTATTTCACGCTGCCGGTGCTGTTCGCCATGCTGTCCAACCACTATGGCTGGCTGTATAGCCACAAGATGAACTGGCTGGTGCTGATCGGCATGATGTTTGCCGGCGCTGCCATTCGCCAGTTCTTCGTGATGCGCCACGGTTACAAGCTGGGTCGCAACAACCACCCCTGGCCTTACGCTGCTGTCGGTGTGGCTGCTCTGCTGGCCGTTTTTGTGTGGCTCAAGCCCGCTCCCGCTCCCATTGCTGCAGCGCCTGCCGCTCCTGCTCCGGCCGCGACTGCTGCTCCTGCAGCGCCCGCTGTGACTGCCACTGCCGAGCCAGCAGCTCCCGCCGCCGAAGGCGCAGCCACGGCACCTGCAGCCGCAGCACCGGCTGCCGCTGGTGGCGAAGGCTTCGCCAAGGTCAATGCCATCTTCCAGCAGCACTGTGTGGTCTGCCACGGCACGGCCATCCAGCAAAAGGCTGTCCGTCTGGACTCGCCCGAAGCTGTGAAGTCGCACGCCCAGCAGATCTACCAACAGGTGGTGCAGCTGAAGAAAATGCCTTTCGGCAACCCTGGCGCACTGTCCGAGGACGAGCGCAATCTGATCAAGACCTGGTACGAGTCCGGCGCCGCCGTGAACTGAGTATGGGCTTGTGAAGCGTAAAAGCCGCAGTTTTCACTGCGGCTTTTTTGTTGCTTACCATGTCTTGTTGACGTGGCTCAACATGAATCGGCGAAAAGACCGGCACAGTGCATTCTATGTTCACCATGCCCTCCATGTCGCAAATCGCTTCCACGTTTGGGCAGCCCGAGAGCTTTGCTCCAGGCTACTGGCTCAGGCAACGTCGCAAATCCCTCGATTCGGTGCTGTACCTGGAAAGCGGCAGCGTGATGCTGGGTGTGGGACAGGATTCAGCCATGCGCCATCACCTCGGACAGGTGGACGGGCCGGCCTGGCTGGACGCGGCTTTTGCGCTGCAGGATCGCCCTTCCTGCCTCGATATGCAGGCACAGACCGCAGGGCGCATCTACATCATTCCTCTGGCACGCTTTCTCGGTGCTGTGGCGGAGCTGGCTCCGGCCGTGCAGTACCTGCTCAAGGATATGGCCAAGGCCTATTGCTCGCAGACCGACCTGGCGGTCAGCCGCCTGGCGCAGGATGCAGAAGCCCGTTGTGCCCAGTGGTTGCTGAACCATGCCAGTCCGGCTGGAAACGGCATTGGCTTGCGTGTCACCCTCAAGGCGCGCAAACGCATGATTGCCGCCCAGCTGGGGATCGCACCGGAAACCTTCTCGCGAGTACTCAGGCAGTTGCGGGAGCATGGTCTGATTGCCGGGCGGGGCAATGTCATTGAATTGCCCAGGCCGGGCGCACTGGAAGTGCTGGCGCTGGGGTAAATACCGGGCCGGGCCCTGAGCCCCCGCAACGTCTGGCAATGCGCTGACTGGAGCCGCTCGGCGTAGCATTTATCGACAACCTCCGGGGTTTCCTCTCGTTGGGTTGCAGACATCGGCTCTCTATATTGAGGCCCATGTCAGATGCTGTCCTCTCACTGCCATCAGAGCCTCCCTGGGTTGCGCCGCCGCAGCCAGAGGAGGCTGCAGCCGCAGCAGACGCTGGCCGGGTACGCAGAGGGCCCGGGCCCATGCTGCGCAGCATGGTGCTGGTTGCCATGATCGCTGTGCTGCTGGCCGGTGCCGGCGCTGCGGGCTGGGTGGCCTACTCCCTGCGCCGGGCCGTCACGGATGGAGCCTTGCCGGCGCAGACCAAGGCATTGGAGTACGCGGCGCGTTCGCTGGCCTTCAGGGTCGAACAGCAGCAAAAACCCTTGCATGCTCTGTCTGCTGTGCTGGCGGGGCATATGCACGACTCCCAGGAGTCTCTGGAGGCCTTGCTCAGGCAGCCCGCATCCATGGCGCAGCAGTACGAGCAGATCCAGCTTGCCAATGGCAAGGGACAGTTGCTGGTCAATCTGCGCCAGGAGCAGGCGCTTTCCGCAGAGCAGCTCGACGAGCCGCTGCGCGAAGTGCTCAAGCGCTCGCTGGCAGAGGGCAAGCCCATTACTCAGGCCTGGGTACGTCCCGGTGATGCAGGGCTGCAGCTGGAGTTTCAGAACGTGGTGCCGGTGCGCGATCCGCAAGGCAAGCTGTTGGGGGTTCTTGGCGGCAGCTACCGGGCACCCTTGTCGGTCTTGTTTTCGCTGGAATCCACTTCTGCCGAAGCGGGTGGTCAGTTGCTGCTGATTGATCGCGATCTGCGTCCGCTGGCTTTCAGCAGCAAGGGACAGTGGCAATTGCCGGCCGCTGCGGGCGATGCCGTGCTGCCGGGCGGAATCGATCGGGCCTGGCTCAAGATGGCGCAGGCCGGTGCAGTCAGCGAGCAGAGAAACAACCAGCTCTGGAGCGCCATGCCCTTGCCCTGGGCGCAATGGACTTTGCTGAAGGTCAGCGATGTTCAGGAATGGGTGCCCGGAGTCTCGGCCAGGATGATGGGCTGGCTGGCCACGGCCTTGCTGGCATTGGCCGGACTGCTGGGTGTGGTGCTTTGCCTGATCGCCTATCCGTTGACGGCCTTGTTTCGCTCGGCAGAGCGGGCCTCCCGGCGCGGCTTGATGCTGGAGATGGATTCGTCCACCCGGGGCGCCAACTGGTGGCATGGCCTGTCCGATCATGACTGGGGAGAGGCCCAGACTCTGCGCTCTGCCTTGCAGGCCCTGGGCGGAGGATACGAGGCGCATGGCGAGCAGGAGCGTGAACTGCAGATGCAGCTGCAGACCTTGATGGACTATGCCCCCGTGGGGCTGATCGTGACGCATGGCTCCACGGTGCAGCGTGTGGGCATGCAGGCCGCCAGGGTATTGGGCTATCAGCCTCGGGAAATGCAGGGCCTGGCCGTGCGCGACCTGTGTGCCAGCGAGGCCGACTATGAGGATTTGATGGGACGGGTCCGGCGGGCACTGGATACCTACGGACAGTTTGATGGCGAAGTCTGCCTGATGCGCAAAGATTCAAGGCCGATATGGGTGCGAATTCACGGCCAGAGCATGCTGCGCATGCATCGGGCCTGGGAACAGTCGGGAAAGGCGCTGGATGGCCAATATCTGGTCTGGGAGCTCGAGGATGTGACCACTCAGCGCCAGCTGCGCGAGCAATCGAGCTGGAAAGCCATGCACGATCCCTTGACGCGCCTGCCCAACCGCACGGCTTTCGCCCTGCGGCTCAAGGAATGGCTGCAGGAATATACGAGCCGCGATTATCTGGAAAGCATGGGGCGTGCGAATGCGATCGCGCGCTCGCAGAGCGAACCCATGGTGCATGGCATCGTGCTGTATGTGGATCTGGACCACTTTTCCCAGGTCAATCGTCAGGGAGGGCGCGAGGTGGGCGACGAGGTGCTCGGTCATATCGCCCGGTTGATCGAGTCCACGGTGCGCCCCCATGGCTGGGTCGCCAGGGTGGGGGGCGATGAATTTGCGATTCTCATGGCCGGAATCAGCCGGGAAGAAGGAATGCGCCATGCGCAACTGCTGTGCATGGCCATCCAGGACTGGGAGGGCTCCTACCAGGGGCAGCGCTATATGTTGAGTGCCAGCATCGGCATGTTGCTTCTGGATGCCAGCTACCACACCGCGGCCAGCGCCTTCAAGGGGGCCGACATGGCCTGCTATGCCGCCAAGCGCAAGGGGCGCAACCGCGTGGAAGTGATGACGGCGGCGGTCTGAGCCGGATTGAGCATGCTGAATTCAAGGCAGATATGACGGCTTAGAGGGCAATCCCTTGGCTGCTCAAAGGGGCTGACTGAGTTACGCTCTGCGGCTGCTTTGTATACAAAATGGATGAGGCTGGCCGTGCCAAGTGCCCGGATGGCCGTGACCTATGCGCGACCAGACCTTGTTCGACAAGATAGATTTGCACCTGATCAGGGTGCTGCACACGGTGCTGACGGAGCGCAGCGTCTCCAGGGCGGCCCTGCGGCTGGGTATGCACCAGCCGGCGGTTTCGGCGGCCCTGCGGCGTCTGCGCGAACTGGCGGGCGATCCTCTGCTGGTGCGGTCCGGGGCACAGATGCAGCCTACCGATGTGGGCCTGCGCATGGTCCAGCCTTCGGCAGACATTCTGCGTGCCGCCGAAGGACTGTTCAGCGATGCGCGGCATTTTGACCCGCGTACCTCGACGCGTACTTTCCGTATTGCGGCCAGCGACTATCTGGATCCCCAGTTCCTGCCGCGGCTGATGTCGGCGATGAAAGCGCAGGCCCCGCATTGTCCGGTGGACTTTCTGCCGCTGAGCGCCGAGGCGCATTACGAGGGGCAACTGGCCGATGGCGAGATCGATGTGGTCATCGGCAACTGGCCGCAGCCTCCGGAAGGTTTGCACATGGCCAAGCTGTTCGAGGACGAGGTGGTCTGCCTGGTCAGTCCCAAGCATCCGGCAGTGCGCAGGGGCTGGGATGTACAGCAATGGCTGGAGGCCGAGCACATTGCGCCAACGCCGGCCTATCCCGGTGCCCTGGGCGTGATAGACGAGCAGTTGGCGGGCATGGGTCTGAGTCGCCAGGTGGTGGCGCGCTGCGCGCATTTCAGTCTGATACCTGACATGGTGGCATCAAGCTTGCTTGTCATGACCTCGGGCAGATTGTTCTGCGAGCGTTTCAGCGAACGTCTGTCCCTGGCCATATTGCCTTGCCCTGTGGAATTCCCCCCGTTGGTCTATTACCAGCTCTGGCATGCGCGTTCGCATGCTGGTGCCGCCACACGCTGGCTGCGAGAGGTGGTTCGCAATGTTGCACTAACGCTGCGAAATCAATAGCTTGTATCGTATTCCTGTTCAGCGCATAGAGCCTGTTTGAGTCAATTTGTTATTTGAATTGAGAGACAATCCAGCGATGAATCCCCCCCCGACACATTCCCCCTCTGAGAGTGCGCCTGCGCGCTTGCAGCTGGAGGGTATTACCAAGCGGTACCCGGCTGTGGTTGCAAATAGCAAGGTATCGCTGAAAGTCAAGCCCGGCGAGATCCACGCCATCCTGGGCGAAAACGGCGCTGGCAAGTCCACGCTGATGAAGATCATCTATGGTGCGGTCAAGCCTGACGAGGGCGCTATCCTGGTCGACGGCAAGCCGGTGCAGATCCGCAACCCGCAGGAAGCCCGGGCACTGGGCATTGCCATGGTGTTCCAGCATTTCAGCCTGTTCGACACGCTGACCGTGGCAGAGAACGTCTGGCTGGGCCTGGACAAGAGCATCGCACTGGCCAAGGTGATCGAGAACATTCAGGCCACGGCCCGCGATTACGGTCTGGAAGTTGACCCGCATCGCCCCGTGCATACGCTTTCCGTCGGCGAAATGCAGCGTGTGGAAATCATCCGTGCCCTGCTGACCAATCCCCGGGTGCTGATTCTGGACGAACCCACCTCGGTGCTCACGCCCCAGGCGGTGGAGATGCTGTTTGTGGTGCTGCGCCGCCTGGCTGCGGAAGGCTGCTCCATCCTCTATATCAGCCACAAGCTGCATGAAATCCGCTCGCTGTGCACGGCCTGTACGGTGCTGCGCGGCGGTGTGGTGACGGGGGAGTGCAACCCGGCCAACGAGACCAATGCTTCGCTGTCGCGCATGATGATCGGCTCGGAGCCACCGGAGCTGGAGCACCGCACGGCGAATACCGGCGATACCGTGCTGCGTGTGCAGGGGTTGTCGCTCAGGAGCCAGGACCCCTTCGGTGTCGATCTGCAAAGCATTGCGTTGCAGGTGCGTGCGGGCGAAGTCGTCGGTATTGCAGGCGTCTCCGGCAACGGCCAGAAAGAGCTGATGTATGCGCTGTCCGGCGAGGACACACGTTCCGAGGCAGAGGCCGTGCAGTTGATGGGCAAGGGCGTCGGACGCATGGGGCCTAGTCGGCGCCGTGGCATGGGCCTGCATTTTGTGCCCGAAGAGCGACTGGGGCGCGGAGCCGTGCCCAGCATGGGCCTGGCCCACAACCTGTTGCTGACGCGCAAGACCGCAGTTGGCAAGGGTGGCTGGATTCGCATGGCGGCGCTGCAGGCGCAGGCGCGGGACATCATCGGCCGCTTCAACGTCAAGGCCGGCGGTCCGAACTCGGCTGCGCAGTCGCTGTCGGGCGGCAATCTGCAGAAGTTCATCGTGGGTCGTGAAATTGATGCCAAGCCGCGTCTGCTCATCATCTCTCAGCCCACCTGGGGGGTGGATGTTGGGGCTGCGGCGCAGATCCGGGGTGAGATTCTCAAGCTGCGCGACCAGGGTTGCGCCGTGCTGGTGGTCAGTGAGGAGTTGGACGAGTTGTTTGAGATTTGCGACCGCCTGCATGTGGTGGCCAAGGGCCGCCTGAGTCCTTCGGTGGATAGAGCGGCTGCCACGGTGCAGCAGATTGGCGAATGGATGAGCGGCCTGTGGGATGCGGCTGCGGTGCAGGGAGGTGCCCATGCTTAAGCTGGAACAACGCCCCCAGGCATCCAGATTCTGGACTTATG
Organism: Comamonas brasiliensis; assembly: GCF_018292285.1. NCBI lineage: Bacteria > Pseudomonadati > Pseudomonadota > Betaproteobacteria > Burkholderiales > Comamonadaceae > Comamonas > Comamonas brasiliensis. The sequence goes on from NZ_JAANES010000007.1 coordinate 85,631, forward strand.
GCTCGCCGATTCTGGCATTACTGATCACCGTGCTGGTCGGGGTCTGCCTGTTCGCGCTGCTGGGTAAGGATCCGGTCAAGGGCTTGCAGGCCTTTTTCTGGGAACCCATCAAATCGGGCTATGCCCTGGGCGAGCTGGCCGTGAAGGCCACGCCTTTGTTGCTGATCGCGCTGGGGCTGGCCGTATGCTTTCGCTCCAATGTCTGGAATATCGGTGCCGAAGGCCAGTTCGTCATCGGTGCGGTGGCTGCGGGCGGCATTGCCTTGCTGGCCGACAAGACCACGGGACCCTGGATCGTGCCGGCCATCCTGATTGCCGGCATGCTGGGCGGCATGGTCTGGGCGGGCATCGTCGCCTTGCTGCGCGACCGCTTCAACGCCAACGAAATCCTGGTCAGCCTGATGCTGGTCTATGTGGCCACGCTGGTGCTGGGCTATCTGGTCTACGGTCCCTGGAAGGACCCCATGGGCTACAACTTCCCGCAGACCAAGAGCTTCGAGCGCGTCACGCAGATTCCTCGGCTGGTGCAGGGCATGCGCATGAATATCGGCGTCATCATCTCGCTGCTGGGTGCCGGTCTGCTGTGGGCATTCCTGTTTCGCACGCGCGCCGGCTTCGCGCTGCAGGTAGGCGGCCTGGCGCCGTCGGCGGCACGCTATGCCGGCTTTTCCTCGCGCAAGGCGCTGTGGACGGCGCTGCTGATTTCCGGCGCTACGGCCGGTCTGGCGGGGGCGCTGGAAGTCGCTGGCCCCCTGGGTCAGCTCACGCCCTATGTGCCCGCTGGCTACGGCTTTGCGGCCATCATCGTGGCCTTTGTGGGGCGCCTGCATCCTGTGGGCATGATTTTCTCGGCCATTCTCATGAGCATGTTTTATATCGGTGGCGAGCTGGCGCAGTCGCGTCTGGGCCTGCCCAAGGCGCTGACCGGCGTCTTCCAGGGACTGCTGCTGTTCGCGCTGCTGGCTTGCGACACGTTGGTGGCCTATCGCATCCGCTGGGTGGCGAAAAAGGTCGGCGGTGCCATTTCTGCAGTGAAGGGAGCCTGATCCATGGAATCCTATGCACTGCTGCTGGGCTCTACCCTCAGCGCCGGCACTGTTCTGGCGCTGGCGGCCCTGGGCCTGCTGATCAATGAAAAATCGGGGATCGTCAATCTCGGCGCCGAAGGCATGATGCTTTGCGCCGCCATTGCCGGTTTTGCCGCTACCGTGCACACCGGTAGTACCTGGATGGGCTTTGGCGCGGGCATGCTGGCCGGGGCCTTGCTGGCCGCCATCTTTGGCGGGCTGGTGATCTGGTTCAACACCAACCAGTACGCAACCGGTCTTGCACTGTCGCTGTTCGGCGCGGGCTTCTCGGCATTTGTGGGGCTGGGCTATGTACAGGCTAAGCTGCCCGAGCTGCCCAAGTACTCGATTCCTGGCCTGGCAGATCTGCCGGTCGTGGGCCCGGCCCTGTTCACGCTGCACCCGCTGGTATACGGTGCCATCGTGCTGGCCGCCCTGATGGTCTGGTTTCTGTACCGCACGCGTGCGGGCTTGGTGTTGCGCTCGGTCGGCGAGTCGCCATCCTCGGCCCATGCCCTGGGCTACCCCGTGCGACGCATCCGCCTGATGGCCGTGATGTTTGGCGGAGCCATGTGCGGTCTGGCGGGCGCCTTCATCTCCGTGGTCTACACGCCGCTGTGGGTGGAGAACATGGTGTCGGGTCGAGGCTGGATCGCTCTGGCGCTGACGACATTTGCGACCTGGCGGCCGGCCCGCGTCCTGCTGGGTGCCTATCTGTTTGGCGGAGTGACCATGTTGCAGTTCCATCTGCAGGCCACGGGTGTTCAGGTGCCCAGCCAGATTCTGTCCATGCTGCCTTATCTGGCCACCATCGTGGTGCTGGTGCTGATCTCGCGTAATCCGACCTGGATTCGGGCCAATATGCCGGCTTCCCTGGGAAAACCCTTCTACCCTGGAGCGTGATGCCCAAATGTGGTGCAATCCGCTTTTCAAAAATAACGAGAGGACAACTCCAATGACGACTCTGGGCAAACGCGCTCTGATCAAGATGATCGGCCTGTCGGCTGTTTCCATGGCGGTGCTGACCGCTTGCGGCAAGAAGGAAGAGGCTCCTGCAGCGCCTGCCGCCGCACCTGCGGCAGCACCTGCTGCCGACAAGCTCAAGATCGGCTTCATGTATGTGAGCCCCATCGGTGACGGCGGCTGGACCTATCAGCACGAGCTGGGTCGCAAGGCCATTCAGGAAAAGTTCGGCGACAAGATCGAGACTTCCATGGTCGAGAGCGTTCCCGAGTCTGCCGACGCCGAACGTGTGATGCGTGACATGATCGGCCAGGGCAACAAGCTGGTCTTTGCCACCAGCTTCGGCTATCAGGACTTTGTGCAAAAGGTCGCTGCTGACGCCAAGGATGTGAAGTTCGAACACGCCACCGGCTACAAGACGGCCGACAACGCTGCGGTTTACGACACCAAGACCTTTGAAGGCGCTTATCTGGCCGGTATCGTGGCGGGCGCCATGACCAAGACCAAGACCGTGGGCGTGGTGGCTTCGGTGCCCATTCCCGAAGTGGTGCGCAATATCAACAGCTTTGTGCTGGGCGCCCAGAGCATTGATCCCTCCATCAAGGCCAAGGTGGTCTGGGTGAACGAGTGGTTCGCTCCTCCCAAGGAATCCGAAGCCGCCAACAGCCTGATCAACGGTGGCGTGGACGTGATGTACCAGAACACCAACTCTCCCGCCGTGCTGAAGACGGCCGAAGAGCGCGGTGCCCGGGCCTTCGGCAAGGACGGCGACATGAGCGGCTTCGCGCCCAAGGCCCATCTGGGCTCTGCCGTGATCGACTGGACTCCCTACTACAGCAAGGTGGTGGAAGACACGCTGGCGGGCAAGTGGCAGACCGGCAACTTCTGGTGGGGCGTGAAGGAAGGCGCCATCGATCTGAAGAAGATCGCCGACGACGTGCCCCAGGAAATCAAGGACAAGGTGGAGAAGGCCCGCGCCGGCCTGAAGGACGGCTCCTTCGCCGTCTGGACCGGTCCCATCAAGGACAACACCGGCAAGGAGTTGCTGGAAGCCGGCAAGGTGGCGGATGACGCCTGGCTGCGCAGCATCAACTTCTATGTGAACGGTATCGAGGGCAAGGTGCCCGGCGCCAAATAAACGCTGTTTGCGGGACGCCTGACCGACGTCCAATCAAAGGCCCCTCGGGGCCTTTCTTTTTGCGCTGTCGTTTTCAGGATACCGGGCTGCAATTTGGCTCGGTTTATGCATATATTGCCCAAGGTGTAACCGGTATCCCAGGTACTGCGCTGTTGCCGGTTTCAAACCTCACTCTTTGTTCCAAGGAAACTTTAATGACTGATTTGCACAAGCGTTCATTGATCAAGGTCGCCGCACTGACGGCTGTGGCCTCGGCCGCTCTCGTGGGCTGCGGCAAGAAGGAAGAAGCACCGGCGCCAGCTGCTGCCCCCGCTGCCGCTCCTGCCGCCGCAGCTCCGGAACCTCTGAAGATTGCTTTTGCTTATGTCGGCCCGGTGGGCGACGGTGGCTGGTCCTTTGCCCATGACCAGGCCCGCAAGGCCCTGGAAAAAGAGTTCGGTGACAAGATCAAGACCAGCTACGTGGAGAGCGTGCCCGAAGGTGCCGATGCCGAGCGCGTGCTGCGCGACATGGCGTCGCAGGGCAACAAACTGGTGTTCGGTACCACCTTCGGCTATATGGACGTGATCCAGAAGCTGGCCCCCGAGTTCGCCGACGTGAAGTGGGAACACGCCACCGGCTACAAGACCGCCGCCAATGTCAGCACGTATGACAGCCGCACATACGAAGGCGCCTATCTGGCCGGCATCATTGCCGGCGGCATGACCAAGTCCAACACCCTGGGTGTGGTGGGTTCGGTGCCGATTCCCGAAGTCATCCGCAATATCAACAGCTTCACGCTGGGTGCCCAGTCCGTGAACCCCAAGATCAAGACCAAGGTGGTCTGGGTCAACGAATGGTTCAGCCCACCCAAGGAAACCGAAGCTGCAACCAGCCTGATCAACGGCGGCGCCGACATCCTGTTCCAGAACACCGATTCGCCAGCAGTGCTGAAGACGGCCGAGGAAAAAGGCAAGCGTGCCTTCGGCTGGGATTCGGACATGACGGCTTACGGCCCCAAGGCTCACCTGGGCTCGTCCATCATCAACTGGGCGCCTTACTACATCGACTCCACGCGCAGCGCGCTGGACGGCAAGTGGAGCAGCCGCCAGACCTGGTGGGGCGTCAAGGAAGGCGTGATCGACATTGTTTCTCTGGCCGACGACATTCCCGCCGAGATCAAGGCAAAGGTTGAGGACGTGAAAAAGGGACTGAAGGAAGGTACATTCACCATCTGGAAGGGCCCAATCACCGGCCAGGACGGCAAGGAACTGATCGCTGCCGACAAGGTTGCCGACGACGGCTTCCTCAAAGGCATCAACTTCTACGTCAAGGGCGTGGAAGGCAAAGTGCCCGGCGGCGACGCCAAGTAAGCACTGCCGATCAGGCATCGCGCCGCCTTGTCGCTCCGATTGCGGCTTGCGGCGCATGTCTTCAAGGCAGACCCCTGGTTTGCCGTGTAGTGTTGGCTGCTAACAGTCGTCCAGACACGACTTGCAGCGACAGGGCCGCCGCAGAGCGGCCCTTTGTATTTCGATAATGACGAGTATCCCCATGACTGAACGTACCCTCTGGCATCCTGTTGCCCAATCCTCCGATGTAGTGAGCGCGCCGTTTTCCGTGCTGCTGCTGGAACAGCCGCTGGTGCTGTGGCGCAATGCCGAGGGACTGGTTCAGTCCTTTGTGGACCGCTGCCCGCATCGCGGTGCACGCCTGTCCATGGGGCGCGTGGAAAACGGACACCTGGAATGCCCTTATCACGGCTGGCAATTCTCGTCGGGAGGCCAATGCGTGAAAGTGCCCGCCGTGCCCGATTTCACGCCCCCTGCATCGCAGCGCGTGCAGGCCTTCGAGGTGCAGGAGGCCTATGGCCTGATCTGGGTGCGACTTGAGCCTTCCGACAGCCAGCTGCCCGTGTTCGCAGCCGAAACGGACCAGCATCTGCGCAAGGTGAACTGCGGGCCCTACGATGTGGCGGCCAGTGCACCGCGCATCATCGAGAACTTTCTCGACATGTCCCACTTCGGCTTTGTGCACGAAGGCTGGCTGGGCAGCCGCGACGCCACGGCCATTGCCGCCTACAAGGTGGAGACCACCGCCACCGGCGTGCTGGCGACGGGTTGCAAGGCCGTGCAACCCCAGTCCAATCTGCATTCCACCCAGGCGGCCGAGGTGGAATACACCTACGAGGTGACTGCCGCCTACACCGCCGTGCTGACCAAGATTCCCGAAGAGGGCAGCTCCAAGCAAGGCTGGCGCGAGCAGATCGGCCTGTTCATCTGCCCTGTCACTCCCGAAACCAGCCGCGTCTGGTTCCGTCTGGCGGTCGCGGACTTCGAATCGACCGACGAGCAGTTGCAGACCTTCCAGCACACCATCTTTGTGCAGGACCAGCCGGTGCTGGAGTCGCAGCTGCCCAAGGCACTGCCGCTGGACCCTCGCGCGGAAATGCACTCGGCGGCCGACCGCATGTCGTCGGCCTATCGCCGCTTCCTGAAGGCCCAGGCGATAGGCTTCGGAACCTGCTGAGACCGGCCTGAGAGGCTTTGCAGCCTGCCCCGGCAGAGCGTCCATTGGGCTCGCAGGGAGGCTGCGCCATGGGCTTGTGGCTGAAAGGCCGAAGTCGCAGACCTGTCGGGGCTGGCCATATGGCCTGAGCTGTGCCGGTTTGATAGGCTAGACATTGAATGGCGCGCAGCGCCAAGGAGAATAAAGATGAACACCGTGCCTGCTGTAGATGTTGCCCGTCTGCCCGAGCTGCTGCGCGCCATGCCCAAGGCCGAGCTGCATATGCATATCGAGGGCTCGCTGGAGCCCGAACTGATTTTTGCGCTGGCGCAGCGCAACCAGATACCTCTGGCCTATGACAGCGTGGAAGCTCTGCGCGCGGCCTATGCCTTCACCGATCTGCAGAGCTTTCTGGACATCTATTACGCGGGTGCCAGCGTGCTGCTGCATGAGCAGGATTTCTACGACATGGCGCGTGCCTATCTGGATCGTGCCGTGGCCGACAATGTGGTGCACACGGAAATCTTCTTTGACCCGCAGACCCATACCGAGCGGGGCGTGGCGATGGAGACCGTCATCAACGGTCTTTACCGCGCCTGCCGCGACGCGCAGATCGAGCAGGGCATTTCCTCCTCGCTGATCCTGAGCTTTCTGCGCCATCTGAGCGAGGAAAGCGCCCTGCAGACGCTGGAGGCCGCGCTTCCGCTGCGTGATCGCTTTATCGGCGTGGGGCTGGACAGCAGCGAGCTGGGCAATCCACCCGAGAAGTTCGCCCGCGTGTTTGAACGCTGCAAGCAACTGGGCCTGCGTCTGGTGGCCCATGCGGGAGAGGAGGGGCCGCCCGCCTATATCTGGGGCGCACTGGATGTGCTGAACGTGGAGCGCATCGACCATGGCGTGCAGTCCGAGCAGGATGCGCTGCTGATGCAGAGGCTGATCAAGGAGCAGATACCGCTGACGGTCTGCCCGTTGTCGAATCTCAAGCTCTGCGTGATCAAGGACCTGGCCGATCACAATCTGCCGCGCCTTCTGGCGGCCGGGCTCAAGGTCATGATCAACTCGGACGACCCTGCCTATTTCGGCGGCTATGTCAACGAGAACTACACCCAGTTATTTGCCGCCACGGGCATGGGCGCGCCCGAGGCCTATCAGCTGGCGCGCAACAGCCTGGAAGCGAGCTTTGCCAGCGAGGCGCAGAAGCAGGAATGGATTGCAGGCCTCGACGAAGTGTTTCGGCAATATGCCGCAGCGTGATGAAGTGACTTCGGAGCGGCGCAGTAGCCGTCTTCACCAGCGTCGATAGCCTGGGTTCCGACGATTGCAAGCCCGGTTGAAGTGATTCAACCGGGCTTTCTTTGCGTGGAGCGCCGCAGCGCCAGGGCCGGCATAGGTCCGGTGGCCATGCGCCGCGTGGTGTCGCCGCGCAGATGCTCGAACAGCAGATCGACCGCCTGCTGGGCGATGTCTTCCAGATGTAGGTCCAGTGCCGTCAGTGGCGGCTCGCAACTGCGCGCACGCAGTCCGTCATAGCGCGTGGCCAGCATCAGGTCTTCGGGAATGCGCAGGCCTGCCTGCTGGGCGTAGCGGGCAGCGCCCACGGCAAAGGCATCCACCATGACCAGCAGTGCATCGAGCTCGGGGTGTTCGCCCAGCAACTGCTGGGCTGCGGCATGGCCGCCGTCCTCGCCCTCGGCTTCGTCCATGCGCAGCACCACAGGCTGCATGCCATGACCTGCGGCCATGGCGGCATAGGCCTGCTCGGCCTGGCTGTAGGAGGTGCGCTCCGAGGCGCCGACCACCAGCCCGATCTGCCTGGCTCCGGCCGCCAGCATATGCGTGAGCAGCATCTGCGTGGCCGGACCCGACAGCAGATCGACATAGGGCACGTTGACATCGTCGCCACCCGGGCGGCCGATGGACACCACCGGCAGGCCCTGCTGCAGCAGCTCTGCCAGCTGGGGGTCGCCGGCCTGCGGCTCTATGACCAGGGCTCCGTCGATATCGAGCAGGTTCAGCGAAGTCTGGCCGGGTCGGTGAGGCGGAACCAGCGCCATGACCAGGCCGCGTTCAAGCGCCGACGAGGCCGCAACAGCTGCCACTTCCATGAAGAACCCCAGTCGCGAGGGGCCGCCCGAGACCGTGAATGGCATGGACGACATCAGCGCAATCATGCTGGCGCCGCCTGTGCGCAGGCGCTGCGCATGACGATTGGGCCGGTAGCCGAGGCTGCGCGCAGCTTCCTCCACCTTCAGGCGTGTGGCCGGGTCGACCTGACCGCGACCATTGAGCGCGTGCGAGACCGTGGTGCGTGAAACACCGGCTTCGCGGGCCACGTCGGAGATGGTGATGCGTTGGCTGGGCGTGTCGGCCATGGAATTCCTCAAGAGTGCGGGCGGTCATTGCGAAGCGCGCGGCAGGCATTGCAGAAGTTTTTGTATACTTTACTTCGCCCAAATCGATTTGGTTATTTTGGCTTTGCATCAATTATTCATAAAGAAGATTGAAGTAATCCAGATACCAAATCGATTTTCTTTTTGAAAGCGATATCGCCATGCCGGCCGGCCGCAGTGCCGGCCGATGTGCAGATATCCGAGCGTTGCCCTGGTTGTCGGGCAGCGCTGCGAGTCAATTGCGACCGGGGTGCTGGCCTGCCGCCGCTTCGGTTTGCTCACTGGAGAATGAATGTGCCCAAATCGGATTTGAGCCGGCGCAGCTTTTTGAAGGCCGCAGCCGCCCTGGGAGTGCTTGCCGGAGTGCGCCCGCTGGAGCAGGCGCTGGCGCAGATGGTCGAGCCGGCAAGCACTCAGGACGCTGCCTGGATGGACGGTGGCCGGCTGCGCTACCGTCGCGACGGCATGGCCAAGGTCACGGGCCAGAAGCTGTTTGCCATCGACCTGCGCGCGCGCGACATGGCGGGCTGGCCCGACAAGCAGTCCTATGCGCTTTTGATCATGGTTCCGCGTGCCGACCGCATTTACGAAGGTCTGGATCTGTCCGTGCTGGGCAAGGACTTTGCCCCCGATGTGCTGGTGGACGCCGAGCGCGCCGAGGCCGATGGCGTGCACATGCCCGAGCCGGGTTTTTACGGCAGCTACTTCTTGCCCAAGGGCCAGGTCTCGCCCATGTTGGGTCAGCCCGTGGCCATGGGGATCTGGCATGACTACGAGCGCTACCGCGAAGCCGTGCGCCTGCTGCGTTTCAATGACGGAATCTTCCAGTGGGGCGCAGTCGCCACACCACCCAAACGCAAGCCCTATGTGGCTGCGCGCTATGTGCGCATGGGAGCCGACAAGAACGACGAGCCCGATCTGTACGCGCCTTTGTACAACGGTATCGTGCGCCCACAGCTGACCGGCCCCGAGGTGCAATGGCCTGGCGCAGACGATCCCAAGCATGGCAAGGCCATGCAGTATTCGGCCCAGATCCAGCAACTGCTCAGGCAGCCGCCCGAGGGCACCCAGGTCTTTTCCCGCGACTACCATAGCCAGTCCATGGAGCCCGCCGCTCTGGAGCCCGAAAACGGTCTGGCCTGGTATGAAGAGAGCAGGGGCGTGATGCATATGGTGGGCGCCACCCAGGCGCCCTACGCCACAGCGGGCCATGTGGTCGGCATGGTCAAGGCCAGCCGCTTTGCGCTCAAGGAAATGGATTACCTGAGCGCCTACACCGTGGGCTACGGGCAGAAGGAGCATCACTCCTTTCCTTTCTATGTGGGTCTGGCGGCGCTGTATGCGCAAGGCCGCCCGGTGCGGCTGGCGCTGGATCGCTGGCAGCATTTCCAGTTCGCGCTCAAGCGCCACCCTTTCGACCTCAAGACCACGATTGCCGTGGATGCAGAGGGACAGTTCCAGGCCTTCTCGGTGGACATGCGCGGCGATGGCGGCGGCACCATAAACTTCAGCCCTTCGGTGGGAACGCTCGGCGTCGCTTCCTCGCAGTCGGTGTACTACTTTCCCAAGAGCGATCTGTCGGTGGCCGTCTTCCCCAGCAGCGAGGTCACAGCGGGGTCGGTGCGCGGCTACGGCACGCTGCAGTCCATGGCTCCGACCGAAATGCTGGTCGATGAAATTGCCGAGCAGATTGGCATGGATGCCATCGCGCTTCGCCAGAAGAACATGCTGCGTACAGGTTTGCGCAACACCCAGGGCGCCGTGCCTGCGGGCCAGTTGCGCATCGGCGAGATTCTGGCTCTGGCCGCCAAGGATCCGGTGTGGGTGAACCGTGCCCAACGCAAGGCCGAGTACGAGGCCGCCCATCCCGGCATGCGCTACGGCGTGGGTTTTGCCTCGGTGCAAAAAAGCTTTGGTACCGCCGGCGAAGCCGCGCTGGCATTGATCGAGCTATCGCCCGAAGGCAAGCTCAAGATGAAGCACATCACGGCAGAAATCGGCACCGGCACCACCACGGCGCAGATGCTGGCGGCAGAGCCCTTTCTCGGCCGCCCTGTGGACGAGGTGGAGTTTGCGGCGCAGAAATGGCCCGAGATGCCCGTGCACACGCAGGAGCAACCCAACTCCACGCCCCAGGCCGATGAGGATCGCCAGTCGCAGGACCCGTACTGGGTACCCAGCTTCACCTCGCCGCAATCGGCCTCCAATTCGGCCTACTACTTCACCCACACCACGCGCCAGGCCGCCAAGCTGTTGCTGGCCCATGGTCTGTGGCCTGCGGCTCTGTCGATCTGGGGCAACCCGTTTGGCGGGCCGCTGCAGGGCATGCCGGTCTCGCTCGATGAAGCCGAGTGGAAGGACGGCAAGCTGGTGGCCGGAGCCATGGAGCCCTTGACGCTGGAACGCCTGGCCGCACGCGCCCATGAGCTGGGCCTGGTAACCGGTGTCTGTGTCCACACCTTCAATCGCCGCTCCTGGGCCAGTGCCGAGTTCGAGTTGGGCGGCAAGCGCTTTGCCGCCGAGATCGATGCGCTGTCCGTTCGCTTTGGCAATGGTGCCGATGCGGCCCATAAGGCCGCGATGGACAGCGCCGGCTATGCCTTCCAGCCGCGCGTCAAGGTCAGCTATCCGCCGGTGCACCGTCTGGCGGCGGGCGCGGTGTACTACACGCCTTGTGCCACGCTGGTGGAGCTGGCCGTATCCACAGGCACCGGCAAGGTGAGCTTGCTGGGGCACAAGACCTGGCTGGAATGCGGCTCGCAAATCGTGCCCGAGCTGGTCTCGGGCCAGCTGCAGGGCGGCGTGGCCATGGGTATCGGCCACGCTTTGTACGAAGAGCTGCCCCTGGGGCCGAGCGGCCCCGGCAACGGCACCTGGAGCTTCAACCGCTACCACCTGCCGCGCGCCAGCGAGCTGGCCGTGTGGACGGCCGAGGGCCATGTGCTGCCTCCGGTCTCGCGCACCGACCCGCCCAAGGGCATGGCCGAAGTGGTGATGATCCCCGTCGTCGCTGCCTGCGCCAACGCCGTGGCCCATGCCACCGGCAAGCGTTTCTATCAACTGCCGCTGAGCGCGGAACGAATCAAGAAGGCATTGTGATGCAGCAACGTATCCAGTTCTCCGCCACCATCAACGGCCAGAAAACCGGTCCGCATGAGCTGCCCAAGGACCTGATGATGATCGAGTTTCTGCAGGAGTACCAGGGCCTGACGGGCACCCGCCTGGGCTGCGGCCAGGGTGTGTGCCGCGCCTGCACCATCATCGTGGACGAGCCCGGCAAGGGCCCCCACACCGTGCCCGCCTGCGTGACCGGCGTGGCCTGGCTCAATGGCAAAAGCCTGCGCACCATCGAAGGTGCGGCCAGCACCGATGACACCGGCCGGATCACGGCTTCTGCCGTGCAAAAAGCGTTTCTGGAGCATTTCTCGTTTCAGTGCGGCTATTGCACACCGGGTTTTGTGAACTCGGCCACCGTGCTGATGGAGCAGCTGCAGGCCAGGCCCGTGGATGCCAACGCCGTAGAAGAAGCCGTGGAAGCTGCGCTGGACAAACATATCTGCCGCTGCACCGGCTATGTGCGCTACTACCACGCCGTGCGCGACCTGATTCTGGCCACGCCGGGCCTGACCACGGGCCAGCGTACGCGGGAGGTCAGCCGTCATGGATAAAGCTCAACGCAGCAAACTCACCAGGATCGCCGCAGGCATTGCCGCCGCAGCCGTGGTGGTGCTGGGCGGCATGTATATCGCGGGCAGTTCCAGCGGCAGCGTGCCGCCTGCCACGGTGGACTTTGCCAACATCAGCGCCGAACAAAAGCAAAAGCTGTTCGATCGGGGCCTGCAGGTGTTTCGCGCTGCCGACTGCGCGGCCTGCCACAGCTCGCCCACCACGGGCGCCGAGCTGGCCGGAGGCATGGCCATGGTCACGCCCATGGGCACCTTGTACGGCACGAATATCTCGCCCTCCAGGGAGCACGGCATAGGCAAGTGGTCGGCCGACGATCTCTACCGCGCCGTGGCGCGCGGCATGGCACCGGGGCGCAAGAACCTCTATCCCGCCATGCCCTACGCCAGCTATCACGACATCACGCGCGCCGATGTCGATGCGCTCTGGGTCTGGCTGCAGGCTCAGCCTGCGGTGGAAGCACCCAACCGCAAGCCGGACATGAACTTTCCCTTCAGCGTGCGCCCCGGTCTTGCGCTATGGAATGCGCTGGAGCGCCCCTCGGGTGAGCAACACCCCGGCGGCGCACCTGAGGCCGCCAACTCGCTGGACCGTGGTGCCTATCTGGTCAACACGCTGGGCCACTGCGGCGAATGCCACACCCCGCGTACCGCCAGCTTTGCCATGGACCTCAAACAGTCGCTGGCGGGCAATGTGATCGAAGGCGCATACGCCCCCGACCTACGCCCCAAATCGTTGGCCGCACGCGGCTGGAGCGAGCAGGACCTGGTGCAGTTTCTGCGCACCGGCCTGTCCAAACAGGGCGTGATGACCATGGGCATGTTCCCCGTGCTGCAGCACTCCAGCTCGCACATGGCCGAGGCCGATCTCAAGGACATGGCTGCCTATCTGATGCAGGGTGAAAAGCCTGAATCCAGGCCACCGGTTGCCGAAGCGCCTCAGACCCAGGTCTCTGCCAATGGCGAGCGCGTCTATATCGGTCTGTGCGCAGGCTGTCATGGCGTCGATGGCCAGGGCCAGCCACATTCCTCGCTGCGACTCGATACCAACACCACGGCCATGTTCCCCACGCCGCTGAATCTGGTGCGCGTGATCCGCGAAGGCCTGCCCGAGCGTGATCTGGCCCATGGCGAGCGCATGCAGGCCATGCCCGGCTTTGCCGATCAGCTCAGCCATGAAGACATGGCCGATCTGGTCAATTACATGCGCTTGCGTTGGGGCCGCCAGAAGGGTGATGTGACGCCGGCGCAAGTAGCCGATGTCATCAGGACTGCCGAATCCCACTAAAGCAGGGGTTTCAAGTAAAAAGAGCTTCCAGCGCTGATCCATCAAGCGCTGGAAGCTCTTTTTTTAATAGTGATTCGACTTAAGCGAATTCGGCTTTGATTTTCTCGGCCAGCTCGCCCAGCACGGCAAAGCCCGGTTCCTCGCGCTGCCAGACCACGGACAGTCCATCGCCCTCGAAGCGCGGCAGTACATGCAGATGAAAGTGAAACACCGTCTGACCCGCCGGCGCGCCATTGGCCTGGAAGATATTGATGCCATCGGGATCGAAAGCCTTGTTCACCGCGGCCGCCACGCGCTGGGCCGTCTGCATCACGGCACCGGATTCCTCGGGCGTCAGCTCCAGCAGATTGACGGCATGGCGCTTGCTGGCCACCAGCACATGGCCTCGCGTGGCCTGGCCGATGTCCATGAAGGCGATGGTCAAATCATCCTCATAGACCTTGGCCGATGGAATATCCCCTTTGACGAGCTTGCAGAAAATGCACTCGCCAGCCGGCGAGTGGTCTACAAACATGGGCATGACGCTCTCCTTTTTTATGGTTCAAGCGTCCTATCTTAGAGGCTGAGCGGTTTCAGGCCCGCGTCGCGCGCAGGCAGTCTGGGGTGATCTCGGCCATGGATGTCGCGCCCAGCATGGCCATATTGCGGTCCACCTCGTCACGCAGCAAGGTGATGGCATGGTCTACGCCCTGTGCACCGCCAACTGCGGCTGCGTACATGAAGGGGCGGCCCAGAAACACCATGCGCGCGCCCAGGGCCACGGCCTTGAGCACATCGCTGCCGCGGCGAATGCCGCTGTCCATCATCACGGCCGTGCGGTGGCCCACTCGGTCCACCACATAGGGCAGCATTTGCAGCGGGGCAACCACGCCGTCGAGCTGACGGCCGCCGTGGTTGGAGACCACGATGCCTTGCGCACCGATATCGGCTGCCATCACGGCATCGTCTTCGTTGAGGATGCCCTTGATGATGAGGTTGCCCTGCCAGCGCTGACGGATGCGCTCGATGTGCTTCCAGTTCAGGTGGTCGCGGCCCGTGGTATCGCGAATGGCGGTGCCCGACAGCAAAGGCGCGCCGCGCGTGGCAAACGAATTCTCGAAGTGCGGCATGCCGTGGTTGATCAGGGTGCGCAGCATGGTGCCCACCATCCAGCGCGGACGGGTGATGCCGTCATAGGCCAGGCGCAGCGAGGGGCGCAGCGGCATGGAGAAGCCGGTGCGCACATTGTTTTCGCGGTTGGCCCAGACCGGGATGTCCACCGTGATCACCAGGGTGCCGAAGCCGGCGGCCTCGATGCGCTCGATCAGGCCGTCGATGCGCGTGGTGTCGCCGGGCAGATAGGCCTGGAACCAGGTCGATGGCGCGGCCTTGGCCACTTCTTCCATGGGGATCAGGGAGGTGCCGCTCATGATGGCGGGAATGCGATTCGCTGCTGCCGTCTGCGCCAGCACCAGATCGCCGCGATAGGCCGAGATGGCGCTGATGCCCACGGGGGCCACGCCGAAGGGCGAGTCCCAGGTCTGGCCGAACAGCTCCACTTTCTGATGGCGTTGCGACACATCCACCATGACCCTGGAGCTGAAGCCGTATTGCCTGAAGCTGTCGCGGTTGGCCTGCAGCGAGACGCAGTCTTCGGCCGCGCCGGAGACATAGCCGTAAAGCGGGCGGGGCAGGTGCTTGCGCGCTGCGGCCTCGAAGTCCTGCAGCGACAGGATGTTCTGCAGATGGCGGGGAAGCCCTGCACGTTGGCCGTAGGCGGCTTGCGCTTTGGGGGCGGAGGCTGCGTTTGCAGCAGGGGCTTGTGACGATGCCATGGTAGGGCGCCTCAGGAGCGAAATTCAGGGGTTTAACTGGCTACGCCCCCGCACACTTGCGGTGCACGGGGGCGTGACAGAAACATCAGGTGTTCAAGGTTTACTGAGCGAATGTACCGCGCTGACGCATCAGCTCGCGGTGCAGTTGCTCGTTACGCTCGAACGGTGCGCGGCCGTGCACATAGAAGTAGTTGTTCAGAACCACCAGGTCGCCGGCGGGCAGGCTGACGGTGCGGGTGCCGGGCGAATTTTCCATCGATTCGGACAGGTTCTGCAGATATTCGGCTTCGGCGTCGTTGGCGGGCTGCACGAACTGGTCGATGAAGGAGATGGACAGGCCGAACTCGCCGTGGAAGAACACGGGGCGTTCCACGCGCTCGTTCACGTTCTTCGAGCCCGGGGCCTTGTACAGCAGTGGCCTGGCGCCCAGCGGGTCCTGCACGAAGCAGTCGAGCTCGCTCCAGTCGTCCAGGTGCAGAAAGCGCGACTCACCGCCCACGGCGTTCTGCTCGTCGAACTTCATCATCAGCAGCCAGTCGGTGGCTTCGGTCACAAAGGTGCCGTCGGTGTGCATGGTGAACAGACGATAGGCCTGACGCAGATAGGAGTCGCTGGCGTCGGTGTGCTTGACCAGGAAACGTGCGTAGTACTTGTTGGACATGGAGTCGTGGTTGGCCGGGCCCAGGATATGGCCGATGGCGGTGCCGAACTTCACGTAGTCGTCGCTGTCCTGGCTCACGCCTTCCAGACCCAGCACAAAGCCGCCATGCTTGCGGTCCTTGATGATGTTCACCAGGGTCTCGCCAAAGTCGGCACCCATGTGCGCCTTCAGGCGGCGCGCCAGATGAAAGCGCATGAAAGGCACGTATTCGAGGTTCTGCACGTCGATATCGCGCACATCGGCCAGGAATGCGTTCAGTGCATCGGCGTTCAGGGTCAGCTTCAGCAGGCGGGGATGCTCGGGGTGAGAGGTGATCTCGTAGGCGGCAGGCTGAATCAGTTGCTGGGGGGTCGTAGCGTTCATGGTGGGCGGGTACTTCAATCAGGAATGGTGTGATTGAATACTTCTTGTTTGATACGATCTACGGGGTTAAATGCATTTTTTAATAAGAATTTCAGATTAAAGCCATGCTCAGCTACCGCCAACTCGAGCACTTCGTCACCGTCGCCCAGGAGCTGCATTTCTCGCGTGCCGCCGACAAGCTGGGCGTGGCCCAGTCCGCCGTCAGCGTGCAGGTGCAGCAGTTGGAGCAGCAGCTGGGCGTGCGCCTGCTGCAGCGTAACAAGCGCAAGCCCATCAAGCTGACCGATGCGGGCGAGCTGCTTTATGACGAAGCCGTTGCCGTGCTGCGCCATATGGAACGGGCCCAGCAGATCGGGCAGCTGGCGGCCCAGGGCATGAGCGGCCATGTCAAGCTGGGCTATATCTCCTCGTCCGTGACCTCGGGTGTGCTGGCGCGCATGCTCACGCAGTTCCGCCCCGGCCATGAGCAGGTGCATATGCAGGTGCTGGCCATGGAGACGCCGCGCCAGCTGCAGGCGCTGCAGCAGGGCGAGATCGATGCCGGTCTGCTGCGGCCGCGCCGTCGCTACCCCGAGGGGGTCAAGGCCGTCATCGTGCACAGCGAGCCCTTCATGGTGGCACTGGCCGAGAACCACCCGTTGGCACGCCATGAATCCATCAGCGTGGCCGATCTGCGCGGCCAGACCTTTATTGCGCCGCAGTTCATCAACGAAAGCGAAGGCTTTGCCGAGGTGCTGGCGCGGCTGGCCGAGACGGCCGGGTTTTCGGCTCGCGAGGCCTATCGCGTCAACGACTTCGTCACGGCAACCAGCCTGGCGGCCGCGGGCTATGGCATTGTGGTGCTGCCCGAGTCGAACCGCCTGCTCAATCAGCCGGGCGTGGCCTTCAGGCCGCTGCGCGACTTCAAGGAAAACGTGCACATGGCGCTGGCCTACCGCGAGCGCGAGAACTCGCCCGCGGTGCGCGCCTTTCTGGCCGTGGCCAGAAGCTGCGCCGCCTAGTTACGCGGCTGCGGGCAGGGCGGTGTTGCAGCGCCGGGTTTCGGATGTTTAACTACCTAAAATGATAGCTTTTATCGCTTGCTGATATTGGTTTTTGGATATGAATTGCATTGAAATCAATACCTGAAAAGCGCAACAAGCTTTGTTATTGATAGCGCAAGCCCTGGCCTGCGCGCAGCCGTATAGCCTCTATAAGCGCTGCCGTGTTCCGCAGGCGAGAGCAGGCGCGTAAGCTCTGGTCCATGAAAATCTATCGTAGTGCCCTGCTGCGCTTCGCCGATGACGGCCAAGCGGTTTATGACTCCGACGCCTTGCTGGCGGTTGCTCCCGATGCCGCGGGCGTGCAGCGTGTGGTGGCTGCGGGCAGCTGGCAGGCGCTGGCCGACCAGTATCTCGAGCGCGAAGGCGTGCAAGTCATTCACCTGCCCGGCAAGCTGCTGGCACCGGGCTTTGTCGATCTGCACATCCACTACCCGCAGACCGATGTGATCGGCGCACCGGCCCCGGGCCTGCTGCCCTGGCTGGAGAACTACACCTTCCCGCACGAGTCGCGTTTCCACGATCGCGAATATGCCGATGGCGTGGCAGATTTCTTCATGAACGAGCTGCTGCGCAACGGCGTGACCACGGCGCTGGCGTTCGCAACCTCGCATCCTGCATCGGTGGATGCCATCATGACGGCAGCGCAAAAGCGCAGCATGCGCATGATTGCCGGCAAGGTCCTGCAGGACCGCAACAGCCCCGATGGCGTGCGCGACGACACCGAGCAAAGCCTGATCGACACCGAAACGCTGATCCAGCGCTGGCATGGCGTGGACCGCCTGGGCTATGCGATCACGCCGCGCTTTGCGCCCACCAGCACGCCCGAGCAGCTGCGCGGTGCGGGCGAGCTGGCAGCCAGGTATGGCGATGTCTGGATCCAATCCCATGTGGCCGAGAACCTCGACGAGATTGCCTGGGTCAAGGAGCTGTTCCCCGCCGCGCGCAGCTATCTGGCCGTCTACGACGACTTCGGCCTGATGCGCGAGCGCGCCGTCTATGCGCACAGCATCTGGCTCGATGAAACCGACCGCCAGCTCATGCACGACACGCGCTCGGCAGCGGCCATCAGCCCGACCAGCAACCAGTTTCTGGCCAGCGGCTATTTCGACTACCTCAAGGCCGACAAGGCCGGCATGCTTTACGGCCTGGCCAGCGATGTGGGCGGCGGCATGAGCTTCTCGCCGTTTCGCACCATGCAGGCCGCCTATGTGGTGGGACGTGAGGGCCATGCCAAGCAGGGCCAGAGCCTGTCGCCGCAGAATCTGTGGTGGCAGCACACGGCAGGCGCTGCACGTGCGCTGGGCCTGCAGGGTGTTATCGGCAATCTGCAGCCCGGCTGCGAGGCTGACCTGGTTGTCATCAACCCCGGCTGCACGCCGCTGTTGGCGCGCAAGACGGCCCAGGCACGCAATCTGGACGAGCTGCTGTTTGCCATGATCATCCTCGGAGATGACCGCCTGATTGAGCAAACCATTGTTTCTCAAGCAAAATAGCGGTCTTGCGCTTGATTTGTGAGCGCACAACGCTATGAAAAATCAAGCGATACAGGACTTCTAATGAGCATCAAGAGCGACAAATGGATCCGTCAGATGGCGGAGCAGCACGGCATGATCGAGCCTTTCGAGCCTGGCCAGGTGCGCCAGGTCGACGGCAAGAAGATCATCAGCTACGGCACATCGAGCTATGGCTACGACATCCGCTGCGCCCGCGAATTCAAGGTCTTCACGAACATCCACAGCACGGTGGTGGACCCCAAGAATTTTGACGAGAAAAGCTTTGTCGACTTCGAGGGTGATTACTGCATCATCCCGCCCAACAGCTTTGCTCTGGCCCGCACGGTGGAGTACTTCCGCATTCCCCGCGACGTGCTGACCGTCTGCCTTGGCAAGAGCACTTATGCGCGCTGCGGCATCATCGTCAACGTGACGCCCTTCGAGCCCGAGTGGGAAGGCTATGTGACGCTGGAGTTCTCCAACACCACACCGCTGCCGGCCAAGATCTATGCAGGCGAAGGTTGCGCCCAGGTGCTGTTCTTCCAGGGCGACGAGCAATGCGAAGTCAGCTACAAGGACCGCAACGGCAAGTACCAGGGCCAGCATGGCGTGACCCTGCCCAAGGCCTGAGGCCTGTTGCTTCGTCAAAAAAGCCCGCTGCGGATACAGCGGGCTTTTTGCTTTCCTGGTCTGCCGGACCAGATCAGGCGGCTGCCGCTTCGAGCGCCGGCCAGTCCAGATTGCAGTGCGCGCCCACGCTGGCATGGCGCTGCAGCGCCGCATCCACCATCAGGCTGCACAGGGCCAGCTGGTTGCGAAGTGCCGGGTCGGCGCCGCGCCATTGGGCGCGCCACAGTACCAGTTGCTTGGCCGCCGCAATCAGGCTGTGGTTGCTGCGCACGATGCCCACGTTGTGCAGCATGAGCTGCTGCAGCACCTGGCGCATCTCCTGCTGGCTTTCAGCGCTCAGGCTCTTGCCGGACTTGCGCGGCCTGTCATGAATCGCCGCAGGCTTGTGCAGTGGCTGCTCGGTCATGCGCAGGGCGGCAGACCTGGCCATGACCACGCATTCCAGCAGCGAGTTGCTGGCCAGCCGGTTGGCGCCATGCAGGCCGGTTCGGGCCACTTCGCCGATCGCCCACAGCCCGGCCACGGCGGTGCGGCCGTCCACATGGGCCTGCACGCCGCCGCAGGCATAGTGGGCACAGGGCGCGACAGGAATGGGCTGGGTGGCGATGTCTATGCCGTGCTCCGCGCACAGTGCCATGACGCCGGGAAAATGCCGGGCCAGCCATTCGCGGCTGCGGTGCCTGATGTCCAGCAGCACATGGGGCAACTGGTGGGCACGCATTTCGCCATCGATGGCACGGGCCACGATATCGCGCGGCGCCAGCTCGGCGCGCGGGTCGTGGCGCAGCATGAAGCGCTCGCCAGGCTGGCCGTGCCGGTCCGGCAGGCACAGCAGGGCGCCTTCGCCGCGCAGCGCTTCCGAGACCAGGCCCACGGACCGGCCGCCCACCTGCAAGGCCGTGGGGTGGAACTGCATGAACTCCAGGTCGCGCACCACACAGCCAGCACGCCAGGCCATGGCGATGCCGTCGCCGGTTGCCGTGGCCGGGTTGGTGGTGCTGGGGTAGATCTGACCCATGCCGCCCGTGGCCAGCACCGTATGGCTGGCCAGCATGTTCTGCTGCTGGCCGTCGGCATTGCGCACGCTGGCGCCTACGCAGCGCTGCTGAGCGTCCTGCAGCAGTTCCACGGCGCAGCAATGCTGCAGCAAGGTGATGTGCTTCAGGCGCTGGCAGGCCTGCAGCAAGGTCTGGTGCACGGCCTGCCCGGTGCGGTCGGCCGCATGCACGATGCGTCGCGCGCTGTGACCGCCTTCGCGCGTCAGGTGCAGGCTGCCTTCGGCATCGGTGCTGAAGGGAACGCCCAGCGCTTGCAGCCAGGCGATGGCCTGGGGGCCCTGCTCCAGAATGCGGCGCACGGCAGCTTCGTCGCAGAGGCCGGCGCCGGCGATCAGCGTGTCCTGCACATGGGACTGCAGGCTGTCGGCGGGGTCCAGCACGGCGGCAATGCCGCCTTGCGCCCAGGCGCTGGCGCATTCGTCGGCACGGCTTTTGCTGAGCACGGTGACGCGCAGCCTGCTGGGCAGGCTGAGCGCCAGCGTCAGGCCGGCCAGTCCGCAGCCGATGATGAGCACATCGCTGCCGGTCGGGGATTGGGGCATGGTGCTTGTCCTCTCTCAGGCCGGACCGAAGTTCTGGAACAGGGCCGCGTCGCGTTCCAGCTCGCCGCTGGCGCGTACCGGTTGGCGCTGGGCCGCCGCGAAGTCCAGCATGCGCTGTATGGGCTTGCGGGCGGCCCGGCCCAGGGCCGCGTCAAGCTCGATGGCGCCGCTGCCTTGCTGCAGCGTCCGCTCCACACCGGGCAGGCTGTTCATGGCCATCCAGGGGCAGAAGGCGCAGCTTTTGCAGCTGCCGCCCGTGCCTGCCGTCGGGGCTGCCAGAAAACGCTTGCCCGGATAGCGCTGGCGCATATCGTGAAGAATGCCCTGATCGGTGGCGACGATGAAGCTGTCGGTGGCCAGCTTGCCCACGGCGGCAATCAGCTGGGTGGTGGAGCCCACCACATCGGCCAGCGCCGTGACGGCGGCCGGCGATTCGGGGTGAACCAGAATCGCGGCCCCGGGGTGGGCGTTGGCCAGGGCCTGCAGCTCGTCGGCCTTGAATTCGTCATGGACCACGCAGCTGCCCTGCCACAGCAGCATGTCGGCGCCGGTCTGCTGCTGGATATGGCTGCCCAGGTGGCGGTCGGGCGCCCAGAGGATTTTTTCGCCGCGGGCATGCAGGGCGGCCACGATGTCCTGTCCTACCGACGAGGTGACCACCCAGTCGGCCCGGGCTTTCACGGCGGCGCTGGTATTGGCATAGACAACCACGGTGCGATCGGGATGGGCATCGCAGAACCGGCTGAATTCGTCGGCCGGGCAGCCCAGATCGAGCGAGCAGGTGGCATCGCCGTCGGGCATGAGCACGGTTTTTTCGGGGCTCAGGATCTTGGCGGTCTCGCCCATGAAGCGCACGCCGGCCACGATCAGGGTCCTGGCTGGGTGGTTGGCGCCAAAGCGCGCCATCTCCAGCGAGTCGCCCACACAGCCTCCGGTATCGCGTGCCAGATCCTGCAGTGTGCCGTCCACGTAGTAGTGGGCGACCATGACGGCATTGCGTTCCCTGAGCAAGGCCTTGATGCGCTGCGCCGTCTCGCGCTGCTGCTGGCGGTCCTGCGGCGGCAGTACCCTGGCCCAGGCCTGGCCTGTGCTGCACTGGGTGCTGCTGCCCGGTGCGGGCTGGTCGAATTCCACGGTTCTGATCGTCATCGTCTCCATCCTGAGTTGTGCTGTTAAATATTTATACTCAATCTGAGTATTATTAGAGCCGCTTTTTTGACGTTTGTCACCTGAGAGACAAATCAGAAGGTCGACCGCCGCCTTTTGGCGGGGGCGGTGATCAGCAGGGAATTACGAAAAGTCGCTGTGACGCTTATCCGTCAATGGATTGATGCTTCTGATAAATGAGCGAGTGAATGCTGCCTAAACGAGGCGGCCCAGCTGATGCTGGCGCAGTGCCAGGCGTGTGGCAGCCAGATCCCAGCCACCCCAGCCACAGGATTTGAAGAGTACAGGGGTCGTGGGACGCGACCAGCTGTGCTGCACCACGGTGGCCAGTGTGGGCAGGGTGCTGACGTCAATGCCGGCCTGCAGCAGGTCGCCGGCCTCGTGCAGCGCATCTTCGGTGTCGACGACGATCCGGCCTTCACGCAGAAAGCGCTGGCACAGCGCCGGAGCCAGCTCCACCATTTTTGGGGTGAAGGCGCCCACGGCGCAGACAAAGGCATCGGGCCGTGCGGCTTCGTGCAGCACCACGGCCTGTGCGGGCGTGCAGGTCACGATCAGCGGGCAGTGCCGGGTAGCTTCCTCCAGGTCGTCGGTGATGCGTGCCTGCAGACCCAGGTCCCGGGCCTGGTCTGCAAGCCGCTGCGCACTGTCGGCGCTGCGCGAGTGAATCCAGACTTCCTGCGTGCCCAGGCCCTGGGCAAAGGCCTGCAGATGGGCGCTGCCCTGCACGCCGGCGCCGACGATGAGCAGCGGGCCATGGGGTTGAGGGGCCAGGCGACGCGCAGCCAGCAGCGAGACGGCGGCGGTGCGTCTGGCCGTGACGGTGGGGCCGTCCAGAATCAGTTGGCGCTCTCCGGTGGCTGCGTCAAAGATCACGATATCGCCCTGAATGGTGGGTCTGCCTGCCTGGGCATTGCCGGGCGTGAAGCTGATGAGCTTGGTCATGACCACCTGACCATCGGTGGCCGGCATGCAGAACAGACAGTTGTCCGCAGCCGTGGGCATGACGATGCGTGGCGGAACAGTGACACCGCCACTGTTTTGCAGCTGGAGCAAAAGTGTTTCGATTTCATCGGCCAGGGCGGTCCATGGCAGCAGTGCGGCAGTAGCGCGGGCATCGAGAGACGCTGTAGAGGGCTGGGTCAGGGCATTCATGGGCAGTCGTATGAGGGCAGCGGACAGGGCTTCGAGCTTACAGAATTGCAAGCCCGGCCCGGTGTTGGCCGACAGCAGGTCGCTGCATAGACGCCGGGAGCAAGGGCTGGCAGAGCGCACAATAGCCACTGTCTTATTCATCGATTCTGTGCACTCATGTTTGGCTTTTCTTCCCGCTCCGGGCAACGCAAGGACCCTACCTGGACACAGGCGCCTTCCAGCCGCGGTCCTGTCGAGCCTGTCTGGCGGGATGGCGGCTCGGCCGCGTCCTATGAGCCTACCCAGCAGCAAGCAGCAACGCCGCGCAAATCTTCTTCCGCCCGGCTTTGGGCATCGGCCGTCCTGGCCGTGGTGGGCCTGCTGGCAGTGGCTTTCCTGTTTCTGAGCATGGTCGATGTGGTGGAGGAACAGGTCGCCCGCAACCAGCCCCAGTCCACGCCGGGCATGACCCTGATCTCCGTGCCTGCCGGCCGCTGAAAACCGGGCCAAAAGTCAACAATGCTGCATTGCAGCTTGACCGGCGCGGCAAAAGCACAGCTTGATACCTCCGGTGGCAGCCGCAGCCCTTAATATCGCCACCCGGCGCAGGCCGCGTGCAACATAGCAAAGGAGAAAGCACCATGAGATGGGAAGGTAACCGCGAGTCGGACAACGTCGAAGACCGCCGTGGAGACGGTGGCGGCGGTGGTTTCCCCATTGGTGGCCGCAGCATCGGCATCGGCACCGTGGTGCTGGCGCTGATTGGCTGGGGCGTGTTCGGCATCAACCCGCTGACCACCATTGGCGTGCTCTCCGGTGGAGGCTCGCCCCAGGTACAGCAGGCGCCCGCGCATCGTCCGGCAGCAGACGACCAGGGCGCCAAGTTCGTCTCCACGGTGCTGGCTTCGACCGAGGATGTCTGGACCCAGATCTTCCGCGAGGAAAATGGTCAGTATCAGAACCCCAAGCTGGTGCTGTTCACGGGCGTGACGCCCACGGCCTGCGGCACGGGGCAGTCGGCCATGGGGCCGTTCTACTGCCCGGGCGACCGCAAGGTCTATCTGGACATGGACTTCTTCAATACCATGAGCCGCCAGCTGGGCGCGCCCGGGGAGTTCGCGCGTGCCTATGTGATTGCCCACGAGGTGGGACACCATGTGCAGAACCTGCTCGGTATCTCGGGCAAGGTGGATGCCATGCGCGGCCGCATCAGCGAGTCCCGGCAGAACGCCATGTCGGTGCGCCTGGAACTGCAGGCCGACTGCCTGGCCGGCATCTGGGCCAACAAGTCGCAGCAGGCCAAGAGCTGGCTGGAGCAGGGCGATATCGAGTCGGCCGTGAATGCCGCCCAGCAGATCGGCGATGACAAGCTGCAGCGTGAAGCCACGGGCACGGTGCGTCCCGACAGCTTTACCCATGGCTCCAGCGCCCAGCGTGTGCGCTGGTTCACCCAGGGCTACAAGACCGGCAGCGTCAGGGCCTGCGACACCTTCTCGGCCCAGTCGCTGTAAGTCACGAGCCCCCGGATGCAGGCGTGTGCTTTGTCACACGCCTTTGTTTTTGGGGCGGCAGAATGTGAAAATCCGGGTTATCCCGATAGATTGCACGGGATATTGGCAAGGCTTCTAAAGCGTGAAAACAGAGGGGGCGAAGGCTTTCCGTCTGCAGAAAATCACAAAGCCAACGCGAAAAACCCACTCGGTGCGACAATAACGCCCTCAATGACAAGCTCTTTCTCCAATCTTCACTTGGCTGAGCCCCTGGCACGCGCAGTGGCCGACATGGGCTATGAGTCCATGACTCCGATTCAGGCGCAGGCCATTCCGGTGGTATTGACCGGCAAGGACGTCATGGGCGCAGCCCAGACCGGCACAGGCAAGACGGCGGCTTTCTCCCTGCCCCTGCTGCAGCGCCTGATGCGCCATGAAAACGCTTCCGCGTCGCCTGCCCGCCATCCGGTGCGCGCCCTGGTGCTGTTGCCCACGCGTGAGCTGGCCGATCAGGTGGCACAACAGATCGCCCTGTACGCCAAGCACACCAAGCTGCGCAGCACCGTGGTGTTTGGCGGCATGGACATGAAGCCCCAGACCATCGAGCTGAAAAAAGGCGTCGAGGTGCTGGTGGCCACGCCCGGCCGTCTGCTGGACCACATCGAAGCCAAGAATGTGGTGCTCAACCAGGTGGAATACGTGGTGCTGGACGAGGCCGATCGCATGCTGGATATCGGCTTTCTGCCCGATCTGCAGCGCATCCTCTCCTATCTGCCCAAGAGCCGTACCACGCTGCTGTTCTCGGCCACGTTCTCGCCCGAGATCAAGCGTCTGGCCGGCAGCTATCTGCAGGACCCCGTGACCATCGAGGTGGCTCGTCCCAACGAGACGGCATCCACGGTGGAGCAGCGCTTCTACAAGGTCACGGATGACGACAAGCGCTATGCGATTCGTTCCGTGCTCAAGGAGCGCGACATTCGCCAGGCCTTCATCTTCTCCAACAGCAAGCTGGGCTGTGCGCGCCTGACGCGTGCCCTGGAGCGTGACGGCCTGCGCGCCGCCGCACTGCATGGAGACAAGAGCCAGGACGAACGCCTGAAGGCGCTGGAAGCCTTCAAGGCCGGTGAAGTGGATCTGCTGGTCTGTACCGATGTGGCCGCGCGCGGTCTGGACATCAAGGACGTGCCCGCCGTGTTCAACTACGACGTGCCTTTCAACGCCGAAGACTATGTGCACCGCATCGGCCGTACCGGTCGCGCCGGCGCATCGGGTCTGGCCGTGACCCTGGTGACCGACCATGACAGCCGCAATGTGGCCGACATCGAAAAGCTCACCAAGAAGAAGATCGACGTGGAACCCGCGCCCATGCAGGACTTCCGTCCGGCACGTCGCAGCCGCAGCGATGAGGAATATCGTCCGCGTCGCGAACGCGAGTTCGATGCAGCGCCCCGTGGCGGCTATGCGCACCGCCCATCGCGCATGGCCCAGCGCCCTGTCAACGTGGATCCCTTCTTCGACAAGCCCTATGAGGCCAGCAGCGTGGCCGAGACCGCATCCTGGGACAGCAAGCATGTCGCCCCGGTCAAGAGCGCGAGCATCAAGCCCAAGCGCAAGGTCGCGGCCTTGTTCAGAGCGCCTGTCGTGGCTTCCTGAGCGCACGGTGATCGCCCCAGAAAAACGCCTGCCATATGCAGGCGTTTTTCTTTGCCCTATCCCTTGGCGCCGGGTACCTGGGCTTGCGGACACTGCAGCTGTATCAGCTCTCGTTCGTCCATGCGCTCGCCGATTTTCATCATGCTGAGGCAGCCGCCCCAGACGCAGCCGGTATCCATGGCCATCAGATCGGGCCGGTTGACATGGCCCAGCGTGGACCAGTGGCCGAAAGCCATGGGCGTACCGGCCGTGAGCCGCCCCGGCACATCGAACCAGGGCATCAGGCCTTCAGGCGCCTGATCGGCGGATTCCGCGCTCTCGAAGTCCATGACGCCGTCGGCACTGCAAAAGCGCAGACGGGTAAAGGCGTTGACGACGCAGCGCAGCCGGTCGTCGCCTTGCAGCTCGGCGGACCAGCGATCGGGCTGGTTGCCGTACATGTTCTGCAAAAAGCGCGCGTGCCCGGCGGATTGCAGCACGGTCTCGACTTCGGCGCTCAAGGCTGTGACGTCCTGCACGCTCCATGCGGGCAGCACGCCGGCATGCACCATGAGCAGCTGCTCGCCCGAGGCATTGGCATGCAGGCGAGCCAGGGGCTGCTGGCGCAGCCAGTGCAGCAGAGTATCGCAGTCGGGTGCGCTCAGAACCTGGGCCAATGTGTCGCGCTTGCTTTGGCGGCGCAGACCCTGGGCTGCGGCCAGCAGATGGAGGTCGTGATTGCCGAGCAGCGGGCGCATGGCATCGCCGGCCTGCATGCAGCGGCGTAATACTTCGGCGGATTTGGGGCCGCGATTGACAAGGTCGCCGAGCACATAAAGTGTGTCCCGACTTGCGGAGAAATCAACGGTCTGCAATAAGCGCTCGAAAGCGTCGTCGCAGCCCTGAATGTCCCCGATACAGTAAAGTGCCATGGTCTTCTTTCTGATGGACGAGTCATGGATTTTCTGCTGATTGCATTGCTGGCGCTGCTCAAACGGGTGTTTGCAATGTCGGAATCGGCATTGACCTCCAGTCGCAAGGCCAGATTGCTGGCTTTGGCGCAGGCGGGGCAAGGGCGCGCAGGATGCGCTGGAACTGCTCGATAACCCCACGCAATTTCTGTCGTCCGTGCAAGTGGGGATTACTTTCATCGGGCTGCGCAACGGCATTTGGGCGAGGCTGCCTTCAGCGAAGGGCTGGCAGTTTGGCTGGTATCGCCGGGAATATCGGAAAGGGTTTTCGCCATTTCGGCAACGTCTATCGTCGTAACTGCTATTACATTTATAACGATTATCTTAGGCGAACTGGTTCCAACGCGTATAGGGCAGCTCCATCCCAAGCCGGTTTCGGTATTGGCGCAGCGACTTGTGGCCCGGGTTGCCCATGTTGCAAAGCCCTTTGTGCGTTTGTTGGCATTTTCTACGCCTGTCATCTTGACCCTGCTCAGTATTAATGAATCTGCCAGCACGGCGGTGATCGAGCAGGAAATCGGGGCCAGTTTGGAAGAGGGCACCAAGCGAGTTTGATTGAGACGCATGAGCACCAGATGGTGCAAGATGTTTTGCATTTAGACGATAGGTCTCTCACATATTTAATGGTCCATCACGCCGATGTGCATTGACTGGGTGTCGGAATGACGATATCCGAGGCTTGCTGGCCTGCGCCGAAGGCAGGGCGATGGGCGGGCATTCCTGGTATCCGGTATGCCAGCGGTTCGCTGGATGAGGTGCTGGGCATCTCAGCGTGCCCAGGATGCTGGCGCTGGGCGAGAGATCAAGCGACCTGCTGAGAGAGCATGTGCTGGCTTCTGCGTTCCTGCCTGAAACCCTGACCCGGATGGAGCTGCTTGAGCAACTGCGCGCCAAAACAGGACGCGTGGTGTTTGTGGTCGATGAATATGGCGTGGTTCAGGGCATCATGACGCCACCTGATTTGCTGGAGGCGATTACCGCAGAGCTTCGCTCCGTAGAGGACGCCAAGGCCTGGGCAACCCGAAGAGAGGACGGGGCCTGGCTGATCTGATGCCTGTCGCCGAATTGAAGACAAGACTGGCGATTCGGGTATTGCCCGATGAAGACAAAGCCATCTATAACGCGCTGGCCGGTTTATGCCTCGCCGAAAGCGGTCATTTGCCCGTTCTGGCCGAGAAGGTCTGGTCTAGCGGCTGGATATTGGTAGTCGTTGATATGGATGGCAAGCGCATTGACAGGATATTGGCGCTTACCCAGAGAGAATGGCTATTTATTAACACATGGTTGCATTTTATAAAATATTGTGAATTGTGGTTTTTGCTTACTCGGAAAAAGATGAATTTGAAATTACCGCATTTATAATGAATCCACTTTAATCAACCGAGAAGCGCAAATCATGAGCACTTACAAGGAACTCCTGAAGCAGAGAGAAGAGCTGGAGCAGCAAATCAACGAAGCTCGTTCGCGTGAACTGGCCGAAGCCGTGAGCAAGGTTCGTGGCCTGATTGCTGAGTACGGCTTGACTGCTGAAGATGTTTTCCCTCCCGCTCGCGCGCGCTCTTCCGCCAATGCTGGCGCCAAGGTGGCTCCCAAGTATCGTGATCCTGCAACGGGTCAGACCTGGACCGGCCGCGGCAAGCCACCAAAGTGGATTGCAGACCAGGACCGTGAAAAGTTCGCTATTTGATCTGCTTGCGCACGTTGAAAGAGCCCGCCTTGGCGGGCTTTTTTCATGGGGCAAAGTTTGCGGCAGCGCAAATCGGAGTTCTCGTCGATGCAGCTGACTAGGCGGCACAATAAGAGTCCATGAACAAGCAGGTGTTGATTGCAGGTGGCGGTATCGGTGGTCTGGCCGCAGCCATAGGGGCGGTACGTGCCGACTGGGGGGTACGTTTGTTCGAGCGTGCCGCGCAGTTTTCGGAAGTCGGGGCCGGCATTCAACTCGGGCCCAATGTGGTGCGCCGTCTTCAGGCCTGGGGGCTGCAGCGATCCTTGCAGCAGGTCGTGGCATCCCCCCAGGCCTTGCGTGCCTGCAGTGCCGTGACAGGGCAGGAGTTGGGCCGTTTGCCACTGGGCGTTGATATGGTGCAGCGCTACGGGGCCAGCTATCTCACGATTCATCGCGCCGATCTGCACGGGATCCTGCTGGAGACCCTGCAGGGTCTGGCCGAGGTTCACCTCAACCTCAACCAGGCCGTCAGCAGCTACAGCGAGCAGGACGGCGTGGTCACCATCCGCACCAGCTCCGGCAAGCTCATCGAGGGCGATGCCCTGATCGGAGCCGACGGCGTGCGCAGTGCCATGCGGGCCCAGATGCTGGGCGACGGACCTCCGCGAGTGACAGGACATCTGGCCTATCGTGCCATGGTGCATCAGGCCAATCTGCCCAAGCGCTTGCGCACCAGCGAGGTCACGGCATGGCTGGGGCCGCAGCTGCACGCGATTCAGTACCCCGTACGCCGGGGCGAGCTGCAGAATCTGGTGATCATCGTCCAGGGTCCGGCGCCTGAGGATCTCGACCACTGGGACCATTCCGCCAATCTGCCCGATCTGCTGCAGCATCTTCAGGGCACTTGTGGCTATCTGCAGGATCTGGTGCAGCATGTGCCCGGCGGGGGCGGCGAATGGCGCTTGTGGCCGGTGGCCGACCGCCAGCCGCTGTCGTCACAGGCCCAGATGGCACAGGGGCTGGTGGCCTTGCTCGGCGACGCCGCCCATCCCATGCGTCCCTATCTGGCCCAGGGCGCCGGCATGGCCATCGAGGATGCGGCCGAGTTGCAAAGCGCTCTGTCCATGCATGATCTTGATGTCAGCCTGCGGCTGCGGCGCTATGCGCTCAATCGCTGGCAGCGCAATGCCAGGGTGCAGGAACGCTCGCTGCGCAATGGCCGCATCTTCCATGCGACAGGGCCGCTGCGCTGGGGACGCGATCTGTCGCTGCGCGCTCTGGGGGGGCGCATTATGGATGTGCCCTGGCTCTACGAGAACGCGCTCTAGCGCGGGCGCAGCTTCCAGCGCTGCGCCAGCAGTGCTCTAGTGATCGGCCTTGAGCAGCATTGGCGAGGGCTTGATGACCCGGTAGGCCAGCACGCCGCCACCAAGCATGGCGGCAATCATCAGCATGACGGCCTGGTAGATGTCGGCATTCTGGCGCTCTGCAACTCCCGCGACGAGGCCCGACAGCCACTGCATGAGTGCGGCTCCGAGAAACATGGCCATGGTGAAGATGGACAGGGCGCGTCCCGTCGTGGCCGGCGGGTAGGAGGAGCGCACATCGGCATAGATCAGCGTGCCGTAGCCCGAAAGCACACTCATGACCAGCAGCAGAACCACGCTGCCCACGGACTGGTGGACCAGGGCCAGGGCCACAAAAATGCCGGCCATGAGCAGCGCAAAGCGTGCGATGCGCTGGCGGCGTCTGGCAGGTCCCGGATCGAGTCGGCCGAACATGGAGGGCACGAACAGTGAAATGACGGAGCAGGCCAGGGCCACGTTGCCGGTGGTGACCAGGGAGAACTGGTAGCGGTCCATCAGCATGGGGCTGAGCCAGAGGCCGCGCACGGTGAGAAACGAGGCATAGCTGACCATGCCCAGCAGCACGATACCCCAGGTGTGGGGCAGCAGCAGCAGGCTGCCGAAACCTTGCAGCGCCTGCATGAAACCGGGCTTGGGCAGGGCGTCGCCGGGCAGCTCGGGCTCGTGCACCTTGAAGAAGATCAGCAGCCAGGACAACACACTCAGCACCGCCAGCAGCGCAAAGCCGGCACGCCAGCCCAGATGCTGCACCAGCCAGGCCATGGGCGTGCCGGTGAACAGCAGGCCCAGTCCGCCCAGACCCAGGCCTATGCCCGAAAGATAGGCAAATTTATCGGCCGGAAAGTGGCGGGCGATGAACATGGTGCTGGCCAGAAAGGCGGGCGAGCAGCCCACGCCGATCAGCAACTGGCCCAGCATCAGCCAGGAATAGCTGGGTGCCAGTGCGGACAGCGCAGCCCCCGCAATCGACAGCGGAAAGGCCAGCAGCACGGTGCGGCGCAGGCCGTAGATATCCATGCCTATGCCCATGAGCAGCTGCGCCACGCCGAAGGACAGCGCAAACAGCCCGGCAAACGAGCCCAGGGACTGCGCGGAGAGGCCAAAGTCCGTGCGCAGACCGTCGGCGATGATGGAGGTGACCGTGCGAAAGGCCTGGCTCAGTGCAAAGCCCGTGAGCAGGCAGACCAGCATGGCCCAGGCGGAGGAGTCGGGCTTCGGGCTGGGGTTCGGCGCAGCCTCGGCGGCGCTGTGATCGGAAGGCATGGGCAGTTAGTTGTGATGTTAGGTTTTGCACGGAGCCTAAATAATTCAGGCTGCCCGCGCTGTCACGAAAGAGCAGCAGGGGCAGCCTGAGTGGCGATGGCCGGACCCGCTTACAGCTCGGTGCGCAGGCTCCAGATCTCGGGAAACAGTACCACGTCCAGCATCTTCTTGAGGTAGCTCACGCCGCCGGTGCCGCCCGTGCCGCGCTTGAAGCCGATGACGCGCTCCACCGTGGTCAGGTGGCGGAAGCGCCAGAGACGGAAGGCGTCTTCGATATCGGCCAGCTTTTCGCCCAGCTGGTACAGATCCCAGTGCTTGTGCGGATCGCGGTAGACGGTGATCCAGGCCTGCTTGACGCCCTCACTGGCTTCATAGGGCTGGGTCCAGTCGCGCTGCAGGCGGTCGGCAGGCACGGCGATACCTTCTCGCGCCAGCAGTTGCAGGGCCACGTCGTACAGCGATGGCGATTCGTAGGCAGCCTGTACCTGGGCCAGCAGGTCCGAGCGATGCGCGTGGGGCTGGAGCATGGCCGCGTTCTTGTTGCCCAGCGCGAACTCGATGCAGCGGTACTGGTAGCTCTGGAAGCCGCTGGAGTTGGCCAGATAGGGGCGCATGGCCGAGTATTCGGGCGGCGTCATGGTGGACAGCACGGTCCAGGCGCTGACCAGCTGCTCCATGATGCGCGAGACGCGCGCCAGCATCTTGAAGGCATCGGGCTTGGTCGCGCCCGAGGCATTGGCAATGGCGGCGGTGGCCGCGCGCACCTCGTGCAGCATCAGCTTCATCCACAGCTCGCTGGTCTGGTGCTGCACGATGAACAGCATCTCGTCATGGGCCGGCGACAGCGGGTGCTGGGCCGTGAGAATCTGGTCCAGATGCAGATAGTCGCCATAGCTCATGTCGCGGCTGAAGTCGAGCTGGGCTTTCTCGTCGCGGACGATGGCTGCGCCGCCATGCAGAGGGCAGCCGGAGGATTCGTTCGTCATGGTGAAATCATGTTTGTTGGATCGGTGCGCGCAGCGTAACCGAATCCGGGCCCGCAAAGCCTGCAAGAACGTGGATGCAAGCTGCCAAAGCTTTGCGTAAAGTCAGGCCAGTCACAGACCCGTGACGGAAAACGCACTCAGCCGAGATTCAAGCCATGTCCAGTCCTCTGCCCTCTACAGCCGCCGCCAACCCGCCAATCGATGAGCGCATGGTCCTGTGCTGCCGATGGCTGGAGAGCGAAGAGCCCATGCCCGCGCTGGATGAGCTGGCCCAGCGGCTGGGGCTCAGCCCCTGGCAGCTGCACAGAAGCTTCAAGCGTGCCACGGGGCTGACGCCCAAGGCCTATGCCAAGGCCCATCGCGGCAGGCACGTGCGTGCCGCGCTGGCGCAGGAGGCCAGCGATTCGGTCACTGACGCGGCCTATCTGAGCGGCTACGAAGCCAGCAGCAGCTTCTACAAGGATGCGCCGGCCATGCTGGGCATGGCGCCCCAGTCCTATCGCAGGCGTGGCCAGGACCAGCGCATCCGCTTTGCCCTGGCCGAATGCTCGCTGGGCAGCCTGCTGGTGGCCAGCACCGACAAGGGCGTGTGCTGCGTGCTGCTGGGCGATGACCCGCATGCGCTGGTCGACGATCTGCAGCGGCGTTTTGCGGCGGCGCAGCTGATCGGGGCCGATGCCCGGTATGAACAGACCGTGGCCCAGGTGGTGGCCCTGATGGAGCAGCCCCGGCTGGGGCTGGCCCTGCCGCTGGATATTCAGGGCACGGCGTTTCAGCAGCGCGTCTGGCAGGCGCTGCAGAGCATTCCCGCCGGGCAGACCGTCAGCTACAGCGAGCTGGCCCGGCATCTGGGCCAGCCCAGCGCCACGCGGGCCGTGGCCAGCGCGGTGGCGGCCAATCCGATTGCCGTGGCCGTGCCCTGTCACCGTGTGCTGCGCAACGACGGCAGCATCTCGGGCTATCGCTGGGGCGTGGAGCGCAAGCGTGCGCTGCTGCTGCGCGAGGCCCAGCAGGCCCAGCTCAAGCTCTCTTAAAGAGAGCTGCTATCGCATGCTATTCAACGTTTTTGGATAGATATCTATCTGAAATCATTGATTGATGAGCGATAGAAGCTATGAATTTAATGAATGAAGCACAGGCGCGCTCCGGTGCAGCCCGCTGTGATAGAAAACCGCATGCTGCTTGAAGTCTCCATTGCCCTGCCCGCGCGTTACCGCTTTGACGAATTCGTGCATTTCCATGATCGCGACGAGCAGCAACTGGCCGAGCGGGTCGATGCCGGCGCGCGCAGCCTGCGCAAGGCCATCATGTGGAAGCACAGCCCCGCCTTGCTGCAGCTGCAATGGCAGAGCGGACAGGTGCAGGCCAGCTTGCATGCAGCGCAGGCAGAGCCCGCCGAGGCAGACCGGGCCGCGCTGCAGGCCATGGTGAAACGCATGCTGGGGCTGATCTACGCGCCCGGCCAGCTGGAGATGGCGCATGGCGACCACCCCGAGCTGGGCGCGCTGCTGTCGCGCCAGGCCGGCCTGCATGTACCCGGCTCGCCCACGCCCTTCGAGGCGCTGACCTGGGCCATCACCGGCCAGCAGATCACGGTGGCCGTGGCGGTTTCGCTGCGGCGCAAGCTGATCGCGCTGGCAGGCGAGCCGCTGGCGCAAGAAGGGGGCATGCCGGCGCTGCATGCCTATCCCGATGCTCAGCGCGTGGCAGCCTTGGAGCTGGACGCGCTGCGCGGCGCGGGCTTTTCCCAGGCCAAGGCCCAGACCCTGCTGGCCGTGGCCCAGGCCGTTGCCGAGGGGCAGCTGCCGCTGGACGACTGGGCCGCCCGCAGCGCCGCTGGCCAGTGGCAGGAGCAGGATGTGGCCGCTGCTTCGGCGCAATTGGTGGCGGTCAAGGGCATCGGGCCGTGGACGGTGAACTACACCTTGCTGCGCGGTTATGGCTGGCCCGACGGCAGTCTGCACGGAGATGTGGCGGTGCGCCGGGCCATCGGTCTGCTTACCGGCAGCGACAAGCCCGATGCGCGGGCCGCCAGCGACTGGCTGGAACAGTTCAAGCCCTGGCGCGCGCTGGTGGCCGCGCACCTGTGGGCCTCGCTGGCCGACAGCGCCTATTGAGAGGCGACTATTGAGAGGCGACAGGCGGCAGCGCTTCAGAGCGGCGACAGCACCAGCAGCAACAAACGTGCGGGTTGGCCCGAGGCGTTGGCCAGCCGGTGCTCGCTGTCCACCACCAGCGTGGCCGTGTCGCCCGCGTGCAGCAGCACCTGCTCCTGGGCGGTGAAGACTTCGATGCTGCCTTCCAGCACATGAAAGACCTCGCGCGTGCCTGCGCGATGGGCCGCGAAATGGCTGGAGACCGCATGCGGCGGAAAGCGGTAATGCACGAGGTTCACACCCGCGCTGGGGCTGGCCAGGGCCAGGCGCTCCACGCCGCTGGCCTCGTCGACAAAGCGCAGATTCTCGCCGGCGCGCGTGATCTGCGCGCTGGGTGCGCTTTGCACCAGCTCGCCAAGCTCGCAGCCCAGACCTTGTGCAATCGCCATGGCATTGCGCAGGCTGGTGGCCAGCAGGCCGCGCTCCACACGCGACAGCGCGCCCGGTGAGACGCCGCTGGCCTGGGCCAGCTGATCCAGTGTGATGCCCAGCTGGGCGCGGCGTGCGCGGACGGCGGCGCCGAAAAGCGCATCCTGCTCCGATGCCTGCGATGCGGTGGTGGAGTTCAAGTCCGGCTCCTTTTCATGGCGTCTGTTCTTGTGTTGAGAATTTTCCTATGAGAAAATAATTTTGCGTATAGGAAATTATTTTTCGAGGATGAATGCAATGTACATGTTTATCAGTGCCTTGCCCGTGGCCACCGTCATCGCCGTCCTGCTGGCGGGCTGGCGCTCGCTGCATGCCGCAGCGCTGGGCGTGGTGGTGGCGCTGCTGGTGATTGCTGCAGCCTTCGCGCAGCCCGCTTCAACATGGCTGGCCGCGGGCATGCACTGGGCGCCGGTGCTGCTGGAAGTGCTGCTGATCGTTGGGGGCGGGCTGCTGCTGTCCGAGGTGCTGCGCGCGTCGGGAGCGCAGAAGGCCCTGGCCGACTGGCTGCTGGCCAGGGCCGGCAGTGGCACGGGCGCCGTGCTGCTGGTGGTGCATGGCATCACGCCGTTTGCCGAGTCGGTCACCGGCTTCGGCGTGGGCGTGACCATCGGCATTCCGCTGCTCGCGCACTTCGGTTTGCCGCCTCGCAAGGTGGTGCTCATCGGTCTGCTGGGCCTTTGCGCCGTGCCCTGGGGCTCCATGGGGCCGGGGACGCTGGTGGCGGCCACCATGGCGGGTCTGCCGTTCAAGGAGCTGGGTCAGGCTTCGGCCCTGGTCAGCGTGATTCCGTTTGTCATCACCGGCATGGCGGCGGCGGCTCTGGCGAGTGCGCCGGGTCGTCGCTGGCCGGCGCTGCTGCAGGGCCTGCTGTCGGGTCTGTTGCTGACGGCGGCCGTGGCTCTGATGAATACCCTGGCCGGCACGGCACCCGCAGGGGCGCTCGGGGCGTTGCTGGTGGTGGGCTGGCATCTGCTGCGCCTGCGCGTGTCGCAAGCGGACGCGGACAAGCCACCCTTGAGCGCACCGGGGCGGCGAGCGCTGGCCGCCTATGCGCTGCTGCTGGGCGGCGTGCTGGCGGCGGCAGCGCTGCTGCGCGCCCTGGATCTGCCCGCTGCCTGGCATGGGCTGGCTTCGCCGGGACTGTGGCTGCTGGTGGCTGCGGTTTTTTTCACACGCGGCCGGCCGGCGCGCCCATCGCTGGCAAAGGTCTGGCGCTCCTGGCTGCAGGTGGCACCGGTCACGGCGCTGTTCATTGTGCTGGGCGTGCTGATGGCGGTTTCGGGCATGGCCGCGCAACTGGCGCAGGCGCTGGCCGGCAGCGGGCCGCTGTATCTGGTGGCCGCACCGTTTGTGGGAGCGCTGGGTGGCTTCGTGACCGGCTCCAACACCGGGGCCAATGCCATGTTTGCGGCCACGCAGGCCGAGATCGCCCGTGCGCTGGGCGCGCCGCTGCTGCCATTCATGGCCGTGCACAACGTCAGTGCCTCGCTGCTGCTCATGGCTTCGCCCGGCAAGGTGGAGATGGCCGTGCAACTGCTGGCGCAGGGGGCTGATCAGCGGCGCTGGGTGCAGCAAAGCGTGCTGATGCTGGCCTTGGCTGCCGTGGCGCTGATGGGCGTACTCAATTGGAGCTGGGCACGGGCCTGACCGGGTGCCGACCGGCCCGTGCCTGGGCCGCAAGCCTCAGGTCACCGCATGCACGGTATTGAACTCGGGCCGTTGCCATTCGCCCGATTCCAGCACCTGGCGCAGATGCTCGACGGCGTTCCAGACATCGGCAAAGCCCACATACAGCGGTGTGAAGCCGAAGCGCAGAATGTCCTTGTGCTTGCCCGTGCCGCCGTCGCCCTTGCGGAAGTCGCCGATCACGCCGCGTGCGATCAGCGCCTGGACAATGGCGTAGGCACCGCTGTTCTGGCCGTCCAGGCCCAGGCCTTCTTCCCGGGTCAGGCAGACCTGGGAGCCGCGTGCTGCATGCTCGCGCGGTGTCGCCAGACCCAGGCCGTGGCCCTGGCAGCGTTCTTCCACGAGCTGGATGAACAGATCGGTCAGCGCCAGCGATTTCTTGCGCAGCGCGGCCATGCCGCCGAAAGTCTCGGCCTCGGTGTAGATGTCGATGCCGCATTGCAGCACGCTCATGCTGATCATGGGCTGGGTGCCGCAGAGATAGCGCTGGATGCCCTGGGCGGGGTGGTAGTCGGGCACGAACTTGAAAGGCTCGGCGTGGCCGAACCAGCCCGACAGCGGCTGCCAGAAGCGGTTGATCAGGCGTGGATGTGCCCAGACAAAGGCCGGTGCGCCGGGGCCGCCGTTGAGGTATTTGTAGCTGCAGCCCACGGCGAAGTCGGCATCGGCGCCCTTGAGGTCCACGGGCACGGCACCTGCGCTATGGCACAGATCCCAGACGCAGAGAATGCCTTTGGCATGGGCGGCAGCCGTGACGGCTGCCATATCGTGCATGGCACCCGTGCGGTAGTTGACATGGGTGAGCATGGAGATCGCCACGTCGGTCTGCAGCGCGCCGGCGATTTCCTCGGGCTCGAGCAGCACCAGCTCCAGGCCGTATTCCTGGCAGACGGACTGGGCGATATAGAGGTCGGTCGGGAAGTTGCTGCGCTCGCTGATCAGCTTTTTGCGGCCGGGCGCATCTTCGCGGGCGATGCGCGCGGCAGCGCTCAGCACCTTGTAGAGATTGATGGAGGTGGTGTCGGTGAACACCAGCTCGCCCTGGCCCACGCCCAGCCAGGGGGCGAACTGGTTGCCCAGGCGCTCGGGCAGCGTGATCCAGCCGGCCTTGTTCCAGGAGGTGATGAGGTCCTGGCCCCATTCCTGCGTCACCACTTCGGCCGCGCGCGCGGCGGCGGCCTTGGGCTGGGCGCCCAGAGAATTGCCGTCCAGGTAGATCACGCCCTGGGGCAGGGCAAAGCGTTCGCGCAGCGCGCGCAGCGGGTCCTGGGCGTCCAGAGCCTGGCAGTCCTGCAAAGTGGTCATTGTCTTCCTTCTCTCATTTTGATAGCTTCTGACGCTGATTGTGTCTGCGCTGAAGCGGGTTTTGATTCAAATCTGGCGGGACCGGGAACCGCTTATTGTGTCCGAGACCGGGGCGGCCCGGCCGCCTCGCAGCGAGGACATCGGTTTCTTTGCGCCCAGCGCTTCAGCGCAGGCTGCGCAACACGGCACGCACCGGCGAGGCATCGGCTTCGGTGAGCTTGAGCGGCAGAGCGATCAGCTCATAGTCACCCTCGCTGACCTCGTCAAGCACCAGGTTCTCCAGCACGCGCAGGCCGCGCTGGCGGATCACCATATGGCTGTCCAGGCTCTTGCTGCTGGCGGGGTCGATGCTGGCAGTGTCTATGCCGATCAGCTTGACGCCCAGGTCGGCCAGCTTTTGCACGGTCTCGGGGGCATAGGCGGCGAGGTCGGCATCCCAGCCGGTGGGCGCTTTCTCGTAGGTGCGCACCAGCACCCGCGCGGGCAGGCCGGCATCGATGGCGTGCGCGATGTGGCGCCATTCGATCAGCGGCCCGCAGCCTATGGCGTGGATCACGCGGCAGGGGCCGAGAAAGGCATCCAGATCGACGGCACCGATGGCTGCGCCCTGCGGATCGTAGTGCAGCGGCGCATCGGCATGCGCGCCCACATGGGGCGAGAGATGAATGGCACTGACATTGACCGGGCAGCCCGGGCCAATGTTGGCCACCCATTCCTGGCTATAGGGCGTGTCGCCCGGAAACACCGGTGCGGCAGGATGGATGGCAGGAGAAATATCCCAGATCTGGCGTGTCATAAGTGGTGAGTAGCGGGCTAAACAGGGGACACCAAGCAAGGGCCGCCCCGCAGCGATGGTGTCGTCCCCCTCCCGTAGCGCACAGCGCGCAGAGAGAGGGGGAAGCGGTGGGGCCGCCAAGGCAAAGCCGCTCAGGGGGTGACCTTCTTCTTTCTATACCAAAGAGCATAGACCAGCACCAGCACGATCAGAAACGGCACGCCCACCAGCACGGTGGTGTGGAACTCCTTGGTAAACAGCGTGGTGACGATCACGCCCGCCATCAGCAGCGCCCCGATCAGGGTCAGCACGGGAAAGCCCCACATGCGGAACTCCAGCCTCTGGCCAGGATGCTCGCGCTGCCAGCGCGGGCGGAAGAACAGATGGGTCACGAACACCATGAACCAGGCAAACATGGCACCGAACATGGCGATCGACATCATCAGCTCCAGCGACTGCTCGGGCTTGAGCACGTTGAGCACCATGGCCACGGCCATGCCCAGGCAGGAGACGGCAATCGCGCCCAGCGGCACGCCGCTTTTGCTGAGCTTGCTCAGTCCCTTGGGGGCATAGCCGCCGCGCGAGAGGCTGAACATCATGCGCGAGGTGACGTAGAGCTGGCTGTTCATGGCCGACAGCGACGCCAGCAGCACCACGAAGTTGAGGGCCGCGGCCGCGCCGGGAATCTGCAAAATCTCCATCACCTTGACGAACGGGCTCTTGTCCGTGCCCGCATGGCTCCAGGGCACGATGGCCAGCATCAGTGCCAGCGACAGCAGATAGAACAGCACCAGGCGCAGCACCGTGGTGCGGAAGGCACGGGTCACGGCCTGCTTGGGGTTCTGGGCTTCGCCGGCAGCAATGGCAATGGACTCCAGGCTCAGATAGCTGAAGATGGCCACGATCACGCCCACCCAGGTGCCCCACCAGCCGTTGGGGAAGAAGCCGCCGTCGACAAAGTAGTTGTCGAAACCCACGCCCTCGGGCCGGGTGCCGAAGACCACATAGGCGCCGATCAGGATAAAGGCCACGATGGCAATCACCTTGACCATGGAGAACCAGTATTCGACCTGACCGAAGGCCTTGACGCTGGTGGCGTTGACGGCGGCCAGCAGGACCGAGAACAGCGCCACCCAGATCCATGGGTCCACGGCCGGGAACCAGTAAGCCATGTACTTGCCCACGGCCGTGACCTCCATGCCCACGGCCAGCACCACGGCCCCCCAGTAGGCATAGCGCACCACAAAGCCGGCCAGCGGACTGATGTAGTGCTCGGCATAGGCGCCGAAGGAGCCCGAGGTGGGGTGGGCCACGGTCATCTCGGCCAGGCATCCCATGAGCAGCAGGCCGATGAAGGCGCCGATGGCGTAGCTGATGAGCACGCTGGGGCCGGCAAAGCCGATGGCAAAGGCGCTGCCCATGAAGAGGCCGGTACCGATGGCGCCACCGATGGCGATCATGGTCATCTGGGCGGAGTTCAGGTGCTGCTGCAAGCCTGTCTCGCGTTGCTGAATACTGTCAAAGTTGGCCATTGCTGACTTGCGCATGCGAAAAATCGAAGCGGCAAGTATCCCGCGAATGACCGGCTGCAGCGGCGTGGCGGCGAATGTCCTTGGCGCAGGCCCAGCCGGCTCAGCGCGGCATTCTGGCGTAGTTGCCGGGCGTCAGCGCATGATGGGCCTTGAAGGCGCGCTGCATATGGGCCTGGTCGGCAAAGCCCATCTGTTGCGCGACCGAGGCCAGGGGCTCGCCCTGGGCCAGCAGATGGCGCACGCCATTGAGCCGCAGGTTGAGGCGGTAGGCCCCGGGCGTGACGCCGGTGACGGCCCTGAAGCGGCGGATGAAACGGCTCGGGCTCATGCCGCAGCGCAGGGCCAGGGCCTGGACGCTGGTCTCGTCTTCGGGGCTGCGGTGCATGTGCTGGAGCGCGGGAAGCACTGCATCGGCGGGCTGCGGCACTGGGGCAGCGGAGTCGGCAGCGTGGCCCAGCAGCTGCAGGAAATCCGCCAGCGATTGCCCGTGCTGCTGCAGGTCGGAGTCCGTGGCGCTGCGGGCAAGGGGCTGGCAGAGACTGTCGGCCCAGCGCGAGATGGCAGGCTCGTGCAGCGCGCGCCGGGCAAAGCGCAGGGCGCCGACACCGAGCCGCTCATGCACCCAGTCGGCCTGTACGAACAGCATGCGGTAGGACCAGGGCTGCAATGTCTCGGGGTTGCAGGCATGCCAGTGGCCGGGCTCGATCAGCACCACGCTGCCCGCGCTCAGAGTCTCTGGGCCATCGTCGTGAAGAAACAGGGTCTCGCCTTCATCCACAATGCCTATGGAGTACTGCGCATGTGCATGCAGCCGGTAGCTGTAGCAGGACTGGCGGCTGATGCGCAGCTCGACCCAGGGCAGGGCCGGGTGGCGGTGGAAGCGGTGGCTGGGGGCTGGCATGGCAGCGTCATCATGCCAGCATGCTGACTACGCTTGCCACCAGCACCATGGCCAGGGCCTGGTTCAGTCGCTGCTGGCGCAATGGCGTGCTCAGCCACCGGGTCAGTGCGTGGCCCAGCGCGGCCCAGCAGCCGACGCCGAGCAGGCAGGCCAGCAAGGAGACGGCGCAAAACAGCAGCAAGGCGGTTGGCAGCGAAACCTGCTGCGCAGCCAGCGGGGCCACAAACATGCCGATGCCCGAAAGCGCCACCAGCCAGGCCTTGGGGTTGAGGCTTTGAATCGCAATGCCCTGCACAA
This sequence comes from Comamonas brasiliensis, assembly GCF_018292285.1. Lineage (NCBI taxonomy): Bacteria > Pseudomonadati > Pseudomonadota > Betaproteobacteria > Burkholderiales > Comamonadaceae > Comamonas > Comamonas brasiliensis. Next base: position 127,011 of record NZ_JAANES010000007.1, read on the forward strand.
ATGCTCCGCCTGGGCCGACCGGCAGCGATGCGGGGGCGCTCTCCCTGGCCGCCTGTCCATGGGCCCCGGGGGCCTTTGCCAGCTGCCAGGCTAGCCAGAGCAGATAGGCCGCACAGACGCGCGGCGCCCAGCGCAGCAGCTCTGGCTGCTTGAGCAGCCATTGCCCGCTCTGGCCCATCAGCCAGACGATGACGGCATAGCTGACGCTGGCGCCAAGCACGTAGCAGAAGGCGGCCACAGCGCGGCCGTTGCCATGGCGCAAGGCCAGCACGTTCACCGGGCCCGGCGTGATGGCACCGGCCAGTGCAAATCCGGCCATGGCCAGAACAGAAGAAAGCATGGGCAAACCCGAAACAAGAGGCCGCCAGTCTGAGCCCTGGGCTCACCCGGGTATTGAACAAAATTGCGCCTTGGCTTGGTTAACAAGTGCAAAACGGCTCTTTTCGACCGACACAGGAAGGGGACTTGCGTTACGCTTGAATGCTTTTCGCGAATCCGCCCTCCAGCTTCCCGTCTCCATCTTCATGTCATCCGCAGCAGCTTCTAGCCCATCCCGAATCTGGCCGGCCGTACGCATGGTGGGGCGTGCCGATATGGGGCGCCAGCGCAGCAATAACGAGGACTCGGTGGGGCTGGAGCCGCAGGCCCGGCCCTGGCCGGTTGCCGTGCTGGCCGACGGCATGGGCGGCTATAACGCGGGCGAGGTGGCCAGCGTGATGGCCGTGGAGCTGATCACGACCAGCGTGCAGCACGGCCCGGCTGCCGATGAATCCATGCTGGCTGCGCAGTGCGAGCTGACGGATGCTCTGCACATGGCCAATACGGCCATCTATGCGGCCGCGCAGTCTACACCCGGTTGCAGCGGCATGGGCACCACGGTGGTGGCCGCCCTGGTGCTGGCGAGCGAGGTGCTGATCGCCCATCTGGGCGACTCCAGGGCCTATGCCTGGCGTGCCGGCCGGCTGCAGCGCCTGACGCGGGATCATTCTTTGGTGCAGCAGGATATCGATGCCGGCCTGATCAGCGAGGCAGATGCCAGGACCTCGCGCTACGGCCATCTGGTGACCAGAGCCCTGGGGGTGATGCCCCAGGTGGAGCCGGAGCTTAGTCACTGGCTGCTGCAGCAGGGGGATCGCATTTTGCTGTGCTCGGATGGCCTGACGGATATGCTCAGCGACGCCAGCCTTGAATCCCTGTTCGATGAAAACCTGCCGCTGGCGCGATTGCAGGAGGCCTTGATCGAAGCGGCCAATGCCGCAGGCGGCAAGGACAATATCGGCGTGGTGCTGATCGAGCAGGACGCCTGATGCACGGATCTGGCCAGGACTCTTCGTCTTAGATCAGGCCGCTTTCCAGCACAGGCAGCTGGTGGCGCCGACGCACGCGGTTGCAGGCATCCGAGCCCGCGGCGAACTCGCGGCAAGGCGAGGGGCGCCATTCATAGATACCGCAATAGGCCTTCTCTCCCACCTTGCCCACCAGGGCGGCGCAGCGCGGCCTGGCCCAGTCCGTGCCGCGCATGCGGCAGGTGTAGTCGGTGACCTCCTCGACCAGTCCTGCGGGGACGCTGCCGCCATGCTCCTGGGACTCGTGCACGGAGAAGTCGACACGAAAGGACGCGCAGCAGGCGCCGCAGCTAAGGCAGGGATGAGTCATGGGAGAGGCGGAATTTTTCCGGTGGGGCGGTGATTTTCGCAGCTGTGCAAATCCTTGGGTTGTGCCGGGCTGCCGATTTGTCAACCGCGTTGCGCAATACCCGCCCAATAATCCATGCTGCTGGTGTCAATTCGCCACCGTTGTGCACCAATCGCCTACAGTAAATGGAAAATGAGAATCAAAATCAATTAATAATGCGCTATGAGTTCTTTGCAGTCCCCCTCGGCGAGGTCTGAGGCAGTGTCAGTTACTTCGTCCATGAATGCTTTTTCAGTTCAAGCGTCTGAATCCGGCGTGCCATCTTCCAGCGCTGCAGCCACGGCCGCCGCAACCGGGCCCGTCATGGGCCTGGATCAGCTGGTGGTGAATCAGCCAGCCCGGGTGGTGGATCTGGCTTCCTCCGAAGGCGAGGATGAAAGCCTGTTGCTCAGACTCATGGAAATCGGTTTTCTGCCTGGCGAGTCCGTGCGCGTCGTCGCCACCGGCTTTCCCGGCCCCGACCCGCTGGCCGTGCGCATAGGTCAGGCGACTTTTGCCCTGCGCCGCCACGAGGCGGCCCAGGTACTGGTGCAGCTGGAGGCCGCAGCATGAACGCGCGCGAATCCCAGATCACCATGATGAGCCCTCAAGCTGCGGAGCAGGCGCCCCTGCGCGCCGCGCTGCTGGGCAACCCGAATTGCGGCAAGACGGCGCTGTTCAATCTGCTGACCGGCGCCCGCCAGAAGGTGGCGAACTACGCAGGCGTGACCGTGGAGCGCAAGGAAGGCTGGCTGAGCACGCCCGGCAAGCGCCGCGTGCGCGTGCTGGACCTGCCCGGCACCTACAGCCTGGATGCGCACAGCGAGGACGAGCGCATCACGCGCGACATCGTCAAGGGTCAGCACCCGCGCGAAGCGCCGCCCGAGCTGTTGGTCTGCGTGACCGATGCTACCCATCTGCGCCTGAACCTGCGTCTGGTGCTGGAGGCACGCGCCCTGGGCCTGCCCATGGTGGTGGTGCTCAATATGAGCGATATGGCGCGTCGCCAGGGACTGGTCATCGACAAGGCCAAGCTCAGCGAGCTGCTGGGCGTGCCCGTGGTGGAGAGCGTGGGCGTACATCTGTCCGGCGCCAAGGATTTGCTGGCCTGGCTGGACAGCGATCAGGCCAGACAGCTCAAGGCTCCGACACTCGAAGGCCAGTTCAAGCCCGTGACGGGCAGCAACTCGCGCGCCCAACTGCTGGCCCTGCACCAGCAGGTGGCCGAGATCATGCGCCAGACCGTGCAGGAGCCCGCAGCTCCCACGCAGCGTGACGATCGCATCGACTCCGTGGTGCTGCACCCGCTGTGGGGCACGCTGCTGCTGGTGGTGACGCTGTTCCTGATGTTCCAGGCCGTGTTCAGCTGGGCCGAGCCCCTGATGGACGGCATTGAAGGCCTGGTCAGCGCCTTCGGCCAATGGGTGCATGGCGTGATGCCCGATGGTGTGCTGCGCAGTCTGCTGGTCGACGGCGTGATCGCCGGCACCGGCTCGGTGGTGGTCTTTCTGCCGCAGATCCTGATTCTGTTCTTCTTCATCCTGGTGCTGGAAGACTCGGGCTATCTGCCGCGCGCCGCCTTTTTGCTGGACCGCATCATGGGCAGCGTGGGCCTGTCCGGACGCTCCTTCATTCCGCTGCTGTCCAGCTTTGCCTGCGCCGTGCCCGGCATCATGGCCACGCGTTCGATTTCGAGCTGGCGCGACCGTCTGCTGACCATCATGATCGCGCCGCTGATGACCTGCTCGGCACGGCTGCCCGTGTACACGCTGCTGATCGGTGCCTTCATCCCCGAGCAGACCGTGGCCGGATTCTTCAATCTGCAGGGCCTGGTGCTGTTTGCCCTCTATGTGGGAGGCATCGTCAGTGCCATGGCCGTGGCCTGGGTGGGCAAGCTGGCCGCCAAGGTCAAGACCCGCACGCCGCTGCTGATGGAGCTGCCTTCCTACCGCATCCCCAGCCTGCGCAGCCTGGTGCTGGGTCTGTACGAGCGGGCCATGATCTTCCTGCGCCGCGTCGGCGGCATCATCCTGACCGTCAGCATCGTGCTGTGGTTCCTCTCCAGCTACCCCGGCGCCCCCGAGGGAGTGACCGAAGGTGCGATTCGCTACAGCTTCGCGGGCCAGATCGGCCGTGCGCTGGAAGTGGTGCTGGCGCCCATCGGCTTCAACTGGCAGATCGCCATTGCGCTGGTGCCCGGCATGGCCGCGCGCGAGGTGGCGGTGGGTGCGCTCGGCACGGTGTATGCGCTGTCGGCCGTGGGCGATGACGCCATGGCCCAGCAACTGAGCCCGCTGATCGCCAGCAGCTGGTCGATCGCGACTGCGCTGTCGCTGCTGGTCTGGTTCGTGTTTGCGCCCCAGTGCATTTCCACACTGGCCATGGTCAAGCGCGAAACCAATGGCTGGCGTTATCCGCTGCTGATGGCCGGTTATCTGTTTGGTCTGGCCTATCTGGCCAGCTTCGTGACCTATCGCGTCGCCGTGGCCCTGGGCTGGGGTTGAGAAAGGATTGTCTATGTGGCAGGAACTGATAGTGGGCGCCATCGTCCTGGTGGCCGCCGTATCGCTGGCCTGGCGTTTCATGCCGGCCGGTCTGCGCCGCAGGCTGACGCGGGCTCATCCTTCGCTGGCTCCGGCAGCCAAGAGCGGCAGCTGCGGCGGTTGCAGTGCCTGTGGCGGCGATAGCTGCTCGGATACGCGCAAGGCTTGAGGCGGATACCGACCTTACATAAAAACATAGCTGCCTGCGCTTGTCATCTCTGAATTTCAGATGCTTTTGTATCTGAAATGCTTAAGTGGCAAGCGCAGGCAGCTTTTTATTTGATAGCGCCTGTTGGTTTGTCGAAAGCTCAGGCGGCTTCCAGCCAGGGCTGGACTTCCTCGTCGCTGAGTGCCGACAGGCCGAACTTCTCTCGCGTGTCGTGGCAGCCGTAGGAGGCAAACGGAAAGTCGCGGCAGGGGCGCGAGCGCTGTTCGTAGATGCCGCAGCCTATGCAGCCTGCGCCGACCTCGGGCAGCTCGCGCAGCGCCACGCAGCGCACCGGGTGACGTTCCGTGCCGTTCATGCGCGCGCGGTTGCCCTTGCCGGGCACTTCATGGGCCAGCTCGTCGGGGACAGTGCCGCCCATGGACTGCAGCTCGTAAATGGAAAATTCCACGCGGTAGTTCTGGCAGCAGGCGCCACAGTTCAGGCAGGGGTGGACGGATTCGGACATCGTGTTTCTTCAAGGATTCAGGCATCGGGGTCACGCCGTCCTCCTCGGGTGAGGACGGCTGTTGGAGGTCGAGGGAAGAAGCCGGCGCGCAGGGCTGCCTGCGGCTTCCGGTGCCGGGCCACTAGGTGTGGCCTTGAAGAAACTTCAGATAGAAGGTGTGAATGCGCACATAAAGCGCCCGCACGCGCGCGGCAAAGGATTTGCGCGGGCCGAAGACGGATGGCACGCGCGTGTGGCGTGCCATATGGGGCTGGCGCAGCGCCAGCAGGCCGCCGCGCTGGCCGTAGCGCGCATCGCCCTGGGTGGGGCGCAGCGGAAACAGAAACACCGCCAGCTGGCGCAGGGCCCGCTGGCGGTGTGGGGATGTGATGTGGCTCAGGTGCATGGAGGTGAAGGTATGCAGATGAGCCCGGACGCGGCGAATCAGCCTGGCTGGCGGCCCAGCAGCAGGTACTCCATGAGCGCCTTTTGCACATGCATGCGATTTTGGCTTTGGCACGCGGCATGCTGCCGCTTCACACCCGCAAAGCGGGTATGAGCCTGCGCCGCAATCGCATGCCGGCTCTGGCGAGCCGCCATGTGGACCGATGTCTGCGCCATCAGTCCACGCGACCGAGCAAAAGGTACTCCATGAGTGCCTTTTGCACATGCATGCGATTTTCGGCCTCGTCCCAGACCACGGATTGGGGGCCGTCGATGACTTCGGCCTCCACTTCCTCGCCGCGGTGGGCGGGCAGGCAGTGCATGAACAGGGCATCGGCCTTGGCCGAGGCCATCATCTCGGCGTCCACGCACCAGTCGGCAAAAGCCTTCTTGCGCGCTTCGTTCTCGGCCTCGTAGCCCATGCTGGTCCAGACATCGGTGGTGACCAGATCGGCACCCTTGCAGGCTTCGAGAGGGTCCTTGAACACCTTGTAGCAGCCGGGATTGACGGGCTTGCCGTTGAAGGCCAGCTGCTCGTCCACCTCGTAGCCGCCGGGCGTGCTGACATGGACCGTGAAGCCCAGCAGATCGGCGGCCTGCAGCCAGGTGTTGGCCATGTTGTTGCCATCACCCACCCAGGCCACCACCTTGCCCTTGATCGAGCCGCGGTGCTCGATGAAGGTGAAGATGTCGGCCAGGATCTGGCAGGGGTGGAACTCGTTGGTCAGACCGTTGATGACGGGCACGCGCGAGTACTCGGCAAAGCGCGCTATCTTGTCCTGACCGAAGGTGCGGATCATGACCAGATCGGTCATGCGGCTGATGACACGTGCGCTGTCCTCGATGGGCTCGGAGCGGCCCAGCTGGCTGTCGCCCGTGGTCAGATGGACCACCGAGCCGCCGAGCTGGTACATGCCGGCTTCGAAGCTCACGCGCGTGCGCGTGCTGGCCTTCTCGAAGATCATGGCCATGGTGCGGTCGGTCAGCGTGTGGTGCTTTTCGTAGCCCTTGAATTTCTTCTTGATCAGGGCTGCGCGTTCCAGCAGGTAGTCGTATTCGTCGGCGGTGAAGTCGCTAAATTGCAGGTAATGCTTCATGCAGTATTCCTTGAGGATCAGGCGGCCAGGATGGCTTGAACCAGGGGCTTGAGCCTGGCGACGATTTCATCGGCTTCGGGCTTGCTCAGGATCAGCGGCGGCACGAGGCGAATTACCGTGTCGGCGGTCACGCTCAGCAGCAGGCCGGCTTCTGCGGCTTGGCCAATCAGCTCGCCACAGGGCTTGGTCAGCTCCACGCCAATCATCAGACCCTGTCCGCGCACTTCGACAAAGCCTTCGAGGCTGCCCAGTTCAGCTTGCAGTTTAGCCTTCAGATATTCGCCCACTTCCGTGGTATGAGCCAGCAGGCCGTCTTCCTCCATGATGCGGATGGTTTCCACGCCGGCACGCATGGACAGCGGGTTGCCACCAAAAGTGGAGCCATGGTTGCCGGCCTTGAGCACTTCGGCAGCCGCCTTGTGCGCCACCACGGCACCCACGGGCACGCCCGAGCCCAGGCCCTTGGCCAGGGTCATCACATCGGGGGTGATGCCGGCCCACTGGTGGGCAAACCACTTGCCGGTGCGGCCCATGCCGGCCTGCACCTCGTCCATCATCAGCAGCCAGCCCTTGGCATCGCACAGCTCGCGCACCTTCTTGAGGTAGTCGGCGCGCATGGGGTGCAGGCCGCCTTCGCCCTGAATGGGCTCCATCATGATGGCGACGATATTGGGGTTGCCTTCGGTCGCGTCGATCAGGGCTTCGTAATCATTGGGTGCGATGCGGGTGAAGCCGGCGAGCAGATCGCCAAAGCCGTTGCGTACCTTGGGGTTGGCCGTGGCGCTCATGGTGGCGATGGAGCGGCCATGGAAGGCATGGTCGTAGACCACAATCTCTGGCTTGGCGATGCCCTTGTCCACGCCGTACTTGCGGGCGATCTTGATGGCCGCCTCGTTGGCTTCCAGGCCGGTGTTGCAGAAGAACACATTGGTCATGCCCGAGCGCTCGGTCAGCAGCTTGGCCAGGGTCTCCTGGCCGGGCACATGGTAGTAGTTGGAGGTGTGGATCAGCTTGGCGAGCTGATCCTGCAGCGCGGGCACCAGCTTGGGGTGGTTGTGCCCCAGGGTGTTGACGGCGATGCCGCCCAGCGCATCCAGATATTCCTTGCCGTTCACGTCCCAAACGCGGCAGCCCTGGCCGCGCTCCAGCGCGATGGGTACGCGGCCGTAAGTGGGCATAACGTGGGGCGAAGCTGCCTCGATGAAAGCGGTCATTGCAAGAATCTCCTGAGAAGGAAGGTCAACGGTGCACGGCGGCACCTGAAAAATGAGAGCTTTGATTCTAGAGTGCCCGGATAACCCCAACATTGCGGATTGCGCATCGCTGCCATGCAATCAACCTACGCCATTGTGGGGTTGACAGCATGGCTCTTATACAAGAGTTAGAATGCTCGTTTAGGCATGTTGGCGGGGATCCCGCCTGGTTGCCGGATCTTTTTGGCGAATATTTGATGGTTACCCCTTCCAGCAAAGAACTGTTCATCATGGGTATGACCCATGCCGGAAAAACCTTTCGACCCAGCGACTGGGCCGAGCGCTTGGCCGGTGTCATGAGTCAGTTTCGCCCTGGTGGTGCCTGCGCCGGAAGCCATCTGAGCTACTCTCCCTGGTGCGTGCCCACGGTGATGAACGGCACCAAATGCGTGGTCATCAACCGGGATCTGCGCGACTACGAACCCATGGCCTGGGACTTCTGCCTGAATTTCGCCAAGGACAACGATCTGCAAGTGGCCGAGGCCTGCCTGCTGCCTGACAAGCTGCCAGCCGGCAAGAAGTGATTTTTCAGGTGCCAAGGGGCGCCGCGCAAACGACAAAGGCTTCCACGGGAAGCTTTTTTTGTATCCGTGTGCTGCGGGCGGGGCTAGTTCTGCGCTGTCGTGTCGTCCAGCAGCCGTGACCGGCGCCACGGGCCCCAGCGGTAGTAGGCGATGGACAGCAGCATGGATGCCAGCGCGCTGAGCGGAAAGCTCCACCACAGCGCATCCTGCCCCCACAGAGGTTGCAACCCCCAGGCCAGAGGCAGGCGAAGGCCCCACAGCGCCAGGGCCAGGATGACCAGAGGAGCCAGCACTGCCCCTGTGGAACGCACCACGCCGGCCAGCACGCTGCTTACGCCGAGCAGCACGAACGAGCCCAGCACGATGCGGTTGAGGTGGCGCGCGGGCTCAAGAGCCGTGCTGCCCTCAGGCAGAAACAGGGCCAGCACGGACTGGTCGCAGGCCAGCACCAGGGCCACGCAGGCGCCGGTCAGCAGCAGGTGGCAGGCCACGCCGGCACGCGCCGTGCGCGCCACGCGCGACCAGTGACCGGCGCCCACGTTCTGGGCGGCGATGGTGGTGCAGGCCGAGGCCACCGCAATGGCCGGCATCTGCACATAAGCCCATAGCTGCAGGGCCGCGCCGTAGGCGGCCGAAACCTGGGTGCCATGGGTGTTGATCAGGGCCAGCATCAGCACCAGGGAGAGCGAGACCACCAGCATTTGCAGCCCCATCGGCAGGCCCTTGATGACCAGGCAGCGCAGCAGCTCGGGCACAGGCCGCCAATGGCGGCGCTGGCGCCAGCCTATCCACAGCGGCAGGCGCTGCCAGCGCAGCCAGGCCAGCAGGCCCGCAAGGCCCAGGCTGTTAGCCACCAGGGTGGCCAGTGCCGAGCCTGCCATGCCAAGGCCGGGCAGGGGGCCGGCGCCGAAGATGAACAAGGGGTTGAGAAGTGCATCGCCCAGCGCCACGCCCAGCAGGGCCACGAAAGGCGTGCGACTGTCGCCCGTGCCGCGCAGCACGGCGGCCACGAAGATCAGCAGCAGCATGGGCGGCAGCGCGAGAAAGAGCACTCTCAGATAATCCACGGCCAGCGCGGCGGTGGCAGGCTCGGCCCCCATGGCGCCCAGCATGGGAGCGGCCAGCGGCCAGCCCAGGGCGGCCATCAGCAGGGATATGCCCAGAAACAGGCTGGCACTGGTGCCTGTGATGCGGCGGGCCAGGGCCCAGCGGCCCGCGCCCACGGCTTGAGCCACCAGCAGATTGGCGGCCTGGCTGATACCGAAGACCAGAGCGATCAGTGCGAACAGCAGATTGTTGGCATGCACGGCCGCAGACAGTGCGCTCTCGCCCAGATGGCGTCCGATCCAGAAGGCATTGACCGAGGTATTGAGCGACTGCAGCACATAGCCGCCCCACAGGGGCAGGGAAAAACGCAGCAGGGCGCGGCCTATCGGTGCGTGAGTCAGTGGCTGGTGCATGGGGTGAAGGAGGCTGCAGAGCCCCAAGCGGCGGGCTGTGCAAGAAAAAACCCCGCGCGGCACAGGCCGGCGGGGTGGGCACCGGCGGGCCGGTGCGGGGAGAGCCAGGCTTAGAGCGCCTGCATTTCCTTGTTCAGCTGGGTGGGGTTCTGAGGAGCTGCGGCAGGCGCGGGAGCCGCTTCGGCCTTCTTGCCCAGATCGGCAGGAACATCCACATAGGGCAGCTTCAGGGCCGAGCTGGTCATCCGGCGGATCTCGTTGGTATAGGCGGCATCCTCGTTGATCTTGCGGCCGTAGGAGGGCACGATCTGCTGGATGTGGCTCTTCCACTCGGCGCTGGCCATCTGCTCGGGGAAGGACTTCTTGAGCAGGTTCAGCATGATGTGGGGAGCGGTCGAGGCACCGGGCGAGGCGCCCAGCAGGGCGGCAATGCTGCCGTCTTCGGAGCCCACGATTTCGGTGCCGAACTGCAGCACAGCACCCTTTTCGGGATCGCGCTTGATGATCTGCACACGCTGGCCGGCGGTGACCAGCTTCCAGTCCTCGCGCTTGGCTTCGGGGAAGTACTGGGCCAGTACGGCCTGACGGTCTGCGTCGGTCAGCTCGGCCTGCTGCATCAGGTACTGGACCAGATCCAGGTTGTGGATGCCCACGCGCAGCATGCCCATCAGATTGTCATGGGTGACCGAGGAGAACAGGTCCCACCAGGAGCCGTTCTTGAGGAACTTGGTGGTGGCCAGTGCAAAGGGGCCGAACAGCACCACGGGCTTGCCGTCGAGCTGGCGGGCGTCCAGATGGGGCACGGACATGGGAGGCGAGCCGGTGGAGGCAATGCCGTAGGCCTTGACGTCGTGGCGCTTGGCCAGCTCGGGGTTCTCGATGGCCAGGAACTGGCCGCCCACGGGGAAGCCGGCGTAGTTCTTGGATTCAGGGATGCCCGAGGCCTGCAGCAGCTTGAGTGCAGCACCGCCGGCACCGACGAAGACGAACTTGGCCTTGACAGTCTTTTCCTGGCCGCCCTTGGCCAGATCGGCCACGGTCACGTTCCAGGTCTTGTCGGCGTTCTGGCGCAGGGCCGAGACTTCGCTTTGCAGGTGCAGCTGGAAGTTGGGGCCCTTCTGGAGCGAGGCCATCAGCTGCTCGGTCCAGACGCCATGGTTCACGTCGGTGCCCAGGGGCATGTAGGTGGCGGCGATCTTCTGGGCCGGATCACGGCCTTCGATCATCAGCGGGGCCCACTTCTTGATCTGTGCCTGGTCTTCGGAGTACTCCATACCGTAGAACAGCGGGTTCTGGACCAGGGCCTGCTGGCGCTTCTTGAGGAAGGCGATGTTGTCATCACCCCAGACGAAGCTCATATGAGGCGTGGCGTTCACGAAAGTCTCGGGCGACTGCAGGTGGCCGCGGCCGACCTGGTGGGCCCAGAACTGGCGTGTGACCTCGAACTGCTCGGCAATGCCCACGGCACGCTTGGTTTCCACGCTGCCATCGGGCAGCTGGGGCGTGTAGTTGAGTTCGGCAAAGCCCGAGTGGCCGGTGCCGGCGTTGTTCCAGCCGTTGGAGCTTTCCAGGGCCACGCCGTCCAGGCGCTCGAAGACCTCGATCTTCCAGTCGGGCTGCAGCTCCTGCAGGTAGGTGGCCAGCGTCGTGCTCATCACACCGGCGCCCACCATCACCACATCGACGGGCTGCTCGTTCTCGGCCTTGGGGACGGAGCGAGGAAATATTGGCCAAAATAAAAACAATAGCGCGGCCAGGACCAGGGCCGCGACGGCTCCCAGTCCTGCTTTGATCGACTTTTTCATGACTTTTTCTAGACTTGAGTATCAAAAAAGCCTGCGGGCAGGCAGCAGGCTTTTTGCGAAGATACGGGGCAAGTCCTATAAAAGACATGAGACTCCCCGACCTGGGGATTGTCCTAGGGAAGTCAAAATCTGACGCTAATCAATTCGTATTAGGGCGCTTTGTGCTAGAGGGGAGGCGGTGTGCGCATGCGCTGATCAATCAGTCATCTGTCGAGCGCGGACAACAAAAAAACCGCCCTAAGGCGGTTTTGATGTTTTTGCTGACAGCGCACCCGTTACAAACGGCAGATGACCGAAGTCATCCGTGCTTGAGGGAGGCTGGTATTAAGCAGCCAGAGCCAGGGTCTTGACCTTGGCGGACAGGCGGCTCTTATCGCGAGCTGCCTTGTTCTTGTGGAAGATGCCCTTGTCGGCGATCGCGTCGATCACGGACTGAGCCTTGGCAAACAGTTCAGCTGCCTTGGTCTTGTCGCCGGCCACAACAGCCTTCTCGACATTCTTGACAGCAGTACGGTACTTGGAACGCAGCGAAGTGTTCGCAGCATTCAGCTTGACGTTCTGGCGGGCGCGCTTGCGGCCAGAAGCCAGGCGGGGGTTCTTTTTGGCTTTAGTTGCCATGATTTATTTCCTTGTGTGTCTGAGGATGATGTCAGCAAAACCATGGATTGTATCATCCCCTGTGCGGCTTTGCCGCTTCCCCCTTTAAGGGGGGCGACATCCTCGCGGCGGGGCGGCCCTTGCTCGATGTCTCTGTGTTGGGCCGTGTCTGGTTTGAGATCGCTGGATTGCTACAGAGTGAAAAGCGCCGCAAATCAGCCTGCAGCGCTTGGCATGAACGCATACACTTCGCTGCGTGTCACTGTTCAAAGCCGCCTCCACCGTATCTCTTCTGACGCTGGCCTCCCGTATTTCGGGGCTGGTACGCGATCTGCTCATGGCCTCCATGTTCGGCGCCAATGCGCTGACCGACGCCTTCAATGTCGCCTTCAGAATTCCCAATCTCTTTCGCCGTCTGTTCGCCGAGGGCGCTTTCAGTCAGGCCTTTGTGCCGGTGCTGGCCGCAAGCAAGACCCGGGATGGCGAGGAGGCCACGCGCCACCTGATCAGTCATGTCGCAACCCTGCTGTTCTGGGCGCTGCTGGTGGTCTGCGTGCTGGGCGTGATCGGCGCTCCGCTGCTGGTCTGGTTGCTGGCCAGCGGCATGCGCCAGTCGCCCGACGGCTATCACGCCGCCGTGGTGATGACGCGCTGGATGTTCCCCTATATCGGCTTCATGTCGCTGGTGGCGCTGTCGGCAGGCATTCTCAATACCTGGAAGAAGTTCGCGGTATCGGCCGCCACGCCAGTGCTGCTCAATCTCAGCATGATCGTGACGGCTCTGCTGGGAGCCCCCTGGTTCGAAAAGCAGGGTATAGAGCCCATCTACGCCATGGCCGGCGGCGTGATGCTGGGCGGCGTACTGCAGCTGGCGGTGCAGATTCCTGCGCTGCGCTCCATGGGGCTGATGCCCCGGATCGGCTTTTCGCCTGCAGCCATTCGCGCAGCCTGGGACGAGGCAGGCGTGCGCCGTATCCTGGCGCTGATGGGGCCGGCGTTGCTGGGGGTTGGCGTTGCCCAGGTTTCATTGATGATCAACACCCAGATAGCTTCCTATATGGCACCCGGCAGCGTGACCTGGCTGTTCTATGCCGACCGTCTGATGGAGTTTCCCACGTCCCTGCTGGGCGTGGCCCTGGGTGTGGTGCTGACGCCGCAGCTGGCGTCCGCCAAGGCGGCCGGTGACGGCGAGCGCTACTCCAATATGCTGGACTGGGGGCTGCGACTGGTGGTGCTGCTGGCCGTGCCCTGCGCCGTGGGCCTGCTGACCTTCGCCACGCCGCTGGTGGCCACGCTGTTCCATCGTGGCGCCTTGCATGACAGCGATGTGGGACAGATCGCCCTGGCGCTGATGGGCTACGGCGCCGGCCTGCTGGGCCTGGTGGCCATCAAGGTGCTGGCGCCCGGCTACTACGCCAGCCAGGACATCCGCACGCCCGTGAAGATCGCGATCGTGGTGCTGGTCATCACGCAGTTGCTCAATCTGGTGCTGGTTCCCTGGCTCAAGCACACGGGTCTGGCCCTGTCCATCGGCCTGGCTGCGCTGGTCAATGCGACCTGGCTGCTCATCGGCCTGCTGCGTCGCGGCACCTACAGGCCCGGACCGGGGTGGCTGAAGTTCATCCTGCAGGTGATCGCTGCCAGTGCCTTGCTGGCGGTGCTGCTGCTCTGGGGCAGTCAGCACTTCGACTGGGTGGGTCTGCGCAGCAATGGCTTGCTGCGTGCAGCGCTGCTGGCCGCCATGATGGCCGGGGCCGCCGTGCTCTACTTCGGCGCCCTGAGGTTGTCAGGCCTGAATCTGCGCCAGTTGCTGCGCCGCTAGAGCTCGCGCTGCTATTGGAAAAGTGAGCGGCCAGCGCAGTTTTTACAGGCGTATCAAGGGCATTCCGCTTGCGTGGCCTGCCAAGGCGGCTTACAAACCGGTTTATGAGCTGGACGATTGACGAGTACCCCACGGCCCTGCAGTATTTTGCGTCCCTGGTGCAGAGCGACGATAACTTTGCCCTGATGGAAGCGGCCATCAGCATTGCCCAGGATGCCGAGCCTGATCTTGACCTGCAGGCCGTGCAGGCCGATCTGGACAGGCTGCAGGTGCGTCTGGTGCAGCGTCTGGCTGGTGAGGAAGATGGCCTGCACAAGCTCAGTGCGCTCAACAAGTTCTTCTATGGCGAGCTGGGCTTTGCCGGCAATCTCAACAACTACTACGACCCCGCCAACAGTTATATCCACCATGTGCTGCAGACGCGGCGCGGCATTCCCATCAGCGTGGCGCTGATCTGGCTGGAACTGGCTGCCAGCATCGGTCTGACGGTGGAGGGCATAGGCTTTCCGGGGCATTTTCTGGTCAAGGCCATGCTGCCGCAGGGCCAGGTGGTGCAGGACCCGCTGACGGGCGATTCTTATTCCGCAAGTGCGCTGGCGGAGCGCCTGCAGCCGTTTCTCGATCAGGCAGGCATAACGCCCGACGATGCGCCGCCGCTGGGTCTGTATCTGCAGGCAGCCCATCCGCGTGATGTCGTGGCGCGCATGCTGCGCAATCTGCAGGAGATTCATCAGGTCCAGAAGGACTGGCCCATGCTGGTGGCCGTGCTCAATCGCCTGATTTTGCTGCAGCCCGGTCGTGAAGAGCTGTACCGGGACCGAGGCATGGCCTATGCCCAATGGGGGGTGGTTGAAAGAGCGCTATCGGATCTGGAGCGCTATGCGCCCGCTGCGCAAGGGCAGGAGGCCGATTACATCGTCAAGACCATCGCCCGGCTGCGCCGCGCTGGCTGAAAGCTGCCGGCCTACACCAGCTGTGCGGCTTCCAGCTCTTTCTTGAGATAGGCATAAAACAGCGGCGCTGCCACCAGGCCGGCGGGGCCGAAGACAGACTCGGCCACGAACATCACGGCCAGCAGCTCCCATACGCCCATGTGTGTGCGCGTTCCCACGACCTTGGCGTTGATCACGTATTCGGCCTTGTGGATCAGGATCAGGAAACCCAGGCAGGCGGCTGCGGCCACGGGCGACACCGACAGGCCGACCAGCGTCAGTACGGCGTTGCACAGCAGGTTGCCGACGATGGGGATCAGGCCGGCGATGAAAGTCAGCGTGATCAGCGCGGGGGTGTAGGGCAGCTGCAGCTTCCAGATCGGCAATATGGCCAGCAGGAAGATGGAGGTCAGCAAGGTGTTGAAGGCGGCGATCCAGAACTGGGCGGCCACGATCTGCTTGAAGGCCAGGGCAAAGTGTCCGATGCGCTGCTGCAGGGCCTGCACCAGCGGCGGGTGGCGCGTGGCGATGGGGCGCACGGCGGCCAGAGCGCCGATGATCAGGCCGACATAGGCGTAGAGCAGGCCGGTAAGCCAGGCGCGGCCTGCAGTGGCCAGCACGCCGGCCTTGGCGGCCAGATAGCCGGCCAGCTTGCTTTGAATTTCCTGGGCGCCGTCAGGCAACTGGTCGGCAATGTCCGAGGGCAGTTTCTCTCGCAGCTCCAGCACCGTGGCCGCCAGGTAGTCCAGCAGTTCCTTGTACTGGGCAGGTGCCTCGGTGATGTAGGTGCGGGTCTGTGAGAGGGCGCCGCTGAGCAGGGCCAGGGGTGCCAGAATCACGACGGTGGTCGCCACCACCTGGGCCCAGTGCGGCAGCTGATTGCGGGCAAAGGCGCGAGGATTGAGCCGGGACAGCAGGCGAGAGAGGGCGCGGGTCAGCATGAAACCCACGCATACGCACAGCAGTCCGGGAAGAATCCCCTGATGCATGACGAGCAGCAGTGCTGCTCCCATCAATATGTAACTGGCCAGTATGACCTTGGGTGAGGCACCCGGTTGCGTAGTGATGGGGGCGGGCAAATGCTGCGTCATTCAGGCTCGGGGTAGAGGGGCTGTGATGAAGACCTGCTTAGCGCACTTCAACGGGCTTGCCGGAGCCGATTTCCGTGATGGCGCCGATGTTGAAGACCTTCTCGCCCAGCTCGGCCAGTGTGGCTGCCGTGGCTTCGGCGTCTTCGGCCGCCACCACCACCACCATGCCGATACCGTTGTTGAACGTGCGGTTCATTTCGATATCGTCAATGCCAGCAGTCTTTTGCAGCCAGGCGAACAGCTCGGTCTGGGGCCAGCTGCCGGCCTTCAGATGGGCCGCCGTGCCTTCGGGCAGCACGCGGGGGATGTTTTCCAGCAGGCCGCCGCCGGTGATGTGGGCCAGGGCCTTGATGGGGTGCTTGTCCAGTGCGGTCAGCACGTTCTTCACATACAGGCGTGTGGGCTCCATGATGGCGGCCTTGAAGGGCTTGCCGTCCAGGGTCTCGGGCAGGCTGCCTTGGGCTTCGGCGCGCTCGATGCACTTGCGCACCAGAGAGAAACCGTTGGAGTGCACGCCGTGCGAAGCCAGACCCAGCACCACGTCGCCGGGCTTGACGTTCTGACCGCTGAGGATCTTGGACTTCTCGACCGCGCCGACGGCAAAGCCGGCCAGATCGTATTCGCCATCGGGGTACATGCCGGGCATTTCGGCGGTTTCACCACCGATCAGCGCGCAGCCGGACAGCTCGCAGCCCTTGGCAATGCCGCCGACCACGGCAGCGGCCGTGTCCACATGCAGCTTGCCGCAGGCGAAGTAGTCGAGGAAGAACAGGGGCTCGGCACCTTGCACCAGCACATCGTTCACGCTCATGGCCACCAGGTCGATGCCCACGGTGTCGTGCATATTCCACTCGAAGGCCAGCTTGAGCTTGGTGCCCACGCCGTCGGTGCCGGACACCAGCACGGGCTCCTTGTAGCGCTTGGGCACCTCGAACAGGGCGCCGAAGCCGCCGATGCCGGCCATCACGCCTTCGCGCATGGTTTTCTTGGCCAGGGGCTTGATGCGTTCGACCAGGGCGTCGCCTGCGTCGATGTCAACACCGGCGTCTTTGTAGGAAATGGGAGTAGAGGAGGGTGCGGAAGAGCTCATCGATGGATCCGGTGCGGGGGCGCCCTGCTGGGCGGAAACCCCGGGATTCTACGGCGCTTGCCCGTGCAGCGGGGGCGGCCGGACATGCGTCAAAGGGTTTTGCTGGAGCATTCATGGTCTGACTACAACAACGGCAGTAGGCAAAATCAGCCCGAAGCCGCTCGGGGGCTGCGAGTGCAGACTAAAATTGGTGCTTTTGTTACCGAGTGATCACGCTAGGGCATATTGCAGGGCCTGATCTAAATGCGCGTCCGGGCCTTTGTATCTTCCACCATTGATGCTGATGAATCTCCTGCCAGATTTCGCCGCATGGGCTGTTGAATGCCCAGGAAAGGGGGCGCTGCGCGTATGTCGCAGATGAAGCAGCTGGCTCTGGATATCAGCATGGCGCCCGGCCCGACGCTTGCGCGTTTCTTCGTCGGCCCGAATGCTGCGCTGATCGATCATCTGCGTCACTGGGTGGGCGATGGTCAGCTGCAGCAGTCGCGCACGCCTGTGCCCACCTATCTCTGGGGAGAGGCTGGGTCCGGCAAGAGTCATTTGCTCAAGGCGGTGCGAGAAGCTTTGCGCGAGCAAGGCGCGATGGTGGGCTGGATGGATGCATCCACGCCATTCCCGCCCGAGTTCGACGAGCGCTGGGCCGCCGTGCTCATGGACGATGTGGATATCTACACACCGTTCCAGCAGGCGCGTGCCTTCAACTGGTTTGTGAATGCCACCAGTCCCGCCACCGGCCTGCCGCGCTGGGTGCTGGCTGCGGGCCAGCTGCCAGTCGCCGATCTCAAGATGCGTGAGGACTTGCGCACCCGTCTTGGCTGGGGTCATGTCTATCAGCTGCATCTGCTCGACGAGTCGGCACGGCGTGCCGTGCTGCGTCAGGAAGCCGATGCCCGTGGCGTGTTTCTGAGCGACGAAGTGATGGATTACATGCTCAGGCGCTTTTCTCGCGATCTGGGCTCGCTGATGCAGCTGCTGGACATGCTGGACGGTTTTGCCTTGCGCAACAAGCGCGCCATCACCATCCCGCTGCTCAAGACCATGCTGGAAACCGAGTGAGGCCTCCGGTCACGCTCCCCGCTTTGGCCATGCCACAGCATTTTTTGTTGGATTTGAATGTCGACTTCTGAATTGGCTATCAAGCCCAGGCTGGCCCTGTTTGACCTGGACCATACGCTGCTGCCGCTGGACTCCGACCATGGCTGGGGCGAGTTCTCCATCGCCATCGGCTGGTGCGACCGCGAGGAGTTCGGGCGCCAGAACGATGCCTTTTTTGACGACTATCTGGCCGGCCGTCTCAACATCCCCGACTATGTGCGCTTTGCCACGGCTGCCGTGGTTCAGCGCGGCGAGGCAGCGGCCACGGCTGCGCACCAGCGTTTCATGGACGAAGTGATTCGCCCCGCCATGAAGCCTGCCGCCCTGGCATTGGTGCAGCAGCACCTGGATGCGGGCGATACCGTGGTCATCACTTCGGCCACCAACGAGTTTGTGACGCGTCCCATCGCCCAGGCCTTCGGCGTGCATCATCTGCTGGCGACCGAGCTGGTGCGTGATGGCAGCGGCTGGTTCACCGGCGAGATCGCCGGCACTCCCAATATGCGCGAGGGCAAGGTCGTGCGCATGACCGAATGGCTGACCCAGCGCGGCCTGCGCTGGGAGGACGTCGAGGCGACCTTCTACAGCGACTCCATGAACGATGTGCCGCTGCTTGAAAAAGTGGATCACCCGGTGGCCACCAACCCCGATGCGCGCTTGCGTGCCCTGGCCGAGGAACGCGGCTGGCGCATCGTGGACCTATTTAGCGAAGCACCATGATCAAGACCATTATTGACAAGCTGCTGGGCAAGGCGCCCGCAGCTCCCCGCTCGCGCAAGCCCAAGTTCGGCAAGCGTGAGGAAGTGCCGGTTCAGGTGCATGGCATAGACCCGAACCTGGTGGACCGTCGCGCCATCGACGTGGTGCAGACGCTCAAGCGCTCTGGCCACGAGGCCTATATCGTCGGCGGCGCCGTGCGCGACCTGCTGCTGGGCCTGCGCCCCAAGGATTTCGACGTGGCCACCGATGCCACGCCCGAGCAGGTCAAGAATCTGTTTCGCCGCGCCTTCATCATCGGCAAGCGCTTTCGGATCGTGCACGTGGTCTATGGCCGCGGCCGTGAAAACGAAGTCATCGAAGTGTCCACCTTCCGGGCCTTTCTGGACAACAGTGCGGCCGAGCAGGTCAGCGGCAATGAACGTACCAGCAAGAATCAGCTCGCAGGGCTGAAACATGCCGTGGATGCCAGCGGCCGCGTTCTGCGCGACAACGTCTGGGGCCCGCAGGATCAGGACGCCACGCGCCGCGACTTCACCATCAACGCCATGTACTACGACCCCGAGACACAGATCGTGGTCGACTATCACGGCGGCATTGCGGATGCCAAGAAGAAGGTGCTGCGCATGATCGGCGATCCGGCCACGCGCTACCGTGAAGACCCGGTACGCATCATTCGTGCCGTGCGCTTTGCCGCCAAGCTCAGCAGCAAGGGCTTCAAGCTCGAAGCCAAGACCGCCAAGCCTTTGGTCGAGTGCGAGCCGCTGCTGCAGGAAGTGCCGCAAAGCCGCTTGTTCGACGAAATGCTCAAGCTGCTGCAGACCGGTCACGCGCTGGCCTCGGTGGCTCAGCTCAAGGAATTGGGTCTGTCGCGCGGCATCTATCCGCTGCTGGACGTGGTCATGGAGCGCGCCGACCATCCCTTCGTGCAGGCCGCACTGATGGATACCGACCGCCGCGTGGCCGAAGGCAAGCCTGTGGCGCCCAGCTTCTTGCTGGCCTGCGTGCTGTGGCAGGACGTCAAGCAGGGCTGGGAAAAGCGTCTGGCCAAGAGCTATCACCCTTTCCCTGCACTGCAGGAGTCGATCGACGAGGTGTTCGATCAGCGTATCGGCGATGTCTCAGGCCGGGGCAAGCTGGCTGCCGATATGCGCGAGATCTGGGTCATGCAGCCACGCTTTGACAAGCGCACCGGTGCCACCCCGCACTCCATGGTGGCGCAGCCGCGCTTTCGGGCCGGTTTTGACTTCATGCGCCTGCGTGCCGATATCGGCGAGGTTGAGGAAAGCCTGGCCAGCTGGTGGCAGGAGTTCCAGCAGGCCGATGATGCCCAGCGCGATGACCTGATTGCCCAGGCCCGCGACGAGCAGCGTGCCCGCCAGCGCGCCCAGCAGCAAACGACACCCAAGGTGCATCGCGTAGCGAAGAAAAAAGCCGAAGGCGACCAGGACAGCCCGCTGGATCAGGTCGCCGCAGAAGGCGATGCCGCCGCGCCCAAAAAGCGCCGCCGCCGTCGTCGCAAACCATCCGCTGGCGCTGCTCCTACCGCGGGTGGCGATGAATAGACCGCCTGCCCTGGCGGCCGATACGGTTGCCGTCGGTCTCGGGGCCAATCTGGGCGATGCGCGCCAGACCCTGTCCTGGGCCGTGGCGGCGATGGCCGGGCTGGCCCGGACCGAGCTGCTGGCCGTGTCCTCGCTCTACAGCAGCAAACCCATTGATTCTTCCGGGCCTGACTATCTGAATGCGGTGGCACTCCTGCGCACCGAACAGGAGCCGCTGAGTCTGCTGCATGCGCTGCAGGCGATCGAGCTGCAGGCCGGACGCGAGCGCCCCTACCGCAATGCACCGCGCACGCTGGATCTGGATATCGAGCTATGGGGCGACAGGCAGTCGCAGGCTCCCGAGCTGATTCTTCCCCACCCGCGCATGTGGCAGCGCGCCTTTGTGCTGGTGCCACTGGCCGAAATTGCGCCCGGCTGCGTGAGCGCCGAACAGCTGCAGGCCGTGGCAGATCAGGGCATAGAACGCAGCCTGGGTCAGGGCTGGTGGATAGAGCAGTCAGCGTAGTTCAGATTTGATAGCTTCTTGCGCTTGCCTGGCAAGCGATTGAGGCTGAAACCACCTAAAAAAGCCCCGGGGCCGTCAGGCTGCCGGGGCTTTTTTTATCCGTGCCAGAGCCCGTCAGTCGACCTTGGCGCCGGAGGCCTTGACGATGGGCTGGTACTTGGCGCGCTCGGCGGCCATGAACTTGTCGAATTCTGCAGGCGTGGAGCCCACGGGTTCGGCCATCAGGGCGTTAAAGCGGGTCTTGGTTTCCGGTGCGTGCAGGGCATCATTGAAGGCCTTGCTCAGCTTGTCCAGCACCGGCTTGGGGGTGCCGGCCGGGGCAACCAGTCCCCACCAGGTGTCGATGGCAAAACCGGGGTAGGTCTTGGACAGCGCGGGCACACCGGGCAGCAGCGGCGAGGCGTTGAGCGAAGTCACCGCCAGTGCCACCAGCTTGCCGCTCTTGATATTGGGCGCAGCTGCAGCCAGGTTGTCGATATTGAAGTCCACCTCGCCAGACAGCAGGGCCAGCTGGGCGGGGTTGGCGCCACGGTAGGGTACGTGCAGGGCGAAGATGCCGGCCTTTTGCTTGAGCATCTCGCCGGCCAGATGGCCTGCGGAGCCATTGCCGCCGCTGCCGTAGTTGAGCTTGCCGGGATGGCCCTTGGCGTAGGTGATCAGATCGGCCACGCTATGGATCTTGAGCTGCTCGGCCTTGGCGGCATTCATCACCAACACATTGGGCACGCGCACCATCTGGGTGATGCCGGCAAAGTCCTTGCCCGCGTCATAGGGCATCTTGGTATAGAGCCAGGGGTTGACGGCATGCGTGGCCGTGGCGGCCAGGCCTATGGTCAGGCCGTCGGGCTGGGCCTTGGCAATGGCATCGGCGCCGATATTGCCACCGGCACCGGCCTTGTTGTCGATGATGACGACGCCCAGAGAATCGCGCACCCGCTCTGCCAGAGCGCGGGAGGTGATGTCCAGCGGACCACCGGGCGCATAGGGCACGATCAGACGGATGGGTTCTTGGGCCTGGGAGAGGGGAGAGGCCAAGGCAGCAACGGCCGCCATGACCGAGAGAAGGCTGTTTCTACGGTTCATAGAGCTCTATTGTGCAAAAAATTGCATCGGCTCCGGAGCTGGCGGTTACTTGTGCAAGAAAATTGCGCGTAAACCCTAATGCGTCATGGAATGCATCGGGGTTTGCGAAAAACAGCGCTCTTATTTGTCCGCTTCGGAGGTGAAGGCGTCAGCGTAGAACTCTTCGGCAGGCAGGGCGCGTTCGCTGGTATAAGCGGCGCGAGCCGAATCCACGACGATGGGGGCACCGCAGGCATAGACCTGATAGCCGGACAGGTCGGCAAAGTCGTCCAGCACGGCCTGATGGACAAAGCCGGTGCGGCCTGTCCAGGCATCCTCGGGCAGGGCGTCGGAGATCACGGGGACATACCTGAACTGGGGCATGGTGGCCGTGTGCTCGGCAATCCAGCTGGCGTCGTACAGATCGGAGGGGCGGCGGCCGCCCCAGTACAGCGTGATGGGGCGGTTGATGCCCTTGTGGCGCATATGCTCGATCAGTGCCTTGATGGGGGCAAAGCCCGTGCCCGAGGCCAGCAGGATGATGGGCTTGTCCGAGTCCTCGCGCAGGAAGAAGCTGCCGAACGGGCCCTCCACACGCAGGATTTCCTTTTCCTTCATGCCGCCAAAGACATGGTCGGTGAACTTGCCGCCCTGCATGTGACGGATATGCAACTCGATGCCGGGCGCCGTCTCCTGTACATGAGGCGCGGTGGCCATGGAATACGCTCGGCGGGCGCCGTCACGCAGTATGAACTCCACGTACTGGCCTGCGTGGTACTGGAACTTCTCGCTGGCCGGCAATTGCAGGCGCACCTGCATCACGTCATGCGACTTCTTTTCGAGCGTAGCCACGCGTACGGGCATCTTCTTGATGGGGAAGGAGCTGGCGTCCGTGACCTGGCGCGACTCCAGCACTACATCGCTGTGGGGTGTGGCGCAGCAGGTCAGCACATAGCCGCTGGCTTCCTCCTCGGCGCTCAAAGCCTTGTCCGAGTGCGTGCCGTGGCTGACTTCGCCGCTGAGCTTCTTGCACTTGCAGGAGCCGCAAGCACCGTCCTTACAGCCGTAGGGCAGGCCGACGCCGGTACGAATCGCCGCAGCCAGAATGGTTTCAGCGCCCTGAGTGGCAAAAGCACGTCCGCTGGGCTGGACGGTAATTTCAAACGAAGCGTGGGCAATCTCGGTCATGACGTTTTGGTTATCCTTGAAGGCGTATCCGGCAGCCTTTTTGTCGGCGCTGCTGCTGTCGCAGCAACGCCAGCGGCTCCTTAGAACTTGTACGCACCAGGTCCCGATTTTGCCCTCAAACCAAAGCCCATTGGGCGCGCTGCCAGCGCGCTTTCGTCGTGAACGTCTATTGATCGTCGGCTACGGCGATGTGGGTCAGCGCGTGTCCCGATTGCTGCTCGCTTCGGGCCGCGGCAGGCAGGCCGTCCAGGTTCTGGCCTTGAGCCGCAATCCCGAGCGGGCCGGTTTGCTGCATGCCCAGGCCGTGAGGCCTTTGTGGGGGGATCTGGATGATCCGGCCAGCCTGCGCAGACTGGCAGGTATCGCGACGCGTGTGCTGCACCTGGCGCCGCCTCCGGCACCGGCTGCCGGGGATGAACGCTGGTGGCTGGACACCCGTACCATGGCGCTGCTGCGGGCACTGCGCCTGCGCAGCCTGCCGCGTAGCCTGGTCTATGCATCGACCTCGGGCGTTTATGGCGATTGCCAGGGGCAGTGGGTGAGCGAAACCCGATCCGTCGCGCCGACGACTGCCAGAGCTCAGCGTCGCGTGAATGCCGAGCTCGCGGTGCGCTTTGCAGGGCGCTCGGGTCTGCGGGCCAGCCTGCTGCGCATTCCCGGCATCTATGCCCCGGATCGGGAGGGCGGTACGCCCCGCACCCGGCTGCAGCGTGGCACTGCCGTGCTGCAGCCCGAAGACGATGTCTATACCAACCATATTCATGCCGATGACCTGGCGCGTGCCTGCCTGCTTGCGCTGTGGCGCGGCAAGGCGCAGCGCATCTATCACGCCAGCGACGACACGCAGTTGAAGATGGGGGATTACTTCGATCTGGCGGCCGATCTCTACGGCCTGGCCAGGCCGCCGCGCATTTCACGCGAGCAGGCGCAGACCGAACTGCCTGCAAGTCTGCTGAGCTTCATGAGCGAGTCGCGGCGGCTGTCGAATCGACGGCTCAAGCGCGAGTTGAGACTCAGGCTGCGCTATCCCACGGTGACAGAAGGCCTGCAAGGCTAGGCAGGGCCTAGAGCAGGATCGTCCCAAATTGGCGCGGTCAGGCATTGGGCAGCAAGCAAGCACCGCCGCGCAGCGAAGCTGCCGCTCCCAGGGGGAAGGCTCACAGCGCCTCAGGGGGATTACGGTATCGGATGCACGCCGCCGCGGTTGTCATAGCAGCGGAAGACATTGCAGTTGACGATCTTGGCGGGTGGCTGCGATGGCGTGGGACGTGCCGGCGGGTAGCGGTTGGGGTAGCCATAGCCCCACTGCGGGCGGTTGATGGCATTGGGCTGCAGCGCCCGGCTTTGCTGCAGCTGCTGGTAGGCGGCTGCGCCCAGGCAGCTCATCTCCATCTGGGCCTGGGCCGCCTGGCTGCGCTCTCCCCAGGTGGCCGGATCGGGGCTCGCTTCGGCCAGTATGGCGTTGTAGCGCTCTCGGGCCTGGCGGCAGGCGGCCGTGTTTTCCAGATTGGCGCCGGCCCGGGCCTGGGCTCTCTCGGCGGCTTCTCGCTCCTTGCGCTCCTGCTCTTCGCGCTGACGGCGCTGGGCATCGTCGCGCGCCATCTGGGCCTTGCTGCGCTCCCGCGCCTGGCTGGCATTGGCACGCTCGGACGCAATTTCCTCGGCGCTTTGCGCCGCCTGAATCTGCGTGCTCATTTCGCCCGAGATGCAGCGGCCGTTGGTATAGGTCACCTCGCCGGTCTTGGCATCGACACAGCGCATGACCTGAGCCTGGGCCGTGCCTGCGATCAGCGCCCAGCCCAGCAGCAAGCCCAGCGGCAGCTTGCGCATGATGACGGTGGGAGATAGGGGCTCTGACATGACCGCTCCTTCAAAGGCGTTTGAGTGCCTGCAAATTATGAAGTGGCGGCAGGAAAAGCAGAAGCGGTGCCGTGCCCCAGCATCGGGTCAGCGCCAGTCACCGCGAGGAGGAAAGCCTTGCTGCTGGCCTTCGCGCTGGCGTTGCTGCTGGCGCTGATCGCGCTCACGTTCGCGGTCTTGCTGTTGGCGGTCGCGTTCGGCCTGCATGCGGTCACGCTCGCGCTGCTGCGATTGCTGTTGCTGCTCGCGTTCCTGCTGGCGGCGCATCTGGTCCTGATCGCGGCGATTCTGGGATTGCTGACGATCCCAGTCGCGGCGCTGCTGATCCCGGTCGCGCTGTTGCTGAGCGCGATCGCGCTCCATCTGACGCTGCCATTGCTCGCGATCACGCATGTTCTGGGCGCGATCGCGTTCCAGCTCGCGCTGGCGCTCCCATTGACGGCGTTCACGTTCGCGCCACGCCCAGTCATTGCGGTCCTGACCCTGGTACACCGGGTAGGCGGGATAGGCTGGATAAGCAGGCTGGGTGCTGTAGATGGTGGTGGAGCCATAGCTGCCACCGTAGCCGCCGCCATAGCCGGAGTCGTACTCGCCGGGAACCGCGCAGGCAGTGCACAGCACCGCCAAAGCCCCCATGCTGGCCCAGCGTGTGGAGGTGGACATCATTGCCTGCAGGGATGACTTCATGGCGGGTCGGTTGGAGGTGGGGGTGGAAACAAGGCTTTGTGCTCTCAACGTCCGGCGGCTGCTCCGGGTTGACTTCATGATGCCAAGTGCTCATCAAATGAGAGCTTGCTTCGCTTTGTGGACGAGAGATTAGGGCAGTTTTGTCTTGATTTTTCAGATTGACGCCATAGTGACCCTTTTGTCAAAAGCGCAGCCAAAGCCTCGCTAGAATGACTTCGTCTTGTGGTGAATTCAGGTTCACTGCAAAGCAGCGTTCTCAGGGCGGGGTGCAATTCCCCACCGGCGGTATCTGCGGCAATGCCTTGCATTGACTGCAGCAGCCCGCGAGCGCCTGCAGTCTCGCCAGAGACTGCAGGGTCAGCAGATCTGGTGAGATGCCAGAGCCGACGGTCATAGTCCGGATGAAAGAGATCGCGCAGCATTGGTCCGTGGTGCAGCTGTCGCTGCCGCATGGGCAGGTGTTCTTGCGCACGCCCTGATTCATTGGAATTTTCTGGAAATACCACCATGAATCAGACCCCCATCTCCATGAACTTTGCCACTCACGCGACTTCCGACGGTACGCCCTGGAAGGCTGTGGCCGGCCGCAGCCGCATTGCCATCATCAGTGCCAGCTGGCACACCGAAGTGGTCTACCAGGCCCGCGATGCCGCCCAGGCCGAGCTTCAGGCACAAGGCGTGCAGGCAGGCAACATCACGCATTTCAGCGTGCCCGGTGCCTTTGAAATCCCGCTGCTGGCCAAGAAGCTGGCACAAAGCGGTCGTTTCGATGCAGTGATCGCCACTGCACTGATCGTCAACGGCGGTATCTATCGCCATGAATTCGTGACCACGGCCGTGATCGACGGGCTGATGCGCGTGCAGATGGACTCCGAAGTGCCCGTGTTCTCCGCCGTGCTGACGCCGCGCGACTTCCACGAACATGGCGATCATGTGGAGTTCTTCCGCCAGCACTTCGTGAAGAAGGGCGTGGAAGTGGCCCATGCCTGCCTGAGTACGCTGGACCAGCATGCCAAGGTGGATGCGTTCCTGCAGGCCAAGGCAGCCTGAGCGGCACTTGTTGATAAAGGAACGCCCCAGTCTGGGGCGTTCTTCTTGGGTCCTGCTGCCATTTCGCGAGCATGGGGCGGCGGCGGCTTTTTCCAGCACAGCCCGGCGCACTTGCCGATCCCTGAAAACACTGATTGTTGTGCCGGTGTAGCACTCCCTGCACCTATGTGATTGCCTCATTGCCAATTGCCTGCCGTGGGGCATAAGGTTGCGTCTTGTCTCAACCGAGTGGAGTGCGCAATGAAGAATTTTGGCAAGTTGTGTATCGCGACAGTCGTAGCAGGTATGGCAGGCGGGGTGATGGCCCAGGAGCAGATCATCAAGATCGGCCACATCGGCCCGACCTCCGGCCCTCAGGCTCACTTCGGCAAGGACGATGAAAACGGCGTGCGCATGGCCATCGAGGACCTGAACGCCAAGGGCATGGAAATCGGCGGCAAGAAGGTCAAGTTCGTGCTGGTGGCCGAAGACGATGTGGCCGATCCCAAGCAGGGCACGGCCGCTTCGCAGAAGCTCTGCGATGACAAGGTCGCCGGTGCCGTGGCCTTTGTGAATTCCGGCGTGGCGATTCCTTCGTCCAAGGTCTTCCAGGACTGCGGCATTCCCATGATCACGGGCGCGGCGACCAACCCCGACCTGACCAAGCCAGGCTGGAACACCACCTATCGCGTGATCGCCAACGACAACGCCCTGGGTGCTGCACTCGCTACCTATGCGGCCAAGAACCTCAAGCTCAAGAACGTGGCCGTGATCGACGACCGCACGGCTTATGGTCAGGGTCTGGCCAATGTGTTCAAGAAGGATGCCGAAAAGCAGGGCATCAAGATCGTTGCCAACGAGTTCACCAACGACAAGGCCACGGACTTCATGGCCATTCTGACCTCCATCAAGGCCAAGAAGCCCGATGCCATCTTCTACGGCGGCATGTACGGTCAGGCCGGCCCCATGCTGCGCCAGATGGCCCAACTGGGCATGAATGACGTCAAGATGTTCGGCGGCGACGGCATTTGCGTGACCGAGCTGGCCAAGGTGGCAGCGGGCGCCAAGCCGCTGGAGAACGTGGTCTGCGCCGACGGCGGTGCCTCCATTGCCAAGATGCCTGGCGGCACGGAGTGGAAGAAACGCTATGACGCCAAGTATCCGGGCCAGTTCCAGGTCTACAGCCCCTATTTCTATGACGGCACCATGCTGCTGGCCGACGCCATGAAGCGTGCCAACTCCTGGGACCCCAAGGTCTATATCCCCTTCCTGCAGAAGTCCGACTTCTCGGGTGTGACCTCCAAGATCCAGTTCGAGAAGAACGGCGAAATGAAGAACCCCAGCTATACGCTGAGCCGCTATGTGAACGGCAACAAGACGCCTATCGATCTGAAATGATGGTTTGAGTGCGCAGGGCCATGTGGTGTGGCCTGTTTTGCAAAGCCTGCAGGTGCTTCGCATTTGCAGGCTTTTTTGCATCCAGCGCCTGGGCGGCAGACCTGGATGGCTGCCAGGTCCTCGCATGCCTGAGGATTGCGCTAGTTCTGCATGCCCTGGAGCTGACCGAAATACTCGCGCAGCACCTCGATGGCCTCGCGCACCTTGGCGGGCAGGGTGTCGCGGCTGGCGGTGACGGCCCAGATGTCCAGCATGCCCATATTCCAGTCGGGCAGCAGGCGCACCAGTCTGCCTGACTCCAGACTGGCCGCCACGTCATGGGCCGAGAGCAGGGCAAGGCCCAGACCCGCTTCGCAGAACTGCTGCACGGCGCTGCGGTGGTTGCTGACCATGAGCGGGCGCACCTGCAGCCGGAACTCCTGGGCCGTACCCTGGTGCCGCCAGAGAAAGTCGGCCTGGGCATCGTCGCTGCGGCTCATCTCCAGCCAGGGCAGCTGTGCCAGCTCGCCGGGGTGTCGAGGCGTGTTGCCATGAGCCTTGATCCAATCTGGCGAGGCGCAGAGCACGGTGGCGCTGCGCCCCAGATGGCGGGCCACCCAGCTGGAGTCCTGCAGATTGCCGAAGCGCAGCGCCAGATCTACGCGCGCCTGGATCAGATCTATGGGCGCGTCGTCCATCAGCAGGCGCAGCCGCAGCTCAGGATGCATGGCCAGCCACTTGCCCAGCGCCGGGGCAGCATGTTGGGTAAAGCCGGCCGGGGCGGCCAGGCGCAGCTCGCCGCTAGGGCGCTGATGCTCGGCGGCCAGCTCGGCGCGAGCCCGGCTGGCGGCTTCGCACATGGCGGCGCAATGCGTGTAGAAGCGCTGGCCGGCATCGGTCAGCGTCAGCTGGCGCGTGGAGCGGTGCAGCAGTGTCAGGCCGGCCTCCTGCTCCAGCTGACGGATGTGCTGGCTGACGGCCGAGGGCGTCATATCGAGCTGGCGGGCGGCCGCGCTCATGCTGCCGCGCTCCACCACGGCGGCAAAAATGGCCATGCGTCTGAAATCTTCCATGAGGATATTTTGAAGTGCTGCTTCAAGGTCATGGTGGCTGAAAGGGGTTTTTCTCGCGATTAATGCCGATTAATCTTTAGCTCTGTTGAAGATACAAGGAGTTTTCCAATGAAAGTCGCATTGATTGGTGCCACGGGTTTTGTCGGTGCCGGATTGCTGGATGAGCTGCTGCGTCGCGGTCATGAAGTCGTGGCCCTGGTACGCAAGCCCGAAGCTGCTGCCGCACGCGAGCATGTGCAGTTCGTCAAGGCCGATGTGCTCAATGCCGACGAGGTGCAGCGCGCCGTGACCGGCTGCGACGCGGTGGTCAGCGCCTATAACGCGGGCTGGAACAATCCCAATATCTATGACGATTTCATGCGGGGCTCGCGTGCCATCGTGCAAGGCGTCAAGGCTGCGGGCATCAAGCGCTATCTGGTCGTGGGCGGCGCCGGCAGCCTGTACGTGAATGGCCAGCAACTGGTGGATTCACCCGACTTTCCGGCGTTCATCAAGCCCGGCGCCTCGGCGGCGCGCGACATGTTTGCCGAGCTGCAAAAGGAAGTCGCTCTGGACTGGACCATGCTGAGCCCGGCCGTGGGCTTTCATGGCGGCTCGGCTGCGCAATCCAGGGGCCGCACTGCCGAGTACCGCACGGGTAAGGACGAGCCGTTGATGCAGGCTGACGGTCAGCCAGGCGATATTTCGGTGCAAGACCTGGCCGTGGCGCTGATCGATGCACTGGAGCAGGGCCTCCATGTGCGTGAGCGCTTCACGGTGGCCTATTGATTCTGGATTCTGCGGCAGCTTGGGCCTGAGCTTTACCTGGGTGCAAGCGCCCGGGGGGCACTTGAGCTGCCGCGGATGGCGGTGCGTGTCTGCATAAGGCGAGCGCAAGCGCTATCCGGCAGTTGTTTCTATAGTGGTGCTTTCAGCGACGGAAACGCCCATGAGTTCACAGTCGTCACTGCGCACTGCGGTTAAGGCCATGGCCGTGTTCGAGGCCACCAAAGGCGTTGCGGCGCTATTGGGGCTGTGGGGCGTGCTGAGTCTGCTGCACCACGATATTCATCGCCTGGTGCTGGAGTTGATCGGCCATATGGGCCTGTCGCCTCTGCAACGCTATCCGGCCCTGCTGCTGCAGGCCGCAGATGCCCTCAACGTCACGCCGGTCAGTACGCTGGTGCTGCTTGGCTGTCTCTATGCGGCCGTGCGCTTCATCGAGGCCTGGGGTCTGTGGCGGGACAGGGCCTGGGGCGAGTGGTTCGGCGTACTGGCCAGCACCGTGTACCTGCCGTTTGAGCTGCTCCATCTGCTGCATCGCAGCAGTTGGCAGGCGATGCTGGTGCTGGCCTTCAATATTGCACTGGTTCTGGTGCTGCTGGCCAGGCTCATTCAGAAGCGCAGGCAGGCCCTCGTCCCTGCAATGGCTGCGGAATAAGCGGACTGCGCGCCCTGTTTGACGCATGGACGCGCACAATTCGGTCTTTATGCTGCGTTGCAGCAAGCTGCGAATTCATGACAGAGCCCTTAGCCTCTCCGACCTCTACCTCGATATCTCCCGCCCGATCCCCCGCCCAGGCCTGGCTCAGCGTCATTGCGCTGGCGCTGGGCGCTTTTGTCTTCAACACCAGCGAGTTCGTGCCCGTCGGTCTGCTCAGCAGCATTGGCGCCAGCTTCGAGATGCAGGTGGAGCAGGTGGGGCTGATGCTCACCATCTATGCCTGGGTGGTCGCGCTGGCCTCGCTGCCCTTCATGCTGCTTACGCGCAAGGTGGAGCGGCGCAAGCTGCTGATGGGCGTGTTCGCGGTGTTTGTGCTCAGCCATCTGCTCTCGGGCGTGGCCTGGAGCTATGCGTCTTTGGTCATCAGTCGCATCGGTATTGCGCTGTCGCATGCGGTGTTCTGGTCCATCACCGCCTCGCTGGCCGTGCGCGTGGCGCCGCCGGGCAAGAAGGCCATGGCGCTGAGCCTGCTGGCCACGGGCACTTCCGTGGCCATGGTGCTGGGCATTCCGTTGGGTCGCATCGTGGGTGAATGGCTGGGCTGGCGCATGACGTTTCTGGCCATCGGTGGGGTGGCGGCGGCGGTGATGCTGGTGCTGGGCAAGCTCTTGCCTCTGCTGCCCAGCGAGAACGCCGGTTCACTGTCCAGTGTGCCCATGCTGTTCAGGCGCCCGGCCCTGGTCGGTATCTATGTGCTGCTGGTGGTGGTGATTACCGGTCAGTTCACGGCCTACAGCTACATCGAGCCCTTTGTGCAGGACATTGCCGGCCATGCCGGCGATGTGACCACGGCCGTGCTGCTGCTGTATGGCGGCATGGGCATTGTGGGCAGCGTGCTGTTCGGCTGGTTCGGCATGCGCTTTCCGCGCGGCTTTCTGCTGGCGTCCATCGGTGTGCTGGCGCTGAGCCTGCTGCTGCTGGTCATGAGCAGCACGCATGTCTGGAGCCTGTATCTGCAAAGCTCGGTCTGGGGCATTGCCATGATCTGCTTTGCGCTGTCCATGCAGTCCAAGGTACTGAATCTGGCGCCTGATGCCACCGACGTGGCCATGTCCATGTTCTCGGGCATTTTCAATATCGGTATTGGTGGCGGCGCACTGCTGGGCAGCATCGTCAGCCAGCAATGGGGCATGACGCATATCGGTCTGGTGGGCGGGCTGCTGATTGCGCTGGGCGGTGCGCTCTGGCTGTTCATGATGCTGAAGCTGGCCGACAGCTTTCGTTTGAAGCCCTAGTTTTGTATACAAAACTGGCCTGACTCTTGCATGGGTGGTTTGTCTCAAACTTTTTTAGAGAGGAAACCACCCATGAAAGCGTTTGCCGCTACCTTCACCACCATCGCCCTGGCTGCGGCCAGCCTGTCGGCCCAGGCCCAGAGCTCCGTGCAGCTCACCGGCACGATCGACAGCTATGCCGGCTCCATGAAGCTGGCAGGCCAGCAGCGCGTGGCCTCGGTCGGCTCCGGCGGTCTGACCACTTCCTGGTGGGGTGTGAAGGGCGTGGAGGATCTGGGCGGCGGCCTCAAGGCCGACTTCAATATCACGAGCTTTTTCCGTGCCGATACCGGTACCCCCGGCCGCTTTGATGCCGACCCCTTTTTCTCGCGTGATGCCAATGTGGGTCTGGCTGGCAGCTTTGGCCGCGTAAGCCTGGGCCGTGGTCTGGCGCCTAACTTCCTGCCCACGGTGCTGACCAATCCGTTTGGCGACTCCTTCACGGTCTCGCCGCTGGTGCTGCATGCCAATATGACGACCGCGGCCTGGGGAACGGACAGCCTGACCACGGCCTCCAACACCGGCTGGAGCAACCAGATCCTGTATTCCACGCCCAGTTTCGGCGGTCTCAGGGCCAATGTGCATTACCAGTTCGGCGAGCAGACCAGCAGCGGCAACAAGGGCAAGAAGAATGTGGGCCTGAACCTGATGTACTCGGGCGGACCGCTGAGCCTGACCGCGTTCTACGAGCGTGCGCAGATCAACAACCCGGTATCGTTGGCAGTGATGCCGACCAAGAGCAACTGGATGGTGGGCGGCAGCTACGACTTCAGCGTGGCCAAGCTCTATGCCACTTACGGCCAGGCCAAGATCAACGCCCAGGATCGCGAGAACACCACCTACTCGCTGGGTCTGGACATCCCCGTCAGCGGCACGCCCGGTACCTTCAAGGCAGCGGCTGCACGCACCAAGTCGGAAGTGGGCAACGTCAGCGGCACACGCACCACCGTCAGCCTGGGCTACGACCATTTCCTGTCCAAGCGCACCGATGTCTACGCCGTGGCCATGTATGACCGCGTGAGCATGGACATTCCCAACAAGTCCGGCACCAGCGCCCTGGTGGGTATCCGCCACCGTTTCTGAGAAACAGGTCTTGCATTGCACCAGTTTCATGCATGAGCACCTGGCTTGTGCATGAGGCGGGGCAAAGAAAAAGTCCTCGCCGGTATGTGCCGGCGAGGACTTTTTTCATGTGCGAAAGACGCTTATTCGTCCATCTTCAGATTCTGCTTCTGCACCACGTTCTTGTAGACGGCCAGCTCTTCGGCCATCTGCTTGGCAAAGGCTTCGGGGGTGTCGGCCATGATGATGGAGCCGCTTTCCTCGATGCGCTTCTTCACGTTGGGGTCCAGCACTGCCTTGCGCACGGCAGCGTTGATCTTGGCCACGACGTCCTTGGGCAGGTTCTTGGGGCCGACGATGCCGTAGTACGCCATGCGGTTGACCTGGGGCAGGCCGACTTCCTTGAAGGTCGGCACATCAGGCAGGGCTGCAATGCGCTGCGGAGCGGCGACGACCAGGGCCGTGAGACGCTTTTCCTTCACAAAGGGCAGAGTGGAGGGCAGGTTGTCGAAAATCAGCGGCACCTGACCGGCCACGGTGTCGTTGAGCGCAGGGCCCGAGCCACGGTAGGGCACGTGGGTCATCTCGGTCTTGGTTTCCAGCTTGAACATTTCCATCATCAGGTGGGTGATGGAGCCCAGGCCGGGCGATGCGTAGGAGTACTTGGCGGGCTGGTTCTTGATCTCGGCCAGGAAGCTCTTGTAGTCCTTGCCGGCGAACTTGGGGTTGGCCGCAATGATGTTGGGCGTGGCGGCAATGTTCACGATGGGCGTGAAGTCGGTGGCCACGTTGTAGGGAATCTTGGGGTTGATGGCCGGATTGGTCGCCGTGGTGGAGACGGTGGCAATGCCGAGGTTGTAGCCATCGGGTGCTGCGCGTGCGGTTTCGGAGGCGCCGATGCTGCCGCCGCCGCCGCCCTTGTTTTCCACCACCACGGACTGGCCCAGTTCACGGCTCAGAGGCTCGGCAATGATGCGGGCGATCAGGTCGGTCGTGCCGCCGGCGGCAAAGGGCACCAGCAGTCTGATGGGCTTGTTGGGGTAGTTGCTCTGCGCCTGGGCTGCGCCGCAAACGGCGAGGGCGGCCACGACGGTGGCGGTGAACTTGAACATGTTTGTCTCCTTGGTG
This sequence comes from Comamonas brasiliensis, assembly GCF_018292285.1. Lineage (NCBI taxonomy): Bacteria > Pseudomonadati > Pseudomonadota > Betaproteobacteria > Burkholderiales > Comamonadaceae > Comamonas > Comamonas brasiliensis. Next base: position 161,101 of record NZ_JAANES010000007.1, read on the forward strand.
TGATGTGTGAAAGGCAGGCACCGATCTATGCCGTGCTCTGCCCATGTGAAAAGGGTGTCAGATCGCGCCGCGCTCCCGCAACAACGTCAGATCGGCAGGGCTCAGCCCCAACTCCAGCAGCACCTCATCAGTGTGCTGACCCAGTGCGGGCGGTGCATTGCGGTAGGTCACGGGCGTGGCGGACAGCCGCATGGGGCTGGCCACGGTGGCCATGGCAGAGATGCCATGGCCTGCGCTCGACGGCAATGTCTTGTGTATGCCCCGGGCCTTGACCTGCGGGTCGTCAAAAGCCTGGGCGATGGTGTTGATGGGGCCGCAGGGTACGGCCTTGTCCTCCAGCAGCGCAATCCAGTCGGCGGTGCTGCGCTGGCGCATCTGCGGCTTCATCAGCTCAAGCAGCGCCGTGCGGTTGTGCACGCGGGCGGTATTGGTGGCAAAGCGCGCATCCTGCGCCCAGGCTTGCTCGCCGATCGCTGCGCAAAAGCGCGCGAACTGGCCGTCATTGCCGATGGCCAGCAGCACATTGCCGTCCAGCGTCGGGAAGTCCTGATACGGCGCCAAGCTGGGATGGGTGTTGCCGGCGCGGCCCGGCGCCTGGCCGGTGGCCAGAAAGCCGGCGGCCTGGTTGGCCAGCACGGCCATGCCCACATCCAGCAGCGCCATATCGATGTACTGACCCTGGCCGCTGCCATTTCTCGCGTTGTCGCGGGCATTGAGCGCGGCCAGGATGGCGTTGCTGGCATACAGCCCCGTGAACACATCGATCACGGCCACGCCCACTTTCAAGGGGCCGCCGCCGGGCTCGCCATCGGCATGGCCGGTGATGCTCATCAGTCCGCACATGGCCTGCACCATGAGGTCATAGCCCGCGCGTTCGGCATAGGGGCCGTCCTGGCCGAAGCCCGTGATGGAGCAGTACACCAGGCGCGGGTTCAGCACCTTGAGACTCTCATAGTCCAGACCGTATTGCGCAAGTCCCCCGGTCTTGAAGTTCTCCACCACCACATCGGCTTCTTGCGCCATGCGCTGCAGCAGCGCCCGGCCCTCGGGGTGCGCCATGTCCACGGTGATGCTGCGCTTGTTGCGGTTGCAGGCCGTGAAGTAGCTGGCCTCGCGCGTATCGTTGCCCGCGTCGTCCCTGAGGAACGGAGGCCCCCAGTGGCGTGTGTCGTCGCCGGCGAGAGGGCGCTCCACCTTGACTACATCGGCCCCCAGATCGGCCAGCATCTGCGTGGCCCATGGACCCGCCAGCACGCGCGACAGATCCAGCACCTTGATGCCTGCCAATGCGCCTGTGGGAGTGGTGGAGCTTGCGTTCATGTCGGATGATCCCGTAAAGCGAAACAATGAAATAAATAGCTGCTTGCGCTTTATTTGTCTGGGTTCTGAGCTGAAAACTATTCAAAACCCAGACAAATCAAGCGGTACTAGCTAACAAATGAATAGCGGTGGTTGGCATCGCCCCGAGGTAAGGGCAGCCAGCAAGAGCCGCCTCGCGGCGAAGCTGCCGTCCCCCTCCCGAAGAGAGAGGGGGAAGCGGCGGGGCCGCCTAGGCGTAGCCGCTCAGGGGGAGCTATCAGTTCGCAAACGCCGCAATACCGGTCTGGGCACGGCCCAGGATCAGTGCATGCACATCGTGCGTGCCTTCGTAGGTGTTGACCACCTCCAGGTTCACCAGATGGCGGGCCACGCCGAACTCGTCGCTGATGCCGTTGCCGCCCAGCATGTCGCGTGCCATGCGGGCGATGTCCAGCGACTTGCCGCAGTTGTTGCGCTTGATCAGCGAGGTGATCTCGATCACGTTCTGGTGCTCGTCCTTCATGCGGCCCACGCGCAGCGCGGCCTGCAGGCCCAGCGTGATTTCGGTCTGCATGTCGGCCAGCTTCTTCTGGATCAGCTGGTTGGCGGCCAGGGGGCGGCCGAACTGCTTGCGGTCCAGCGTGTACTGGCGGGCGGTGTGCCAGCAGTCCTCTGCCGCACCCAGCGCGCCCCAGGCAATACCGAAGCGGGCGCTGTTCAGGCAGGTGAACGGGCCCTTGAGGCCACGCACATCGGGGAAGGCGTTTTCTTCGGGGCAGAACACATCGTCCATCACGATTTCGCCGGTGATGGAGGCGCGCAGGCCCACCTTGCCGTGGATGGCGGGGGCGGACAGACCCTTCATGCCCTTTTCCAGCACAAAGCCGCGGATCTGGCCCACGGTGCCGTCCTCGGAGACTTCCTTGGCCCAGACCACGAACACGTCGGCCACGGGGCTGTTGGTGATCCACATCTTGTTGCCCTTGAGGCGATAGCCGCCGTCAACCTTGTAGGCACGCGTGGCCATGGAGCCAGGGTCGGAGCCGTGGTCGGGCTCGGTCAGGCCGAAGCAGCCGATGAATTCGCCCGAGGCCAGCTTGGGCAGGTATTTCATCTTCTGGGCTTCGGTGCCGAACTCGTTGATGGGCACCATCACCAGGGACGATTGCACGGAGGCCATGGAGCGGTAGCCGGAGTCCACGCGCTCGATCTCGCGCGCCACCAGACCGTAGCTCACATAGTTCAGGCCTGCACCGCCGTACTGCGTGGGGATGGTGGGGCCCAGCAGGCCCAGCTCGCCCATCTCGCGGAAGATGCTGATGTCCACCGACTCATTGCGGAACATGGCTTGCACGCGGGGCTTGAGCTTGTCCTGGCAGTACTCGCGTGCGGCGTCGCGGATCATGCGCTCGTCTTCGGTCAGTTGCTGGTCGAGCTGGAAGCAGTCGTCCCACTGGTAGCCATTGGCCATGTTCGTCTCCTGAATGCAAGGTGTCGGGCTGCAGGCGCTTTCTCGCCTGAGTGCTTGCACACATCTTAGGTGGCCGAAATAGAGGCTGGCAAACGATGAATAATCATCTATGGATGAGAAAAATGCATGTATAAGTTGAATAGGTCAGGTTTTGACTTTGATCTGCTTTTTATGAATGCGCCCAAGGAATACGTAATATGCGCAGAGTGCTTCCCTCCACCCAGGCCCTGGCCTGCTTCGAATCGGCTGCCCGCCATATCAGCTACACCAAGGCCGCACAGGAGCTGTCGCTGACGCAAAGCGCGGTCTCGCGCCAGATCATTGCGCTGGAGGAGTTTCTGGGGCTGGCCCTGTTCAGGCGCACGCGCCATGGCGTGCTGCTCACCGATGCGGGCCGGCATTACGCCACCCAGGTCGGGCGCTGGCTGCAGGGGCTGGAGCGTGACACCCTGGATCTGATGAGCCACCAGGGCGAGGGCGGCCCCATCAATCTGGCGGCCGTGCCTACTTTTGCCACCCGCTGGCTGCTGCCACGCCTGCCGCAGCTGGCCCAGCAGCACCCCGATATCACCGTTCACATTGATGTGCAGACCCGGCCTTTTCTGTTTGCCGACACCGTGTTCGATGCGGCTCTTTATGCGGGCACGCCCGGGCAGGTGGAACGTTGGCCCGGCGTGCAGGCGCAGTGGCTGATGGACGAGGAAGTCGTGCCCGTGTGCAGCCCGCAGTTGCTGGCCACGGCCCAGCAGCGCGATCCGGGCCGTGCCTGGCTGCCGGTGGGCCCCGAGGTGATCGCGCGCCTGCCGCTGCTGCAGCAAAGCACGCGTCCACAGGGCTGGCGCCAGTGGTTCGACGCGATGCATGTCGATGCGCCGCGGGCACTCGACGGCATGCGGCTTGAACTCTTCTCCATGCTGGCCGTGGCCGCCAGCCAGGGGCTGGGCGTGGCGCTGATCCCGCCCATGCTGATCGAGCAGGAGATTGCACGTGGCGATCTCATCGTCGCCTGCCCGCAGCCGCTGCGTGGCAACCGCGCCTACTATCTGGTCACTCCCGAGCTGGCGGCCGAAGCGCAAGCCTCGCCGGCGCTGCGGGTGTTCAGTCAGTGGCTGCAGCACAAGGCGCAGGAAGCCGCTGGCCGCAAGCCAGAGCGCCAGCCTTGAAATACAGCTTTGACCGGATATCTGCCGGGCTTTGGGCTGCAAAAGCATGTATCTCAGCAAGAATGGTTGCTTGCCCAGTCAGCAAAGCGCTGGCTGCTATGAATTCTTGCAGTGGAGAGTCGAATCATGTCTTTCAGCCAAAGCCTGTGGAATGCCAATCAGGCGCTGTTTCAAAGCACCCTGGAGCTGCCCTTCAACCAGGAACTGGTGGCCGGCACATTGAGCCGGGAGCGTTTTTGCCACTACATGATTCAGGATGCGCATTACCTCGTCGCCTATGGCCGCGCGCTGGCCGTGGCGGCGGCCAAATCCGATAACGCCGAAGGCGTGGTGCAGTTTGCCAATGCCGCCAATGAGGCTGTGGTGGTGGAGCGCGCCCTGCATGGCGGCTTCATGCGCGACTTCGGCATCACGCCCGAGCAGTTTGCGGCCACGCCGCTGACGCCGGCCTGCCATCACTACACCAGCTATCTGCTGGCCACGGCTTGGAGCGCCACTTACCCGGTGGCCGTGGCCGCGTTGCTGCCCTGCTTCTGGATCTATGCCGAGGTGGGGCGCGACATTCATGCGCGCTCGGCCAAAGACAATCCATATCAGGCCTGGGTGGATACCTATGCCAGCGAGGAGTTTCATGCGGCAGTGCGCGGCGTCTGCGCCACGGTGGATCGCCTGGCCGAGGAGGCCACCGAGACCACGCGCGCGGCCATGCATGCGGCTTACAAGGATGCGGCCCGGCTGGAATGGCTGTTCTGGGACAGTGCCTATCGCCTCGCCGATTGGCAAGGGCCGCTGCGCTGAGAGCCAGGTGATGCCGATGGTGTGTTGATTAAAAAATAATCAGTACTCGAATTATTCAATGCCGACAGGGACTTGGGTCGCTTATTCAAGGCGTTGCCGGGGGTTGTCCACAAGCTTGTAGCGATTTGTTGGGGAGAACTGCTCTGCAGCCCAATTCAGACTTGCCTGAGCTGCTATGAAATGCAGAGTTTGAGGGTTCCGGGTCTTGCAGGGTGTGGTTTGCCTAAAAAATGGGCGGGTTCCTGAAAATCATTTGAAAACAATGGCTTGATCTGCTTATCCCGCTCACTGTCGAGTCTTGTCCACAAGCTTGTAGTGCCCGGGTGGGGAGAACTCGCTCCTGTGTGGACGGCAGCGCCGGATCTTCAGAAGCGCTGGCGCCGGCCTGCCTCGACCAGGTGGTCGATCAGCGCCCGCACCTTGAGCGGCAGGTGACGCGAAGGCATGTACAGCGCGTAGGCGGTGCGCGGTGCGTAGTTGCCCGTCAACTGCCAGTCGGGCAGAACCTGTACCAGCGCGCCACTGCTCAGCACGGCCTGGGCGGCAAAGTCTGCCACCAGGCCTATGCCCTGGTGCTGCAGTGCCAGATTGATGATGCCCGTGCTGCTGTCCATGGACAAAGGTGCGTGAACGGCGACTTCGGTCACGGCAGGCACCGGGCTGCGATCCTGGCCGTGCAGCCATTGCAGTCGGCTCTGAAAGTCGCCATAGCCCAGCGTGATGCATGCCACGCCATGCTGGCGGCCCAGCTCCAGCGGATGGCCGGGCGGCTTGGGCAGGCCCTGGAGGTAGGCGGGCGAGGCCACGGCGATATAGCGCACCTGGCGCAACTCGCGCGCCACCATATGGGGTGGCAGCTGTTCCGGGCGGGTCAGGCGAATGGCCAGATCCAGACCTTGCTGGGCCAGATCCTGCATCTGGTCGCTGAGACTGACGGCGATCTCCAGCTCCGGCCATTGGCGGCGCAGCGCAGGCAGCTGGGCACTGAGCCAGATTTCACCAAAAATGGTCGGTGCCGTCAGCCGCACCGTGCCGCGCGGCACGCCGCTGTAATGGCCGGCAATGGCGTGGATATCGCTGGCCGTCTGCGCCAGCTGGCTGCAGGCGGCATAGACCTCGGCACCCAGCTCGGTCAGGGACAGGGAGCGGGTCGTGCGGTGCAGCAACTGCACGCCCCAATGGGCTTCCAGCCGCCCCACGCTGCGGCTGACCGCCGAGGTGGTCAGATTAAGTTGGCGCGCAGCGGCGGCAAAGCTGCGCAGCTCCACCACCTTGGCGAAAACCAGCATTTCAGGGAGCAGACCGGGTTCTGTGCTCATGGGTCGACTTGATTGTTGATTGGCAGGTAATAGTAAGTGGAATGGGGATGTATTGATGCATGAATGTGATTGATGGACGATGCCGTCATGACTTCCCAGATCTCCTCCTCTTTGCAAGCGCCGGCTTCCAGGCCGGCTTTGGCCGCCGCGCCGCCGTCTGGTGGCACTTGGCGCATGATGCTGGCCATGGCGCTGTCCGGCACCATCGGTCTGCTGGTGGTGGAAAGTGGCCTGCCCGTGCTGTGGGTAGTGTGGCTGCGCTGTTTGCTTGGCGGTCTGGGGCTGGCGGCCTGGGTCGGGTGGTCGGGTCAGTGGTCACGGCTGAGCTGGCGCGAGTGGGGTTGGCTGCTGCTTGGCGCGGCGGCGCTCATCGTCAATTGGCTGTGCCTGTTCCGTGCCTATGAATACAGCGGCATTGCCATCGCAACAGTGGTCTATCACGTGCAGCCCTTTTTGTTGTTGCTGCTGGCAGCACTGCTTCAGCGTGAGCCGGTACCGCTCAATCGCCTGCCCTGGCTGGTTTTGGCGTTGGTTGGCGTGGGTCTGAGTAGCGGCTTGCTGGGACTGGCTGGCCAGGGCGCATCGCAAGGGCAATTGCTGGGTATCGGGCTGGCGCTGCTGGCGGCCGGGCTTTATGCCTTGGCCACTTTGGCCACCCAGCGGCTCAAGCGGATCGCACCGGCGCAGATTGCCATGTTGCAGATGCTGGCGGGATCTTTGAGCTTGCTGCCCTGGGTGTGGGAACTGCGCGACCAGGCGGTCTTCGGCCTCAGGGCCTGGGGTGCGGTGCTGGTGCTGGGGCTGGTGCATACGGCCTGGATGTACACATTGATGTACACGGCATTTCAAAGACTGCAGGCGCAGGCGATCGCCGGCCTGTCCTTCATCTACCCTGTCATGGCCTTGCTGGTGGACCTGATCTGGTTTGGCGCCAGGCCGCAGCCGGTGCAGTGGCTGGGCATGGCAATGATTCTGGGTGCGCTTGCAGCCTACCGACGCAGCGAGCGAAAAACCTAGTGAAAATGGCTACCAGCGCTTATGTATAAAGCGCTGGTAGCTATTGTTTTTAAATCCAGGGGGTAATGGCCAGCACCAGTGGCATCAGCACGGCCGTGGCCACGCCGTTCAGGCCCATGGCCAGAGCGGAGAACGCGCCGGCCGTGGGGTTGAGCTGAATGGCGCGTGCCGTGCCAATGGCATGGGCCGTGAGCCCGATGGCAAAGCCTTGGACTGCCGGGTCCTTGAGACGCAGGACGCGGCACAGCAGCGGTGCCATCATGGTGCCGCTGATGCCGGTAATGGCCACGGCCACGGCGGCCAGCGAGGGTGTTCCGCCAAAACGCTCGGTCATGGGCAGGGCGATGGGAATGGTGGCCGACTTGGGGGCCACGGCGATCAGCGTGGCTTGAGAGCCGCCGAAAGCCCAGGCAATGCCCAGGGCTGAAAGCAGCGCGACCAGGCAGCCCACCAGCAGTGCCACGCTGATGGGCAGCCACAGTTGGCTGATGCGTTCGCGCTGGGCGTACAGCGGGATGGCCAGTGCCACGGTGGCCGGCCCTATCATCAGGCCCAGCAGGGAGACGCCGCTGCGGTAGGTCGCATAAGGTGTGCCCGTGATCATCAGAATGGCGACGATGACGACCACGCCCGTGAACACCGGTATCAGCATGGGGCGGTTGCCGCTTTTTTTGTAGATGGCCATGGCCGCCATATAGACCAGCATGGTCAGCACCAGCCAGGGCAGGGGCGAGCCTTCGGCCAGGCTCAGCCAGGCGGTGTGCAGACGTTCAAGCAGTGAGGTGCTCATACGCTGGCCTCCTGCTTTGCGGCGGACTCGTCATCCTGCTTGCGAGTGCGCTGGCGCTGCAGGCAGAAGCGGAAGGTGAGGGCAGTCGCGGTGAATGTGATGGCAGCTCCGGCGATGCAGGCCAGAACAAACGGCAGCCATTCGCGGCGCAGATGGTCGAATTCCAGCATCACGCCCGCAATGACGGGGATGAAAAGCAGCATCATGTTCTGCAACAACACCTGAGCCGTGTCTTCCAGTGTCTTGGGTAGGCGTTTGTAAAACAGCAGGCCCAGCAGCAAAAGCAGGGTGCCGATCAGCGCGCCGGGCAGAGGCAAGCCCGTGACGCGGGCCAGGAACTCCCCCAGTAGCTGAAAGGCAAAAAGTACGGCAAGCGCATACAGCATAAAGGTGGTTCGCTCCTGAATAATGAGTTGGCAGCCTGTTGCCAGGCTGCCAACTCTGTAAGGGGGGGGTATGGGTTGGGTGAATAAAGGTAAAGCAGGCGGGTAACTATTGCGTGTCGCGGATGACAGGTTTATCTTGGATCTCAGGCGCTTCGGAGCCGAAGCGGCCAGTCATCGCACGAGCTTAGGAGAAGTCACCATGCAAACCGCAGTCTATCGCGCACCTGTGTATGAACCTACGGTCGATGAATTGGAAACACTCAAGAAGCTGGAGTTGGGCGAGGATGTCTCCTTGTGGTCTGCGGCAAAGGAGTATCTCTCCAGGCGCCTGCTGGAGCGGGGGCTGGTGGAGCAGGATGCAGACAAGCATTGGCATATCACCGAGTCGGGGCGTATGGTGATCCGGCGCCAGCTCTGAAAAGCTCAAGGGTTAACCCCTGGGTTGCAGTTGCCTGATTTGAAGGCAACCTACCTTTCGGGCTGCAAGCACAAGGGCTTGTGAGCCTTTGTCACCAGGATTCCACTGAATGTCCACAATCTTGTCCACATGAACTGTGGAAAAAAATCGCTGTCATGAACAGCGATTTTTTTATGATCTGAATCAAGCCAGGCTTGCGAGGATTGACAGCGACAGGTCTGGCTGACAGTCCAGCTTTGGTGGTGCTCAAATCAGATCTTTGAGAGGGAAAAGATCCTGGAGACAGGCATGCGCAGCTCGCTCGGAGCGAATCGACATCTGTAGGGAACAAGGGTGCGATCCCGACCAGACATGAGATCCGAGAGCAGGTGGATGCACCAGATTGGGCAAAGTTATGCACAGCGGCTGTGCAACTTCGAAAAAATGAGCGAATAAGACCGGCCCAGCCTTATCAAGCCGGGAAAGACAGGTGTCTGTGGCGTATTGGATGCTCCGGTTTCTCACACGGAGAAAGGAGGCTGCGCTAGCGAAGCTAGCTCTGGGCCGGATATGCCCGGAATCAGGGACATGCCTTGAAAGCATGAGATTCCTGGACCCTGGCGCTTGTCCATGGGGAGGCGGATTGTAGCCCATATTGGGGCGCTGGAATTGCTTTAGGCTCTCTTCTGGCAAAAAACACCTGGCGCCGAATGAGATCGGGCGTGCTGTCTCGCCTGGCTTGCATTGCCTGAGGGTATGCGGGTTGCTGCTGTCAGTACCCGATGAGAGCGTATTTGTGCGATGCAAAAACAACCAGGGAGGGTGAGCCCGCCCTGGTTGCTTGACTGTCGGTCAGCACAATGGAAATGCTGTTGCGCTGTAATGGCTTTGAGCGGCCTACTCGCTTGTAGGCACGAAAAACAGGTACTCACCTGGCCCCATCTGCGGGGTGATCACATAGCCCTCGCACTGCCTGTCCTTGCACTTCACAGGGATGGCGCGAGGCCAGATCGTTGCTGCCGTCGGGTAACCGGGCAGGTACTGGGGCACATGCCAGACGCCATAGTCACCCACTGGCTCGGCTTGCTGCGATCCCGTCGCACCTTGCTCGCCACTTCCGAAGATCTGGCGCTGAATGCTCAACGGTTCATTGACCGCCCTGGAATCGGGTGCTGCCAGAGAGGAAGCGCCACATAGTGCCATCGCTAAAAGAGCTAGAGTCTTGCCCATAGCGGCCTCCTAGATTAGGAATCACGCCTACTAATTGTCATACAGCTGCGCTGTACGTGGATCATCCATCACGGAGGTGACAACCGAGGGGCGAGTGACTTCAGGTGCCAGGCTGGACTGAGCCTCTGCAGGCGGCGCAGCAGGATTCGGGCTGCCTTGTGCCGACGCATCCGGTCCGTAGTTGTTTCGGCGCTCGTCTGCAGTCATGGACTGCGGGCATTTCGAGCCCGTGATCTCCAGGGCCACGCGCGCTGCCGGGTCCATGCAGTCCATCGCCAGCGAGGCGGCCTTCATGCCCTTGTTCCAGAGTTCGCGGCTCATTTTCAGGCGCTTGCAATGCTCGTCCGTCCAGGTCGTGCCGAAGCTCACGCCAAAGCCGGGACCGTTGGCACTGCCGCTGCTGCTGCCCATGCAGGTGTCGTTGCTGGTCGTGAGGTTGGGGCCATTCACGCTGGGAACGTTCTTCATGGTGTAAGTGCCCGTGTACTCCACGATGTTCTTGGAAGTCCCGGACACCGTACTGTTCAGGTTCTGGGTTGTCGTTCCGTTCGTTGTAATGTTCTGATCGGAAGTCGAGGTGGACCTGCTATCCATTGTGGACACCGACCGACTCTCCGCAGGAGCCGCAACCGGATTGACAATGGTGACCGATTGATTTTGCTGGGCCCCCACGGATGAGGAGCTGGAGGAGCTTTGCGCGCTGCTGTCGGCACTTTGCGCATAACTGCACAAAGGAACGCAAAGACTTAACAGAGCTATTGAGAGTTTCATGCTAGGCTCCTACGTTGCCCGAGCCCGGCCATGCAGCCAGGCCCGGGACAAACACGACTATCTTGGGACTTCTGCTTTAGTTGGCATTGGCGGTAGAGCCTGCACCAGCAGTACCGGAAGTGCCGCCGCCGTTAGAGAAGTAACCAGCGTTGCCAAAGGCTCCAGCGTTCTGATGGACGGTACCCACCGAGGTTGCACCCGATCCGGTGTTGGTCCAGGCACCGCCAGGGCCCGAGATAGCGGCCGAAGTTGCACCATAGCCGGAGGTGGTTCCAGCATTGCTATTCACATAGGACAGTCCACCGCCAGGGCCAGCGCCAGTAGCGACCTGGTTGGCTGTGTGCGAAGTGGCCACGCCAGCTGCGCCGCCGCTGACGGGGCCGGCGCTATAGCCAGCGAGAGCTGCAGAACCTGCGTTGGCATTGGTCGCAGCACCGCCACCGGCAACAGCGTTGCCCGAAGTGGCAGACAGGCTCTTCACATTACCGTAGGTCGTTGCGCCACCACTGACCGCGGCGCCGCCTGCACCGTAAGGGCCGACAGCAATACCGCCCCCAGCTGCATTGGCGTTGGAAGTTGCACCGGAGGTGGCGCTATTCATGCTCAGCGCGGCACCGTTGCCCGAACTGGCCGCGCCCGAGACCGTTGCCGAAGATGCACTTGACGTCGTGTTTGTGGCAGCGATGCTTGAGCCGCTCACTGCAGCAGATGCAACACCAGCCAACGCAATAACCGCCATGGCAATCAGAGACTTTTTCATGATCGTTCCTTTGAATAGCGAGTTCTCAGACAACTGAGAGTGTGTGAGCGAAAGACCAGTGCTCGGTATTAAGCAAAGGCCAGTGTTAACCGCCATCATGTTTTGGAGTTTTAAGTTACTTCCCAAAACACGCTTTCGGTTGGAAGCAGTTTCAGAAAACGATGTGTAAACGGTAATACCCTTTTTGAAGGTATTTTTCAGGGAAGATTTTCATTTGAAATAAATGAATATTTCCACGTGACGATTGCAATCATTGCTATTAAAAATATAGTATTTGGCGAAAAATTCTTACAGTGTTAGAAAAAGTAATCTTTATTTCATTTTTATATTATTTCTTGTGTTTCAAAACCAAAGGGTTTCTATCTAATTTTTATCGGCAGCTGAAAATTAATACCTATTTATCAAGTGAAAAATTGTAAGAAAATAAACTTAATTTTTCTTTATGAGTTTTCAATGGATTTTTTCGAGATGAGATTTTATTTTTCTGGGGAATTTTTAACTTTCCTTTACACCAGATGGGGTGTCACATGTACCTCTCCGACTCATCCAAGGGGCCACGCTTTGATGCAGGCGGCGCCGAAGTCACGTCCTCAGTTCTGGGACATATGTGGCCATCTGACATGAAGGGCCAGAAGAGCCAGCCAGTGCGAGTTTTTCTGGTTGACGAAGACAGTCATATCAGGAATGTGATCTCGCAGGAGCTCATGCGAGACCCTCGGACCATCCTGGTAGGGCAAGCTTCCAGCTACCGGGAGGCGCGCAAGAGCATCTTTGTGCAGGAGTTCGATGTGCTCCTCATTGATCTCTCTCTCAGCGAAGGGCAGGGGGCTGATTTACTGGATTGGGTCCAATTGAGAATGCCCGGTGTGTTGAGTATTGCAATATCTTCCAGTGAAAAAGACGATGTTGCCATGGATGCTTTTAAAAAAGGTGTTGTGGGATATCTGCTGAAAAACTCATGGTTTGGAAGTTATTCGCAAGCCGTTCTGGAAGTGGCCAATGGTGGGGCCTCTATATCTCCAATAGTTGCGAAGAAAATTCTTCCCAAGATATTTCAAACCTCCATTCCTGAAGAAAATCCTCTTGAATATAAGAACTACGAGCCATTGACCGAAAGAGAAAAAGAGGTTTTGCGATTGATCGCTCAAGGAAAAAGAACACACGAGATTGGCTCCTACTTGAAAATAAGCACATTGACGGTATCAACGCATGTGAAAAACATTTACCGAAAAATGCAAGTCAGAACCAGGGCGCAGGCTGTCAGATATGCGGTATTGAAAGGTATCATTTAAATATTGTTGACCGCAGAGTCTTTAAAATCCATGAAAGCGAATTTTCTTACAGGAACAATTAGAAGAGAAATCGATTCTGAAATATTAGGCTTGATATTTTTTGATAGTGCAATGCCGGGCCGCCAACTGTCAGTCGCTTTGCCAGGTTTTCAATCTTTTCGCCCGGTGCAGGCCACGCAATCGATGTCCGCATTGCCGTGATCCAGCAGTTCTCCCGCTTCATCAGTTTCCTTGGTCCGGCTGGCTGCGAAGCCGCATCTATCGCGCAGAGACTGCGCGCGAGTCTGTTTTCCTGGCTCTTCGCTACCGGTGGCTTCGGCGTTACTTCATCTTCTGAACTGGCAGAAATCGTGCGCAGGCTCGCGGATCGGATGTCGTGCAGCAGCTCGGTGCAGAGCCCGTCCCACAACCCGAGCAAGACGGGCGCCGCGTGATTTCAATCGAGATGCCAGGCATTGAACAAGCCCGGACGCACACGGCCTTGCGCTTGTTAACTTGCTGGCGGAGCTAGCGCGAGGCTTAGCTAATTGACCTCAAATTGCGTCATGAGCTTGCAGTCATTTTCACGAACGGCCCATTAATCAACCATGATTGTCGCAGGGAAACACGAGTCAAACCGGTAAAAAGAAAAGCCGTCAAGTCTTTGAAACTTAACGGCTTTCAGTATGTGGTGCCCGGGGCCGGAATCGAACCGGCACGCCTTGCGGCGGGGGATTTTGAGTCCCCTGCGTCTACCAATTTCACCACCCGGGCTTCGCTTAGCGCAGACGCGAATTATGGCACAGTATTGGACATGAAAACTTATTCGACCATCGAACATGCTATCGGTCACACGCCGCTGGTGGCATTGCAACGCATCGGCGCGGATGCCAACCGCGAACGTGCAAACGTAGTGCTGGGCAAGCTCGAAGGCAACAACCCGGCCGGCTCCGTCAAGGACCGGCCTGCGCTGTCCATGATCCAGCGTGCTGAAGAGCGCGGTGAAATCAAGCCGGGCGATGCACTGATCGAGGCAACGTCGGGCAATACGGGCATTGCCTTGGCCATGGCTGCTGCCATCAAGGGCTATCGCATGATTCTGATCATGCCCGAGGATCTGTCCATCGAACGCGCCCAGACCATGAAGGCCTACGGTGCCGAACTGATTCTGACGCCCAAGAGCGGCGGCATGGAATATGCGCGCGATCTGGCTGACCAGATGGTGGCGCAGGGCAAGGGCGTGTTGCTGGACCAGTTTGCCAACCCCGACAACCCGCGGGCCCACTACGAAACCACAGGCCCGGAGCTTTGGGAGCAAACCGGTGGCGAGATCACCCACTTTGTGAGCGCCATGGGCACCACCGGAACCATTACCGGCGTGGCCAAGTTCCTCAAGGAAAAGAACCCGAACATCAAGATCATCGGCGCTCAGCCTTCCGAGGGCTCGCGCATTCCTGGAATCCGCAAATGGCCCGAGGAATATCTGCCCAAGATCTATGACGCTTCGCTGGTCGACGAGCTGGTCTATGTGTCTCAGGACGATGCCGAGGACATGGCCCGCCGCATGGCGCGCGAAGAGGGCATCTTCGCAGGCATCTCGGCCGCCGGTGCATTATGGGTGGCCCAGGAGATTGCCAAGCGCGAGCAGAACGCCACCATCGTGTTTGTGGTTTGCGACCGCGGTGATCGTTACCTCTCTACGGGCGTGTTCCCGGCATGAGCCATGTCTTTTGCGTGATAGCGCAAAAGTGAATCAAAGCTCCAAATGACAGGCAGCGCTTATCCATCAAGCGCTGACTGCTATCAATATCAAGAATAGGACTGACGCAAACAAGATTGCAACAGCGGCCTGCCTTATGAGACAGACGCCTCGCCTGAACCCGTTTTGCGTAAGTCCTGAAGAATACGGAGAGCCTCATGGCTTATGAAGTCCGCTTTTGTTCCAACTGCGCGACCGAGCTGCAATGGATTGTGGCCAGCGAGGACAGCGGCGAGGTACAGCGTCTGCGTTGCCCGAATTGCGGGTTCACGCATTGGGGCAATCCCACGCCGGTGCTCGCGGCCGTAGTGGAAGGTGACGATGGGCGTGTGCTGCTGGCGCGAAATGCGCTGTGGCAGGAGGGCGTTTTCGGCCTGATCACAGGCTTTATGGAGGCCGGTGAATCGCCCGAAGCCGGAATCTGTCGCGAGGTGCTCGAAGAAACAGGGCTGCGCGTGAAAGCGCTGCGTCTGCTGTGCTGCTCGGAGTTTCTGCGCATGAATCAGGTGCTGATTGCCTACCATGTACGCGTGGAAGGCAGGCCCGAAGACGTGAGGCTTTCTCCGGAGCTGCTGGAGTATCGTTGGCAGACGGCCGAGGAGTCGCTGTGCTGGCCTGCGGGCACGGGCTACGCGCTGGCCGAGTGGATCAAGCAAAAAGGCTTTGAGCCGCGCTTTGGTGCTTTCCGTCCCGGTCAGAATCCCGAGCCTGATCCCGCCAAATGGCCTGTGCGACGCTGGGCTGAGGACCCGCGCTTTACGGTGGCCCCGGCTCTGGTTTGAGCAAAGACCGCGCTGGCACTCGCAGCGCCCGGTTTTTCTACAATCGGTGCAGACGAGGAATCCACCCCATGCACGTAGACCAAGAAGTTGACACCCGCGGCCTGAACTGTCCGCTGCCCATTCTCAAGGCCAAGAAAGCACTGGCTGCCATGCAAAGCGGTCAGTTGCTCAAGGTCGTGGCCACGGATACCGGCTCCATCCGGGACTTCCAGGCCTTTGCCAAGCAGACCGGCAATGAACTGGTGGAGCAGCAGACGGTCGGTGATGAATTCATCCATATCCTGCGCCGACGTTGAAGACCGGTGCTTGAAGTGACAAAGGCCTGCATTTGCAGGCCTTTGTCATCAGGGGCTTGGGGGGCCGGGCTTAGAGGCTCAAGTTCTTGAGGTACTCGCGAAAGCTGTCGCCCACATCGGGGTGCTGCAGCGCCAGTTCCACCGTCGCCTGCAGAAAGCCTTCCTTGCTGCCGCAGTCATAGCGTTTGCCTGCGTACTGGAAGGCGTAGACGGCCTCGTGCTGCATCAGGCGCTCAATGGCATCGGTCAGCTGTATCTCTCCACCTACGCCCTGGGGCTGGTTGCGGATCTGGTCGAAGATGGCCGGGGTCAGTACATAGCGGCCGGCCACGCCCATGCGCGACGGGGCTTTTTCCGGAGCGGGCTTTTCCACGATCTCGTCGATACGCATCAGCGGTCCGCCCGCAGGCTCGCCCTTGACGATGCCGTAGCGCTTGGTGTGCTCCAGCGGCACTTCCTGCACGGCCAGCAGCGAGCGGCCCTGCTTCTGGAAGGCGGCCGTCATCTGTGCCATCACGCCGGGGCCGCCATTCTCTCCGGTCATCAGGTCGTCGGCCAGAATCACGGCAAAGGGCTCGTTCCCCACCAGAGGCTCTGCGCACAGCACGGCATGACCCAGGCCCAGGGAGCGGGGCTGGCGCACGAACAGGCAGTTCATATCGGCCGGGCTGACGCTGCGCACCAGATCCAGCATGGCCTGTTTGCCGGCATTCTCGAGTTCATTCTCGAGTTCGTAGGAGGTGTCGAAATGGTCTTCGATGGCCCGCTTGCTGCGACCGGTGACAAAGACCATGTCGCGGATGCCGGCCTCGTAAGCCTCTTCCACAGCGTACTGGATCAGTGGCTTGTCCACGACAGGCAGCATCTCTTTGGGCGAAGCTTTGGTGGCGGGCAGAAAACGGGTGCCCAGACCTGCAACGGGGAACACGGCTTTGCGGACGCGGGTTTGATTGCTCATGTGCTTGTCTTTTCTGGATGGAAAAAAGGCGCAGTTGCCTGCGCCTTGTTTTATCAGGCAGTTTAGCGGTGTTTAACCGAGGCGAGCCAGTTGCTCGTTGATGCGTGTCAGCGTCGCGCCAAAGTCGGCCAGACGCTTGCGCTCCTGCTCCAGCACGGCGGCGGGCGCCTTGGCGCAGAAGGCTTCGTTGCTCAGCTTGCCATTGGCTTTCACGATTTCACCTTCCAGACGCTTGGCTTCCTTGCTCAGGCGGGCCTTTTCGGCTTCCACGTCGATCTCCACGAACAGCGCCAGACGGATATCGCCCATCACGTTCACGGGCGAGGCTTGAGCCGCGGCGGCCCAGGCAGCTTCGTCATCAAACACCTTGACTTCGCTGAGCTTGGCCAGGTTCTTGAGCACGTCGGCATTGGCGCGCAGGAAGGCCGAATCATCGGCATTGCCGGCCACGGCCAGCAGTGGTAGGCGCTGGGCGGGCGATACACCCATCTCGCCGCGCAGGGCACGGCAAGCGTCCACCATCTGCTTGATGCGGGCCACGTAGGCAATCGATGCTTCGTCGATCTTCTCGGGCTGAGCTTCGGGGTAGCGTGCCACAGCGATGGAGTCGCCCTTGAGGCCGGCCACGGGCGCAACCTGCTGCCACAGTTCTTCCGTCACAAACGGAATGATGGGGTGGGCCAGACGCAGAATCGCTTCCAGCGTACGGATCAGCGTGCGGCGGGTGGCGCGCTGCTGGGCTTCGTTGCCGATCTGGATCTGCACCTTGGCGATTTCCAGGTACCAGTCGCAGAACTCGTTCCAGACGAAGTCGTAAATCGTGTTGGCGACATTGTCCAGGCGGAATTCGGCAAAGCCCTTGGCCACTTCGGCCTCGACCTTCTGCAGCTGTGAGGCGATCCAGCGGTCGGGCTGGCTGAATTGCATATAGCCGGCGAACTCGCCGCCGGGCTGGCATTGTTCCTTGGTGTGAGGAGCCAGGCCGCAGTCATGGCCTTCGCAGTTCATCAGCACAAAGCGCGAAGCATTCCAGAGCTTGTTGCAGAAGTTACGGTAGCCCTCGCAGCGCTTGCTGTCGAAGTTGATGCTGCGGCCCAGCGAGGCCAGGGCCGCAAAGGTGAAACGCAGTGCATCGGCGCCGTAGGCGGGAATGCCTTCCGGGAATTCCTTTTGCGTGTTCTTGCGCACCTGGGGCGCGGTCTCGGGCTTGCGCAAGCCGGTGGTGCGCTTTTCCAGCAGCGGCTCCAGCGAGATGCCGTCGATCAGATCGACCGGGTCCAGCACATTGCCTTCGGACTTGCTCATCTTCTTGCCCTGTGCATCGCGCACCAAGCCGTGGATGTAGACATGCTTGAACGGCACGCGACCGGTGAAGTGCGTGCTCATCATGATCATGCGAGCGACCCAGAAGAAGATGATGTCGTAACCCGTCACCAGCACCGAAGAGGGCAGGTAGAGGTTGTAGTCATCGTCGGCGGCATTGCCCTGCTCGGGCCAGCCCATGGTGCTGAACGGCACCATGGCAGAGGAGTACCAGGTGTCCAGCACGTCGGCATCGCGGGTCAGCTTCTTGCCGGGGGCCTGCGCCTGGGCTTCTGCTTCGTTCTTGGCAACATAGATATTGCCTTCTTCGTCATACCAGGCTGGAATCTGGTGGCCCCACCAGAGCTGGCGCGAGATGCACCAGTCCTGGATGTTGTTCATCCACTGGTTGTAGGTATTGACCCAGTTCTCGGGCACGAACTGGACTTCGCCGGAAGCGACGGCGTCGATGGCCTTCTGGGCGATGGACTTGCCGCTCGGATCCTGGTCGCTGACCTTGCTCATGGCGATAAACCATTGATCGGTCAGCATGGGCTCGATCACCTGGCCGGTACGGTCGCAGATCGGCACCATCAGCTTGTGCTTCTTGATCTCGACCATCAGGCCCAGCTCTTCCAGGTCGGCGACGATGGCCTTGCGGGCCACGAAACGGTCCATGCCGCGGTATTTCTCGGGGGCTTCGTCGTTGATCTTGGCGGTCAGCGTCAGCACGCAGATCATGGGCAGCTTGTGGCGCTGGCCCACCTGATAGTCGTTCTGGTCGTGGGCAGGCGTGACCTTCACCACGCCGGTGCCGAACTCTCGGTCCACGTATTCGTCGGCGATGATGGGGATCTGGCGGCCCACCAGCGGCAGGGTCACGGTCTGGCCGATCAGGTGCTTGTAACGCTCGTCTTCTGGGTGGACCATCACGGCCACGTCGCCCAGCATGGTTTCGGGGCGGGTGGTGGCGACCACCAGATTGCCCGCGCCGCTGGTCAGCGGGTAGGCAATGTGCCAGAGCGAGCCATCCTTTTCCTGGTTTTCCACTTCTAGGTCGGACACGGCCGACTGCAGCACCGGATCCCAGTTCACCAGACGCTTGCCGCGGTAGATCAGGCCTTGCTGGTACAGCTTCACGAAGGTCTCGGTCACCACCTTGGACAGCTTGTCGTCCATGGTGAAGTACTCGCGGCTCCAGTCCACGGTGTCGCCCATGCGGCGCATCTGCGTGGTGATGGTGTTGCCGGACTTTTCCTTCCACTCCCAGACCTTCTTGGTGAACTCGTCGCGGCCCAGGTCATAACGGCTCACGCCCTGGGTCTGCAGCTGGCGTTCCACCACAATCTGGGTGGCAATGCCTGCGTGGTCGGTGCCGGGAATCCAGGCCGTGTTGTAGCCCTTCATGCGGTGGTAGCGCGTCAGCGAGTCCATGATGGTCTGGTTGAACGCGTGGCCCATGTGCAGCGTGCCGGTCACATTGGGAGGCGGAAGCTGGATGGAGAACGAGGGCTGGGTTGCATCGGGCTTGCCCGTGCCGCGCACGCCGGCGTGGCCGTAGCCGCGCTTTTCCCACTCGGGGCCCCAGTGGGCCTCGATGGCGGCGGGTTCGAAGGATTTGGACAGGCTCTCCAGGCCGGGTTGTGCAGGGGTGTCGCTCATAGTTTGCTTGTCAAGGAAAACGGCATCCCTGGGGATGCGGTCGATAGTTCGAGACGGATTGACCGATTCTAGCGATCTGGTACATGTGAGCGGCGCAGGTGGGTACTGGCTTTAGCAGGGCCGCGAAGACCGGGCGGGTAAACTGCATCCATAGCCCTGGCTTGCCACCCCGTGGCCCAGATGCACGAGGATGGCCTGAGCCGTCCCGGCGCAGATAGCGACCGGCCCCGGAGGTTTCCGCAGCCCGGCCGCGCAACGAGAGGATTACCCATGAGCACATTTCCCCCCTGTCCCCAATGCCGTTCCGAGTTCACCTATGAGGATGGAGGCCTGTTCGTCTGCCCCGAATGTGCCCTTGAGTGGTCCGTCGAGTCCCAGGCAGCGGGCGAGCCGGAGTCCAGGGTCTACCGCGACAGCGTAGGCAATGTGCTGCAGGATGGCGATAGCGTCACCGTCATCAAGGATCTGAAGCTCAAGGGCTCGGCAGGTGTGGTCAAGGTGGGCACCAAAGTGAAGAACATCCGCCTGGTCGATGGGGATCACGATATCGACTGCAAGATCGATGGCTTTGGCGCCATGAGCCTGAAGACGGAGTTCGTGAAAAAGGCCTGAGTCGGCGTCTGACTGGCCCAAAGCACAAAAGGCATCCCTGGGGGATGCCTTTTTTATTGCCGCGCTTCGATATTGATCTGGACGAGCAGCCGTCTGGGGTGCCCGGAGCGCTGTTCTTAAACCGTGCCGGGAGGCACGAACTCCGGGCGGTCGTTGCTTTGCGGCTTGAGCGGAGCGCCGGACTTGCCTTCGGCACGTTCCTTGCGCCACTGCTCCTTGCGTGCTGTCCACTCGTCCAGGCGTGCATGGGCGGTCTTGCTTTCCTTGAGCATCTGCAGTTCGTCGGCCAACTGGGCCGTCAGTTCCAGGCGGATGCCGTTGGGGTCGAAGAAATAGATGCTCTTGAAGATGTGGTGGTCTGTCACACCCAGTACTTCCACGCCGCAGGCCTGCAGACGGGCCTTGGTGTTCTCCAGTTCCTGCACGGAGTCCACGCGGAAGGAGATGTGATTGATCCAGATGGGCGTGTTGGGGGAGGGCAGGGCTGCTTCGTCGTCGCCAATGTCGAAGAAGGCGATGAAGGAGCCGTCCTTGAGGCGGAAGAAGAAATGGGTGTAGGGGCAGTACTCGCCGGTGGAGGGAACGTAGTCGCTCTGGATGATGTGATAGAGCGGCAGGCCCAGGATGTCCTCGTAGAAGTGACGGGTCTCTTCCGCATCTTTGGCCTTGTAGGCGTAGTGGTGCAGCTGCTGCACGGAGGCAGGTGCGGGCAGCTGGCTCATGTCCGCACGCCGGGGCTGGGAGTAAACCGGGGTAGGGGCGGCTTGGCTCATGCGATGTCTCCTTCGATTGTGTGAGTGAGATTATTCTACTATTCGTAATTGATTAACCTAAAGTAAATTTTCATTGGGGGAATTGGCGGGGTGCAGACGCAAAAAAGCCCGGACCGTTTGCACGGGCCAGGCCAAAGAGAGAGCCCGCAAAGGGCTTCACTCGAGAGTCTTTGCGGATGGATTACTGCTTCACGGCTTCGATCTGCAGGACCAGACGCACTTCCTTGGGGAAACCGTAGGGGATGCCGTAGTTCACGCCCCACTGGGTGCGGTCGATGGTGGCCTCGAAGTCGCCGCCGCAGACTTCACGCTTTTGCAGCATGGGGCTTTCGTAGCAGGTGAACTTGTTGGCCTTGACGGTGATGGGGGCGGTCTTGCCCAGCAGGGTCAGCTGGCCGGTCACTTCCTTGAGCTTGTCGCCGTCAAACACAAACTTGTCGGAGACGAACTTGGCTTCGGGGAATTTCTCCACGTTGAAGATGTCGGCGCTTTGCAGGTGCTTGTTGAAGGCGGGCGTGCCGGAGTTCACCGAAGTCATGTCCAGGGTCACTTCCACCTTGCCGGTCTTGGCTGCCTTGTCGAACTGCACGGTGCCGCTTTTCTTGTCGAAGCGCGCACGGTTGGTGGAAGCACCAAAGTGATCGATCTCGAAAGTCGCGAACGTGTGCGTGGGGTCGATGGCGTAAGTGGCAGGTGCCGCCTGGGCAGCGGTGGCAAACAGGGACGCAGCGGCCAGGGCGAACAGAGTGGAACGCATGGTGAATACTCCTTCAGGGATTGGAACTATCAAAAAATGAGCTATCAGCGCTTGACCATCAAGGGCTGGAGCCGAAAAACGCTTAAAGCTTGCCGACGCCGGTCAGAGCCAGCTTGAATTGCACATTGACCTCGTCGGCCACCATGGAGGTGTCCTTCCAGTCGCCGTCGCCGATCTTGAAGGTCAGGCGCTTGAGTGCCAGCGTGCCGGCGGCCGTGGTGGTGGCTCCGGACTGGGTCAGCGTCACGGGCAGGCTTACCTTCTGTGCATTGCCCTTGATGATCAGCGTGCCGTCCACCTGGAACTTGCCGCCGCCCAGAGCCTTGACGGCGCTGGAGTCGAAGGTAGCCTGAGGAAACTTGGCAACGTTGAACCAGTCTGCCTTGGGCAGTTCGGCATCGGTTTCCTTGGCGCCCATGGTGGCGCTGCCGGTATCGACCGTGAAATGGATCTTGCTGCTCTCGGGCTTGGCGGCGTCGAAGGCGATCTGGGCGTCGAACTTCTTGAAGTGGCCCTTGAGCGGCACGCCCATCTGCTTGGCTTCAAAGTTGACGGCGCTTTGTGCGGGCACCAGGGCTTGAGCCGCCTGGGCGGCAGTGCCTATGAAGGCGGTGGCGATCAGTGCGGAGGAAAAAAGGATTTTCATCAAAAAACTCCTTGTGATGAACGTACAAAAAACTCAAAAGCCGGTACGGCTTGAAGGAGCGAGACAGCAAGCGCCGCAGCGCAGCAAAGCTGTCGTCCCCCTGGGGGAGACGGCGTGGCCGCCCCGGCAAAGCCGCTCAGGGGGGCTACTAGCTTGGAATCATGCGTGACAGCAGTCCGTCGCGGTCAATGATCTGATGCTTGATGACGGCGGCGATATGCATCACCACCAGGGCAGCCAGCGCGTAGGCCAGATAGCCATGCCAGGGCTTGAGCGCTTCGGCTAGCTCGGGGCTCTTGCTCACCAGGTCGGGCAGAGGCAACTGACCGAAGAGCACGATGGGAAAGCCTGCGGCCGAGCTGTACATCCATCCAACCAGCGGGATGGCAAAGAACAGCGCATACATCAGGTGGTGCACACCATGGTGGGCCATGCGCTGCCAGCCGGGCATGGTGCGGGTGACGGCTTCGGGCAGTTCCGGCGGCCGGTGGGTGACGCGCCAGACCAGGCGCAGCACGGACAGGATCAGAATCGTCATGCCCGCCCATTTGTGCCAGTTGAAGTACTTGAGGCGTGTGGGCGAGAAAGGCAGGCCTGTCATATAGAGACCAAAGGCGAAGATGCCGATCAGCGCCAGGGCCAGAACCCAGTGCAGGGCGATGGCGGTACCGGTGTAGCGGGAGCTTGAGTTCATGGAAACTGCAATCAGAAAGTGCGGGTTGCGGGCACTGGGGGCCTGCTGAAATTGATATGCAGTGTATGAAGCGGCGAATGCAAAAAGGTTCAGCAGGATTGAGGTCTCAATTCAAAAAAGCTGAATGACCAAAGCCCGGACCACAGGCTGCAGCAGTGCCGCGGACTTCTTCAGCACCGTGCGGAATATGGATATGCCGTTTTACGCAACAAGCACCAATGTCGGGAATCGGTGTAGATGGGAATCAATTTTCCGAGTAATTAACTTGTGATTTGAATGCGTAGACTGGCTTTGCAGCCGCTGTTTCTATACTCCGCGCCTCTTAGTCTTTTCAAAGACCAAAGCGTGGCGGACGGCCAAGGCTGGCGATATGTGGGCAGTAATGCCGACAACAACTGCAGCCGTTATCACCTGCTTTTTGACTCCTGGGCGTCTACAACGTCCTGGAATACATAGTCATCTAGCGATGTGCCCACGCCAGTCCTTGCTGTTGCTGTGCGCATTGCAGCAAGGAGTTGGAACCGTGTCCAAACTGGACTTGAATCGGCGCAGTTTTCTGAAGGCTGCCGCCGCCATGGGCGTGATTGCGAGTGTGCGCCCGGTCAAAGACGCGCTTGCGGAATTGATAACGCCCGCCAGCGGTCAGGAGACCCACTGGATCAATGGCAACACCCTCAACTACCGCCGCGACGGCCTGGCCAAGGTCACCGGGCAGAAGGTCTTTGCCATCGACCTGCGCGCCAGGGACATGCAGGGCTGGCCCGCGCAGCAGTCGCATGCACTGACCATCCATATTCCGCGCGCCGACCGCATCTACGAAGGCCTGGATCTGTCGGTGCTGGGTAGCGACTACCAGCCCGATGTGCTGATCGACGCCGAGTCCATCGCCGCCGACGGCGTGGGAATGCCCGAGCCGGGCTTCTACGGCGAGTTCTTCGTCAAGAAGGGTCAGGTCTCGCCCATGCTGGGGCACCCGGTGGCCGTGGCCATCTGGCACGACTACGAGAAGTTCCGCGTGGCCAGCCAGCGCCTGCGTTTCAATGACGCGATCTTCCGCTTCGGTGCCGAGGCTGCCCAGCCACCGCGCGCGCCTTATGTGGCTGCGCGCTATGTGCGAGTGCAGGGCGAGGACGGCTATGGCGAGGACAGGTTCTCGCCCATGAAGAACACCGTCATCTGGCCGCAGCTCGATGAAAAAGGCGTGCACTGGCCCGACAGCAGCCACCCGGCCTTCGGGGCGCTGATGGGCGAGTCGGCCCGCATCCAGGCCGAGATGAAGCAGCCAAAGGACGGCTTGCGCGCGTTTGCACGCAAGTACTACAGCCAGTCCATCGAGCATGTGGCCATGGAAATGGAAAACGGCCTGGCCTGGTACGAACGTGACAGCGGTGCGCTGCACATGGTCGCCGCGAGCCAGGCTCCCTACGGCACGGCCGAGCATGTGATGCACATGCTCAAGGACAGCAAGCTGCCGCTGAACCAGCTCGACTACATCAGCTCCTACACCGTGGGCTACGGGCAGAAGGAGCATCATCCCTTCCCGTTCTATGTGGCACTGGCCTCGTTGTACGCACAGGGCCGCCCGGTGCGGCTGGCGCTGGATCGCTGGAAGCATTTCCAGTTCGCACTCAAGCGCCATCCCTTCGATGTGGAGACTGCGATCTCGGTGGACAAGGACGGCAAGTTCCACGCACTGACCTGCCATATGGTGGGCGACGGCGGCGGCGTGACCAATTTCAGCCCCTCGGTGGGCACGGTGGCGGTGACGGCGGCGCAATCCATTTACTACTTCCCCGAGAGCGACCTGTCGACCGAGGTGTACCCCTCCATCGGCGTCACGGCCGGCTCCATGCGCGGCTACGGCACGGTGCAGTCCATGGCCTATACCGAGATGCTGGTCGACGAGATCGCCCAGGAGATCGGCCTGGATGCCATCGAGCTGCGCCGACGCAATGTGCTCAAGAGCAGCATGAAGAACACTCAGGGTGCCTCGCCCTCGGGGCATCTGCGCATTGGCGAGATCCTCGACATGGCTGCCAAGGATGCGATGTGGACCGAGCGCGCCAAGCGCAAGGCCGACTTCGAGGCTGCCAACCCCGGCCTGCGCTACGGCATAGGCTTCGGTGCGGTGCAAAAGGACTTCGGCACCGGGGCGGAAGCCTCGATCGCGCAACTGGAGATCACGCCCGAGGGCCGCATCAAGATGCGCCACATCGCCACCGAGATCGGCACCGGCAGCACCACGGCGCAGCTGGTGGCGGTCGAGCCTTTCCTGGGCCGCCCGGCCGACGATGTGGACTTCGCGGTGAACCACTGGGACAACCTGCCGCTGCATACCAAGGACGAGCCTTACACCACACCTCAGGCCAAGGAGGACGAGCTGGCGCGGGACCCGACCTGGACACCACGCCTGGTCTCGCCGGTATCGGCTTCGAACTCGGCCTACTACTTCCGCCACGCCACGCAGCAGGCAGCGCAGCTGCTGCTCAAGCTCTGCCTGTGGCCTGCGGCCCAGTCGATCTGGTCCGGCAAGGAGGGTGGTGGTCAGCTGCTGCCGAGCACCGTCACCGAAGACATGCTGGAGTGGCGTGATCGCATGCTCGTGGCCGAGGGCCTGGAGCCGCTGAGCCTGGAGCGCCTGGCCGCTCGCGCACACGAGCTGGGCATGGTGACCGGTGTCTGTGTGCATGCCTTCAACCGCTGGGCCTGGGCCAAGGCCGACTTCACGGTCGAGGGCAGAAAGTTCCAGGCCATGATCGACGC
Organism: Comamonas brasiliensis; assembly: GCF_018292285.1. Classification (NCBI taxonomy): domain Bacteria; kingdom Pseudomonadati; phylum Pseudomonadota; class Betaproteobacteria; order Burkholderiales; family Comamonadaceae; genus Comamonas; species Comamonas brasiliensis. The sequence continues at coordinate 186,777 of NZ_JAANES010000007.1, forward strand.
CCTGTCCGTGCAGTACGGCAAGGGTGCCGGCGAGGCCAAGAAGGCTGCGATGAAATCCGGCGGCTATGCCTTCATCGCACGCGACAAGGTCTATTACCCGCCGGTGCAGCGCACCAATGCGGGCACGGTGTACTACGCGCCCTGCGCCACCATGGTGGAGTTGTCCGTGTCCCCGGGCACGGGCAAGGTGAACATTCTCTCGCACAAGACCTGGCTGGAATGCGGCACGCAGATCGTGCCCGAGCTGGTATCCGGCCAGATCCAGGGCGGCGTGGCCATGGGCATTGGCCATGCGCTGTACGAAGACCTGCCGCTCCATGAGACCGGCCCCGGCAACGGCCAGTGGAACCTGAACCGCTACCACGTGCCGCGCGCCAGCGAAGTGGCCGTATGGACGGCCGAGGGCGTGGTGCTGCCGCCGCTGTCGCGCACCGATCCGCCCAAGGGCATGGCCGAGGTGGTGATGATTCCGGTGGTCGCCGCCTGCGTCAACGCCATCGCCCATGCCACGGGTAAGCGCTTTCATGCCACCCCCGTGACCCCCGACAAAATCAAAGAGGCACTGTGATGCAGGACCGTATTCAATTTTCCGCCACCATCAATCGCAAACAGGTAGGCCCCGTAGACGTTCCCAAGGACTTGATGATGATCGAGTTCCTGCAGGAATACGCGGGCATGAACGGCACACGTCTGGGCTGCGGCCAGGGCGTATGCCGCGCCTGCACCATCATCGTCGACGACCCGGAAAAAGGCTCGATCACCGTGCCGGCCTGCGTGACCGGCGTGACCTGGCTCAACGGCAAGACCATTCGTACGGTGGAGGGCATTGCCTCGGTGGACGACAAGGGGGTGGTCCATCCTTCGCCGGTGCAGAAGGCTTTTCTCGAGCACTACTCCTTTCAGTGCGGCTACTGCACGCCCGGTTTCGTGAACTCGGCCACCGTGCTGGTGGAAAAACTCCAGAAGCACCCCGTGCCCGCCGATGATGTGGAAAAAGCCATCGAGGAGCAGCTGGAGCCCCATATCTGCCGCTGTACCGGCTATGTGCGCTACTACAACGCCGTGCGCGACGTGATCCTGAAGACGCCGGGCCTGACCACAGGCAAGCGCAGCAAGGAGGTCGTGAACAATGGCTAAAACCTGGATCAAGGGCCTGGGCGCAGCCGCCATTCTGGGCGTGCTCGTGGCCGGAGGCATGTACCTGTACGGCAGCGCAAGCGGTGACGTCCCGCCGGCCACGGTGGACTTTGCCAAGCTGGGCCCGCAGGAGTTCGATGCGCTGTACAAGCGCGGCGAGCAGGTGTTTCGCGGTGGTGACTGCGCGGCCTGCCACAGCTCTCCGACCACGGGGGCGGAACTGGCGGGCGGTGTACCCATGGTCACTCCCATGGGAACGCTTTACGGTACCAATATCTCTCCTTCCAAGGAGCACGGCATCGGTGGCTGGACGGCCGACGATCTGTACCGGGCAGTGGCTGCCGGCATGGCACCAGGGCGCAAGAACCTGTATCCGGCCATGCCGTATGCCAGCTACCACCAGATCACGCGTGCCGATGTCGATGCGCTCTGGGTGTGGCTGATGAAGCAGCCGGCCGTGGAAGTCGCCAACAAGCCCAGCGAGATGAGCTTCCCGTTCAACATCCGTCCTGCCGTGGCCATGTGGAATGCGCTCAATCGCCCCGCTGCCAAGGAGTTCGACATGTCGGTGGACGAACTGGTGCGCGGCAAGTATCTGGTGGATGTGCTGGGCCACTGTGCCGAATGCCACAGCCCGCGCACCAAGGCCACCTTCGCCATGGATGGCTCGCGCTATCTCGATGGCAATACCATCGAGGGTTCGTACGCTCCGGCGCTGACCCCCGATGCCCTGAGCGAGCGCGGGTGGACCAAGGACGATCTGGTCAGATTCTTCCGCACCGGCCTGTCGCCGCAAGGGGTGATGACTTTCCGCATGTCATCGGTGCTCGAGCATTCCACTTCGCGCATGGCAGAGGCCGATGTGCGCGCCATGGCCGCCTATCTGACCCAGAACCGCGAGATGCCCGGGCCCAAGGTCAAGGCTGCCGAGGGGCAGATCAGCGTCAAGGGTGAGAACCTGTACCTGGGCCTGTGCGCGGGCTGTCACGGTGCGCAAGGCCAGGGCCAGCCGCATTCGTCGGTGCCCATGAGCACCAACACCACGGCCATGTTCCCCACGCCCATCAACCTGATTCGCGTGATCCGCGAGGGCGTGCACGAGCGTGATCTGGCTCATGGCGAGCGCATGCAGACCATGCCGGGCTATGCCGACAAGCTCAGCAACGAGGAGATGGCCGACCTGGTCAACTACATGCGTCAGACCTGGGGCGGTCGCCCTGGCGACGTGACCGCCGCGCAGGTGGCTGAGCATGTGAAGACCATAGAGCACAGCAAGTAACTCCGGACTGGCTTGAGGCCACGGTCGCTCGCGATTTGCCGCGGCGGCTGTGGCCTTTTGCTTTGCGCCAGCGGGGCTGCGGGGTCGTTGGCCGCACAGCATTCGCGCGACGCCGTGTTCCTTGCGAGGCTGCGCCTATTCGTCCTGCGCCGGATTGTCCGGCAGCACCACCATGGCCTGGGCTGCGAGCTTCCAGGCGATGGCCGAGGCCTCCATATCGCCACGGTGCTCGGCCATCAGCGCCAGACGCTGCCAGGCGCGGGTGCGCAACTGGGGGTCCTGCAGCAGCGGTGCGGCGCGGGTCAGCAACTGCTGGGCCTTGCCCCACAGCTCGCGCTGCACGCAGGCCATGCCGGCCAGGTATTGCAGGCGCGGCTCGCGCGGGTTGGCATTGGCCGCAGCCTCCATGCGCGCCAGCCAGGCGCCATCCAGCTTGCCCAGGCTCGATTGCAGCACCTCCACCAGCTTGGGCAGATGCGTTTCCGTGCGCGGGCCGGGCTGGGTCAGCAGATGTTCCCAAACCGGCAGCAGCCAGGTGCGCGCCTGCTGGGCTTCGCCGCCCAGTTCGATCAGGCGCTCGGTGGCCGGAATGGCCACTTCGGGCATGGCGCGCTCGTCCTCGTCCAGCGACAGCCAGAACTGCTGCAGCGACGAGGTGTCGCGCGCATCGCGGATGCTGGCCAGCAGCAGGCCGCGCACCACGCTGGCCGAGGCTGCGGGAGAGAAGGCGCGGTGCTTGGCCAGCAGACGGGCGGTGTCCAGCGCCACCTGCGTGTTGCCGGACAGGCGTGCGGCCTTGAGCTTGATTCGCAGGGCAATCGTGCGGCGGCCCGCACCCAGTGGCAGCTCGCCCAGGCGTCGAATCGATTCGGCGGCATCGCGGTCGTCCAGTGCCCAGCGGGCGGCGCGCATCTGGGTTCCTTCGCGAATTTCCGAGTCCTGGGTGTTGCCGGGCACTGGCAGCACGTCCAGAGCCTGCTGCCAGTGCTGGTCGCGCAGGGCGGCATCCTGCAAGGCATGGGATGCATCGGCGGCGATCAGATGGGCGGTGGCGTTGAGGCGCTCGCCATAAGGCAGGCCAGCCTTGGCGTCGCGCAGCGATTGCTCGGTGGACAGGGCCGCGAGCGCGGACTTGCGGGCGCGCAAGAAGCGGCCGGCTTGCAGATGCGAGAGCGCTTCGAGCAGGCTCTGGTTCATGCCGCGCTCTTTTTGCTGCATGCGCCAGCGGCGTGCCTGGTGCGGCATTTGCAGCAGCACCGCCAGAGCGCGCAGCGCGGCATAGAGCAGCACGAACGCGAGAAAGAGCAGAACCAGGGCCAGGTTCAGCGACATGTCCACCCGGTAGGGCGACCAGAACCAGGTGACCGAGCTTTGGTTATTGCCGGCAAACAAGGCCATGGCCACGGCCACGGCAAACAGACCCATCAACCACAAGGCGGCGCGCATTTCTGTGTCCTCCCCGATCAGCGGCCGGCTGCCGCCGTGGCCAGTGCATTCAGCGTGTCTTCAAGCTGTACGCGCCCGCCCGAATGCAGATTGGCCTGAATCTGCTGCAGTTGTGCCTGGGCGATCTGGGTACGCCGCGAGCGTGCGTCGAAGTATTTGTTGAGCAGGGCGCCTGCCGCGCTCAGGTCGGCACGGGCCGACTCCCATTGGCGTGACAGCAGGGCCAGACGGGCATTGAGCAGTTGCAGCTTGAGGTTTTCGCGCAGGAAATAGCCCTGCTCGGGAGCCAGCAGGGCCACCTCGGGGTGATCGATGCGGCGCACGCGCACCAGATCGGCCGCGCCGTCCCTGAAGGAGTCCCAGACCCGCTGGCCCTGGCCTTGCCACCAGATCCACTGCGTGGGCGAGAGATTGGCGTCCTCGGGCGTGTCATGGGCGGCCGCCGTCTTGCGGGGCTGGGCATCGCGCGCGCGCGGGCGACCCACATCGTTGATCAGGGCCAGGTCGTCCACCTGACGGATCAGGTCTTCGATACGGCTGAGCACTCCCGTGGTGTCGGTCACGCTCATGCGCGAGAGCTTGTCCAGATCCAGGTCGATGGCGCGCACCACCGGGGCCAGGCGCGGCTGGGCCGTGCTTTCCACACGCTTTCTCGCCGATTTGAGGCTGGCGACCAGCGGCTGCAGGCTGCCCGAGAGCTCGGCCTGCTGCTGGGCCATGCGTACCGAGGAGTCGATATCTGCCACCAGGTTTTCATCGCGTGAGCGTGACATGCTCTGCATCAGCTCTTCAAGCTGGTTGCGCTGCAGGCTGATTTCGGCCACCCGGGCCTCCATTACGGAAACGCGTGCAGCACTGTCGCGGGCCAGATCCTGAGCGTCCTTGGCCAGGGTGCGTGCCTCCACCGACTGAGCGCCCGATTGCGCCGACTGACGCGCCAATTGCTCCTGCATATTGCCTACACGCTGCCACAGCATGCCGCAGGCAACCAGGGCTGCGGCAGCCACCGTGCCCAGCGTCAGCACCAGAGCCACGGGCGCGCCCCGCCCGGTCTGAACGGGGGCGGGATGGTCCTGGCTGGGTGGTGGGGCTATGGGTTGCTTGTCGGAGGTGGGGATGGCATCGGAGCTCATAGAGCCGATTCTATAGACGCCACCACATCGTCCAGACTTGGGCGACTGTGCAAAACCCGACCGAAACCTGCTGAAAGTGCTTTGCTGGCAATGCGTTCATGGGTGGTGAGCGCTAACCCCAGGTCCCATTTTTGTTGGGGCAGAAGCTGTTGCAGGTTGGCAACAGCTTCCGAGCTGCTGAACAGCCACAGGCTGCCGTCGCTGGCGGCCTGCCGCGCGACATCCAGCTGCTGCGCCGTCCAGCTGGGAAGCTGGCGCTCATACACGGCCAGCAGCTCCACCTCGGCGCCGGCTTCACGCAGCCGGGCTGCGAGCCAGTCACGGCCCGCACCTTGGGTGGATGGTGCAGGCTTGCCAGCATTGCCGGTGGCGGGGCTGGCGCCGCGCACGATCAGCACGCGGTCGCCGGTCCGGATCTGATCATGGACGTTCTGCCACAGCGCTTCGGACTCGAACTGGGCGGCATCGGGGCTGGGGCCGTCGATCTGGTGGGAGTTCAACCCGAGTTCCAGCAAGGCACGCTCCGTACCCGGGCCCGGAGTCCATGCTCTGGTATCAGGAGCTAAAAGCGCTTTTCCAGTAAGCGTTTGAGGTGTGTTTGGCGTAAAGAAATACTGCGCTGCATTGCCGCTGACAAACATCACGGCCCGGTAGTGCCCGGGCTTGAGCGCCAGCTGGCGTGCGCTCAGCAGAGCTTGATGGGCAGCCGGGTCCGCGCAGCCAGCGATGGCCAGCAGCGGCAAGGCCTCGGCCTGCAGGCCGCGGGCACGAAACGCGTCGACCCAGGGTTTCGCATCATGCAAAGGGCGGGTGACCAGAACGCGGCGCATGGGCAGGCGCGGCTCAGTCCCGCTTGGGGGCAGCAGGCACGGCACCCGCCGCTTGCAGCTGCGCGGCCAGTTGTTCGCCCAGGGCGTTGGCGCTGGCAAAGTCCGTCACGCTGGCGCTGGCCTGTACGCGCACCAGGCCCTTGTCGCCTTCCATGTCGCCCCAGGCAGCATCCATGTGCAGGGTGTCGTCTTCAAAGCGGCCATAGGCGGCCAGCGGCATGGAGCAGCTGCCACCCATGCAGCGGCTGACGGCGCGCTCGGCAGTCACGGTCAGCCAGGTGGGCATATGGGCCAGCGGGGCCAGGGCGTCGATGATGTCCTGGCGGTCTGCGCGCACCTCGATGCCCAAAGCGCCCTGGCCGGCGGCGGGAAGCATCTGGGCCGGATCGAACCTGGTGCGGATGCGATCGCTCATCTCCAGGCGCATCAGGCCGGCGGCGGCGAGCACGATGGCGTCGTACTGACCTTCGTCGAGCTTGCGCAGGCGGGTGTTGACATTGCCGCGCAAGGCCTCGATCTTGAGGTCGGGGCGCAGCGCCTGCAGCAGGGCCTGGCGACGCAGGCTGGAGGTGCCGACCACGGCACCCTGGGGCAGCTCGTCCAGCGATGCATAGCGGTTGGAGACAAAGGCGTCGCGCGGGTCTTCGCGCGTCATCACGCAGGCCAGCACAAAGCCCTCGGGCAGCTCCATGGGCACATCCTTCAAGGAGTGCACGGCCAGATCGGCGCGGCCTTCCTCGAGAGCCACTTCCAGCTCCTTGACGAACAGGCCCTTGCCGCCCACCTTGGACAGGGCACGGTCCAGAATCTGGTCGCCCTTGGTCGTCATCCCCAGCAGATCCACGCTGTGGCCGCGGCCGCGCAAGATCGCCTGCACATGCTCGGCCTGCCACATGGCCAGCTGGCTCTCGCGTGTGGCAATGACGATGGATGTGGGTGAGGATGCAGAAAATTTCATGACGGCGCGGTCTCGAACGGGTAACAGGGAATGCTAGCATGGCGAGTTGCCTTACACCGTGCCCAAGGAGAATAGTTCATGCCTTCCGCCCGCCCCAAGAGCGCCGCACATGCAGACAAACATGGCGAAAAACCGGCACGCAAGACCGACAAGGATTTGCCGTTGATCGAGGACATACGGCTGCTGGGGCGCATTCTGGGCGATGTGATTCGCGAGCAGGAAGGTGGGCCGGCCTACGAGCTGGTCGAGCAGGTACGCCAGCTTTCGGTGGCCTTCCGGCGCGATGCCGACGAAGCGGCCGACAAGGCGCTCAAGAAGCTGCTCAAGGGACTGTCCAGCGACCAGACGGTGAGCGTGATTCGCGCCTTCACCTATTTCTCGCACCTGGCCAATCTGGCCGAAGACCGCCACCACATCCGCCGCCGCGCCGTGCACGAGCGCGCCGGCAACACACAGGAAGGCAGCATCGAGGTGGCACTGGCACGCCTGCGCTGGGCGGGCATCTCGCCCGCCACGGTGGTCGACACGCTGGCCAGGAGCTTCATCTCGCCCGTGCTGACGGCCCACCCCACCGAGGTGCAGCGCCAGAGCATTCTGACGGCCGAGCGCCGCATTGCCCAGTTGCTGGCCGAGCGCGACGATATCCTGATGCGCGCCCAGCTCTACAACAGTGCCAAGGATGCACTGACCCCGCGCGAGCTGACGCGGGTGGAGGCGCAGTTGCGTGCCTGCGTGGCCCAGCTCTGGCAGACCCGGCTGCTGCGCCATTCCAAGCTCACGGTGGCCGACGAGATCGAGAATGCCCTGTCCTATTACGAGGCGACGTTCCTGCAGGAGATCCCCAAGATCTACGAGCAGCTGGAGCAGGAGCTGGGCGAGAAGCTGCCCGAACAGAGCTTTTTGCGCATGGGCCAATGGATTGGCGGCGATCGCGACGGCAATCCCTTTGTGACGGCCGAGAGTCTGGAGTTGGCCCTGACGCGTCAGGCCGACGTGGCGCTGCGCCACTATCTGCGCGAGGTGCACTACCTGGGCGGCGAGCTGTCGCTGTCGGCCAATCTGGTCGACATCACGCCCGAGATGCAGGCGCTGGCCGATGCATCGCCCGACCACAATGTGCACCGCAGCGACGAGCCTTATCGCCGGGCGCTGACGGGCATCTATGCGCGTCTGGCCGCGACGCTCAGGCAGCTGACGGGCGGCGAGGCGGCACGCCATGCCGTGGCGCCCCAGAATGCCTATGCATCGGCCGATGCGTTTCTGGCCGATCTGCAGATCATCGACGACTCGCTGTCGCGTTATCACGGCGACGCCCTGGCGCCGCAGCGCCTGCGCCCGCTGATGCGCGCGGTGCGGGTCTTCGGCTTCTATCTGTCCACGGTGGACCTGCGCCAAAGCTCGGACAAGCATGAGGAAGTGGTGCGCGAGCTGCTCTCGGTCGCCAAGGTCGAGCTCGATTACAGCCTGCTTGAGGAAGACGCCAAATGCGCGCTGCTGGTGCGTCTGCTCGAAGACGCACGCCCCCTGCGCGTCATGGGCGGCGACTACGGCGACCACACGCGCAGCGAGCTGGCCATCTTCGAGACCGCCAAACGCCTGCGCGAGCGCCTGGGCGGCGAGGCGATTCGCCATTGCATCATCAGCCACACCGAGACCGTCAGCGATCTGCTCGAGGTGCTGCTGCTGCAAAAGGAAGTGGGCCTGCTGCGCGGCACCCTGCAGGACGGTGCGCAATGCGATCTGATCGTCGTGCCGCTGTTCGAGACCATCGAGGACCTGCGCAATGCCGCGCCCATCATGCGCCGCTACTACCAATTGCCCGGCATTGCCGAGCTGGTCCGGAAAAGCGGCGGCGAGCAGGACATCATGCTGGGCTACAGCGACAGCAACAAGGACGGCGGCATCTTCACCAGCAACTGGGAGCTGTACCGGGCCGAGATTGCGCTGGTCGATCTGTTTGACGATCTGGCCGATCACTACGGCATCCGGCTGCGCATGTTCCACGGCCGCGGCGGCACGGTGGGGCGTGGCGGCGGCCCGAGCTACCAGGCCATTCTGGCGCAGCCGCCAGGCACGGTGCGCGGTCAGATCCGCTTGACCGAGCAGGGCGAGGTCATCGCCTCCAAATATGCCAACCCCGAGATCGGACGCCGCAATCTGGAGACCCTGGTGGCCGCCACGCTGGAGGCCACGCTGCTGCAGCCGACCAAGCCGGCGACCAAGGCCTTCCTGGAGGCTGCTGCGTTTCTGTCCGAAACCAGCATGGCGGCCTACCGCGCCCTGGTCTACGAGACTCCGGGCTTTACCAATTACTTCTTCAGCAGCACGCCGATTCGCGAGATCGCCGAGCTCAATATCGGCTCACGCCCCGCATCGCGCAAGGCGACCCAGGCCATCGAGGACCTGCGCGCCATTCCCTGGGGCTTCAGCTGGGGTCAGTGCCGCCTGACGCTGCCGGGCTGGTACGGTTTCGGCTCGGCGATTCAGGCCTTCATCCACCGCCCCGGCAAGGATGCGAAGGCGCAGCTGGCGCTGCTGCAGAAGATGTACCGCCAGTGGCCGTTCTTCCGCACCCTGCTGTCGAATATGGACATGGTGCTGGCCAAGAGCGACCTGAACCTGGCCTCGCGCTACAGCGAACTGGTGACCGACACACGCTTGCGCCGCCGCATCTTCGGTGCGATCGAGGCCGAGTGGCAGAGCACGGTGGAAGCGCTCAACCAGATCACGGGCGACAAGCAGCGCCTGGAGCACAACTCCGCGCTGGCGCGTTCCATCCGCCACCGCTTCCCCTATATCGATCCTCTGAACCACCTGCAGGTGGAGCTGGTGCGCCGCTGGCGCGCGGGACAGACCGACGACAGGGTCAAGAACGGCATACACCTGTCCATCAACGGCATTGCCGCCGGAGTGCGCAACACGGGCTGAGGCAGATCGTGCAAGCTCCTGAATCAGGAGCTTCTTGCGCCTATGAATAAAGGGTTTGAGGCATTTATTTGCTTCAAACCCTTTGTTGAATGGCGCTACCAGCTATGAAAGTTGAGTTTTAAAACTGGCGTGTTTCAGGCCAGAGGCAGCGAGCAAGCGCCGCCGCGCCGCGAGGCTGCCGTCCCCCTCCCGAAGAGAGAGGTGGAGGCGGCACAGCCGCTCAGGGGGTTAGTGAAGCATCAAGGAGCCAGCCGCCTTGCTCTTGCCGGCGCGAGCGGGAGGATTGCACAGACCGCACTGGTAGTGGCGTGCATTCTCGTAAGGCTCGGTCACGAACTGGCCCTTGCAGACCGAGCACTGGGTGCGCGTCAGCATCTGTGCATCGACAAACTTCACCAGGCGCCAGGCGCGGGTAAAGGACAGCAGCACCTCGAGTTCGGCAGCCTGAATCTGTTCGGTATAGAGGCGATAGGCCTTGGTCAGCTGCTCGGCCGAGTCCAGCTCCACACCCTTGGACAGGTATTCGTAGATGTTGAGGAACAGCGAGCTGTGGATGTTTTCCTGCCAGGTCAGAAACCAGTCCGTGGAAAACGGCAGCTGGCCCTTGGAGGGAGACTTGCCCGAGATTTCCTTGTACAGCCGGATCAGGCGTTCATAAGACAGCGTGGTCTCGGACTCCAGCACCTGCATGCGGGCGCCCATCTCGATGAGCATGGCGGCGCGCTCGATTTGCTTGGATTCGTTCAGAACGCTTTTGGTGGCAGTCTTGGCGGCGGGCATCTGTCTCTCCTTAAAACCAGGTAGTCGCTAGCGGGTGCTCAGAGCACTTCGGAGACACGGCTGGCCATCAGGATGTTGGCGTGCAGCGTATTGGTGGCGGCGTTGCCGATCTTGTTGCTGCTGTGGTTGGTCAGCAGGCTCCAGACCATTTCGTCATCGGCGCGGAAGCTGGCCAGCAAGGTGTTGCGCGATGCCAGCTTGAGCACCTGGGCCGAAGACAGCGAGCCCAGCAGGTCGCAGGACTCTTCATTCAGACCCAGACGGAACACGGCCTCGGCCTTGTCCTGGCGGATCAGGGTCTGGGCCAGCATCAGGTAGGTGAGGTTGGCTTCGCGGATCTCGGCAAGCAGTTGTTCGTTGTTCATGGGTCCAGTCCTTTCAATCTCGACAGACCGTCACGGCACACACAAACAAGACGTTAAAAGTGTTTCGATCTGTTGAAATGAATTGTGTTTCAAGCCTTGATCGAACTGAAGTCGGGGAGCGTCGGTATCGCCGGTCTGGTTTCACAGGCAGGCCTGTAAGATTTCCCTTACTGCCTTGCCGTCCGTCGGGATGACTCGGGATGCCGGTTGGGGGCTGACATTGCATCAGGCCGGATTCCGCTGGTGCATGTATTGTGAATCTGTCCGGAACATGACAAACGAGGAAATAGGCGGCTTTTTGTTCGGTATCTGATCGCCTATGAAACAAGACGGCCCGGATTCCCTGTGATAACGGCCTGCATCCGGGTTGCCAAGCCGCATCGACATGCGAGCGCGGACATGGATGTCGGCCATGCCGCCAAGACCCGGAGCACTGCGATGGAGCGGGCCTGGCCTACATGGGTACGGCGCTGATCACGGCCTGGCCTGCTCAAGGATCGGGGAGTGAACCCGGCAAGTGCAGGGAGACAGGCATGCCCGCTCGAAGCCGGTGCCTGGAGCGGCACCGGCATGCGTCAGGCTCAGCCCCTCTCGGCCGGCCGCGAAGGCTGGCTGCACCACTCGCTCCAGCTGCCGGCAAACAAGGCTGTGGGCGCGAAGCCGGCAATGCGCATGGCCAGCACATTGGGGGTGGCGCTGACGCCGCTGCCGCACTGGTGCACCACGCTGGCGGGATCGCGTCCGGCCAGCAACTGGTCAAACTCGGCCTTGAGCAGCGCTGCGGGCTTGAAGCGTCCGTCGGCGGCGATATTGCTGCTGAACGGGCGGTTCAGCGCGCCCGGAATATGGCCCGCCACCGGGTCCAGGGGCTCCACCTCGCCGCGGTAGCGAGCCGGGGCGCGGGCATCGATGAGGGTCTGGGTGGCCTGACCCAGATCGGCCTCGACCTGAGCGACGGTCTTGAGCGTCTCCAGCGGCTGGCCCAGTTCAAAGTTGGACTGGAAATGGCCGGGCTCTTCCCCGCTGCCCAGGGGCTGGCCGGCCGCCTGCCAGGCCTGCAGCCCGCCATCGAGCACCGCCACGGCATCGTGGCCGGCCCAGCGCAGCATCCACCACAGGCGGCCGCAGTAATTGGCGGCGTTGCGGTCATAAACCACGGCCTGCATATCGTTGGCAAAGCCTATGGAAGACAGCCAGGCGGAAAAGCGCTCGCGCGTGGGCAGCGGGTGGCGACCGCCCGAAGCCGATTGCACGCTGGTGGCGACCTGTCCATCCTCGCCGGGCGTGCCATGCGGCGCGCTGAGATTTTTGTCTAGGTCGGCGAAGACGGCGCCCGGGATATGGGCCTGCAGATACTGCTCGCGGCCGGCAGGCGGGTTCATGAGGTCAAAGCTGCAGTCAAACACCATCAAGGGCTTGCCGCTGGCCTTGAGCCGGGCCAGCTGTTCGACGGAAATCAGGGTGTTGTAGTGCTCGGGCGTCGAGTGGTTCATGGCTTGCTGCTCCAAAGATTGACTGTTGCAGACGGCACTGCGTGCAGCCTTGCGCGATGCAAACCATTATGCGATCGGGTCAGCGCACCGGACTCAAGCGGCCTTCATTGTTTGGATATGGCCAGCCGCGCGGATCTGGCCTGGCCGCTGCCGCAGGCAGGGGGCATGGCGCAGATGCTCCGCACCCCCGGCACGGTTAGCCTCTGGAGCGCAAGGTAGTGGCAGCGGCGCCGCTGGCGACGATGAGCACGATGCCTCCCCAGCCGATCAGGGGAATGCTCTCGCCGAACAGCACCAGGCTGAGCAAGGCGGCAAACACAATGCCCGAGTACTGCAGATTGGCGACGACCAGGGTGTTGCTCTTGCTGCCGGCCGAGGCATAGGCCTTGGTCATGCAGACCTGGGCCACGGCGGCCAGCACGCCCACGGGCACCAGCCACAGAGCGCTCCAGCCGGGGAAGGGCGAGATGCCGGTCAACAGCATGGTGATGCCGCCGGCAATGGCCGAACCGACCGAGAAATAGAACACTACGCGGGTCTCAGGCTCGCCCAGGCGCGACAGGGTTGTCACCTGCATATAGGCCATGGCCGCAAACATACCGCCAAACAGGCCGCCGAGCGCGGCCACCCATTCGCTGGCCGGTGCGCTGGTCGGGCGCAGCACCAGCAGCACGCCGACAAAGCCCGCCACCACGGTGGACACGAGGCCCCAGGGGAAGGGTGGAATGGCACGGCGGGTTTCGGGCTCGGCCGCATAGGACTTGCGCAGCGTATGGCGCATCCACAGGCCCTGGGCGATGAGAAACACCGCCATCCAGATGCTGCTCATGGAGTTGAGCGTGGTGGCCGTGGCCAGCGGCAGGTGGCCGATGGCGTAGAACCAGGCTCCCATGGAGATCACGCCGACAAAGCTGCGCCAGGCATGTTCGCGCGAGTACTGGGTGGTCAGCGTCACGCCGCTGCGCCTGGCCAGCCAGACCAGCAGCGCCATGCTGACCAGGCCGCGGTAGAACACGATCTCTGCCGCATTGAAGTCCTGGGAGGCAAACTTCACACACACACTCATGACCGCAAAAATCAACGCGGCCAACACCATCCACAGGGCTTGCATATCTCACTCAATTCAGCATAAAAAATAGCTGCTGTGCTTATGGGGTAAGCGATAGCAGCTATCAGTCTTTGAGGTTTACCTCATTCAGCGTTGGGGAACGCTGTCACCCATGATGCGGCGATACCACTCATGGAAATGTTGCATGCCGTCTTCCATGGGGCTCTGATAGGGGCCGACCTCGTTGTCGCCGCGTTCATACAGGGCCTTGCGGCCACCGTCCATGCGCTCGGCGATCTCGTCGTCCTCGATGCAGGTTTCCATGTAGGCGGCCTTCTGGGCCTGCACGAACTCTGGCTCGAAGGCGGCGATTTCCTCGGGGTAGAAGAACTCCACCACGTTCAGCGTCCTGTCCACGGCCAGCGGGTGCAGGGTCGAGACGGTCAGCACATGCGGATACCACTCCACCATGATGTGGGGGTAGTAGGTCAGCCAGATGGCTCCGCGATCGGGCAGTTCGCCGTTGCGGTAGGCCAGCAGCACCTCGTGCCACTTCTTGTAGATGTCCGAGCCCGGGTTGCCGAAGCTGGGGGCCACGCCCACGGTCTGCACCGAGTACTCGCTGGCGAATTCCCACTTCAGATCGTCGCAGGTGACGAAGTTGCCCAGACCGGGGTGGAAGGGGCCGACGTGGTAGTCCTCCAGATAGACCTCGATAAAGGTCTTCCAGTTGTAGTTGCACTCGTGCATCTCGACATGGTCGAGCACAAAGCCGTCGAACTGGAGCTGCTCGCGCAGCTTCATGCCGGCCAGATCGGCCTCGATGTCGCGGCCGTTGTCCTCGAACAGCAGTCCGTTCCACTCGCGCAGGCGGTAGTTGTTGAGGTTCAGGCAGGGGTCGTGGCTGAAATGCGGGGCGCCCAGCAGCTCGCCGCTGGTGCTGTAGGTCCAGCGGTGCAGCGGGCAGACGATATTGCCGCCGGCATGGCCTTTGCCTTCGGACAGCAGATTGCCGCGCCCCTTGAGCATCACGGCCTGGCGGTGGCGGCAGACGTTGGAGATCAGCTCGATCTCGCCTTTGGCATTGCGTACCAGCGCCCGCCCCTCTTTTTCCTGAGGCAGGGCGTAGTAGTCGCCTATCTCGGGAACGGCCAGCTGGTGGCCCACGTAGCGCGGGCCGCGCTTGAAAATCGTTTCCAACTCGCGCTGGAACAGCGCTTCGTCGAAATAACTTGAAACTGGTAGTTGGCTTGCGGCCTGCTGCAGTTGAAGACTTAAATCAGTCATGGATGACTTGACCTAAAGACTCCCCACAGGGAGGGTGCACGTGCGCACACGGTAAAAAACGAAACCGGCCTTGTCTGGACACGGGCCTCAGGCAATGGGCGGTGGCGCATGGCCTGCCGACGCGTTTGCCCGACCAGGATGACCAGGCACGGGGCCGGCTTGACGGGAATGGGATTATAGGCTGTGGGGTTATTTCCGTTTTTCTGGTACGTGTATTGACGCTATTTCGTCCATGTGCCGTCGGAGCCTGTCAGCAAGTTGCCAGCCGCCTGCAAACCCTTGCCGCTGGGCAAAAAGGCGGGCGCAGCAGGCCCGGACCGGTCGGGAATTTACAGCCAAAACATATCGCGCCAGCCGGCTTTGCGGGCATTGCACGCCAATGGTGCAGGGACGCCTAAAATCGTCGCTTCCGTCCAACATCGACCACACCATCCATGCCCAAGGCCGCTGCCGCCAAAAAATCTGAACAGCCTGTCAGCTATGAAGCTGCTTTGCAGGAGCTGGAGCAACTGATTGCACAGATCGAATCCGGTCAGCTGCCGCTGGAGCAGATGCTCAGCGGCTACCAGCGCGCTGCGGAGCTGCTGGTTTTTTGCCGTAGCCAGCTCGATGCGGTGCAGGAGCAGGTCAAGGTATTGGACGAAGGCAAGCTGTCTGCCTGGACCCAGGACTGATCCCGGTGTCCGCGCGTTTTGCCTTGAAGATGCAGCCCATGAATGAATCAATGATTGCCGAACCATCGACGCCTTTGAACGAGGGCAAGACTGCCCTGGATTTTTCCGTCTGGATGCAGGAGCGACTGGTGCGCACCGAAGACGCGCTGTCGCGCTGGGTGGGCATCAATGCACCTGCGGGTCTGGGTGAGGCCATGCGCTACGCCGTGCTCGATGGCGGCAAGCGCTTGCGGCCGTTGCTGGTCTGGGCGGCCGCCGAGGCGGTTGGCGGTCAGGCCGCGGCCACGCTGCGTGCCGGCTGTGCCGTGGAGCTGATTCATGCTTACTCCCTGGTGCACGACGACATGCCCTGCATGGACAACGACACCATGCGTCGCGGCAAGCCCACCGTGCATGTGCAGTTCGGCGAAGCCTCGGCCCTGCTGGCCGGCGATGCTCTGCAGGCCCTGGCCTTCGAGCTGCTGCTGCCTGAAGACGATGGCATTCCCTGCTCCATGCAGGCCAGGCTGTGCCGCCTGCTGGGCGCGGCGGCGGGCAGCCACGGCATGGCTGGCGGTCAGGCCATCGATCTGGCCAGCGTGGGCAAGCAACTGAGCGAGGCGCAACTGCGCGAGATGCACCGTCTCAAGACCGGTGCGCTGCTGCTGGGCAGCGTGCTCATGGGGGCCGCCTGCAATGCACAGACCGACGCCAGGGCACTGGCCGCGCTGACCGACTACGGCCAGGCACTGGGCGTGGCGTTCCAGGTGGTGGACGATATTCTGGACGTAGTGGCCGACTCTGCAACGTTGGGCAAGACGGCGGGCAAGGATGCGGCCAATGACAAGCCCACTTTTGTATCGCTGCTGGGGCTGGAGGCTGCAAGAGCCCATGCCGAGGAGTTGCGCCTGCTGGCCCACGCCGCGTTGACTCGCAGCGGTCTGGCCGACACCCAGGCCCTGGCCGCACTTGCTGATATGGTCGTGCAGCGCACCCATTGAGATTGAATGGAAAAGCTCTGTAACCGAATATTGGCTGGCGCTAGCAGCTATTAAAAAATATAGAACATGTCCACGAATACTTCTTCCCTGCTGCACAACATCAACGATCCCGCAGACATGCGCGGCCTCTCGCGTGCCCAGCTCAAGACGCTGGCCGCAGAGCTGCGCACCTATGTGATCGACAGCGTCTCAAGGACCGGCGGGCACCTCAGCTCCAACCTGGGGACGGTGGAGTTGACCGTGGCGCTGCACTCGGTGTTCAACACGCCCTATGACCGCATCGTCTGGGACGTGGGCCACCAGACCTATCCGCACAAGATCCTGACCGGTCGCCGCGATCGCATGGCCACCCTGCGCCAGTTCGGCGGCCTGTCCGGCTTTCCTCAGCGTGCCGAGAGCGAGTACGACACCTTTGGCACGGCACACTCGTCCACCAGCATTTCTGCTGCGCTGGGCATGGCGCTGGCCGCCAAGCAAAAAGGCGAGGATCGCCGTGCAATCGCCGTGATCGGCGACGGTGCGATGACGGCCGGCATGGCTTTCGAGGCACTGAACAACGGTGGCGTGCACGATGCCAATCTGCTGGTCATCCTCAACGACAACGACATGAGCATCAGTCCGCCCGTGGGTGCGCTCAATCGCTATCTGGCACAGCTGATGAGCGGGCAGTTCTATGCCAAGGCCCGCGATGTGGGCAAGAGCGTTCTCAAGCAGGTGCCGCCCTTGCTGGAGCTGGCCAAGCGCCTGGAACAGCAGGCCAAGGGCATGGTCGTGCCTGCCACCATGTTCGAGCAGTTCGGCTTCAACTACATCGGTCCCATCGACGGTCATGACCTCGACTCGCTGATCCCCACGCTGGAGAACATCAAGGGTCTCAAGGGCCCGCAGTTTCTGCATGTGGTCACCAAGAAGGGCCAGGGCTACAAGCTGGCCGAGGCCGATCCCGTGGCCTATCACGGGCCCGGGAAATTCGATCCGGCTGTCGGTCTGGTCAAGTCCGCCATCCCTGCCAAGCAGACCTTCACCCAGGTGTTCGGCCATTGGCTCTGCGATATGGCTGCCAAGGACCAGCGCCTGGTCGGCATCACGCCCGCCATGCGCGAGGGCTCGGGCATGGTGGAGTTCCACAAGCGCTTTCCAGGTCGCTACTACGACGTGGGCATTGCCGAGCAGCATGCCGTGACCTTTGCCGGCGGCATGGCCTGCGAAGGCGTCAAGCCCGTGGTGGCCATCTATTCCACGTTCCTGCAGCGTGCCTATGACCAACTGATCCACGACGTCGCGCTGCAGAACCTGCCCGTGGTGTTCGCGCTGGACCGCGCAGGTCTGGTGGGTGCCGACGGGGCCACGCACGCGGGCGCCTATGACATTGCGTTTGTGCGTTGCATTCCCAATATGAGCATGGCCTGTCCGGCCGACGAGCGCGAAACGCGCCAGTTGCTGACCACGGCCTATGAGCAGGATCACCCCGTCTGCGTGCGCTATCCGCGCGGTGCCGGTGTGGGGGTGACGCCGCTGGAAAGCCTGGAAGGTCTGCCCTTTGGCAAGGGTGAGATGCGCCGCGAATCGAGCTCCGGGAAAGTGGCGATTCTGGCCTTCGGTACCTTGCTCTATCCCGCGCTGCAAGCTGCCGAAGCGCTCGACGCCAGCGTGGCCAATATGCGCTGGGCCAAGCCGCTTGACGAAGCACTGCTGCTCAAGATCGCCGCCGAGCATGAACTCATCGTCACGCTGGAAGAGGGTTGTGTCATGGGCGGCGCTGGCAGTGCCGTGATGGAGTGCCTCGCCGCCAACGGTCTGAGCAAGAGCGTGCTGCAGCTGGGCCTGCCCGACGCGTTCATCGAGCATGGCGATCCCGCCAAGCTGCTGGCGCTGCAGGGGCTGGATGCCGCAGGCATCGAAGCCTCCATCCGCAAGCGTCTGGCTGCAGGCTGACGCGATACGGACATGGTTTGCGCAAGTCCGATGGATTGACACCAGGCCCTTCCATGGAGGGCCTTTTTCTTTGCTTGCTGTCAAGAAAACTGACGGCAACCGTGAATCGCCACACGGACGGCGTCTGCGTTCCTAGAATGCCTGTGGCTGCCGGCTGTGATCGGACGGTTGCGGCCAGCTTGGCAATCGACAACTACTAGCGGAGAAATATTCATGGATCGTCGCTCACTCGTCAAACATGTGGGCATGGCTGGTGTGCTGGCTGCTGGCGTGGCTCCGGCAGTGCGCAGCCAGGAGGTGCTGCGCTGGCGCCTGGTGACGAGTTTTCCCAAAGTCCTTGACGCCATCTCTGGCGGGGCCGAGAAGTTTGCCCAGTCGCTGCGTCTCATGTCGGGTGGTCAGATCGAAGTCAGCGTGCACTCCGCGGGCGAGCTGATGCCCGCGTTTGGCGTGATGGAGGGAGTACAGAACGGCGTGGTCGAAATGGCTTTGACGGCACCGTACTACTTCACCGACAAGGACTACTGCTTTGCACTCGGGTGCGCCGTGCCCTTCGGTCTGACGGCGCGGCAGATGGATGCCTGGATGGAGTGGGGCGGCGGGCGCAAGCTCATGGATGATTTCTACGCCCAGTACAACATCAAGAGCCTGAGCGCCGGCAACACTGGCACGCAGATGGGCGGTTGGTACCGCAAGGAAATCAGGACCGTGCAGGACTTGCACGGGCTGCGCATGCGCGCCGGCGGCGGCTTGCTCGGCGATGCGCTGCAAAAGCTGGGCGTGCAAGCCGTCAACATGCCTATTGCGGATGCGCAGCAGGCGCTGGAAAAGAATCGTCTCGATGCGGTGGAGTTCGTCGGCCCCTATGACGATCAGAAGCTGGGCTTCGGCAAGATCGCGCCCTACTACTACTATCCGGGCTGGTGGGAAGGCGGTGCCGAGCTGGCCTATTTCATCAATACCAAGTCCTTTGCGGCGCTGACGCCCGAGCTGCGCGCCATGGTGGAAGCCGCGGCGGCACTGGCCGCCAAGGATCTGACGGCCAAATACTTGGCATACAACCCTGCGGCACTCAAAAAGCTGCTCAGCGAACGCGTGCAGCTGCGCGCCTTTCCACGCGAGCTCATGGATGCGGGCTTCAAGGCCGTGATGGCCACCATGGCCGAGCATGAGGCCAAGTCGGCGCAGTTCAAGAAAATTCACCGCAGCATGCGTGGATTCCAGCATGACCAGCTGCTCTGGGATCGCTTCTCCGAATTCCGCTATGCCAGCTATATGAGCGCGGTACGGCTGTAAGCAGCGCAGGCAGGCCGCCGAGGCCGAATTCGATACACCTAACTAGGTAGAACTTCTTAAGCTAACGGTCACTTTTTATCGCATGCTGAACGATTGACTCGTGTACATTTTGTGCCTGTTGCATAAGTCAAGCTGGCATAGATCAGTGGTCTGTGTCAGCCAATCTGTTCCTCAAGGAGACTAAAGTGGATCGTCGTTCCATTCTGAAAAATGCCGGTATCGCTGGCGTGCTGGCTGCGGGCGCCGCACCTGCTGTTCACGCCCAGGCCGCCGTGCGCTGGCGCCTGGCCTCGAGCTTTCCCAAGTCGCTGGACACCATCTTCGGCAGCGCTGAAAAGCTGTCGCAAGTGGTCAAGGCCATGTCGGGCGGCAAGTTCGAGATCTCGGTGCACCCCGCTGGCGAGCTGATGCCCGCTTTCGGTGTGGTGGATGCACTGCAGGGCGACACCATCGATATGGCACAGACTGCGGCCTACTATTTCACCGGCAAGGACCCCATCTTCGCCTTCAGCTGCGCCGTGCCCTTCGGCCTGACCACGCTGCAGATGAACGGCTGGAAAGACCATGGCAATGGCCGCAAGCTGCTGGATGCCTTCTTTGCCAAGTACAACTTCAAGACCGCATCCGCAGGCAACACCACGACCCAGATGGGTGGCTGGTACCGCAAGGAAATCAAGACCGTGGAAGACCTCAAGGGTCTGAAAATGCGTCTGGGTGGCGGCGTGTTCGGCGAAGCCATGGCCAAGCTGGGCGTGGTGGCACAGAACATGCCTGCCGGCGATGTCTATCAGGCCCTGGAAAAGGGTACGCTGGATGCCGTGGAATTCGTCGGTCCCTATGACGATGAGAAGCTGGGCTTCAACAAGGTTGCTCCCTACTACTACTACCCCGGCTGGTGGGAAGGTTCTGCTGACCTGGAGTTCTTCATCAATCTGAAGAAGTACAACGCACTGTCGCCCGAGAACAAGGCGATCCTGGACGCCGCAACCCGCGTGGCTGCCGCCGACATGACCAGCAAGTACCAGGTGCTCAACCCTCAGGCCATCAAGCGCCTGGTGGCCAACAAGACCCAGCTGAAGATGTTCCCCAAGCCGCTGATGGACGCCGGTTTCAAGGCTTCCATGGAGGTGTTTGCCGAGCACGAAGCCAAGTCGCCCGAATTCAAGAAGATTCACCAGGACATGCGCGCTTTCCAGCGCGACCAGATCCTGTGGAACCGCTTCTCCGAGTTCCCCTTCAATCAGTACATGGCGACTGCCAAGATCTGATCCCGATCAGAGTCACCGGCGCCATGCGCTGGCTGTTGAAAAAACCGCAGCTTGCTGCGGTTTTTTCATGCCATCGAGATCATGCCGGGAGTCCTCCTGCGCTGCCTCGGTGGTGTCTTTCGATAGGCGGATGACATCGGCCCGGCAGGGCAGTTCCCATATTCCTTCGGTTGCCAGCATTCCATCGCTGCTGCGATAGGCCGGCTCCACACAAGACTCCTGGGCATTGGCGGCTTGAGACAGCAGATCGGCACAGGATTGACGGGGACGGCAGTCAGCAGCTCGGTGATGCTCAGGAGGGCTTGCCGATGGATAGCGAATCTATTACCCATCAACCTCCAAGCCATGAAAAAGCCCCGGCTCTGGCGAGCCGGGGCTATGTCGGTAGCAGCTGTCGATTTACTTGGCTGCAGGTGCCGCGCTCAGTGAATCCTGCAAGGCCTTGGCCGGGTCATCCGATCCATAGCCGTTGGCATCGGGCGCAGCCGGAGCCGGCTGGCTGCCTTCTGCAGGGGCCGAGCCTTCCTCGCCGCCTTCAGGCGCTCTAAACGGGTTGTCCGCACCATAGCCGCCGCCGGCATCGTTGAGCTGGTTGAGCATTTCATCGCCCACCTTGTTCATGTCCACAACCACGGGCTTGTCGAGTGCGCCGGTCACGATGCCGGGGAAGGCGATCAGCACGCCCACCATCACCAGCTGGATCAGCACAAAGGGCACGGCACCCTTGTAGATCTGCATGGTGGTGACGGGCGCTATCACCTTGTGTGTGACCTTGTCCATGTACTGCTTGTCCGGCGCGACGGAGCGCAGGAAGAACAGTGCAAAGCCGAAGGGCGGATGCATGAACGAGGTCTGCATGTTCACGGCAAGCAGTACGCCGAACCAGATCAGATCGATGCCCATCTTCTCGGCCACGGGGCCCAGCAGTGGCACCACGATGAACGAGAGTTCAAAGTAGTCCAGGAAGAAGGCCAGGAAGAAGATCATGATGTTGACCACGATCAGGAAGCCCACCTGGCCGCCGGGCAGGCTGGTCAGCAGATGCTCCACCCACTTGGGCCCGTCTGCAGCCTGGAAGACCAGACTGAAGGTGGTGGCGCCGATCATGATGAACATCACAAAGCTGGCCAGCTTGGTGGTCGAGGCCAGGGCCTGCTTGAGCAGGTCCATGTTCAGGCGACGGCGGGCAAAACCCATGATCAGTGCCGCCATGGCGCCCATGGCACCGCCTTCGGTAGGTGTTGCAATGCCCAGGAAGATGGTGCCCAGCACCAGGAAGATCAGCAGCAGAGGGGGGATCAGCACAAAGGTCACGCGCTCGGCCAGCTTGGACAGCAGGCCCAGCTTGAGGACCCGGTTGAGTGAGGCGATCACGAAGGCGATGAAGGTGCCGCCGCACATGGCGGTGACGATCTTCTCGTCGGTGGCGACTTCGGTGATTTCCTTGCCCTGCCACCAGGTGTGCAGGTCGGCCATGTGGCTGGCCAGGAAGATGGCCACGATGGTGGACAGACCCATCACCACGACCAACGAGGTGTAGCCGGAGTTGCCGTTGGACTCGCGGTAGATGCGTGCTTCGGGCGGCAGTGCAGGCACGGTATGGGGCTTGAAGATGGCCAGGAATGCCACCCAGACCACGTACAGGCCCATGAGCATGAAGCCGGGGATGAAGGCACCCTTGTACATATCTCCAACGCTCTTGCCCAGCTGGTCGGCCATCAGAATCAGCACCAGCGAGGGCGGGATGATCTGGGCCAGCGTGCCAGAGGCCGCAATCACGCCCGATGCCAGGCGGCGGTCATAGCCGTAACGCAGCATGATGGGCAGAGAGATCAGGCCCATGGAGATCACCGAAGCGGCAACCACACCGGTGGTGGCAGCCAGCAAGGCGCCCACAAAGATCACGGCCAGCGCCAGACCGCCGCGGATGGGACCGAAGACCTGACCGACAGTGTCAAGCAGGTCTTCCGCCATGCCGGAACGTTCGAGAATCAGGCCCATCAAGGTGAAGAAGGGCACGGCCAGCAGGGTGTCGTTGGCCATGATGCCAATCAGGCGCTGGGGCAGCCAGGCCATTACGGAGGAGGGGAAGACGCCCAGTTCGATGCCCAGAAAGCCGAAGGCCAGGCCCGCAGCACCCAGGCTGAAGGCGACTGGAAAGCCCAGCAGCAAAAAGCAGATCAGCCCCGCAAACATGATGGGGGCGTAGTTGGTAGCGATGAATTCCATTGATTGTCTCCCGCTACCGTTATGCCTTGGCCTGGGCGGCCAGCGCCTCAGCCTGCTTGCGATCGGCTTCGGCACGCAGGGCCTCGGCCAGCTCTTCCTCGGCGCTCTTGTCGCTGAGCTTGCCCATGGGGTCGGGGCCGTCACCGGTCAGGAAGGCAATGCGCTTGATCAGCTCGGAGATGCCCTGCAGCAGCAGCAAGGTGATGCCCACAGGAATCGCTGTCCACACGGGCCAGCGGATCAGTCCGCCGGGGTTGCCCGACATCTCGCCGGACTGGTACATCTGAATCACCACCGGCATGCTCAGCCACAGAATGGTCAGGCATAGAGGGGTGAGAAAGAAGGCAAAGCCGATGATGTCGATCCAGACCTGGGCCTTTTTGGACAGACGGCTGTTGATCACGTCGATGCGCACATGCTCGCGGTGCAGAAGGGTGTAGCCCGCCGCAATCAGAAAGGACCATGCGAACAGATACCACTGGACTTCCAGAAAGGCATTGGAGCTGGTGTCGAAGGCCTTGCGAACAATGGCGTTGGCGGCGCTGATGAAGGTGGCGGCAAATATCAGCCAGATTGAATATTTGCCGACAAAGGCGTTGAGCCTGTCGATAGCCCTGGACAGGGCAAGTAAAGCCTGCATGGTGTCTCCAAAAAGTAGGCCGTGTATGCGTCGCGCTGTTGGGGCTGGTAAGCCTTAGGGCGATCTGAGTTTTTGAACCGAACTGGAGATTCTACGGACGCAGGTATGGTGTTTTTTACAAATACGCACGCAAATGTGGCGCCCGAGCGTCAGTTGTGTCTGCTATGCGCACGATAGCTGCAAGCGCATGGCTGGTGCCGCTTAGGTGATTGTTTTATTGAGGTATTTTGTGTTCTTGATGGGCTTGGGTGCTAGTGTGCGCCTGCTGTCGTGGAAGGTGTCTGCGTGCTGAAACTAGGGCAAATCCTGAGGGAGTCAAACTGCCTTGAATCCGGTTCAAGACCTCCTATTTGCTGGCGAGTCGGCGGTAGAGCGTGGCCCGGCTCAATCCCAGGTTGCGGGCTGCCACGCTTACATTTCCGTGCGCCTCCTGCATGGCCTGCTGAATCAGCAGCAACTCGCTGGTGCGCAGCGGTGTGGCCATGGCATTGGCAGGTACTCCCCGGCTGGCTGCGCCGGAACCAGTCATGACGGGAGTGCGCAGCAAGGGGCCGGCCTGTGCCAGCGCCAGCAGGCGCAGACCGGACCACAGCGGCAGCTGCAGTGGCGCCTCGGGTCGCTGGCGCGCATGCTCGATCAGATGGCTCCAGGGCAGGGCCAGCAGCTCATGGCTCTGAATGAGCGAGTCCTCCCCGGGGGCTTGCAGAGGACGTGGCACCAGTTGCCTGGCCACGGTATTGCTGCCCAGCAATCGGCCTTCGGCATCAAACACCATCAGGCCTTCGCCCTCCTGGCCCAGCGGCCCGCCGGGCCAGTTCACGCGCAGCAGCAGGGTGTGAGGCAGGGCCCGCAGCAATCGATCTTCGATGGCACGTGCGCAGCGCAGCGCCAGCAGCAGCAGCTCGGGGCGCTCGGGGACATCAATGCCGGTGATGTCCAGCATGCCCAGGCATTCGCCCTGAGGGCCGAATACCGGAGCACCTGCGCAGCTGTAGTCGCGCAGATCGTCAAAAAAATGCTCCTGCCTGTGCAGCCATACCGGGCTGAGTTCGGCCAGTGTCGCGCCTATGGCCGAGGTGCCCACGCCGCGCTCGGACAGATCCACACCGACACGGCCCACGGCCAGCGCACGCAGATCGCTGTGGTCGACGGGGCCTTGCACTTCCAGGGCCAGTCCCTGGGCATCGGTCAGCAGACAGAAGTAGCGCATGGCGCCCACGGCTGCGACCAGTTGCGTCATGACCGGACGTGCGGCCTGCAGCAGCAGTTGGTGCTTGTCCTGGGCGTGGCGCAGCGCGTGAGGTCCGACGGCCTCGAACTCCACTGTTTGAGCGGGATGACGGCCTTGCGCCACGCAGCGCTGCCAAGAGCGCCAGAGCCAGGGGGCAAGACCAGACGGAACCAACGCATGGGATGAGTCCATCGCCAGCAACTGCTGCCTGGCCTGGGCAAGCAGGGAATGGCGTGCACCTGGATGGGCTGCGGCTTGCGCGGATGTGGCGAGGCTGGCGGGCGACATGCGGACTCCGGACAGTGTTTCATTTTGAGAATATCTGTGCGTGTTTCGCCTGGCTTGGGGGTCAACCCTAGCGCCTTGCATGGTGGTAACTGCCCACCATAGAGAGTGCGGTTGTGCTTTGTTACCCAATTCTTCGGATATAGGCAGGAGGCATCACGATGAATGTTCAGTTCACGGTCAATGGCCGCGCGGCCAGCATTGACGTCCCCCCCAATACCTTGCTGGTGCAGGCGCTGCGTGAACAGCTGCGCCTGACGGGCACCCATGTGGGCTGCGATACCAGCCAGTGCGGAGCCTGCACGGTGCTGGTCAATGGCAAGGCCATCAAGTCCTGCACCATGCTGGCCGTGCAGGCCCAGGGTGCCGAGGTTCAGACCATAGAGGGCATGGCCGCTGCCGATGGAACCATGCACCCCATGCAGGCGGCCTTCAAACAGTGCCACGGCCTGCAATGTGGCTTCTGCACACCCGGCATGGTGATGAGTGCCGTGGACCTGTGCCGCCAGAAGCCTCAGGCCACCGATGCCGAGATCCGCGAACTGCTCGAAGGCAATATCTGCCGCTGCACGGGCTACCAGAACATCGTCGCCGCCGTCAAAGCGGGTCGCGACGGCATGAGCGCCACCTGAGCAGCGCATCACAACTAGAAGAGGAGACACACCATGGGTGCATCTGACTTTTCCAAGCTGCCGCATATCGGCGAAGCCGTTCTGCGCCGCGAGGATGATCGCTTTCTGACCGGCGCTGGCCAGTACACGGACGACATCACACTGGGCGCACAGGCCTATGCGGTGTTCGTGCGCTCGCCCCATGCCCATGCAAGGCTGCGCAGCGTCAACGTGGATGCCGCCAAGGCGGCACCAGGCGTGGTCGGCGTGCTCACGGGGGCCGATGTGGCGGCCGCCGGCATCAACGGCCTGCCCTGCGGCTGGCTGATCACCAGCACCAATGGCGAGCCCATGAAGGAGCCGCCGCACCCGATATTGGCCCTCGATACCGTGCGCTATGTGGGCGATCAGGTGGCCATGGTGGTCGCCGAGACCCTGCAGCAGGCACGCGATGCGGCCGAGCTGGTGGAGGTCGATTACGCGGTGCTGCCTGCGGTCGTGAACGTGGCCGACGCGGCGGGCGGCAAAAAGCCTGGCGCCGTGGTTCACGACATTGCCCCTGACAACCATTGCTACAAATGGGCGATTGGCGACAAGGCGGCAGTGGATGCGGTGTTTGCCGGCGCCGCCCATGTGACCCGTCTGGATCTGGTCAACAACCGCCTGATACCCAATGCCATGGAGCCGCGCGTGGCCATAGGCAGCTACAACCGCGCCATGGATGAGTACACGCTGTACGTGGCCAATCAGAACCCGCATGTGGAGCGGCTGCTGATGACGGCCTTCGTCATGGGTCTGCCCGAGAGCAAGGTGCGCGTGATTGCGCCCGATGTGGGTGGCGGCTTTGGCTCCAAGATTTTCCTGTATGCCGAGGATGTCTGCCTGACCTGGGCTGCCAAGAAGCTCAACCGAAACATCAAGTGGACGGCCGATCGCAGCGAGTCCTTTCTGACCGATGCCCATGGCCGCGACCATGTCAGCCATGCCGAGATGGCCATGGATGCCGACGGCAAGTTCCTCGCCATGCGTGTGCACACCGATGCGAATCTGGGCGCCTACCTGTCCACCTTCGCCAGCGCCGTTCCGACGATTCTTTACGCAACGCTGCTGGCGGGGCAGTACACCACGCCGCAAATCCATATCGAGGTCGATGCCTGGTTCACCAACACTTCGCCCGTGGATGCCTACCGGGGCGCTGGCCGCCCCGAGGCCACGTACCTGCTCGAGCGCCTGGTCAGCCGCTGTGCCTGGGAGATGAATCTGTCCCAGGCCGAGATCAGGCGCCGCAACTTCATCACCAGCTTTCCCTATCAGACGCCGGTGGCGCTGCAGTACGACATCGGCGACTACAAAGCCTGCATGGATCAGGCCGAGCAACTGGCCGATGTGGCGGGCTTTGCGGCGCGGCGCGCGGCCAGCGAGGCCAGAGGCCTCAAGCGCGGCCTGGGCTACAGCAGCTACATCGAAGCCTGCGGTCTGGCGCCCAGCAATATTGCCGGGGCGCTGGGTGCACGTGCCGGTCTGTTCGAGTGCGGCGAGGTGCGCGTCCACCCCACGGGCAGCGTGACGGTGTTCACGGGCTCGCACAGCCACGGTCAGGGGCATGAGACGACTTTTGCCCAGGTGGTGGCGGCGCGGCTGGGCATTCCCGTCGAGCATGTCGAGATCGTCCATGGCGATACGGGTCGTGTGCCCTTTGGCATGGGAACCTATGGCTCGCGTTCCATCAGCGTGGGAGGGGCGGCCATCATGAAGGCGCTGGACAAGATCGAGGCCAAGGCCAAGAAGATCGCCGCCCACCTGATGGAGGCCAGCGATGCCGACATCGATTTCGCGGGAGGCGAGTTCACGGTGCGCGGCACCGACAGAAAGCTGCCGTTTGCCCAGATTGCGCTGACGGCCTATGTGCCGCACAACTATCCGCTGGACAAGCTGGAGCCGGGGCTGGACGAGACTGCTTTCTACGACCCCACCAACTTTACCTTCCCGGCCGGCACCTATATCTGCGAGGTCGAGGTGGACCCTGCCACGGGCGTGGTGCGCGTCGACCGCTTCAGTGCCGTGGACGATTTCGGCACCATCATCAATCCCATGATCGTGGAGGGTCAGGTTCATGGCGGACTGGCCCAGGGGATAGGTCAGGCGTTACTGGAGAACTGCGTCTACGACCGTGACTCGGGTCAGTTGCTGACTGGTAGTTTCATGGACTACGCCATGCCCCGCGCCGACGATCTGCCCGACTTTAAGCTGGGCACGGTCTGCACGCCCTGCACGCATAACCCGCTGGGTACCAAGGGCTGCGGCGAGGCTGGGGCCATAGGCTCGCCGCCCGCCGTCATCAATGCCGTGCTCGATGCCCTGCATTCCCTGGGCGTCAAGGACCTGGACATGCCTGCCAGCCCGCACCGCGTGTGGGAAGCGATTGATGCTGCACGCCCCTGAGGCACCCGACTGAGAGGAAGAGAGGACAACACATATGTATGCCTTCAGTTACTCCAACCCCCGGACGCTGGATGAGGTGAGCGTTGCCAGCGGTCAGTTTCTGGCCGGCGGCCAGAGCCTGATTCCTTCCATGAAGCTGCGCCTGGCCCAGCCCGGCGCGATTGTGGATCTCAACCAGGTCGATGGCCTGGCGGGAATCCGCGTTGGCGGCGATCAGGTCGAGATCGGCGCCATGACCCGTCATGCCGATGTCGCCGCCAGCCGTGAGGTGCAGGCAGCCATTCCTGCGCTGGCCGAGTTGGCAGGCGGTATTGGCGACCGCCAGGTGCGAGCGCGCGGCACGATTGGCGGCTCGCTGGCCAATAACGACCCTGCGGCCTGCTATCCCAGTGCGGTGCTGGGTCTGGGCGCTGTCGTGGTCACCAGTCGGCGCGAAATTGCGGCGGACGACTTCTTCCAGGGCATGTACACCACGGCACTGGAAGAGGGGGAGCTGATCAAGGCGGTACGCTTTCCCGTGCCCAGAAAGGCTGCCTATATCAAGTTCAAGCAGCCCGCGTCGCGCTTTGCACTGGTGGGCGTGTTTGTGGCGCAGACGGCGCAGGGCGTGCGCGTGGCCGTGACCGGTGCGGGACTATCGGTCTTCCGCCACGCAGGCCTGGAAGCGGCGCTCAACCAGAGTCTCACGGCCGCTGCGGCGGCTGCGGTGCCTATTGACGACAGCGAGCTCAACAGCGATCTGCACGCGAGTGCGCGCTACCGGGCGCAGCTGATCAGCGTCCTGACGCAGCGGGCAGTGGATCAACTGCTCTCTCCCTGAGCGGTTTTGTCTGGGTGGCTGCTCCTGCCTGGGCGGAGGGCAGCCTCGCCAAGGGTGGGGCGAGTGGGCGGTCGGCAGGCCGCTTGCTTGCCGTCTCTTTGCGGCAGTGTGACTGTCATAGGATGTGATTTTTGAATAAAAAGTGGCTTAATCCCTTATCGGTAAAGCGCAAGCAGCTATGAATACTGAAGTGAAGAGCGCTCTGCAGTCGGTGGATGGGCTGCTCGCCGCCTTGCAGGAGGTGGGCTATTTTGCGGACCGGCGTCTGGCCACGGCCGTGTTTCTGGCGCTCAGGCTTCAGCGGCCCCTGCTGCTGGAGGGCGAACCGGGCGTGGGCAAGACCTCGCTGGCGCAGGCGCTGTCCCAGGTGCTGGCGCGGCAGCTGATCCGGCTGCAGTGCTATGACGGCCTGGAGCAGCGGGAAGCGCTGTATGAGTGGAATTACGCGGCTCAGCTGTTGCACCTGCGCGCGGCCGAGCTGCGTGGCGCGGCGGAACTGGAAGCTGTCGAGCAGGAGGTCTATCAGCCTCGCTATCTGGTACGCCGCCCTTTGCTGCAGGCTCTGCAGGCACCTGCGCCCGGCGCGGTGCTGCTGATTGACGAGGTGGACCGGGCCGACGAGCCTTTCGAGGCCTTTTTGCTCGAGTATCTGGGCGAGTACCAGGTCAGCATTCCCGAGCTCGGCGTCGTCCGGGCCCAGGTGCCGCCCGTCACCATCCTGACCAGCAATCGCACGCGCGATCTGCATGATGCGGTCAAGCGCCGCTGCCTCTACCACTGGCTGGACTACCCCGAGCGCGAGCGCGAGCTGGCCATTGTCCGGTCGAAGGTGCCCGAAGCCGGGGCGGCGTTGACCGAACAGATCGCCCGTTTTGTGGACCGGCTGCGCAGCCGCCCGTTTGCCGATGCCTTCGAGCGCACGCCCGGCATTGCCGAAAGCGTGGAATGGGCCAAGGCACTGGTAGCGCTAGACACGCTGGTCATCGACCCCGAGCTGGTGCACGAGACGGCGGGCATTCTGTTCAAGCAGCGCGAAGATGTGGCGGCGCTCACTCCAGAGCGTCTGCAGCAATTGCTGGAGCCCGATGCCACAGCCTGAGCTGCAAGCACAGTCGCCAGAGCGGCCCGCAAGCGTGAGCTGGTGGGGGGACGCGCGCAGCGGCAAACTGCCCATCAATCTGCTGGGGTTTGGCCGCGCGCTGCGCCGTGCGGGGCTGGCGGTGGATGCCGAGCGTCTGGCGCTGGCCCAGCAAGGCCTGATGCTGGTGGACATGAACCGCAAGGACGTGGCCGCCGCGCTGGAGGCCGTGCTGGTTTCGCGTGAACAGGACCTGGCGGTCTTTCGCGAATTGTTTGCGGCCTACTTTCGCAATCCCGAGGTGGCCCAGCAGCTTCTGAGCCAGCTGCTGCCAAGCTCGCCGGAGGCGGCCAGGCCGCGTCACAGGCCACGTGTGCAGGAGGCCTTGTCGGCGATTCGTGCCGCGCAGCAAACGCTCGCGAGCGAGGAACTGACGCTGGATGCCGCCATGTCGGCCAGCGACCGGCACAGGCTGCAGCATGCGGATTTCAATCAGCTCAGTGCCAGCGAGTACCGCCTGGTGCAGCAACTGGCGCGCGATATCCGCTTGCCGCTGCCCAGCTATCGCAGCCGCAGAAGCGAGTTGCGCGCCTCGGGGTTGCGTGTGCACTGGCCCGCCAGTCTGAAAGCTGCGGCAGCCACGGGTGGCGAGCTGGCAAGTCTCAAATGGCGCAGGCGCAAGCGGCTGCCCATGCCCTGGCTGGCGCTGGTCGATGTGTCGGGCTCCATGGAGCGTTATGTGCGTCTGTTGCTGGCATTTCTGCACCAGGCCACCAGCCCCCGGCGCTATCCGCAGCTGCGCCGCCATGTCTACAGCATGGGAACCAGCCTTCAGGAGCTGAACCGGGCTTTTGCCCACAGCGACCCCGATGCCATGCTGGCCCAGCTCAATCGCGACATCGACGATTTCGGCGGCGGCACCTGCCTGGGGGAATGCCTGGCACAGCTGCGCCGGCAGCAGGCGCGCCATCTGGTGGGCAGGCGCACCCTGGTGCTGCTGGTCAGCGACGGGCTGGATACCGGCGACAGTGTGCTGCTGGAGCGCGAGCTGCAGTGGCTGGCACGGCACAGCGCGCGCATTGTCTGGCTCAACCCCTTGTTGCGCTTTGACGGGTATGCCCCGCTGGCCAAAGGCACGCAGGTGCTGCATCGTCACAGCCATGCCATGCTGGCCGTGCACAACCTGCAGTCATTGCAGCAACTGG
The DNA here is from genome assembly GCF_018292285.1 of Comamonas brasiliensis. NCBI lineage: Bacteria > Pseudomonadati > Pseudomonadota > Betaproteobacteria > Burkholderiales > Comamonadaceae > Comamonas > Comamonas brasiliensis. The sequence continues at coordinate 218,155 of NZ_JAANES010000007.1, forward strand.
CTGCCCACCTGGCGAAGCTGCTGCAGCTGCCGCACCGAGATTGAAAAGGAGAACACCATGGAAATGCATGCCAGCCGCCCTCTTGCCGTGAGCCAGCAGCAGGCCTGGGAGGCGCTCAACGATCCGCAAACCTTGCAGCAATGCCTGGCCGGCTGCGAGAAGTTCGAGGATGCGGGCGATGGCTCCTATGCCGTGATCATGTCCGTGAAGATCGGTCCGGTATCGGCTAAGTTCAATGGCCGGGTCACGCTGTCGGACGTGCAGCCGCCCAGGAGCTACACGATTGCCTTTGAAGGGCAGGGCGGTGTGGCCGGCTTTGGCAAGGGCCAGGCCAAGGTGGATCTGACTCCCGCCGATGAACGCCACTGCGAGCTACAGTACGAGGTGCAGGCCCAGGTCGGCGGCAAGATTGCCCAGCTGGGCCAGCGCCTGATCGACGGTGCAGCCAAGAGCATGGCCGAGGACTTCTTTGCGCGCTTCGAAGCCTTGATGCAGCAGCGCCACCCGAGCGAGCCGCCCGAAGACGAAGGCGGTGCGGAGGAGCTGGATACACGCTCCTGGGAGCACGACGCGGCTTCCACCAGCTACGCACCGCTGGACGCCACGCCCTCGGCGCCGCCGCGCGAATCGCCTGGCATCCCCGTCTGGGCCTGGGGCCTGGGGGCTGTCATCGTCCTGGGCGCGCTCTGGCTGCTGACTCGCTGACCAGCGCATGAATAAAAAAGCCCCTGGGCCTGAGGTCAGGGGCTTGGTGCAGGTGGCTTGGCCTTATTGAGGTTGGGCGTGGAAAGCCTTGTTGGCGATCTTCCAGCCCTGCTCGGTCTTGAGCAGCACAAAGTAGTCGGTGAAGGTCACTGCACCATGGTAGAGCGTGACCTTGGCCATGGCGGCCGTGCCCACGATGTCCAGGGAGTCGATGACGCGGCGACGCGTGGCTTCGTCGGCAGCGGGCGTGTTCTTGAAGCGCTGGCAGTAGAAGTCCAGGTCCCATGAAGTCAGCGGGCCTTCGCGCACGGACTCCAGCCGGGCCGTGGGCATGAAGGCTGCGCGCATATGCTCGGCCTTGTCTTCGGCATGGCCGCGCATGTACAGCTCCAGCGGCACGCGCACGGCGGCTTCTTCGGGGTGATTGGTCAGGCGTTCGGTGTTCATATGGGTTTCTCCTTGGAGCCGGATTCCTTGCGCCGCAAGGCGGACGCAGCAATGGCAGTGTCAGCCGCCAAGCATGAGGCCTGAAAACACCGGCATTGCGGCTATGAAAGTCAGCACTGTTTTAGTCTGCCAAGAGGGAACTTCACGAGGTAAACCCGAGGTAAAGCCGGGGTAAATGCTGGCAAAGCCGGCGCTGCCTGACCTGGAATTTGCTTGCAACTGGATACCATTGGCGCCAATTCAGGCTCGAAATTCCTGCGCTCAACCATGTCCAGCTCATCCAATCTGCACCCCAATCGTCATTTTCCACAGCAGGGCAAGGTCCGGCCTGCCTTGCTTGCCACTGTGGTGCTCGCTGTGGCAGCCGCTGGCGGCGGCTATTGGTGGTATACGCAAAAACAAGGTGCAAGCGGCGATACGTCTGCGTCTGCAGCTCCTAAACAGGGAGCGGGTGGGTCTGGCGCTCGCGCCGGGCGCAACGGTCGCTCCGGGCCGGGCGGCCCCGGCGGCATGAGCCAGGCTCAGCCTGTGAGCGTCGGAGTGGTGGAGCAGCGTGACATGCGTGTGCTCGTCAGCGCCATCGGCACCATGAATGCACGTGCCACAGCCGTGGTGCGTGCCAAGGTTTCGGGCGAGCTGCTCAAGCTGCACTTCAAGGAAGGTGACGAGGTCAAGGCCGGTCAGTTGCTGGCCGAGATCGACCCGCGCAGTTTTGCGGCCGCGCTGGCGCAGGTGCAGGGCTCTCTGGCGCGTGATCAGGCCCAACTCAAGAATGCGCAGCTCGATCTGCAGCGCTACAAGGAGCTGCAGGCCCAGGACTCGATTGCCCGCCAGCAGGTCGATACCCAGGCAGCTCTGGTGCGCCAGCTGCAGGGTACGGTGGCGGCCGATCAGGGTCAGGTTGACGCGGCCAAGCTGCAGCTGAGCTATACCAGGATCACGGCTCCCATCTCGGGGCGCCTGGGCCTGCGCCAGGCCGACCTCGGCAACGTGGTCAATCCTTCCGATACCAACGGGCTGGTGACGATCACCCAGATTCGCCCCATCGATGCCGTTTTCTCCGTCCCCGAAGCCCATGTCGGTACGCTGGCCCAGCAACTGCGCGAGGGCAAGGTCATGCCCGTAGAACTCTGGGACCGCGAGCAAAAGCAGATACTGGCCAAGGGCCAGCTCAATGCGCTGGACAACACCATCGACACGACCACGGGCACGGTCAAGGCCAAGGCCTCGTTCGACAATGCGGAGCGCAAGCTGTTCGCGAATCAGTTCGTCAACGTCAAGCTGCAGCTGCGCCAGATCGATCAGGCGCTGGTCGTGCCCGCGAATGCGGTGCAGAACAACTTTGTCTATCTGGTCAAACCCGACAACACGGTCACCCAGCGCAAGATCACGGTAGGGGTGACGGACGGTGACTATGTCAGCGTGCGCGGCGAGCTGGAGCCCGGCGACAAGGTGGTGACCGACGGCATCGACCGTCTGCGCGAAGGCGCCCAGGTGACGGTGGTGGACTCGGAAAAAGTCAAGAAAGTCGACCAGGCCGTGCAGGATGCCGCCAACCAGCCGCGCGGCATGATGCGCAACCTCAGTCCCGAGCAGCGTGAAAAAGTCTCCAAGATGACGCCCGAGGAACGCAAGGAGTTCTTCCAGAAGCTGCGCGCCGAGCGCGGTGCCAATGGCGGCAATGCTGGCCCGGGACCTCGCGGCGCGGACGCCCGTGGCGATCAGCCACGTGAGGCGCAGGGCAGTCCCTCCAAGCCGGACGCCAAGACCGATGCGAAGCCGGATGGCAAGCCTGCCGCTGCGAGCGAGGCCAGGCCTCAGGCCGGCGCCGAGCGTGGCGGCGGCGAGGGCCGAGCCGAAAGAGCCGAGGGCCGGGGTGACCGTCCCCAGCTGACGCCCGAGCAGCGCGCCAAGCTGGAGGCCCTGTCGCCCGAAGAGCGCCGCGCCTTCTTCCAGAAGCTGCGCGCCGAGCGCGAAGCCAATGGTCAGACCGGAACGGCAGCCGGCGGCGCGGGTCGCTGAGCATAGTCAGAGCCTGCGGCCATCATGAATCTCTCGCGCCTCTTCATTCTCAGGCCCATCGCCACCAGCTTGCTGATGGTGGCGGTGCTGATCTCGGGCATTCTTGCCTACCGCCTGCTGCCCATCTCGGCCCTGCCCGAGGTGGACTACCCCACCATACAGGTCACCACCCTCTACCCCGGGGCCAGCCCCGATGTGATGACCTCCAATGTCACGGCACCGCTGGAGCGCCAGTTTGGTCAGATGCCGGGCCTGGACCAGATGTCCTCGACCAGTTCGGGCGGCGCATCGGTCATCAGCCTGCGCTTTGCACTCGATATGTCCATGGACGTGGCCGAGCAGCAGGTGCAGGCCGCGATCAACGCGGGCACCAATCTGCTGCCCAGCGATCTGCCCATGCCCCCGCTCTACAGCAAGGTCAACCCGGCCGATGCGCCGGTGCTGACGCTGGCCATCAGCTCGCCTTCGCTGCCCGTCATCAGGATCAACGACCTGGTGGAGAACCGCCTCGCGCCCAAGCTCTCCCAGGTCAAGGGTGTGGGTCTGGTGGCCATTGCCGGCGCGCGCCGCCCGGCCGTGCGCATCCAGGCCAACCCGGCTGCGCTGGCCAGCTTCGGCATGACGCTGGATGATGTGCGCACCGCCATCTCTGCGGCCAACGTCAAGACCGCCAAGGGCAGCTTTGACGGCCCCAACCGCGCATCGACCATCGATGCCAACGACCAGATGCAGTCGGCGGCCGAGTACCGCAACCTGATCATCGCCTTCAAGAACGGCAATCCCGTGCGCCTGTCCGATGTGGCGCAGACCGTGGACGACGCCGAGAACACGCGTCTGGCCGCCTGGTCGGGCACTCCGGAGACCGGCTCCAAGTCGGCCGTGATTCTCAATATCCGTCGCCAGCCCGGCGCGAATGTGATCGAAACGGTCGATGCCATCAAGAACCTTCTGCCCCAGCTCAAGGAGACGCTGCCTGCCTCCGTCGACGTGCAGGTGCTGACCGATCGCACCGTGACCATCCGAGCCTCGGTCAAGGACATGCAGTTCGAGCTGGCCCTGGCCATCGCCCTGGTGGTGATGGTGATCTTCCTGTTTCTGCGCAGCGCATCAGCCACTTTGATTCCCAGTGTGGCGGTGCCGCTGTCGCTGATAGGCACCTTCGGCGTCATGTATCTGGCGGGCTTTTCCATCAACAACCTCACGCTGATGGCCCTGACCATCGCCACGGGCTTTGTGGTGGACGATGCCATCGTGATGATCGAGAACATTGCCCGCTATGTGGAAAAGGGCGAGGCGCCCATGCAGGCCGCGCTCAAGGGTGCCAAGCAGATCGGCTTCACCATCATCTCGCTGACCATCTCCCTGGTCGCGGTGCTGATTCCGCTGCTGTTCATGGGGGATGTGGTGGGGCGTCTGTTCCACGAATTCGCCATCACCATGACGGTGGCGATCCTGATCTCGGCCGTGGTTTCGCTCACGCTGACCCCCATGCTGTGCGCGCGCCTGCTGCGCCACCGGCCCGAGGGCGAGAAGAACCAGGCGCAGTCCAAGGGCTTCGGCGCTGCGGTCGCGCGCTTTTTCGACAAGGTGATTGCCGAGTACGGCCGCATGCTGACCTGGGTGCTGGATCACAGCAAGCTGACCTGGCTGGTGTTCATCGCCACGCTGGTGGTCACGGTGCTGCTGTACTTCGTCGTGCCCAAGGGCTTCTTCCCCGAGCAGGATACGGGCACGATTGCCGCGACCACCGAGGCCGACCAGTCCATCTCCTTTGCCGCCATGGCCGAGCGCCAGCAGGCGCTGGCCGAGCATTTGCTCAAGGACCCGGCCGTGGCTTCCATCTCTTCGTTTATCGGCGTCGATGGAACCAATACCACGCTGAATACCGGCCGCATTCAGATCGACCTCAAGCCCCATGCCCAGCGCGATCGCCTGCCGGTGGTGCTCAATCGCCTGGCCGACGATTCCCAGGCCGTGCCCGGCATCCGTCTCTATGCTCAGCCTGTGCAGGATCTGACGATAGAGGACCGCCAGGCTCGCACCCAGTACCAGTTGCTGCTTTCCTCGCCGGACATGAACCAGCTCACGGCCAGTACCCGAATTCTGGTGGAGCGTCTGCAGCAATTGCCCCAGTTGCTGGATGTGAGCAGCGATCTGCAGAACCAGGGCCGTCAGGCCTATGTGCAGATCGACCGTGCGCAGGCCAGCCGTCTGGGCGTGACGGTCTCGTCGGTAGACTCGGCCCTCTACAACGCTTTCGGTCAGCGCCTGATCTCCACCATCTTCACGCAATCCAACCAGTACCGGGTGGTGCTGGAGGTGGCGCCGCAGTTCAAGATCGGGCCCGAGGCCTTGCAGAACATCTATGCCGCATCCAGCAACGGAGCGCCGGTGCCGCTGTCCTCGATTGCCACGGTGAGCGAGCGCCCGATGGCGCTGGCCGTCAACCATGTGGGGCAGCTGCCTGCGGCCACCATTTCGTTCAACACCGCATCCGGCGTGTCGCTGGGCCATGCGGTGGAGGCGGCCCAGGCCATCATCGGGCAGCTGCGCGACGAAGGGCAGATCCCGCTGTCGGTGGACTCGCAGTTCCAGGGCGCGGCGCTGGCTTTCCAGGCCTCGCTGTCCAATACGCTGCTGCTGGTGCTGGCCGCCATCATCACCATGTACATCGTGCTGGGCGTGCTGTATGAGAGCACGATTCACCCGATCACGATTCTCTCCACACTGCCGTCGGCGGGCGTGGGGGCGCTGCTGGCCTTGCTGGTGGCGGGGCTGGATCTGGACATCATCGCCATCATCGGCATCATCTTGCTGATCGGCATCGTCAAGAAGAACGCCATCATGATGATCGACTTCGCGCTGGACGCCCAGCGCGAGGAGGGCATGAATGCGCGCGATGCGATCTACCAGGCCTGTCTGCTGCGCTTCCGCCCGATTCTGATGACCACGCTGGCGGCCCTGCTGAGCGCGCTGCCCATGATGCTGGGAACGGGCGTCGGCAGCGAGCTGCGCCAGCCCTTGGGCGTGACTCTGGTCGGCGGTCTGCTGCTGAGCCAGCTGCTGACCCTGTTCACCACGCCGGTGATCTATCTGACCTTTGAGAGCTGGGCCGAGGGCTGGCGCACCAGGCGCGGCCTGCCGGCCGTCAAGCATGTGCCGCATTCCGAAGCCGAAGTCATGGGTGAGGCCGAGGATGGCGGCCGGGACGGGGCACGTCCATGAGCATCTCCACGCCCTTCATCTTCCGGCCCATTGCGACCATGCTGCTGACCATCGGCATGGCCCTGGTGGGCGGCGTGGCCTATTTTCTGCTGCCGGTGGCGCCGCTGCCGCAGGTGGACTATCCGACGATTTCGGTGACCGCCAGCCTGCCCGGCGCGGCGCCGGATACCATGGCGGCCACCGTGGCCACGCCGCTGGAGCGTGCCCTGGGCGCGATTGCCGGCGTCAACGAGATGACGTCCAGCTCCAGCATGGGCAGCACGCGCATCACGCTGCAGTTCGATCTGACGCGCACGGTGGACAGCGCCGCCCATGACGTGCAGGCCGCCATCAATGCGGCGCGCACGTTGTTGCCCTCGGGCATGCCGGGCAACCCGACCTATCGCAAGGTCAACCCGGCAGACGCGCCCATCATGATTCTGGCGCTGACTTCGGACTCGCTCACGCGCGGCCAGATGTATGACGCGGCCTCCACGGTGCTGGCACAGAAGCTGGCCCAGGTGGAAGGCGTGGGCCAGGCATCAATCAACGGCGGCGCGTTGCCGGCCGTGCGCGTGGAGCTGGATCCGGTGCGTCTGGCGGCCAATGGCGTATCGCTGGATTCCGTGCGCACGGCCATCACCGCCACCAATGCCAACCGCCCCCTGGGCGCCGTGGAGCGCGAAGACCATTACTGGCAGGTGGCGACCAACGACCAGGCCCGCACCGCCGCCGAATACGCGCCCCTGGTGCTGCGCTGGAACAACGGCAATGCGGTACGCCTTTCCGATGTGGCCGACGTCACCGACTCCGTGCAGGACATACGCAACTACGGCGTCATGAACGGCAAGCCCGCCGTGCTGCTGCAGGTGTTCAAGCAGCCCGACGCCAATATCCTGCAGTCCGTGGACAAGGTGCGCGCCATGCTGCCCCAGCTCAGGGCATCGATCAATCCGGCCATCGACGTCACGGTGATCTCGGATCGCACGCCCACGTTGCGTGCCTCGGTCAAGGAGGTGCAGAACGCGCTGCTGATTTCGATAGCGCTGGTCATCATGGTGGTGTTCGTCTTTCTGCGCCGGCTGCGCGCCACGCTGATTCCGGCCGTGGCCGTGCCCGCCTCGCTAATGGGTACCTTCGGCATCATGTACCTGTGCGGCTACACGCTGGACAATCTCTCGCTGATGGCGCTGACGGTGGCCGCAGGCTTTGTGGTGGACGATGCCATCGTGGTGCTGGAGAACGTGATGCGCCACATGGAGCGCGGCAAATCCGCGATGCAGGCGGCCATCGAAGGCGCGCGCGAGATCGGCTTCACCGTGGTCTCCATGAGCCTGTCGCTGATTGCGGTGTTCGTGCCCATTCTGTTCATGGCCGGCATCGTGGGGCGGTTCTTTCGTGAATTTGCCGTGGTCATGTCGGCGGCGATTCTGGTCTCCATGATCATCTCGCTGACCACCACGCCCATGATGTGTGCGGCCCTGCTGCGCACGCCTGCCGACGAGGAGCGCCGCCGCGCCGAACGTGCCCGGCGCCCGTTCACGCGCCGCTGGGATGCCTTCTGGCTGCGTGTCTCGCTGGCCATGGATCGCTTCGAGGCGCGTGTGACGGCGTTGTACCGTCACACCCTGGCCTGGGGGCTGCGCCACCAGCCCGTGGTGCTGCTCAGTCTGGTGGCGGTCATCGGCCTCAACATCCATCTCTACCAGACCATAGACAAGGGCTTCATGCCCAGCGAGGACACGGGCCGCGTCATGGGCTTCATCCGTGCCGACCAGTCCACCTCCTTCCAGGCCATGGAGCGCCGCATCAAGCGTTTTCTCGATGTGGTGCAGCAGGACCCGGCCGTGGAGTATGTGACCGGCTTTACCGGCGGCGGCCAGGCCAATTCGGCCAATATGTTCATGTCGCTCAAGCCCATGGCCGAGCGCAAGGTGTCGAGCGACGAGGTCATCAACCGCCTGCGTGAAAAGCTCAAGGACGAGCCCGGCGCGCGCCTGTTCATGATGACCCAGAGCGATGTGCGCATTGGCGGGCGCCAGAGCATGTCCTCCTATCAGTACACGCTGCAGGCCGACGATACGGCCGAGCTGCGCCTGTGGGAGCCGCGCATCCGTCAGGTGCTGTCCACCCTGCCGGAGCTGACCGATGTCAACAGCGATGTGCAGGACAACGGCATGCAGACCAAGCTGGTCATAGACCGCGACCAGGCCACGCGCCTGGGCCTGACGGTGGCGCAGATCGACAACACGCTCAACGATGCCTTCGGGCAGCGCCAGGTGGGCGTGATCTACAACCCGCTCAACCAGTACCGTGTGGTGATGACGGCCTCGTCCCAGTATCTGCAGAGCCCGGAGACGCTGCGCGGCTTCTTCTTCGTCAACAGCGCGGGCCAGCAGATTCCGCTGACGGCCTTTGCCAAGATCACCACCTCGACCACGCCGCTGTCCGTGCAGCACCAGAGCGGCACGCCCGCCAGCACCGTGAGCTACAACCTGGCGCCCAATGTCTCGCTGTCGCAGGCCAATGACGCGATCCGCAATGCCATGCTGGAGCTGGGCGTTCCGGTATCCATTCGCGGCAGCTTCAGCGGCTCGGCCGGGGCCTTCCAGCAGGCGCTGGCGGGTCAGCCTCTGCTGATTCTCGCGGCCATCATCACCATCTATCTGGTGCTGGGCATCCTCTACGAGAACTTGGTCCACCCGCTGACGATTCTGTCCACCTTGCCCTCGGCCGGTGTGGGGGCGCTGCTGGCGCTGATGTGGTTCAAGACCGAGTTCTCGCTGATCGCCTTCATCGGCGTGATCCTGCTGATCGGACTGGTCAAGAAGAACGCCATCATGATGATCGACTTCGCTCTGGAGCGCGAGAAAGGCGGTCATGCCACGGCGGCCCAGGCCATCTATCGGGCCTGCCATCTGCGCCTGCGCCCCATACTGATGACCACCATGGCGGCCCTGTTCGGTGCGCTGCCCCTGGCTCTGGGCCGGGGCGACGGTGCCGAGCTGCGCCAGCCCCTGGGCATTGCGATTGTGGGCGGCCTGCTGCTGAGTCAGTTGCTCACGCTCTACACCACGCCCGTGGTCTATGTGCTGCTGGACCGTGTGCGCCGCAGTGTGTTGCGCCTCTGGGCGCGCCGTCCGGCCAGAAAGCGCGGCGGTCAGGCCTCTGTCATGGCTGAGGCGAAGTGAGATGAATATGCCAGCACATTTTTTGAATCAAATCGGCGTCAATCCCAATCAGGGTAAGCGTAAGCAGCTCACTTTTATGAAGAATTCTCCCCGGGCGCTGCCCCGCTGGATGCCGCGTCTGCTGCCGCTTGCTGCGGCGCTGGCGCTGGCGGCCTGTTCCACCCAACCCGCCTATCAGCCGCCACGGTTGGATGTGCCGGCCCGGTTCAAGGAGGCCACGCCCGAGGCTGCGCAGTTCGGCGTCTGGCAACCGGCGCAGAGCTCGGCGGCCAGCCCGGCCGCCGCAGTGCCCGACCAGTGGTGGACGGTGTATGGCGACAGCACGCTGGATCAGCTGCAGCAAGCGGCAGCCGCAGGCAATCCCAGCGTGGAGCAGGCCGTGGCCCGTCTGCGCTCGGCCCAGGCGGCCGTCGCCAGCAGCCGCGCCGCGCAATTGCCCACGCTCAGCACCACGGGCAGCGGCTCGCGTGCCTTGACCGGCGGCGGCACCTACAGCAATACCAACGGCGAGAACGTGGCACGCAGCGGCAGCATCAACAACAACTTCTCGCTGGGCCTGAGCGCCAGCTGGGAGCTGGATCTCTGGGGCAAGCTCTCGGGCGCGGTGGATGCCAGCCGGGCTTCGGCCCAGGCCAGTGCCGACGATCTGGCTGCGGCCCGCCTGTCGGCCCAGGCATCGGTGGCCCAGACCTATTTCTCGCTGCGTGCCGCCGAGGCGCAGATGAAGTATCTGCAGGAGAGCCTCGAGGCCTACGAGCAAAGCCTGAAGCTCACGCAGAATCGCTACCAGGCGGGCGTGGTGTCTTCGGCCGATGTGGCCCAGGCCCAGTCCCAGTACAAGAGCACCCAGGCCAGCCTGCTGGAAGCCCGCATCACGCGCGCCCAGTACGAGCATGCGCTGGCGGCCTTGCTGGGCAAGGCTCCGGCCAACTTCAGCCTGCCGGTCACCGGCCACCTGCCGACGCCGCCTGCAGTGCCCGAGATGCTGGCCTCCACCTTGCTGGAGAGGCGCCCCGACATTGCTGCTGCCGAGCGCCGCGTTGCCATGGCCAATGCGCAGATCGGGGTGGCGCGCGCGGCCTATTTCCCTTCGCTGACCCTGTCGGCATCGGCCGGCTATCGCAACTCCGTGCTGTCCGATCTGCTCAATGCACCGAATCTGTTCTGGTCGCTGGGCCCGGCGCTGGCCATGAGTCTGTTTGACGGTGGAGCGCGTTCGGCGGCCGTGGAGTCGGCCCGTGCCACGTTGGACCTGAATGCCGCCACCTACAAGCAGACTGTGCTGACTGCGCTGCAGGAGGTGGAGGACAATCTGGTCGCTGCCGTCAATCTGGCGCAGGAGGAGCAGGTGCAGACCGAGGCCCTGGCCGCAGCGCAGAAATCGTTGACCGTGGCCAACAACCAGTACCAGGCCGGTATCGTGGCCTATCTGAACGTGATCTCGGCCCAGACGACGGTGCTCAGTGCCCAGAACAACCTCAACAGCGTCAGAAACCGCAGGCTGACGGCCGTGAACACCTTGCTCAAGAATGTGGCAGGGCGCTGGGAGCCGCTGTACGCGGGGCCGCGCAAAGAGTGAGCGCGCCGTGCAGGCTTGTGGTCTGGGTTACAACCGTGGCTCCGTTGTTGTGAAGATCAAACCATGAGCATTGCTGTTTTCTACCTGCGCAATTCCGAGCCCGAGGGCCAGACACCGGTCTGGCAGCCGCAATGCCGGGCCTTCTCCGATGCGCAGATGAGCGAGGCGCTGGCCCTGTGCCAGCAGCTGCGCAAGGACGAGCGCCATGCCCATGTGGTGATTTCGTCGGAGTTGCGCGATATGGTCGGGCCCGTGGGCGTGTCTGCGGTCGAGGACGGCAAGACGCCCGATGGAGTGGACTATCAGTGGAGCAAGGCCGGGCGTGCCGGGGCCAGTCGCAGAAATGCGGCCGAGCCGCCCAGACAGCGCCAGGATATGGACTGCTGAGCCCGGCCGGCTGGGCCTGCGCATGGTCTCGAATATGGCGTGCTGGCGTGTAGCTGCCGTGCACGCCTGTCCCGTCGTGATTTTGAGGGACAGGCCGGACAGCTTCGTGATAAAACCTGGTCCATTGCCTAGCCGCCATCTCTGGGCAGGGTTGGGCCTGCGGTGCTGGGCATGTCGGCTTGTGCAGCCTGTTGCCCTTGTCTGCCAGCTATCGCCTGTTTCAACAGGAGTCCGAGATGTTGAAGAAAGCTTTGCTCTTAGGGACTGTCGCTGCCGTTGCGGGGTGCAGCAACAACGGCGCACCTAGCGAAACCCAGGTCAAGCAAGCGCTCTATGACTACTACGCGACCGCGGGCGGCAGGGCCGATCTGAATCAGGCGCTGGATAAAGAGGTCAGCGTGAAAAACTGCCGACAGGATGGTCCGGGCTATCGCTGCACCATTCAGAACCAGAGTCTGGGAAGCACCATCGACATGCTGTTCGTCTTTGACAAAGGGGACAGCAAGTGGAAATTCCAGCGCGAAGCTTCCTGATTCGCGAAGCATCTGAGAGGGGCAAGCAGATGCAGATTCAGGGTCTGTGAGCCGCGAGGCCAGGGGCGCCAAAGCGCATCAGGCCGTTTGTATCTTGGCCAGATAGCCGGCCAGCAACTGCATGCTGCCGCTCCAGCCCATCTTCATGCTGGCATGCGAGCTGTCGAACAGCGCTTCTTCGACCGGGCCGGCATCGAGAGCGCGCCATTCCAGATGCAGGCGCGTGCCGCCGGCTTCCTCGCTGAGCGTGGTGGTCGACAGGGTGTAAAGCGGCCATTGCGGCGCCATCGGATGGCGCGTGACGCCGCCAGCGGCATCGCTGAACTGCACCACGACGACGATGCGCTCGGGCGCTTTCAACTCCCTGAAGCTCCATTTTCCCCACATGGCGGGCGCCTGGGGCAGAGCCTCGGCGCGCATGCCGTAATGAAAGCTGCCGCCTTCGCGTGCATCCACTTCGCATTGCGTCATCACCATCCCGGGCGGGCGCATCCAGTGGCTCAGGTGCTCGCCTTGCGTGAAGGCCGCGTAGACCAGCTCGCGCGGTGCCTTGAAGAATTGCTCGATGACAAACGGGGCAGAGAGTCGCTCGGTCATGGACATGCCTTTGCAGATCGCTTGGAGCCATCCATTGTGCACAGTGCGCACCTGACTTCAAGCGCCGCGGCCTCGGGCTTGCATGTCAGGTTTCGAGATCAAAGGCCTGGCGCAGCGCATCGCCGAACTGCGTGGAGCCCGAAAGACAGAGGCTGACCGTGGTGCGGCCTGTGGCCGAGGCCTGCAGCTCCAGCCTGCCTGCGGCCCTGTCGAAGCGGGCGCTCAGGGGCTCGCCGTCATCGTCCTGTGCCTGCAGGTCATAGTCCCAGTCATTGCCGTCTTCCAGGGGGCCCTGGCGGCCCGCAAACTTCTGGCTGGCCCAGCGCAGAAGGGCTTCGATTTCGCCAGCCAAAGCCGGCACGCGCTCGGCCTTGACGCTGGCCATGGCGTCCCAGGTGCCCGTGCCTTCTTCATCTTCGCTGTAATCGAATTCCAGATAATCCAGAGCCATGGCATATTGCGCGCTGTTGAGGGGGACGTCATTGTGCCTGTGCCTTGCATCGCGCATGACTGTGGGTTCTTTGGTCAAAATCAGCCGTAGACATATATATACAAGGCATTGTCAGCTATGAATTCTGAACTCGACGATGGCTGCGAGTCGCTGTGCATGGTGCAGGCTCTGCAGGTGAGCTTCGGCTACCCGGGCCGGGTAGTGGCCCATGAGGCCTCGCATTGCTGGCATGCCGGACTGTGTCTGCTGCAAGGCGACGAGGGCACGGGCAAGACCAGCTGGCTCAAGGTATTGGCCGGGCAATTGCCGCTGCGCATGGGCTTGCTGCACTATCCGTTCGCCGACAACGGCCGCCTGGCTCCAAGCTCCTGCTTCTGGCAGGACCCACGCCAGCCGCTCAACGATGTCTACAACCAGATGCCGGCCGAGAGCTGGGTGGCTTTGCAGCGCACGCTGTATCCGCATTGGTCGCAGAAGCAGTTCGAGCAGCATGTGCAGGGCTTCGGGCTGGAGCCGCATTTGCACAAGCCGCTGCTGGCCCTGTCGTCGGGCACGCAGCGCAAGCTGTGGATGGCCGCTGGCTGGGCCAGCGCAGCCGAGCTGGTACTGATCGACGAGCCGCTGGCGGCGCTGGACAAGCCGTCCGAGCGTTATGTGCAGCATGCGCTGGCGGCCATGGCCGCCGAACTCAGGAATCCGGCACGACCCCGCAGCGTCATCGTGGCGCATTGGGATGCCATGCAGGGTGTGGACTGGGAGGATGTGATGGTGCTGCCTACATCGCCTTGAACCGCGTTGCGTAGAGACGGCTGACGGCCAGTTTTTCAGGGCGGTCACGCAGCAGCAGGCTGACGCGCCCGGACTCGTCACGCTGGGCGCTGGCAATGGCTTGAGCCCGCACCACGGTGCCGCGATGGATTTGCCAGAACTCGCGCGCGTCGAGCTGCGGCAGCAAATCCTTCAGCGGGGTACGGATCAGATACTCCTGACCGGCCGTCAGCACGCGCAGATATTTGTCGGCGGCTTCGAGGTAGATGATGTCCTGCACCCTCACCATATGGATCTGGTTGCCGACGCTGGCCTGAATGATCTGCAGCGAGGCGGGGGCCTGCCCCAGCAGTTGCTGCTGCAGCCCGAGCAACTGTTCGAGCTGACGGTGATTCTGCATGGCAAGGTCCGTGCCCTGTATCGGCTGGCGCTGCTGCCACCACTGCTGCAGGCGCTGCACGGTCTGGCCGAGGCGCGCCGCCTGCACCGGCTTGAGCACATAGTCCATGGCGCAGGCCTCGAAGGCTGCCAAGGCGTACTGGTCGTAGGCGGTGACAAAGACAATCGCCGGCAGCGCTTGCTCTTCGGGCCAGGCATCGGCGATTTCGGCGGCGGCTTCCAGCCCCGTCTGGCCGGGCATGCGGATGTCCAGGAACAGCAGATCGGGCAGCCGGGCCAGCGCCTGCTGCACGGCGCTGATGCCGTCGGCCACCCTGGCCTCTATATGCAACTGGGGCCAGAGCTGGCCCAGCAGCTGCTGCAATGCCAGGGCCAGCAGCGGTTCGTCTTCGGCAATCAGGGCGCGCGGCGGGCTGGTGTTCATGGCTGGGGCTTCAGGGGTAATACGATGCAGGCCCTGGTTCCGCCTGCGCTGTCTGCCGTCAGGTCGAAGCGGGCAGCGCTGCCGTAGCGGCTGGCCAGGCGTTCGCGAATCTGCTGCAGGCCAAAGCCTGAGCCCGAGGGCGGCTGGCCAGGCAGCACGGGCAGGCCCAGGCCATTGTCTTGCACGCTGAGCAGGAGATGGCTGTCATCCAGCATTCCGGCCTGAACGGCTATGTGGCCGCCGGCCAGCTGGGGCTCCAGTCCATGGCGAATGCTGTTCTCCACCAGCGGCTGCAGCAGCAGGGTTGGCACGGACAGTTCGGCCAGTTCAGCGGGCAGATGCAGGCCATAGCTGAGCCGGTCGCCCATGCGGATCTGCATCAGGGCCAGGTAGTCGGTCAGCAAGGCAAATTCGTTGGCAAGACTGTGGGTGCCGCTGCGTGAACCGGCCAGCGTGGCACGCAGGTAGGCAATCAGATGGTCGAGCATCTGCTCGGCGCGTGGCGCATCGCTGGCGATCAGCACACGCAGATTGGCCAGGGTGTTGAACAGCATATGGGGCTCCAGCTGGGCCTGCAGCAGGCTGAGCCTGGCTTCGGCGGCCTGGCGCTGGGCCTGCTCTGCCTGCATTTGCAGATGGCGCGACTTGCCCACCACATAAAAGCCCCAGGACATGGCAATGCTGGTCGCCATGGTGATGGCAAACGGCAGCCATAGCGAGGGCCGGCCTGCGGCGGGCAGTTCGGGATGGAACTGCTGAACATAGAGGCTACCCAGCGGATTGCCCAGAACCAGGCCTGCTGCAATTCCCAGCGGCACCACGGCCATGCCGCGCATGCCGCGCGGCCAGGGGATCTGGTCGGACTCGCGCCAGCGCAGCCTGAGCAGATCAATGCTCAGCCAGCTGATCAGGCCTATGGCCAGCGAGTAGGCGAGGTTGACATCCCACAGGCTCTGGCCCAGAGCGGTCAGGGCCGCGGCGATCAGCAGGCAGGCCGCCACGGTGATGCCGGCGTGACGAAGCAGGGGGGCGGGCGCAAACATGGACATGACAGGCATGGTAGGTGATGGGGGATCCGGCAACTAGCGCTTTTCGCTGCGCTTCAGCGTTTTCAGCTCGTGCTCCAGCAACTGCTGAAAGAGCGGGCTGCCGGGTGCCAGCAGCCAGACCACGGCGCCATGTATCAGCAGGCCCAGACCCCAGCCCAGAGCCGGGTAGACGGCCCAGTGCCGTCCCTGACTCAGAGCCAGGGTCATCAGTCCCAGATTTACTGCGGCATAGACCGCAGCATGGATATACCAGCCCAGCTTCATGCCGGCGCGGCGGCGTGCCTGCTGGTGCAGAGCGTCTTCGGAGATCGGGTTCATGTCTTTTCCTTGTAGTGCTTGGGATGAATGCGGGGATCAGGCCAGTCCTTGCCACAGCAGATTGCCGAGCAGGCGGCCGGGAAGCAGCGTGAACAGCCCTGCGACCACGCAGCTGCCGAAGTACAGCTTGCGCATGACGCTGCGGTGCTGGCCGATGCGTCGATGGGCCAGATGCCAGAAGGACAGTGCCAGGCCACCCAGCGTCACGGGGATCAGCAGATGGATGGGCGTGAAGCCTGCCCAGTTGGGCAGACTGAAGTCGCGTATGAACAACGCGGAGATGGCGGTGGCCAACATGAGCAGCACAAAGCCGCGGCCTGCAATTCTGTGCACCCAGGGCAGGGGGCCGGCATGGCGCCTGGCCCAGAGTGCAATGGCTCCGGTCAAGGTGGCTGCGATGGCGCAACCCATGTGAAAGGCAATCAGAGGTGTGAGTGTCATGGCTGGCTCCTGGTGCTTGCACATGACTGTGCAAGCCGGGCCTGCTGGCGGCCAGCGCTTTGCGACGAAGTGACAGAAGCCGGGAGCCAGCTGCAACTCCGTGGGTGTGACTGGTGTGGTTGCCTGGTTTGTGCGCGCACACATACCACGCGGCGGCTTCAGGCTTGGCAGTTTGCCGTGGTTCCCGTTGAGGCTCCAGGGTGTTTGACATCGTTGGCTGGGTTGATTACTAAAATTAACGATTCTGAAAATCATTCTCAATAATTTAAAAAATGTTCCTGCTGCGACCGATTTCCCTGGCTGCCCTCGCACTGTGCAGCCAGCAGACTGTTTTTGCCCAGACTTCCAGCACTGAATCAGAGGCTGCCCTGCAGACCGTGACCGTGGAGGCCAGCGCCGATGCTTCGGCCCAGGGTCTGGCCAAGCCTTTTGCGGGCGGGCAGGTGGCGCGCGGCGCGCGTGTCGGCGTGCTGGGAAACCAGGACATGATGGAGACTCCGTTTTCCGCCACCAGCTATACCAGTGATCTGATTCAGGATCAGCAGGCCAAGAGCGTGGGCGACGTGCTGCTCAACGATGCGGGCGTGCGCTCGGCGCGCGGCTTCGGCAATTTCCAGCAGGCCTACTTTGTGCGCGGCTTTGTGCTGTATTCCGATGATGTGGCCTATAACGGCCTGTACGGTCTGGTGCCGCGCCAGTACATGGCGTCGGAGTTCGTGGAGCGCGTGGAAGTGTTTCGCGGAGCGAATGCCTTTCTCAGTGGCGCGGGTGCGGGCAGCGTCAGCGGCGGAGGTCTGGGCGGCCTGATCAATGTGGTGCCCAAGCGCGCCGGCAACGAGCCGCTCAATCGTGTCACCCTGGGTGGCGCCAGCGGCGGGCAGGCTTATGCCGCAGCCGATGTGGCCCGCCGCTTCGGCCCCGACGATGCAGCCGGTGTGCGCCTGAATCTTGCGCGCCGCAGCGGCGGCACCGGCGTGAGCGGTGAGAAGGTTCACACCACTGTCGGTTCGCTGGGCCTGGACTGGCGCAGCAGCCGTGCACGCCTGTCGGCCGATCTGGGCTGGCAGGAGCACAAGCTGACGGCGCCGCGCCCCTCGCTGACCCCTTCGGGCAATCTGCCCATTCCGGCAGCTCCTGACAGCAAGACCAACTACGCCCAGCCCTGGACCTACTCCAACAGCCGCGACCTGTTCGGCACCGTGCGAGGGGAATACGACTTCAACGACCAATGGACCGGCTGGGCCGCTGTGGGCATGCGCCGGGGCAGCGAGGACAATGCGCTCTCGGGCCTGACGCTGTCCAGCGCGGCTGGCGATGCCACGGTCAACCGCTTCGACAACACGCGCAAGAACCGCGTCAAGACCGGCGAGCTGGGCCTGCGTGGCAAGTTCGAGACCGGCGCGGTCAAGCACTCGGTGGTGGCTTCGCTGTCGGCCTTCGATTCCAGCGAGCGCAATGCCTGGGGTTACAACTATGCAACCGGCCAGAGCAACAACATCTACAACCCGGTGGCCCTGCCTGCGCCTGCCTATAACGGACTGGGCGGCATACTGGGCAGCCCGCGCGAGACCGAGCGCATCAAGACCAGCAGCCTGGCGCTGGCCGATACCCTGGGCTTCATGGACGAGCGCCTGCTGCTGACGGTGGGCATGCGCTACCAGACCATCAAGGTCGATGGCTTCGATGCCACGACGGGCGCGAGCTCGGGCAGCTACGACAAGAGCCGCGTGACGCCGGTGGCGGGCCTGGTGTTCAAGCTGACCCCCGAGGTGTCGGCTTATGCCAACTACATCGAAGGGCTGGCCAAGGGCGGCAGCGCGCCCATGACCAACGGTGGTCAGGTCGTCAGCAATGCAGGCCAGGTGTTCGCTCCCTATGTCTCCCGTCAGAAAGAGGTGGGCCTCAAATACGACGGCGGCAATATCGGTGCCAGCGCCTCCTTCTTCACCACCAGCATGCCCAGCGCCTATGTGGAGAACAATGTCTACGGCGTGTTCGGCAAGCAGCGCAACCGCGGTCTGGAGTTCAATGTGTTCGGCGAGCCCGTCAAGGGCCTGCGCGTGCTCGGCGGCCTGACCCTGCTGGACGCCGAATACCTGACCACTGCGAGTGGCGCCAATGACGGCAAGCGCGTGGTGGGCGTGCCCCGCAGTCAGGCCAATATCGGCGCTGACTGGGATGTGCCGGGCGTGCGCGGTCTGGCATTGAATGCACGACTGATGTATACCGGCGCGCAGTACGCCAATGCAGGCAATACTCAGCGCGTGCCGGCCTGGACCCGCTTTGACCTGGGCGCCCGCTACCTGATGGACGTCGGCGGCAAGCTGGTGACCCTGAATGCACGCGTGGACAACGTGGCCAACCGCAACTACTGGGCCTCGGTCGGCGGCTATGCCACCAATGGCTATCTGGTCCAGGGTGCACCGCGTACCTTCTCGCTGACCGCCAGCGTGGACTTCTGATGCGCGCTCTGTGGACCGTGGTTCATCGCTGGGTAGGCCTGTTTCTCGCGGCTTTCCTGGTCATGACCGGTCTCACGGGAGCGGTGCTCTCGTGGGATCATGAAATCGACGACTGGCTCAATGCCGACATGCTGCACACGCCGGGACGCGGCCCGCTGCAGACGCCGCTGCAACTGGCCCAGGCCGTGCAGGCGGCCGATGCGCGCGTCGAGATCTCGTATATGAGCCTGGGCCTGCGCGAGGGCGAGGCGGCTTCCTTTCTGGTGCGCCCGCTGGTGGACCAGGCCACGGGCAAGCCCCATGTGCTGGGCTACAACACGGTGTTTGTGGACCCGGTGACGGGAGCCATCACCGGCCACCGCGACTCCAAGAGCCTGGCCCTGAGCTGGCGCAATCTCATGCCCTGGCTGCGCCATCTGCATGAAAGCCTGCTCAGCCCCACGTTTGCGGGCAGCAACCGCTGGGGCTACTGGTTCATGGGCGGTCTCGCGCTGCTGTGGCTGGCCGACAGCTTCTGGGCACTGGTGCTGACCCTGCCGGTGAAGAAGAAGGCGGCTGCGGCCGGGGCGCAGGATGCCCCCGCCAAGGCTGGCGGCAAGTCCTGGTGGGCGCGCTGGATGCCGTCCTGGCGTATACGCTGGGGTGCCGGTGCCTACAAGCTCAATTTCGATCTGCACCGCGCCGGCGGGCTGTGGATCTGGGGCGTGATCGTCATCGTGGCCTTTACCTCGTTCTCGATCAATCTCTACCGCGAGGTGTTCTACCCAGTGATGAGCAAGGTCTCGACCACCACGCCCGGCCCTTACGAGACGCTCAAGCCGGCACCTTTTGGCAGCTTTATCGAGCCGAGGATCGGCTTTGCCACGGCCATCGAGATCGCGCGCAGGGAGGCGGTGCGGCTGGGCATCAAGACTGAGGCCGGAGGTATCTGGTATGGCGGGGATTTCCCGTTCTACAACGTGTCCTTCTTCGATCCCGACGACGAGACCGGGGCCATGGGCATGGGGCTGTCCAATGTCTATGTGAGCTCGGAAAGCGGCGAGGTACTGGGCAGCTATCGTCCCTGGCATGGCACGGGAGCCGATGTCTTCGTGCAGCTGCAGCTGCCGCTGCACAGCGGTCGCATCCTGGGCACCTTCGGGCGTGTGCTGATATCGGTGGTCGGCGTGATGGTGGCCATGCTGTCCATCACCGGCGTCGTCATCTGGTGGAAAAAGCGCCGCGCCCGGCGAACGGCCCTGGCAGCTGCCTCAGCCTAAAACCACAAAGCCACCTTGCGGTGGCTTTGTGCATTGCGCGCTGCGCGGAAGCGGCAAAGCCGCTCAGGCGGCTCAGTCCTTCTTCAGGCACTCGCTCATGAAGGCCTTGCGCTCGTCGCCCTTTTTGCCGGCGGCGTCGGCATTGCAGCTCTTCATGCGTTCCTGCTGACGCTTCTTGCCGTCGGACAGGCAGGACTTCATGAACTCCTTGCGTTCATCACCCTTCTTGCCGGTGGCTTCGGTGTTGCAGGTGCCCATGAGCTGCTGCTGGGCGGTTTTGGGTTTGTCGCCGGCAGCCATGCTCATGCTGCAGGCCAGGGACACGACAGCCAGGACCACAAATTTTTTCATGATGGTGTGATTTTTGAAAAACGCCGACAGCCGGCGCGCAGCTATTGCAGCACAGGCGCGTGACTTTGCCCATCGCCAGAAGCCATGTCTTGTAAAAGTTTGCGATTGTCTGTCGATCGGCGGCCGGAAAAGGTCTTGTGAGCACGAGCGGGAAAATGGCGAGCGGATAATGAACGGTTTTGCTTCAACCCTGCACCCAAAGGACGATTCGCGTGGATACTTTATTGCTGGTCAAGGCCGCCATCATGGGCATTGTGGAAGGGCTGACCGAGTTCTTGCCGATTTCCTCAACCGGCCACCTGATCCTGGCGGGGTCGCTGATGGGCTTCGTCGGCGGCAAGGCCAAGGTGTTTGAGATTGCGATCCAGACCGGGGCCATCTTTGCCGTGATGCTGGTGTACTGGCAGAAGATCCGCGACACGCTGGTGGAGCTGCCCAGCAGCCGCCAGGCGCAGAAGTTCGCGCTCAACGTCCTCATCGGCTTTTTGCCTGCCGTGGTGCTGGCGCTGCTGTTCGGCAAATACGTGCAGGAGCATCTGTTCACGCCGGTCATCGTGGCGACCACCTTCATCCTTGGCGGCTTCGTGATTCTCTGGGCCGAGAAGCGCCCGGCCGCCGCCACCCGCGTGCAGTCGGTGGACGATATGACGGCGCTCGATGCGCTCAAGGTCGGCCTGGTGCAATGCTTTGCCCTGGTGCCCGGCACCAGCCGCAGCGGCTCCACCATCATCGGCGGCATGCTCATGGGCCTGTCGCGCAAGGCGGCCACGGACTTCTCGTTCTTCCTGGCCATGCCCACGCTGACCGGTGCGGGCGTCTACAGCCTCTACAAGGAGCGCGCGCTGCTGTCCATGGCGGATGTGCCGCTGTTTGCCGTGGGCCTGATCTTCTCGTTCATCAGCGCCTGGCTGTGCGTGCGCTGGCTGCTGCGCTTTATCTCCACCAACAGCTTTGTGCCCTTTGCCTGGTACCGCATCGTTTTCGGCATCATCGTGCTGGTGACCGCCTATACCGGCATCGTCGACTGGCACCATTGAGTGCCTTGGCGCTGTTCGCAAAAAAAGCCGCTTGCGTGATTGCAAGCGGCTTTTTTCATAGCTGCTAGCGCTTGTTTTGATTGAGTTTCAGATAGTTTTGATGCTGAAATCGTTATCTGAAAAGCGCAAGAAGCTACTTATTTGTGAGTGCTTCCAGTGGATTTCTGCAAAATGGTCTGCTCCATATTGAGCAGCGAAGCCTCGATGGCGGCGGCAGTGGCCTCGGGCCGCTCCATGGGAAACAGATGGCCGCCGTCCAGCATGGTGATGCGCCCGCGGGTGATGCGCTGCGTCATCTCCATGCCCACCTGGCGCATCTCCACCGACGAGCGACCGCCGATGAAGGCCACCGGGCAGCGCACCGGGTGACGCCTGAGCTGGTTGTTGAGATTGCTGGGCAGGGTGTTGTAGATGGCGGTCTCCACCTCGCGCCTGAACAGCAGGCTGCGCTTGCCCTGGTCGTCCTCCAGGCCGTGCTGCACATAGTCCTGCAGCACCTGCGGGTGCCACTGGGCAAAGGCCTTCTTGCCACGGAAATATTCCAGCGCCTCCTCGTTGCTGGCCCAGGTGGTGCGCCGGCGCTGGCTGATCTTGCCGGGGGAGACCGAGGCCACGATCTGCGTCTGCTTGGCCAGGCCCACGGCGTTCGCCTTCCAGCCGCCCAGCAGGGGCGAGTCGATCAGCAGCACGCCGCGCGCCAGATCGGGGCGCTTGGAGGCCGCCTGAAAACTCAGAATGCCGCCCAGCGAGTGGCCCACGAGATAGACCGGCCGGCCGTGCCGCTCGACCTGCTGCTCGATGTATTCGATCAGCTCGTCCACCAGATGCGGCCAGTGGTTGGTGACGGGGCGCTGCGGATCATGGCCAAAGCGCTGCACGCCGCCGGCGTCGATGCCCCGCTGGCGCAGCAGCGAAAACAGCAGGCGATAGGTGCCTATGGGAAAGCTGTTGGCATGCGCGAAGACCACAGGCAGGGTGTTCGTCGTGCTGGCGGTGGCAGTGGGCTGGGACATGGCGCTGAACGGGCTGGACAGTAAAAACGCCCCGTGGGGGCGTTGGATGCGTCGATCAGTTTAGCGCCTGGACAGCGCCGCCTGTCTTTGCATGCGTGCCTGTTCTTCGGCGCTCTGCAGGCGCTGGTATTCATCGGCCATGCTCAGGCCGGCTTGAGCCGGCACCACGGGCTGGCGCAGCGCGGCGGGCGGGCAGTTGCCCGCACCCAGGCCATGGGCCGAGCGCGAGGCGACGGGCGCGCCGACCTTGACCAACGGATGTGCGCGCGGGCTGTGGATGCGAATCGGCGTATCGGTCTGGCCGCCATCCCAGGCCGGGTCCTCGATGCTGTCGAAGACATGGCGCAGGCGCTCGCCCCAGCTGTCGTGCAGCATGCGCAGATAGGGATTGTCGGCGTCCAGGCAGACAATGCGGTCCGTGGCGAAGCGGTTGTTCTCGTAGACGATCAGATCCAGCGGCAGGCCCACCGAGAGGTTGGACTTGAGCGTGCTGTCCATGGACACCAGCGCGCACTTGGCGGCTTCGTCCAGCGGGGTTTCGGAGGTGATGACGCGATCCAGCACGGGCTTGCCGTACTTGGATTCGCCGATCTGGAAGTAGGGCGTCTCGCCCGTGGCCTCGATGAAGTTGCCCGCCGAATAGACCTGGAACAGGCGCATGCGCTCGCCCTGGATCTGGCCGCCAAAAATCATGGAGACATTGAAGTCCACCCCGGCGCGCTGCAGGGCCGTGGCCTCGCGCTCATGCACATGGCGCACGGCAGCGCCCAGCACGCGTGCGGCATCGAACATGCTGCGCACATTCCAGATGGTCAGCATCTCGTCCGTGGTCGTGTCGTGCAGCTGAAAGCTCTCCAGCAGCTCGCGCACCGACTGGGTGATGGACAGATTGCCGGCCGATTGCAGCACCATGAAGCGCTCACCCGGTTGCTCGTACAGCATGACCTTGCGGAAGGTGCTGATCTGGTCGAGTCCTGCATTGGTGCGGGAGTCGGACAGAAACACCAGGCCGGCGTTGAGCTTGAGGGCGACGCAGTATGTCATGGGTGATAGAGACAATAATGAAAAACGTATGGATGTCAGGCGCAGCAAGCGCTGAATGCTTCTAAATAGATAGCTGTAAACGCAGGCTGCCACGTGATTTTAGAAGGGTTTTAATAACGTCGGTGGCGGCCCTGTAACTGTTGCCGGAGCCCCGTTCATGCCCCGGTGCAGGGCCGGGCTGAGGAAGTCCCTGAGATGCAGGGCCTGTATGCGTGAGAAGATGCCGCCCCTTGAAGAACACTTGCTTACAGCTGGTTAGAAGAGGGCCTCCCATGCACGCATTTCGCAACCTGTCGATACGGACCAAGCTCATGTCCAGCATGCTGGCCTGCCTGCTGCTGTTCGTGGCGATTTCCACGACGCTGGGCTTTGTGCTGACAGGCGCCAGCCTGCGTGAGCGCGTAGTGGGGCAGGAGCTGCCGGCCGTGGTGGGGGAGATCCGCAACGACATCCTGCGCCAGATCGGCACGCCGCTGGCCATGGCCAGATCCCTGGCTGGCAACAGCTATGTGCTGGACTGGGAAGCTGCGGGCGAACCCGAGGACGGGAATGCCGCGTGGGCCAGATACGCCCAGGCGGTCAAGCAGCAGGCCGGTGCCTCATCGGTGTTCTGGGTGTCGGGCACCACGGGCCAGTACTTTGGCGAGCAGGGGGTGACGCGCAGGCTGGCGCCCAAGGGCCAGGGCGACCAGTGGTTCTACGAGCTGCTGGCCGGCGACAAGTCGCAGGTGCTGGAGATCGACAAGGACGTCAGCTCCAACGCCTATATGCTGTTCATCAATGTCCGCTTCGATGCCGGCCAGGGCAGGCAGGGCATTGCGGGCCTGGGCCTGTCGGTGGATGAGCTGGCGCAGGCCGTGCGCGCCTACCAGGTGGGCGAGTCCGGCTCGGTCTCCCTGGTGCGCGGCAACGGCAGCATTCTCGTGCATCGAGACCCGGCGCTGGTGGACGGCAAGCACTGGCTCAAGGACCGGCCCGGCTTCAGTGCCGGGCTCAGCGCTGCGCTGCTGAACCGCGAGCGCTTTGCCCATGCCATGTACGAGGCACCCTCGGGCCGGCAGCTGATTGCCTCCTCCTACGTGCCCGAGCTGGACCTGTATGTGATTGCCGAGCTGCCCGAGGCCCAGGTGCTGGGCGGCGTGCGCCGCACCATTGCGCTGACCTCGGCCGTGGCCGGCCTGGTGGGCGGCGGCATTGGCCTGCTGGTGATCTGGCTGGTGAGCCGGGCGATTGCGGCACCCGTGGGACGCGCGGCGCGAATGCTGGAGGAGATTGCCGATGGCCATGGAGATCTGAGCCGTCGCATGCCGGTGGAGAGCAATGACGAGGTGGGGGCGCTGGCCTCGGCCTTCAACCGCTTTGTCTCGTCGCTGGAGCGCATGGTGGGGGCCGTGCGCCAGGCCGCCGATTCGATTTCCGTGGCCAGCTCAGAGGTGGCCCAGGGCAACCAGGATCTGAGCCTGCGCACCGAGCAGGCAGCCAGCGCCCTGCAGCAGACGGCGGCATCGCTGTCGGTGCTGACGGACAGCGTGCAGGCCAATACCGAGGCCACGCGCAGTGCGGGCGAGCTGGCGCAGTCGGCGCGCGGCGTGGCCGAGCGCGGCGGTGCGGCCTTCGAGCGGGTGGTGGTGACCATGGAAGGCATCAACCACGCCTCGCGCAAGATTGCCGACATCATCGGTGTGATCGACTCGATTGCCTTTCAGACCAATATCCTGGCGCTGAATGCGGCGGTGGAGGCCGCGCGTGCCGGCGAGCAGGGCCGGGGCTTCGCCGTGGTGGCGGCCGAGGTGCGCAGTCTGGCCCAGCGCTCGGCCGAAGCGGCCAAGGAAGTGCGCCAGCTCATCACCGACTCCGTGACCCAGGTGGGCAGCGGATCGCAGCAGGTGGAGCATGCGGGCGCCACCATGCAGGAACTGCTGAATGCCGTGGCCAGGGTGACGGGCATCATCGAGGAGATCAGCGGCGCTTCGCAGACCCAGGGACGCGGTATTGCCGAGATCAACCAGTCCGTGGCCGGGCTGGATGATGCCACGCAGCAGAACTCCGCCCTGGTCGAGCAGTCGGCCGCTGCGGCAGTCAGCCTGCGCGAGCAGGCCGCACGTCTGATGGCCGAGGTGTCTGCCTTCAAGCTGGGTGACAGGCCCCAGAGCCGCCCATCCGTGCAGGAGCGACAACAGCAACTGCTGGAGGCCTGAACGCAAGCCGGGCCCGAAGAGATCGGGCCCGGGCTTGAGTGCACAAGGCTTGGAACGTGTTCTTAAGCGGCGCTGGTGCTCAGCTTCTTGAGCTGGTAGAGCATTTCCAGCGCTTCGCGCGGGCTCAGTGCATCGGGGTTGAGGGCGGCCATGGCCTGGTCCAGCGGGCTGGGCGCGGCGCTGGCGTCCACCAGCTCCGGTGCATCGAACAGATTGACCTGCAGATCGTTCTCGCCGGCTTGGGATTCGAGGGCTTCCAGCGCATGGCGCGCATGGTTGAGAACGCTGGCCGGCATGCCGGCCAGCTTGGCCACCTGGATACCGTAGCTGCGGCTGGCGGGGCCGGCCTGAATCTCGTGCAGAAACACGATGTCGCTGCCCGATTCTGCGGCACTGACATGCACGTTGACGGCGGCCTTGGCCTTGGCGGGCAGCTCGGTCAGCTCGAAGTAGTGCGTGGCAAACAGTGTGAACGCCTTGGTCTTGTCATGCAGCTGGCTCGCAATGCCGCTGGCCAGGGCCAGTCCGTCGAAGGTGCTGGTGCCGCGGCCGATCTCGTCCATCAGCACCAGGGAGTGGGGCGTGGCCGAATGCAGAATCTGCGCGGCCTCGGTCATCTCCATCATGAAGGTGGACTGGGCATTGGCCAGATCGTCGGCGGCGCCGATACGCGTGTGGATGGCATCGATGGGCCCCAGGCGGCAAGCGCTGGCCGGCACATAGCTGCCCATGCTGGCCAGCAGCACGATCAAGGCCACCTGGCGCATATAGGTCGATTTACCGCCCATGTTCGGGCCGGTGATGATCTGCATGCGCGTGTTGAGGTTCATGCGCGTGTGGTTGGCAATGAAGCTGCCGCTGGAGGTCTCGGCCATGCGTGCCTCCACCACGGGGTGGCGACCGGCCTCGATCTCTATGCAGGGCTGGCTGACGAACTGCGGCTCGGCCCAGTTCAGCGTCAGAGAGCGCTCGGCCAACGTGCACAGAACGTCCAGTGCGGCAATCGCCTGGGCCACGCGCGTGAGCTGGGGGACATGGGGCTGAAGCTGGTCGAGCAGTTGCTCGAACAGGAACTTCTCGCGCTGCAGCGCTCGCTCCTGGGCCGACAAGGCCTTGTCCTCGAAGGCCTTGAGTTCGGGCGTGATGTAGCGCTCGGCGTTCTTGAGCGTCTGGCGGCGGCGAAAACGCTCGGGTACCGCGTCCTTGTAGCTGTTGGTGACCTCGATATAGAAGCCATGCACCTTGTTGAACTGCACGCGCAGATTGGGAATGCCGGTGAGCAGCTTTTCCTTGGCCTCCAGCTCCAGCAGAAACTCGTCGCAGTTGTTCTGGATGGCGCGCAACTCATCGAGTTCGGCATCAAAGCCCGTGGCAATCACGCCGCCGTCGCGCACCAGCGCTGCGGGCTCTTCCATGATGGCGCGGGCCAGCAGCTCGGCGCAGCCTTCAGGCGGAATCAGGTCGCTGAAGATCTGCGTCAGATAGGCGGATGGAGCTTGTCCGGATTGCGCCAGCAGCTTTGATTTTTCCAGTGTTTTGGACAGACCTACCAGCTCGCGCGGGCGCACCTGGCGCAGGGCGATGCGGGCGGTAATGCGCTCCACATCGCTCACGCCCTTGAGCTCGGCACGCAGGGCTTGCCAGGGGGCCGTGCCTGCCCCGGTGCCGCGCAGCACGCCAATCGCTTCCAGGCGTTGCATGGCGGACTTGCGATTGCGCTCGGGCTCCAGCAACCAGGTCTTGAGCAGACGGCTGCCCATGCCTGTCATGCAGCTGTCCAGCAAAGAGAACAGCGTGGGCGAATCTTCGCCGCGCAGCGTCTTGACCAGCTCCAGATTGCGGCGCGTGGCCAGCGGCAGCGCAATCAGCTCGTCGTCGCGCTGCACCTGGATGGCGTGGATATGGGTCAGGTTGCGGCCCTGGGTATGTTCTGCATAGGACAGCAGTGCGGCACTGGCGCCATGGGCCAGCGGCAGGCCTTCGGCCTCCCAGGCCTTGAGGCTGGCCGCGCCCAGCAGCTCCAGCAGCTTGCGCTCGCCCAGACCAGAGTCGAACTGCCAGTCGGGGCGAGGAGACAGAGGGCAACTGATGGCGCTGCTGTGCTTGACGGCAAACAATGCCTGCTCGAAGCGCTCGGTAACGCCTGCGCTGTAGATCACCTCGCTGGGCGCAATGCGCGACAGCCAGGCACCCAGTTCATCGGCCGCGCATTCGGCCATGTGGATGCGGCCCTGGGTCACGGCCATCCAGGCCAGTCCACAGCGCTGGCGACCGGCGGTGTGCACGGCGACCAGAATGGCTTCGCTCTTGTCGGACAGCAGTTCGCTATCGGTCAGCGTGCCGGGCGTGACCACACGCACCACTTTGCGCTCGACCGGGCCCTTGCCTGCGCCAATCTCTCCGACCTGCTCACAGATCGCCACCGACTCGCCCATCTTGATCAGGCGGCCCAGATAGTTCTCGAGTGCATGGAAAGGCACGCCCGCCATGGGAATGGGTTGACCGGCTGTCTGGCCGCGCGAGGTCAGCGTGATGTCCAGCAGGCGCGTGACCTTCTCGGCATCACCAAAGAACAGCTCGTAAAAGTCACCCATGCGATAGAAAACGAGGGTGTCGGGATACTGCGCTTTTATTGGGAGATATTGCTGGAACATCGGCGTATGTGCCGACAGGTCAGTCATATCGGGAAAATTGGCCAGCGACGGGGATTCTGTGCTTTTCTGGGTCATCGCTTCAGCGGTATGCAAAACAGGGGGCGCTACGCCGGTGCTGGGCGGGCGCTAAACCATGCATTATCCGTGAAGGGAAAAAGCTGGTTCTTGTGCCGCTTTTGTCGAGGTAGGCAACAGGCCTGCATTCGAGCCATGACGACGAGGCGCGGGTCGGCAGTCACAATCTTCGCTTGATCTGGCTTGCGCGATGGCTCAGCCCAAGCCACCCAAGTTGAATCCGGATGAGGATGCCGAAGCCCTGCCGGCAAGCCGTTACGAGATCTCGCAGGCAATGGCCTGAAGCTGTGGCGCAATCTCGTGCCTGAGCCAGTTGAGATCGAGGGTGCGCCCCTGGAACGTGCAACTGATCGCGGCGACGTCTATGCCGTGAACCCGTCCCAGAGGTACGGCGACAGCCTGAACGTCGTAAATCAGGTCGCCGACCGACGTACAGCAACCGAACTGAGGGTAGTCGCTGAAGTTTTCCAGCACTTTTTTCTCATGCTGCTGCCACTGCTGTGGATCCTTGATCTTGATCTGATTGATCAAGGCTTCGCGGGCGGCAGGCGTGCATCCAAGAAGATAGGCTCTTCCCATGGCAGTTCCCAGCAGCGGATGCGTGCTGCCGATATCGTGGGAATAGACCAGACCGCGGCTGGCGCGCACGACTTCGATGTAGACCATGGAATAGCGGTCGCGAATCCCTATGGACACACTGCAGCCCAAGGCCGTGGCCAGCTTGTGCATGAGTGGTCTGGCGCTTCTGCGCAGCGTGTACTGGGCCAGAAGCGGATAGCCCAGGGATAGCGTTGCAGGGCCGAGACGGTACTTGCCGTAGTACTCGGTGGTGGCCAGATAACCGAGGCACAGCAGTGTGTAGCTGAGCCGTGAAATGGTGGCCTTGGGCAGGCCCAGCATGCTGGCCATTTCGCCATTGCCAAGAATCGGGCGTTCAGGCGTAAAGCAATGCAAAAGCTCCAGGCCGCGTGCCAGCGTGGTGGCGAACTGTTTGTCTCCGGCGTATTCCTCTAGGCCAGCAGGTACGCATCTGTTCCAGGTGTTATCCATAGATTTTGAAAAATTGATATCAAATATGGAATATCGAAATTCTACGGTGCTTCACAACGACCCGCTCCTACACTGATTTGACGCCTGATTGATGGGCGACAAACAGGAGCGAGACAAATGGATGTAGCAGATATACCTGTGCACGATATCCCTGCGTTGAACGGCAACAATGCACCGGTTCACCAGGAAGACCATTGGGACAATCTCCAGGTGATCGGAGAGCTTCCAGTCGATCTGAATGGTCTGTATGTGCGTAACGGGCCCAATGCCTTCTACCCTCCTGATTGGCGCTATCACGCCTACGACGGTGACGGCATGCTGCACGCAGTGCGTTTCGAGCGCGGTCGGGCAAGCTACCGCAACAAGTGGGTGCGGACCGAGGGATTGCTGGAAGAGCAGGCTGCAGGACATGCGCTGTGGAAGGGACTCAAGGAGGCCCCGCGCGCCGATACTCCCGAGCAGCCACTCAAGAACACGGCCAATACCGACGTGAAGTTCCATGCCGGTCGTCTGCTGGCCATGTGGTATCGCTCGGGTCTGCCGTATTCGCTCGACCCCGTCACGCTGGAGACCGTCGGCAACGGCGATGCCGACGGCCGGATCAAGCGCCTGTCAGCGCACTCGCGGCCTGACGAGCACACCGGCGAGCTGGTGTTCTTCGACTACGACACCAAGCCGCCCTATATGCGCTATGGCGTGGTGGACGCACAGCGCAAGCTGTGCCACATGATCGATGTGCCCTTGTCCCGGCCGGGCTTGCCGCATGACATGGCAGTCACCGAGAACTACTCCATCTTGCATGACTTTCCGCTTCGCCCCGACCCCGAAGCGCTGGCGATCGGCCGCTACAAGGTGCGCTTCTTTGCGGACCAGCCATCGCGCTTTGGCGTCATCCCCCGCTACGGCAATGCCTCGGATGTGCGCTGGTTTGAAGCCAGGCCGACCTACATGCTGCACGTCGTGAATGCCTGGGAGGAAGGCCAGGAGGTGGTGATGATAGGCACGCCTTACCGCATGCACGAGAAAGACGACGGCAGCCTGGACTCGGAGCGTCTTGAACGCACCATCCATATGCGCCAACGCGATTTTCTGCTCTACGAGTGGCGTTTCAATCTGGAAACGGGCAAGACCAGCGAGCGTGTCATCGACGATGTGCTCAACACCGAGTTCCCTGTCATCAACAGCGCCTACCAGGGCCGCAAGAACCGCTGGTCCTACCACGTGATCTTTCCGCAGGGTGGGCGTGAGGAGCCGCGCTTTCCAGGGCTGGTGAAGTACGACCTCGAAACCGGCGGCTATGTGGCCTACAGCGCAGGCCCGCATTACTTCTACAACGAGGGTGGCTTCGCTCCACGCGACAACGCCACCGGCGAGGACGACGGTTACCTCGTGATGTTTGTCTGGAACCCGGTCACCCAGCAGTCGGAAGTCCAGGTCTTCGACGCCAAGGGCAGCCGCATGGCTGACGGCCCGGTGGCGCGCATCCTGCTGCCGCGTCGCGTGCCGCACGGCTTCCATGCAACCTATGTGAGCCAGTCCAATCTGGACAAGTGGAAGTGAGCGGTCATGATTTTGGTAGAACAGACAACCATCGATGAATACCTCGCCAAAGGCTGGTGGGGCCAATCAACCATCGGCGAGATCTTTCTCGACACTGCCGCGCGCCAACCGTCACTGTTTGCCGTATCCGATGCTCCCAATCGTGCAAAGCTGTTCGGCAAGGCGCCGCAGCGCTGGAGCTGGGCTGAGCTGCGCGAGCAAGTGGGGCGCATGAGCGCCTTGCTCAAGGCCCAGGGCGTGCTCAAGGACGATGTCGTTGTCGTCCAGATGCCGAACTGTGTCGAGCTGCATGCGATCTATCTGGCCTGCGCGATCGGAGGCGTCGTCGTCTCGCCAGTGCCGATGCAGTATCGGGCGCATGAGATCGAGTATGTCGTGCAGAGCAGCGCGGCGCGTGGCCTCATCACCACTCAGCGCCTGGGCAGATACCTGCCGGCGCAGGAGCTGGTCGGGATGCGCGCGCAGCTGCCCACAGTGCAGTGGATCTGGTCGTACTCCGACGGATCAGGCGAACCGCTGCCGGGCGGCGTGGCGGATCTTGACGCATTGCTTGCCGCAACCACACCGGCAGGCGACGCGCAGATGCGCGAGCACATGCGGCAGATCGGTCTCAGCGCCGATGACGTGTTCACGGTCTGCTGGACTTCCGGCACCGAAGCACGCGCCAAGGGGGTTCCGAGAAGCCATAACGAATGGCTGATCGTCGGTGCGGGTGTCATCGACGCAGGCCAGATGCCGCAAGGCGTGCAGATGGTGATTCCGTTTCCCTTTGTGAACATGGCGGGCATTTCGACCAGTCTGATGGCCTGGCTGCTCACGGCGGGCGGATTGCACCATCACCATCCATTCGATCTCACAGTCTTTATTGAGCAGCTGCAGGACAACCAGACCGACTACACCGTGGCCGCACCTGCGGTGCTGGGCATGTTGCTCAAGGCGCCTGAGCTGCTCGAAGGTTTGGACCTGAGCCGACTCAAGCGCATAGGCTCCGGCGGCGGCCCGCTCTCGCCCTGGGTCATGGAGCAGTTTGCCGAGCGTTATGGCATCGAGGTCATCAACTACTTCGGCTCGAATGAAGGGGCCGCGCTGTCATCTACGCCGCAGGACGTTCCCGATCGACACCAGCGTGCCAGCTACTTTCCCCGCGTGGGGGTCCCGGGCTTTGGCTGGAATGCCGTGCATTCCCAAAAGCTTGCCACGCGCCTGGTCGATGTGGACAGCGGCGAGGAAATCCGTGAGCCCGGCAGGATCGGCGAGCTGCGCTTCAAGGGACCGATGATTTTTTCGGGCTACTTCAACAGCCCCGAGCTTACCGCCCGTGCATTTGATGAACTGGGCTACTACCGCAGCGGCGATCTGTTTGAGATTGCCGGCGACAGGCAGCAGTTCTACCGCTTTGCTGGTCGTTGCAAGGACATCGTCGTGCGCGGCGGAATGAACATCTCCTGCGAGGAGGTCGAGAGCTTGCTGCTGTCGCACCCCAAGGTGCGTGAAGTGGCAGTGATCGGCTGGCCCGACGATGTGGTGGGTGAGAAGGTCTGCGCCGTGGTAGCTCCCAAGGACAGTGCTGATCCTCCCGATCTGCCCGAGCTGGTCGCGTTCCTCAGGACCGAGGGCAAGGTGGCCGCCTTCAAGCTGCCCGAGCGCATGGAAGTGATTGGCGAGCTGCCGCGCAACCCGGTGGGCAAGGTGCTCAAGCGCGTGCTGCGCGAACAGATGCAGGTCGGGGTCGGTACAGCTTCGGTGGCCTGATCCGTCAGCAGCAGTTCGTGAGCACGAGCAGAGCAGAAAACCGATAGAGACAACGGAGACAAACGATATGAACGCAGTCAGGCCCAAGCAGCCGGATGACCAAAGTGCTGCGAGCATCGCCGCGCTGGTACTGATCCCGGGCATGCTCAATGACAGGAGCATCTGGAACGACGTGATCGCCGGAGTGCGCCGGCAACTGGGCGACAAGGTCCATGTTCTGGTGGCTGACGTGATCACCCAGGCTTCGATAGCGGATATGGCTCGCGACGCGTGGCGGTTGCTGGCCGAGATACCGGCCCAAACGCCTTGTTTTGTCGCGGGCTTCTCGATGGGAGGCTATGTGGCACTTGAAATGCTCAGCCATCCGGTACGGCCGATTCGCGAAGCATGGCTGATCTCCACTTCGGGGCTGCCCGAAAGCCCGACCAGTGCGCCCCTGCGTGAAAAAGCGATTGCCAGTTTCGAACAGGACTTCGAGAAAGCCATACAGGCCACCGCGCGCTGGGGGACTTTCGAGAAGGAGGTCGATGCACTCGAGCCGGTCATCGAGGCCATGCGCAAGATCGGCGCGGAGGTGGCTGTCCGCCAGACGCGCGCCATCATGCAGCGCCGCGATCTGCGCGAGGCACTGGGGACGTTGAACCTACCCGTGCATGTGCTGTGTGGCAAAGAGGATCGCATCACACCGCCTAGCCTGTCTGAGGAACTGGCTTCAAGCATCCCCGGCGCTCAGCTGCAGTGGGTGGAGAAGTCCGGTCACATGCTGCCCTTCGAGCAGCCGGCGTTCATCGTTCAAAGCCTGTGTGCGCGTCTCATTGCCTGATTTACGGAGTAGTCGTCTCATGTATCCCAGTTTCAAAAATGATCGCATGCAGCGCAGCCTGGCCGCTGCATTGTTTGCCGGCTTCGCGATTGCGCCCGTGGCCATGGCTGCCGAAGAGGCGTTCCCTGCCCGACCGGTGCATGTCTATGTGCCGTTTGCCGCCGGCAACACGCTGGACAACGCGCTGCGCCAGGTGGCCGAGGAATTCCGCAAGAGCACGGGCCAGCCGATGATCATCGACAACAAGCCCGGCGGCGCCGGAATCCTCGCCGCGCAGGCCGCAGCGCGAGCGCCGGCCGATGGCTACAGCCTGCTTCTGGTCAATACCAGCATGTTGTCCGTCAATCCCTATACCTTCAAGAAAAAGCTGCCTTACGACGCCGAAAAAAGCTACCGGCAGATCACGGGATTCGTCGGCTCCACCCTGGTGCTGGCCGCCAACAAGACCGTCCCGTCGAACAATCTTCAGGAGTTCACCCAATGGGCCAAGAGCCAGAAAACACCGGTCAACTATGCATCGTTCACGGTCGGAAATTCATCGCATTTTGCGGGCGTAATCCTCAATGAGAAGCTGGGCCTGAATCTGATCCACGTACCTTTCAACGGCACGCCTTCGGCGGTGCAGAACCTGATTGGCGGACAGGTCAATACGGCTTTCCTGCCATTGATTGCGGTCAAGCAGCAGGTGGATGCCGGCCGGCTCAAGGTGCTTGGCGTGAGCAGCCCCAGGCGCTCCGAGCTGCTACCCAACGTGGCCACGTTTGCGGAGCAGGGGTTGCCCGAGATGAATCTCTACATCTGGTCTGGCTTTGCCGCCCCGGCATCGACACCTGATTTGGTGGTGAATCGTCTGAATGACGAGATCAACAAGATCCTGCGTTCGCCGGAGCTCAGGGCCAGGTGGCGCGACATGGACTTCGAACCCATGCCCATGTCGCCAAAGGAGTTCACCGAGTTCGTGCGCGAAGAGAACCAACGCTGGCGCAAGGTGATCGAGGTCTCCGGGTTCAAGATCGAAGAGTGACGGGGGACAGCATGTACCAGACATTCCCCTCCG
The DNA here is from genome assembly GCF_018292285.1 of Comamonas brasiliensis. Taxonomy (NCBI): domain Bacteria; kingdom Pseudomonadati; phylum Pseudomonadota; class Betaproteobacteria; order Burkholderiales; family Comamonadaceae; genus Comamonas; species Comamonas brasiliensis. Next base: position 253,005 of record NZ_JAANES010000007.1, read on the forward strand.
ATGCCCGGACCGGCCTGGCCGCCGAAAATAGCAGCCTCGCGCACCGGCTGAACCTGCGCATTCCCGTAGTCTCTGCTCCCATGTTCCTGGTGTCCGGGCCGGAACTTGTGGTGGCCGCCTGCAAGGCCGGCATCGTGGGCGCGTTTCCCACGCCCAACGCACGCCCGATCGAGGTGCTCGACGACTGGATGACGAACATCACGCAGCAGCTGCAACGCGCTCGCGACGAGCAGGACCCTTCCACCGTCGGGGCGTGGTGCGCCAATGTGGTGACCCATTCCTCCAATACGCGCTTGCTGGACGACCTGAGGCTCATTGCCAAGCACCAGCCGCCGGTGGTGGTCACGGCGCTCGGCAGTCCGAAGCCTGTGATCGAAACCGTGCACGGCTACGGCGGCATCGTGATTGCCGATGTGATCAGTCTGCGTCTTGCCGAGAAGGCCGCGGCCGCAGGTGCCGACGGGCTGGCCTGTATCTGTGCGGGCGCGGGTGGACACACTGGCCATCTGTCGCCATTCGCCTTCGTGAGCGCGGTACGCGAGTTCTTCGACGGCCATGTGATCGTGGGCGGCGGCATCAGCGATGGCTTCGGTGTTGCGGGTGCCATAGCTTCGGGTGCCGACCTCGTCTACATGGGCACGCGCTTCATCCCCACGACGGAGAGCATGGCCGAGCCGGCCTACAAGGACATGCTCGTGGCCGCCACCTCGGAAGACTTGCTGGTGAGCGCCGGCATCACAGGCAGCAACGCCAGCTGGCTCAAGCCGTCGCTGCGCGCCCACGGCATCGATCCGGACAACATGCCCGCCGTGCCCGAGCGTTCTTATGACAGCAATCGGGCCATCGGCGCACGCAAGTGGAAGGACGTATGGGCTGCAGGCCAGGGTGTCGGAGCCGTGAAGTCGGTGCGGAGCGTGGCGCAGGTGGTTGACCAGCTGGCGCAGGAATGGGATGCAGCCCGGGCGCGCTTCAGGTCCTTTTCAAGTTAGCGCGCAAAAGTCTGCAGTCATCGTCGATTCACTCCAGAAACTGAAAAGAGGACTCCTATGCATACGGAAATCGTCGGGCGGATACGACCCACAATCACGAACTGGGACAAAAATTTCATGAGCGGCCCGTTCACGCCGAACTTCGTCGAGTACACAGCCTCAGAGCTGGAGGTGATCGGTGAAGTGCCCAGGCGCCTGAACGGCGTCTACCTGCGCAACACGCAAAACCCGGTGCACGAGCCCCGGGGCGTGCATCATGCCTTCGATGGCGACGGCATGCTTCATCTGCTGAGTTTCAGGAACGGTCAGGTGGAATATCGCAACCGCTTTCTGCGCACCAAGGGCTTCGAGGAGGAACAGGCTGCGGGTCGTTCCCTGTACGCCGGCCTCATAGACAACCCGGGGCTAGCGCAGCGTCCGGGCTGGGGCGCGCGCGGCGGCCTGAAGGATACCTCGGCCACCGATGTGATCGTGCACGCGGGCTCTGCGCTGACCACGTTCTACCAATGCGGCGAGCCCTACCGCTTCGATGCGCGCACGCTGGAGCCGCTCGGCGTATCCGCGTGGGGAGCGCAGGTGCTCGAGGACAACGGGATTTCGGCGCATCCCAAAGTCTGCCCCAGGAGCGGCGATCTGCTGTTCTTCAACTACAGCAAAGAGGCGCCGTATATGCATTACGGCGAGGTGAACGCACGCGACGAGCTGGTGCATTACGTGCAGGTGCCCCTGCCGGGGCCGCGTCTGCCGCACGACATGATGTTCACCGAGAACTTCGCGATTCTCAATGACTTCCCATTGCATTGGGACGAGTCGCTGCTGGCGCAAGGCAAACACAAGCTGAGCTATTTCGATCAGAAACCCAGCCGCTTCGCGGTCGTTCCGCGACGCCATGCGCCTCAGGCTGGCGTGAAATGGTTCGAAGCCAGTCCCACCTATGTGCTGCATTGGCTCAATGCCTGGGAAGAGGGCGACGAGATCGTGCTGCATGGATACCACCAGCAGCAGCCCATGCCCAGGGCGGGTTATGACAACACAGGTGCCTCACTGGGCCCTGACCGCTATGGCCCGACGCTCTACGAATGGCGTCTGAACCTGCGCACCGGCGAGGTCGGGGAGCGGAGGCTGTTTGACAGGCATCTTGAGTTCGGCCTGATCAATGCGCGTCACTGGGGCCGGCCCTATCGCTATTCCTACAACATGATCGCGCACCCGGATCACTTTCTTTTCGACGGGATACAGCGCTTCGACCACACCACGGGCGAGACGCAGGAATACCGCTTCGGCGAAGGCCGCTTCGGCAGCGAATCTCCCATGGCACCGGCTCTCGATGCCGGCGCCGAAGACGACGGCTACGTGGTCAGCTTCGTGACCGACATGAACACCGATAGCTCGGAATGCGTGGTGCTCGACGCGAGCGACCTAGCACGAGGACCGGTTGCGCGCATCCGCCTGCCGCATCGCATCAGTAGCGGAACGCACGCCTGCTGGGCCGATGCGTCCGAGCTGCGCGGCGAGCAGGTTGTCTGACTACCCACAAAAAGCGAGGAGATGAACCAATGACACAAGCGACATACATTCTGGGTGGCTATCAGACAGACTTTGCCAGGGCATGGTCGCGTCAGGGGCAAGACCTGTCCGACATGGTTGCAGAGGCGGTGAACGGCGTGCTCGATGCCGTTCAGGTGAAAGCCTCGGAGATAGAGAGCATTCATGTCGGCAATGCCTTCGGCGAGCTGCAGCGTCAGCAGGCGCACCTGGGTTCGATGGTCGCGCAGATGGTGCCCGAACTCAACGGTGTTGCCGCCATGCGCCATGAGGGGGCCTGCGCCTCGTCCTCTCTGGGCGTGCTCAGTGCCATGGCCGAGATCGAGTCGGGCCGTTACGACTGCGTTTTGGTGCTTGGCGTGGAGGAGTTCAAGAACACCTCCGGACATGAAGCCTCTCGCAACCAGAATGCCGCCTCCTGGCAGGGACATGAAGGCATCGAATGCCAGTACATGTGGCCGGCTGCATTCGGCGCGGTTGCTCAGGAGTATCAGCGTCGCTACGGCCTGGATCGCAAGTACCTCAACCGTATTGCCGAACTGAACTACGGCCACGCCAGGAACAACCCGCTGGCCCAGACCCGCAATTGGCAGTTCAACGAATTGAGCTTCACCGACGATGAAGAGGCCAATCCGCTCGTGGAGCCCGGAACCCGCAGACAGGATTGCGGTCAGGTGACCGATGGCGCGGCAGCCGTGATTCTTGCATCCGAGGCCTTTGCGCGTAGCTATGCAGAACGCAACGGCCTGCAGCTCCAGGATATCGCGCGCATCACCGGCTGGGGACACCGCAACTCCGTCCTGCGCCTGAAGGACAAGTTTGAGCTGAGCCGTGAGTCGGCCTATGTCTTTCCGCATCTGCGCCAGACAATCGAGGACGCATGGGGCCGCGCAGGCATACAGGGGACGCAAGATTTGGACGGCATCGAGACCCATGACTGCTTCACCACCACCGAGTATGTGGCGATCGATCATTTCGGTCTCACGCCGCCAGGGCAGAGCTGGCAGGCAGTGGAAGACGGCTCCATAGACCGTGATGGCCGTTGCCCAGTCAACATGAGTGGAGGTTTGATCGGCTGCGGCCACCCGGTGGGCGCGACCGGCGTCCGTATGGTGCTGGATTGCGCGCGCCAGGTCACAGGCAAGGCCGGTGCCACGCAGATTCCGAAGGCGCGTCGCATGCAGACGCTCAATATCGGCGGCTCCTTCGGCACCGTGGTCAGCTTTGTGATCGAGCAGGGACGGCGTGGCTGAAATGAGTGGGCAGGACTCTTCCGCCTCGGATTGGCGGCGGGTCTGATCCTTGCGGATCTGGCCGGCGCAGTCTTCCATACCAGGCATCTTTCGGCGCAATCGGCCGCAAAGAGGGCTGCGTTTGCGCAATGCCTGCACAACAGCGAGTTTTCCGACGGAGCTACGGCCTTGCCCGGAACCTGCCAGCCACGATTTCCCAGAGGCGGCGAGAACAAGGCTGCCGTCGGTACGCCCGTCGAAACGCGTTCTGCCATGCGGACTCCTGCATGAAAAACACACTCCAATCACACAGAGGCACTATGAACAAGCTTTCAACTGCGCTGGGCCTGGGTCTGCTCGTCGCACCTCCTGCACTTCTCGCGCAAAACACCGTCACCTTGGGAGGCCAGATCAAACTGGGGATGGACCATATCTCGCTCGACAGCCGTAGCGCAGAGCGCAGCGCCGCGCGGCTCACCAACAACACCAGCTTCTGGTATCTCGATGGCAAGGAGGATCTGGGCGGCGGCAAGAGCGCCTACTATCGGCTGGAATGGGATTTCGCCGCCGATACCGGCACATTCGGGGCCGGTCGCAATTTCTTTGTGGGTCTGGGGGACGCGCAGCTGGGGCGTCTGCAGCTCGGCCGCCAATCGGTGTATTTCAGCCATCACTGGTTCCAGGGCGATTACCACGGCGCATTCGATGCCGCGCCCAATGCGGCCAACTCGCTGAATGTGCTGGGAACCGTCAACGGTGCCTACTTTGCCGGCGGCTTCCTGAACAACACCATTCGCTACCAGGCGCCCAGCATCGGAGGCTTCTCGGGCATGGCGTCCTATACCTTCGATGCGGAATCTGCCGAGGCCAAGCGCAACAAGACCTGGTACATCAGCCCCACCTATACCAAGGGACAGTTGCGCATCGGCTACTACCATCTCTCGCGCAGGTCCCAGGGCAGCATGCCGGGTCAGACCGTGGGCTCCCTCGACCAGGATGCCGACCGCTTCGCTTTCAGCTATCTGCAAAGCGGTGTTCGGTTCGGTCTGCTGGTCGACCGCAACAAGGTCACCGACCGCGCCTCGGGGACGTCGCAGCATCGCTGGGCGTATGCAATCCCGCTGACCTACGGCACGGGACCGCATCTGCTGTCTGCAACCTGGGGGCAGGCGCTTTCAACGCACATCAACGGCAGCAAGCTTGCAAGCTCGGGTGCGAAGATGCTCTCGCTGAGCTACCAGTACTCGCTGAGCAAGCGCACTGCGCTTGACCTGTCGGTGATCGAGCTGCGCAACCAGAAGAACGGCCGCTACAACTTCTGGAACGGCGGCATGGGTGGCCTGCAGCTGGCAGCGTCCGACGCAGGTGGCAAGTCGCGCATGATCTACGCGGGGATGAAGCACACTTTCTGATTCAGTCCTTGATCGGAACTGTCGGACATGGACGACGCGGTTGTTCGCGCCGCGCTGAAATTCCCGCGCGCCATACGGCTGCCATGCCCAGGGGGCAACGGAAAAGGCTGCCTGGGCGGAGTCGGGGAAAGCAGTATCACGGTCTGCTGGGGCGCTCAGGCCGTTTCTTGCGGCTTGGCACTGCTGGCAGGCTGCTCCGATACGGTGTCATCGGCATCGTGGATGGGGCGGTAGCCCGGCCCGAAGGACACATCGCCCAGCCGCCAGCCGGCGCGGCAGCTCACCGCGCCCCAGAAGCGCTTCAGGGTGTACCACTGCATGGCGATCAGGCCGCGCTCGTTGTCGGCATCCACTTCCGGGTCGCTTACGCCCGTGGGGCGCAGCTCTTCATCGTGATAGAGAGCGGTGCCGAACAACTGATCCCACCAGGGAAGGACCTGGCCGAAGTTGCAGTTGTGGCGCTCGGGACGCTCTGCATCGCGCAGCATGTGGTGGTTGCGGTGAAAACGCGGGCCGACCAGCAGGCGTTCGCCCATTTTGCCCAACCAGCCCAGACGCAGCGCGACATTGGCATGGGAAAAGTTCTGCACCAGCTCGCTGAGCAGGCCCAGCATGGCGAACTCCGATGGCTCCACGCCCATGGCCAGACCCACGCTGGCCAGTGCAAAGCTTTGCAGCATGCCGTCCAGATAGTTGCTGCGATCATTGCTCCAGCAGCTCATCTGGCGCTGACTGTGGTGCATGCTGTGCATGGCCCACCACCAGGGAATGATGTGCTGGGCGCGGTGCATCCAGTAATACGTGAGGTCGTAGACCACGTAGTACACGCCAAACAAGACATAGGGGTGGTCTTCAAACCAGGGCACCCAGGCCTTGAGGCCGCTGGCTTCCGAGGTGGACGGTCCGCCGCCCAGCATATGGGCGACCGGCATGAGGATCAGAAAGCTGAACAGCGGAAACAGGCCCAGCAGCATGAGCAGGGTGTAGTTGCGATCCACCGTGGTGTGACGGCGGTCGGCCCAACGCTCGGCGGGAAGCAGGCTCTCCAGAGGCCGCATCACACAGCCGATCAGAAACAGCTGCAGCAGCGCGATCAGAATGCCGGCGGCAATCTCGCGCGGATCGCCCGCTGCCTCGGCAATATGGAGTGCGTTGACCACGGGAGTCACCGCATGCACGGATACCCAGTCAATGGCCAGCGTCCAGTGCTGGCTGAAGAAATCCATCATATTGTTCTGCCCATTTGTCGTCGGGCAGATTCTGGACCGGGAGTTTGTGGATTCTGTGGAGAGACGCAGACTCCGCCGCCTGTCCCTTGCGTGTGGTCAAGAGGCATTGGCTGGGCCGGATCGGAGCGGTCGCAATAAAAAAAGGGCCTGGTCCACCGGACCAGGCCCTTTCCGCAGTCGTGGGGCGACCGCCTTTTTTATTCAGCGTTCTTCTGACCTTCTTCGGCCGCTGCCTCGGCGCCTTCTTCGGCGGGGGCTTCGAATTCACCGCTCTTGACGGCCTGGCGCACGGCTGCCTTTTCGCCGGCGCTGGCGAATTTGCTGTACTTGCCGAGCACGGGGATCAGCGAGCCGTAGATGCGGGGATTGGCCGCCAGGATTTCGCGTTGCTCCAGGAAGTCGGCTTCGCCCGTGAAGTTGCCCACCAGGCCACCGGCCTCGCTGACCAGCAAGGAGCCGGCAGCCACGTCCCAGATGGACAGGCCGGACTCAAAGAAACCGTCGGCAAAGCCGGCTGCCACATAGGCCAGATCCAGGGCGGCCGAACCGGGGCGACGCACGCCGGCGGTGCGCTGCATGACGTCGCCCAGCATCAGCATGTATTGCTTGAAGTTGTCGCCGCGGCGGAAGGGGAAGCCTGTGGAGATCAGACAGTCGCGCAGCTGGGTGCGCTTGGAGACGCGGATGCGGCGTTCGTTCAGATAGGCACCGCGGCCCTTGGTGGCCGTGAACAGGTCGTTGCGGCTGGGGTCATAGATCACGGCGTGCTCGATCTTGCCCTTGTAGGCCAGGGCGATGCTCACGCAGTACACGGGGAAGCCGTGGATGAAGTTGGTGGTGCCGTCCAGGGGATCGATGATCCAGACATGGTCGGAGTTCTTGGCACCGTGCTCGCTGCCCGATTCTTCGGCCAGGATGGAATGCTGGGGGTAGGCGTTGAGCAGCGTCTCAATGATGATGCGCTCGGCAGCCTGGTCTACCTCGGTCACAAAGTCGTTCACCTGCTTTTGCGCAACGCGCACCGATTCCACATCCAGTGCGGCACGGTTGATGAGGGCGCCAGCGGCGCGAGCAGCCTTGATGGCCACGTTGAGCATGGGGTGCAGGGAGTTCGACATAAATTGTGAGTGCGTTGGCGATGCAGCCCGGAGCAAAACTGGGCTGAACTACGCGGGTAAGAACGTAAAAGCCGCGACCGGCGATGCGGGGCGGCGACAATGGGCGCAATTCTACCCAGCCTGCGCTTTTTTTGCTTGTTCGTCCCGGCGACCCGAGGGTCTTCTCTGCGGCGCTTGCGGATACGAGAGAGAACGGGCTGCGTAGGCTGCTGTCTTATCAAGGCCACAAGTGGGGCCTTTTGCATTGTTCTGCGTTGATGAAAACCCGATTCGTACTGATTGAAACCAGCCATGCCGGCAATGTGGGCGCGGCTGCCCGAGCGCTCAAGACCATGGGCTTCGACGACCTGGTGCTGGTGCGCCCGCGCTATAAGAACGTGCTGCGCAAGGAAGAGACCATCCAGCGCGCCAGCGGCGCACTGGACGTGCTGGACAAGGCTCGCGTGGTCGATACCCTGGATGAAGCCCTGGAGGGCATCAGCCATATGTGCGCCACGGCGATGACGCCTCGTGACTTCGGCCCGCCCACACGCACGCCGCGTGAGCATTTCGAGTTGCTCCTGAAAGGAGAGCTGGATACGCGCTCCGTACCTGCTGAGGACGCCGGTCTGACCGATAACCAGCCCACGCCCGCTGCGGTCTGCAACCAGAAGGGCGTGGCCTTTCTGTTCGGCTGCGAGCGCTTTGGCATGAGCAACGACGATGTATACCGCTGCGACGTGGCGTTGTCGATTCCGTCCAATCCGCAGTTCGGCTCGCTCAATCTGGGCTCGGCGATTCAGGTCGTTGCCTATGACTGGCGCGCGGCGCTTGGCGGCTTTCCCGTGGTGGAGCACACGCCTGAGGTGCATCGCGCCGACATGGCCCAGGTGCAGGGCATGCTGGGCCATTGGGAGCAGGCCCTGGCCCATATCGGTTTTCTGGACCCGGCAGCGCCCAAGAAGCTCATGCCCCGGCTTAACCAGCTTTTCAACCGCGCGCAGCTGACCCAGGAAGAAATCCATATTCTCCGCGGTGTTGCCAAAGCCATGCTGCAGAGCCAGCCTCCAACCCGCTAGACTTCACAAGCTAAACATTTCCTCACGTTGTTATTTGATGCTTGCTCGCCTGCGCTCCGACATCCAGTGCATTCTTGACCGCGACCCTGCGGCCCGCAGCACCTGGGAGGTCATCACCTGTTATCCGGGGCTGCACGCCATCTGGCTGCAGCGCCCTGCACACTGGTGCTGGACGCATGGCTTCAAATGGCTGGGCCGCTTCATCTCGCACATGGGGCGCTGGTTCACCGGCATTGAAATCCACCCCGGTGCCGTCATCGGTCGCGAGGTCTTCATTGATCACGGCATGGGTGTCGTGATCGGCGAAACCGCCGTGGTGGGCGATGGCTGCACCATCTATCACGGTGTGACCCTGGGCGGTACCTCGCTGTACAAGGGCGCCAAGCGCCACCCGACCCTGGGCAAGAACGTGGTGGTCAGTGCCGGCGCCAAGGTGCTGGGCGGCTTCGAGGTGGGCGATGGTGCCAAGATCGGCAGCAATGCCGTGGTCATCAAGCCCGTGCCCGCAGGTGCCACGGCCGTCGGCATTCCGGCTCGCATCATTCCCAGCAAGACCGGGCAGAGCGCCGATGTGACCGAGCATGAGCTGGCTCCCAAGGTCGAGGCCAAGGCACAAGCGGCTGTCGTGGTCGACGAGGATTGCGGCAAGAGCGGCTTCACCGCCTATGGCGTGACGGCCGAAGTCGACCCCGTGGCCCAGGCCATGCGCTCGCTGTCCGAAGGCGCGGCCGGTCACGAAAAGCAGATCGCACTGCTGTGGGCTGCCATCGAGAAGCTCTCGATCCAGGGCCATGTCAAGGACTGTGTGCCTTGCGAGTCCGAGCGCCCTGAGGCCTTCCAGAAGGACAAGATCGACCAGATTCTAGGAAAGTAGGCCTCAAACGCTTATCTGTAAAGCGATTTATGCTTCTTTTTTGATAGTTAAGCCAGCGCCTGTCGCTGGCTTTTTTCATGGTGCTTGCCCGTAGTCGATTTGAGGGGCGCAAGCCCTGCCCATCCGCCCAAGACTGCTTGTCAACTCAAACCCAAGGCGAGCAATGATGAATGTGGAACAGGCCCTGCGACAGCGCCATTCGGTGCGTGCCTTTTTGTCCAGAGCGGTGGGGGCGGCCCAGGTCAGGGAGTTGCTGGTGCAGGCCGGACTGGCGGCTTCCGGCGGCAATCTCCAGCCCTGGCGCGTGATGGCACTGACGGGCACAAGTCTGCAGGCATTGCGCCAGGCCATGTCCGAGGCGACCCCTGATTCCGATGCGGCCCTGGTCTATCCGGCTCAGCTCTGGGAGCCCTATCGCCGCCGCCGCTTCGACAATGGCGAGGATCTCTATCGCTCCTTGGGCATGGGGCGTGAGGACAGGGTTGGGCGGCTGCGGCAGCTGGCCAGCAACGCCCAGATGTTTGGCGCGCCGGTCGGCGTATTCGTGGCCGTCGAGAAACGCATGTTGCATGCGCAGTGGGTGGATCTGGGGATTTATCTGCAATCGCTGATGCTGCTGGCCGCCGACAAGGGCCTGGCCACCTGTGCCCAGGGCTTCTGGCGCGGTTACAGCACTTTTGTGAGCCGGCACCTGGCGCTGCCGCCGGGCTACCAGATCGCCTTTGGCATGGCACTGGGTTATGAGGACAGCGCCGCGCCCATCAACCAGTGGCGCTCCACCAGGGCTGCGCCCGAGGACTGGTGCGAACTGCGCGGGTTCGAATAAGCCTTGTCTCGATGCTGGTGCAGGCGGGCGCTTGATGCTTCTGCCTATGTGGCCAGAAGGCTGGGCCGCCGATGAAGCGCAATGCATGAGGCCGGGCTCCATGCAGGCAGCCCGCCTGCTTCTTCAATGGCGGTGGTTTACTTCCACAGCGCGCACTTGCTCTCTTCCTTGGTGGTGAAGACCTGGTCGCCGGGCAGGGTCTTGAGCACCTTGAAGTAATCCCAGGCCTTCTTCGATTCGGCTGGTGCCTTGACCTGCAGCAGATACATATCGTGGGCATAGCGGCCATCGGGGCGAACCACGCCCTTGGCATAGAAGTCCGACAGTGGCGTGGCCTTGAAGCCGGCCATGATCTTGTCGGCATCCGTCGTGCCGAGCTTCTCGGCCAGCTTCAGATACTGCATGGCGGCCGAGTAGTTGGCGGCCTGCAGTGAAGTGGGCATCTTCTTGAACTTGGCAAAGAAGCGATCCGAGAACTTGCGGCTTTCGGGGTTCAGGTCCCAATACCAGCTGTCGGTGAACATCAGGCCTTCCGTGGCCTTGAGGCCCAGACTGTGGATGTCGGAGCTGAACAGCAGCAGGCCGGCCAGCTTCATGGTCTTGGTCAGGCCAAATTCGCGGGCCGACTTGATGGCATTGATGGTGTCGCCGCCGGCATTGGCGAGACCCAGGATCTGGGCCTTGGAGTTCTGGGCCTGCAGCAGAAAGGAGGAGAAGTCAGCCGTGTTCAGCGGGTGCTTTACATTGCCCAGCACCTTGCCGCCGGAGGCATTGATGACGCGCGTGGTGTCGGCTTCCAGGGCCTGGCCAAAGGCATAGTCCGCCGTCAGAAAGAACCAGTTCTTGCCGCCCAGTTCCACCACAGCCTTGCCCGTGCCCTTGGCCAGTGCCACGGTGTCATAGGCATAGTGCACAAAATAGGGGCTGCACTGCTCGTTGGTCAGTGCCGAGGTGCCGGCACCGTTGATGATGTAGACCTTTTTCTTTTCATCGGCCACCTTGCCCATGGCCAGACCGGCGCTGGAAGTGGTGCCCCCGATCAGCATGCTCATGCCCTGGGTATCGAACCACTCGCGCGCCTTGCTGGCCGCGATATCGGCCTTGTTCTGGTGGTCGGCAGTCAGCACCTCGACGGGCTTGCCCAGCAGCTTGCCGCCGAAGTCGTCCACGGCCATCTGCACGGCCAGAGCACCGCCCTTGCCGTCCACATCGGAGTAGAGGCCCGACATATCGGTGATGAAGCCGATGCGAATCTTGTCCTGCGCCTGAGCGCCTGCAGCGGCCAGCAGGCAGCCCAATGCCAGCGTCAATGTTCTGGGGGAGAAAGCGGTAGCGGAGCAAACAGAGCGAGGCTTCATCAGAGTCATCTCCTGAGATGGTGAGTACCCGGTCACTGCGACGGGCAGCCAGCATGGTCGCAGCTGGCGCAGGCCGCGCCATCAGGGCAAGCACCGGGGCGGCTGCGGCAAGGTATCCGGCGCGACTCGGGAAAATGCCGCAAGCTTCTACACTGCAGTGCAGCAATTTTGGAAAGAACAAGAGATGGATATTCGTCAAGCATTGCAGCAGCGCCGCTCGGTACGCGCTTTTCTGCCCCGGAACGTGGCCGCGGCCACGGTGCGGGACTTGCTGGAGACTGCGGCGCAGGCCGCGTCCGGCGGCAATATGCAGCCCTGGCGTGTGACCGCCGTGGGCGGGCAGGCGCTCGAGGATCTATGCGCCCGGGCCAGAGAGACAGAGGCGGTTCCGCGTCCCGGCCTGTCCTATCCGCCCGGACTGTGGGAGCCCTATCGCAGCCGCCGTTTTGAAAATGGCGAGGATCTGTACCGCTCACTCAATATCGGCCGCGAGGACAAGGAAGGCCGCACGCCTGGCCCAGCTGGCCAAGAACGGCCAGATGTTCGGCGCGCCCGTGGGCATTTTTGTGGCCGTGGAAGAGCGCATGGGCTATGCGCAATGGGTGGATCTGGGCATTTACCTGCAGTCCTTCATGCTGCTGGCCGTGGAGCATGGCCTGGCCACCTGCGCCAAGGGCTTTTGGCGCATGTACAACGATATGCTGATCGAGCAACTGGCCTTGCCAGAGGGCTACCAGATTGCCTTCGGCATCGCCCTGGGCTACGAGGACGTCAGCGCTCCCATCAACCAGTGGCGCGCAAGCCGTGCGGCCAGCCATGAATGGCTGGCGCTGAAAGGGCTGGACGAGGCCGCGGATTAGGCACCCGAAGGTCAGCATAGTTAAACCGCGTCCATGTCGCGGCATTTGCGGCAAAACCAGCCTATACTGCGTGCAGCTCCGGGGTGTGCGAAAGCGCTGAGATGCCAGTCACTGTGAAAACAGTGCAGGCGAACCCGACGAACTTGATCCGGTTCATACCGGCGGAAGAAGAGCGGGACCCTGACGCAGGGCCTATGGATGGACGGGACAGCCGGCACCAGTGCCAGCCCTGAAAACCATGGGCACAGCAAACCCCAGGCGCCTCGCGCACTGGGGTTTTGTCTTTTCTGGGCAGCCGGTGCGTGAAGAACCAGGCCGAAATTGCAGAATTTCGGCGGCACAGGCCGGATACCCCATAGCGGGCAGCGCCGGTGCCGGGCAAGATCAGAGCGGGGCCGCACTCCACGGAGCGTTTGATGCATTTCAACCGCTTTGAGGAGACTGCGATGAACGCCCCTGATTCCATCTTTACGCCTGCTGCAGGCCATGCCCCCGATGCCGCCCGTTTTGCCGAGTTGCTGGCCCAGTCGCGCCAGCCGTTTCCGGCATCGACCAAGAGCTATCTGAGCGGCGCATTGCACCCCCAGCTGCGTGTGCCGGTGCGCGACATTGCACTCACCAATGGAGAGCAGGTCAGCGTCTACGACACCTCGGGCCCCTATACCGACCCCTCCGTGCAGATCGACGTGCGCCAGGGCCTGCCCAGCGTGCGTGCTGCCTGGATCGAGGCGCGCGGCGATAGCGAGTACTACGTGGGTCGCCTGCGTGTGGCGCTGGACGATGGCGGCAAGCGCGGCGAGGAAGATGCGCGCGTTGCCCAGCTGCGTGCCGAGGCCGCCGCGCTGCAGCGTCAGCCGCGTCGAGCCAAATCCGGCCAGAACGTGACCCAGATGCACTATGCCAAGCGCGGCATCATCACGCCCGAGATGGAGTATGTGGCCCTGCGCGAAAACGGCCGCCGCGAATGGATGGCGCAGTACCAGCAGGACGCGGCGCGCGAGCTGCGTCTGGCCGGCAACAGCCTGGGCGCCAGCATTCCCAAGATCATCACGCCCGAATTCGTGCGCGAAGAGGTGGCGCGCGGCCGCGCCATCATTCCGGCCAATATCAACCACCCTGAAATCGAGCCCATGGCGATCGGCCGCAATTTCAAGGTCAAGATCAACGCCAACATCGGTAACTCGGCCGTGACGTCCAGCATCGAGGAAGAGGTGGAAAAGCTGGTATGGGCCATTCGCTGGGGCGCGGACAATGTCATGGATCTGTCCACCGGCAGGAACATCCACACCACGCGTGACTGGATCGTGCGCAACTCGCCCGTGCCCATCGGCACCGTGCCCATCTACCAGGCGCTGGAGAAGGTGGGGGGCATTGCCGAAGACCTGACCTGGGAGATCTTCCGCGACACCCTGGTCGAGCAGGCCGAGCAGGGCGTGGACTACTTCACCATCCATGCCGGCGTGCGCCTGGCCTATATCCACCTCACAGCCCAGCGCCGCACCGGCATTGTCTCGCGCGGAGGCTCCATCATGGCCAAGTGGTGCATGGCCCATCATCGCGAGAGCTTCCTCTACGAGCACTTCGAAGACATCTGCGACATCATGAAGCAGTACGACGTGAGCTTCTCGCTGGGCGACGGCCTGCGCCCCGGCTGCGCCAGCGATGCCAATGACGATGCCCAGTTTGCCGAACTGGCCACGCTGGGCGAGCTGACGCAGATCGCCTGGAAGCACGATGTGCAGACCATGATCGAAGGCCCCGGCCATGTGCCCATGCACATGATCCAGCAGAACATGACCGAGCAGCTCAAGCACTGCCACGAGGCACCGTTCTACACCCTGGGCCCGCTGACCATCGACATCGCTCCCGGCTATGACCATATTGCTTCGGCCATCGGCGCGGCCATGATCGGCTGGTTCGGCACGGCCATGCTCTGCTATGTCACGCCCAAGGAGCATCTGGGGCTGCCTGACCGCGACGACGTCAAGCAGGGCATCATCGCGTACAAGATCGCGGCCCACGCCGCCGACGTGGCCAAGGGCCATCCGGGTGCGCGCTCGCGTGACGATGCACTTTCACAGGCGCGTTTCGACTTCCGCTGGCAGGACCAGTTCAACCTGGGACTGGATCCCGATACGGCCCAGGCCTACCACGATGAGACCCTGCCCAAGGACAGCGCCAAGGTGGCCCATTTCTGCTCCATGTGCGGACCCAAGTTCTGCTCCATGAAGATCACCCAGGAAGTGCGTGACTTCGCCAAGCAACAGGGCATGAGCGCCGAGCACAGCATTGCCGCGGGCATGAAGGCCAAGGCCCAGGAGTTCAACAAGGCGGGTGGGGATTTCTATATTCCCATCGCATCGGATACCACGGCGCGCTGATCTGAGCTGGTAGCGGGGCTGCAGCGCCTGGTCATCAAGCGCTGGTAGCCATCCAATGAAAAGCGCAGTCCCTGGCTGCGCTTTTTTTTTGGGGGCGAGTGAGGCTTGGCTGAGCCTGAAGGTCAGATCAGGTATTCGGGGCGACCGGCTGCAACCCAGGCTTGATATCGGGCATCGATCTTCGGCGCAATCCGGTGGAACTGCTCCCAGTCGTCGCTCACGCCATACATTGTCTGTTCGTCGACACCGAACTCTTCGAAATAGTCATCCACAAACCTGCTGTCGTGGTCCTCGCCTCGGTAATAGGCCACGGCAAAGGCATTGCCTTCTTCGTTCAACTCCTGGTCCGTGAACTTCTCGTCGAGCACGCGCAGCAGGAACTGGGCGCCGCTCAGCTTCTCGCTCTTCAGCAGCTCGATCTCCTCCTCGGCTTCTTCGATCAGCTCCTGGCTGGCGTAGTCGTTGCGGATCAGCCAGGCCAGAAACATGCCGATATGCGTGGCGCCCGCGGACTGCGGAAGATCGGCCGGAAAATCCCCGCCATAGTGCCAGGACGCGTCGTCGTACTTCATCATCTCTCCTTGTATGTGGGCTGCAAGGCAATCCCCTGCATCCGGGACATTGCCTTTCGCGCTGGGCGGGATCTTATCGGCTGCGGCCTGGTGCACAGGCTGGGTCCGGGCACTGCGGCACGGCATTCTTCTCGATCAGATGCATATGGAAGACATGTTTTCTGTCTCTGGACCATGCGCCATGAATATGCTGCCAGGAGGGCGGGTGCGCACGAGGCAGCTTGCGCTCCAGGTAGTAGATGGCCTGGTCGTCGCCGGAGAATCCGGCGTTCAGAATCCGCCAGCGCAAAGGATTGGCACCACGCAGAGGTTTGCCGTCGCAATAGATTTGCTCGCCGTCGCTGGCATAGAGATCATTGTCCGGCATCACCTGCAGATGGCGGCTGCGGATACAGTTTTTCATTCTTCTGCCCCAGTACCACGCTGCCTGGGCATCGGAACCATAGCCGCCGCCCAGGTCGCGAAAAGTCAAAGGGTCGCTACCCGCAAGCGGCCTGAGCGAGGTTTCATATTCGAAATAGATACTGCTGCGGTCCAGCCAATACATGCCCAGCTGGCGAAAGCTGTTCCGGTCGATATTCGGCAGCCGGCTCCAGGCGTGGAAGATGTTGCAGGCATCTCTGGCAATGAATTGCTGATTTTCAAAAATCTCGAAGCTCGCCGCGTCGGCGGTCGTCAGCTTGCGTCCCTGATGCCAGACCTTGGCATCCCGCAAGGCCCAGAGCTCGCTGCCGTAAGTGCCAATCACTTTCTGCCCGGGCAGATCAGCCAGTTTTTTCCAGCTCATTGTTGCGGCCTGTGCTTATTTATTGAGAGATCCTGCGACCCTGTGGATTCGGGTGAGCAGGCGCCGCCGGATCAAACCGCTGACCGGTCGGATCAACCACCAGTAGGGGGTGAAGCTGCGCAGGGCGCTGCCATCGGTGCAATGCACCCGGGTTTGCGTCACCAGCCTCGTCTGGCCTTCGGGCGTCGGCTGCGTGCTGAAGTTGAGCACCAGCTTGGCCAGGTCGGCCTCGGTGTAGCGGGCAAACTGCGCTTCAGGTTCCTGCAGCCGGACCAGGCCGTAGTCGCGCTGCCAGAACCGTCCCAGGAGACCGAAGGCCAGCTCTCGATCCGCGTCGCGACCCAGGGGCATGAAGTCGTCGAGGCCGAAAGCCGGGCGCTGGCTCAGTCCGCTTTCTGCACCCAGCCTGCCAAGCAGACGATCAGGCAGCTCGCGCAGCCGGATAAAGCCCTTGGCCCATGGGTCTTCCGTGGTGCCGGGGAGCATGACCGCATCCAGCAATATTTTGGGTGGCAGGTTCGAGATGAGGGTATGGCGCTCCTGGAACTGGAAGGCGGGAAGGTATTGATCGATCAGTTGCATCTTGGGTCAGGCGAATTTATCGAGTCCGGCGCGCAATCCTCTTCCGGTCTCGGAAGCGCAGATTGACAGGCGACGGGCACCAGTCTGCGCCAACTGGCTATCGAAATGAAAAAAGGCAAGCCGCAAGGCCTGCCTTTTTTGCCGAGCGATGCCGCAGGGTCTGCGGCATTTGGCTTAGAAAGGGTAGCTGGGAACGCCCCCCGTCAGATCCACCCAGCGGCCCAGCTCCAGCTGATTGCCCTTGCCGGGCACCATGGCGTAGAACTCGGGAGCGAGCTGAGGCATGCCATGAGCGGCGACCGAACTCAGAGCGACCGAGCTCAGAGGAATGCCGTAATGGGCAAAGACCTGGCGCATGTCGCGGCCGATGATGCGGCTGGACAGCACATACAGCAGCTCATGGTTGCTGATGTCCCGGCTGGCATAGTCTTTCATGCCCAGTGCGTTCTTGTTGGCGCTCCAGTAGGCATTGTCATAGATCAGGCGCTCGCCGCGACCCAGCAGGCCCAGGAAGTCGATCACATCCGCAGGCTGTGGCTGGGCCTGACCCAGGCGTTCCCGGGTGTAGATGAAGGCCAACTGAAAGTGCACGGCACGCATGGCGTTGTCGGACTTGTTGGCCTTGGTCCAGAAGCGCTGGAACATATCGGCTTGCAGGGCATCGCCGGTCTTGCCCGTGGCGCGTGCCGCCTGGATGTCCAGGTAGAGCTTCTTATGGTCGATGCGCTCGCCGCTGTTGTTCTCGGCACCGTTGGTGATGGCGTACTGGCGCAGGGCACTGGCGTTGGCCAGGATGTTGTTGTCGCATTCCACGGGGCAGCCGCCGCCGTCGGCGGTCAGCAGCGTCATATGGCGCATCACGGTGTTGTGGCCCAGCTCATGCCACCAGCCCCATCCGGGGGCAAGGCCTGCGGCGCCGTCCGAAGGATTGCCCGAGCACAGAAAGCCGCAAGCCGCCAGCCAGCCGACAAAATGCTGCACGCCGGGGGCGCGCTGGATGCTGCCGCTGCAATCCCAGCCCAGCGTGGCGCAGACGTTGTTCACGTTGGCGCTGGCACTCATATTGTTGTAGCCGTTGGCCAGGTGGTTGCTGTCGAAGATCATGCCCTTGAGGCGCTCCACGACATAGGTGCGCGGATGGTGGCTGCCGATGGCGCTTTGGGCATAGCCAATGGTCTGCTGTACCTCGCCCCCCACCATCTTGGAGGTCTGCCAGCCAAAGTCGCCGCGTTGCAGCGCCTGCACGGCCTCGTCGATCTCCTGTGCACCGGGATTGCGCGTGAAGTCGAAATGCGCGTATTTGACGCTGCCGCGCACGCGCAGCTTGACCACGCTGCCGGCCTTGGCTCCCGAGTAGTTGAGAAACAGCGGGCCGCCCCAGGCCGTGCTGTAGCTCAGCGTCTGGCCCGGGCTCAGGCGGGCCTGGTGCCCATCCGGAAAGCGTGGTCGGGTGTAGTTTTCCTGCGCCAGAGGATTGCCGCGCGTGCGGATATTGCCCACCCGCAGCGCCAGTGCTGCATCCGCGGCATCCACGATCTGCACCTGCACGGTCTTGCCCGGCACGGCGCCGCGGCCTATGGCCGTGCGGCCATCGGTCTGGGCAATGGTGACCTCGATGGTTTCCCAGCTGTCGCTGGTGGCCAGACCGGGCGAGGCCTTGGGCATCCAGTCGGCAAAATTCAGCGGTGTGCTTTCATGCTCGCGCACGGCATAGCTCAGCGTGTCGGCCGCCATGGTGCGGAAAAAGGTGCTGGCATCGGAGCGCCGCACCTGCGCATAGTCCACCTGCTGGCGTGCCAGATCGGCCCAGAGCACCAGGCGGCGATGTGCGGCCATATAGGGCTTGAGATAGTAGTTGTCGGCAAACAGGTTGATGCCCTGGCCTTCCTGGCCGAGCAGATCGTTGCGGATGCCGTCGAGAGCGCCGATCAGGCTGGTGTCTGCAGAGAAGTCGGCACTGCTGCCGTTTTTCAGGGCTGCGAGCGCGGACTCATGCGCCCCCAGTCTGTCGGCCGCCTGGCGCTGCTGGGCAGCGGTCCTGCCGCCGATCTGGTAGCCATCGGCGGGTGCCCAGTAATTGCCGGCGTAGCCGCCCAGCTCCATGCCCATGGCCTGAAGCACCTGTCGGCCGCCGGCCGAGTCGCCCCAGTTGCTGTGCAGATAGATCACGCCCTTGCCGGCCTGCAGGTAGCGGCTGACCTGGTTGCTCAGCGATGCCGAGAATGGAGTGTCCTGGCCGAAGACAAAGACATCGATGCTTTCCCAGCAGCTGTTGGCGGGGTCGGTGATGGCGCAGCTCACCATCTCGGCCTTGCTGCCCAGGCGGGCGACCAGATTCGTGACCGAGGCCTGGCTGTAGTTCTGCGCCGCCATGCGCAGCGTGGCCGGCAGCGGACCTTGCGCCTTGCCGGTGGCAAGCCAGGTGAAGCTACGCTTGAACAGGGGCAACTGCGCCTGATTGGCGCCCGAGGCCGTGGCGAGCTGTCCCATCAGGTCTTTGCCATAAGCCAGGGCGCGGCCATTCTGGGCTGTTGCCATGCTGGCCAGCACATTGCCGTTGTTGGCCACCAGCAGCGGGCTGGCGCTGGTGGACAGCAAGGGGCTGACGCGCTGGCTGTTGTTGCCGAAGTCCAGGGCCGCTGCCGTGCTGTCATCCAGCAACTGGGCGAGCAGTCCTTGCTGCTGCACCCGGGTTTGCTGGATCAGCTGCGTTGCCGATTGCAGCAGCTCCGTCTGATCTTCGGCCTGCAGCAGGCGGCTGTTGCCGGCAAGCAATGCCTGTTCTATGCGGCTACTGGTCGGCGGCTCGGTGACCGGCGGCAGCACCGCAGGCGGATCGACTTCAGGAGGTGCGACCTCAGGAGGCGTGACGCCGGGAGTGCCGGGCTGCGAAGGGGTTTCGGTGCCAGGAGGCGTGGCGGAGGAGGAGTCGCCAGAGCCACCGCCGCCGCAGGCGGTCAGGGCAAGGCTTGCCAGGAGAGTCAGAGTCCAGCGTGGAAACATGAGTTTGGAAGTCAGGGCGCCGTAACTCGCAGCCATGCTGCGTTGCTACGGGTCAAAGAAACTACCTATTTTCAGGTAGTGAAACAGGCGTAAAGCCGATAAGGCGCGGCGCAGTGTAGCCTTGTCCGTGAGCTTTATTGAGCACGGCCCGGCGAGACTGCCCAAACCGAAACATGGCGTGGCAACCAGTTATTGACTCAGCACAAATGCCAATAGCGAAATAGGCTGCATCCAGGTGTTTTGTTAATAACTGATAAGTCCCGAGTGGTGCAGGATTTTTTCTGTTGAAAATTGATTGAAATGTATGACTGAAAAAGGATTGATGCTTTTAAGTTGATAGCAAAATAATTCGGTGAAAATTTTGATTGTTTTATTTTGTAATTTATGTTTTAAATGTGTGACTTATTCATTGATTTGGTATTTTTAGCGCATTGATTTCAGCGGCGGATTTTTCAGGCGGCGCAGTCATGGCTTGCTATTCGCACTGCTCAAGGCAGTAAAGAAAATGGGAGCCTGAGCTCCCATGTTTTTCTGTCCACGCAAATCCGCTTTATCGCCAGTACTGGCATTTGCTTTCGGCCTTGGTAGTCCAGATCTGCTCGGCCGGCAGCTTCTTGATGATCTTGTAATAGTCCCAGGTGCCCTTGGACTCTGCCGGCGACTTGACCTGCATCAGGTACATATCGTGCACATAGCGGCCGTCTTCGCGGATATAGCCCTGGCCGAAGAAGTCGTCGATCTTGGTGCTCTTCAAGGTGGCCATGACCTTGTCGGCATCCAGCGTGCCGGCTTTTTCCACGGCCTTGAGGTAGTTCATGGTGGCCGAGTAGTCGGCGGCCTGGATCTCGCTGGGGCGACGCTGGGTCTTGGCCATGAAGGCGTCGGCAAACTTGCGCGAGCCGTCGTTCATGTCCCAGTACCAGGGGGCGGTGAACTGCATGCCTTCGGTGTTCTTCAGGCCCAGGCTGTGGATGTCGCTGAAGAAGACGAGCAGGCCGGCCAGCTTCATGTTCTTGGTGACGCCGAACTCCTTGGCAGCCTTGATGGAGTTGATGGTGTCGCCGCCGGCATTGGCCAGGCCCAGAATCTGCGCCTTGCTGTTCTGGGCCTGCAGCATGAAGCTGGAGAAGTCGCTGGCGTTGAGCGGCGTCTTGACCGAGCCCAGCACCTTGCCGCCGCGCGCTTCGATGATCTTGCTGGTGTCGGCTTCCAGCGCATGGCCGAAGGCATAGTCGGCCGTCACGAAGAACCAGCTCTTGCCGCCCGTGTCCACCACGGCGCCGCCCGTACCCTTGGCCAGGGCCACGGTATCGAAGGCGTAGTGCACGGTATAGGGGCTGCACTGCTCATTGGTCAGGGCCGAGCTGCCCGCGCCATTGTCGATAAAGACGCGTTTTTTCTCCTGCGCGACCTTGGCCATGGCCAGCGCGGTGGCGGAGTTGGTGCCGCCGAACACCAGGCTGATGCCTTGCGTGTCTATCCATTCGCGGGCCTTGCTGGCCGCGATATCGGCCTTGTTCTGGTGGTCGGCCGTGAGCAGCTCGATGGGCTTGCCCAGCACCTTGCCGCCAAAGTCGTCAATTGCCATCTGTATGGCAACGGCACCGTTCTTGCCTTCCACGTCGGCATAAAGGCTGGACATGTCAGTGATGAAGCCGATCTTGACTTTTTCCTGTGCCATGGCGGGAGCCGCGAAGGCCGCCGTCAGGGCGAGAGCCAGCAGGGAAGCAGTGGGCGCAGACTGGGACAAGCGATGCATGGAGTCTCCTGAAAATTATGAGAAATGTGGAGAGAGCGTGCAGTGTCCGGTCGGCGGGTGGCCGCCGTCGCTGCATCGCAGCAAACATGCTAGGGGCGGCCCATGCGTCTGGCATCGGGGCAAGCACTTGCGGGAAATCCCAAGGGACATACCTGCTTTGATAGCTGCTACCGCATGCCTGTAATTGATTTCAGATGGTTTTATTGCTGAAATCAATGAATGAAAAGCGCAATGCGCTTTTATTTTGATAGCGGTTGTAGCGAGATGCCAGCGGTGCAGATGCCGCGCCAGTGCCATGAAAAAAGCAGCCCGTAGGCTGCTTTAGTAGATGTTTTGGCAGGGATTGCACCCGGCGCTTCAGGCTAGGCCGTGCGGGGAGCGCGAATCGCGGTCTTGGGGCGAAAGGCCTTGCAGATCTCGTCATGGGTCTCGAGATAGGGACCGCCGATCAGGTCGATGCAATAGGGAACGGCGGCAAAAATGCCGTTGACCTTTTGCTTGCCATCCGCGTCCTTGAGACCTTCCAGCGTCTCGGCAATCGCCTTGGGCTGGCCCGGCAGGTTGATGATCAGGCTGCTGCCGCGTATCACCGCCACCTGGCGCGAGAGGATGGCGGTGGGCACAAAGGCCAGGCTGATCTGGCGCATCTGCTCGCCAAAGCCCGGCATTTCCTTGTGGGCCACGGCCAGGGTGGCCTCGGGCGTCACATCGCGCAGCGCGGGGCCGGTGCCGCCGGTGGTCAGCACCAGACTGCAGCCCGCATCCACCAGCTCGATCAGGGTCGCGCTGATGCCGGCCTGCTCGTCGGGAATCAGGCGCGGTTCGAACTGGATCGGGTTTTTGAGCGCGCGGCTCAGCCATTCCTGCAGCGCCGGCAGGCCCTTGTCTTCATAGACGCCGCTGCTGGCGCGGTCGCTGATGGAGACAATGCCGATCTTCACGGCATCGTGAAGATATACGGGCGCATCACTCATCGCCTTCGTCCTCGGCAGCCGCATCGGCCTTGCCGGCGCTGGCCAACTGCTCGCGCACCAGCTGGAACAGGTCGCGGTAGGCGCGGCCCTTGCTGACTTCCTTGGGCTCGGCATCGGGGCCGGCGGCAGCGGCCGCTGCGGCGGCTTGTTCCTTGGCTTTCTCGATGTCCTTGCGCGACTGGCGGATCAGTGAGCGTAGCTGCTGCACATCGGAGCCGGGGAAATGCTCCAGCCAGATGGACAGGGCCGCTTCCTCGACGATGAGGCGGTCGCGCCATTGCTCGGCCACCTGCAGCGACATTTTTTCGCTGGCCGAGCCATTGCGCTGCTCGTCCAGCGCCTGCTTGACGGCGGCGACCTGTTCAGGCGTCAGCTTGCGCATGAGCTTGCCCACATACTGGAGCTGGCGGCGCTTGCCTTCGAAATTGGTGATGCGCTTGGCCTCGGCCAGCGCGTCGATCAACTGGTCGGACAGCTGCAGGCGCTTGAAGAGGTCGCTGCGCAGCGTCATCAGCTCCTTGCCCAGATCCTGCAGCGCATCACTTTCGCGCTTGAGGTCGGTCTTGGTGGAGTCGTAAGTGCCTTTGAGTTCGGCCTTCAGTTCAAGGTCCAGCTCGCTGCCTTCGGCAACGAACTTTCCGCGAACAAAATAGCCTTTGGTGGGTTTGCGTGACATGGTAAGGGGGCAATATCGGTGGCAGCGCAGAGGGCGCCGCAGTGGCGGCTATCATATCCGCCGCTATGAAAAAACCTCGCTCCAGCAATACAAGCACTTCCAGTGCACAGGCCCAATCCGCACCGCAAGCCGGTTTCAGCTTCAGCCAAGCCTTTTTTGAAGGCCTGGTGGACCAGGCTCTGAGCCACGCCAAGAAGCTGGGTGCGACGGACGCAGGTTCCGAGGCTTCCGAAGGCTGCGGCCTGTCGGTCAGCGTGCGCAAGGGCCAGCTGGAGACCGTGGAGCGCAACCGCGACAAGTCGCTGGGCGTGACCGTCTATCTGGGCCAGCGTCGGGGCAATGCCAGCACCTCGGACTTCTCCGAAGCCGCCATCAAGCAGACCGTGCAGGCCGCCTACGACATCGCGCGCTTCACGGCCGAAGACCCGTTTGCCCGCCTGCCCGACAGCGCCGATATCGCGCTGCCCGGCACGCACCGTGATCTGGAGCTGTTCCACCCCTGGGACATTACCAGCGAGCAGGCTGCCGAGATGGCGCTGCGCTGCGAGGAGGCCGCCTTCAAGACCCACCGCCGTGTGAGCAACAGCGAGGGTGCGGGCGTTTCGGCCCAGCAAAGCCATTTCTTCACGGCCCATACCAACGGTTTTCGCGGCGGCTACGCCAGCTCGCGCCACAGCATGTCGGTGGCGCCCATCGCCAAGCTGCCCGGCAAGAATGGCGAGATGCAGCGCGACTACTGGTACAGCTCCATGCGCAATGCGGCCGATCTGGCCTCGCCCGAGGCCGTGGGCCGCTATGCCGCAGAGCGCACGCTGAGCCGTCTGGGCAGCCGCAAGATTCCGACCATCGAATGCCCGGTGCTGTTCGAGTCGCCCCTGGCCGCCGGCCTGCTGGGCAGCTTTGTGCAGGCCGTCAGCGGCAGCGCGCTGTATCGCAAAAGCACGTTCCTGCTGGACTCCATGGGCAAGCCCATCTTCCCCAAGCACATCGATATCGAGGAAGACCCGTTCGTCCTGGGCGGCAAGGGCAGCTCGCCCTTCGACGAGGAAGGCGTGCGCGTGCAGGCCCGCAAGGTGGTGGATGCCGGCCGTGTGGAAGGCTATTTCCTGTCCAGCTACTCGGCGCGCAAGCTGGGTATGAAGACCACGGGCAATGCCGGCGGTTCGCACAATCTGGTCATGACTTCGCGCCGCACCAAGGCGGGCGACGATCTGGACGCCATGCTCAAGAAGCTGGGCACGGGTCTGTTCGTGGTCGAGCTGATGGGCCAGGGCGTGAACTATGTGACCGGCGACTATTCGCGCGGTGCCAGCGGTTTCTGGGTGGAGAAC
The DNA here is from genome assembly GCF_018292285.1 of Comamonas brasiliensis. Taxonomy (NCBI): domain Bacteria; kingdom Pseudomonadati; phylum Pseudomonadota; class Betaproteobacteria; order Burkholderiales; family Comamonadaceae; genus Comamonas; species Comamonas brasiliensis. The sequence goes on from NZ_JAANES010000007.1 coordinate 277,571, forward strand.
GGCGAGATCGCCTTCCCCGTGGACGAAATCACAATTGCCGGCAATATGAAGGACATGTTCAAGGGCATCGAGGCGATCGGAGCCGATGCCTATAACTACGGCGCCAAGACCGTGGGCTCCATCCTTGTCAATCGCATGAAGGTGGCGGGCAGCTGATCGCCGCAGATCACTCCATGAAAAAAGCAGCCGGTGGCTGCTTTTTTTAGGTCTGCATCAGCTCTCGGCGGCGGCCTGAACAATGCAGTGCGAGAGCTTCTCGAAATGCTTGTGGGCATCGGCACTGAGCTCGATCTGCTTGCGTCTGGCATCTTCGGTGTCGGCCAGCAAAATCCAGCCTTTTTGGCGCATGGACTTCAGGCGGGTGTGAATCGTGGCTGGAGATCCCAGTTCACGCTGAGCCATCAGGTCCCGGACGCAAAGACGCTCCTGGCGCGTGCCTGCATTGGCAATCTGCTCCAGCAGGCGCTCTTCCAGCGGGTCCAGTGCGGGCAGCATCGGCAGGTTGCGGATGGTCGCTGCCAGGTGCAGAAAGCGTAAATAGATATCGGCAGACAGGGACTTTGACATGAGAAGGCAAAAACAGACGACGTGCCGCTAATGAAAAGCGAATAAACGGCACTCATAATACTGCGCAGACAGTGAACAGGGTCGGCGGCAGCGCATGAAGAACATTTGGACGCAATTTTCGGTGGCGGTAATCACGGCTTTGCTGTTCTTGGCGATGCTGGCCTTGAATCAGTGGATTTTCTCCGAATTGGAGTTTGTCAGAGGCGTCAACTGGATTTACCTGCCTGCAGGTGCGCGTTTACTTTGTACCCTGCTTTTTGCGGAAGCGGGCGTGGTCGGGCTTTTTCTCGTGTCATGGCTGGTCTGCAACTTTTACTTCTTTCCGGATGATGGCTTGCGCGCTTTTGCGGGCGGCATCATGGCCACGCTTGCCCCTTATGGCACCTATTGCGCGGCCCGCAAATGGATGGGGCTCGGCCGCTCCCTCAGCCACCTTACGCCGCAGCGCCTGCTGTGGCTCAGTGTGATCTATGGGCTGAGCAATGCCTTGCTGCATCAGGCCTGGTCTGTCGTCAGAGGGGATGGATTCCAGCTGGACCAGCTTCTGGTGATGATTGTGGGCGACTTCAGCGGGACCCTGATCGTGCTGTATGCCTTCAAGGCCTTGCTCATGCTGCCGATCAAGATGGATCGCTATCTGCTCAAGTAACGCCGTTGCCTGCGGCTGGCAGCCGGCCCCTTGCCCGATTTGCCCTCTGCGTCGGCAGCTTGACGGATGGCAAGTCATACTAGGGGGCTTGATCGGGAAAATCCAACAATAGTCGTCAGTGTCATGAGTTCTGCATCCTCGCCCACCTCCGGCATGAGCCGTCCGGACTGGCTCAGCGCCATCATCGTCATCGTGGTCTGGGGTCTTAATTTCGTGGTCATGAAGTGGGGGCTGGCCAAGCTCTCGCCGCTGCTGCTGTGTGCGCTGCGCTTTGCCGCGGCATCGCTGCCGTTTCTGCTGTTCGTGCGCCCGCCCAAGAATCTTTCCTGGGGCTTGCTGGCTGCCTACGGGCTGGTGCAGGGGGTAGGGCAGTTCGGCCTGCTATTCACCGGCATGAAGCTGGGCATGCCTGCCGGCATGGCATCCGTGGTGCTGCAGACCCAGGCCTTCATCACCATGCTGCTGGCGGCTGCGTTCCTGCAGGAAAAGCCGCAGCGCTGGCAATGGCTGGGCTTGCTCATCGCTCTCGCAGGGCTGCTGCTGATCGGCGCCGCCCATGGTGAGGGGGCATCGGATATGACCTTGGTCGGCTTTGTGCTGACCGTAGGTGCCGCCGCCATGTGGGCGGGCTCGAATCTGCTGACGCGCGTGGCAGCCCGGCAAGGCTCTTATGAGCCCGTGTCCTTCATCGTCTGGACCAGCGTCTTCCCCATGCTGCCGCTGCTGGCGCTGTCGGTATGGGTGGATGGCACGGATTCTGTGGCTTCGCAACTGGGCTCCATAGGCTGGAGCGAGCTGGGGGTGATCGCCTATCTGGCCTTTCTGTCCACCTTGCTGGGCTATGGCCTGTGGACCCGGCTGCTGCAGCGCTACGCTGCCAGCACCGTGGCCCCTTTGTCGCTGCTGGTGCCGGTGATCGGTTTGCTGTCGGCCATGCTGCTGCTGGGAGAGTCGCCCAACGGCCTGCAATGGCTGGGTACGCTGGGCGTTCTGCTGGGCATGGTGGTCAACCAGTTTGGCGGCAGGTGGCGGCGTTGAGCTGCAGGTCAGGGACTGTTGTCGATCCCGGTTTTTTTGATCACTCGGCTTGAATCACGAATATTGAATCTCGTATTCGTCATTATTATTGCTGGCATTCATATAAAAGCATGACTTTCCATCCCGGATTCGAGCCGGCCCAGAATGTGAACATGCAAAGGAATAATGATGCGTGAGGGAGATATTGGCGCGATGCCTCCAGAGCTGCAGCTGGCCCGGTTGCAGGCTTTGGATCGGGTCATGGCCATGGCCGAGTTCGGCCTGGATGGGGTGCTTTGCCGCGCCAATGACAACTATCTGCAGCTCATGGGCCTGACGCGGGAGCAGTGTCTGGGTCGTGCGCATCGCAGCTTTTGCTCTGCGCATCTGGCAGGTAGTGCCAGATATCGGGAAATCTGGGCCCATCTGTGCGCGGGCAATGCCTATTCCGGCGTGGTGGAGCGATTGCGCAGCGATGGCAGCAGTTGCTGGCTGGAGGCGACCTATTCACCGGTGATGGATGCCCAGGGGCGGGTGACGCATATCCTGAAGATCGCCACCGACGTCACCCAGCGGCGTGCCCGGGAGCAGGCGCAGCAGGAGCATCTGCGTCGCCTGTCCCTGGTGGCCGATGCCTCCGATACGGCAGTCGTCATCAGCGACGGAGCCTCGCGCATCGTGCATGTCAACGGCGGCTTCACGCGCATGTTCGGCTGGCGCACCGAGGAGGTTGCGGGACGCACGCCGATTGCCCTGCTGGCGCCTCAGGTGTCCGAGACTTTCGTGGATCGTTACCGTTCTGATTTGCGCGCCGGCCAGCCCGTGGGGCGCGAGGAAATCGTGGTCGGCAAGCACGGCCAGCGCTACTGGGCCAAGGTCATCAGCAACCCCATCCTCGACGCCGACGGACACTGGCAGTACACGGTGTCCATGCTGACCGACATCACTCGCTCCAAGATGCACGAGGCCTTGCAGCACCGCGTGCTGGAAGCCATGGCGCGCGAGCGGCCACTGGCGGAGGTGCTGGAGATGGTGTGCCTGGAAGTCGAGAGAATCGCGCCCGAGGTGACGGCATCGATTCTCGAGGTCGATGCCCAGGGTCTGCTTCATCCGCTGGCCGGACCAAGCCTGCCCCAGTCCTATTCGGCGCTGCTAGACGGACTGGCCATAGGCCCGAACGTGGGCTCCTGCGGAACCGCGGCATGGCGCAATGCGCCGGTGCTGGTGGACGATATCGCGCAGGATCCGCTGTGGGCGGATTTCAGCCACCTGATCCTGCCGCTGGGGTTCCAGGCCTGCTGGTCCACGCCTATCTGCAACAGCGAGGGCAAGCCGATAGGCACTTTCGCGTTCTATTACCGGGAGCCGCTGACGGGCGGCGCCTCGGCGTTTCACCAGCAGCTGGTGGATGCCTGCATCCACCTGTGTGCCCTGGCGCTAGAGCGCGAGCTGTCGCGTGCGCGCATTCGCCAGCTGGCTTTCTACGACGGCCTGACCGGATTGCCCAACCGCAGCCTGCTGCAGGCCAAGGCCGACCAGGCGATTGCGTCGGCCGCGGTCCACGATGCGCAGCTGGCCGTGCTGTTCATCGATCTGGACCGCTTCAAGCAGGTCAATGACTCTCTGGGCCATCCTGTGGGGGACGAATTGCTGCGCAGTGTCGCGGCGCGATTGCAGCGCGTGCTGCGCAGCTCCGATATTGCCGGGCGCCTGTCGGGCGACGAATTTGTGGCCGTGCTGCCGCACTGCGATGCGGAATATGTGGCCAATACCATCGAGCGCCTGCAGGAACTGCTGGCCGAGCCCCTGAACATTGCCGACACCTCGCTGGCCATTTCCGCCAGCGTCGGCATAGCCATGTTCCCCTCGGATGGGCGAGATATGGAGACCCTGGTGCACAGGGCCGACATGGCCATGTACCAGGCCAAGAGCAAGGGGCGGGGCCGTTTCTGCTTCTTCAGCAGCGAAATGAACCGTCTGGCCCAGGAGCGCCTGGCCTTGGAGACCGCATTGCGCAAGGCGCTCAAAAGCGGTGGCCTGCGCCTGCACTATCAGCCCCAGATCGAGACGGCTACCGGCCGTCTGTATGGCGTGGAGGCCCTGGCGCGCTGGAGCCATGCGGAGCTGGGCGAGATTTCGCCCGCCCGCTTTATCCCGCTGGCCGAAGAGTGCGGGCTGATTGCCGACCTCGGAAGCTGGGCGCTGGAGGAGGCCTGCCGCCAGCTGTCGCAGTGGCGAGCCAAGGGAATGGAAGTCCCTGCGGTGTCGGTCAATCTGTCGCCATCGAGTTTTCACAACCTGGACCTGCCGCGGATGATCGCCGACACGCTGGACCGCAACGACCTGGTGCCGCAGGATCTGACCCTGGAGCTGACGGAAAGCATTCTGCTGGACACCAATCCCAGCACCATGAAGACCATCAACGAGGTGCATGCACATGGCGTGCGTCTGTCCATGGACGATTTCGGCACCGGCTATTCCAGCCTCAGCTATCTGCGCCGACTGCCGGTCAGCGAACTCAAGCTCGATCGCAGCTTTGTGGCCGATCTTGAGCACGACGAGGCGGCCCGTGCACTGAGCAGTGCCATCCTGGGTATCGGCAAGAGTCTGCACCTGACCGTGGTGGCCGAAGGCGTGGAGACGCCGACGCAGAGCGTGATGCTGTGCGAGCAGGGCTACCCGGTGGCGCAGGGCTATCTGTTCGCCAGGCCGCTGGCGCCACAGGAGTTCGAGCATTGGCTGGCTGCCAACGCAGCCTCCCCGGTGCAGACGGCCTACGGTGCCATGGCCGCATGAACTTGCCGCAGCGGGCAGGTGCATGAGGCGCGTCAGCTGGGATGTGGAGCTGCTTGGCAGCTTCACATCTGGCTGACCTGATGATTGACGACAACGCCGCCTGCAGGCCGGTGCGGGCCCGGCCGAGGCTGCTGCGCCTGTCACCTGGCTTTAGTAGGCGGCACCTGGCCGAGCCGGAGCGGCGACGGTTGCGCCGGCAAACTGGCTGCGCAGCTTGCGCGCGGCGTTCACGAACATCAGCACGTCCACGCCCACGGCCACAAAGCTGCAGCCCAGATCCAGGTAGCGCTGTGCCAGTGCGGGGTCAGAGGTCAGCGTACCTGCCGCCTTGCCGCTGGCAATGATGGTTCGCATCGCTGCCTCTATGGCGGCCTGCACTTCAGGGTGGCCGGGGTTGCCGCGGTGGCCCATGGAGGCCGCCAGGTCGGCCGGGCCTATGAAGACGCCGTGCACGCCATCCACGGCGCAGATGGCTTCGAGATTTTGCAGGGCTGTGGTGGTCTCGGCCTGCACCAGCAGGCACACCTCGTCATCTGCCACATTCAGATAGTCGCTGCGGCTGCTCCATTGAGAGGCGCGTCCCACGGCACTGCCTACGCCGCGCACGCCCAGGGGCGGGTATTGCGTGGCGGCCACGATGGCCCGGGCCTGGTCTGCCGTGTCCACCATGGGCACGAGCAGCGTCTTGACGCCTATGTCCAGCATCTGCTTGATCAGGGCCGTGCTGCCTTCCACCACGCGCACCACGGGCTGGGCCGGGTGCGGGGCCGCTGCCTGCAGGGCGCCCAGGGTGCTGCGCAGATCGTTGGGCGCATGCTCGCCGTCGATCAGCAGCCAGTCATAGCCCGTGGTGGCGGCCGCTTCGGCCAGATAGGGGTCGGCCATGGACAGCCATAGTCCGATCTGGGGCTGGCGGGCGGAGAGGGCGGTCTTGAACGGGTTGTATGCAGGCATGCTTTTCTCGGTTTGACTATTCATGGCGTGGCATGGGGCCACGGCGATGCAGGAGGCACTGGTTCACAGCAGGTGGCCGGCAGGCAGTGGCCTGCCTGCCAGGTGGTCGACGATATTGGTGGCGGTCAGCGTCGCCACGCGCAGCGCTGCCTGGCGCGTCACTCCGGCCACATGCGGCGTCAGCAGCACTTGCGGCAACCGGGCCAGCGGATGGCCCTGGGGCAGCGGCTCGATGTCGAAGGTGTCGAGTCCGGCGCCACCCAGATGGCCGCTTTCCAGTGCTGCCAGCAGCGCGGCCTCGTCGACCACGGGGCCGCGTGCGGTGTTGATCAGCAGGCTGCCCGGGCGCAGCAGCGCCAGTTCGTTCGCGCCTATCAGGCCGCGTGTCTGCTCGGTCAGCGGGCAGTGCAGACTCAGTATGTCCACGCGGGGCAGCAGCTGGCGCAGATCGGGTTCGCAGTCAAAGCCGTCTGCCTGGCCTGCGGGGCGCAGCACCAGCACCTTGGCGCCCAGGGCCGCAGCCAGCTGTGCGGTGGCGCGGCCGATGGCTCCATAGCCGACGATGCCCACCGTGGAGCCGCGGAAGTCGCGGCCCTGCCAGTTGCTGCCGGCCCAGCCGCCGGCGCGCACCTGCTGGTCCAGCTGAGGCAACTGGCGCACCAGCGCCAGCATCAGCGCCAGTGCATGCTCGGCAACAGCGGGGGCATTGGCGGCTTGTGCCACGGCCACGGCCACGCCTTGGGTGCGCGCAGCTTCCATGTCCACGCTGTCCACGCCGGCCCCGTTCTTGGCCACGATGCGCAAGGCGGGGGCCGCCCGCAGCACGGCGGCGCTCACAGGCTTGGAGCCGCGCAGCACCAGGGCCTGGGCGCCGGTCTGCGCCAGCCGCTCTGCCAGGTTTTGCGCAGTGATGGGTTCGGCCATGAAATGGATCTGTCCGCCAGCTTGCTGCACCACGGCCTGGGCTTCGGGTGCCCAGTGCTCGGCGGTGACGAGAACATTGAAGGGAGTGGAGGTTGTGGTCATGCTTGTTCGCTCACCCAGTCCGGCTGCACGCGCACATGGCGGATATGCTGGCGGAACACGGTATAGGCCAGATGCAGCGCGCCGTCGGCGCCCTGGCGGATGGAGGGGTAGGAATATTCGCGATTGCGGCCATGCTCGGAATCATTGCTCATGCACCAGCCATCGCCTACCTCGAGGTTGCGTTGCCAGGGCCAGCTCAGGCCGTCGTCGGCCGACAGGGCCAGCGTCATGGGCGCACGCGGAGCGCCCCAGAAGGCTCGGCGCTCGCCGGCTGCAGCCTTGGCTGGTGTTGCCGAGCTGTCGCCCAGCTCGTCATACAGCGACTCGCGCCGCTGCGTGGCATCGGCGGCGCTGCTGGCGTTGAAGATCATGGCCAGACGCCCGTCGGCCAGACGCAAGGCCTGGATGGATGAGTTGTTGTTTGGCAGCTCCGTGGCCTCGGGCACCTGCCAGCTCAGGCCGCCGTCGTCGCTGCGGCTGCGGTAGACATGGTCGGCCCAGCGGCTGCGAAAGAACGCCAGCAGGCCGCCGTCCGAAGCCTGCACGATGTTCATGTGAACGCAGCCCAGGCTGCCAGGCACGGCAATGCGCTGCCAGCTGCGTCCCTGATCTGCCGAGCGCAGCACGCCGCTGTCGTCGTGGCTGCCATCCCAGGCCTGGCCCGGCTGGGCGCGGCAGTGGAAGACCGGCAGCAGCCAGCTGCCGTCCGTATGGACATGGATGGGTTGGCGCACGAAGGTGCCGGCAGAGGCATCGGCCAGCGTCTCTGTGGGCTCCCAGCTCAGGCCCTGGTCGCGAGACAGGCGCCGGCGCACCACCGAGGTGTTCTGGTGCCCCGAGTGCTGGGCCGTATGCAGCAGCCACAGTTCACCGCCCGGTGCGGGAAACAGCACGGGGTTCTGTTCCGAGCGTTCGGCATCGTGGGAGAGCTGGATGGGCTCGGACCACTGCGCGGTACCGGGGGCAAGGCGCGACATGAAGACCGAGATGTCGGAGCGGCCCTCCATGGAGCCGCCGAACCACACGCAGCCCAGGGTGCCGTCGTCCAGCACCATCAGATTGGCGGCATGGGCCTGCACACAGGGCGAGGGCAGGTCCGCCACCAGGCGGTCCGGGTCTTCGGCATGTGGGCGCAGCAATCCATCAAGCATTGGTTTTCCTTGGTTTGTCATGACACTGTGCTGTCTTCAATGTTCCTGTTTGCGGCGCGGGCTTATGGATGAGGCCGGGAAAGAGCCAGTGCCGTCCATCCAGCCTGTGCCGCCCCGCAGCAAGGAGAAGAGAGAACCTCATCTGCTGCGGGTGCGTGGCATGTCAATCGGCCTTGATCTTCGCTGTCTTGATGAGACCGCCCACGCGCTGGTATTCACGGGGCACGAAGGCGCGCAGCTCAGTGGCATCGCCGCTGCCCGGGGTCACGCCCAGATCGCGCAGCTTGGAGACCACCTCTGGCTGCTTGAGGGCCTTGGCCAGTGCACCGGAGAGCTTGGCGCTGACGTCGGCGCTGGTCTTGGACGGTGCAAACAGTGCGTACCAGGCCGAGAACTCGAACTGTGGGTAGCCGGCTTCGGCGAAGGTCGGCACATTGGGCAACTCGGGCAGACGGGTGGTGGCGCCCACGGCCAGTGCGCGCACCTTGCCGCCGCGCAGCAGAGGCATGGAGTTGGTCGCGGTATCGAAGATGACCGGAATGCGCCCGCCGATCAGATCCACGATGTGGGCATTGCCGCCCTTATAGGGCACGTGGGTCATGGGGACCTTGGCGATGGACACGAACAGTTCGCCGGCCAGGTGCAGCGGCGAGCCGTTGCCCGAGGAGCCGTACATCACGGCCTGCGGGTCCTTGCGGGCCGCTTCCACCACATCCTTGAGCGATTTGTAGGGCGAGTCGTTGGCGGTGATGGCGATGATGGGGGCGCTGCCGATCATGCCGATGGGCTCGAAGTCCTTGACCGGGTCGTACTCGGTCTTGATCAGATGCGGGCTGGCGGCGTGCGTGGCCAGACCGCCGACAAGCAGCGTATAGCCGTCGGCCGGCGCGCGCGCCACGATGCCCGCGCCCAGCAAGGCCCCGGCACCGGGCCGGTTGTCCACCACGCTGGCAGTTCCCAGTACCTCGCCCATCTTCTGGCCGACCAGCCGCCCCAGCATGTCATTGGCGCCGCCCGCAGGATAGGGCACCACAAAGGTGATGGGCTTGCTCGGGAAGTTTCCCTGGGCCTGTGCCAGCGGCATGGCACCGGTCAGGGCCAGTGCTGCCAGCGCGCCCAGCACGGGCCTGCGGGTGAGGTATCGGGATTTGCTCATGGTTTGTCTCCTGTTGTGAATGGTTCTAGCGACCGTGTTGCGTCAATCCAGTTGTCCCTGGCAGACGTATTTGATATGCAGGTAATCGTCGAGCCCGTGAGTGGAGCCTTCGCGGCCGTAGCCCGACTCCTTGATGCCGCCAAAGGGGGCTGCCTCTGCGGCCAGCGCGCCTTCGTTGACGCCCACGATGCCCGATTCCAGGGCATCGGCGACACGCCAGATGCGACGTATGTCCTGGCTGTAGAAATAGGCGGCCAGACCGAACGGGGTGTCGTTGGCGGCGGCGATGACCTCGGCCTCGTCGTCGAACACGGTCAGCGGAGCCACGGGCCCGAAAGTTTCTTCGCAGGCGCAGGCCATGGAGGCAGTGGCGCCCGAGAGCACGGTGGGGGCGTAGTAGGTGGGGCCCAGATCCGTCAGGCGCTTGCCGCCGGTGAGCACCTTGGCGCCCCTGGCCACCGCGTCCTCCACATGGCGGGCGATCTTCTCGACCGCGCGGTCATTGATCATGGGGCCGATCTGCGAGACCGGGTCACTGGCCGGGCCCACGTGCAAGGCTGCCACGCGGGCGCTGAGCTGCTGGGCAAAGGCCTCGTACACCGAGCGGTGCACAAAGACGCGATTGGGGCAGACGCAGGTCTGGCCACCGTTGCGGAACTTGGCGGCCATGAAGCCGTCCACGGCGGCTGCCACATCGGCATCCTCGAAAACGATGAAGGGCGCATTGCCACCCAGCTCCAGCGAGAGCTTTTTCAGCGTGTCGGCGCTGCGGCGCGCCAGGTGCTTGCCCACGGGTGTGGAGCCTGTGAAGGTGATCTTGCGCACGCGGCTGTCGTCCAGCCACTGGTCCACCACCTCGGGCGTGCGCTCGCGCGAAGCCGTGACGATGTTGAGCACCCCGGCCGGCACCCCGGCTTCGTGCGCCAGCAGCACCAGGGCCAGTGAAGTCAGCGGCGTGTCCTCGGCCGGCTTGCAGACCACGGTGCAGCCCGCGGCCAGGGCCGGCGCGATCTTGCGCGCAATCATGGCGGCCGGGAAGTTCCAGGGCGTGATGGCGGCGACCACGCCCACGGGCTCGCGCAGCGCAAACATGCGCCGGCCCGGCACGGGCGCGGGAATGACTTCGCCGTTCATGCGCGTGGCGGCCTCGCCGAACCATTCGATGTAGCTGGCGGCATAGGCCACTTCGCCCTTGCCTTCGGCCAGCGGCTTGCCCTGCTCCAGCGAGATCAGCGTTCCCAGATCGTCCTGATGGGCCAGCACCAGGTCGTTCCAGCGCTTGATGATGGCGGCGCGTTGCTTGGCCGGCAGCTTGCGCCAGGCTGGCAGGGCCGCCTGGGCGGCATCCACGGCGGTGCGCGCGTCGGCTGCACCTGAATCAGGTACGTCGGTAATGGTGCTGCCCGTGGCCGGATCGGTCACGGCAAAGCTGGCGCCGCTGGCAGCGGGTGTCCAGGCACCGGCGATGAAGTTGGCGCTGCGCTGCAGTTCGGTGCGTTGCAGTCTGAGTGGCGTGGCGTTCATGGTGAAAATCGCAGAAAGTGAAGATCGGATAAGGGCGCAAAGCTCTGGAAGATGTGTTTTCCTCAGCTCACGATGCCCAGGTGCCAGGGCACGAATTCATGGTCGCCCAGTCCCAGGACTTCGCTCTTGGTCTGTTCGCCGCTGGCATGGCGCAGGATCTGCTCGAAGATCTGCTGGCCCAGCTCGGGCACGGTCAGCTCCCCGTCGACGACCACGCCGCAGTTGATGTCCATGTCTTCCTGCAGGCGCTGGTACATGGGCGTGTTGCTGGCCAGCTTGATGGTGGGGGCGGGCTTGCTGCCGAACATGGAGCCGCGGCCTGTGGTGAAGCAGATCAGCTGGGCGCCGCTGGCGATCTGACCGGTGGAGGCCACCGGGTCGTAGCCCGGCGAGTCCATGAAGACGAAGCCGTGTTCGGTGATGGGCTCGGCATATTCATAGACGGCGCGCAGCGGTGTGGTGCCGCCCTTCATGGCGCTGCCCAGAGATTTTTCAAAGATGTTGGCCAGGCCGCCGGCCTGGTTGCCATGACCGACCACGCCGTTGAACTGGGCATTCTGGCCGGCTGCGTAGCGTTCCCACCAGGCCAGGCGATCCAGCAGCTTCTGGCCGACTTCGGGACTGATGGCGCGGCGTGTGAGCATGAACTCCACGCCATGGATCTCGGGCGTCTCGGACAGAATGGCCGTGCCGCCGTGGCGCACCAGAATGTCCATGGCTGCGCCCAGGCCGGGGTTGGCCGTGATGCCCGAAAAGCCGTCCGAGCCGCCGCATTCCAGGCCGATCTTGAGGTGGGCGGCGCTGACGGTGCTGCGCCGGGCCTGGTTGGCGATGGGCAGCATTTCTTCGATGGCGGCAATACCTGCTTCGATGGTGGCGCGTGTGCCACCCACTTCCTGCATCACCAGGGTGCGCAGCAACTGGCCTTCCTTGAGGCCTTGCGAATCGACCAATGCATCGACCTGGTTGCGCTCGCAGCCCAGGCCCACGATGAGCACGCCCGCCAGGTTGGGGTGGCGCGCATAGCCGGCCAGGGTCCGGCGCAGCACGTCGAAGTGTTCGCTGGGCGAGGACATGCCGCAGCCGCTGCTCTGGGCAAAGGCTGCCACACCATCCACATTGGGAAAGGCAGCCAGCCGCTCGGGCGTGAAGTGGGCGGCGATGCGCTTGATCACGGTGGCCGAGCAGTTGACCGAGGACAGGATGCCGATGAAGTTGCGCGTGCCCACGCCGCCGCCTGCCCGCACAAACCCCTGGAAAGTGGCGCGCTGTTCCTCGGGCACATAGTCCACGGGCCGTACGTCGGCTCCGAACGACGGGTCGCGGTAGTAGTCCACCAGCTTGAGGTTGTGGCTGTGCACATAGTCGCCAGGCTCCAGGTCGCGTGTGGCGACGCCGATCACCGTGTCGTACTTCTTGACCTGCTCGCCCTCGGCGATGCGGCGCGCCGCGATCTTGTGGCCAGCCGGCACCTGGGCGCGCGTTCGCACTCCCAGCTCGGGAATGTCCTGGCCCAGGGCCAGGGCGGTCTTGGCCACCAGCACGTTGTCGTTGGGGTGCAGGTGCAGCAGGGAAGAAGAGGAGGAGAGCATCTTGGAGTCCGGGGATGGCGGGCCTGAGGCAGTGGGGACGCGGCGCGTCAGCGCATCAGGTCGCGCAGTTTGAGTTTGTCGATGAGCACGGTTTCCTTCTGGTAGATCGTGTTCACATACTTGGCGTAGTCAGGGCCGTCCAGGTAGAGCAAGGGCGCGTCCAGCCTGTCGGCCACGGACTTGAACTCGGGGCTGGCCACGGCCTGGCGGAAGGCATCGCGCAGCTTGGCTTCGACGGCGGGCGGCAGGCCCTTGGGCGCGCCGATGCCGTTGGGCGCATCGACGACCACGTTGTAGCCCAGGTCCTTGAGCGTGGGCACGTCCTTGAAGCGCGGCGTGCGCTGCTCGCCCCAGGTGGCCAGCAGGCGCAGCTTGCCGGCTTCGACATGCGGTGCCCAGGAACTGGAGTCGGCCAGCGCATCCACATGGCCGCCCAGCACGCCCTGCAGCGCCTCGGCGCCGCCCTTGTAGGGAACATGGCTGAGCTGGATGCCGGCTGCAGCCGCAAACTCTTCCATGCCTACATGGGTGGCGCCGCCCACGCCAGCGTGGGCGTAGGTGATGCTGCCGGGCTTGGCCTTGGCGGCGGCGACGAAGTCCTGCAGGGTCTTGAAGCGCGAGTTGGCCGGCACGGCGATGCCGAAGGTCTGGCCCGAGGTGCGCGCGATATAGGTGTAGTCCTTGCGTGGATCGGCCTGCAGCGTGCCCAACTGGGAAAAGCGCGTGACCGAGATCGGGATCTGGCCGATGGTGTAGCCGTCGGGCTTGGCCGAGGCCAGAGCCTTGGAGCCGATCATGCCGGAGGCTCCGGCGCGGTTTTCCACTGCAATCGCCTGGCCCAGGATGCGGCCGGCCACGGTGCACAGCGCACGCATGGACTGGTCGGCCGTGCCGCCGGCAGGCCAGGGGCAGATGAAGGTGATGGGGCGCTCGGGCCAGGTCTGCGCCAGCAGGCGGGTGGAAGTTCCGAGCGTGGCTGCGCCGAGGGCGCCGAGCACAAAGCTGCGCCGGCTGCTGCGTGGGGGGATCATCGCGTGTCTCCTGTCGTTATTTGAACTGCTAGCCCCGATTGTTCAAAACTGCTCCATGACAATCCAATGAAAAGATAGACTCTCTTCATAACTAATAAGTAATGAAGCCCCATGAGCAAGATCGATCGTGTGCTGCGCTCCAACCTCAAGCTGCGCCATCTGCAGCTACTGGTGGCGCTGGACCAGTTTCGTCACCTGGGCCGCGCAGCCGAGTTTCTGGCCGTGACCCAGCCCGCCGTCTCCAAGACCCTGGCCGAGGTCGAACGCATGCTGGGCATGGCGCTGTTCGAGCGCTCCACGCGCGGCACCGAGCCCACGGCAGCCGGTGTCAGCATGGTGCGGTTTGCGCGCTCGGTGCTGGCCGGTTTCGAACGAACGCGCGACGAGATGGCCGCCGAGGCCAGCGGCGCGCGCGGGCGCACCAGCGTGGGGGCCATGGTGGTGGCCACGCCGGTGCTGCTGGCGAGCGCCGTGGAGCGGCTCAAGGCGCGTTCGGACCAGACCACGGTGATGGTGGAGGAAGGGGATCTGACGCGCTTGCTGCCCAAGCTGCGCCTGGGCGAGCTGGATCTGTTCGTGGGACGGCTGGAGCCCGGCTATGCCGCGCCCGACCTGGAGACCGAGGCGCTGTACGACGATCCCATGGTGGCCGTGGTGCGGCCCGGTCATGCGCTGCTGGCGCCGGGCGCGGCCAGCTGGCAGGCCCTGGCGGAGCAGCCCTGCGTGCTGCCGCCGCCCTGGGCCTCGCTGCGCGTGAAGCTGGAGCAGCAGTTCTATGCCCACGGCCTGCATCCGCCGGCCGACATCGTGGAGACCGCGTCCTTTCTCTCGCAACTGACCTTTGTGCACCAGCGCGGGGCCGTGGCCTTCATGGCGCGTGGCGTGGCCCGCTGCCATGCTGCCCTGGGTACACTGGCCATGCTGGATCTGGTCGTGCCCATCGATCTGCCACCCGTGGGGCTGATCACCTTGCGCGGCCAGCCGCCGACGCCGACCACGGGCTTGCTGGTCGAATGCCTGCGCGAGGTGGCCAGGGGACAGGGCTGAGCGCAACGCCATCGGCAAGTCCGCAGGGCGCCGTTTCACCTGCCTCGCCGGGCCCTGCGCGTGGGACCGAATTGATGAAGGAGAGCTGTCCATGAGCACCTTGCTACCCGCGTCCTCCACCGGGCCCGTCAGCGGTCCCGAGGCTTCGGCTCTGATCGCTGCCAGGATTGCCGGCCTGGACGACTGGCGCGGCGCCATGCTGGCTCGCCGTGGTGGAAGAGCTGAAATGGCGCGGAACGCCCGTATGGTCGCAGGACGGCATCCTGTGCACGGGCGAGACCTACAAGGCCGTGGTCAAGCTGACCTTCGCGTATGGCGCGGCCCTGGCCGATCCGGCCGGCCTGTTCAATGCCAGTCTTGAAGGCGCCACGCGCCGGGCCATAGACCTGCATGTGGGCGATGCGCTCGACGGTGCAGCGTTCCAGGCGCTGGTGCAGGCCGCTGCACAGCGCAATGCCCAGGCCCGGTCGGCCAGGAAACCGGCTTCGCAAGCCAAAGCCAAACCGCAGTCTGAAGCCTAGGTCGCCGCAGCCGGTGGCCCTGGGCGTGCAGGCGTACAAAAGCACCCCGGTGCAGGTTCAGTCTGCGCGGGGTGCTTCTTGTCTTGAATCGGGCCGGCTGGGGCCAGCCCGGAGTCATCAGGCGTTGGCGATGGCCGCGGCGATCGCTTCGCCCACCTCGGTGGTGTTGGCCTTGCCGCCCAGATCGGGCGTCAGCGGACCGGCCTTGATCGTGTGCTCGATGGCGGCCACGATGGTGTCGTGGGCCTGGCGCCAGGCCCCTTCGCTGCGGCCCAGGAAGTCCAGCATCAGCGCGCCCGACCAGACCATGGCAATGGGGTTGGCGATGTTCTTGCCGTAGATGTCCGGCGCCGAGCCGTGCACGGGCTCGAACAGCGAGGGGAAGGTGCGGTCGGGGTTGAGGTTGGCCGATGGTGCCAGGCCGATGGTGCCCGTGGTGGCAGGGCCCAGGTCGGACAGGATGTCGCCAAACAGATTGGTGGCTGCCACCACGTCGAACCGGCCGGGCTGCAGCACGAAGCGGGCGGTCAGGATGTCGATGTGCTGCTTGTCCAGCGTGACTTCGGGGTAGTCCTTGGCCACATCGTCGGCGCGCTTGTCCCACCAGGGCATGCTGATGGCAATGCCGTTGCTCTTGGTGGCCAGCGTCACGTGCTTCTTGGCGCGGCTCTGGGCCAGATCGAAGGCGTACTTGAGCAGGCGATCGGCGCCATGCTTGCTATAGACCGATTCCTGGATGCAGATCTCGCGGTCCGTGCCTTCAAACATGATGCCGCCCAGGGCGGTGTACTCGCCCTCGGTGTTCTCGCGCACCACGTAGTAGTCGATGTCACCGGGCTTGCGGCCGGCCAGGGGGCAGGGCACGCCTTCGAACAGGCGCACCGGGCGCAGATTGATGTACTGGTCGAATTCGCGGCGGAACTTGAGCAGCGAGCCCCACAGCGAGACATGGTCGGGCACGGTGGCGGGCCAGCCCACGGCGCCGAAGAAGATGGCATCCATGTCCGAGAGCTGGGCCTTCCAGTCGTCGGGCATCATCTGGCCGTGTTCGGCGTAGTAGTCGCAGTGGGCCCAGTCGAAATGGTGGAACTCCAGCGGCAGGTCGAAGCGCCTGGCTGCGGCTTCCAGTGCGCGCAGGCCTTCGGGCATGACTTCCTTGCCGATGCCGTCGCCGGCGATGACTGCAATCTTTTTGGGAGTGGACATGGTGCTCTCTTGTGAATGTGTTGGGTGGCGAGGCAGCGGCTCAGCCTGTGCCTGGCGGTATTTTTGCACCTTGCATAACTGAATACAATTGACTGATCGTGGCCTGATTGTTTACAGATCGTGCAGAAAATGCCCTCGCCAGAAGACCTGCGTGTCTTCACCACCGTGGTGCGCAAAGCCAGCTTTGCCGAAGCTGCGGCCGCGCACAATGCCTCGCCGGCCTTTGTCAGCAAGCGCATCCGCCTGCTGGAGCAGGAGCTGGGCGTGAAGCTGCTGCATCGCACCACACGGCGGGTCGCTGTCACGGAGCAGGGCGAGCGCGTCTACCACTGGGCGCAGCGCATTCTGGACGAGGTCGAGCATCTGCTGCAGGAGGTGGATGTGACGCGCCGCCAGCCGCGCGGCCTGCTGCGGGTGTCCACCAGCTTCGGCTTTGGCCGCAATGTGGTGGCGCCCGCGCTGTCGCAGCTGATTGCGCAATATCCGGCGCTGCAGCTGCGCCTGGAGGTGTTTGACCGCATCGTCGATGTCGCGGCCGAGGGCTTCGATCTCGATGTGCGCGTGGGCGACGAGATCGCGCCGCACCTGATTGCGCGCCATCTGGCCGATAACCATCGCGTACTGTGCGCGGCCCCGGCCTATGTGCAGCGGCGCGGCAGTCCGCGCACGCTTGACGAGCTGGCTGCGCATGACTGCCTGGTCATCAAGGAGCGTGACCATCCCTTCGGTGTCTGGAAACTGCGCTCGGGCAGTCAGGAGCGCAGCGTGAAAGTGACCGGGCCGCTGTCCACCAATCATGGCGAGATGGCCGTGCAATGGGCGCGCGACGGCCATGGCATCGTGCTGCGCTCGCTCTGGGATGTGGCGGCCGATCTGCAGGCCGGCAGCCTGCTGCAGTTGCTGCCCGAGTGGCAGCAGCAGGCGAATATCTGGGCGGTCTATCCGACGCGGCTGGAGCGCTCGGCCAAGGTGCGGGTCTGCGTCGAGTTCCTGCAGGAGTTCTTCAGCAAACAGGCGCCCACGGGATTCAGGAGTGCTATAAAAAAAGAAGCTGCTATCGTTTGATATACATAAATTTCAGACTGTTTTTAATCTGAAAGATATGTACAACAAGCGCAAGCAGCTTCTGTTTTTGAGCCTGATGCCGCGTGGCGGCTCAGGCCGGTGGCCAATTATTGGGTCAGCGCGGCCTTCACGGCAGCGGACACCAGGCCCATATCGGCCTTGCCGGCCAGCTGGGTCTTGACGGCGCCCATCACCTTGCCCATGTCGCCGGGGCCGGAGGCGCCCAGTTCGGCCACGATGGCCTGCACGGCCGCGGTGATCTCGGCTTCGCCCATGCGTTCGGGCAGATAGACCTTGAGCACTTCCATCTCGGCCTTTTCCACATCGGCCAGATCGGCGCGGTTGGCGGCTTCGAAGGCGGCGATGGAGTCCTTGCGCTGCTTGATCAGCTTGTCGACGATGGCGATGACGGCGGCGTCGTCGAGCTCGATGCGCTCGTCCACTTCCTTTTGCTTCATCGCGGCCTGCAGCAGGCGGATGGTGCCCAGGCGTGCACTGTCCTTGGCACGCATGGCGGTCTTCATGTCTTCGGTAATCTGGGCTTTCAGGCTCATGGCTTTCTCCTTAGGGTGGGCGAATGGTGGTGCGCCGTGTGAACGGCGTTGACTATCCATGCGCTGGGAGGTCACTGCGCGGCCGGGCAGGCCTGGCAGTGGCCAGAAAACAAAAAACCCGCGCCTGGCGTCCCGAGCGCGGGTTTGCGGCTGTTTTAAGGCCGACTGGTCCTAATCAACGATTAGTACAGCTTCTTAGGCAGTTGCATGCTGCGAACGCGCTTGTAGTGACGCTTCACGGCAGCAGCCTTCTTGCGCTTGCGCTCGGCTGTGGGCTTTTCGTAGAACTCGCGAGCACGCAGATCGGTCAGCAGACCCAGCTTTTCGATGGTGCGCTTGAAGCGGCGCAGGGCAACTTCATAGGGCTCGTTTTCTTTGACGCGGATGGTAGTCATTTAATTTCCAGATATATCTGTGCTGACAGAGGGTTCTCGGGAAGATCGGGCCTGAGAGCCGTGTACAGCGGTTTCCCCGCCACTTTTTAACTAGTATGGCCGACGGGGTAATGCCAGCAAAGTCGAGCATTATAGACCAAGACTTGGGCCGCGTCTGCATAGTGCAGCCAAGCCGTCCCGCGCTGGCCGCGATGACAGGGCTTTGCCGCAGCAGGCTGGCGTTGCCAAAGCCCCGGTCCAGGCACCGCCATTGTGCGCTTGCGACTGTCTTCATGCCTTTGCTGCGCGCAAGGTGCAGGCCCTGGCCGGGCTGCCCCAGGCCCATGCCGGTGTCGCCGGGCTCTGGGGTTTGTGTGGAGCATCTTGTGCACGGAAATTGCATACAGTTTAAGAGCTCTGTTTCTTGACTCAAGTCAGGAAGCGAGTGACCTGGTGCCTGTGCGCACCGCTGTCTTTTCCGTGTCCAAGGAGCTTTCATCTTGTCCAGCGCTTCTCATTCCTCATCGGTTTCGCGTCGTCAATGGATGGCTTCGGCCATCGCCGTCCCCGGCCTGCTGGCGCTGACGGCCTGTGCCGGCAAGGCCCAGGCTCCGGGCGCTGCTGCGGCCGGCAATTCTCTGGTGGTGGGCGGTCTGTTTGCGGGCTCGCGCAGTGACAAGGGCTTTATGGAGGCCGGCTGGCGCGGTCTGGAAAAAGCGCGCCAGGAGCTGGGCGTGCAGACCCGTTTTCTCGACGGCATGGCGCCCAGGAAGGAGTTGCTGGAGCCGGCTCTCGCGCAGCTCGCGGGGCAGGGCGCGCAACTGGTGATTGCCCATGGCGGGCAGAACAATCAGGCCGCAGCCGAAGTTGCGGCGCGTTTTCCCAGGACCCAGTTCGTCGTGACCCAGGGCGCGGTGCAGGGGAGCAATCTTTGCAGCTATGACGTGCTGCAGGAAGAGTCGGCCTATCTGGCCGGCGTGCTGGCGGCGCTGACCACCAAAACCGGTGTGGTCGGTCATATGTCGGGCATTCGCGTGCCCCCGGGGCTCAAGGGGCGTGCCGCCTATGCGGCCGGCGTGCGCGATACCGATCCCAGGGTCAAGCTGCTGACGAACTTCTCTGGCGATCAGGACGACAACGCCTTGTCGCACCGCATCGCCAGGGCCCAGATGGCAGCCGGTGCCGATGTGATCTTCACCATGCTCAACTCCGGCCGCGATGGCGTGACCCAGGCCTGCCGCGAGGCGGGCACGCGCCAGATCGGCAATGTGATCGACTGGACCACGATGGACCCGCAGGTGTTCGTCGCTTCCGCCTGGGCCGATGTGGGCATTGGCGCGTTCTTGGCCGTCAAGGACATGCAGGAGCGCGGTGCGCCTGGCCCGGGCATTCGCAAGATCGGACTGAGCGATCCGGCTGCCGTGCGCCTGACCATGGGCCAGGCAGTGGCGCCCGCTGTACGCGAGCGCGTGGCCAGGGCGTCCGCAGCCATCTCCTCGGGGCAGCTCAAGGTTCCCGAGCACTATGAAGGCCCGGAGTTTGCGGCCTGAGCGCATGGTGGGCCCTGGGGCTGCCAGCAAAAAAGGATGGTTCGGCGATCCTTTTTTGATGGCGGCCGCCGCTCCGATTTCAGTGGCTCAAGCCTGGACCGACTGCTTTTCCGCCATGGCCTGGGCGCAGGCAGCGGCACTGGCCCAGGCCCACTGGAAGTTGTAGCCGCCCAGCCAGCCCGTGATGTCCACCACCTCGCCGATAAAGTACAGGCCCGGGCGGCTCTTGCACTCCATGGTTTGCTGGGACAGCACCTTGGTATCCACGCCGCCCAGCGTGACCTCGGCTTTTTTGTAGCCTTCGGTGCCCGTGGGGGTGATTTCCCAGCGCGACAGCTGTTCCGCCAGTCTGGCCAGGGCCTTGTCGCCGGCCTCGTTGATGGGGCGCTGCAGCTCGGGCATGCGGCTGACCCAGGCATCGGCCAGGCGCGCTGGCAGGTGGGCGGCCAGCTCGTTGGCTACCAGCTTGCGTGAGTGAAGCTTGGCCTGGGCCAGCACCTCGGCCAGATCCACGCCAGGCAGCAGATTGATCTGCAGCGGGGTGCCGGGCTTCCAGTAGCTGGAGATTTGCAGCACCGCAGGACCGGAGAGGCCGCGATGGGTAAACAGCAAATCCTCGTGGAAGCTCATGCGCTCCTTTTTGCTGCCGGTGCTGATTTCCACGGGCAGGGCCAGGCCGGCCAGGCCTGCGTAGGGTTGCCAGCCTTCGCCGTCGAAGGTCATGGGCACCAGGCCGGGCGTGCGCTCGATCAGCGGCAGGTCGAACTGCTGGGCCAGCCGGTAGCCGAAGTCGGTGGCGCCTATCTTGGGAATGCTCAGGCCGCCGGTGGCAATGACCAGGTTGGCAGCCTGTACCAGGCCACGATCGGTTTCAATCTGATAGCTGCAATCGCTTTCTGTGTCTGGGTTTTCCGGTGAAAACACGACTTTCTTGACCTGGCAAGGCTGCCAGCGCTGCACGCCGCCCGCTGTGCACTCGGCCAGCAGCATGGCGATGATGTCCTCGGCCGAATGGTCGGCAAACAGCTGGCCTTTGTGCTTTTCGTGATGGGCAATGCCGTGTCTGTCCATCAACGTGATGAAGTCGGCAGGTGTGAAGCGCGACAGGGCAGAACGGCAGAACTGGGGGTTCTGCCCCACAAAATGCTTGTGCGGCGCACGCACGTCCAGATCGCGGTTGGTGAAGTTGCAGCGTCCGCCGCCCGAGATGCGGATTTTCTCGGCCACCTTGGGCGCATGATCGATCAGCAGCACCTTCAGGCCGTGCTGGCCGGCCTGAGCCGCGCAGAACAGGCCGGCGGCACCGGCGCCGATGATGATGGCGTCAAAAATCTGGAAGGGGACCTGTGGGGTGGAGGACACGGCGGGCAGGGCGCTGAAGCACGAACAACAAAGCCGGTCATTGTCCCAGATGGCCGGTCACTGGGGTTTGAGGGGCTGACAAAGTCCCGAAATGCGCGGATCGTGATGCCTGTGCAGTCGCCAGCCCGTTGTCCTGTTGGGATATGCGGCAAGCCTCTGCATGTGCCATGGATCACTTCTAGAATCGCGCCCCATGAATACACCATCCCACCAGCTGAGCATGACCGTGCTCATGTCGCCCGACATGGCCAACTTCTCCGGCAATGTGCACGGCGGCGCCATCTTGAAACTGCTGGATCAGGTTGCCTATGCCTGCGCCAGCCGATATGCGGGCCGCTATGTCGTGACGCTGAGCGTGGATCAGGTGATGTTTCTGCAGCCCATCCATGTGGGCGAACTGGTGACTTTTTTGGCCAGCGTGAACCACACCGGCAAGTCGTCCATGGAAATCGGCATCAAGGTGATTGCCGAGGAGATTCGCAGCCAGGTGGTGCGCCACGTGAACAGCTGCTTCTTCACCATGGTGGCTGTGGACGATGACAAGAAGCCTGCCCCCGTGCCCCCGCTGCAGCTCGAAACCGACGAGGAAAAGCGCCGCTGGGACGCCGCCATCGTTCGCAAGGAACTGCGCAAGGAGCTGGCCGAGCGCTTCGCCGAGACGCGTACTCCCTGAGTCGGGGCGGCGCTTGCCGCCCGCCCGGGCTGCGGGACAGCCCGGAGATGGTCCTGGATCAGGCTGCCGCTGACTGCGGCAAGGCCTGGGGCTGGTTCTGCCAGGCAGCAATACCCTGGACCACATCGCCGACGACGATGATGCTGGGGCTGCCCAGCTGATGGTCAGCAATGCTCTGCGGCAAATCCTTCAGAAAGGTCAGCGCATGGCGCTGCTGCGGCAGGCTGGCATGCTGGATCACTGCCACGGGCGTGCTGCCGGGCAGACCGCTGAGCAGCTCGCTGCTGATGCGCTCGACGCTGCTCACGCCCATATAGATCACCAGCGTCAGCTTGGCTGCATGGGCCGTGGCGGCAATCTGGCGCCAGTCAGGGCCGCTGTCGCCGGGCTTGGCATGACCGGTCATGAAAAGCACGCCATGTGCGCGGTCGCGGTGGGTCAGCGGGGCGCCCAGGCTGGTCAGGCCCGCGAGACCGGAGGTGATGCCGTTGATGACCTCCACCTCGATGCCGGCCTGACGCAGATGTTCGACCTCTTCGCCGCCACGGCCAAAGATGAAGGGGTCGCCGCCCTTGAGGCGCACCACGCGCTCGCCGTCCTGCACGGCGGCAATCATGAGCTTCTCGATAAATGCCTGGGGAGTGCTCTTGCAGCCGCCACGCTTGCCCACATAGACGACGCGGGCGCTGGGCGAGGCGTGGCTCATCACACCGTCGCTGACCAGATCGTCGACAAACAGCACGCTGGCTGCGGCAATGGCCTTGGCGGCCTTGATGGTCAGCAGCTCGGGGTCGCCGGGGCCGGCGCCCACCAGGGTGCACGAGCCGCGCTGATCGGGGTTGTTGGAAATGGCAGTCATTGTGGGGTCTCAGTCGGGCTGCGGTTATAGGCTTGCAGTGCGGCGCGGCTGGCGGCCGCGTCGGCATCGGTGGCCTGCATGGCCTGGTGCAGGGCTTGTATCTGTTCCAGCTGCTGTGCGATGGGGGCCGGCACAGCAAGCCGGCCGCTCAATATGCCCAGTGTCAGCCGGGCTGTCTGCTCGGCATTCAGATCTTGTTCCGGGGCACTGATCTCGGTGCCGGATGCGAGCTGGCTGCTGTGCAGGGAAGAACGCTCAAAGCAGATTTCTCCGGCAATCACACCCGTGCTCACGGGTTCGCGGTGGGGGGCGGCCACGGCCTCGCCTTCCGTGCCGCGCACCAGCAGCGCACTGGTTGCGCGCAGGGCCAGCGTCTGGAGCATGGGCTGGGCATAGGCCGGGTGGGTATAGCTGGCCAGCACCAGCCCGGACTGCGCGGTGCTGTTGCCATGGATGGGGTCCAGCAGTTTGACGATGCTGTGCGCGGGGTTGCGCAGGCCCATCTGGCGGCGAATCTGCAGCAGCCGATCCAGCGGTGCCAGCAGGTGACGGGTCTGCATCCAGACCTTGTCGCCAGGCTCCAGAGCGACGGGGCGCTCGATGGCCGTCCAGCCCAGTTGCTGCCATACCTCGGCCGTGCCCAGGCGCTTGTCCTCGGTATGGCTGCCGTGCACCAGCACCGGCAGGCCTTGTTGCGCCAGCAGACCTGCCAGCAGCGGCGTGAGATTGGCCAGCTTGCGCGAGCCGTTGTAGCTGGGGATGACGACCACGGGCAGGGCTTTGTGAGCCTGCGGCCACACGGGCAGACGTTGCTGGGTGGCGTCGAGAAAGCCTGCCAGCTCTTCGGCGCTTTCGCCCTTGAAACGCATGGCAATGCAAAAGCCGCCCAGTTCCAGATCGCTGACCTTGCCGTCCAGCACCTGCCCCATCAGATCGCAGGCCTGGGCCCGCGAAAGAGAGCGCGCGCCCTTGGTGCCGCGACCGATTTCCTTGATGTAGTGGCTGATGCTCATGATTACCGTAATTGTCGCTATAAAAACCATGAGTTGTCAGACGATTTGGTTATATAAATCAAACCGGCTGTGATCGAGAAGCCGTCGCTCCCTGTTGCGCCAGCTGTGCAGCCAGGGCCTGCAACTGGGATTGCGCGAGCTGGGCGACAAGGTCCAGCATGGGGTTGCTCCTGAGCGCTTCGGCAGACGCCAGGACGGCGAGCCGGCTGACCTGGCGCGAAGCCCGAAGCGGCCGGAACACGATCTGCTCGCGGTGGAACATGGCGAAGGATGCCGGCACGATGGCCACGCCCAGACCGCAGGCCACGAGTGCCAGCACATTCACCAGCTGACCGGCCTCGTGGCGTATCAGCGGGGTGAAGCCGGCCTCGGCGCACAGCGCGACCGTGCGGTCGAAGTAGTCGGTGTCCTGATAGCGGGTGAAGCCCACAAAGGGCTGATGCACGGCAGCCTGAAGATCCAGCATTCCGCTGCCTCCGGCCAGAGGGTGTGAGGCCGGAACAGCCAGGCAATAGGGGTCGTCAATGCTGGCCAGTTCCAGCTCGTCGGCCTCCTTGTGCCCGGGGCGGGCAAAGCCGAGTTCCAGTTCGCCCTGGCGCAAGGCCCGTTGTTGCTGCGAGGAAATCATTTCGCGGGCTTCGATCTGCACCTCACAGCCGGCCTGTGCCACGGCCCGCAGCAGGCCGGGCAGCAGTGACTGCATGGCCGAGGGAACCAGCCCCAGGCGCAGCACGGTCTGGCTGCTGCGCTCTCGTTCGCGCGCTCGCAAGGGCGCTTGCTCGGCACGCGCCAATATGACGCGCGCATCTTCCAGCAGTGACTCGCCCGCAGCGGTGAGCTGCATGCCGCGCGGCAGGCGGGTGAAGAGCTGCGTGCCGACCTCATCTTCGAGTTGCTTGAGCTGCTGTGACAGCGGCGGCTGGGCGATGAATAGCTTGCGGGCGGCCCTGCTGACGTTGCCCTGCTCTGCAACCGCCACGAAGTAGCGCAGATGTCTCAGTTCCATGCCTGAATCAATCCATATTTTAAAAGTATGATTTTTATATCAAATCAGTGTTGGACATATGAATGAAGGGCGGCAACACTGCCGATCCTGTTCGTTTTGAGATGCATGTCCACGCATGCATTGCCTGTCTCATGCAAGCCTTGCAAAAAACCGAGTCCGCCAAGGGACTGAAGCTCAACGAGGTCGACATGCCGTCGCCTGCCGCAGGCGAGGTGCTGCTGCGGGTTCATTCCACAGGTGTTTGTGGCACGGATCTGCATATCGATGCCTGGACGGCGAGCTATCACTTTTTGCAGGCCGCGCTGCCGGTGACCGTGGGCCACGAGTTCAGTGGCGAGATCGTGGCCAGGGGCGAGGGGGCCGAGCATCTGCCCCTGGGCCAGTTGGTGGCCGTGCGACCTTCGGTCACCTGCGGCAGCTGCCCCAGTTGCAGTGCCAGAGACTTCGATGCCTGCACCACCCGCCGCGGCATCGGTGTCATGCGCCATGGCGGCTTTGCCGAGTATGTGGCCGTGCCCCTGCGCAATTGCGTGGCGATTCCGCATGGCGTGGACCCTGAGGTTGCCGCATTGGCCGAGCCGCTGTCGGTGAGCTTCGAAGCCGTGCGCACGGGCAATGTCCAGCCCGGCGATCGCGTGCTGATCCTGGGGCCCGGCAATATCGGCCAGGGCATTGCGCTGTTTGCGCGTGCCGCAGGGGCGGCCCAGGTGGTGGTTGCCGGCCATGGCGATGCCGCGCGGCTGGAGGTCCTGCGCTCCATGGGGTTCGAGGATTTGCTGGACTTCGAGGGCCAGGACATCGACGAAGCCCTTGCCGCGTATACGCAGCAAGCTCTCTTTGATGTGGTGATCGAAGCCACCGGGGCGGCGGCCGTGCTGGCGCCGGCCTTGCGTGCGCTCAAGACCCACGGAGTGCTGGTGATTGCCGGCATTCATTCAGCTCCCGTGCCGCTTGACCTGACGGCCCTGGTACGACGTCATCAGCAGCTGCGCGGCTCCTATCGCACGCCGGAGCGCTGCTGGCTGGAGGTCGTTGAATTCATGCAAACCCATCAGGATCAGCTGCGCCTCATGATCACCCATCGCGTGCCGCTTGCGCAGGCCGGGCAGGGGTTTGAGCTGGCGCGGGCACGGCTGGCGAGCAAGGTGCTGATTCAGCCCGGGGCGGGCCTGACATCATGAGCACCGCCTTTCTGGCCTTGTGGAACGATATCGACCGGCCCGAGGCTCGCGCAGAATACGAGGCTTGGCATGCTTTCGAGCATGTTCCAGAGCGCGTGGGCTTGCCGGGCTTTGTCTACGGTCATCGCTATGTCGGCGCTTCCGGATATTTCACGCTCTACGGTCTGGAGTCGCTGGCGGCCCTGGACTCGGCCGAGTATGCGGATGTGATCGCCAATCCCACGCCCTGGTCGGCACGCATGAGGCCGCGCCTGAGTGCTTTCATGCGCAGGCCCTGCATGTTGCAGGTCCAGGCAGGAGCATCCAGCGGTGCGGCGCTGACTACGCTCAAGGCCGTCACCACAGATGTACAGGCCTGGGCCGCACAGGCAGCCCGCTGGGCTGAACAGGCGGTACAGCAGGGACGTCTGCTGCGGGTCATGGCGGGTGCGGTGCCGGTCGAGCGCTCCTTGCACTACCCCGTTGGCGGCGAGCGCATTGCCGAGCAGGCCCGGGGGGAAGTCACGGTGGTCATGCTGGCCGAGCATCTCGACGGACCGGCATGCACCCAAGGTGCCCAATGGTGGGCCGACCAAATGCAGGCGCATCACCTCGAAACGCCTGCACAGCAGGCTTTTGGCCTGCAAACCCGGGTGTACCGTTCGCAGCTGGCCCTGCCCGCCAGCGGACGCCTGCCACCGATGATGGAACTGATGGCTGGATACGCCGATTGTTGATCCGAGACTGAGACCGAGATTCTGGAGACATAAAGATGACAAAAAAATCGATGCCCGTGCGCCGGGCGGCCCTGCTGCTGTGCGCCGCTGCCTGCCTGCCCTTGGTGGCTCAGGCCCAGGGTAAGGCTGACTGGCCCACCCGCCCCATACGTCTGATCGTCGGCTATGCCAGCGGCTCTTCGCCCGATGTGCAGGCCCGCCTGCTGGCCGAGCCCCTGACCAAGGCCCTGGGGCAGCCCGTGGTGGTGGAGAACAAAGGGGGGGCCAGCGGCAATATCGGCGCTGACGCCGTGGCCAAAGCAGGCGACGGCCACACCATAGGCGTCATCGGCAACGGCCCGCTGACCAGCTCCAAGTTTCTCTACAGCAAGCTGCCCTACGATCCGATCAAGGATCTCGCACCGCTGGCCATGATCGGATCGGCACCTCTGGTGCTGGTGGCTCCCAAGTCCATGGCCGCGAATGCGGGGGGGTATTTCAAGGCGCTCAAGACCGGGACCCAGGGCAACTACGGCTCGGTGGGCACGGGGTCCGGCGGCCACCTGGGCGTGGAGCTGATCAAGGAGGCCATGGGGCTGAATCTGCAGCATGTGCCCTATAACGGCGGCCCGGCGGTGGTCAACGCCTTGATGGGCGACCAGGTACAGATGGCCTTGCTGCCGGCCTCCACGGTCATGCCGCTGGTCCAGTCCGGCAAGCTGGCCGCCCTTGCCGTGAGTTCCAGCAAGCGCAGCCCCCTGGCGCCCGGCGTTCCGGCCATGCCCGAGATCGGTGCCGGCAATGTGGACATCGAAGTCTGGAATGCGGTCATGGCACCGGCTTCCATGCCCGCCGAGCATCGCGCCAAGCTGGCTGCGGCCCTGGAAAAGATTCTTCATGCTCCCGATATCCGCAGCAAGCTGCTGGCCCAGGGCTGGCGCATCGACGACACCAGCGCCGCCTCGCTGGCCAGGCGCATCGAAAACGATGCACGCATCTACGGCAGCCTGATCACGCAAAAGAACATCCGCCTCGAATGAGCGCGGCCGGCGCCATCTGAGGCGCCGGACTTCCACACGGCATCCCCGCAACTGCGGCGGATGCCGCTGTCAGCGGCTCGACAGCGGCAGGACTCTGCCGCGAGCCCCATCCATTACTAAAAAGAGAGACTTCATGACATCCTTGCAATCGGGAGGCTTGGCCGTGGCCGCTGCCTTCATCTCCACATGCTCGCTGGCCCAGGCTCAGACCGCTGCGCCCGCCACATCCCAGGTCACGCTGTATGGCGTGGTGGACATGGCTGCCGAGTCGGTGTCCACCGGCGCGGGCCGCACCCTGCGTGCGGAAAGCGGTGTCCTGGCGGGCTCGCGCTGGGGCGTTCGCGGGACCGAGGATCTGGGCGGCGGCCTGCGTGCGCTGTACGTGATGGAGGCCGGACTGAATGCCGATACCGGTGAGCGCGCTCAGGGAGGGCTCGCCTTCGGTCGACAGATCTTCGTCGGCATGGGCGGCGACTGGGGTCAGCTGACGGTGGGGCGCCACTACACCACGTTTCACACCTCGCTGGCTTCCTATGCCCTGACGGGCCTGATCTGGGGCAACGCCGCCAACTATTTCCGTGACGGCACGGTGCTGCGCGCCGACAACTCGCTACGCTTTCAGTCGGCTTCCATGGCAGGACTGGTGGTGCGGGGCATGTACTCGTTCGGGGAGAACGCCGGCACCAATGTGGGGCGCCAGTTCGGCGGCTCGCTGGACTACACGAGCGGCCCCTGGAGCCTGGGTGCTTCGCTGTGGGAGCGTCGCACCACGGCCCAGAACACCGACCGCTATCGCTTGCTGGGCGGCTCCTATGACTTCAAGGTGGCTCGGGCGGCCTTGCTGTTTTCCACCCGGGAGGATGATCTGCCGGATGCCGCCAGCAAGCGCGGACGCTTCTTTGAAGCCAGCATGACCATACCGGTCAGCACGGCAGGGCAGGTGCTGCTGTCCTATGGGCAGTTCCAGGGGCGTGCGCGCGCCAACAGCGATGCCCGAGCCCTGAGCGTGCGCTACGACCATGCGCTGTCCAGGCGCACCAAGCTGTATGCGGGTGTCTCCGCGATTCGCAACGAGGCAGACGCAGCATTCACCATCAACAGCGCCAGCAATGCCGGGCCTTCGGTTCCCAAGGGCAGCAAGCCGCGCTCGCTGCTGGTCGGCATCTCGCACTCCTTCTGAGCCAGGCCGTCACCAGACGCTGCGGCCTGTAGCAAACCCTGCCCAGGACGCTGGCCGCCTCAATGGTCTATAGCCCGGGAGGGGCTTGCGCAGTGAATGAACATTGATCACATTTCGGGACACAGGGCGCGCGTACCATGTGCGCTGTTTTTGAGGAGTGTTGAAATGACCGCTAACGCATCTTTGACCGACGAACTCATGGGCCAGCTGCAGGGTGCTCCCATGCAGGGCCTGGCCCAGCAGCTGGGCATCGACTCCGTGCAGGCCGAGCAGGCCGTGGGCGTGGCGCTGCCCATGCTGTTTGGTGCGCTGGGCCAGAATACGGCTGAGCCTCAGGGCGCCGCAGATCTGTTCGGTGCGCTGCAGCGCGATCACAGCAGTGCCAATGGGGCGATGGATATGGGCGGTCTGCTGGGTGGGCTCGGTGGCCTGCTCGGCGGCGCGGGCGGTGGCGCCGGTGCGGCTGGCGGCCTGGGTGGGCTGGGCAGCATTCTGGGCTCGGTGCTGGGAGGCGGCTCCGGCGCCGGCAACTCGCAGCTGGATGCGGGTGCCATCCTGGGCAATATCTTTGGCGGTCAGCAGCAGCAGGCCGAGTCCCGGCTGGGCCAGGCCACGGGCCTGGGTGGCAATGCAGGCCAGTTGCTGGCCCTGCTGGCTCCGCTGGTGATGTCCTTCCTGGCCAATCGGGTCCAGTCGCAGGGCATGGGAGCTGGCGACCTGGGCAGTGCTCTGGACCAGGAGCGTGGTCAGATTCAGTCTCAAGGCGGCATGGCGGGAGGCATTCTCGGCAGCCTGCTCGATCAGAATGGCGACGGCAAGCTGGATGCCGGAGATTTGTTCAAGCTGGGCGCGGGTCTGCTGGGCGGTCGGCGCTGAGCCCCGGATTGGGTGACAGTATCAAGGCAGCTTTGGCTGCCTTTTTTGTTTTTGTATACGGGCATAGCCTGATTGCCGCAATGCAGCAGGATTCTCACACTGGTCATGTCGTCATGCGCTTTGCATGACAGGCCGATCCAGAAAGGAGAACCAGATGACGACCGTCGCCGAAATTCTGCGCGCCAAGGGCAACAGCACTATCTACAGCGTTTCTCCCTCCGACACCATGCTGGCTGCGCTGCAGCTCATGGCGGAAAAAAGCATTGGCGCGCTGCTGGTGCTGGAAGGTGGCGAGATCGCCGGTATCGTGACCGAGCGCGACTACGCGCGCAAGATCGCGCTGCAGGGCCGAAGCTCGGCCAGCACGCGCGTGGACGAGGTCATGACGCGCAAGGTGCATTGCGTGCTTCCACGCCAGACCAGCGAGGAGTGCATGTCGCTGATGACCAGCAATCGCATGCGCCATCTGCCCGTGATCAGCGAGACCCGCGAGCTGCAGGGGCTGATTTCGATTGGCGACATCGTCAAGGAAATCATCTCGGCCCAGCAGTTCACGATCCACCAGCTGGAGCACTATATTTCCGGGACACCAAATGTGAATCAGCCCTAGGCTGCTATGAATTGAATAGTGAAGGCGGGCAGGGCTAATGTCCGCCTTTCCTGCATCTGGAGGGCGCAAGTTCTACACTCGCGGCCATGAGTTTGCTGATCCTGGGAATCGAATCCTCTTGTGATGAAACCGGTGTGGCCCTGGTGCGCACGCCGGACGGCCAAGGTGTGCCCACCTTGCTGAGCCACGCGCTGCACAGCCAGATTGAAATGCACCGCGCGTATGGCGGCGTGGTGCCCGAGCTGGCCAGCCGTGACCATATTCGCCGCGTGTTGCCGCTGACCGAGAAGGTGCTGGCCGAATCCGGGGAGCAACTCGACAATGTCGATGTGATTGCCTTTACGCGCGGCCCAGGCCTTGCCGGCGCTTTGCTGGTCGGCTCCGGTGCAGCCTGCGCCATGGCGGCCGCGCTGGACAAGCCCGTGCTGGGCGTGCACCACCTCGAAGGCCATCTGCTCTCGCCCTTTCTCAGTGCCGACCCGCCGGAGTTCCCGTTCGTGGCCTTGCTGGTCTCGGGTGGTCATACCCAGCTCATGCGTGTGGACGGCGTGGGCGAATATGAAATCCTGGGTGAAACCATCGACGACGCGGCGGGCGAGGCTTTCGACAAATCAGCCAAGCTCATGGGCTTGCCCTATCCGGGCGGTCCCGTGCTCTCGAAGCTGGCGGAGAGCGGCGATCCCCAAGCCTTCAAGCTGCCTCGTCCCTTGCTGCATTCGGGAGATCTGGACTTCTCGTTCGCCGGTCTCAAGACGGCCGTGCTGACCCAGGCCAAAAAGCTGGGTGACGAGCTCGAAGCGCGCAAGGCCGATCTGGCCGCCAGCACGCAGGCCGCGATTGTGGACGTGCTGGTCAAGAAAACCATGGCAGCACTCAAGCAGACCGGCATGAAGCGCGTGGTGGTGGCGGGAGGTGTGGGAGCCAACAGGCAGTTGCGCGAGCAGCTCAATGAAGCCTGCGCCAAGCACAAGATCCGCGTGCACTACCCCGAGCTGCATTTGTGCACCGACAACGGCGCCATGATTGCCATGGCTGCCGCCATGCGCATACAGGCGGGACGCGAGCAGGCACTGCATGAATATGCGTTTGATGTGAAGCCACGCTGGCCGCTGGATTCGCTCAGGTGAGTCCGTACAGCAAAAAAAGCAGCCCGGGTGGCTGCTTTTTTCATGGCTGCCTGCGCTTATCCGGCAAGCTTCACGGCCAGTTTTGCCACGTTCTGCCCCTGGTAGCGGGCAATGCTCAGCTCGTCGGGATGCGGCTGGCGCGAACCGTCGGCGCCCGCAATCGTCGACGCCCCATAGGGCGAATTGCCGCCCTTGACCGCGCTCAGATTGGTCTGTTCGGGCAGCGGATAGCCCAGCGGCACGATGATCATGCCGTGATGGGCCAGCGTCGCCCAGGTGGTCGTAGTCGTCATTTCCTGGCCGCCGCCGGTGCCGGTCGAGGTGAAGACGCTGCCGATCTTGTTGATCAAGGCACCCTTGACCCAGAGACCGCCGGTCTGGTCGAGAAAGCTGCGCATCTGGCCCGGCATATTGCCAAAGCGCGTGGGCACGCCAAACAGGATGGCATCGTAGTTGGCCAGCTCGGCTGGGGTGGCGACCTCTGCGGCCTGATTGGCCTTGCCGCCTGCGTTCTTGAAGACATCCTCGGGCATGGTCTCGGGCACGCGCTTGATGGTGACCTCGGCACCGCTGACGCTGCGCGCGCCTTCGGCCACGGCCTGAGCCATGGTTTCGATATGACCGTACATGGAATAGTAGAGAACCAGCACTTTTGCCATGGGTGAATTCCTCAAACGGGTTGGAAAGCGGTGCGGCAGTGGCGCATCCGACTGAACCCACAGTGTAGGAATCGAAGATGGCAGCGCGACATGCGCCGGCAGCCGGCGCCTGTAGGCCAAGGCGCCGAATCGGCTCACCTCCCGGAATCGGCCATGCCGTTGACACGAAAAAAGCCCGCAACGCCTTGGCATTGCGGGCTTGTGCTTTCCGGTCGGCCCCGCTAAGAGGAGATGGAAGAAAGGATGAGGCAGACCGGTAGGCGAAAAGCAGCGCTTATTCGATGCTCAGCGTCACGGCCTTGCTCTGGGGCTCAAGCTTGGCCAGGGTCAGCGTGAGCACTCCATGCTCGAGTTTGGCCTTGCTGTTGGCAGCATCGATTTCATGGCCCAGATCCCAGGTGTATCTGACCTGGCGGGCAGCGCTTTCCACGCTTTCAAGCTTGGCGACAGAGCCTTCCAGCGAGAGTTTGAGCTGCTCGCGTGCCAGGCCTGGCACATCCAGGGTCAGCGTGGTGAACTTGTCATCGCGGCTGACCTGAACCTGGCGTTGTACGGGGCTTGCAGCGCCCAGGGTTTCCTGCAGAAAACGCTGCAGGGCCAAGTCGGCGGCGCGAGGGGATGCAAAGGTATTACGGCTCATCACAGGGGCGAAGAACATGGTGTTTAACTCCTTTAAACTGCGCGGCTTGCGTTGTTGCCGCTTGACTCATAGGTAGGTGGTGGCAAGCGCATTTCAAGAGGTTTTTCTGATGAATAAATTACGCCGTGATGCCTTGAAATACCTGCAGTTGCCACTACTATGCGCGCCGTTCGGCTTTGCTGGCGCTGTGGCGGCGGCAGCCAGGGCCGGGTTCGCGCAGCCTGTCAAGCTGGCATTGGTGGAGAGCCTTTCGGGGCCGTTTGCGAACACGGGCGAGGCCGTGTTCCGCAACCTGCTGTGGGCGACCGAGCGGGTGAACGCGCGTGGTGGTGTGCGCTTGGCCGACGGTCTGCATGAACTGGTGATAGAGCGCTATGACAGCAAAGGCCAGAATGAAGAGGCGCTGTCGGCGCTGCGCTCAGCCATAGACAATGGTGCGCGCATCATCATGCAGGGCAATTCATCGGCCACGGCGGCAGCGCTTCTCGACGCCATCGACAAGCACAACAGCCGCGACCCTTCGCGCCGCGTGCTGTATCTGAACTACTCGGCCGTGGACCCGGCGCTGACCAACGAGCGCTGCAGCTTCTGGCATTTCCGTTTTGATGCCCATGCCGATATGCGCATGGCTGCGTTGATGGAGGTCATCAGGGACGACAAGGCCGTGCACAGCGCCTATCTGATCGGGCAGGACTACAGCTTTGGCCAGGCCGTGCTGCGCGAGGCCAGGCGCCAGCTTGCCGTGCAGCGCCCCGATGTGCGCATCGTGGGCGACGAGCTGCACCCTGTGGGCCGCGTCAAGGACTTTGCGCCTTATGCGGTCAAGATCAAGCAAAGCGGTGCCCAGGCCGTGATCACCGGCAACTGGGGCAACGATCTGATGCTGCTTGTCAAGGCTGCGCGCGAGGCCGGCTACGAAGGGCGTTTCTACACCTTCTACGGCAATGCCCTGGGCGCCCCGGCGGCCTTGGGTGATGCCGGTGTGGGCAAGGTGCTGGCCGTGGCCGACTGGCTGCCCAATGTGCCTACGGCCGAGAGTCGGGCCTTCTATCAGACCTTCCGCCAGCGCTTTCCCAGGCCTCAGGACGACTATGTGCATATGCGCATGCAGCTCATGATCGAGGCTCTGGCACAGAGCCTAGAAAAAGCGGGCAGCACGGACACCGTCGCCGTGGCCCACGCCATGGAGCATGCCAGGGTGCAGATGGCGGGCCGTTCGGGCAGCATGCGGGCGGCAGACCACCAGTTTCAGCAGTCTCTGGTGGTGGGCATGATGGAAAAACAAGGCAGTGCCGGCGTGGACTTCGATGTGGAAGGCTCGGGCTACGGCTTCAAGGTCGTGCGCGAGATTGCGGCGGCCAGGGCCGAAATGCCAGGCCAGTGCCAGATGAAGCGCTTCTGAATCGTTGGAATGCTACTGAATAGGTAGCTGCTGACGTATGCTGGCAAAGCGATTGAATCCAATTTGATTCAATTTTCATGGCTCAGGCGGACTGCCTGATCAGTTTGGCCTGACGCACCTCGCGCCTTCGTTGGTCATCGACAGCGCATTCGGCACTGGGTGACGAAGCGCAAGCCCTCGTTGTTCGCGATGTACTTCGTGGGGGCGGCGCTGCCGTTTTTTCAGCCCGATCAATGCCTGTGAACGCTCATGGCTGTCGACGGCAGCGCGCATCTTCCCCTTCTGTGCAGGGATTGATTTGGCGGCATCGGAGTTGCCGGATTCCCGCCCTTGGCGCGTGTGTTGATGGCCTGTGATTGGCGAAGCAGTCTGCGACCAAATCCATGACATCGATGGTGCTGTTGAACAGCTCCCTGCGAGCGCCGCCGCCAAAGCCGGTCTTTGCACGGTTCTTGCACATCTCTCAATCGGAGCCTGCGTCTGTGAAGAGCCCTGTGCGGCGAACGGATTTCATATGTCGCACAACGGTGAAGCTCATTGACTTGCTTCAAGTGCGCGAGCTGCTTGGCAAAGGCGGCGCAAGTCTGTCAGCCTGCAGGGCTCTTCTTGCGCTGCACAAGATGCATCGGCCCCGTCGGATTGAGTGGGCAAAGTTCGGATTTTTGACTGCGAAAGTCAGCCTGAGATCAGGCGGCTATCTATTTCTCATCCCATTTTGATAACACTCAAGAAGCTTGTTGCAACTAATTACATCTGGCATGGGAGCGTGTTCATATTGGGGCCTTGATGCATGTTCATCTTGACGAGTGTGCTGTTTAGGGCGGCGCACATGAGTGACCGGGGGCGAGGTGATCCGTCTTCACCGATGCCTCTTTTAGGAGTTCTGACAAATGAAGAAATTTCTCCTTCGCAGTGCCATTGTTTCCATCCTCGGGCTGACGGTGGCAGTCCAGGTACAAGCCAGATCCTTTGGCGCTGCGGGTCTTATTAATTTCATGGGTTCGGTCACCACCGATTCATGCGTTCTGCGCGATAACAATGCAGTGCGAACCAGCGGCGGCATGACTTACAGCATGGGGTCAGTTTCTGTCCATGCATTGGGCACGGAAGCTGCTCCCACGACATCCGCCGGTGGCAGCATCACGGCCTTGCCGGTCGACATGAATATGCAGCTGGAATGTCTGGAAGGCGTGGCGGTCGAGCTGACGTTGACTCCTGCCATCGCCTCGGGCAAGGGCATTGGCTTGACCGGTGGCGTCCAAAACGTACAGATCATGCTGATGAATGGTTCGGAGCCTGTCGATTTCTCGGGAGGCAGCCAGACGATCAATGCGTCCATGACCCGCGGCAAAGCCAATATCCACATGAAAGCCTACTACACGCTGGTGGCAGGCCGCGCGGCGTCCAATGTGAGGGCCGGTACTGCCAACGGCACGGTCGGCTACATGATGAGCTATCACTAGATGCGGCCTGCTCCCTTTATGGCAGCCCATGATGCAGGCCCTGAAAGGGAGCTTGAACACATGCAAGCCGACAGCGTCAATCTTCCGGCTTTTGCGTCTGGTGTGCGTTGCTCGCTGTTGACTACAGGCGGCCATTGAGTTGCCAGAGATTTTTGAGTCCCGGGATCACGAGTGTGATGGCATCGGCCGTTCCGGGAGCCTGACTTTTATGATTCCCGACGAGGCCAAGGCCGCAGCCAGCGTTTGCGCAACCCTGTCCCGCGGATGCTGACCTGTATTGCAAGCCCTCGACCGGTCGCCAGCACCGCATCACCCGGGCATCCTGGTCCTCACCGGGCGGCACTACCGCTCTCGGCGTCTGCATCCGACGATTGCCGCATTTCAATCTACCGGTTCCGGGTCATGCTCTAGCACAGCCATCTGCCTTCGCCAGGGAGCAGCAGCCTGCTCCCTGCCAGAGCAAGCGCTATGAAGGCAGAGGATTGCTTCTGAATTAATAGCTGTAATCGCTTTATGGTAAAGCGATTGATACAGATGCTGCTTAGTTTCGTGTGGCCGCAGCGGTCTGGCTGCTCAGATAGGCATCATGCACCTCACGCCCCAGCTCTATCACCGACAGCGCATAGAACGCCGACCAGTTGTAGCGTGTGATGGCGTAGAAGTTCTCGGTGCCTGCGATGTACTCCGTGGGGCCGGAGCTGCCGTTCTTCAGCTCTATGAGCGCCAGTGGACGCTCATAGCTGTCGGCGCCGAGCACCCGCACTTCGCGTTCTGCCATCTGCGCGGCCGTGAACGTGGGGTTGATATCGGGTGCCAGCAGGGTTGCCAGATTCTCGCCCTGGGCGCGCATTTCCACGGTAAACGCCGTCGGCAGGCCCGGCTTCCAGCCGTGGCTGACGAAGTAGTTGGCGACCGAACCAATGGCGTCGGTGGCGCTGTTGAACAGGTCAATGCGACCGTCACCGTCAAAGTCGACTGCGTATTTGTCCCAGCTGGTGGGCATGAACTGACCCAGGCCCATGGCGCCTGCATAGCTGCCACGTAGGGCAAACGGGTCGCTGCCCGTGCGGCTGGCCGTGACCAGCACCTGCTCGAGCTCGCCACGGAAGTAGTCGCTGCGGGCCTGTGCACGAGGGTGGGCCTGCGGAAAATCCAGTGCCAGCGTCGCCAGCGCATCCATCACGCGAAAGTTGCCCATGTTGCGGCCGTAAATGGTTTCCACGCCGATGATGCCGACGATGATCTCTGCGGGTACGCCGAACTGCTGCTCGGCACGCGCGAGCGCCTGGCGGTTGGCCTGCCAGAATTGCACGCCGGCGCGTATGCGTACCGGGTCGATGAAGCGGCTGCGGTATACCGTCCAGTTCTTCACAAAGGTCTTGCCAGCCGGGGTCATCAGGCGTGTGACCACGGGCAGATTGCGTGCCTCGCTCAGTTGTGCGCGCACCCAGTCGACAGGCAGATCGCGGCGGGCAGCGATTTCGTCGGCCAGCTGCATGGCGTCGCTCCGACCGGCATAGGCCACGGCTGTAGCGGCTGCAGCCGTGACTGCTGCTGCCGGTGCCGCCTTGCGGACGGCCTTTTTGGCCGGTGCGGCGATGGCGCCGGCGGTCAGCAGGCACAGGGCCAGAGTGCTAAGTGTTCTAGTGCTGAAACGGTTGCTCTGATTAGGGTGGATGCTCATGTTTTTAATTCTTGATGGTTTGGGGCCAGCGCTGCTTC
Organism: Comamonas brasiliensis; assembly: GCF_018292285.1. NCBI lineage: Bacteria > Pseudomonadati > Pseudomonadota > Betaproteobacteria > Burkholderiales > Comamonadaceae > Comamonas > Comamonas brasiliensis. The sequence continues at coordinate 314,859 of NZ_JAANES010000007.1, forward strand.
AGGATGGATCGCCAGCGCCGGCGCAAGGTCTTCAGTTCGTTGGCTTCGGTGCTGGAGGATGGTGCATAGCGTAGCCTCTCCATGTCCAGCAGCCAGTCGGATAAGGCCGCAGCCAGGGGCGCGGATGCTGATTCCTCGGCCCAGCATTCCTGCACGCGGCGCGAGAGGCTGCGCGCGGAATTGCTGGTGTCACTTGCAATGCCGGCGCGCTGCAGCCGCAGCCTGGCAGTGTGCATGAGCTGAGCCCAGCCATCGCGCTGTGGTCGTGTGGCGCGGGCCCAGATCAGCCATAGCAGCGCCAGAGCGCTCAAGCTGCCCGCCAGCAGGCGCAGCAGATCCGTCCAGCTCGGCGACTCGAAGCCCAGGCTCTGCAACAGATTGAGCTGACGGCTTTGCGTGTAGTTGATCACCCACTGGTTCCAGCGGTTGTTGACGGCCTCCCAGACGGCACGCAGCTTCTCCAGCGTGCCGGTATCGACGAAGTTGCCAACGGCACTGGCAAAGGCACCAGGGGGGGCACTCAGGCGCTGGAACTGGCCGACCCGGCTGGGTGCAACAGCGCCCGTCGGGTCCACACGGACCCAGCCCCGGCCGGCAATCCAGACTTCGGTCCAGGCATGGGCATCGCTGTTACGCACGGTCCAGTAGTTGTCCACGCTGTTGCGGTCGCCACCCTGGTAGCCGGTCACGATGCGCGCGGGGACTCCCATGCCGCGCATGAGTACGGCAAAGGCTGATGCGATGTGTTCACAAAAGCCTTGCTTGCTGTCGAACCAGAAGTCATCGGCGGTGTGGACGCTGTCCACCACGCCGGGCTCCAGTGTGTAGGTGTAGCCGCCGGTTTTCAGGCGTTGCAGGGCTGCTGCAATCAACTGGCCCGTGTCAGCGCTGGCACCTGACTGGGACCGCAACTCGGCCAGCAGCTGCTGGCCCAGGGCCTGTGTGCGCGGGTTGCTGCCGGCCGGCAGCTGCAGATAGCGCCTGAGCTCGGGCGTGAGCTGCAGCGGTCCATGGCTGAAGTCGAGATAGCTTTGGGCATCGACACGCAGCACATCGGTAATCGGGCGCCAGCTCAGCCACTGGAGGCTGGAGCTCATGCGCAGCCTGCCTACCGAGGCGCCGGGCGGAATCAGGGGTTCGGCCCTGGCGACGTCCAGCAGTGTCAGCCAGCGGCGCTTGCTGGGCTCGATCAGCATCTGATAGTGAACGGGCTCACCGCTCACGCGCAACTGAGGCATGGTCATGGCGTCAAGCACAGGGTCGGCCTGCCAGTTGCGGCCATCGAACTGGCTAAGCACGGGGCCGCGAAAGTACAGGGTGCTGGCGGGCGGCTCCTGGCCTCCGGGAGTATCGAATCGGATGCGCAGGGCCACGCTATCGTCCAGAGCCAGCGCGGCGACTTCGCCCACACGCATGTTTTCGGACAGGCCCGAGCGGCCTGCCATATCGTCGGACGGTACGCCCCATAGCGGAGCCATGCGCGGAAAGAACAGAAACAGCGCCACCATCACGGGCGCACCCCAGAGTGCAAGCCAACTCGCGGTGCGCAGTGCCTGCATCAATGGCGGCTTGCCCGCCGTCATATGGGCGTTGACCAGAGCCGTGAGCAGGCCCATCAGTCCCAGGATCATGGCCACGGCGGTGGGCAGGGACTGGGAATAGAAAAAATTGCTGAGCAATACGAAGAAGCCCAGAAAGAACACCACCATGGCATCGCGCCGGGCGCGCAGTTCCAGCGTTTTGAGCGCCAGCAGCATGACGATCAGGGTCACACCGGCATCGCGGCCCACAATGGTCTTGTGCGTGGCCCAGGTGGCTGCAATGGCAACGGCCAGCGTGCCCGCCAGCACCCAGCGGCCGGGTAGGGGGGCGCCCGTCAGTGCCAGGCGTGCTCGCCATAGCAACAGGGCTGCGGCAAAGGTGCAGGTCCACCAGGCGGTGTGCTGGATCTGCGGCAGCATGATCCAGGCGATGACGGCGAGCAGAAACAGGGTGTCTCGTGCATCGCGCGGCAGGGCCGTCAGGCGCTGTCGCCAGCTGCCCTGTATGGGCCGGCCGAAGGTTGCGGTGTTCTTCATCGCCGGGCTCCCTCGGGATGAGGATTGGTCTTGCGGACGGGCAGTGACCACTCGCCGCGGAGAGCGTGGGTGCTGTGTTTTTTCATGGGCAGGCGGCCAATGCCTCGAGGCAGCGCGTGGTGTGCTGTGCACCGCTGGCCGGTGCGATCTCCTGGCCGCCCGGCAGGCGCAGGCCCCAGGTGCGGCCTTGCTGCTGAGCCATCAGCACCCAGGCGGCAAGGCGGGATAGACGCGCCTCATGGTCGGCCAGGCCGGTATGGCGCGCATCAAGCCAGAGCCGGTGATGGTGGGCCATGGGGCGGTCGCGGCTGACCAATTGGTGACCGCCTGCTGCAAAGGACTGAGCCGCTTTCTTCCACACCACCAGCTTGAGCGGGTCGCCATTCTGATAGCTGCGCACGCCATCGAATTCATCACCGCTGCGCACCTGGGCACTGCTGCGGCCGCCGGCTTCGGGACTGGCGGCTGGCAGCGGCGGGGCATGGGTTTCAGGTGCGGGGTAGACCCAGACTTCGGTTTGGGGCCTCCATAGAGCCCAGACGCGAAATGCGCCCAGCGGGTAGCGAGTGAGTATGGAGACGGCGGGCAGCTCCTGCCGGCCGCGGCGCGTGGGCATGAAGCTCAGCTGCACGGCGCTGCTGCCCTGCTCGGGGATATCGACCCAGGTCCAGGCATCAGAGTGATCAGCGCTTTGCCGGGGTTGGTGCAAGGCGAGGCCTATGCCCCAGCGGCGCGAGCGGCGGGCATTGCGCAGACTGATATGCATAGGGCAGGGTGCGTGGGCAAAACAGCCGCCCGATGCGTTGCCTTGCGAACCTGCGCCGCCGAGGCTCAGTTGCAGACCGCGCAGATTGCCATGGCCCACAACCATGCTGGCGGCAGCGCTGCCTGCTAACAGAAACGTGAGCAGATAGCCCAGATTGAGCTGGTAGTTGATGGCTGCTATCAAGAGCACGATCAGCGTGGTCAGCATGGCCCAGCCCGCGCGCGAGGGCAGGATGTAGACATTGCCCTGGGTCAGCGTGAGCTGGTCGCTGCGCGGCAGACGTGCAAACATCCACTCGCGAACCCTGGCGCGGGGAGAGAACCGCTGGAGGATATTGGAAGCTTCTGGCCGTTTGCCCTTTGATGCCGGGCGCTTCATGCTGCGAGATTCATGGCGAAGTCCATCGGCATCAAGACAGCGCAACGGTCTGCATCATGGCGCGCACCTGCTCCACGGCACCACGGCCGGCATGGCCTACGGGAACCAGACGGTGAGCAATTACCTGGGGCAGTATGGCCTGTACATCGTCTGGCGCCACATAGTCGCGGCCTTCCATCAGCGCGATGGTCTTGGCCGCACGCAGCAGCGCAATGCCTGCGCGTGGAGACAGGCCCTGGGCAAACCACTGGCCGTTGCGTGTGGCGGCAATCAGATCCTGTACATAGTCGAGCAGGGCCTCGCTGGCGTGCACGGCCAGTGCCGCAGCCTGCAACTGCTGCAGCTCCTGCTGGGAGATGACGGGCAGCAGCGCATCGGCAGCGGCGCGGCGGCCGTTGCCCGCGAGCAGCTTGCGCTCGGCATCGCGCGAGGGATAGCCCAGGCTGATGCGCATGAGAAATCGGTCCAGCTGGCTTTCCGGCAGTGCAAAGGTGCCCAGTTGCTCCAGCGGGTTCTGGGTGGCAATCACAAAGAAGGGGGCCGGCAGGCTGTGGGTCTTGCCCTCGGTGGTGACCTGGCGTTCCTCCATGGCTTCCAGCAGCGCACTCTGGGTCTTGGGGCTGGCTCGGTTGATTTCATCGGCCAGCAACACCTGGGCAAACACCGGCCCGGGGTGGAACACAAAAGCCTCTTGGCCGCGGTCGTAGATGGAGACGCCCGTGAGGTCGCTGGGCATGAGGTCGGCAGTGAACTGCACACGCGAGAACTGCAGGCCGAAACTGCGTGCCAGCGCATGGGCCAGGGTGGTCTTGCCTACACCGGGAACGTCTTCGATCAGCAAGTGACCGCCTGCCAGCAAACAGGCGACACCGTCTCTGACCTGATCCGGCTTGCCCTCCATCACCGTGTTAAGCTGACTCAAAAGCGCATTAATTGTGTTCTGTGCATGCATGGCAGAAACATATCCTAAATAAGCGATAGCGGAGACATGACTGTGGGCAAGACAGGTTATTTCACCCACCGGGATTGCTGGTTGCACGAGATGGGGCCGGGCCACCCTGAATGCCCGGCGCGGCTGGATGCGATAGAAGACAGGCTGCTGGTCAGTGGCGTGGGCGATGCGCTGGAGCGCTGCAATGTGCCGCTGGCCTCGTTGGCAGAGATTGAGCTGGCGCATGACCCTATGCACATTGCCGCCCTGCAGGGCCTGACAGACAGGCTGGAGCAGGAACTGGCCGCCGGCGGGCCTGAGTACAGGCAGCTCGATACCGATACCTCCATCAACCGCCACACCTTCAAGGCCGCCTTGCGCGCTGCGGGCGCCACACTGGCGGCTACCGATGCCGTGCTGGCCGGAGAACTGGAAAACGCCTTTTGCAGCGTGCGTCCGCCCGGACACCATGCCACGCGCAACCAGGCCATGGGCTTTTGCTTTTTCAACAATGTGGCCGTGGGCGTCAAGTATGCGCTGGAGCGTCACCATCTCAAGCGCGTGGCTGTGATCGACTTTGATGTACATCACGGCAATGGCACGGAAGACATCCTGGCCGGTGATCCGCGTGTGTTGATGTGCGGCATCTTCCAGCACCCGTTCTATCCGTTCAGCGGCGACAAGGATCCGGCCTCCAACATGCTGAACGTGCCTGTGGCCGCATACACCAAGGGCATGGACATTCGCGAAATCATCGAGATGATGTGGATTCCGCGCCTCGAAGCATTCAAGCCCGAGATGATCTTCATCAGTGCCGGCTTTGATGCACACCGCGAAGACGATATGGGTCAGCTTGGCATGACCGAAAACGACTTTGCCTGGATCACCACGCGAATCAAGGACATTGCACGGCGCTTTTCCAAGGGCCGCATTGTTTCCTGCCTTGAAGGCGGTTATGTGATGGACCCGCTGGCGCGCAGCGTGGAGGCGCATCTGCGCGTACTGGCCGATATCTAGTCCGAAAGCAGGGAGACAGCGATGAGCGATTCCTTAGTGCAGCTGAGCCAGGACGAGCGCGGCGTAGCTCGCATCACTTTGAGCGATCCGCAGCGCTTCAACGCCTTGAGCAGCGAAATGCTCGCCGCCCTGCAGCTGGCGCTGGATGCCGTGGCCAGGGATGAGCAGGTGCGTGTGGTGGTGCTGGCTGCCGAGGGCCGGGCCTTCTGCGCAGGGCATAACCTCAAGGATATGGCGAGGCTCACGGAGCTGGCTTACTACCAGCAACTGTTCGCCCAGTGCAGCCGCATGATGCTGTCGATACAGAAGCTGCCGGTGCCAGTCATTGCAAGAGTGCAGGGTATTGCAACGGCTGCAGGCTGCCAACTGGTGGCGCAGTGCGATCTGGCCGTGGCCAGCAGCGATGCCCGCTTCGCCACCAGCGGCATTCAGTACGGCCTGTTCTGCTCCACGCCCAGTGTGCCCCTGGTGCGCAACATGCCCATCAAACAGTCCATGGAGATGCTGCTGACGGGCGAGTTCATCGATGCGCAGACGGCTCTGCACTACGGCCTACTCAATCGTGTGAGCGAGCCCGAGCGGCTCGATGCTGCCGTGGAGGAACTGGTGGGGGCCATTGTGAGCAAGCCTCGTACGGCCATCAGGATGGGCAAGGAGCTGGTCTATCGCCAGCGGGAGATGGGACTGGAGTCGGCCTATCAGCTGGCGGGCCAGACCATGGCTACCAATATGCTGGATGCCGACGCACAGGAAGGCGCCCAGGCTTTTCTCGAGAAGCGCAAGCCTGGCTGGTCTTGAAGCCTATGCCATCGTCCGCCGGGCTGGCTGATCTGTGTGGATGCTGCAGTCGTGCATCTCGGTCTTGTGCTTCAGGCCCGTCCATTTGAACGACGAGGCTGCTTTCAGGCGGTGTTACCGTGAGACTTGTCTGAATGCAGGCACGGCGTTGATGGGCTCAATTCCTAGGTATTACCCTGATTGGGCTCATCTGATACCCATGATTTCGCATGGCTTGTGCATAAAATAGAACGATCGTTCTTTTTGTGCCAGTCCGCCTGCGAAGGTTGCTGCGCAGTTCTCCGGGCAGATTGTCTGGAAAATTGTGCAGAGAGTGTTGCAGTGCCGCATAAAATGAATCCAGTTTACGTAAACGTCAATGCAGTAATCATTAAGGAGCCGCAGCAATGAAGGTATTGGTCCCTGTCAAGCGCGTGGTGGACTACAACGTCAAGGTCCGCGTGAAGTCGGACGGCACGGGTGTGGACATCGCCAACGTCAAGATGAGCATGAACCCCTTTGACGAAATCGCCGTCGAAGAAGCCGTGCGCCTGAAGGAAAAAGGCGTGGTCACCGAAGTCATCGCCGTCTCCTGCGGCGTGGCCCAGTGCCAGGAAACCCTGCGCACGGCCATGGCCATCGGTGCCGATCGCGGCATTCTGGTCGAGACCGATGTCGAGCTGCAGCCCCTGGCCGTGGCCAAGCTGCTCAAGGCACTGGTGGACAAGGAACAACCCGGTCTGGTCATCTGCGGCAAGCA
>NZ_JAANES010000008.1:0-155314 GCF_018292285.1 Comamonas brasiliensis
CTGCTGCGCGGCACCAAGCGTGAAGACGTGGAACGCGGCCAAGTGCTGTGCAAGCCCGGCTCCATCAAGCCCCACACCAACTTCACTGCTGAAGTTTACGTGCTGTCGAAGGACGAAGGCGGTCGCCACACTCCCTTCTTCAACAACTACCGTCCCCAGTTCTACTTCCGTACAACTGACGTGACCGGCTCCATCGAACTGCCCGAAGGCAAGGAAATGGTGATGCCTGGCGACAACGTGTCGATCACCGTGAAGCTGATCGCCCCCATCGCCATGGAAGAAGGTCTGCGTTTCGCTATCCGCGAAGGTGGTCGTACTGTGGGTGCCGGTGTGGTTGCCACGATCATTGCATAATTGATTTTGTAGGGGTATAGCTCAATTGGCAGAGCGTCGGTCTCCAAAACCGAAGGTTGTAGGTTCGATTCCTACTGCCCCTGCCACCTCTTAATGGTGGAATCAACAAGAGCCCGCCTTTGGCGGGCTTTTGTGTCTTGAAATTGCACATTTTTGTGCATTTGAAACAAAATATGGCCACTACTCAGGTTGAAACAGTCAGCTCTGCAGCTGACAAAGCAAAAATAGCCGCTGTTGCGGCTTTAGTTGTTGCTTCTATTGCTGGCTTTTATCTGTTGAGCAAGCAAGGCGCACTGGTGCAGTGGGCGACGTTGATTGTCGGCCTAGCTCTGGCTGCTGGCGTGTTTCTGATCTCTGAGCCGGGTAAGCGCTTCATTGGCTTTGCCCGTGATGCTTGGCGTGAGGTGAAGAAGGTGGTCTGGCCCACACGCAAGGAAACCATGCAGATGACTCTGTATGTCTTTGCCTTCGTGGTGGTGATGGCCTTGTTCTTGTGGTTCACCGATAAGACGCTTGAATGGGTCTTGTACGACTTGATTTTGGGCTGGAGGAAGTAATGGCTGATGCAGTCGAAACAGATGTGAATGGTGGAACGGCGGGACCCGCCAACCCCGATCTGCGCTGGTATATCGTCCATGCCTATTCGGGTATGGAGAAGGCTGTCGAGCGCAATATTGCCGAGCGTATTGCGCGCTCGGACATGCAGTCCAAGTTTGGCCGCATCCTGGTGCCTTCTGAAGAAGTTGTGGAAATGCGCAACGGCACCCGTCGCACGACAGAGCGCCGTCTGTTCCCCGGTTATGTGTTCGTCGAAATGGTGATGGATGACGATACATGGCACCTGGTGAAGCACACCAGCAAGGTGACCGGTTTCGTTGGTGGCGCCAAGAATCGTCCTGCTCCCATCTCCGAGGAAGAAGTTCGCAAGATCGTCGACCAGATGCAGGAAGGCACCGAGAAGCCTCGCCACAAGGTCGAGTTCATGGTTGGCGAAATGGTCCGTGTCAAGGAAGGTCCTTTCGCAGACTTCAACGGCTCCGTCGAGGAAGTCAACTACGAAAAGAACCGTCTGCGTGTGTCGGTCACCATCTTTGGCCGCGCAACTCCTGTGGAATTGGAATTCTCTCAAGTTGAGAAAACTTGAGATTCGCAATAGAATCTAGGGCTTCGCATTTTTTGACTCGATGCGAAGCTTTTTTTGTAGAGTCAGCAACCTCGGGGAGCTGCTTGCACGCATTGCAAGTGGCGCTATACCCGTAAGGAGCTCAACATGGCGAAAAAAATCGTCGGCTTCATCAAGCTGCAAGTGCCAGCTGGTAAGGCCAATCCTTCTCCTCCCATCGGTCCTGCGCTGGGTCAGCGCGGCCTCAACATCATGGAATTCTGCAAGGCGTTCAACGCCCAGACCCAAGGTGTCGAGCCCGGCCTGCCTCTGCCCGTGGTGATCACGGCTTTTGCTGACAAGAGCTTCACGTTCGTCATCAAGACTCCTCCCGCAACCGTTCTGATCAAGAAGGCTGTGAAGCTGGACAAGGGTTCTTCCAATCCTCTGAAGAACAAGGTCGGCAAGATCACACGTGCTCAGCTGGAAGAAATCGCCAAGACCAAGCTGAAGGACATGAACGCCGCTGACGTTGACGCTGCTGTGCGTACGCTGGCTGGTTCTGCCCGTTCGATGGGCGTGATCGTGGAGGGTGTGTAAATGGCCAAGTTGACCAAGAAGCAAAAAGCTCTCCAGGGCAAGGTTGATTCCAACAAGCTGTACTCTTTCGCTGACGCCGTGGCGCTGGTGAAGGAAGCTGCAACTGCCAAGTTCGATGAATCCATCGACGTGGCCGTGCAACTGGGCGTGGATGCCAAGAAGTCGGACCAAGTGGTGCGTGGCGCCGTGGTTCTGCCTCACGGTACCGGCAAGACTGCTCGCGTGGCTGTGTTCGCACAAGGCGCCAAGGCTGAAGAAGCCAAGGCCGCCGGCGCTGACGTGGTCGGTATGGACGACCTGGCTGCTCAAGTCAAGGCCGGTGACATGCCCTTCGACGTGGTGATCGCTGCTCCCGACGCTATGCGCGTTGTGGGTCAGCTGGGTCAGATCCTGGGCCCCCGCGGCCTGATGCCTAACCCCAAGGTTGGCACCGTGACTCCTGACGTCGCTACGGCCGTGAAGAACGCCAAGGCTGGTCAAGTGCAGTTCCGCGTGGACAAGGCCGGTATCGTGCACGGCACGATCGGTCGCCGCTCGTTCGACGCCGACAAGCTGCAGGGTAACCTGGCTGCTCTGATCGATGCGCTGAACAAGGCCAAGCCTGCTTCCAGCAAGGGTCAGTACCTGCGCAAGGTGGCGGTGTCGTCGACCATGGGTGTGGGCGTTCGCGTCGATACACAATCCATCTCGGCGTAATTGCTAGAAATCGTCAGATGAGCCTGGCTCATCTGGTGTGGTGGGCTGCGGGAGTTGTTGCTCCTGCAGGTCATCCAAGACCGTTGGTGTGATTTGATCACTTAATCACGAAGGCCAACGCAGATGGCGATCCCGCTGCAGATGGAAATTTTTCCTAAACAGTTGGTCGCTGCAACAAGAGCGTGTATGCAGGGCTTGCCTTGTATATGCATTTGAAGGAGTAGACCTTGAGTCTGAATCGCAGTGAGAAAGAAGCGGTCATTTCCGAAGTGACCAGCCTCGCCGCTAAAGCTCAAACGCTTGTGATCGCGGAATACCGTGGCATCACGGTCGCCGACATGACCAAACTGCGTGCCGATGCTCGCAGCAAGGGTGTGAGCCTGAGCGTGTTGAAGAACACCCTGGCCCGCCGTGCTGTTGCCGGTAGCGCGTTTGACGTGGTGGTTGACCAGATGACTGGTCCCCTGATCTATGGCTTCTCTGAAGACGCAGTGGCTGCCGCCAAGGTGGTGGCCGACTTCGCGAAGACCAACGACAAGTTGGTGATTCGCGGTGGTGCGTTTGCAGGTAAGGCCCTGGACGTCGACGGCGTTAAGCAACTGGCAAACATCCCCTCTAAGGAAGTACTGCTCGCACAACTGTGCGGCTTGCTCATGTCGCCTATTTCGCGTACAGCCGTTGTGCTGGGCGCTCTGGCGGCCAAGAAGGGCGAAGGCTCTGCCGAAGCGGCAGCCGAACCAGCCGCAGCCTGAGTGCTCGGCAAAACCAACCAATTTTAGGAAATCAAAATGGCATTCGATAAAGACGCATTCCTGACCGCCCTGGACAGCATGACTGTTCTGGAACTGAACGACCTGGTCAAGGCTATTGAAGAGAAGTTTGGCGTGTCCGCCGCTGCTATGGCTGCTCCCGCTGCTGGCGGCGCTGCTGGTGGCGCTGCTGCTGCTGAAGAAAAGACCGAATTCAACGTTGTGCTGACCGAAGCTGGCGCCAACAAGGTGTCCGTGATTAAGGCTGTGCGTGAAATCACCGGCCTGGGTCTGAAGGAAGCCAAGGACCTGGTCGACGGCGCTCCCAAGACCGTGAAGGAAGCCGCTCCCAAGGCTGACGCTGAAGCCGCTGTGAAGAAGCTGGTGGAAGCCGGTGCTAAGGCTGAACTGAAGTAATTCAGTGAAATCAAGGGCTGGAGACTCGTAAAAGGGTCTCCAGCCTTTGGCGCTTGTGGAACGCGCTGAAAGAACACACCAGAAAGCAGGTTTCCTAGGGAGTCTGCTTTTTAGTGTCTTCTGACAATCCGACAGCAGAAGATGCCTTGGTTCGGGCGATGTGCAACGCATCGCCGTCAGCCATGGTTGGTAGTGGCCAACCGCCAAGCCCGCAGGAGAACCCTGTGGGGCAGTCGTCGCAGACCCAGGACTCATGTCTTTGCCCGGAGATCTCATGGCCTATTCTTATACCGAACGCAAGCGAATCCGCAAAAGCTTCGGGAGCCGCGATAGCGTGCTCGAAGTGCCTTATCTGCTGCAGATGCAAAAAGATGCCTATACAGCATTCCTGCAGGCAGATGTAGCCCCCAAAAAACGTACCATTGATGGCCTGCAAGCGGCCTTCAATTCCGCCTTCCCCATCGTCTCCCACAATGGTTTTGTGGAGATGAAGTTTGTCGAGTACAACCTCGCCAAGCCCGCTTTCGACGTGCGTGAATGCCAGACCCGTGGTCTGACCTTCGCCTCCGCTGTCCGCGCCAAGGTTCAACTGATCATCTATGACCGCGAGTCCTCCACGGCTCAGTCCAAGGTGGTCAAGGAAGTGAAGGAACAAGAGGTCTACATGGGCGAAGTGCCCCTGATGACCGACAAGGGTTCGTTCATCATCAACGGTACCGAGCGCGTGATCGTGTCTCAGCTGCACCGTTCGCCTGGCGTGTTCTTCGAACACGACAAGGGCAAGACCCATAGCTCGGGCAAGCTGCTGTTCTCGGCTCGCATCATTCCTTACCGCGGCTCCTGGCTGGACTTCGAGTTCGACCCCAAGGATCTGCTGTACTTCCGCGTCGACCGTCGCCGCAAGATGCCTGTGTCGATCCTGCTGAAGGCCATCGGCATGACGCCCGAGACCATCCTGGCAACGTTCTTCGTGAACGACAACTTCCGCCTGATGGACAGCGGTGCCCAGATGGAATTCGTGGCCGATCGCCTGAAGGGCGAAGTCGCGCGTTTCGACATCACCGACAAGTCCGGCAAGGTCGTGGTCGCCAAGGACAAGCGCATCACCGCTCGCCACACCCGCGAGCTGGAGCAGTCCGGCACCAAGTTCGTCAGCGTGCCTGAAGACTTCCTGCTGGGTCGTGTGCTGGCCAAGAACATCGTTGATCCCGACACCGGTGAAATCATCGCCAAGGCCAACGAAGAACTGACCGAAGCCCTGCTCAAGAAGCTGCGCAGCGCCGGTGTGCAGGACGTTCAGTGCATCTACACCAACGAACTGGACCAAGGCGCCTACATCTCGCAGACCCTGCGCACCGATGAAACCGTGGACGAGTTCGCTGCCCGCGTTGCCATCTACCGCATGATGCGCCCTGGCGAGCCTCCTACCGAGGACGCCGTGCAGGCCCTGTTCCAGCGCCTGTTCTACAACGCCGACACCTATGATCTGTCGCGCGTGGGCCGTATGAAGTTCAACGCCAAGATCGGCCGCGAAGGCGCGACCGGTCCCATGGTGCTGTCCAACGAAGACATCCTGGCTGTGGTCAAGATTCTGGTGGACCTGCGCAATGGCCGTGGCGAAGTCGACGATATCGACCACCTGGGCAACCGCCGTGTGCGTTGCGTGGGCGAACTGGCCGAAAACCAGTACCGCACCGGTCTGGCTCGTATCGAAAAGGCTGTGAAGGAACGTCTGGGTCAGGCCGAGCAAGAGCCTCTGATGCCTCACGACCTGATCAACTCCAAGCCCATCTCTGCGGCCCTGAAGGAGTTCTTCGGTGCCTCGCAGCTGTCGCAGTTCATGGACCAGACCAACCCTCTGGCAGAAATCACGCACAAGCGTCGTGTTTCCGCCCTGGGCCCAGGCGGTCTGACCCGCGAACGTGCCGGCTTTGAAGTGCGTGACGTGCACGTGACCCACTACGGTCGCGTCTGCCCTATCGAAACGCCTGAAGGTCCCAACATCGGTCTGATCAACTCGCTGGCTCTGTACGCCCGCCTGAACGAGTACGGTTTCATCGAAACCCCGTACCGTCGCGTGGTGGACGGCAAGGTGACGATGGACATCGACTACCTGTCGGCTATCGAAGAAGGCAAGTACGTGATCGCCCAGGCCAACGCCGATCTGGATGCCGCAGGCAATCTGGTGGGCGAGCTGGTGTCGGCCCGTGAAGCTGGTGAATCGACCCTGGTGTCGGCCGAGCGCGTGCAATACATGGACGTGTCGCCTGCGCAGATCGTGTCCGTGGCTGCTTCGCTGATTCCCTTCCTGGAACACGACGATGCGAACCGTGCCTTGATGGGCGCCAACATGTCGCGTCAGGCCGTGCCTGTGCTGCGTCCTGAAAAGCCCATGGTCGGTACCGGCATCGAGCGCGTTGCCGCCGTGGACTCCGGCACCGTGGTCACTGCCAAGCGCGGCGGTATCGTGGACTATGTCGACGCGACCCGCATCGTGATCCGTGTGAACGACGACGAAGCCGTGGCCGGTGAAGTCGGTGTGGACATCTACAACCTGATCAAGTATCAGCGCTCCAACCAGAACACCAACATCCACCAGCGCCCCATCGTCAGCCGTGGCGACAAGCTGGCCAAGGGTGATGTGCTGGCGGACGGCGCTTCGACCGACCTCGGCGAAATCGCCATCGGCCAGAACATGCTGATCGCGTTCATGCCCTGGAACGGCTACAACTACGAAGACTCGGTGATGATCAACGAGCGCATCGTGGCTGACGATCGCTACACCTCGATCCACATCGAAGAGCTGGTGGTGATGGCTCGCGACACCAAGCTGGGTGCCGAAGAAATCACACGCGACATCCCCAACCTGTCCGAGCAGCAACTGAACCGCCTGGACGAGTCCGGCATCATCTACGTGGGCGCCGAAGTGCAACCCGGCGACGTGCTGGTGGGCAAGGTCACCCCCAAGGGCGAGACCACGCTGACGCCTGAAGAGAAGCTGCTGCGCGCCATCTTCGGCGAGAAGGCTTCCGACGTGAAGGACACTTCTCTGCGTGTGGATCAGGGCTCGCAAGGCACCGTGATCGACGTGCAGGTGTTCACGCGTGAAGGCATCCAGCGCGACAAGCGCGCCCAGCAGATCATCGACGATGAACTCAAGCGCTTCCGCCTGGACCTGAACGATCAGCTGCGCATTGTGGAAGCCGACGCTTTCGACCGTATCGAGAAGCTGCTGACCGGCCGCGTGGCCAACGGTGGTCCTCAGAAACTGTCCAAGGGCGCCAAGATCGACAAGGCCTATCTGGACGGCGTGGAGAAGTTCCACTGGTTCGACATTCGTCCTGCCGAAGACGATGTGGCCGCTCAGCTGGAGTCCATCAAGAACTCCATCGAGCAGCAGCGTCACACCTTCGACCTGGCGTTCGAAGAAAAGCGCAAGAAGCTCACCCAGGGCGACGAACTGCCTGCCGGCGTGCTGAAGATGGTCAAGGTCTACCTGGCCGTCAAGCGTCGTCTGCAGCCTGGTGACAAGATGGCCGGCCGTCACGGTAACAAGGGTGTGGTCTCGAAGATCACTCCTGTGGAAGACATGCCTTTCCTGGCTGATGGCTCCACCGCCGACATCGTGCTGAACCCGCTGGGCGTGCCTTCGCGTATGAACATCGGTCAGGTGCTGGAAGTGCACTTGGGCTGGGCCGGCAAGGGTCTGGGCCAGCGCATTGGCGACATGCTGCAAAAGGAAGCCCGTGCTGCTGAAGTGCGCGCCTTCCTGGAAGAGATCTACAACCGCAGCGGTCGCAAGGAAGAGCTGTCTCAGCTGGACGACGGCGAAGTCATGTCCATGGCCAAGGAACTGACCACGGGCGTGCCATTCGCAACGCCGGTGTTCGACGGTGCTTCCGAAGCCGAAATCAAGGACATGCTGAAGCTGGCCTACCCTGACGACATCGCTGCCGCCAAGGGTCTGACTGAGACACGCACTCAGGCTTATCTGTATGACGGCCGTACTGGCGAGCGCTTCGAGCGTCCGACCACCGTGGGCTATATGCACTACCTGAAGCTGCACCACTTGGTCGACGACAAGATGCATGCCCGCTCCACCGGTCCTTACTCGCTGGTGACGCAACAGCCTCTGGGCGGTAAGGCCCAGTTCGGTGGTCAGCGTTTCGGTGAAATGGAAGTGTGGGCGCTGGAAGCTTACGGCGCCGCCTACGTGCTGCAGGAAATGCTGACCGTGAAGTCCGACGACGTGGTCGGTCGTACCAAGGTGTACGAGTCCATCGTCAAGGGCGAGCACTCGATCGAAGCGGGCATGCCCGAATCGTTCAACGTGCTGGTCAAGGAAATCCGCTCTCTGGGCTTGGACATCGAGCTCGAACGTTCTTAAGCCCTATTAAACAGAGAGCTGCAACCGCTTTAAAACAAAGGATTTGCGCTTGGTTCGTTGCTGAAACCAAGGCAAATCCAGCGGTGGCTGCAATGATTTTTGACGAAAAGGAAAGAGTTACATGAAATCGCTACTCGACCTGTTCAAGCAATTTACGCCTGATGAGCATTTCGATGCCATCAAGATCGGCCTGGCCTCGCCCGAGAAGATCCGTTCCTGGTCTTTCGGTGAAGTGAAGAAGCCTGAAACGATCAACTACCGTACTTTCAAGCCCGAGCGTGATGGTCTGTTCTGCGCCAAGATCTTTGGCCCGATCAAGGACTACGAATGCCTGTGCGGCAAGTACAAGCGCCTCAAGCACCGCGGTGTGATCTGCGAGAAGTGCGGCGTTGAAGTCACACAGACCAAGGTGCGTCGCGAACGCATGGGTCACATCGACCTGGCCGCGCCCTGCGCCCACATCTGGTTCCTGAAGTCCCTGCCTTCGCGCCTGGGCCTGGTGCTGGACATGACGCTGCGCGACATCGAGCGCGTGCTGTACTTCGAAGCCTATGTGGTGACCGACCCCGGCATGACTCCGCTGAAGAAGTTCAGCATCATGACCGAGGACGACTACGACGCCAAGCAACTCGAGTACGGCTACGATGAGTTCACCGCCAAGATGGGCGCTGAAGGCATCAAGGACCTGCTCGAAGGCATCGACATCGACGTCGAGATCGAGCGCCTGCGCAACGATCTGACCGGCTCCGAAGTCAAGGTCAAGAAGAACGCCAAGCGCCTGAAGCTGCTGGAAGCGTTCAAGAAGTCCGGCATCAAGCCCGAGTGGATGGTGATGGAAGTGCTGCCCGTGCTGCCTCCCGATCTGCGTCCTCTGGTGCCTCTGGACGGTGGCCGTTTCGCCACTTCCGACCTGAACGACCTGTACCGCCGCGTCATCAACCGCAACTCGCGTCTGCGTCGTCTGCTCGAGCTCAAGGCTCCTGAAATCATCGCGCGCAACGAAAAGCGCATGTTGCAGGAAGCAGTGGACTCGCTGCTGGACAACGGCCGTCGCGGCAAGGCCATGACGGGCGCCAACAAGCGTGCCCTGAAGTCTCTGGCCGACATGATCAAGGGCAAGAGCGGTCGTTTCCGTCAGAACTTGCTGGGCAAGCGCGTGGACTACTCCGGTCGTTCCGTGATTACCGTGGGTCCTTACCTCAAGCTGCACCAGTGCGGTCTGCCCAAGCTGATGGCGCTGGAACTGTTCAAGCCCTTCATCTTCGCGCAGCTCGAGCAGCGCGGCATCGCCACGACCATCAAGGCTGCCAAGAAGGAAGTGGAAGCCGGTACGCCCGTGGTGTGGGACATCCTTGAAGAAGTCATCAAGGAACACCCCATCATGCTCAACCGTGCGCCTACGCTGCACCGTCTGGGTATCCAGGCTTTCGAGCCCATCCTGATCGAAGGCAAGGCTCTGCAACTGCACCCGCTGGTCTGCGCGGCCTTCAACGCCGACTTCGACGGTGACCAGATGGCTGTTCACGTGCCCCTGTCTGTGGAAGCGCAGATGGAAGCCCGCGTGCTGATGCTGGCCTCGAACAACGTGCTTTTCCCCGCTTCGGGCGAACCCTCCATCGTTCCTTCCCAGGACGTGGTGCTGGGTCTGTATCACGCCACGCGTGAGAAGATCAACGGCAAGGGCGAAGGCATGGTGTTTGCCGACCTGATGGAGCTGCAACGCGCTCTGGATGCCGGTGAGACTGAACTGCACGCCAAGATCAGCGTGCGCCTGACCGAGTGGAACAAGAACAAGGAAACCGGCGAATTCGAGCCCGTGACCTCGCTCGTGGAAACCACCGTGGGCCGTGCCCTGCTGTCTGAAATCCTGCCCAAGGGCCTGGCTTTCAGCAACATGAACAAGGCGCTGAAGAAGAAGGAAATCTCCAAGCTGATCAACGCCTCCTTCCGCAAGTGCGGTCTGAAGGCCACGGTCGTGTTTGCCGACAAGCTGCTGCAAAACGGTTTCCGTCTGTCCACGCACGCTGGTATCTCGATCTCCATCGACGACATGCTGGTGCCTCCGCAAAAGGCCGACATCCTGGCCCGCGCAGAGTCCGAAGTGAAGGAAATCGAACAGCAGTACGTCTCGGGTCTGGTGACCTCCGGCGAGCGCTACAACAAGGTGGTGGACATCTGGGGCAAGGCCGGTGACGACGTGTCCAAGGTGATGATGGACCAGCTCAAGGTCCAGAAGACCACCGACCGTCACGGCAACGAAGTCGATCAGGAATCGTTCAACGCGATTTACATGATGGCCGACTCCGGCGCCCGCGGCTCCGCAGCGCAGATTCGTCAGCTGGCCGGTATGCGTGGTCTGATGGCCAAGCCTGACGGCTCCATTATTGAGACGCCTATCACCGCGAACTTCCGCGAAGGCCTCAACGTGCTGCAGTACTTCATCTCGACCCACGGTGCTCGTAAGGGTCTGGCCGACACGGCGCTGAAGACGGCTAACTCCGGTTACCTGACTCGTCGTCTGGTGGACGTGACGCAGGATCTGGTCGTGAACGAACAGGATTGCGGTACCTCCAACGGCTATCTGATGCGCGCCATCGTCGAAGGCGGTGAAGTGATCGAATCCCTGCGCGATCGCGTGCTGGGCCGTTCGACCGCCGAAGAAGTGCTGCACCCCGAAACCCGTGCCGTGCTGGTGCCTGCCGGTACCCTGCTCAACGAAGACACCATCGAAGAGCTGGAAGCCCAGGGCGTGGACGAAATCAAGGTGCGTACGGCTCTGACCTGCGAAACCCGTTTCGGCCTGTGCGCCACCTGCTACGGTCGCGACCTGGGTCGTGGCGGCCTGATCAACCTCGGCGAAGCCGTGGGTGTGATCGCTGCCCAGTCCATCGGTGAACCCGGCACGCAGCTGACCATGCGTACCTTCCACATCGGTGGTGCCGCTTCGCGTGCTGCCATCGCCTCGAGCGTGGAAGCCAAGTCCAATGGTGTCATCGGCTTCAACAGCACGATGCGCTATGTGTCCAACACCAAGGGCGAGCTGGTGGTGATTTCGCGTTCCGGCGAGATCGTGATCAGCGAAAACGGCCGCGAGCGCGAGCGTCACAAGGTGCCTTATGGCGCCGTGCTGACCATCAAGCCCGATGAAGCCATCAAGGCCGGCAAGATCCTGGCGAACTGGGATCCGCTGACCCGACCCATCATTACCGAATACGCCGGTCAAGTGCGTTTTGAGAATGTGGAAGAAGGTCTGACGGTGGCCAAGCAGGTCGACGAAGTGACTGGTCTGTCCACTCTGGTGGTGATCGATCCCAAGCGTCGTGGCTCCGCCAAGGTGGTGCGTCCCCAGGTCAAGCTGATCGACGCCAACAACCAGGAAGTCAAGATCCCTGGTACCGACCACGCCGTGACGATCGGCTTCCAGGTCGGCGCCCTGATTCAGGTGCGCGACGGCCAGGACGTGGGCCCCGGCGAAGTGCTGGCCCGTATCCCTGTGGAAGGTCAGAAGACCCGCGACATTACCGGCGGTCTGCCCCGTGTGGCCGAACTGTTCGAAGCCCGTACGCCCAAGGACAAGGGCACTCTGGCCGAGATGACCGGTACTGTGTCCTTCGGCAAGGAGACCAAGGGCAAGATCCGCCTGCAGATCACCGATCTGGAAGGCAAGGTCTGGGAAGAACTGGTGCCCAAGGAGCGCAACATTCTGGTCCACGAAGGCCAGGTGGTGAACAAGGGCGAGTCCATCGTTGACGGTCCTGCCGATCCTCAAGACATCCTGCGTCTGCTGGGTATCGAAGAGCTGTCGCGCTACATCGTGGACGAGGTGCAGGACGTTTACCGCCTGCAGGGTGTGAAGATCAACGACAAGCACATCGAAGTGATCGTGCGTCAGATGCTGCGTCGCGTGATCATCGAGAACTCTGGCGATACCACCTACATCCAGGGTGAACAGGTCGAGCGTTCCGAGGTGCTCAACACCAACGAACAGATGCAGAAGGAAGGCAAGCTGCCTGCCACGTACTCCAACGTGCTGCTGGGTATCACCAAGGCTTCGCTGTCGACCGACTCGTTCATCTCTGCGGCTTCCTTCCAGGAAACCACCCGTGTTCTGACCGAAGCTGCCATCATGGGCAAGCGCGACGAACTGCGTGGCCTGAAGGAAAACGTGATCGTGGGTCGCCTGATCCCCGCCGGTACCGGTCTGGCCTATCACCAGGCTCGCAAGGCCAAGGACGAAATGGACGATGCCGAGCGTCGTGCCATCGCCGAAGCCGAAGAAGCCGAGCTGGCCGGTGTGCTGGCTGATGACGTCGAAGCACCTGCTGGCGACGCCTCTGCCGACTAAGCACGGCATTGGGCCGCGGCCGGCAACGGCTGCGGTTCGCTGCTGATGCACCGCGCTCCCGCTCTGCCTTGTGCAGACGGGAGCGTTTTTCATTGATCAAGACACGATTTGCGCAAGTTCGGATCAGGCATGGCGTCCGCCGTGCCTTCCTGTCTGCGTCAGTTTTCCAAGTTTTTCAGGTCTGCTCTTCATGACTTCCAAGCCTTCCCAACCCAAGAACGCCGCGGCTGGTGCTGCTGTGCCCAACGCTCCTGCCCTGTGGCAACAGCTGGATGCAGTGGCCAAGGCCTTGCACGGTATCCTGGGTGGCCAGTCCAGCAAGGCTGTGCTGGCACAGGTGCCGCAGCGCTTGCGTCCGGGAGTGCAGGCCTTGCTGTTCCAGGTGCTGCGCAATCTGGGGCGTGCCCAGGCGCTGCAAAGGCAGCTGGTGTCGCGGGCTCCCGCGCCCAAGGTCAGCGCCCTGCTGAGCACGGCGCTGGCGCTGGCCTGGGATGAGGCGCAAGCGCCTTACCCGCCCTTCACCCTGGTCAATCAGGCCGTGGAAGCTGCCAAGAATGGCGCGGCACGCGCGCAGTCCGGCTTCATCAATGCCTGCCTGCGCCGCTTTCTGCGCGAACGCGATGCGCTGGTGAGCGCCACCGACAACGATCCCGTGGCCGTCTGGAATCACCCCGCCTGGTGGATTGCACGGCTCAAGAAAGACCATCCCCAGGATTGGCAGGCCATTTTGGCGGCCAACAATGCCCAGCCGCCCATGACGCTGCGCGTGAATGCACAGAAAAGCACTGCAGCCCGGTATCAGGATGCGCTGCAGGCGATGAACCTGAAGGCGACGGCCGTCGCCGAGTGCGGCCTGCAACTGGAGCGCGCTGTACCCGTGCAGGAGCTGCCGCATTTTGAAGAGGGCTGGGCCTCGGTGCAGGACGCTGCGGCGCAGGCCGCTGCCCCGCTGCTGCTGGCCGGCTTGTCCCAGCCCCAGGGGCGCCCGCTGCGCGTGCTGGATGCCTGTGCCGCGCCCGGTGGCAAGACTGCCCATCTGCTCGAACATGCCGCGCCCGGCAGCATCGAAGTCACGGCCCTGGAGATCGACCCCGAGCGGGCTCGCCGCATCGATGAAACCCTGTCGCGCCTGGGTTTGAAGGCCAAGGTGCTGGTGGCCGATGCGTCCGCTCCAAAGGACTGGTTCGAATCGCAATGTGCTGCCCAGCCCTTCGACGCCATCTTGCTCGATGCGCCCTGCACGGCATCGGGCATTGTGCGTCGCCAGCCCGATGTGCGCTGGCTGCGCCGTGAAAGCGATGTGGCCCAGCTGGCAGGCATACAGTCCAGGCTGCTGGACACCTTGTGGCCGCTGCTGCAGCCCGGCGGGCGCATGGTCTATTGCACCTGCTCGGTCTTCAAGGCCGAGGGCGATGCCCAGATCCAAGCGTTTCTTGCACGCAACACTACGGCGGCCAGCTTGCCTGCTGCAGGCCATTTAATTCCCGGCAAAGCAGCCAAACACGATTCCGTGTCCGACAATCCCCTGGGTGACCACGACGGCTTTTTTTACGCTCTGCTGGAAAAATTGCGCTAACGCTGTAGCGGGGGCCTTGCGGGGTGCGGCCCGTGCAGCTTCGCTGGTGCTGGCGCTATCCCTGGTATTCGTGCTGGCCCGAGCCGATACCGTGCCGCCGGACATCAGCTCCATGCAGCTCACGCGCACCGAGGAAGGCGTGTTTCTCTCGGCCAATCTGCAGTTCGAGCTTCCCGGTCAGGTGGAAGACGCCCTGCGCCAGGGCATTCCCATGTATTTCATTGCCGAAGCCCAGGTACAGCGCGAGCGCTGGTATTGGTCCGATCAGCAATTGGGTATTGCCACCCGTTACTACCGCATCACGCACCAGCCGCTCACCAAGCGCTGGCGTCTGCATATCTCCAACTCCGCCTTCACCGGCGGCAGCGGCACCGGGCTGGCGCTGGGCCAGACCTACGAGCAGCTTGAGGATGCCATCGCCGCCATTCAGCGCATCTACCGCTGGAAGATTCTGGAGCCCGCCCAGCTCGGCTCCACCTCGGGCGTTTCGGTGCAGCTGCGCTTTCGCGTAGATCTGTCGTCCCTGCCCAGGCCTTTGCAGATCGGTGCGCTGGGGCGCTCGGGCTGGAATCTGCAGATGTCGCGCACGCAGACCCTGGAGGCGGCTCCCTGATGGCAGACATCAAGCTCCCGGACGGAGAAGCTGGCGGCACCTCTGCCGCACGCTGGTCGCGCGCCACGCGCTGGGCCGTCGGCACGGGCGTGGTGCTGATGGTGGTGGTGGGGGTGCTGCTGCTGTTCCTGCTGACCTTGGCCACCAACAATCGGCTGGCCTACGAGCGCAACTACAACTGGCTGTTTGCCGCCAATGTGGTGGTGGCCGGATTGCTGCTGATGGTACTGTTCTGGGGCGGGGTGCGCCTGGCGCTGAGGCTCAGGCGCGGGCGTTTCGGCAGCAAGCTGCTGCTCAAGCTGGCCGGCATCTTCACCCTGGTGGGCCTGCTGCCGGGCTTGCTGATCTATGTGGTGTCCTACCAGTTCGTTTCACGCTCCATCGAGAGCTGGTTCGACGTCAAGGTCGAAGGAGCGCTGTCCGCCGGCGTGAGCCTGGCCAGCGCCACGCTGGATACGGTGGCCAACGACATGGCCAACAACACGCGCACCGCAGGCCTGCAGCTGTCCCAGACCTCGGATGCCGGGGCCGCGCTGATGCTGGAGCGCATCCGCGATCAGATCGGCGCCACCGATGTGGTGCTCTGGAATGCCTCGGGCAAGGCCATCGCCAGCGCCGGACAGTCTCTGTTCAGCCTCGCACCAGAGCGGCCCAACACCCAGTTGCTGCGCAGCCTGAAGGAGCAGGGCGGCCAGCGCGCCGTGTCCAGCATCGAAGGTCTGGATGACGCCGGCGATGTGCCTTCCGAGCAGGCCGCCGCCAATGCCAAGGTGCGCACGCTGGCGCTGGTACCCAGCTCGGCCGTGAATCTGCTCGAAGAAGCGCGTTATCTGCAGGCCACGATTCCCTTGCCTCAGGCCCTGGTCATCAATGCCCTGGCCGTGCAGGAGGCCAATCGCGAGTACCAGGAGCGAGCGCTTGCTCGTGGCGGGCTGCAGCGCATGTATATCGGCACATTGACGCTGGCGCTGTTTCTGGCCGTGTTTGGCGCCGTGGTGCTGGCCGTGGTGCTGGGCAACCAACTGGCCAAGCCGCTGCTGCTGCTGGCCCAGGGCATGCGTGATGTGGCGCGTGGCGATCTGCGCCCCAAGCCCGCGCTGCAGAGCAAGGACGAGATCGGCGGGCTGACGCGCTCCTTTGCCGTCATGACCCAGCAACTGGCCGATGCGCGCTCCGATGCCAACCGCAATCTGCTGCAGCTCGATGCAGCACGCAGCAATCTGCAGACCATTCTGGACAACCTCACATCGGGCGTCATCGTGCTCGATCGCGCCGGCCGCATCGTGCTCAGCAACCCCGGCGCGACACGCATTCTGCGTGCGCCCATGGCGGTATTCCAGGGCAAGCGACTGCGCGATGTCTCGGGCCTGCAGGACTTTGCCCGTGTGGTGCAGGAGCAGTTCGAGATCTTCCTGGGTGATGCTTCGGCCCAGCAGGGGCGGGACCGCTGGCAGCAGGTCTATGAGCTGGACGCTGGCAATGGCAACGGCGATGTGGTGCACAACACCACCAGCCTGGTCATGCGTGGTGCGGAGCTGCCCGACGACCAGCGCCTGCTGGTGTTCGATGATATTTCGGAGATCGTCTCGGCGCAGCGTGCACAGGCCTGGGGCGAGGTGGCGCGCCGCGTTGCGCATGAAATCAAGAATCCGCTGACGCCGATTCAGCTGTCTGCCGAGCGCTTGGCCATGAAGCTGACCGACAAGCTGCAGCCTACCGAACAGGCGCTGCTGGCCAAGTCGGTGAAGACCATTGTCGATCAGGTGGCTGCGATGAAACGCCTGGTCGATGAGTTCCGCGAGTACGCACGCTTGCCGGCGGCCAATCTGCAGCCGCTGGATCTGAATGCTCTGGTCGCCGAGGTGCTGCAGCTCTATGGCGAGGAGAATGCGACGGTGCGCGTGGAGGCCTCCCTGGATGAAGCCTGCCCGCCCATTCAGGGCGATAGCCAGCAATTGCGCCAGGTCATCCACAATCTTTTGCAAAATGCGCAAGATTCCACGGCGCAAAGAGCGCAGGAAACAGGGCAGACTCCGGGCTCCGTCACCATCGAAACCCGCTGGATGGACACGGCCCAGCGTGTGCGCCTGAGCATCAGCGACAGTGGCACAGGTTTTGCTCCCAATATTCTGCAAAGAGCTTTCGAGCCCTATGTGACCACCAAGTCCCGCGGCACCGGTCTGGGCCTTGCGGTGGTCAAAAAAATAGCCGACGAGCATGGCGCAAGAGTGGACCTGGGTAATCGAGAGGAAGACGGGGTAGTTCAAGGCGCGCGAGTGTCGCTATCATTTGTACCTAACGACCGTGCAGGGACGGCTTGATCCCGTTCAGCACAAGGCATAGCAACAGGCTTTAGACACATGGCAAACATACTAGTGGTCGACGACGAACTGGGGATCCGGGATTTGTTGTCGGAAATCCTCAACGACGAAGGTCATAGTGTGGACGTGGCAGAGAACGCCACGCAGGCACGCGTATCCAGGGCTACCAACAACTACGATCTGGTGCTGCTGGACATCTGGATGCCGGACACCGACGGCGTCACCTTGCTCAAGGAATGGGCCACGGCCGGCCAGCTCACCATGCCCGTCATCATGATGAGCGGTCATGCGACCATCGAGACGGCCGTCGAGGCAACGCGCATCGGCGCGCTGTCATTCCTCGAAAAGCCCATCACCATGCAGAAGCTGCTCAAGGCAGTGGAGCAGGGGCTGGCGCGCAGCACGGCCAGCCAGGGCTCGGAAACCGCATCGCATGCCAGCAGCGGCACGGCGCCATCGGCCGTGGTCAGCATCACGGCGCAGGCGGCGGAAGACAATCTGCCCAATTCGCACCAGGGCTTCGATCTCGACCGCCCCCTGCGCGAGGCGCGAGACGGCTTTGAAAAAGCCTATTTCGAATTCCACCTGGCCCGCGAAGGCGGCTCCATGACGCGTGTGGCCGAGAAGACCGGCCTGGAGCGCACCCATCTGTACCGAAAGCTGCGTCAGCTGGGCGTGGACCTTGGACGCAATCGCCGCGGATAATTTTCAAAAAAATCGCAGTTTTCGATTTGGGGTCGAAAAGTGTGCCTATAATCGTGGCTTCGGCACTCAAGAGTGTTGATAAAGGCCCGGTAGCTCAGTCGGTAGAGCAGAGGATTGAAAATCCTTGTGTCGGCGGTTCGATTCCGTCCCAGGCCACCAGATTCAAAGCCCTGGATCAGCAATGATTCAGGGCTTTTCTGCATCTGGATCTGATCCGTGTCCGGAGGCATTCGCAGACTGGCGAGTGCTGCGATCTGGAATGCCCAAGCGGGGCGGGATGCGGAAAAATATGCCTATAATCGCTGCTTCAGCACATTCCAGTTGCTGGACAGCAAAGGCCCGGTAGCTCAGTCGGTAGAGCAGAGGATTGAAAATCCTTGTGTCGGCGGTTCGATTCCGTCCCAGGCCACCAAACATGAAGCCCCAGATCAGCAATGATCTGGGGCTTTTCTCATTGCAGCCTTGAATGTCTGCAACGGGCCGTGGGCTGCAAAAAGCAGAGCGGCTTGCGCTTGCTTTGGCTCGATTTCAAGGTGTTTCAGCTCCAGTTCGCTTTGTAGGTATGCGCAACCAGCTTTTCATTTGATAGCGCCTGCATGCTGCCGTTAAGCTTGCAGCTTTCATCGTGCACAGACAGGCACAGGAGCGCGTGTGACAGCAGATCAGCAACCAAGGGCGTCGCAACCGGCAGCGAACTGGCAGCCGGGCCTGATCGCCATCCACGGCAACCAGACCGAGGCGCTGGCCGATACCGTGCTGGCCTGGCTGGCGGCGCATCCCTTGCAGGCGCTGGAGCCCGAGATCGTGCTGGTGCAAAGCAACGGCATGGCCGAGTGGTTCAAGATGCGCATGGCCGAGCAGCAGGGCGTGTGCGCCGCAGCACAGGTCGAATTGCCAGCGCGCTTTGTCTGGCGCAGCTACCGGCAGATTCTGGGCAGACACGAAGTGCCCCGTGAATCGCCGCTGGACAAGACACCCATGATCTGGCGTCTGATGCGCTTGCTGCCGCAGTGCCTGGAAGAGCCTGCATTTGCGCCCATTGCCAATTTTCTGCGCCCTGGCGAGCCACAGCGCCTGCTGCAGCTGGCCGAAAAACTGGCCGACCTGTTCGACCAGTACCAGATCTACCGCGCCGACTGGCTGGCCGCCTGGGAGCAGGGCGAGGATGTGCTGCGCACGGCGGGCCGCCCCGACGCGCCCGTGCCCGAAGGGCAGCTCTGGCAGCCCCAGCTGTGGCGCAAGGTGCTGGCCGAGCTCGATGAGCAGGAGCGTGCCGCCACCCGCCCGGCCCTGCTGGCACGGATTCTGGACGCGCTGCAAAGCGGTCAGCCGCCCGTCACGCCGCTGGCGCGCCGCGTGGTGGTGTTCGGCATGAGCCAGATGCCGTTGTCGCTGATGCAGTTTCTGAGCGGCATTGCCCAGCACAGCCAGGTGCTGATTGCCGTGCCTAACCCCTGCCGCTTTCACTGGGCCGACGCGATTGACGGGCGCGAGTTGCTGCGCCAGCAGCGCCGCCGCCATGCCGACAAGGGCGGCAAGGATCTGGCCCAGATTCCCTTGACCGCCATGCACGCCCATGCCCATCCGCTGCTGGCGGCCTGGGGCCGGCAGAGCCGCGACTATGTGCGCCAGCTCGATGCCTTCGACACCACGGGCGACACCGCCGTGCAATGGGGCTGGCCGCGTGTGGATGTGTATGACGAGGCTGACGCCAGCGAGCTGATCGACGCACCGCTGCTGGCCCAGGTGCAGCAGCGCATTCGCGATCTGGTGCCCATGTCGGAGTACCCTGCGGTCGAGGTTGCAGCGGCAGACCAGTCCATCGTTTTTCACAAGGCCCATGGCCTGGTGCGCGAGCTTGAAGTGCTGCACGACAAGCTGCTGCAATGGCTGGCCGAGCCTGCCGCTGCGGGCCGCGCCGCGCCGGCGCCGCGCGAGGTGGTGGTCATGCTGCCGTCGATCGAAGAAGCTGCACCCGCCATCCGCGCCGTGTTTGGCCAGTACGGCCGCCACGATGCGCGCCATATTCCGTTTGATATTGCCGACGTGGGCGCGCGCGCCAGCAGCCCGCTGGTGACGGCACTGCAATGGCTGCTCAAGCTGCCTCAGCAGCGCTGCCGCCTGAGCGAGTTGTGCGATCTGTTCGATGTGCCCGCCGTGGCGGCGCGGGTGGGGTTGGCGGCCGACGATCTGCCCCAGCTCACGCACTGGATGGCCGGCGCAGGCATTCGCTGGGGGCTCAACCATGCGCAGCGCGCCCAGCTGGGTCTGGCAGCCTGCGGTGATCCCAACAGCGCCTGGTTCGGCCTGCGCCGCATGCTGCTGGGCTATGCCAGCGGACCGGCGCTGGAAGCCGGTGATGATGCCGCGCAGACCTTTGCCGGCATGGAGCCTTATGACGAAGTGGGCGGGCTGACAGCCGAGCTGGCTGGCAGTCTTGCCAGCTTGCTGGCGCGCATGCTGCAGTGGTGGCAAACGGCTGCAACGGCCGCGGCTCCCGAGGTCTGGGCCCAGCGTTTTCGCAGTCTGATGGACGACTTCTTTGTCGCGCAGGGCGATGAGGACCAGGCCCTGTGCGCCGCTCTCGACACGGCCTTGGTCGGCTGGCAGGCCGCCTGCGAGCAAGCGGGCTTCGACGCCCTGATTCCGCTGGAAGTGGCGCAGGAGGCTTGGCTGCAGGCCCTGTCCGAGCCCGCGCTCAACCAGCGTTTTCGAGCCGGCGGTGTGACTTTTTGCACGCTGATGCCGATGCGGGCCATCCCCTTCGAAGTGGTGTGTCTGCTAGGCATGAACGATGGCGACTACCCGCGCCGCGCCACGCGCGTGGACTTCGATCTGATGGCCCTGCCCGGCCAGCAGCGCCCTGGTGATCGCGCGCGCCGCGACGATGACCGTCAGCTGATGCTGGATGCCTTGCTGTCGGCCCGCAGCAAGCTCTACATCAGCTGGGCCGGCCGCCATGTGCGCGACAACAGCGAACAGCCGCCCTCGGTACTGGTCTCTCAGCTGCGCGACTATCTGCGCCAGGGCTGGCAGGGGGAAGGCAGTGCAGGTCTTTCCGCCAGCGAACGCGGAGATCTGCTGCTGGCCCAGCGCACCAGTCAGCATCCCTTGCAGCCCTTCAGCCGCCGCTATTTCGAACAGGCTTCGGACCTGTCGACCTTCGCACGCGAATGGTATGGCGCGCATGAAGAGCGGGCAGCACAGGCGCTGCCGGTCGTGGCCGCCTTCGAGCCCGACCCCGAGGTGCCGCTGACATTGGCGCGACTGACGGAATTTCTGCGCCATCCTGCACGCAGTTTTTTGCGCAACCGCCTGCAGGTGCGCTTTGAGCAGGACGAGGAGCTGCTGGAGGACGATGAGCTTTTCAGCGTCGATGGCCTGACCGCCTACGGCCTGATTCAGCAACTGCAGCAAGGCGTGCGCACGCAGCTGGCGCATGATGCGGCGCTGGATGTGGGCCTGCAGGTGCAGCGCCAGGTGCAGCGTCTTGGGCGTGCCGGCGTGCTGCCGCTGGCAGGTCTCGGCAGGCGCGAGGCCGAGGTCTTGCAGGCGCAGGCCACGCCGTCGCTGCTGGCCTGGCAGGAGCAGATGCGGCTGTGGCCCCATGCGGCGCCGCGCGAGCGGCTGTTGCTGCACTCCGGCGCAGTCACGCTGGACGACTGGATGGATGGCTTGCAGGAGCGCGAAGAGCCGTCCTCGGATGCGGGCTACAGCCGCTGCTGGTTCGCGCTGGAGCCGCGCACGCTGCTGAACAAAAAGGGCGAACTTCAGGCCTACAAGCTGCTGCCCGTTTATGTGCGCAGTCTGGCGCTTTCAAGCACGGGCGTCGACACGCTGATGGGTGTGATCGCACGCGACACCCTGGTCTGGGTGCAGCCGCTGGAGCCGGAGGCTGCCACGCAGCGCTTGCAAGCCTTGATGCAACTGTGGCTGGCGGGCCAGAACGAGCCCTTGCCGCTGCCTCTCAAAGCCGCCATCGCAGCCGGCCTGGACGATTTGAGCGCCGCCGCACAGGCCTACGAGGGCGGCTACATGCTGGGCGGCGAATGCGAAGACCCCAGCTGGGCGCGCTGCTACCCAGACTGGGAGGCGCTGACGGCTGATCTGCGCTTTCATGCGCTGGCCAAACAGGTCTATGGCCCATTGCATGACTGGCTGGCCGCGCAGGTGCAGATCGAGGCCCTGCCCCTGATGCAGCGTGCAGACCAGGACGAACAACCAGGAGAGCCGGCATGAGCGCGCCCGCCAACCCGATGAAGCCCGGCAGCCAGGCGCTGCAGCCTCTGCATTTCCCGCTCTGGGGTTCGCGCCTGATCGAAGCCAGTGCGGGCACAGGCAAGACCTGGACCATTGCTGCACTCTATCTGCGGCTGGTGTTGGGCCACGGCGCAGAGAGCGGCTTTGCCCGAGCATTGATGCCGCCCGATATTCTGGTGATGACCTTCACGCGGGCCGCCACGCGCGAGCTGTCGGACCGCATTCGCGCACGCCTGATCGAGGCCGTGCAGTGCTTTCGCGGCGAGGCCGAACCGGCGGCGCACGACAGCTTCCTGCGCGATCTGCGCGACTCCTATGCCGAAGGAGTGGAACGTGACACCGCTGCCTGGCGGCTGGACATGGCTGCGCAGTGCATGGACGATGCCGCCATCCACACCATAGATGCCTGGTGCCAGCGCATGCTGCGCGAGCATGCCTTCGACAGCGGGAACCTGTTTGATGAAACGCTGGAGGCCGATGAAAGCCAGCGTCAGACCGAAGCTGCCCAGGATTACTGGCGCCAGCAGTGCTACCCGCTGTCGGGCGAGGTGCTGGAGACGGCGCTGCAGGTCTGGCCCGATGTGCATGCGCTGGTCAAAGACATGCAATCGCTGCTGCGCGAAAACGTGCCCGCTGTGGCAGGTGTTGGGTCGTTGGGCGAATGCATTGTGCAGACAAATGCAGAGCGTGCGCAGCGACTGCAAGTGCTTGCCGATGGCTGGGAAGCCAAGGCTGAGCGCATGTTGCGCTGGATCGAGGGTGAACTGGACGGCCGCGCCGCGCTGTGGGACAAGCGAAAGCTGCAGGCTCGCTACTACACAGGCTGGTTTGCGGCGCTGACCGTTTGGGCGCAAGACCCGCTGAACCAGCCTCTGGAGCTCAGCGACTCCGCCCGCAAGCGCCTGTGCCCAGAGGGTATGGCCGAGGCCTTCAAGGGCTCGACCATGGACTTGCTGCTGCCCACTGAATTTTCCGAGCTGGAGCAATTGCTGAAAGCGTTGACCGAGCTGCCGTCGATCAAGGTGGCGCTGCGGCTGCATGCTGCAGTCCATGTCCAGCAGCGCCTGCTGTGGCTCAAGCGCCAGGCCGGCACTTTTGGCTTTGCCGACATGCTGCAGCGGCTGGATACGGCCCTGGCCGGCGATAACGGCCCTGCACTGCGCGCCGGCATCCTGGCCCAGTACCCGGTGGCGCTGATTGACGAATTCCAGGACACCTCGCCGCTGCAATACCGGCTGTTCGACCAGATCTACCGCACGGCAGACAACAGCGCGGACAGCGCACTGCTTCTGATCGGCGACCCCAAGCAGTCCATCTACGGCTTTCGCGGCGCGGATATCTACAGCTATCTGCAGGCCAGGCAGGCGACCGAGGGTCGCCACTATGTGCTGGACACCAACTTCCGCTCCACCGAGGCGCTGGTCGATGCGGTCAACCAGTGGTTTGTGCAGGCCGAGGTGCGCGAAGGCGAGGGGGCATTCCTGTTCCGCGCCGGACAGAGCAATCCGCTGCCGTTCGAGAGCGTCAAGCCCAATGGCCGCAAGCAGCGGCTGATGCAGGGCAGCCAGCGCATGGCAGCGTTGACTATTGCCTGGGATGGCAGCAGTGATGAACCGCTGAGCAATGACGACATTCGCCGCCGTGGGGCGGAGTTCTGCGCCAGCCAGATCGTGGAGTGGCTGATGGACGGTGCCACGGGCTTTGCCGAGGGTGGTCAGTCGCTGCAGCGCCTGCGCCCGGCCGATGTCGCGGTGCTGGTGCGCACGGGCAAGGAGGCCACTGCCGTGCGCCGCGCGCTGGCGCGGCGCAATGTGGCCTCGGTCTATCTCTCCGATCAGGACTCGGTCTTCGCCAGCAGCGAGGCACAGGATCTGCTGCTGTGGCTGCGTGCCGTGGCTGCCCCCCTGGACGCATTGGCCGTGCGCGCCGGTCTGGCCACGCCCATGATGGGTCTGTCGTTTGACGAGCTGGCCTGGCTGGCCAGCGATGACGAGGCCTTCGATGCGCGCAGCGAGCTGCTCAAGGAACTGCACAGTCTCTGGCTGCGCCTGGGCGTGCTGGCCATGCTGCGCCAGACGCTGTACCGTTTTGAATTGCCGGCGCGCTGGCTGCAGGACATGGGCGGCGAGCGCCGTCTGACCAACTATCTGCACCTGGCCGAGCTGCTGCAAGGCGCGAGCGCCCAGCTGGAGGGCGAGCAGGCGCTGATCCGCTGGCTGGCCACCCAGATCGAGAGTCCGGGCGCAGCCGGCGATGCTCAGATCGTGCGGCTGGAATCGGACGCCGATCTGGTCAAGGTCGTCACCGTGCACAAGAGCAAGGGGCTGGAGTATCCCCTGGTCTGCCTGCCGTTTGGCGGCAGCTTCCGGCCTGTGGATGGCAAGGCGGCCTATCTTTCGCTGCCCGTGCAGATCGATGGCGCACCCGCACGCGAGCTGGTGCTGGACTACGACGATGCGCAGCTGGCGCAGGCCGACAAGGAGCGCCTGCGCGAGGATCTGCGCCTGCTCTATGTGGCGCTGACCCGTCCGCGCCATGCGCTGTGGATGGGGCTGGGCCCCATGAAGCGCGGCAGCAGCAAAAACTGTGCGAACGAGCAGGGGGCGGCAGGCTATCTGCTGGCCGGGGCTGTTTCGCAGTCAGCAGCGGGCTGGCGCGCCAGCATCCAGGCCCTGAGCGAGCGTTGCTCGGAAATCGCCGTGGTGGATCTGCCGGCCGAACTGCCGGTGCCTTCGCGCTATGTGGCCGCGCAGGCCTTGCCGGCCCTGGCCGCCGCGCCCGTGTACGAGGCGCAGTTCGACCGTCGCTGGGGCATTGGCAGTTTTTCGTCGCTGACGCGCGCCATGGCCGCACCCAGCCTGCCGGTCCTGCCGGTGGCGGCACAAAGCCCCGCCGAGGACGAGCGTGCGCTGCAGGCCCAGGAGGCCGGTGAAGCCATGCTGGACCTGGGTGTCATCAACGAAGTCATGACCGCCCTGCCCATGACAGCTGGTGCGCGCAGCGATGCGGCGGTCTGGCACCGCTTCATGCGCGGCCCGGTGGTGGGCAATTTCTTGCACGACCAACTGGAATGGCTGGCCGCAGAGGACTTTGCGCTGCAGGCTCAGGATGATCCCGACAGCAGTGAGCCCCTGGCGGCCCGTCTGCTGCGCCGCTGCGAGCGCGCGGGCCGCAAGGAGCAGGCCGCCGATGTGCTGCAGTGGCTGCGCGCCGTGGTGCACCAGCCGCTGGCGCCGCTCGGTGTCTCGCTGGCCCAGCTGGGCGAAGGTGATGCGCTGTTGCCCGAGATGGAGTTCTGGCTGCCGGCGCGGCGCCTGTCGGCACCGCACATCGATGCGCTGTGCCGCCGGCATATCCTGCCCGGTCAGCCGCGCCCGGCGCTGCCAGAGCGCGAGCTGCACGGCATGTTGATGGGCTTTGCCGACCTGGTGTTTCACCATGGCGGCCGTTACTGGGTGCTGGACTACAAGACCAATCATCTGGGCCAGGACGCTGCGGCCTATGGCCCCGGGGCGCTGGAGCAGGCCATGCTCGAGCACCGCTATGACGTGCAGGCGGCGCTGTATCTGCTGGCTCTGCACCGTCTGCTGCAAAGCCGGCTGGGTGCGGCCTACGACCCCCGGGAACAACTGGGCGGCGCGCTCTATTTCTTCCTGCGCGGTCTCGATGGCGAGGCCGCCGGCATGCATGTGCTGAAGCCGCCGCTGGAGCTGTTGCAAGGGCTTGAGTCGCTGCTTGGCGACTGCGAGCAAGAATCGAAGGAGGAGCAGCCATGAAGGGCCGCCGCAAAGCCGATCTGCAGACGCTGGACCTGTTTGCCACCCCGGTGGATGGCGGTGGCGACACGCTGGCGCTGGAAACCACGGACTGGCTGGCCGCGCTGGAGCGACTGGCCGATACCGGCCTGCTGCGCCGCCTGGACAGCGCGCTGGCGGCTTTTGTGGCCGCGCAGGACGCCGAGGCCGGGCCCGCGCTGCTGGTGGCTACCGCCGTGCTGGCGCAGATGGAGGGGCGCGGACACAGCTGCCTGCCCCTGCAGGCGCTGGCTGGCGATCCCAATCAGATTCTCGCCTGGCCCAAGGAGGCCGAGCGACTGCAGCAATCGCTATGGGAGCAATTGCCCGGCCGGCTGGCTGACTGGCTGCAGGCCCTGCGTCGCAGCCCTGTGGTGCGTGTTGTGCAGCCAGGAGCGGTAGCGGCTGACCGAGGCCAGCCGCTGGTGCTGCTGGACGGCGCTGTACCCTTGCTGTATCTGCGCCGCTATTGGGACTACGAGCGCAGTGTCGCCGCCCATATCGCCCAGCGCACGGCGGCCGATGCGGTGGCGCTTGACGAGCCCAGGGTCCGCGACTGGCTGGCGCGGCTTTTCACAGCCTCGGCCGATGCCGCGACGGCGCCGGACTGGCAAAAACTGGCTTGCGCGCTGGCGCTGCGCGGGCGTATGTCCGTCATCACCGGCGGGCCGGGCACGGGCAAGACCTATACGGCCGC
This sequence comes from Comamonas brasiliensis, assembly GCF_018292285.1. Lineage (NCBI taxonomy): Bacteria > Pseudomonadati > Pseudomonadota > Betaproteobacteria > Burkholderiales > Comamonadaceae > Comamonas > Comamonas brasiliensis. The sequence continues at coordinate 26,617 of NZ_JAANES010000008.1, forward strand.
CCGCTTGTTGGCGCTGCTGTTTGCCACGGCGCCGGATGCCGCCCAGCTGCGCGTCGCGCTGGCTGCGCCAACCGGCAAGGCGGCGGCGCGGCTCAAGCAGTCCATCGACAGCTCGCTGCTGGAGTTGAAGGAGGCCGTGGGCCGTGAGCTGGATCTGGAAGCGCTGGTCAAACGCATGGGGGCGGCGCGCACCCTGCATTCGCTGCTGGGCGCCAGGCCCGATACGCGGCGCTTTGCCCACCATGCGGGCAATCCGCTGGATGTCGACGTGCTCATCGTCGACGAGGCCTCCATGATCCACCTCGAGATGATGGCCGCGCTGCTGCAGGCCCTGCCGCCCACGGCGCGCCTGATTCTGCTGGGCGACAAGGATCAGCTCGCCTCGGTGGAGGCCGGTGCCGTGCTCGGCGATCTGTGCCGCGATGCGCAGCGGGGCAATTACACATCGGACACCGCGGCCTATGCCGAGCGCGTGACGGGCCAGCCCCTGCCAGCCAAGTACCTGGTGCCGGCCCGGGCCTTGCCGCTGGCCCAGCAAACCGTCATGCTGCGCGAGAGCCGCCGCTTTGGCGGCCCGATTGGTCAACTTGCACAGGCCGTGAATGCCGGCGATGCACCGGCTGCCATGGCGCTGCTGCGCACGCAAACCCAGGCTGGCCTGCATGCCGAACTCTGGGCGCGCGAAGGCGGTGACGTCGAGGCCGTGGTGCGCAGCGCCGTGCAAGGCCGTGGCGGCATGGCCAGCTATGCCGCCTATGCCGAGGTGCTGGCGCAACATGGACAGGGCAAGGGGCGCGGCTTTGCCTGCGAGGCCGAGCACCAGCAATGGGTGAGGGCCGTGCTGGCCGCCTTCGACCGCTACCGCCTGCTCTGCGCCGTGCGCGACGGCAACTGGGGCGTGGCGGGCCTGAACCGCGCGGTGGAGCAGGCCCTGCAGGTCATGGGCGCCATACGCAAGGAGGGCGAGTGGTATATGGGCCGTCCGGTGATGGTCACCCGCAACGATGCGCAACTGGGCGTGTTCAACGGCGACATCGGCATGGCCCTGCCCAGCTTTGCCGACCCGGCGCGGCTGCGTGTGTACTTCATGCAGGGCGAGCATCTGCACCATGTCAGCACGGCGCGCCTGGCCCATGTGGAGACCGCATTTGCCATGACGGTGCACAAGAGCCAGGGCTCGGAGTTCGAGCACACGGCGCTGGTGCTGGCCGCGCAGGGCGGTAACGTGCTCAGCCGCGAGCTGGTCTATACCGGCATCACGCGGGCGCGCAAGGCGTTTTCGCTGTGGGCCGAAGTGCCCGGCCTGCTGGTGTCGGCGATGGGCAGTCCCACGCAGCGCAGCAGCGGTTTGCTGGGATTCATGGAGAGTGCTTGCTAGCCTATGGGTGAGGTCCTTTTTTGATAGCTGCTGGCGCAACACAGGTAGGCACCCGAGGCTTATTTTTCTCAAGCTTTTGGGACTTGCGCAAACAAGAATGCAGCAACGGCCTGCCTGAACCTGTTTTGCGTGAGTCTTGCGATACAGGTCGCCCCTCTGGCCGGGCGCGAAGTGATGAGCTTGTGACACTGGCGCAGTCCAGGCGCGAGACGGCCAGTCAGGGCCGCCCCGCAGCCAAGATCGTCGTTCCTCTTCGGCAGAAGACGCGAAGCGGCTCAGGGGGAGATCAGTGTTCGTAAACCGCTTCCCAGTTGGCGAATCCCTTGACCTCGATCGGGTTGCCGCAAGGGTCGGTGAAGAACATCGTCCACTGCTCGCCGGGTTCGCCTTCGAAGCGCACCTGCGGCTCCAGAATGAAAGCCGTGTCGGCTGCCTTGAGGCGTTCGGCCAGTGCCAGCCAGTCGGGCTTGAGCAGGATCACGCCCAGGTGGGGCATGGGCACCATGTGGTTGCCGACCTTGCCGGTATTGCTCACGGCAAAGGGTTGGCCCAGGTGCAGGGAGATCTGGTGGCCGAAGAAGTCGAAATCGACCCAGGTGTCGGTGCTGCGACCCTCGCGGCAGCCCAGCACGCCGCCGTAGAAACGGCGGGCCTGGTCGAGATCGGTCACGTGATAGGCGAGATGAAAAGCGCTTTGCATGATGGTCTCAAGCGTAGCATCAGCGGGCCCGGTCCGGCCAGGCCAGACCAGGCCCTGCCGCATCAGCGCGCAGCCTTGGCCTGCATGCGTGCCATCAGCTCTTCGGTATTGCTCTTGCGATCGGCGTTGACCTTCTGCACCGTGGGGCGCTCGCTCATGCGCGCCAGATAGTCGCGCACCGGCAGCTCGGCCAGCAGATCGCTGCCGCCCAGGATCTTGCTGGCGCTGCTGACCAGAGGCAGATGCACGATGGCGCTGCAGTCGGCCAGCGTGAAGCTGTCGCCCGCGATGAACGGGGTGTCGAAGCGGGCCAGCTTGGCAAAGGCCGCAATGTTCTTTTTCAGCTGCTCCAGGGTCCTGTCGCGCGTGGAGTCGCTGATCTTGCCGCCGAAGAAGGCCTGGGGATAGAGGTTGCGCGCCACCAGCTCCAGGTGCAGGTTCATATAGACGCAAAGCTCACGCACCTTGGCGGCAGCAAAGGGGTCAGCGGGCAGCAGCGGCACCTTGCTGGACAGCGCTTCCACATATTCGATGATGGCGTCGGACTCACTGATGGCACCATGCTGGGTGCGCAGATACGGCACCTTGCCAAGCGGCGATTCCTCGGGATTGGTGCTGCCCAGCCAGGCCAGCTCCTCGGCGAAGGGAATCTGCTTTTCCATCAAGGCCAGCTTGACCTTGTTGTAGTAGTTGCTGGCCGAAAATCCGCACAAAGTCAGCATGCTTGTCTCCTGATCGGTGGTTGTGAATAGGTATCCGTGGTCAGTCATCGTAGAGGCAAGTGGTGCAAGCCCTGCGTCGCCAACCGGATAGCGGTCCGGCTCCTACAATCGTCCCATGCATTGGCGCGCACACACCCCTCGGCACCAACCGGCAGCCCTTATGGCGCGCTGGGCGCTGGGTGCGTGGTTTTGCGTTTTGCTGGTCAGCATGCTCACGCCCTGGGCGCGCGCCACGCCGCCTGCCGGCTGGGAGGCGGTGTGCACGGCCAGCGGCAGCACCCACTGGGTGCCCAGCCCCGCCAGCGACGATGCTGCCACCCCGCATGGACTGGATTGCGCGCTGTGCCTGCCGCTGCTGGCACCGCCGCCGGCGCAGCAGTCAGAACCGGGCAGTCACCGCGCCGCTGTCGATGCCCGGCCCTGGGCCGAGGTCGCACACAGAGCTTTTGTCTCCACCCTGCCGCCCGTACGTGCGCCACCCTTTGACGCCTTGAAAAACATAGCTGAAGGCGCTTGATGGTCAAGCGTTTCAGTTCGATTTGAGATTGACACGACTTGCGCAAATCAGGCTCAGGCAAGGGCTTGGTTTCAAGGAGAGCATGCTTGATGCATCCTTGTTGGCGTAAGTCCAGACTGAATTTGAATGGAGATGGTTTCATGAATACGCGTCGTTTTACCGTGATGGCCCTGGGTTCGCTGGTCGCCTCGCTGCTGGTTTCGGGGGCTGCCTGGGCCCATGCCGATGCGGCCCATGTCAAGGTCGAGAACGCCTGGGCCCGCGCCAGCGTGGCGGGTCAGCAGGCCTCGGGGGCCTTTATGCGCCTGACGGCCCAGGAGCCGCTCAAGCTCGTGGGCGTGGAAACCACGGCCGCTGCCGTGGCCGAGGTGCACGAGATGAAGATGGAGGGCGATGTGATGCGCATGCGCGCCATCGAGGCCCTGGACCTGCCCCAGGGCGTGGCGGTGGATCTCAAGCCCGGCGGCTATCACCTGATGCTGCAGCAGCTCAAGGCTCCGCTGGTCAAGGACAGCCAGGTGCCCGTGACCCTGGTGTTCAAGGATGCCAAGGGCACCCTCTCGCGCCTGAGCCTGCAGTTGCCGGTGCGCGCGACGGCCCCAGCGGCTGCCGGAGCTGGGAATCAGCACATGGGCCATGGCGGGCATCAGCATTGAGGCCATGAGCCAGGCCTGCAGCCTGCTCCCTTGTTTGCAGCAAACATCGCAAGTGCAGTAAGCTAGTTCCGCGTCCGGCCCTGTCCGGATGCGGATTCTGGTATCCATCCCTGCAGCGGAGAGCACTATGAGCGGTGACGCATCGGCATTTGGTTTCGGCAAGTTCATTCCCGGCTTTGACTTTTTGCAGGGGCTGGCGCAGAGCGCTGGCGCTGCGGCCAATCCCATGGGCCGCGTGCCCCAATGGGTGGCCCCCACGGTGAGCGTGGAGGAGGTGGACAAGCGCATTGCCGAGCTCAAGGCCGTGCAGTTCTGGCTGGAGCAAAACAGCCGCGCCCTGGCCGCCACCATCCAGGCGCTGGAAGTGCAGCGCATGACACTGTCCACGCTCAAGGACATGAATGTCAGCATGAGCGAGCTGGCCAAGTCCTTTCCTTTCCCCGGTGCTGCGCCGGCCGAGCCCGCTGCGACTGGCAATACCGGCTGGCCCATGGGCAGCGCCTCAGCCAGGACGGCAGCCGCGGAGCCATCAGCGGAGCCAGTGCCGGAGCCTGAGGCAGAACCCGCAACCACCGAGGCGGATGCCAAGGCCCAGGCCCAGGCTGAACCGCCTTCTCAGCCCGGCTTGAGCCAGGCCATGCAATGGTGGGGCGCGCTGACCCAGCAGTTCCAGCAGATTGCCGCCAAGGCCATGGCCGAGCCCGTTCCTCCCGAGACCCTGGCCGCTGCCCAGCGCGCGACCGAGATGGCCAGCGGCTTTGCCAAATCCACCATGGAAAAGGTGATGGCGCAGGCTGGCGGCTTTGGCACTGCAGCTGCGGCGAAACCTGCGGAAAAGAATGCGGCAAAGAGTGCCGCGACTGCCGAACCCAAGCCTGCACGCAAGGCTGCGGCCAAGAGCAGCCAGTCCAAAGCGCCAGCCAGCAAGACGGCAGCCGCCAAAAAAACGGCGGCCAAGCAGCCACCGGCCAGGAAGACGGTAGGTAAAGCTTCTCCCAATTCGCGCAAGCCCTGAGCAAGCCGTTGCGCCCAAGGTGGAAAATCGTGCTTGCAAGGCATCCACGCCCCAGCAAGAACAGGAGGGCTTATGTCATTGTTTCCCGTCGCTCATGCCGCTCATGAAGACTGGCGCGCTGCGGCAGAGCAAGTCGTGCTGCAACTGCGCGAGCAACTGCTGCGCCAGTCGCTGCAACCGCACCGCCTGGGTCTGATCTATATCGCCCAGGGACTGGTGCCCCATGCGCAGCAATTGCTGGCGCTGCTGGCGCGCGAGCTGCCCCAGGTCACCGACTGGGTGGGCAGCTCCGGTCATGCCGTGCTGGCCATGGAGCATGAGTATTCCGAAAGCTCCTCGCTGGCGGTGATGCTGCTGGATCTGCCGGCAGCCCATTACCGCGTCTACTCCGGTGTGGCACCGCTGGCGCAAAGCGGGGCCGAAGCCGGATTCGAAGCCCATTCGGCCCTGGTGCACTCCAGCATCGACCAGCCCGATCTGGCAGAGCTTTTGCTGGAGCTGTCCGAGCGCATCAGCTCGGGAAACCTGTTCGGGGCGCTCAGCAACGAGCAGGGCATGCAGTTTGCCTGCCGCGCCGAAGACTTGCCCCGCTTGCGTGCCCAGGCCAGCGTCGGCATCTTTCATGCCGGCTTTTCGGGGGTGGCCTTCGATGCCGACGTGGCCTGCATCTCCAGGCTGGCCCAGGGTTGTGCGCCCTTGGGTGCGGGATTGGAGATTACCGAGGCCAGGGGCCCGGTGGTGCTGGAGCTCGAAGGCGAGCCCGCCTTGCCCCGGCTGCTGCAGATGCTGGATGTGGAAGCCAGCCCCAGCGCCGGCGGCGGCTGGCAGGCTGCGCTGTCCCAGCTGCGCAAGACCCAGGCGGCGATCGCACCGCTGGGCCGGGGTCTGGAGCGCGGCGCGCTTACCGACGAGGCCCAGGTGCTGCATATCGTGGGGCTGGACCCGGTGCGCCAGGGCATTGCGCTGTCGTCGCCCGTGGAGGCCGAGCACACGGTGATCTTCTGCCAGCGCCAGAGCAGTGCGGCCCGCCATGAGCTGATGCAGATGGGCGCGGCCCTCAAGGATGCGCTGCAGCCCGACTTTGCCGATGCCGGTCCCGAAACCATGGCCGAGGCGGCCGTGCCGCAGCATGTACGCGGTGCCATCTATGTGAGCAGCAAGGGGCGGGGCAGCGAGCTGTTTGGCGGCGTCGATGCCGAGCTCAAGCTGCTGCGCCATGCGCTGGGGCCGGTACCCCTGATCGGTCTGGTGGCCGAGGCCCAGCTGATGGATGCGCATGTGCATCAGCTGGCTGGCGTGCTGACGGTGTTTACTGGCAAATAGCCTGAAATTTGATAGCTGCTAGCGCTTGATTCAAATGGTTTTCAAACTCAATTGACTCTGAAGTCATGAATTAACCAGCGTAAGCAGCTATCAAAAAAGAAAGCCGTGCCAAAAACGGCACGGCCTAAAACCAGTGACAGCAAGCAAGCGCCGCCGCGCAGCGACGCTGTCGTCCCCCTCCCGTAGCGCGCGGCGCGTAGAGAGAGGGGGAAGGCGCTGGGCCGTCTAGGCAAAGCGCCTCAGAGGGTGGCGTAAATTTCCACGCCCAGATTCAGCATCAGGCGATTGGCCCAGCCGAACAGTGCGGCCGAGTGCAGCATGTCCAGAATTTCCAGATCGGACAGACCTGCATCACGCAGTGGCTGCAGCTGCTGCGGGCCAAAGCTGCCCGGCGCACGCGTCAGTGTCAGCGAAGCCTGGATGATGGCGCGCTCGCGGGCATTGGTGCCGGCAGTGTCGGGCTCGTCAAACAGCTGGGCCATCACATCGTTGCGCTTGGCCAGCTGCTCGAAACGCTGAGCGTGCACCGATGCGCAGTACACGCAGCCGTTGGAGCGAGAGACGGCCGTGGCTGCCACTTCACGCTCGGCGCGGGAAAGGCCGCCGGGCGCATACATGATGGCGTTGAAGGCCTGGGAGCGCTCCAGCAGCACCTGGGGCTGGCGGGCCAGCAGCAGGTAGAAGTCCATGCTCTTGGCCTTGGGGTGGCTGACTTCCAGTACATGCTGCTGCTCGGGCGTGGCGGTGCCGGGGTCCAGCACCTGCAGCCAGGCCTTCCAGTCCAGCGTCTCGCTGGTGAAGCCGTTGCGGCGCAGCGGCTCGCCGGGCGGCGGCAGGTTGGCGGGGTGGACAAAGGGTGCGGCATCGACAGGCAGGGCGGCAGGCGCTTCGGTCACTCCGCCCAGCTCGGCCATGGCCTTCACACCCGCCAGAAGGCGGGCCTGATAGGCCACAAAGCCGATCAGCTGGGCCAGCAGCACGGTGTCGTTGAGCGACAGACCGGTGGCCGGAATGGCCAGCAGCGCGGCCTGATCGCTCTGGGCCGGGTTCAGGGCCAGTGTGCGCACAAAGTGCAGCATGGCGTCCAGGCGTGCATTGCCGGTCTGGGTGCCGGGCTGGTCGAGGATGGCGCGCAGCTCGGGCGTGATGGCTTGGCCCAGGGCCTTGGCGCGGCTGCGGTATTCGGCTTCCAGCGTGCTCACGCCGCTGACGCGGGCCTGCTCGGCGGCCAGCACCAGGCGCTCGGCCTGGGTCAGCGCGCTGTCCAGCTGATTGCCCAGCAGCAGGTCTTCGCAAGCCTGGGTGGCCAGAGCGACTTTTTCGCGCTCGTGACGGGTGGTGAATGTGGGGCTGCCTTGCTCGAGGCCGGCCAGTCGGTCGATGGTGTCTGTCATGCGAAGTCTCGTGATTTAGGGTTGCAGCTGCCGGATTCGCGCAGCGCTGTCGGCTGCGGTCCATTCCGTGCCGTCCAGCTCGGGCTCGGCATAGGCCTTGAGCTTGTCGAAGTGCTGCTCGATATCGTTCAGATAGAACAGCGAGGCCAGACCTTGCGCGAGTTTGCGCGCTCCGTCGCTGATGGCGGGAATATCGCCCGACACCGTACCGTGTGAGAGCGCAGCGGGGTAGCAGAAGCAGTGGATCCGGTCGAGACCGGGTAGCTCGCCCTGGAACTCGAACAGCGGCCCCAGATCGGGCGATGCCGACAGCTCGGCATCCTCATCGGCGGCCTCGGGCGTGAAGCGGCTGTTCCACAGCTTCACGTGCGGCGCGATGTCGGCAAACTCGGGACGCAGGCTCCAGTCGATGGCAAAGCCCGTGGAGACGATGAGAAAGTCCAGCAGGAACACGCCGGCCGAGGTCTGCACCTGCAGCTTGTCGCCCGCTTTTTCCACGCTCTGCACCGCGCAGCCCAGGTGGAAGAAGGCATTGTCATGGCGCGAGACGCGCAGCGTGCTGCCGTGTGGGGGCGGCACTTGCTGGGCGTTGATGTAGTGGCGGATGCGCCATTTCCATGCATCGGGCAGCAGATACTGGCCGTGGGTCAGACCGGGCACGCCTGAGCCCTTGGACTTGTTGATCAGCGGCAGCTGCTGGCGGCGGATCAGCATGTCCACGCTGGCCGCGCCGTTTTCGAGAGCCGTCGCGGCGCTGTCCATGGCCGAGGCGCCGGCACCGACCACGCCCACATGCTTGCCGGCCAGCGTGGCGTAGTCCATGGCGTCGGAGGAGTGGGCCCAGAACTTCCTGTTCACTCCCCGCATGAAGGCGGGAACCGTTGCGCCGCCCAGGCCGTCGCGGCCCGTGGCCAGCACCAGGCGGCGGGTCTGCCAGGTGGCGATCACGCCATTGGCCTTGACATCGACTTCCACCACGCCATCGGCCTGCGGGCGCACGGCAACGACTTCATGGCCGTTGCGCACATCGGCGTTGGTCACGCGGCGGTACCAGCGCAGATAGTCCATCCACTGTAGGCGCGGAATCTTGTCCAGTGCCGTCCAGGCATCCAGACCGAACTGGGCGATGAACCAGGCCCGGAAGGACAGGGCTGCAACTCCCATGGCGGGGCCGGTCAGCTCCTTGGGCGAGCGCAGGGTTTCCATGCGCGCCGTGGTGGCCCATGGGCCTTCGAAGTCCGGCGCGGACCTGTCCAGCAGTACAGGCTTGATGCCGACCTGCTGCAGCGCCATGCTGAGCGCAAGACCGGCCTGGCCGGCGCCGATGACGAGCACGTCATGCACCGGCAGTCCCTTGCGCGTGGAAGGGGGAATCCAGGCCTTGGCAGGCCAGCCCAGAGTGACGAAGTCGTCACGCAGGCGTTCTTCCAGCGTTGCCAGCCCCGATGTGGCGGCTGTCGTAGAAGGTGAAATTGACATAGCTAAAACCCAAAAGCGCCTGAGGCTTGAGCCGCAGACGCATCAAACAAACACCGATAACTTAACACTGCTTGAACTCGAAGCAGGACCAAGCGAGAGACACCGAGGAAGGGCCTGGGCGGCCCCGCCGCCCCGCACCGAGGGCGTCGTTCCTCTCCCTTAGCGCGCAGCGCTTAGAGAGAGGGGGAAGCGGCAGGGCCGCTCAGGGGTGTTAGTCAATACTGATTTTGGCATCCTTGACCACCTTGGCCCATTTGATGCGATCTTCATGCACGGTCTTCTTGAACTGCTCGGGTGTCTCTTCGCGGATGGTGTTGCCCTGGGAGACAAAGCGCTCGCGCACCTCAGGCTGCTTGAGCACGTCGTTGACCGCCAGGTTGAGCTTCTTGATGATCACCGGGTCCGTGCCCTTGGGCGCGAAGATGCCGAACCAGATGGAGCTGTTGAAGCCCTTTGTGCCCGGCAGGCCGCTGGCGGCAATGGTGGGCACTTCCTTGACGGCTTCCACGGGCTTGGCCGTGGTCACGCCCAGCAGGCGCACCTTGCCGGCCTTGTAGTGGCTCAGCACGGTCTGCACCTGGTTCATGATGCAGCAGGTCTCGCCGCGCAGCACCGAGGTGATGGCTTCGGGGCCGCCCTTGTAGGGCACATGGACCATGTCCAGGCCCAGACGCGAGTTGAACTCGGCAAACGCCATATGGGTGCCTGCGCCATTGCCGGTGGAGGCATAGTTGTACTTGCCGGGATGGGCCTTGACCTCGTCGACGAACTCCTTGAGGTTCTTGACGTTGATCACATTGGGATTGATGGTCAGCACATTGGCCACGTCCACCAGCGGTGCGACGGGCACAAAGTCGGCCTCCACGTCGAACGGCAGTTTCTTGTACAGCGCGGCATTGCTGCCATGGGTGGCGGCGGTGCCGAAGTAGATGGTGTAGCCATCGGGCTTGGCGCGGGCCACAAACTCGCTGCCGATATTGCCGGCGGCGCCGCTCTTGTAGTCAATGATCACGGGCTGGCCCAGGATCTTGCCCAGCGGCTCCTGCGCCACGCGGCCGATCACGTCCACACCCGAACCGGCGTTGAAGCCCATGATCATGGTGATGGGCTGGTGCGGATAGCTGGCGGCACCGGAATCGGCGGCCTGGCCGGCCAGAGGAAACAGGGCGGCGGCCGCCGTTGTGGCAACAAGACCGGAGATGAAACGGGGCAGCAAACGCATGATGGGACTTGTCCAGAGGAACCTTGAATGCTGTGAATTGTGTCCGTAATTTAATGATTTGCTTCTATATGCTTATGCAGCATTAAGCTTGTGGGGTTAATGCAAAAAAGCCCAGGTCTCTAGCGAGACATGGGCTGAAATCCGCTGGAAAGTGATGACTCGGAGGGCCAGCGGAGGGAGCGATCAAGGCTTAAAGCGTCAACAGGCTCTTAGCGACGATATGGATTGTTGGGGTTGCGGTCATGGCGGTTGGGCACGCCGTCACCATCCCTGTCCCAGCGGCTGGCGCGGTAGTCCCAGCGGTTGCCGTGCTGCACCCAGGCGGGCTGGCGGTACACATAGCCGGGGCGGTTCTGCACCCAGTGGCCGGCGCGCCAGACATGGCGGTGGCCGCGCGGCTCCCAGTAACCAGGGGCCCAGACATAGCCACGGCGCGGAGCGGGCACGGCTTCATAGCGGACGGGGGGCGGTGCGTTGAACTGCACGTTCACATAGGCACCCTGGCTGGCACCCGCCCAGTAAGCGTTTTGGGCATGTGCACTACCGGCAAAGCCCATCAGGGCGAGTGCGCCTGCGGCAGCGACGGTGTGGATGGTGTTGCGGATTGTCAGCATATACGCCTCCTTCATGGGTAGCGGGCTGTCTGTAGGTTCAGGCATCCCTTGGGCTCCATGTTGGAAGGCCAGCGTCAACCGTGGGTTGCCGCTGTGCGAAGTCTTGCAATCTTGTGTGTCTGTTTGGTGAAGAATGTATAAAACAGGCGGATTACACAGATGTAGCAAGCGCATTTAGCTACATATTTGGGAGTGAATGTCTAGCGGCGCAAGGCCGCAAAGGCGGGTAGCTCCCATTTGCGCATGCCCAGCACCAGGGTGTAGCCCTCGATCTTGTTGGGCCCCAGGCGCTGATCCTGCAGATGTTGCTGCGAAAAGTCCTGACCGATGCGCTGGATGCGCTCCACGAAGCTGGGGGCCAGGCTGGGGGCGATGGAGCCATGCACCAGCAGCATGGTCTCGTCCTCGCCGGCAAAAGTGCCGCCGAAGTAGTCCAGCACGGCGTTTTCGCGGAAGAAGTCCATCACCGGGCCGTTGGTCTGCCAGCGGAAGGTCTTGGCCAGGCGCAGCTTGTAGCGGTTGCCGGGACGCAGCTCGATGATGCCGATGCGGTCCAGCTGTGCCAGATAGCCTATGCCCTCGGGTTCGCTGATGCGGTAGGTGGCGACGATCTGCTCCAGCGTCCACTGGCTGAGCACGCAGATGGCCGTGAGCAGCAGCTTGCGGTCGGCAACCACGGCAATCTCCTGCTCGCGCGTGATCTGCTGGAGCAGCGGCCGGCTGTCGGCCACATTGCGCGCCAGATCGGCAAAGTCCAGGTGCAGGGCGCGGCAGATCTCGTCGATGCGTGACAGCGGCATGTCGCCTTTGGCCAGCATGCGTTTGACGCTGGATTCGGCCATGCCTATGGACTGGGCCAGGTCGGCATAGGTCATCTGCGCGGCCTTGAGTTCTTTCTTGATGGCGGTGACGAGATCGGCGGTCGTGCTCATGGTATCGGTTGGTAGTACTGGCAGTGCAGCGATATGGGGCAAGTTTAGAAGATCGATGCCGTTGCTTCGGAGGATTTCCATACTGCGCGGCATTCACACAAGGAAGCGCCATGCAACTGCATACCTCATCGATCACGACCGTGGAAATGACGGGCCCCGAGACCTCGGGCACGCTGGAGCAGCGCTTTGCCTTGTTCGGGGGCATGGCCTTGCTGTTCACGCTGGCTCTGCTGATGCCCGGCATGGCCCAGCCCGAGCACTATCACGCCTTTGCCGACCAGCGCGGCTGGCTGGGCCTGCCGCATGCGGCCGATGTGTTGAGCAATCTGGGGTTTGTGCTGGCCGGACTGGCGGGCGGGCTTGCGCTGCGGCGCGCCGACTATCAGAAGCTCAATGGCACGGCGCGTGCCCTGTGCGTCCTGTTCTTTGCGGGCCTGCTGTGCTCGGGGGCAGGGTCTGCGTACTATCACTGGGCACCGCAGGATTCGAGCCTGGTCTGGGACCGGCTGGGCATGAGCCTGGCTTTCGCCGGCTTGCTGGGTCTGGCGGTGCAGACGCGCATTGACGACATCAGCGCCCGCATTACTGCCGGGGTATTGCTGGTGGCGGCGCCCGTCAGCGTGGCAGTCTGGGCGCAGACCAGCAATGTGCTGCCCTGGGTGCTGGTGCAGGGCGGCGGCATGCTCGTTCTCCTGTGGCTGGCCTTTGTTGTGCCGCGTCGTCATGCGCTGCCTGTGGAGCTGGGCTGGGTGATCGGTCTGTACCTCGTGGCCAAGCTGCTGGAGCTGTCGGATGGCGATGTGTTCGACGTGACCGCGCACGCAATCTCCGGCCACAGCCTCAAGCACTGGGTGGCCGCTGCCGCCGCGTGGCCTGTGCTGCGTGCCTTGCAGCAGTGGCGTGAATCGTAATATTCATAGCGGCTGGCGCATGTTCAACAAGCGTCAGCCGCATAAAACCTACAAAAAAATCCGGGCAAGTTGGCACAATGCCAGCAGCGCCACAGGGAGAGATCCATGAATTCCACGCCGACCGTGCATACGGCCGCCGCTGCACAGCAGCATGCCCACCCCAACCAGTTTGCCCTGCTGGGCCAGCGCCGCTTTGCGCCGTTTTTCTGGACGCAGTTTGCCGGTGCGGGCAATGACAATCTCTTCAAGTTCGCCTTCACGGTGATGGTCACCTATCAGCTCAGCGTCTCGTGGCTGCCGCCTTCCATGGCAGGCCTGGTGATCGGTGCGCTGTTCACCCTGCCTTATCTGCTGTTTTCGGCCACTTCGGGCCAACTGACCGACAAGTGGGACAAGACCCGCATGTTCCGCCTGGTCAAGAATCTTGAAATCGGCATCATGCTGATCGCGGCCTGGGGCTTTATCCAGGCCAATGTGCCGGTGCTGTTGCTGTGCGTGTTCCTCATGGGACTGCACTCCACGCTGTTCGGTCCCGTCAAGTTCGCCTATCTGCCCCAGGTGCTCAACGACCGTGAACTCACGGGCGGCAATGGCATGGTGGAAATGGGCACTTTTGTCGCCATCCTGCTGGGTCAGGTCGCTGGCGGCCTGCTGATCGCCGTGCCGCAGGTCGGTCATATGCAGGTCGCCATAGCCTGCGTGGCCGTCGCGGTCGTGGGTCGCATCTGCGCGCAGTTCATTCCTCACGCGCCGGCCACTGATCCGGGCCTGGTCATCAACTGGAACCCGTTCACCGAAACCTGGCGCAACCTCCAGCTGGCGCGCCAGCAGCCCGTGGTGTTTCGCTCGCTGCTCGGCATCAGCTGGATGTGGTTCTTCGGTGCGGTGTTTCTCTCTCAGTTTCCCAGCTTTGCCAAGGAGGTGTTGCATGGCGACGAACATGTGGCATCGCTGCTGCTGGTGATCTTCTCGGTGGGCATCGGCATTGGCTCGCTGCTGTGCGAAGTGTTCAGCCGTCGCCAGGTGGAGATCGGTCTGGTGCCGCTGGGCGCGATTGGCATGAGCGTGTTTGCGATTGATCTGTTCTTCGCCACGCGCGCGCTGCCGCCCTCCGAGCTGATGGGCGTGAGCGCCTTTTTTGGAGAGGCCAAACACTGGCGCGTGATGCTGGACCTGGGCCTGCTGGCACTATCGGCGGGCATTTACAGCGTGCCCATGTATGCATTGATCCAGATGCGCAGCCAGCCCACGCACCGCGCGCGCATCATCGCGGCCAACAATATCCTGAACGCGCTGTTCATGATCGCCTCGGCCGTGCTGGCTGGTGCCCTGCTGGCCGCAGGTTGCAGCATTCCCCAGGTGTTCCTGATCACCGGAATCGCTAACGCCATCGTGGCGCTCTATGTGTTCCTGCTGGTGCCCGAATATCTGCTGCGCTTTGTGGCCTGGGTCATCACCCACTTTGTCTACCGCTTCAAGGTGCGTGGCGACGAGCATATTCCGCGCGATGGCGCGGCCGTGCTGGTCTGCAACCATGTGAGCTTTGTCGACGCCATCTTGCTCATGGCGGCCAGCCCGCGCCCCATTCACTTCGTGATGGATCACCGCATCTTCCAGGCTCCGGTGCTGGGCTGGTTGTTCAAGCTGGCCAAGGCGATTCCGATCGCACCGCACAAGGAGGATCCTGCGACCTATGAAGCAGCGTTCGCGCGGGCGGCAGAGGTGCTGCGCGAGGGCGATCTGCTGGCCATCTTCCCCGAGGGCGGGATTACCTCTGACGGCCAGCTGCAGCCGTTCAAGGGCGGCATCATGAAGATTCTCGACCATGCGCGAGATGATGGTCTGCAGGTTCCCGTCATTCCCATGGCGCTGACCAATCTCTGGGGCTCCTACTTCAGCCGCATCGAGTTGCGCGGCGGCAGGAATGTGGCCATGGTCAAGCCGCTGCGCCGCGGCCTGTTCAACCGCGTGGGGCTGGAAGTGGGCGAGCCCGTAGCGGCTGCTGCGGTCACGCCGGCCCTGCTGCAGCAGAACGTGGCGGATTTGCTCCGGCGTTGAGGCTGAATGATCAGGGCGCGAGCCGGATATCACCCATGTAGGCAAGTCCTTCCCCATGGGTGTTGTCCGAGTCCGCCGAGACGGTGACGCCGATGATGGTGGGCATGGCCTGGGATTCGTCGCCAAAGGCCTGCTGGTAGTCGGCGGAGAGATGGCGCTGCTCCGTCACCCACTGGCCTTTGTGTGCGTCACCGCTTTGCAGCACGATGTAACGCATGCGATGTGTGAACGCGTTGTGCATGACCGTGCCCACGGGCTGCTTGTTGTCCCAGACATAGCACAGGGTCTCGGCCGGGATATCCTCGCCGGTGCTGATTCTGCCCAGGCGCAGCTTGGCCCGTTCGCCAAAGCTCAGCTGCGATTTGTCAAAGTCGAAGGACACGCAGAGCTTGAGCGCCGCATCGTCGCCAGCCCTGGTTTTGATATCGGCCTTGTCGATCAGCTGATCCACACGCCAGCGCCACTGCAGCTGCAGATCGGGTGCGGCAGCCTGGTGAAGGGTGTGCACCATATTGCCGTAAGCGTCATGTGTGCTCACGCGCAGCACATGCCCGCCATCCTGGTCCACCACATTGAAGGCCGTCGGATTCTTGTTGGGCAGGGTGGCAAAGTGCCAGGGGCCGCCCAGCGGGCCCGGCGGCATTTGCGAAAAAGCAGGAATACCGCTGCCCTGTGCCAGGCCAGGGACAGCCAGGGTAGAGATGATGGTGGCGAGCGTTGCCGCAAGCCAGATCCGCGAAGGCGAAGGTTTGCGCTGGACAAAGGTCTGAGAGTGAAACCGCATGGATTGCCTGATGATTTTTAGAAGTTGTGGGCGCGGAAATCGGACAGGATGCATACACTGCCACCGGTTCGGGGGCAGCAGCGGACTGAAAGTATCGGGTTGAGATACTGAAAGATCTGCCAATTGCTGATTTTGACAAAACACAGGGCCAAAGTTTCGGGCGCGTGGATGATTCGTTCGTCGCCGCATGGAAATCGCGGTTCATTTCAACAACCATCGGGAGCCATTTGTGATCAACGTCTTGACCTTTATCCGTCCTCTTCGCAACAGCCTGTGCGCCCTGGGCGCGGCCTTTGCCTTGCTGGGCGGCAGCGCAGTCCACGCCCAGAGCGAAGCCTCTCTGGTGCTGTCGGCCCTGCCTGTGGCATCGGTGGTTGCAGCGGTATCGGGTGGCGCTTCGGAGGAAGTCGTGGCAATACCCCTGTTTCTGTCGGCCGCTGGCGCATCCGTGATCGTTGAGGCCGTGGAGAGCAGTGCCACAGGCGTGACCTATGTGCTCAAGAATGTGGCCGACGGCACCTCGGCGGTGGTCAAGGTCTCTGGCCAGGCCGCAGGCGCCCTGTCGGTCGGTGTGGGCACGGTGGTGCAGACCAGCGCCACAGCGGCCGGCGTGATTCTGTCCACGGCAGGCAAGGTGCTGGCCTTTATCCCCAACGAAATCGGCAAGGCGCTGATGCACAACGAGCGTCTGTAACTCAAGAAGCAGGAGGCTCGCATGATCAAGGAACCGACAAACGTTGTACACGCCATGGCACCCGCTCAACGCACCGGCATGCCCATTCCCGGCCCTGTGGTGCTGGCGCTGGGCGCTGCGCTGATTGCCTGGGCAGGCTCGGCCCAGGCAGGCCGCAGCTGTGAGGATCGGCCGCTGACTGCCGATGTCATGGCCAAGGGGCTGAATCTGGCTGCGCGTACCGCCAAGGCGCTGGATGCCGAGTTTCAGAAGAACGGCACCCAGGTCGTGCTGCTGGCGCGGCAAGGACAGGATTTGAGCAAATACGATCTCAAGTATTCGCACTATGGCTGGGCTTACAGAACGCCCGCCGGTCCCTGGCGCGTGGCGCACAAGCTCAATGAGTGCGGCACTGCATCCGGCCATATCTACCGCCAGGGCCTGGGCGAGTTCTTTCTTGACGATATGTGGCGCTACGAAGCCGCCATTCAGATCCCGACGCCGGCGGTGCAGCAGGCCTTGCTCAAGTTCCTGAGCGCTCCCACGGTGCTGCGCCTGCAGAACGAACCCTACAGCATGGTCAGCTATGTCTGGAGCAGCAAGTACCAGCAATCGAACCAATGGGCAACCGAGACACTGGCCGCGGCCATGGAGCCGGCGGCGATTCAGAACCGCGCACAGGCCCAGGCCTGGCTGCAGGCCAAGGGTTACGAGCCCAGCGCGCTCATCATTCGCGCGTTCTCGCGGCTGGGCGGGCGCATGACGGCAGCCAATATCGCTTTTGACGATCATCCGAATGAAAAGCGCTTTGCGAGCCGCATCGAGACGGTGACGGTGGACTCCGTGACTCAGTGGTTGCAGCGCACGCAACTGGCATCGGCCGTGCGTACCGTGCAATGAGTTTGAGTCTTTTTGGCTTCAAGGCCTTGCTGAGTATGCGCATGGCGCTACGTTTTTGGAGTAATTGAAAATGAGCAAGTCTCTGCGTTTGCCCGAGAAATGGTTTCGCCGTGGCCTCTGGCTGGTGGCGCTGGTGTTTGCCTTCTTCCTGATCGGTCTGGGTGGGCTGGTGGTGGGCAACCTGCCGCAGCCCGATCGCTCGCTGGAGATCGAGTCTTTTATTCCTGAGGCTGATGCACAGCGTGTACAGGCCCAAATCGACCAGGCCCGGAAGACGGCCGGCGTCACCCAGAAGGCCCTGGACAGGGCCCAGCTCAAGTTCGATGCCGAGCGCGCGCGCTATCAGTCGGCGCGCGATACCTTTGACAACTGGGTGGCGACCCGTCGGGCTACGGAGCGCCCGGAGCAGGATGCCGAGCTGGTGGCGCGCAGCAAGGCGCTGGATGCGCTCAAGCAGGCCGAAGACATGGCCCGCCAGGAGCGCGAAAAGGAAGCCCAGACCCATCTGGAAGCGAATCAGGCCGTCTCCAACGCCGAGGCGGAGATGAGCAGCCTGCGCGAGCAGGCCTATCCCCAGTATGAAGCCGCCATGCGCGCCAGCGAGCTGCGCGTGTTTCTGTTCCGTCTGGCCATCACCTTGCCCCTGCTGGGCGTGGCGGGCTGGCTGTTCGCCAAGAAGCGCAAGAGTACCTGGTGGCCTTTTGTCTGGGGCTTCATCTTTTTCGCGCTGTTCGCCTTCTTTGTCGAGCTGGTGCCCTATCTGCCTGACTACGGCGGCTATGTGCGCTACATCGTGGGCATCGTGGTGACGGTGCTGCTGGGACGCTATGCCATTCTTGCGCTCAACCGCTATCTGGAAAAGCAGAAGCTGCAGGAGTCTCTGCCCGAAGAGCAGCGCCGTGAAGAGCTGAGCTATGACGTGGCGCTGGAGCGGCTGTCCAAGAATGTGTGCCCGGGCTGCGAGCGCCCGGTGGATCTCAAGAACACCGAGATCGACTTCTGCCCTCACTGCGGTATCGGCCTGTTCGACCATTGCGGCAGCTGCAATACCCGCAAGAGCGCGTTCTCACGTTTTTGCCATAGCTGCGGCACTGCAGCAGGCAAGATCCTGCCGCGCCTGGATGCGGCACCAGCAGCTCAACCGGCATCCGGGGCGAACGAGAGCAGGTGAGCGCTGGCCGGGCGATCCGGATGCTGGAGCCGCGCTTAGCAAAGCTGTGAACTGACGCGGTCGCGCCCGGCCGCCTTGGCCTCATACAAAGCCTGGTCGGCATCCTGCAGCAGCAGATCAAGGCTTTGATGCGCTTGCAGCCGGTCGATATGGACCAGGCCTATGCTGACCGTGGCGCTCATCAACTGGTCATCCATGGGAACGCGCAGTTCCCAGATGGCGCGGTTGATGCGCTTGGCAATCTCCTGCGCTGCGGCGGCATTCACCTTGGGCAGAGCCACGGCGAATTCCTCGCCTCCCATGCGGCCCACGATGTCCTGAGCGCGCAGCACCTGGGTCAGCGTTTGGCAGAAGCTGCGTAGCAGCTGGTCGCCTCCCGCATGGCCGAAGCTGTCGTTGATCTGCTTGAAATGGTCCAGATCCAGCATGAGGATGGCAAAAGGCTGGCCATCCTGCCGGCAGCGCTCCAGTATTCTTTGCCCCTGCTTCATGAAGGCACCGCGTGCCAGCATATCGGTCAGAAAGTCGTGGTTGACGGCATGGCTGAGCTTTTGCATCAGCTCGTTGCGGGCCATGTGCGATCCGGCCACCGCCAGCGGGCCCAGCACCAGCATGCACAGACCCATGCGAAATGACAAAGCCTCCAGAAAATGAGCGGGTGTGAATTCAAGCGTGCCCAGCGAAATAAAGAGGATGCTGCTCAGGCACAACGAGGCCGTGATCAGCGTCAGACTGAAGATGCGATAGCTCAGCGCACACCAGATCAGAGCCGGCAGCGAGAAAGCCAGCGAACCCGGGCCCTTGATCCAGTAGCTGATGGCTTCCAGGGCAATCACGGCCAGCAGTGGCAGGACGCGGCGCAGCGCAGAGGATTCGCCCGGATGTTCAACTGGTTGCCGGCTTGCAGGCCAGGCCAGAACAATGGGTAAAAACATCATGTAGTTCAGCCATTCGCTGCTCAGCCACATGGAAAAAGCCTGCCAGTGCGGCGTCCCGAAAACGGCGCTCAGCACCGGAGCTCCGAGCAGCGAGGCCGTCAGTGCGCCCAGGCCGCTGCCCACAAACAGCAGCAGGGCGGAGGACTGGCGTTGCATGAACAAGGTGGCATGGCGCTGCCTGTGCATCAGCGTCCAGGCTGCACCCACACCGGCCATATTGGCAATGCTGAGCAGGATTGCCACATCGAGCCGGCTGCCCGTGAGCAGGTCGGCGGCGATATAGGCTGCCGAGACCGTCAGCACCGAGCTTGGACGCAGCCAGTCAGGGCGGTGCAGCAAAAAGCCCAGCAGCAGTGCGTTTGCGGGCCAGATCGGCGAGAGAAATCCCATGGGGCGCGCCAGTATGCCCAGCAAGGCGGCCAGAAACACCAAGCTTCCCAGCGCGAGCGCAGCGGTCCATGCCCTGGGGGCAGCGGTCTGCAGCAGCGGCGTTGGCTTGGGGGCGGAGGCTTCGGTCATGGGAGAGGGGCCGCGGGCGTTTCGTGGAGCTTTCTTCAGTGGCTCTTTGCAAATCCGATGTCGATCGCCAAAAATGCCTCTTGTTGCCGTTAGATGTTGTAGTTTTAACAAAAACATACAGAAAAACGAGAGCGCACGCGGTTTTGCTGCGCGCTATTGACGATGTTTTTCAATTGATGGCCTGCTGAGCAAGCGCGATGTCAGCTGTCGAATGAAAAAAGCCAGAGACTCGCTCTGGCTTTTGGAGGTTCTGCTGCAGCAGGCGATGGGGCTCAAACCCCGCGTGCGCGATCGGCCTTGAAGCGGGCGCGGAACTCGGCAAACGTGCCCGCGTCGAGCGCATTGCGGATTTCCTGCATCAGGTTCAGGTAGTAGTGCAGGTTGTGGATGGTGGTCAGCATGGGGCCCAGCATTTCGCCGCAGCGGTCCAGATGGTGCAGATAGGCGCGGCTGAAGCCGTCGCGACCGCCATCATCCCAGCTCACGCCGCTCTTGCCGGCGCAGGCATGGCAGGTGCAGGTGGTGTCTATGGGCTGGTGATCCACCTTGTGACGGGCGTTGCGGATCTTCAGATCGCCGTAGCGCGTGAAGATGGTGCCGTTGCGTGCATTGCGGGTAGGCATCACGCAGTCAAACATGTCCACGCCGTCGGCAACGCCTTGCACCAGGTCTTCGGGCGTACCCACGCCCATCAGGTAGCGTGGCTTGTTGGCGGGAAGCAGATGCGGCGTGTGGGCCATGATCTCCAGCATCTCGTCCTTGGGCTCGCCCACGGAGACGCCGCCCACGGCATAGCCTGGGAAATCGATTTCCAGCAGTCCCTGCAGCGATTCCTCGCGCAGATTGGTGTACATGCCGCCTTGCACAATGCCGAACAAGGCATTGGGGTTCTCCAGGCGTTGGAACTCCTCCTTGGAGCGCTTGGCCCAGCGACGGCTCATCTCCATGGACTTGCGTGCTTCGGCCTCGGTGGTCTTCTTGCCATTGGTCTCGTAGGGCGTGCACTCATCGAGCTGCATGACGATGTCCGAATTCAGAATCGTCTGGATCTGCATGCTGACCTCGGGCGACATGAACAGCTTGTCGCCGTTCACGGGGCTCTGGAAATGCACGCCTTCTTCGATGATCTTGCGCATGGCGCCCAGAGACCAGACCTGGAAGCCCCCCGAGTCGGTCAGAATGGGCTTGTCCCACTTCTCGAAGTCGTGCAGACCGCCGAAGGACTTCATGATGTCCAGGCCGGGACGCATCCACAGATGGAAGGTATTGCCCAGGATGATCTGCGCGCCCATTTCTTCGAGGCTGCGCGGCATCACGCCCTTGACGGTGCCATAGGTGCCCACGGGCATGAAGATGGGGGTCTGAACCTTGCCGTGGTTAAGCGTCAAGGTGCCACGGCGCGCGTGGCTGTTCGGGTCGGTCTTGAGAAGGTCAAACTGCAGCATAGTCCGCTATTTTCCCAGATGCTTGCAAGCACTGCTGCAATAGCCGATGCTTGGCCCAGATTCGTAACCCGTCTTTGCTGCCTGGCCCTACACTGGTGCACAAGACGAACAGGAGGTTGCCATGCTCAAGATCATGCTTGCGGTGGATGGATCGGATGTCGCGCTTGAGGCCGTACGCCACGGCATCAAGCTTTTGCAGAGCGGACTGGATGCTCACTTTGTGATAGCTCATGTGCAGAAGGAGGCATCGCTGCTGGAGCTTGCAACCACAGATTCCGATCTGATCGCCAACGCCAGCATCGAAGCCGGCATGGATCTGGTGGCACCGGCGCAGGATCTGCTCAAGGAAGCCGGAGCCTCCTATGAGGTGGAGATCAGTCTGGGCGAAGAGGCGAACACCTTGATCGATATTGCCGAGAGCAATGAATGCGATCAGATCATCATCGGCGCCACGGGTCAGAGCGGGCTGGGCAGCATTCTGATCGGCTCGGTTTCACGCGAGGTGGCCAGGCACAGCCGTCTGCCGGTGACGATCGTGAAAATGCCGGAAGTCGCGGAGCTGGATGAAGGTTCCGACGAGGAAGCGGACGCCTGACGGGATGACCCTGCGCAATACGCAGCAGGAGCACTTGAGGGTGAAGTCAGGCTGCGCGGCGCTGCTGGCCGGATTCGCGCCTTTGCCAGTTGCTGCGGCTGCCTGCGCGGTGGGCGGAAAATTTGCCATGCGGCATGCTGGCCAGACGCATCAGCATCCAGCGGCAATAGCCCTGAACGCTCAGGCATTTGTTGATTTCCTCTTCGGGCAAGGGGCCGGAGACCACGATCAGCCGGTCTGCGCCCTCCCAGTCTCCTGCCATGCGCAGCCGGCGCTGCGCACCCATGGCCCAGGAGTGGATGCGAGTGGGGTGACCATGCTGGTGCACGCGGCCGGTGATGCGATCGAACGCGATGGCGACCAGCTCGGTCTTGAGGCGATAGGGGCGCTCTCCCGTGATGGCATTGAGCGCATCACGCATGTCGTAGAGGTAGTAATACCCGGACCTGAGCCGATATCGCAGATGCATTAAATCCATGAACCATGCCCCCAAAGCCTGTGTCACGCAGGACTGCGTGCTGGGCATTCTCCATGAAATTGTCACTAAACGGTGGTTTTTCGGGCTCAGACACCTTCTGACAAGCTCAATGCCTGTCTGAGCTTGCCCAGCTGTTCGTAGAGATCGCTGGCGCTTTCGCTGTCCAGCGGTGCTAGCAACTGCTGAAGCCATTGCTCATGGGCGGTGGCCATGGCCTTGAACTGCTTTCTGCCGGTGCGCGTCAGCCGCACGATCATGGCGCGTCGATCTTCTTCGTCGGCCACGCGCTCCACCCAGCCTTCGGCGACCAGCTGATCGGTCAGCCCCGTCACATTGCCTCCGGTCACCATCAGATATTCCGACAAGGTCTTCATGCGCAGCCCCTTCGGAAAGCGGCTGAGCTGGGCCAGATAGTCGAAGCGAGGCAGCGTGGTACTGAATTCCGTGCGCAGCTGGCTGCGTATGACTTGCTCGATCTGCGTGCTGCAGGTCAGCAGGCGCAGCCACAGGCGCACGGCCTGATGGTCGGAGTCAGACAGACCGGCCTCGCGGCCAGGGGTGTCCGGCATGTCGATGGAAGAGTCCAGATGGTGTTTGTCCATGGTCTACATAGTGTTTCAAGCGCCTGAGCTTGGCTTCAGGGTTTGGCCTGATTTTAGTGAAAAGTTCATGCATTAATAATTTAGGCATAAAGTAATTTTCGATGCGCCATTTTCTCGAAGCGCCAGGAAGGGATTGCTGTCATGAAGATCGTCTGCATAGGCGGCGGCCCCGCCGGCCTGTACTTCGCGCTGCTGATGAAGCAGCTGGACCCTGCGCACGACATCACCGTGGTCGAGCGCAACAAGCCCTATGACACCTTCGGTTGGGGCGTGGTGTTCTCGGATGCCACCATGGACAATATGCGTGACTGGGATCCGGTGACGGCGACGCAGATCGAGCAGGCCTTCAACCATTGGGACGATATCGAACTGCTGTTCAAGGGGCGCAGGATTCGCTCCGGCGGCCATGGCTTTGTGGGGATTGGCCGCAAGCACCTGCTCAACATCCTGCAGGCGCGCTGCGAGCAGCTGGGTGTCAACCTGGTGTTCGAGACCGATGTGCAGAGCGACGAGGAATATCCGGATGCCGACCTCATCATTGCCTGCGATGGCGTGAACTCTCGCATCCGCAGCAAGTACGAGAGCACTTTCAAACCCGATATCGTCACCCGTCCCAATCGCTACATCTGGCTGGGCACGAACAAGGTCTACGAGGCCTTCACCTTTGATTTCGTGCGCACCGAGCATGGCTGGTTTCAGGCGCATATCTACAAGTTCGACGACAAGACCTCGACTTTCATCGTCGAGACCACGGAGGAATGCTGGAAGGCCAGCGGCCTCGATGGCGCCGACCAGGAGCAGTCCATCGCCTTCTGCGAAAAGCTGTTTGCAGATAATCTGCAGGGCGAGAAGCTGATGACCAATGCCCGCCATCTGCGCGGTTCGGCCTGGATCAATTTTCAGCGCGTGGTCTGCGACCAATGGTGGTTGCGCAATGCCAGGGGCAGCCATGTGGTGCTGATGGGCGATGCCGTGCACACGGCTCATTTCGCAATCGGCTCGGGGACCAAGCTGGCGATTGAGGATGCCATCGAGCTGGCGCGCCAGTTCAAGCAGATCGGCGATGCGGCCGAGCATATTCCCGAGGTGCTGACCGCCTACCAGGAGGCGCGTCGTGTGGAGACGCTGCGCCTGCAGAACGCGGCCTGGAATGCGATGGAGTGGTTCGAGGTCTGCGGTCAGCGCTACTGCGATCAGCTTGAGCCCGAGCAGTTCATGTACTCCATGCTGACGCGCAGCCAGCGCATCAGTCACGAGAATCTGCGCCTGCGCGATGCCGCCTGGCTGGACGGCTATGAGCGCTGGCTGGCCGAAAGAAATGGCGTGACCACGGATGGCAAGGCGCCCCCGCCTATGTTCCTGCCCTACAGGCTGCGTGGGCTCACGCTCAAGAACCGCATCGTGGTGTCGCCCATGGCCCAGTACTCGGCCGTGGACGGCGTGCCCGGAGACTATCACCTCATGCATCTGGGCGCGCGCGCCATGGGCGGGGCGGGGCTGGTGTTTGCCGAGATGGCCTGTGTCAGCCCCGAGGGGCGCATCACGCCGGGCTGCCCCGGGACTTACTCGGCGCAGCAGAAGCAGGCCTGGAAGCGCATTGCGGACTGGATTCATGCCAATACCGATGCCAAGTTCGCCATGCAGATTGGCCATGCGGGCGCCAAGGCCTCGACGCGGCTGGCCTGGGAAGGTACGGATCTGCCACTGGAGCAGGGCAACTGGCCGATCATGGCCGCGTCGGAGCAGCAATATCTGCAGGGAGTGAGCCAGATCTCCAAGGCCATGACACGCGCCGATATGGATGAGGTGCTGCAGCAGTTTGTCCATGCTGCGCAAATGGCGGCCGACATCGGCGTGGACTGGCTGGAGCTGCATTGCGCCCACGGCTATCTGCTGTCGGGCTTTATCTCGCCGCTGACCAATCACCGCAGTGATGAATATGGCGGCAGTCTGGAAAACCGTCTGCGCTATCCGCTGGAAGTCTTCAAGGCCATGCGCGCCGTCTGGCCTCAGGACCGGCCTATGTCCGTGCGCATCTCGGCCCATGACTGGGTGCCCGGCGGCATCACTCCCGAAGACGCGGTGGAGATCGCCAAGGCGTTCAAGGCCGCAGGTGCGGATCTGATCGACTGCTCCTCGGGTCAGGTCAGCAAGGCAGAAAAGCCGGTGTTCGGGCGCATGTTTCAGACCCCGTTTGCGGACCGCATTCGCCAGGAGGCCGGCATTGCGACCATGGCCGTGGGCGCGATCAGCGAGGCCGATCATGCCAACAGCATCATTGCCGCAGGACGTGCCGATCTGTGCGCGATTGCCAGACCGCATCTGGCCAACCCGGCCTGGACGCTGACCGAAGCCGCCAAGATTGGCTACACGCCCATCGTCTGGCCCAAACAATACTTCCAGGGCAAGCGCCAGATGGAAGCCTTGTTCGAGCGCGAGAAAGCGCAGCAGGCGTCGGCCAAATGAAACCCCTGAGTCTTCGCAGCGTGCCTTCACCTAAGCCTGAGGGCAGCGGATGCGGTGCCTTCTCGGCCCGGCAGGTGAGGGCTGGAATGCATCCGTTTGATGGGCCGCTGGCCTGGAGAATTCAATGACAGGCGATATGAACGATCAACATGCGCTGGTGACGGGCGCGGGCCAGGGCATTGGCGAGGCGATTGCGCGTCGGCTGCTGGCCCAGGGCGCTCGCGTCACGGTGCTTGGGCGTCGCGCCGAGCCGCTGCAAAAGCTGGTGGAGCAGCACCCTGGTCAATGCCAGATGGTACTGGCCGATGTGGCCGATGAAGAACAGGTGGCGGTGGCGTTTGCGCAGGCGGCAGCCGTGCATGGTGACATCAGCATTCTGGTCAACAACGCCGGCCAGGCCAGCAGCGCGCCCTTCATGAAGATGGATGCCGCGCACTGGCAGCAGATGCTGGCGGTCAACCTGACCGGTACCATGCACTGCATTCAGCAGGTGCTGCCGGCCATGTCCGCTTCGGGCTGGGGGCGCATTGTCAATGTGGCCAGCACGGCCGGCCTGGTGGGCTATGCCTATGTCGCGGCCTATGTGGCTGCCAAGCATGGCGTGGTGGGCCTGACACGCGCCCTGGCGCTGGAGTACGCCAGAACCGGGATCACCGTCAACGCCGTCTGCCCTGGCTATACCGAAACCGAGATTGTCAAAACCAGCATAGACCGCGTGGTGGCCAAGACCGGCCGCACACCGCAGCAGGCTATGGCCGAGTTCGTCAAATCCAACCCCCAAGGCCGTCTGGTGCAGCCGCAGGAGGTGGCGGACGCCGTCCAGTGGCTGTGTGGGCGAGGCGCATCAAGCATTACCGGGCAAGCCATCGCCGTCGCCGGTGGCGAAGTCATGTGACCCGGAGTTTTTGGAGGCAGACATGAGCGAATACGCAATCGATCCAGCGCTGCAAGCTGGCAACCACAAGCCGCTGACCGGCTATCAGGCCACGCATTTCCTGTGGCAGGTGACAGATGGTGTGGCCACCATCACCCTCAATCGCCCGGAGCGCAAGAATCCGCTGACGTTTGATTCCTATGCCGAGCTGCGCGACCTGTTTCACCAGCTCAAGTGGGCGCAGGATGTGAAGGCCGTGGTGCTGGTCGGCGCCGGCGGCAACTTCTGCTCGGGTGGCGATGTGCATGAAATCATCGGTCCGCTGGTCGCGCTCAAGGCCCCCGAGCTTTTGATGTTCACCCGCATGACGGGCGAACTGGTCAAGACCATGCGTGCCTGCCCCCAGCCCATCATCGCGGCAATCGATGGCGTATGCGCGGGTGCCGGGGCCATCATGGCCATGGCTTCGGACATGCGCCTGGGCACTGCGCGCAGCAAGACCGCCTTCCTGTTCAATCGTGTGGGGCTGGCGGGCTGCGACATGGGTGCCTGCGCCATGCTGCCGCGCATCATCGGCCAGGGCCGTGCGAGCGAGCTGCTCTATACGGGACGCAGCCTGGGCGGCGAGGAGGGCGAGCGCTGGGGCTTCTTCAACCGTCTGTGCGATCCCGAGAGTGTGCTGGCCGAGGCGCAGAAGCTGGCCGCCGATCTGGCCGCCGGTCCCAGCTTTGCCAACGGCATTACCAAGACCATGCTGCACCAGGAATGGGCCATGACCATAGAGCAGGCCATCGAAGCCGAAGCCCAGGCCCAGGCCCTGTGCATGCTGACCGAGGATTTCTCGCGTGCCTATCACGCGTTCGTGGCCAAGCAAAAGCCCGTCTTTCAAGGAAACTGACATGGCAGACACCAGCTATCTGAAGTGGCCTTTCTTTGAAGCCCATCACGCTCGTCTGGCCCAGTCGCTGGATGCCTGGGCCAGACAGAACATTGCGCATTCCCACGGCCCCGATGTGGATGCCGAATGCCGGCAACTGGTCAAGGCCCTGGGCGAAGCCGGCTGGCTGCGGCATGCGGTTGCGGGCGAGATCCATGGCGGCGCAGGAGAGCAGATCGACACCAGAGCCATCTGCCTGATCCGGGAGACGCTGGCGCGCCACAGCGGTCTGGCCGACTTTGCGTTTGCCATGCAGGGCCTGGGCTCGGGGGCGATCTCTCTGGCGGGTAGCGAAGAGCAGAAAAAGCGCTACCTGAGCCGGGTGGCCAGGGGCGAGGCGATCTCGGCCTTTGCACTGTCCGAGCCCGATGCCGGCTCGGACGTGGCTGCCATGGCCTGCGAGGCCAGACTCGAAGGTGATCACTATGTGATCAACGGCGAGAAGACCTGGATCTCCAACGGCGGCATCGCCGACTTCTATGTCGTTTTTGTGCGCACCGGCGAGGCTCCGGGGTCGCGTGGCCTGTCGGCGCTGATTGTGGATGCCGACTCACCGGGCTTTGAAGTGGCCGAGCGCATCGACGTCATCGCACCGCACCCGCTGGCGCGTTTGAAGTTCTCCAACTGCCGCGTGCCTGCAGCGCAGCGCGTGGGCGAGGCCGGTGAGGGCTTCAAGGTGGCCATGCGCACGCTCGATGTGTTCCGTACCTCGGTGGCCGCCGCATCGCTGGGCTTTGCGCGTCGTGCCATGGATGAGGCCTTGCAGCGTGCCACCAGCCGCAAGATGTTCGGCGGAGTGCTGGCCGACTTCCAGCTCACCCAGGCCAAGCTGGCGCAGATGGCCACGCAGATCGACAGCGCAGCGCTGCTGACCTACCGTGCGGCCTGGCTGCGCGACCAGGGCGAGAGCGTGACACGCGAAGCTGCCATGGCCAAGATGACGGCGACGGAAAACGCCCAGCAGGTGATCGATGCGGCCGTGCAGATCTGGGGCGGTCTGGGCGTGGTCAGCGAGCAGCCCGTGGAGCGGCTTTACCGGGAGATTCGGGCCCTGCGCATCTACGAAGGCGCGACCGAGGTGCAGCAGCTCATCATCGGGCGCGACCTCATCAAGAACCATGGCTGAAAGCGCTCACGAATAAAGAACATCCGCCTGTTTTGGCCAAAAGGAGTGTGAGTCATGTCGTACACCGCGCATATCGATACCTTTGCCGCTGACAATCTGCCGCCCGCCGAGCTGCAGCCCGAGTTCCGTTTCGAGCTGCCCGAGCTGCAGTTCCCGGAGCGCCTGAACTGTGCCGTGGAGCTGCTCGACAGACATGTGGCGCAAGGTCGGGGCGATCGCTTGTGCATTCAGGCCGAGGGAGTGCGCTGGACCTATGCCGAGCTGCAGGCGCAAGCCAACCGCATTGCCAACGTGCTGACCGGGCAGCTTGGCCTGGTGCCCGGCAATCGCGTGCTGCTGTGTGCGCCCAACAATCCGATGATGGTGGCTTGCTGGTTTGGCGTCATCAAGGCCGGCGGGATCGCGGTGGCTGCCATGCCGCTGCTGCGAGCCAAGGAGCTGTCTGCGATTGTCGACATTGCGCAGATCGGCCATGCGCTGTGCGACGAGGCCTTGCGCAGCGAGGTGCAGGGCGCCCAAGGAAAATCCGCCCGGCTGCAGAAGGTTCTGTTCTTCAACGGTCAAGGCGCTGCTGCGGACGCGCTGGAGCCGCTGATGCAGGCTGCGTCTGCCAGCTTCACGGCCGTGGATACTGCCGCCACGGACACCTGCCTGCTGGGCTTCACCTCGGGCACCACGGGCGTGCCCAAGGCCACCATGCATTTCCATCGCGACGTGATGGCGGTCTGCGCCTGCTGGCCTGTGCATATGCTGCGCGCCAATGCCGACGACGTGTTCATCGGCAGCCCGCCGCTGGCCTTCACTTTCGGACTGGGCGGACAGGTGCTGTTCCCCATGTCCATAGCGGCCAGCATGGCCTTGCTGGAGAAGGCCGGCCCCGCGCAACTGGTGGACGGCATCGAGAAATTTGGCGCCACCGTGGTGTTCACGGCCCCTACCTCCTATCGAGTGATGGCCCAGCAGGGCGAACGCATTCGCCGCACCCGGCTGCGCAAATGCGTGTCGGCGGGCGAGGCATTGACTGCCTCCACGCGGGCGCTGTGGAAGGATGCGACCGGCATTGAAATCATCGACGGCATCGGCTCCACCGAGATGCTGCACATCTTCATCTCGCATCGCGAAGAGGATGCGCGCCCCGGTGCCACCGGCAAGGCCGTGCCTGGCTACCGTGCCAAGGTGGTGGACGATGCGGGGCTCGAGGTACCGCCCGGCACCGTGGGCAAGCTGGCCGTGCAAGGCCCCACGGGTTGCCGCTATCTCAACGACAGTCGTCAGACCAAGTATGTGAGCCAGGGCTGGAATCTGACGGGCGATGCCTATCTGATGGATGGCGACGGCTATTTTGTCTATCAGGCGCGTACCGACGACATGATCATCTCGTCCGGCTACAACATTGCCTCTCCCGAAGTCGAGGAGGCCTTGCTGCTGCACGCGGCCGTGGCCGAATGTGCGGTGATCGGCGTGGCCGACAGCGAGCGCGGCCAGATCGTCAAGGCCTTTGTGGTGCTGCGTGCCGGCCATATGGCCAGCGATGCCCTGGTCATGGAGCTGCAGGACTTTGTGAAGAGTCAGGTCGCGCCCTACAAATACCCACGGGCCGTGCAGTTCGTCGACCAGTTGCCGCGCACGGCCACGGGCAAGTTGCAGCGCTTTCGCCTGCATGAAACCTGATGGCCATGTTTTTCAAGCGGCCTGCGCCTGATGGGCAGGTGCTGCACGCAAATTTGATGGAAAGAACAGTCTGGCTATGAGTGAAGTAGCAATGGCTTCAGAACGCTTTGTGACGCAGGTGCCGATTCGCTTTGCGCACTGCGACCCGGCGGGCATCATCTTCTTTCCGCAGTATCTGGTGCTGTTCAACGGACTGGTGGAAGACTGGTTCAACAACGCGCTGGGCCTGAGCTATGCGGACATGGTGCAAAAGGACAGGGTGGGCCTGCCCATCGTGCACCTGGAGTGCGATTTTCGCACCATCACCCGCATGGGGGAAACCGTGGCGCTGGGTCTGTCGGTTGCCAAGCTGGGCAATCGTTCGCTGACACTCGATGTGGACTGCACAGGCCCGGAGGGACAGCTGCGCGTGACGGCGCAGAAAGTGCTGGTCTTTACCAGTCTTCAAACCCATCAGGCGATCAGCGCGCCACCCGCAATTCGCCGCGCCATCGAACGCTGGCTGAGTTCATCCAATCCAACAGAAAACAGGAGTTGAACATGCAAGTACTGCTGCCGCCGGGCTGGCCCCGGCCCAAGGGATATGCGAATGGAGTGTCCGTGAGTGGCCGCCAGATCTATGTGGCCGGCATGATTGGTTGGGACGCCGAGGGCCGGTTTCATACCGACGATCTCGCGGCGCAGGCCAGACAGGCTCTGCACAATATCGTCGAGGTGCTGCAGGCCGGTGGAGCCAGGCCCGAACACATCGTGCGCATGACCTGGTACATCACCGACAAGAAGGAATATCTGGCGCAGCAGGCCGAGATCGGCAAGGCCTATCGCGAGCTGATTGGCTCATTCAGCGTGGCCATGACGGCCGTGCAGGTGGCGGCCCTGATCGAGGACAGGGCCAAGGTGGAGATCGAAGTGACGGCCGTGGTGCCCGAGTGACTCTGATTTGATAGCTGATAACGCTTGTATCCATTGAATTTCAATGCTTTTTAAGCTTGAAATTGATGAGGGTAGAGTGCTATATGCTATGAAAAATGAGTGCGCCGCAGCTGGCGGACGCCATCTGTAGAAGCGGTACTCCCCGAGCCCGAGCCCCAAGCCGGAGGCAGCGAGCCCGGGCTGCCCCGTTGCCTCTCGCCCCTGGGGAAGGCGCGGGTCCGCCCGGGCGCAGCGCCTCGGGCAGCGCTTAGAAGTCCAGCAGGCTCAGGCCCACGCTGAGCACCGTGCGCTTGTTGTTGTAGTCGACCAGGCTGTCGCCATAGCCGCTGAACAGCTGTACATGCAGGCGCAGATTGCTCTTGCCGCCGTTCCAGCCTTCGCCCAGGGTGCGCAGCCATTCGATGCGTCCGGAGCCCTTGCCCTGGCCCAGCGAGCCGCGAGCGGTCAGGCCCAGGTAATTCTGGTCGTTGACGTTCCAGCCCAGCTTGACTTCACCGCGGCCGATGTAGTCCTGGATGTGGGGGTTGTCGTCCTCGAGCGCGCTCTCCTTCATGCGCTGCCAGGCCTTCAGATGCAGCTGCCAGCGGTTGCCAAGCTCGGCGCCGGTCATCAGATACCAGCGGTTCCAGCTACGCGACAGCGGATTGCTCTGACCGTTGGACTGGTGCGCGATGCCAATGCCCGAGTAGCGCCAGCGCCAGCCCAGCGGCAGTTGGGCGTCCGTCGGGTAGACGTAGAAGACCTCGGGCTCGTGGTCGGTGGTGCGGAAGGGCCGCGAGATATCGCCGTTGAACAGCTGCCAGTAGGACTGCTGGGTATAGCCGAACCACAGCGAATCCTTGCCCTTCGAGGTGGGGCCGGTCAGCAGGCCGGAGGCAATCTTGGTGCGGGCCGAGAGCTGCAGGCGCATCTCGTGCTTCTGGTAGGGCTGCTCGGTCGCCAGGCCGCGGCTGGGCGAATAGGGCTGCTGATTGACCTCGTCACCCACGACCACGGAGACCGACATGGGACGGTAGCCGCGGAAGTTGAAGGTGCCGCAGTCCGTGCCGGGCTCCAGTTCGAAATAGCGCGACACCTCGGTGTAGCGTGGATCGCGGCAGCCGCCGTTGTTGGGCGATAGACCCAGGCCGCTGTCGGCGCTGGCGACAGTCGCCGCAGTCGCCCCGGCCGCACTGGCGGGCGCGGCATCGTTTGCCGAGGCGGTAGCGGCAGTGAGAGCAGGCGCAGCTTGTGCGCTGGCTGCAGGTGCACTCCAACCGGTGGCCTGGGGCGCAACCGCCGGGCCTTGCTTGTGTGCCCAGGCATCAAAGCAGGCCAGGCGGTCGTTGTTGCTGGTGGTGGCAGCACATTGCTGCCAGCTTTCGGGGGGCGGCAGTTCCGCGCTGCTGGCGGTGGTTGGGTTCAGGCCGCCGACCAGTGTCAAGCCTATGCTCAGGGTCAGGGGGGGCGGGGAGAAGAAGCGAATACTCATGGGATCAATCAATGCACAGGCAGGACAAGGCCCAGCCCTGCTCAGGGTTGGACCTTGCGCATGATGAACGCGCGGGGTGGATCATTTTCTCCCTCCTGGTAACTGCCGTGAATTTCTGTACCGCAGCTGCCGTCGACCACTTCGCCCAGCCAGGCGCCGGTGATGCGTGAGCCGTCAGCGCTTTCTTCGAGCGTGACCGTGCCATCGTTCACATCGCCGACCATGGGGTGGCTGCCGCCCGGGCGGCTGATGCTGCCCTTGACGTTGCCTGCCCACTCGGGATGCGGGCCCAGCACCATGCGGGCGGTTTCTTCGCTGCCGGTGACGGAGCCTGTCCATTCACCTTGCAACTGCTTGTCGCTCATCTGCCAGTCTTGCGGGCAAGTGCTGGCAGATTTGGAATCAAACTGGGCGCAGGCGCTTAGGGAGAAAGCGCTGGCAGCTATGAAAATCAGAGTTCTCAAAGTCATCTCGGGTCTTCAGTTGGCGGCGCCCGGCGCCGCCTGGTTCTTGCGCGCGGCAAATTCCTCGCGCAGCTTGCGCAGCTTCTCGCGCGGGTCTTCCCTGGCCGTGGCCGCATCGAGGCCCATTTCCTTGATGAAACGGCTGGGCTGGCAGGCCACCATCTCACGGCCTTTTTTGCGGCGCTTGGTCCAGCTCACGGCCAGCGTGCGCTGGGCGCGGGTGATGCCCACATACATCAGGCGGCGTTCTTCCTGCAGCCGCGCCGCCGTTTCATCGCTGACCTTTTGCTGCTTGCCGTCGTCGTCGTCCAGCTTGAACGGCAGCATGCCCTCGGTGACGCCGACCTGCATGACATGGGGCCATTCCAGGCCCTTGGAGGCATGGAGGGTGGAGAGCACGACCATGTCCTGCTCCTTCTCGCGCTCGCTGATGGTGGACAGCAGGGCAATGTTCTGCGAGACCTCCAGCAGGCTCTTGACCTCGGTCTGGGTACCGGCGCCTGCGGCATCCTCGATCTGGCCACCGGCGCGCTGGGCCATCCAGTCGCAGAACTCCAGCACATTGCTCCAGCGCGCGGCGGCGACAGACTCGCTGTCTTCGCTGTCATACAGATACTGTTCGTAGCCAATTTCCTTGAGCCAGTCGATCAGAAAGCTGCGCGAGGCTTCAAAGCCCAGGGTGTGGCGGGCGCGGTATTCCAGGTCGTTGATATAGCGGCCGAATTCCAGCAGGCTTTCGAAGGCCTTGCGCGGCAGCGCCTCCTCCAGCATGGCATTGAACAGCGAGCCGAACATGCTGAGCTTGTGCGCAGCGGAGAACTCCCCGAGCTTGCCCAGCGTGGTGTGACCGATGCCGCGCTTGGGCGTGCCGATGGAGCGCAGAAAGGCCGGGTCGTCGTCGTTGTTGATCCAGAGGCGGAACCAGGCGCACAGGTCCTTGATCTCGGCGCGGTCGAAAAAGCTGGTGCCGCCCGAGACCTTGTAGGGGATGTTGGCCTTGCGCAGCGCCTTCTCGAAGGGCTTGGCCTGGTGGTTGGCGCGGTAGAGGATGGCGAAGTCCTTCCACGCGGGCTGCGGGTTCATATTGGCGCGCAGGCTCTGAATGCGGGCCACGGCACGCTCGGCTTCGTGCTCTTCGGTGTCGCAGTCGACGATGCGCACGGGTTCGCCCTCGCCGAGTTCCGAAAACAGTGTCTTGGGAAACAGCTTGGGGTTGGGGCCGATCACATTGTTGGCGGCGCGCAAGATGGCGCTGGTGGAGCGGTAGTTCTGCTCCAGCTTGATGACCTTGAGCTGCGGAAAGTCCACGGGCAGCTTCCTGAGGTTGTCCAGCGTGGCGCCGCGCCAGCCGTAGATCGACTGATCGTCGTCTCCCACGGCCGTGAAGTGGGCGCGCTCGCCCACCAGGAATTTCAGCAGTTCGTACTGCGTGGCATTGGTGTCCTGGTACTCGTCCACCAGCACATGGCCCAGCAGGCGCTGCCATTTCTCACGCACTTCGGGGTGGCCGCGCAGCAGGCGCATGGGCATGCCGATCAGGTCGTCGAAGTCCACGCTCTGGTAGGCGGTCAGGCGCTCTTCATAGCGCTGCATGATGAGAGCGGTGCTGCGCTCGTTGTCGTCCTGCGCCATGGCCAGGGCCTTGCGGCTGTCCCAGCCCTGGTTCTTCCAGCCGCTGATGGTCCACTGCCACTGGCGGGCCGTCGCCACATCGGTGGTGCCGCCCGCGCAGTCCTTGAGGATGCCGGTGACGTCGTCGGTGTCCAGAATGCTGAACTGGGGCTTGAGACCGAGGATGTGGCCGTCCTCGCGCACCATGCGCACGCCCAGCGAGTGGAAGGTGCAGATCAGCACTTCCTTGGCCTGGCGGCCGATCAGACCTGCGGCGCGCTCGCGCATTTCGGCGGCGGCCTTGTTGGTAAAGGTGATGGCGGCAATGCGGCGTGGCGCCAGACCGGTTTCGATCAGGCGGCCTATCTTGTGCGTAATCACCCGGGTCTTGCCCGACCCGGCACCTGCCAGAACAAGGCATGGACCGTCGGTGTAATGCACGGCCTGGAGCTGAGCGAGGTTGAGACCAGCAGACATGAAGCAGAGTGACCCATCATCAAAAACAAGGACTGGGAGCATACCGCTTCACCGTGAAGAGCCCTGATGACAGCGCTCACAACTGACAAAAATCAGGGACTCAGCGAGCGTTTCACCTACACATGCGCTCTGCTGTTACTTGAATAATTGTTGTAATAAGGTGTTAGTTATGTAGCGTGAAGATTGTCTCGTGTCCGGCCTTGATCCCGACAACGCCAGCGAATTGTCGATGGTTGAGGGATTCATTGTCTTTTCCTCAACAGTCAGGGTGCTGTGCATGGCGAGAACCATCGGTGAAGTGAGCTTGGCCGCAGAACTTTGGACGCCTGCGGTGCAGCAGCGCTTTGAAGCGCTGTTCTCCGTGGCCGCGCGCAAGTCGCTTTCCGCCTGGCGTCAGGTTCCGCGCCAGGCGGCCGAGGTGCTGGTGATCGAAGGGCTGGAGAGTCTGCTGGCCAAGTCAGAGGCGAGAGCCCCCTGCGTGGTCTATCTCGGTGGCGAGCCGGCCATGCAGCCGCTGGGGCGCTCCTCCCAGGGCTGGGCCGCACATCTTGATGCGGACTTTACGCTGTCCGACCTGATCGACATGCTCGATCGCGCAGCAGTCTTCCTCATGGACTGGAGAGCCCGGCACAGGACCGATGCACCCCTGTCGCTGCAGCGTGCCCTGCAGGAGCTTCAGCAGCAGGGGGCCGACTGTTCGCACCGCTTTCATATCAAGTCCTGGGTCGCCCTGCCTGGCAGCGCTAACAGTGCGCTGCACATGCGCGTGCTGGCGCTGCTCGCGCGCGGGCCCATCGATGCCAGATCGCTGGCCGAGCACGCCGGCATCGAAATGCCGCAGCTATCGACCCTGCTGTCCCTGCCTCAGCTTCAGGCCGTCCTGCACTGCAGTCCGCGCGGCCCCGAGCAGCCAGCGGACGCACGCAAATCAAGCACCCCAAGGCAGGCCGCCACTTCGGTGACGCTCCAATGGGTCAGCAAACTGACGGGCTGGATTAGCCGTGGAGGACGCACATGACCTCTTTCATGCCCATGCAGCCCGGCCAGGGCCTGCTGCGGGTAAGTCTGCTTGGGCCCATGGGCATAGGCAAGACCACGGCGCTGCGCAGCCTGTGCGGGGAATTCATGGCAGGCAGCGATGTGCGCAATCTGGACAGGGCGGCACACAGCAAGGAGTTCACCACGGTAGGGGCGGAGTTTGGCGAGATCGACCTGGGCTCGGGCGAGCGGCTGCAGCTGGTGGGCAGTCCCGGCCAGGATCGTTTCGATTTCGTGCGCCGCTGGGTGCTCTCGGCATCGGTGGGGGCGCTGCTGATGCTGGACGTCAACGACGCGGGCGCGGTGGATTACGCCAGCGAGATGCTGACGGGGATCGCGGAGTTGGAGCAGGCTCCCCTGATGCTCATTCTCAGCTGCCGCAGCGCCAGCGGAGCAAGGCTGGAGGCGTTCAGTTCGGCCCTGGTGGCCAGAGGCCATGAGATCACCCCGCTGATCGAAGCCGACCCGCGTGATCGCCAGCAGATGCTGGATGCGCTGAGCGTGCTGGCGTCACTGCTGTCCCTGCAAAGTCAGACCCTATGAATACCCATACCTCTCTCGTGATTCCGGCCCATGCGGTGCAGGCCGGCCAGGAAATCCTGGCGCGCGTGGTCGCACCGGTTGCAGGCGTCCATATCGCCTTGCTCTGCACCCCTGACGGCTTCGAGATTGCCGCGCTGCGCATTCGCAGTGAGTTGCCGACCGAGCGGCTGTCGGCCATGGCGGGCTCGCTGATGGCCATGGCCAGGGCCGTGGCCAATGAAATCGGTCACAAGGATTGCAAGCGCCTGACCTTCGAGACGGAGTCGGGCACCGTGGTCTTCCAGGCGGTGAATGGCGCTTTCCCGGCCGTTCTCTGTCTGGTGGTCGATCAGAACGCCTTGCTGGGTCGCGCGCTTTGGGCGGCCGGCGAGGTTGCCACAGGGTACCTGCCTTCCTGATCACAGGTTCACTGGAGTTCTGAGTCCGAGTGGGTGCGCATACTGCGCACGGGTTCCTTGTCTTGCTTTTTCAAAAAGGTGGATTTATGGCCTCTATCCAGGATTCTCTGAACGCTTTGATGACCACCGACGGCGCCGTCTGTGGCGCTCTCGTGGACAGCGCCAGCGGCATGCTGATGGGCAGCGTCGGCGGCGGCGTGGACATGGAGCTGGCTGCGGCCGGCAACACCGAGGTGGTGCGCGCCAAGCTCAAGACCATGCGCATGCTCAATCTCAACGACCAGATCGACGACATCCTGATCACTCTGGGCAAGCAATATCACATCATCCGTCCCGTGGCCGCCAACGACGGTGTGTTCTTCTATCTGGTGCTGGACAAGGCCCGCGCCAATCTGGCACTGGCACGCCGCAAGACTGCCGATGTGGAAAAGGAGCTCAGGCTCTGACGCGCTGTCCTTGCATCCGTCACAGCGGCCTGCCTTGCGCAGGCTTTGTTTTGTCCACCGGGGGGCGCTGAAAAATTTTCATCGAAGGCTCTGAGAAGTCTGCCGCAGCGCGCTGTCACAATTTGCCGGTGCTGTCCGTTCTACTCATCACCTTTCCCTTTTTTGCGCTGGTGGCTTGCGGCTTTGCCGCCACATGGCGCGGCATCCTGCCCCAGGCAGCGATCCCCGGCCTCAATGCCTTTGTGCTGTACTTCGCGCTGCCCTGCATGCTGTACCGCTTTGGCGCGCAGACACCGATTCATCAGCTGCTCGACATCAACGTCACCCTGGTCTATCTGCTCTGTGCGGTGCTGATGGTGGGCGCGACCGTGCTGCTGACACGCAGGCGCCTGGGCTGGAACGATGCCGCATTCGGCGCTCTGGTGGCGGCATTTCCCAACACCGGCTTCATGGGCGTTCCCATGCTGGCGGCGCTGCTGGGCGCGCAGAGCGCGGGGCCGGTGATCGTGACCATGGCCATCGACATGGTCATCACCACCTCGGCCTGCATTGCGCTGTCGCGGCTCGATCTGGCGGGAGGGCAAGGAATCTGGCTGGCGGTGCGCAATTCGCTCAAGGGCATGGCGTCCAATCCCATGCCCTGGTCGATTCTGCTGGGCGGTCTGGCGTCGGCCATGGGCTGGGTATTGCCCGGCCCGGTGGACAAGACCGTGGCCATGCTGGCCGCAGCGGCTTCGCCGGTGGCCTTGTTCACCATAGGTGCCGTGCTGGCGCGCTCGCAGATGAACAGCCACGAACGCGTGGCTGCGCGGGACTATGTGCCGGTTGCGCTGGCCAAGCTGGTCGTCCATCCGCTGCTGGTCTGGGCCGTCGGACTGGCCGCGATCGCGATGGGTTTGCCGCTCCAGCACGAAACCCTGGTGGTGCTGGTGCTGCTGGCGGCTCTTCCCTCGGCCAGCAATGTGTCGCTGCTGACCGAGCGCTACGGCGCCCACAGCGGTCGCGTGGCGCGCATCATCCTGGTGTCGACCAGCCTGGCCTTCCTCAGCTTCTCCGCTGCCGTGGCGCTGATGACCTGATCAAAAACAAGAGCGGCTTGCGCAAGACCAGCCTGCGCAAACCGCTGTTTCGGCTTAAAGCCGCAAATCAAGCACACCCCAACAAAGAGACAGCGAGCAAGGGCCTAGGCGGCCCCGCCGCCCCGCACCGAAGGTGTCGTCCCCCTCCGGCGCTCAGCGCCAGAGAGAGGGGAAAGGCGCGTCAGCGCCTCAGGGGGAGTGCTCAATACTCCCAGAACATCCGCTGCAGTTCCTTGGTGTTGGCGCCCTTGGTCAGCGCCAGCATGGTCAGCAGGCGTGCCTTTTCGGGGCGCATATCGTGGGCGACCACCCAGTCGTACTTGTCGTCGGGCTGCTCGGCATTGCGCAGCACAAAGCCGTAGGGCACGCGTGACGAGCGCACGACGAGCACGCCCTTGCCGCGGGCATCCTGCAGCGGCTTGACCATGCGGTCGGCCACAGAGCCATTGCCGGTGCCGGCATGGACGATGGCCTTGGCGCCGGCATCGACCAGGGCATTCACGGCCGTGGGCTGGACGCTGCCATAGGCATAGACGATGTCCACCTGGGGCAGCTTGTCGATGTTGTCGATATTGAACTCGGAGTTCATGGTGTGGCGCTTGACGGGCGCGCGGAACCAGTAGTTCTTGCCCTCGACCACCATGCCCAGCGGGCCCCACTGGCTCTTGAAGGCACCGGTCTGGATGTTGATGTCCTTGTTCACATCGCGGGCGGTGTTGATCTCGTCATTCATGGTGACGAAGACGCCCTTGCCCTTGGCGTCCTTGGAGCCGGCCACGCTGACGGCATTGACCAGGTTCAGCGCACCATCGGCAGACAGCGCCGTGCCCGGGCGCATGCTGCCGACCACGGCGATGGGCTTGTCGGTGTGCACGGTCAGGCTCAGGAAGTAGGCCGTCTCGGCCAGCGTGTCCGTGCCGTGGGTGATGACGATGCCGTCCACATCAGGCTGCTTGGCCAACTGCGAGACGCGCTTGGCCAGAGTCAGCAGATTGTCGTTGGTGAAGCTCTCGGAAGCGATCTGGAACACCTGCTCGCCACGCACGTTGGCGATCTGGGCCAGCTCGGGCAGGCCGGCCAGCAGCTTGTCCACAGGGACCTTGGCGGCCGTGTAGGTGGCGCTGTTGACGGTCGAGGCACCGGCACCCGCAATCGTGCCGCCCGTGGCCAGCACCACCACATTGGGCTTGGCTGCCTGTGCCTTGACCGCCTGCGCGGCTGCAGGCGATGCATCCTGCGCCAGAGCTGCGCCGGGGGCGGACAGAACGCCCAGAACGGCAATGGTGGCGGCCAGCAAGGACTGGCGGAAGACTTGTTTTTGCATGAAGTAGTGCTCCGTGATTGAATGAAACGGCCTCTTGTGGAGCCGAGCCTCACACCATGCAATAGCCATGCCGGCTTGCCCATTCGCGCAAATCCCGATGGATTTGCCAGGCGCCTGTGGTTTATATAAATTGATAGCTGTCAGCGCTTATGGGTAAAGGGCTGAAGACTTAAAACCCTTAAATTTTCGGCGGCTTTAGATGCTGAGGGGATCCACATCCACGAGCCAGCGCACCAGCGGTCTGTGCTCGGGCAGAGTGCGCAGCCAGTGCAGATACTGCTGCCAGGCATTCAGAAAGCGCAGCAGGGCGCTGCGGTTTGCGGCCTCCAGCAGCATCTGGGCACGCTCCACATTGGCCACGCGCTGCACCGCCATGGGGATGGGCGGGTAGATGAACACCTCGTCCAGATAAGGCAGCTTGGCCTCTTTGGCGACCTGGGTGGCGGCATTCAGGAAAGCCTGTGCGGCTTCCTGGGCGCGTGCATCGGCGCGGACTATGGCCTGAAAGGCATAGGGCGGCATGCCGGCGTCCAGCCGTTCCTTGAGTTGCTGCCTGGCAAACGCCGGGTAGTCATGCTTGCGCAGTGCGGTGTAGACGGCGTTCTGAGGGTCGTGGGTTTGAATCCACATCTCCGGATGGCTGCCCTGGGCCTTCACAT
The DNA here is from genome assembly GCF_018292285.1 of Comamonas brasiliensis. Taxonomy (NCBI): domain Bacteria; kingdom Pseudomonadati; phylum Pseudomonadota; class Betaproteobacteria; order Burkholderiales; family Comamonadaceae; genus Comamonas; species Comamonas brasiliensis. The sequence goes on from NZ_JAANES010000008.1 coordinate 67,160, forward strand.
ATTGCGCATCGCGCCCGGCGCGCCCGGCGGCCTGCATCAGCAGGCAGAACAGTCGCTCCGGGGCGCGATAGTCGCTGGAGTACAGCGCGCTGTCGGGTTGTACGGCGGCAACCAGCGTGATGCGCCGGAAGTCATGGCCCTTGGCCACCATCTGGGTGCCGACCAGCACATCCACATCGCCGGCATGCACCTGGGCCAGTTGCTGCTCAAGGCTGCCCTTGGCCCTGGTGGTGTCGGCGTCAATGCGCGCCACACGTGCCGGATTGCCGTCGGGGCGCTGCACATTGCGCAGCAGCCGCTCCAGCTCTTCCTGCAACTGCTCCGTGCCCTTGCCCAGCGGCAGGATGTCGGGGTTGCCGCAACTGGGGCAGGCAAACGGCACGCGCTGGGTAAAGCCGCAGTGGTGGCAGCGCAGCGTGCGATCGCCCTTGTGAAAGACCTGGTGGGCGCTGCAATGGGGGCAGTCGCTCTTCCAGTTGCAGTCGGCGCAGAACAGCACGGGGGCAAAGCCGCGGCGGTTGAGCAGGATCAGGCTTTGCTCGCCGCGCTTGACGCGCTCGGTAATGGCCTCGATCAGCGGTGGCGAGAACACGGCGCGTTTGGGCTGCTGGCCCATGTCCACCATTCTCACCCTGGGAAGGCTGGCCGCGCCTGAGCCGGCTGCATCTGAGCCGGCCGCGCCAATGCTGGCCGCGCCGATACGGCTGGGCATATGCAGGCGCAGGTAGCGGCCGACTGCAGGGTCCGAGGCATGCCAGCTCTCCAGCGACGGGGTGGCGCTGCCCAGAATGACCTTGGCGCCGGTATCACGGCCGCGCCAGATGGCCAGATCGCGCGCCGAGTAGCGCGCGCCTTCCTGCTGCTTGTAGCTGGCATCGTGCTCCTCATCGACCACGATCAGCGCCAACTGCGGCACGCTGGCAAAAATGGCCATGCGTGTGCCGAGCACGATGCGGGCGCGGCCCGTGTGCGCGGCCAGCCAGCTTTTGAGGCGCTGAGGGTTGGTCATGCCGCTGTGCATGCTGACCACGGCCTCCCTGCCGTACCGGGGCACGAAGCGGGCGATGAAGCGCTCTTCCAACTGCGGCGTGAGATTGATCTCGGGCACCATCACCAGAGCCTGTGCCTCGGGCCTGGCATCCAGCATGGCCTGGACGGCGCGCAGATAAACCTCTGTCTTGCCGCTGCCGGTGCTGCCATAGAGCAGGAAGGGGCCGGGGTTTTGCGCAATCTGCTCGAAAACCGAGGACTGCTCGGAGCTGAGCGCGACCAAAGGCATTGCGCTGCTGGCGTCAGGCGTGTGATCCACGGTCTCGGCGCTTGCCGGTGCTGCTTCGGCGGCCTGTGTCTTCCTGCGCTTGCCGGCTGGCGTCTTGGCTGTCTTGGGCGGAGCCAGTCGCCGGGCCAGTTGCTCAGGCGACATCTCACGCAATTGTGGTGGAAGGGCGGCGACGGCGATTTCGCCGAGGCTGCGCTGGTAATAGTAGGCGGCAAAGGCCACCAGCCGTCGCCAGGCCTGGTCCAGCGGCGCTATGCCCTGCAACTGGGCTGCAATGCTGCGCAGCTCCACCCCATCGGGAATCGCTTCGGGGGCGGCCGGTGTATCCCAGACCACGCCCAGCAACTCCCTTTTTCCCAGGGGAACGCGTACCAGCGTGCCGGGCTCCAGCGGCGTGTCGCTGCCGTAGCTCAACAGATCACCTACGGCGCTATGGGCAGGGGTCTGGACGGCAACGTGAACGGTATGGGACATGGGCTGGGATAAGGGGAAAGAGCTGCCAGGGCCGCAGCTACTCAGAGCTATAGCAGATTTTGAGGCCTGCCAAGGCTTTGCGCTCTGTGGATAACTTTGTGAGAAAAAATATGCGCCAAAGCTCCAGTCAAGTCCGGTTCGCATCTGGAAGGCAGCGGAAGAACTGGATGCATCAGTAATTAATATATTAAAAACAAATACTTATATCTATTTCTGATGCTTTTGTGAGATGGGGCGGACGGGACGCATGCAGGGACTCTGCCTTGCCAGATCTGTGCATAAATCAGGTGGTGAGGCACTGTCAACCGAGAACCTCCCTAAACTTAACTGCGCGCAAACCATGGTGCAAAGTCCTTAACTTCCCAAAAAAATAGCAGGAATGCAAGCAGCCGCGAGACCTGATGCCTCCTCGGAACATCCACATGTGGATAACTTCCTTCAATCGAGGCAGGAAGAAGTGAAAAAATAAAAAAGCGCCAAACACTGCTGGCGCCGAATTTCGAGAGTTCTGAGATTTAGTGGTTTGAAATCAATGGCTTGCCGCTATTGTTCTGCGTCTCAGGCCAGGGATTGTCGTCCAATAACCACTTGTTCCGCTTGGGTGATGCGAGCTTGTGATGCTGCAACAAAGGCCCGGCAAGGCCGTTGTTGCAGCGGGAATCAGCCCTGAGCGCGCTGCAGGCGCGAGTGCTTGTGCACAGCTTCGACCAGCGCGGCCACATGTTCGGGCGGGGTGAACTGGCTGATGCCATGACCCAGATTGAAGATGTGGGTGGGGCCGGTGGTGCTTTTGTCGGTATGGGGCTTGCCAAAGCTGTCCAGCACGGCGCGCGCCTGGGCGGCGACCTGCTCGGGTGCGGCAAACAGCACATTGGGGTCGATATTGCCCTGCAGCGCCTTGCCGGGGCCGCCGATTTCGCCACCCACGATGGCGCGAGCCTTGCCCAGATTGGCCGTCCAGTCCAGACCCAGCACTTCGCAGTCGATGTCCTTCATGTCGGGCAGCCAGATGCCTCCGCCCTTGGTGAAGACGATACGGGGCACGTCGCTGCCGTCCACGCCGGTGCGCTTGAGACCAGCCAGCACGCGCTTGGTGTAGGCCAGGCTGAATTCCTGGAAAGCGCCGTCGGCCAGCACGCCGCCCCAGCTGTCAAAAATCATCACGGCCTGGGCGCCGGCATCGATCTGGGCGTTCAGGTAGGCGGCCACGCTGTCGGCGTTGACTTCCAGGATGCGGTGCATCAGGTCGGGGCGCGAGTACATCAGCGACTTGACGGTGCGATAGTCATCGCTGCCCTTGCCTTCGGTCATGTAGCAGGCCAGAGTCCAGGGGCTGCCCGAGAAGCCGATCAGGGGCACACGGCCATTGAGCGCCTTGCGGATATTGGTGACGGCGTCAAATACATAGCGCAGCTTGTCCATGTCGGGAACGGCCAGCTCGGCCACGGCGGCCTCATCACGCACGACCTTGGCAAAGCGCGGACCTTCGCCTTCGGCGAACGACAGGCCCAGGCCCATGGCGTCGGGCACGGTCAGGATGTCGCTGAACAGAATGGCCGCGTCCAGAGGGAAGCGTTCCAGCGGCTGCAGGGTCACTTCTGTGGCGTAGTCCACATTGGTGGCCAGACCCATGAAGCTGCCGGCCTTGGCGCGGGTGGCCTTGTATTCGGGCAGGTAGCGTCCCGCCTGGCGCATCAGCCACAGGGGCGTGTAGTCAGTAGCCTGGCGACGGCATGCGCGCAGGAAGGTGTCATTGGTCAGGGGGGCGAAACTCATATGTCGATTGTCGCCCACTCCGGCTTTCCCATTCACCACAATCCCGAGCAGCAATTCAGCTCTCTGTGCAGGGATGGCAGCTGCCATGGTTTGTCATGCAACCGTCATCCAAGTGTCGCGCGGGCTTCATCTGCGTTTTCCACAATGACGCCACGCAGACACACCGTGTGGCACAGGCAGGCCGCCAACTGCGTCCAACACCGGAGGAAAGCAGACATGAGGCATCCCGAGATTCTTGATGCGCTGAATGGCCAGAGCATCGCGACGACACCGTCATCGGCTCCCTCGCTTTCCCATCGCCCCGCCAGTCCCGCACACGCTGCAGCGCCCGCTTTGCGCCTGCAGGTGCGCTGGGCGCGTCATCTGGACGAGGTTCGCCAGGCCCAGCGCCTGCGCTATCAGATCTTTGCCGAAGAAATGGGTGCTGTGCTGCAGACACCCGTGGCAGGTCACGACATCGATGTCTTCGACGATTTCTGCGAGCATCTGATGGTCTGCGATGAAGAGCAGAACAAGGTGATCGGCACCTACCGTCTGCTGACCCCCGCTCAGGCCCAGCGCGCCGGCGGCCTGTACAGCGATCAGGAGTTCGACCTCTCGCCCATCAACGCCTGGCGTGCGCAGATGGTGGAGCTGGGGCGCAGCTGCGTGCATGCGGAGCATCGCCAGGGCGGCGTGATTCTGGCGCTCTGGGGAGCACTGGCCGAGTTCATGCAGCGCAACCAGCTGGAGGCCATGGTGGGCTGCGCCAGCATTCCCATGCAGTACCCCGGTCTGGCCCATGGCGAAGGCCCGGCACGCATCTGGCAGCAGCTGCGCCAGAGCCATCTGGCCGAGCCCGAGCTGCAGGTGCGCCCACGGGTGGCCCTGCCCGAGGAGCTGGCATGTATCAGCAATGTCTCGGTGGATGCGCTGAAGGTCGAGCCGCCAGCGCTGATCCAGGGCTATCTGCGCGCCGGCGCCAAGGTGCTGGGGGCGCCGGCCTGGGATAGCGACTTCAATACCGCCGATCTGCCCATCATGATGCGTATGCAGGACCTGCCTTCTCGCTATCGCCGACTGTTCGGACGCATGAAGGCTTGAGGCGGGAGCAGAAAGCAAAAAGCCTGCGGCCGATGTCGCAGGCTTTTTGCATGGCCGGGCGTGCTATGCGGCGTGGCTGGGCTCATCTTCCAGGCCTTCGGCAAACAGGCCCAGCGCGGTAACCATCAGACCCAGCATGAGGAAGGCATAGGCCGCAATGGACAGCACCAGACTCATGCTGTAGCCCCATTGGAGAACCGAGCAGGCCCATTCCCAGGAAGCATAGAGCGCGGTGCACTGATTGCTGGCCGGCATGTGCACATACCAGGTGACGGCGACCCACATCAAGATCAGCATCACCACCGTGGTGCGCAGCTTGTGCGAGGGGGTCTGGTCCATGTTCTTGAGCAGGACCAGTGGTATGGCTCCGCCCCAGACAAACATCATCAGCCAGCTGAAGGCCGGTGCCTGTGCCAGTATCTGCTGCAGCCAGTGCATCTTGGGCATGCTGTTGATGCTGGCCAGAATGTCCCAGGCAAAGGGCAAGGCCAGGCCGGCAATCGCCAGGCTGGCTAGCGCCAGTGCACGCAACAGGCAAAGACGTTTGTGAGACGGCTGATGGATAAGGTTGGCATGCATGGCTTACCTCCTGTGCAGTTCAGGCGGTCCGCAGCAGTCAACGTGTGCAAGGCTGGCAAAGGCCGAAAACTGCGGTTGCACCTGGCTTGTGGGCAATTCCAGTCTAGAGCTTTTGTCCGGTTTGTGCCATAGGTGCTGCGCTCCTGCCTGGAGTCGCGTTCCAGCGCGAATCGAAGCCAGACCGGAACCCGCCGGTTTGACAGGGCGAGGCTGGTGTGCCGAGTCGTAAAGTTGATTGCGCCAGGTTCATGAAACCCGCCGACTCTGGCTTCTTCCGGCCCACGGGACTAAGCTTGGCCTGCTCGACTCGGGGCGCCGGGCAAAGGAGTTCTTATGCTGAGCCAATCTGCTGTGACGACGATGCTGCCGGTAATGGATCTGGCGCGGGCCCGCGCTTTCTACGAGGAATGCCTGGGTCTGCAGCCCGGTGAGTTGCGACTCGACGGGAAATTTGTCTATCGGGTGGGCGGCAGCGCCCTGGCCCTGTTTCCCAGACCTGGCGGCACCAAGGCCGAGCACACGGCCATCAGCTTCCAGGTGTCCGATATCGCCGCGAGCATTCGGGAGCTGAAAAACCGGGGCGTGGTGTTTGAAGACTATGACTTTCCCGATTTCAAGACCGTCGACCATGTCTGCGTGCTGGGGGCCGAGAAAGCCGCCTGGTTCAAGGACACGGAAGGCAATTACCTCTGCCTGCACGAGGATCTGCAGCAGGCATGAGGGGGCGCAGCGCCCGGCACGCAGGGGCGTCCTAGATCTGCTGGAGCGCGTCCAGCACTTCGCTCTTGGAGAGCAGCTCGCTCATCACCACCGGCGGCTTGCCGGGCAGGTACAGCACGTAGACGGGGACGCCGCTGCGTCCCAGTGATTGCAGTGCCTGGGTGATGGCCGGGTCCTGGCGCGTCCAGTCGGCGCGCAGCAGCTGCACCTTGTGCTGCTCGAAAGCTGCCAGCACCTCGGCATTGCTCAGCGTGGTGCGCTTGTTGACCTGGCAGGTCACGCACCAGGCGGCCGTGAAGTCCACAAACACCGGCTGGCCCGAGGTCTGGGCAGACTGAACCTTGTCTGCCGACCAGGGTTGCCAGAGTTCGCCGGCCTGTGCCCTGACCTGATCCACAGGCTCGGCCTTGATCAGCGGCAGTGCGTAGTAGGCGACGCCAATGGCCAGCAGCAAGGCGATGGCGCCGAGGCTCATGCGGCTCTTGCCGCGCAGGCCCAGGGCCCAGATCAGCGCGGCCAGCACCAGCAGCAGGGCCAGCAGTGCCGCGGCGGCATCCATGCCGCCCTGGTGGCCAAGCACCCAGACCAGCCAGACCACGGTGGCAAACATGGGGAAGGCCATGGCGTGGCGGAAGGTCTGCATCCAGGGGCCGGGGCGGGGCAGCCAGCTCACGACGGCGGGCACGAAGCTGGCCAGCAGATAGGGCAGGGCCATGCCCATGCCCAGTGCGGCAAACACCGTCAGCGCCTGCGCCGCGGGCATATCGATGGCAAAGCCCAGAGAGGCACCCATGAAGGGCGCCGTGCAGGGCGAGGCAATGGCCACGGCCAGCACGCCGGACAGAAAGGAGTCCAGTATCGGGTTGCGTGCCTGGGCGCTGGCAATGCTGCTGGGCAGCAGACTGCCGAACTCGAACCAGCCGGCCAGATTCAGTCCCAGCACGGTGAATAGCGCTGCCAGCAGCGAGACCACCACGGGCGACTGCAGCTGGAAGCCCCAGCCCAGATGCTGACCGGCCGCGCGCAGGCCCAGCAGCAGTGCGCCAAGTGCCACAAAGGACAGCACCACGCCGGCGGCATAGGCCAGGCCGCCCAGTTTCTGGGCCTGGCGGTTCTGGCCATGCACCGCAAACCCCAGTACCTTGATGGCCAGCACGGGAAACACGCAGGGCATGAGGTTGAGGATCAGACCGCCGATCAGGCCGCCCAGCAGGGCAGCCCAGAGGCTGCCTGCACTGGCCGTATTGCCCGCAGGTACGGTCTGTGAAGCGGTCTTGTTGGCCTCCAGAGCTGCGGCCAGGGCCGGAGAAACGCCTGCGAGCGTGGGGGCGCTCCAGTGGCCCTGCACGGCCAGTTCGCTGCGCCAGCCAGCGCTTTCGCCTCGCTCCAGCGCCGCAGCGCGCTCAGCGGGCGGCAGGGCCAGCACCACGGCCAGTTGCACCGCGGTTTCGCCGCGCATATCGGACAGGGGCATGTTCTCGCCGACCCAGACGTCACCGTCCCAGTGCTGCTTCCAGTCCTTGCCCGACTCTGCGGCATGCTTGAAGGTGTCGGCGTTCTCGGGATAGAACTCCAGTGTCTTGCCCTTCAGGCTGGCGGGCAGTCCGGGTATGCGCAGCGTCAAACGGTCGTCGGGCAGGTTCGTGCCTTCGGCCTTGCCGGACTCGACAAGGGCCTGGCCGCCCTGGCTCAGCGCCTGGGGCTGGCCTGCCTGGGCCCGCACAAAGGCCTGGCTTTGCGCAGCGCTGCTGCCCTGAACGGGGATCTGCAGCTGGAAGTTGCCGGACTCGGGAATGCATTCCACGCGGCAGACCAGCCATTCGGCGGCCAGGCCCACGTCCACCATGCCAGAGGCCGGTGCCTTGAAGTCGGCCGCGACCTTGATGGGGACGGGCAGCAGCACCGTGTCCTCATAGCCATAGTTGACCAGGGGCCCTACGCGCAGCGCATGAGGCAGCGGCCATGCGATGGGGCCAGCCTCCAGGCCCGGGGGCAGCTGCCACTGCAGCACCGTGGGCAGGCCCGAATCGCCGGCATTCTTCCAATAGGTATGCCATTCGGGCTGGTGGGTGATCTTCAACCCCAGCCAGAAGACCTGCCCGGCGGTGATGCCCTCGGGGGCCTGGGCCACCAGCTCGGCCTGCACGCGCGGCGTCTGCACCGTGGCGCCACCCGAAGCCGCATTCTTCAGCAGGATCTGCGCGCCGGCACCGGTGGAGAAGGCACAGACCCAGACGGTCAGTGCCAGCATCAGCCAGAGTGAAAGGCGCTGCGAGAGGCTGCGGGGTCCGGTGGTCAGGAAAAGGGCTTGAGAAGACATGGCGGACGGTGGGAGTCTGTGGCGGTGTTTTTGGTTCCCTGCACGGGGGAGGCCGATTGGCAAAACCAATGCTTGCATAGGCGCATGGTATTGGACAGAAGGCGCGGGCGGACTCCATCATGGCCCGGCCAACAAGGCTCAAACAGCCCGCAGCCGGAGCCGGTCGCAGGAGTCCGTTGCCGGGCAACTACAGGAGACAAGCATTATGGTGAATACCTCACGCCGCCGCTTTCTTGCCACCTCGGCTACCTGTGCTGCCACCGCGCTGCCCTGGCATGCGGCCGCTGCGTCAGCCTATCCGGACAAGTCGGTACGGGTCATCGTGCCGTTTCCGGCTGGAGGCACCACGGACGTGGTGGCGAGGCTGGCCATGCAAAAGCTCGGCGAAATCACGGGCCAGTCCTTTGTGGTCGACAACAAGGGCGGCGCCAACGGCGTCATCGGCTCCGAACTGGCAGCCCGCGCCGCACCCGATGGCTACACGCTGCTGATGAACACGGCTGGAGCGCAGGCCCTCAGCCCCGTGCTCTACAAGACCGGCTACGAGGCGCTGGCCAGCTTCGAGCCCATCAGTCATCTATGCGATGTCGGTTTTGTGGTGATTGCGCGCAAGGACCTGCCCGTCAACAGCATGCAGGAGCTGATCGCCATGGCGAAGCAGGGTCGGCCGCTGAGCGCCTCCTCGGGCAGCAGCATGATCTCGCTGATCACCGAGCAGTTCAAGAAGGTGGTCGAGGTGCCCGGCATCGTCAATGCCCAGTACAAGGGAACGGGCGCGCAGATGCAGGCCGTGGTGGCGGGCGAGGTGGACTTCTCGTTCGATTCCTTCACCTCGGTGGAAATGATTCGCGCCGGCAAGGTCAAGGCCCTGGCTGTGCTGCTGCCCCAGCGTGCACCGGCCTTTGCCCAGGTACCCACGCTGCGCGAGCTGGGCGTCAGTGGTATGGATTTCAGTTCCTGGTCGGGCCTGCTGGCGCCCAAGGGCACACCGCAGGAGATCGTGGGCTATCTGGCCCAGCAGATGGACAGGATCATGCAGATGCCCGATGTGATGGCCAGGCTCGCCGGCTACAACTACCTGCCGCGACGCAGCACGCCCCAGGAGTTCGGACGGCTCATCGCCGCCGACCACGAGCGCTGGAAGCGCGTCGTCAAGGAAACGGGCATCACCCTGGGTTAGCGTCACGCGGTGGCACCCCCGCATCTGCGGCCAGGGTGGCCACGGTACTGGGCGGCTGGCCACCCACCTCGGCAGGGATGGCGATGCGCTCGCAGGGGTCGGCCCGGGCTATCAATGCATCGCTGTCCACGGGGGCTTCGGCTAGCTCTGCGGCCGGCGTCTGTTCCCGGGCTGACTCTGCAGCCGGCATGGCGGCCTGGGTCGGCAGCATGTGCGCCTTGCGCCAGTTGCCCCAACGGTAATAGGCCAGCATCATCAGCATGGAGCAGACGGAGCTGATGGGAAAGCTCCACCAGATGGCGTCCACGCCCATCACGGGTTGCAGCCAGCGTGCCACGGGCACGCGTATGCCCCACATGGCGATCGCCAGAATCAGCACCGGCGCCATGACGGCCCCCGTGGAGCGCACCACGCCGGCCAGCACAAAGGTCACGCCAAAGAAGAGGAAGGAGCCAATGGCAATATGGTTGAGGTGGCGGGCGACCTCCAACGAGGGGCTGCCGCCGGGCAGAAACCAGCCCAGCACATGACGGTCCAGCAGCACGATGAGGACGATCAGGCTGCCGGTCAGCAGAAGATTGCCCAGCATGCCGGCATTGGCCGTGGCGCTGACACGCTTCCAGAGGCCAGCGCCCACGTTCTGCGCCGCCATGGACGAGCAGGCGGCGCCTATGGCCATGGCCGGCATCTGCACATAGGTCCACAGTTGCAGCGCGGCGCTATAGGCGGATGCCGTCTGCACGCCATGCTCGTTGACCATGGAGATCATGGCGATCATGGCCAGAGAGATCATCACGATCTGCACGCCCATGGGCAGGCCCTTGACCACCAGAGTGCGCACAATCGTCAGATCGGGCTTGAACAGCCCCAGCTGCCGGCGACCTATCCACAAGGGATGGCGGCGCAGACGCAACCAGCCCAGCAGGGCCGCAAAGCTCACGGCATTGGCAATCAGCGTGGCGACCGCCGAGCCCTGAATGCCCATGCGCGGCACGGGGCCCCAGCCAAAGATCAGCAGAGGGTTGAGGGCCATGTCCAGCGCCACGACGACGAGCAGAAACCAGAACGGCGTTCGGGTGTCTCCCGCGCCGCGCAGGGCCGCCGTCACAAAGCTGAACATGAACAGCAGCGGAATGGCCAGAAAGATGATCCGGAGATAGGCCTCGGCCAGCGGCAAAGCCGCCTCGGGCGTGCTCATCCATTGCATGAGATGGCGCGACAGCGGCCAGCCCAGCACGGCAATCAGCAGTGAGACAACACCAAAAAACGTAGCGCTGGTGCCAAGCACACGTTTGGCCTGCGCGATGTTTTTCGACCCCATGCTCTGGGCGATCAGGATATTGGTTGCCATGCTGATGCCGAACACCGCGCCGATCAGCGCAAACATCACGTTGTTGGCGTTGGCGGTGGCCGTCAGCGCGGCCTCGCCCAGGTGACCGCCGACCCAGATGGCATTGACCGAGCCGTTGAGCGACTGCAGCACATTGCCGGCCAGGATCGGCAGGGCAAAGACCAGCAAGGTGCTGGCAATCGGGCCCTGGGTCAGGTCGCGGGTCTGGGGCTTGGAGTTGGCGGTGCGCGCACTCTGGCGCGGGGCGCTGGCGGAGGCTTCAGGCATCGGCCCATTGTGGGGCATGTCGGCTGGTTGCGGTTGACGGGCGCTGGGCCCGGAATCCGGGGCATGTGGTGGTTTCGGGGCGCTGGCGCAGCTACGATGATGGCCATGAGCAATACCCCGACCACTCCCGCAAGCGCGCTTCCCCGCTGGCCCTCGCGCTTCTGGGCCCAGGCATCGGCCCATGACTTTGCCCTGGCCCAGAACAATGGCCTGGCCGCAGACACCGTGGCCGTGCTGCCCGTGGCTGCGGTGGAGCAGCATGGGCCGCACCTGCCGCTGTCGGTGGATGCCAGCCTGATAGAGGGCGTCATCGATGCCGCTCTGGCGCAGTTGCCAGCCGAGCTGCCGGTGCTGTTTCTGCCGCCGCAGAACATCGGTTTTTCGGTCGAGCATACGAACTATGCGGGCACCTTGAGCCTGCAGCCGGCCACGCTGATTGCTCTGTGGACGGAGCTGGGCGCCTGCGTGGCGCGCGCCGGCATCAGGAAGCTGCTGCTGCTCAACGGTCATGGCGGCCAGGTCAGCGTGATGGACATCGTTGCGCGCGAGCTGCGCATCCGGCACGGCCTGCTGGTCTACAGCGCCAGCTGGTTCGGGCTGGTGGACGATGCGGCCAACCAGCAGTTCTGTGCGCATGAGCACCGCTTCGGCATTCACGGCGGCGAAGTGGAGACCTCGATGCTGCTGCACCTGGCGCCCGAGACCGTGCATATGGAGCGTGCGCAGAACTTCGCTTCCAGCTCTGAGCAGCGGGCCGGAAAATACCACTTCATCGGCAATGGCCGCAGCGCCAAGCTGGGCTGGGCCATCGAGGACTACAACCCGGCCGGAGCCGTGGGCAACTCCGCCGACGCGACGGCCGAGCGTGGCGCGGCCATGGTGCGTTCATCGGCGCAGGGCCTGGTGAGGTTGCTGGGCGAAATTCATGACCTTCCCCTGAGCACGGTGGCAAACCAGCCGCAACCGCTTTGAATTCAGGAGCTTCTTACGCAAGAGCAGCCTGCATTTGCAGGCTGTTTTGTATTAAAAATCAATGCTATCAAGCGCTATAAGCTACTGAAAGTGTAGCTCTCAGTGTCACTGCTTCGGAATCTTGGCCGTGGTGATGACATCGCCCCAGCGCTTGATTTCCGACTGCAGCAACTTGGCGGTCTGCTCGGGGGTGCTAGCCTGGGCCTGCACATTGAGCTCGCGCAGCTTCTTGGCGACCTCGGGGTTGTTGACGGCGGTGTTGATTTCCTTGTTCAGGCGCGCGATCACGGGGGCGGGCGTCTTGGAGGGGGCAGCCAGCGCATTCCAGGACGAGGCCACAAAGCCTTTGACGCCGGATTCCTGGGCCGTGGGCACATTGGGCAGCAGCGGTGAGCGCTTCTCGCCCGTCACCGCGAGCAGGTTCACGGCCTTGGAATTGATCTGTCCCATGATGGGCGTGAGAATTTCCACCGCCGCATCGATCTGCTTGCCGCGCAGCGCCGTCACCACGGCGGGCGTGCCGTTGAAGGGCACGATCTGCGCATCGATGCCGGCCGTGGTCTTGAACAGCTCTGCCGCCAGGTGCTGGGTGCTGCCCACATTGATGCTGCCCAGATTCAGCTTGCCGGGATTGGCCTTGGCATAGCTGACGAGTTCGCCCAGGTTCTTGAAGGGCGATTTGGCATCGGTGATGACGCCGATGTCAAAGTAGCCCAGCGTGGAGATGGGCGTCAGGTCCTTGACCATGTCGAAGGGCAGACTGTTGAACAGATTCACCGTGACGGCACTGCCGTTGGACATGAGAAACAGCGTATGGCCGTCGGGCGCCGCCTTGGCCACGGTGTCGGCCGCCACGATACCGCCCGCGCTGGGCTTGTTGTCGATGACCACGGGCTGGCCGAGCTGGGTGGACAGCTGCTGGGCCACCACACGGGCCGTCACATCGGCCACGCCGCCGGCGCCGAAGGGAACGACGATGCGGATGGGGCGGTTGGACAGGCCTTCGGCCTGGGCGGTGGCGGCAAATCCGCTCAGCAGGGCAGCCCCCGCTGCGGCGCTGATCAGGGATTGGGTAAAACTGCGGCGTTTCATGCTTGTCCTTCTGTCTGAAACTTTTATCCCGAGAGTGTGCCGCCGAAAGATGTACGGAGGCAGCCGCAAAGCGTTCTGTCTGCTATGCCGCACAGGTATGGCTAGTTACCGCTTGCTTGCAGGGTATCCAGTCCCCAGTGATGCATGGCCTCGCGCACGATCAGCAGGGCGGCTGCATGCTCGGGGGTCTGCGGCAGCTGCGGATCGGCATGGCCAGGCTGCTGGGCCTGGCGCGCCAGCAGCTCGAACAGGTTCTCGATGGCCTCGCGTGACGCCTGGGTGGCTTGCGGGTCGGCCGTGGCGCCATGGATCAGTTGCCGCAGCAGTGGGTCTGTCGTTTGCAGCAGACTGGCGCCTGCAGGCAGCCAGCGCCCGGCCGGCATGACGGCATCCTCGACATCGGCAATCGCGTTTTCCAGCATCAGCGCATTGGGCATGCGGTGGGCAAAGGCCTTGGCCAGGGTGGCGATTCCGATGGGCAGACGGTGCTGCTGCGCGCCTATTTCAAGCGTCAGCGCCGTATCGCCAAGACTGAGAAAGATGGAGTCCATTGCGGCTTTGTAGCACTTTGCGTTGGCCGGCTCCGGACCTGAGGGGAGTCAGGCGCTGGTGATCCAGCTTCTGTATTCGGCGCTATCGAGATGGTTGAGCGTGTTGAAGCTTTGCAGCATCAGGCGCTTGGGACTGATGCTGAACTCCGTCACGGCAATATTGCGCAGTCGCATATTGAGGGCGATGGTCACCTCGGGCGCGGTGCCAAGCACTTGCCCCACAGCAGTGGAGATGGGACCGCCGCTGCTGACGAGCAGCACGTTCTGGCCACTGTGCTGGTGGCGTATCTCCTCAAGCACCTGGTGCACGCCGTCCGCAAAACCGTTCCAGTCAGGCATGCCGACCGGGCTGATGGTGCCTCCCATCCATTGCGCCAGCGCGTCGCACAGCAGGCGGAAATGATGACGGTACAGCTCGGGCGTATCGGGCCTGGGCAGAGGGGCAGGGTGGATGGCGCGCAGCAGGGCTTCGCTGTCGTACTCGTTGAGTCCGGGCCGGCTCTGTGCCTCAAGACCTGAAGCGCTGCCAAGGCCCTGGACTATCCCGGCCAGCGTCTGCTGATGGCGCTTGAGCGTGCCTGCATAGACGGCGTCGAACTTCAGACCTCGCTCACGCCAGTATTCACCCAGACGCACGGCCTGTTCCTGGCCGCGTGGGCTGAGCTGGTCGTAATCATCCGCGCCAAACGAGGCCTGGCCATGGCGCACAAGGTAGAGGTTTCCCATGGCGCGGATGTTGGGCCTTGCCCGCTTGCGGCGCTGTCATGCCTGCGACCTGCTGGCGCTTGGGCGACAGCGCCGGGATGCCTATTTCCGCAGCCGACATCCGGATTGGAGTGCGGGCAGGGCATGCCTCTCGGTTAAGATAGTTGAGAGCTATTCTCAAAAACATAAAAACACGCTCCTCTTTCGATACTGGTTCATGGATCTCCTGCACTTGGCTGGCAGGAGACTTGCCGGTTTCGAGGCGGAGCGTGTTTTTTTATGTCTGTTCACCTCCTGGAGCCCTTCATGTTTCGACGACCCCTGTTTGCACTGGCCGCCGTTGCCAGCCTGTGCGCCCCTGCGCTGTCCGCCCACGCCGAGGACATCACGCTCTACACCACCCGTGAACCGGCACTGATCCAGCCCTTGCTGGCGGCCTTCACGGCGCAGACCAAGATCGGCGTGAAGACGGTGTTCGTCAAGGACGGCCTGCTGGAGCGCGTCAAGGCTGAAGGCCAGCGCTCGCCCGCCGACGTACTGATGACGGTGGACATCGGCAATCTGGTGGATCTGGTGGACGGCGGCGTGACCCAGCCCGTCAAGTCCAGCGTGCTGGAGGCGGCCATTCCGGCCCAGCTGCGCGCCGCAGACAACCAGTGGTTTGCGCTGTCCATGCGGGCCCGTGTGCTGTATGCCGAAAAGGACATGAAGATCGGCGCCTTCCGCTATGAAGACCTGGCCAAGCCCCAGTTCAAGGGCAAGGTCTGCAGCCGTGCCGGCCAGCACCCCTACAACACGGCGCTGATCGCCGCCATGATCGCCCATGACGGCGAAGCCAAGACCGAGCAGTGGCTCAAGGGCGTCAAGGCTAATCTGGCACGCAAGGCCACGGGTGGCGACCGCGACGTGGCGCGTGACATTCTGGGCGGCATCTGCGATGTGGGCCTGGCCAACACCTATTACGTGGGCCATATGAAGGCGGCCAAGGAAGGTACGGACGCACGCAAGTGGGGCGATGCCATCAAGGTCGTCAAGCCTACTTTCAACGATCCCAAGAGCGGCACGCATATCAATATCAGCGGCGCCTCGGTCGCCAAGTACGCGCCTAACCGCGATCAGGCCGTGAAACTGCTGGAGTTCCTGGTTTCCGAGCCGGCCCAGAATATGTACGCCCAGGCCAACTACGAGCACCCTGTGCGCAAGGGCGTGGCGCTGGACCCCGTGGTGGCCCAGAGCATTGGCGAGATCAAGATCGATCCGCTGCCGCTGACCGAGATTGCCAAGCACCGCAAGGCTGCCAGCGTGCTGGTCGACAAGGTGGGGTTTGATAAATAAGTAGCCCCCTGAGGCGCTGATGCGCCTTCCCCCTCTCTCGCTTCGCGGGAGGGGGACAACACCTTCGCTGCGAGGCGGCTCTTGCTCGGTGTTCCTTTGATGGAGCATGCCTGTCCAAGGGCCGTTTCCTTTTTGATTTTTTGATGTTTTCTTATCTTCGTTCAGGGCTCAGGCCCGTCGGGCCGGTGTGGCAGGGCACAAGCTGTTTGATTGCGCTTGGGGTGTTTGCGCCCATTGCCTCGCTGGCCTGGCTGGCGCTGGGCTCGGACTGGGCGCACTGGCAGGATCTGCTGCGCTATGTGCTGCCCGATGCCGCAGCCAATACGGCCTGGCTGATGGGCGGGGTGGGACTGGTGGTGCTGGTGGTGGGCACGGGCTGCGCCTGGCTGGTGACGGCCTGTGATTTCCCGGGACGGCGCTGGCTGCACTGGGCGCTGCTGCTGCCGCTGGCCATGCCGGCCTATATCGTGGCCTTTGCCTATCTGGATCTGCTGCACCCCATAGGCCCGGTGCAGGGGGCGCTGCGCTGGCTGCTGGGTTACGACAGCCCGCGTCAGTGGCGCCTGCCCGATCTGCGCTCCATGGGCGGTGCGATCTTTGTGCTGGGGTTCACGCTCTACCCCTATGTGTATATGACGGCACGGGCCATGTTCATGACCCAGCCGGCGCATCTGATGGAGGCCGCTCGCTCGCTGGGTGAGACACGCTGGGGTGCTTTTTGGCGTGTGGCCTTGCCCATGGCGCGACCGGCGCTGGTCGTGGGCCTGAGCCTGGCGCTGCTGGAGACGCTCAACGATATCGGTGCGTCCGAGTTTCTGGGCGTGCACACGCTCACGGTATCGATCTACACCACCTGGGTCACGCGCTCCGATCTGGCTGGTGCCGCGCAGATTGCCTGCTCCATGCTGCTGGCCGTGGTGGCCCTGGTCTGGCTGGAGCGTCAGGGCCGCAGTCGCCAGCGCTTTGGCTCGGCCCAGCGCATGAGGGCCATAGCGCCGCACCGTCTGCCTGCAGGCAAGGCCTGGCTGGCCACGCTGGCCTGCAGCCTGCCGGTGCTGATCGGCTTTGCCGCGCCGGCGGCCTATCTCGCCTGGGAAAGCGGCAAGCGTCTGCTGCAGGGCTCGGGCGTCTCCGAGGGACTGGTCTCCAGCCTGCTCAATACGCTGGGGCTGGCGCTGGGCGTCACCGTGATTGCGGTGGCAGCCGGTCTGGTCATCGCCTGGGCCACGCGCACCGGCATCAGCACGCGAGCGCCGTCGCGCTGGCCTGCGCAGGTGGCGGCGCTGGGCTACGCCGTGCCGGGCACAGTGCTGGCGATTGGTTTGCTGACTCCCGCGTTGGCGCTGGATGCGGGGCTGGCCAGCCTGTTTGGTGCCAAGGGCTTGCCGCTGATGGGTCTGGGCGTGGTGCTTGTCGCGGCTTGCGTGATTCGCTTCCTGGTCATGCCTGTGGGTGGGATCGAGGCCGGTCTGGCGCGTATCCCGCCGACGCTGGAGCAGGCTTCGCGCCTGCTGGGCGAAAGCCGCCTGGGCACGCTGCGCCGTGTACACCTGCCGCTGCTGCGGCCCGCCATGGCCACCAGTGCCATGCTGGTGTTTGTCGATGCCATGAAGGAGCTGCCAGCCACCTTGCTGCTGCGCCCGGCCGATTTCGATACCCTGGCCACCTGGCTCTATGCCGAAGCCGCGCGCGGCACCTATGAGGAGGGCGCGATCGCCGCGCTGTGCATTGTGGTCGCGGGGCTGGTTCCCGTCATGCTGCTGGCGCGTGCCCAGCTGTCGGGTACTCAGCGATGAATATGCATGAAAATCGGCTCAAGCGCTTATGGGTATTGCGCAAGCAGCTATTGAATATGAATAGGGCGAACAGGACTTGTGCAAACAAGAATGCAGCAACGGTCGGCCTCCCGAGGCAGTCGTCTTGCCCGAACCTGTTTTGCCCAAGTCTTGACGAAGTGACTGCATGACCGCCTCTCTACAAATTGCGCAGCTGCAACTGGGCTATGAAACGCCAACGGGTCTGCACACCGTGCTGCAGGGCTTTGATCTGCAGGTGCCTGCAGGCCATATCGCCAGCCTGCTGGGGCCCTCGGGCTGCGGCAAGACCTCCGTGCTGCGTGCGATCGCGGGCTTCGAGCCGGTGCGTGCAGGCAGCATTCATCTGGGCAAGGTGCTGCTCTCCGGCCCCGGCACGCATCTGCCGCCCGAGCAGCGCCATGTGGGCATGATGTTCCAGGAGTACGGGCTGTTCCCGCACCTGACAGCCGCACAGAACGTGGGCTTCGGCCTGCGTCGTATGGGCAAGCCAGAGCGCGACAAACGTGTGCAGGAGCTGCTTGCCGTGGTGGGGCTGGCGAATTCAGGTAGCAAGTTCCCGCACGAGCTGTCGGGCGGCCAGCAGCAGCGTGTGGCCCTGGCCCGCGCCCTGGCGCCGTCCCCGGCCTTGCTGCTGCTCGATGAACCATTTTCGAACCTCGATGCCGCCACGCGCGAGCGCCTGACGCTGGAGGTGCGCGACATTCTGCGGTCTGCCGGGCAGACGGCGATTCTGGTCACGCACAACGCGCAGGAAGCCGAAACCATGGCCGACCAGATCTGCAGGATGACGCCGGCTCAGCTCTGAGCCGGCCCTGAGGTTTAAAGCAGGACGCGGCCTGAGGTGACGGTCACGGTGTGGCCGCCCACCCAGAGCTTGCCGTTGGCGGCGGCCTGCACATGGACCTGTCCGTCACGACCGACGCAAACGCCTTGCGCGGCAATATAGGGCGTCTGCAGCAGACCTTCGCCCGTCAGCCATTGGGCCAGCGCAGCATTCAGGCTGCCGGTGACAGGGTCTTCGCTGGCGGTCTCTCCTATCAGGGCGCGTACTTCGAGGCGTGGCTGGGCTGGGGTTACTTTTTCTTGAGAGGCTTCTTCAGCCTGCTTGGCAAAAGCGCGGGCCTCGCGGCTGGAACGGCCAATCAGCGGGGCATCCTCTTCCACCTCATAAATGGCTGCCAGACCGGCTTTGGCCCCCAGCTTCTTGAGCGCTCCAAAGTCTGGCTCCACACTCAGAACCGTATCGGGGTGGTCTAGCAGCAGGCCCAGCCAGGGTGAGCCGTTATGGAGGCTGCGCGCCATCAGCAGCTGCTTACGCGCAAGGCCCAGCGCCTGCAGCACGGGGGCCAGTTCCTCTTCGGGAATTTCCTGAGAGTCGAGCGAAGGGGCTTCGAAAAACAGCGCACCTTGCGCATCGCAGCCAATGGCTACCAGGCCTTTTTTGCACTCCTGCAGCACCTGCTCGGGATTGCGCGGCTGGCCGCCCTGGGCCAGCCAGGCATGGCAGCTGCCTAGCGTGGGGTGGCCGGCAAAAGCCAGCTCGCCCGCGGGCGTGAAGATACGCAGCTGGTAGTCGGCGCCCGCAGCCAGCCCCTCGGGCGTGGGCTGCAGCACAAAAGTGGTTTCCGACAGATTGGTCCAGCGCGCGAAGGCCTGCATCTGGGCCTCGCTCAAGCCATCGGCACCCAGTACCACGGCCACGGGGTTGCCGAGCAGCGCGGTAGGCGTGAACACGTCCACGGTCATATAGGGACGAGAGAGAGGGCTGGTATGTGCGGAGGCAGACATGGGCAGCGATTGTCGGTAAAAAGAAAAACCGGCGCTGCACGGAGGTTCGTGGCAGGCCGGTTGATGGGGCATTGCACATGCCATGGGGTGTTAGAGACGCCGAGCAAGAGCCGCCTTGCGGCGATGGCGTTGTTCCCCTCCCGAAGAGAGAGGGGGAAGGCGCGTCAGCGCCTCAGGGGGTGTTGCTGCGGATGGCGTCAGCCAGAGCAGCAATGCCAATATTTATCTGCTCGGCAGACACCGTCACATAGGACAGACGCAGCGTGTTGTTCTGCGCATCGCCGGCGTAGAAGGGGGCGCCGGGCACAAAAGCCATATTGCGCTCCACGGCCTTGGCCAGCAGGGCCTGGGCGTCCATGCCCGCAGGCAGCCTGACCCAGAGGAACATGCCGCCCACGGGACGTGTCCACTTCACGTCGAGACCGGCCATCTCGCGCTCCAGAGCCATCAGCATCACATCGCGCTGGGCCTTGTACATGGCACGGATGGTGGGAACATGGCGGTCCAGGAAGCCGTCCTTGATGACTTCGGCCACCACGCGCTGGTTGAAGCTGGGGGTGTGCAGGTCGGCCGCCTGCTTGGCCTGGGTCAGCTTGCCGTACACGGACTTGGGCGCGACAATGAAGCCGATGCGCAGGCCGGGGGCCAGCACCTTGGAGAACGAGCCCATGTAGATCACGCCCTCGGGGTTGCGTGCAGCCAGGGGCAGGGGAGGCTCCTGCTCGTACCAGAGGTCGCCGTAGGGGTTGTCCTCAATGAGGGGAATGTCCAGCTCCCTGGCCTTGTCGACCAGGGCCTGGCGGCGCGCATCGCTCATGGTGCGGCCGGTGGGGTTCTGGAAGTTGGGCAGCACATAGGCCAGGCGGGCCTTGTCGGCACCGCTGCCGATCTGCTTGGCAAAGTCCTCGATCAGCATGCCTTCGTCATCGCTGTCCACGCCCACGGCTACGGGCTCCATGGGGGTGAAGGCCTGCAGGGCGCCCAGGTAGGTGGGCTTTTCGACCAGCAGACGGCTGCCCTTGTCCAGGAACACCTTGCCGATCAGGTCCAGTGCCTGCTGGCTGCCGGTGGTGATCAGGATCTGCTCGGGATCGACGCTCCAGGGCAGGAAGTCGGCGATCGCCTGACGCAGCGGGGCAAAGCCTTCGGTGGTCGAGTACTGCAGGGCTGCGGCACCGTCACGCTGCATCACGGTCTGGCAGGCTTCGGTGAACGCGTCCAGGGGGAAGGCCTTGGGGGAAGGCAGGCCGCCAGCCATGCTGATGATGCCGGGGCGGTCGGTCAGCTTGAGGATCTCGCGGATGGCGGAGGAATTCATCTTGGCAGCACGTTCTGCCAGCGTCCAGGTTGTCATAAAACAGTACTCGATCTCTACGTTGCCAGCCCGGGCAGGGCTGGCCGGTGTGCATTCTTACGCCATTGTCGGGCATGTGCTGGCCCGAGCTTGGGGCTCGGGATGCAATCGCTGCGGCGCGCAAGGCGCTGTAACTATGCACCAGCAGGTGGGGCTTATTGTGTCGCGGCCGGTTTGCCTGTGTGGGCTGGCGGGCAATTGCGACGGTGTGGTCTGCAGTCGGTGAGGCCGCAGACCGTGACCATAGCCCTGTGTGGAGGGCGGCCAAGAGAGGTTGATGGACTCAATATACGCTTGAGACCATTACAGTACCTATACAGACAGTCTCACAATTATGGCTTCTGTATTGGTATTCGCTTCAATACAGTTCGCTGCACATCACCATGTCCATCTCCCTGTCCCGCCAGGCGGCCCTGACCCTGACCCAGCAACTGGCCGAGCGTCTGGCCGAACGCATACGCACCAGGCTGCTGCCCGCAGGCGCGCGCCTGCCTTCGGTGCGTGAATGTGCGCGCCAGCAGGGCGTGAGTCCGTACACGGTGGTGGCCGCCTACGACCTGCTGCAGGCCCAGGGACTGGTCGAGGCCAGGCCGCAACGCGGCTTTTTTGTGCGTGACATTGTGCAAAATCCGCTTCAAACGCAGGAAGGTAAAGCGCAGATAGCTATCAATGAGGGATCGGTCAATACCCCGGTAGGCATCCCGCCGGGCACGCGCATCAACGCCACCATGCTGATCCGCGGCATGTTTGTGGAAAGCGTGGCCGGCAAGCCCCAGCCCGGTGCCGGTGTACTGCCCGCCGAGTGGCTGGATGCCGGCTTTCTGGTAGCGGCCATGCGCAAGGTCACCAGCGGGCAGGCGCTGCGCGAATCGCTGGTGCGCTATGGCGAGCCCATGGGCGACAGCCGGCTGCGCGAGGCGCTGGCGCGGCGCATGCAGCGCATAGGCATCGCGGCGGGGCCGGGCCAGATCATCACCACCCTGGGCGCGACCCAGGCGCTGGACATCGTGAGCCGGGCCCTGTTGCAGCCCGGCGATCCGGTGATGGTGGAAGAGCCGGGCTGGGCCGTGGAATATGCGCGCCTGGCCGCCATGGGCATGCGCGTGCTGCCGGTACCGCGTGGACCCGAGGGGCCGGACATGGCGGTGATGCAGCGCTATTGCGAGACCATGGCCCCCAAGCTCTATGTGAGTGTCAGCGTGCTGCACAACCCCACGGGCTACAGCCTGAGCGCCGCCAGCGCCCATGAGGTGCTGCAGATGGCGCAGCGCCATGGCTTCTATGTGGTGGAGGACGATAGCTACTGCCATATTGCGCCCGATCACGCACCACGCGTGTCGGTGCTGGACCGGCTGCAGCGCAGCATCTACATCAGCGGCTTTGCCAAGGTGCTGGTGCCCAACTGGCGTCTGGGCTATCTGGCAGCGCCGCCCGAGCTGGTCGAGAGACTTCTGGACACCAAGCTGCTGTCCACCCTGTCCACGCCGACTCCCATGGAGCAGGCGCTGGCCCTGTGCATGGAGCAAGGCCAGCTGCGCCGCCATGCCGAGCGGCTGCGCCAGCATCTGGCCCAGGCGCGCACGCGCAGCGTGGCGCTGGCCCAGGCTGCCGGTTGCCGTTTTGTGGCCGAGCCTGCGGGCATGTTCGGCTGGGTGGATACCGGTGTGGATACCGAGGTGCTGACCCAGCTGCTGCTGGATCAGGGCTACATGATTGCCCCGGGCGCCATGTTTCATGCCAGCCGGGGCTCCAGTACCTGCATGCGCATCAATTTCGCGACCACGCAGGACGCCGCCTTCTGGCGGGTCTTCGAGCGAGCGGTGGCCCAGATGCGGGCCCAGGCACAGAAGTCCTAGCCCAGCTGGATGGGGCCCTGATGGATATGGCAGCCGGTACGCTGCAGCAGCTCGCCAAAGGCGTCGGACATCAGATAGTCGAACTCCACGGGGCGCTGCCTGCCTATGGCATCGCCCGGCACCACGCCGCTGGCCGGGTGGCACATCAGCAGGCCGCCAGCCGCCATATGCGGCAGCCAGCCGGCCATCTGCCTGCCATAGCTGGCGGTGTCGGGGGCATCAAAGCCATAGACACCGCCAAAGCCATGGTTCATGGGGATGCCTGCATGGCGTAGCCGTCTGGTGGTGGCCCAGCCGCCCAGCAAGGCGATGATGGCGGCCTTGGGGCTGCGCCACAGGCCTGCGGCCGGTGCCGTGGAGCGCACCCAGGGCATCTCGTGCGCGGCGTAGCGGGCCTGGAGTTCCTGCTGCATGGCCGCTCGCAGACCCGGCAACTGATGCACATGCTGGTGGCCGTCGATGAAGTCCGGGGGCGTGCCCATGACCTGCTCGAAAGCATCGAGCTGTTCGCGCCAGGCCTGGCGCATCAGTTCCTGCGGCATCTGCCGTGCATAGGCCTGGCGCAGCACCGTGCCCAGCGCCTGGGCTCCATGCTGTCCGCCATGGTCTTCGGTCAGGTTGAAGTGCAGACCCACCGAGAGCCGGGGACGCAACTCCCGCAATGCCGGCGCGGCTTGCGGCCAGAGTGGCGAGGTGGTCATGCAGCTGGTGGCCGACAGACGACCGGCAAGCGTCAGCTGCTGCACGGCGTCGTCCACCAGCGGATGCAGGGCGTAATCGTCGGCACACAGCAGGATGGCACGGGAGGTTTTCATGTGATTCATGCGGCGCTGCTTGCCTTGAAGGCCCAGAACTTGCTCATGACAAAAGTGCCTATGGCCACCAGCACCAGCACGGCGGCCAGGCTCCAGAAGTAATGCCATTGCAGCCAGTTCAGGGCGATGTAGTACAGCGCCTCGTTGGCGACAAAAGAAAGACAGGCCACGGCAAAGAATTTCGCCACCACCGGCCAGCCCCTGGCCTGGGCTGCTGAAAAAGTGAGCAGGGCATGACCGTTGTAGCTGACCACAAAGGCCACGAGAAACGCCAGCACATTGGCCCCGAGCGGCGGCAGGCCCAGCAGTGACACCAGCAGGCCGACCACCGCCAGATGCGTGGCTGCTGCCGAGCCGCCCACCAGCACGAACTGCAGCAGCTGCGGCAGGCGGCGCAGTCTTTGCAGCGCGCCCACGATCACGATGGCTCGCGCAGCGGACTGCGGTCTTCATCATGGGCCACCAGGTAGATGGGGCGGCGCTTGACTTCTTCGTAGATGCGACCGATGTACTCGCCAAGAATGCCGATGGACAGCAACTGCACGCCCGAGAACAGCATGATGCTGGCCGCCAGTGTGGGCCAGCCGCGCAAAGGGTTGCCAAAGAACAGGGCTTCGGCCGCAATCCACAGGCCATAGGCCAGAGCCAGCAGGGAAATGCCCGCCCCCACCATGCTCCAGACGCGCAGGGGCAGGGTGGTGAAGGAGGTCAGTCCCAGAAGGGCCAGAGACCCCAGGCGGCGCAGATTGAAGCTGGAGCTGCCTGCCGCACGGTCCCGGGGAACAAAGGGCAGGGCGACGGTCTTGAAGCCGACCCAGGCGTACAGACCCTTCATGAAGCGATTGTTCTCCGGCAAAGCCTTGAGGGCATCGACGACCTTGCGGTCCATCCAGCGGAAGTCGCCTGCGTTCGGCGGCATCTTGACCGAGCTGCCCGAGTTCATCACGCGGTAGAACAACTGGGTGCCCATGCGCTTGGCGCCGCTTTCTGCGCCGCGGTCGGCGATCACGCCATAGATCATCTCGTAGCCCGATTGCCACAGCCCATGCATTTCGGCCAGCATCTCGAGCGGATGCTGGAAGTCGGCGTCGATCAGCAGCACGGCATTGCCCCGGGCATGGTCTATGCCGGCAGACAGGGCGGCTTCCTTGCCAAAGTTGCGCGACAGGGCCAGATAGCGCAGCGGCAGCTCCTGGGCGAGGCGCAGGCTCAGCTCATGCGTGGCGTCACGGCTGCCGTCGTTGACCACCACGATCTCGAAATCGGGCGTCAAGGCCCTAACCGTTTCGGTCAGCGCACGCAGAAACCCCTCGATATTGGCTTGTTCGTTATAGGCCGGCACCACGCAGCTCAGCCTCAGCGGCTGGCGCGGCAACTGGGCTGGCGGGGCTGCGGGAGCATATTCGGCGTGAAAATCGGTCATGGGGCAGGATTTTCGCGCAAGTCTGTAACTGCTTGCTGGGCCGGCCACGGTTTGCACTGCTTCAAAAAGGCCGTCGTTATACTCACGCCCCTACTGCTCCTGCTTCTTTCCTGATCGTCTGATGACCGCTGCTCAACGCGAATCTCTTGTTCTTGGCGGCCGTGCCGTTGCCGCCTTGCTCGCCGTATACGGCGTGATCTGGCTGGCCATTCACTGGGTGACGGCCCTGGCTGCGCCCGGGGACAACGTGGAGCAGCTGATCTGGATTCACTCA
Organism: Comamonas brasiliensis; assembly: GCF_018292285.1. Classification (NCBI taxonomy): domain Bacteria; kingdom Pseudomonadati; phylum Pseudomonadota; class Betaproteobacteria; order Burkholderiales; family Comamonadaceae; genus Comamonas; species Comamonas brasiliensis. The sequence goes on from NZ_JAANES010000008.1 coordinate 92,171, forward strand.
CTGGAGCTGGGCTATTTCAAGCATCCGCCGATGCCGACCTGGATCATGGCCGCCTCCGCGGCTGTCTTTGGTCCGTCCATTGGGCTGACCTATGTGCTGGGCGGCGTGCTCACACTGGGCTCATTGGCGATTTTCTGGAAGCTGCTGTGCGATATGCGGGGCCGGGCCTATGCGACCGTGGGCCTGCTGGCGGCGCTGAGCATCACCTTCTATTGCGGGCGGCTCTACTACTACAACCACAACGTCGTGATGATGCTGTGGATTTCGCTGGCCGTGGCGCTGACCTGGCATGTCACGCGCAAGCCATCCCTGGCGGCTTGGGCCTGGCTGGGCCTGGTTTCGGGCCTGGGCATGCTCAGCAAATACCAATATGTGCTGGCGCTGGGCGTGATCGGCCTGTGGTGGCTGCGCATTGGCGCCTGGAAGAACCCGGTGCATGTCAAAGGAGCAGCGCTGGCTGCTGCGGTCGGCCTGCTGGTTCTGTCTCCTCATCTGTACTGGCTGAAAACCCATGACTGGATGCCCATGCATTACGCAGAGCGAACGTCCCTGGGTCTGCACCTGGATACGGCCGCGCGCATCAAGATGTCCTGGACGTTTGCGGTGGACTGGATCTTCAACCGCTGCATGCCTGCCTGGATCGTGCTGGGTGTGGCTCTCTGGTGGGGGCGTCGCAGGGCGTGCAAGACTGGAGCGCAGACTGCGCCCGTAAAGGAGCTGCCAGTCGACGCGGACAGGATGCTGCGCGAGTTCTGGCTGCTCTGGGGCCTGGTGCCGCTGCTGGCCATGCTGGTGCTGTGCCTGTTTACGGGCTCCTATCTGCACCTGCAATGGGGTACGGCCTTCATGTTCCTGTGCGTGCCGGCCGTCATGGAGTGGGCGCGCTCGCCACGGAGCTGGGGTGCCGCCGGGGACTTGCGTGCCGCCTGGCTGACGTTTGGGGTTCTGCAGGCGCTGCTGTTGCTGCAGTTCTGGCTGGCTTCGCCCATGGGGCTGTCGGGCTACAAGAGCACCCATCAGAACCATATCCCCGTGGACAAGATCGTGGAAGGTCTGGCGCCGGCGGCGCATCAGGCACTGGGCGGCCCTGTGGACATCATCATCGGCCCGCAGGCGCTGGCCGGGCGTATTGCGATGGAGCTGCCCGAGCGCCCGCGCGTCTACGTGGAGCGCAATCTGCAATACAGCCCCTGGATTCGTGAGGAAGAGTTGCCGAGCGCCCGCATCATCGAGGTGGCAGTGGCCCCGGACCCATTGCCTGAAGGCTTTACCCGCGCCTATGGGGTCTGGGCCTGGCGGCCGGTGAAGATCGCCAAGGGCGAGCACTGAGACCTGCCAAAACAAGAAAAGGCGAGCCTCTGGCTCGCCTTTTTGCTGGAGTTGCCGATTCGAGCCTAGCTGGCTGCGTGATAGATGCGTGCGCGGCCGGTCTGCGATGCGCCGCGCAGGCTGCTTTCGTAGGTGCTGTCTTCAGCCGCGGGCACCAGTGCCTTGGTACGGCGCTGATTGAGCACGGAAAGCCTGGCCAGCTGGTCACGGACCAGGGAGATTTCGCGGTCCAGATTCTGTGCGCGCTCGCGCAGTGCAGGCGTCCAGTCGTCGGCCGAGAAGCGCTTGGCGAGCTGGGAGAACGCCACCATGGCGTCCCGCAGGCGGGTGCTGGACTGCTCCAGCGCGGATGCGTCCGGTGACTGCAGCGATGCCGAAACGGTCTGAATCACCGCATCCAGCGAATCGAGCATTTCCTGCAAGGTCATCGGGTCAGCCTCTGTTCGGGGGTTCAGCCGCGGGCGTGAACCAGGAATTCTTCGGTATTGGCCAGCAGCTTGTCTGCAACGGCCTCGGCGTTGACGCGGAAGCTGCCATTGGCAATGGCTTCGCGCATGGCCTTGACGCGATCGGCATCAAAGTCGGTGTTGGTGCGGCTTTGGCTGTCCAGGGCGCGGGCCGAGGACGAAAAGGACACGGGCACGCCGGCTGCGCGCTCGGACAAGCCTTTGGTCGATTCTTCGGTGGCAACCGTGGTTGCGGATTTCGGGGCCTGCTTGGCGGCTGCAGCGGTCTGCTGCAGGTCCGGCTTATTGCCTATCTTCATGCTGGTTCTCCAATCGCCCTGTATCGGCGTAGGGCGCTGTAGCCTTGCTTTCGACAAGGGCGCGTAAAACTTGAGGAATATTTGGCACGGTCTTTAAAGTGAGTATGCACTCTCTTGTTATTGAACCAGAACCACGCCACTGGCATTGACCGTTCCTGTGACAAGGCGGCCATTATCCATGCGAACCCGTACCTGTTGCCCTTCTCCGGCTGCAGCCATCGCCTTGCCCGAGCCGGCAACGCTGAAACCGCCACCGTTGACCATCACCTGCACGGGCGATCCCGCAGTGAACAGGGCCGGCGGGCGCACCATGTTCTGGCGCAGAGCCTGCCCCGATGTCAGCGGACGCGCCGCGACCATGCCGATGAAATCCTCTGCATTGGCGAATACGGCAGCGCTGTCTTCGGCCCAGTCCACTTCTGCGGGGACGGCGTCCTCGGCGCTCAGCGTCTTGCCGGCGGGAATATTGCCCTGCGCCACCCAGGCCGGGCCATATGCTCGCACGGTGATGGGAAGGAACACGTTCCAGGGCACGCTGCCCTGCACGCAGCGCAGGCCCAGCCGGGTGCGACCCCAGAGGCGACTGCCCGCAGGCAGATAGGGCTCGACCTTGGCGCAGGCTGCCAGTCGCAGACGCGAGTCCAGCTGGCCCATCTGGACCTCCATGCGCAAAGCCATGCCGTTGCCGGCCTGCACGGTCTCCGCCGATGGCTGGTGCAAAGCCGCATCGACAAAGCGCTGTCCGATCTGGCTGAGCTGCGCCGCGCCATCCTGGGCCTGTGCGCCAGCCGTCAGCAGCAGCGCGCCCAGGCCCCATGCCGCAGCCAGGCCTTGAGAGGGGCGAAGGCGCAGAGACAGGGAAAAGCGGCCAGACATGCATCAATCCTTTGAAGTATCCACAGTCACAAGGCTGCAGACGATGCTTGCAAATATAGGCGCGACCCGGCTTGCGCAATGGCTTGAAGTGCCAGCGCAATACCGCTTTCTTCGCGCTTTAGTTTGCGCTGCCGATTTTCATAATCCTCGCATGCCGCAGTCCGTGGGCTCCGGCATCCCCGAATTCTGAAAGCGAGGCCGTAATGCTGAACAAAATGACCGAACGACTGGACTTCCAAAGCGAGGCGCTGCTGCTGCGCGCCGAGCGCCAGCGTGCGATTGCCAGCAATATCGCCAATGCCGACACCCCTGGTTATGTGGCGCGCGACTTCAATTTCCGCGAAGCCTTGATGGCCGCGACCAGCGGGCCCAAGCCCTTGACCCAGGCCAGCGTCACGACGGCAGGCCATATCCCGCTGCAGGCGCAGATGTCGGACGAGGCACTCAAGGCCAAGCTTGGCTATGCGGTCAATTCCCAGCCCAGCCTGGACAACAACACCGTGGATCTGGATCGCGAGCGCGCCAACTTTGTCGACAACTCAGTGCGCTACGAAGCCACGCTGCGCTTCATCAACGGCCAGGCCAAGACCATGCTCAGCGCCATTCAAGGCCAGTAAGCCCAGGAGCTAAACCATGTCCATGTTTTCCATCTTCAATATCTCGGGCAGCGCGGTCAGCGCCCAGTCCCAGCGTCTGAACGTGGTGGCCTCCAATCTGGCCAACGTCGATGCCGTGGCCGGCCCCGATGGCAGCGTCTACAAGGCGCGCCAGGTCGTGTTCCAGACCGTGCCCATGGGCAATGACGGCAGCGCAGGCGTCAAGGTCAATGCCATCAGCGAGGACAACACGCCCGGACGCCGCATTCACGACCCCAGCAACCCGCTGGCCGATGGCGAGGGCTATGTCACCCATTCCAACGTGAGCGCCGTGGACGAGATGGTCAACATGATCTCGGCGTCACGCTCCTATCAGAACAACGTGGAAGTCATGAACACGGCCAAGACGCTGCTGCTCAAGACTCTGCAAATGGGCCAGTAAGCCCGGGAACACACACATGATCTACGGCGCAAGCAGCGTGGACGGCACCACGACCAACACCACCAGCAATACCAAGAACTCGGTAACCGACCCCAACGAGGCGCAGGACCGTTTCCTCAAGCTGCTGGTGGCCCAGCTCAACAACCAGGACCCCATGAATCCCATGGACAACGCGGAAATGACCTCGCAGATGGCGCAGATCAACACCGTGACTGGCATTCAGCAGCTGAACCAGACCATGGCTTCCATGTCCAGCCAGTTCTCCGCCATGCAGGTGCTGCAAGGCACTTCCATGATCGGCCGCACGGTGCTGACCGAGGGCAACACGCTGGGCGTGGCGGCCGACGGCACGCATACCGCTGCCTTCGATCTGGAAAACCAGGCGGCCAGCGTCAAGATCCAGATCACCACGGCCAGCGGCGAGCTGGTGGACACCATCGATCTGGGTGCCGGCGCGGCCGGTCGCAACTACTTCACCTGGGAAGGCAAGGACAAATACAGCGGCGACTCCTCGCAGCTGCGCTACAGCGTGGTGGCCACCAATGGCACGACCGCCGTGGCATCCACACCGCTGGCGCCTCATGCCGTGATCGCCGCCAGCTCGGCCAACGGCGCGCTGTCGCTGGAACTCGATAACGGCAGCAGCGTGGCTTATTCCGGCATCAAGGCCGTTTACTGATTGAGGAGCACATCATGGGTTTTCAACAAGGTCTCTCGGGCTTGAACGCCGCCAGCAAGAATCTGGACGTCATCGGCCACAACATCGCCAACTCCAGCACCACGGGCTTCAAGGCATCGCGCGCCGACTTCGCTGAAATGATCGCCAGCGCCATCGGCTCGGCCAGCGGCCAGAGCAGCGGCATCGGCGTCAACGTGGCCGCAGTGTCCCAGCAGTTCCGGCAGGGCTCCATCACTTCGACGGGCAACAACCTGGACCTCGCCATCAACGGCAACGGCTTTTTCGTCGTCAAGCAAAGCGACGGCAGCATCGCCTATACGCGCGCCGGCAACTTCGGTCTGGACAAGGAGGGCAACCTCAAGACCGTGGACAACGACAATGTCATGGGCTATGTGGTCGATCCTACGACCGGCAAGATCCAGTCGGGTGCCACTCCCGTGCCGATGAGCTTTCCCACAGGGCAGCCGATTCCCGCCAAGCAGACATCCACAGTGAATGTGGAGCTGAATCTGGATGCGCGCGCCACGGATGCTGCCGGCGACGCCACAGCCACGCCGCCGGTGGCCGCCACGCCGCGTGCTACCTATGGCACCTCGCTGAATGTGTATGACACCCAGGGCACGGCCATTCCCGTCAATCTGTATTTCGAGAAAGATGCCACAGGCAACACCTGGAACATCTTCAACTCTCTCGATGCCTCGGCCACTCCCATCGGCACGGCCGTGTTCGATGCCAGCGGCAAGCTCACCAGCGTCACCCCGAACGCCCCGACCACAGGATCTGGCACCACGCTGGACCTGAGCATCAGCGGCGGCACGGCCAACCCCAACGGCCTGCCGGCCTTCGACGTGGCCTTCGATTTCGGCGGCCTGACCCAGTTCGGCACCAAGTTCGCCGTCAGCAGTCTCAAGCAGGACGGCTATACCTCGGGCGCGCTGACCGGTATCAATGTGGGCCGCGACGGCTCCATCGTGGCTTCCTACTCCAACGGTGTCACGCGTACCGAAGGCCAGATCGCCCTGGCGGCCTTCACCAATACCCAGGGTCTGGGCTCCATCGGCAACAACAAATGGGTGGCCACCTCCGATTCCGGCCCTGCGCTCAATGGTTCGGCCCAGACCGGCACCTTCGGCTCGCTGCAGTCGGGCGCGCTGGAAGAGTCCAACGTGGATCTGACGGCCGAGCTGGTCAACATGATGACGGCGCAGCGCTCCTACCAGGCCAACGCCCAGACCATCAAGACGCAGGATCAGGTGTTCTCCACCCTGGTGAATCTGCGTTAACGGACAAGCCTCTGAGGCGCTTTGGGCCTCACCCCGGACGCGCCGGTTGAGCGCCGGCATCCGGGGGAGGCGGAAAAAGCGAGTGATTTGACGCAAGAAAGGTCAGCATGGACAGAATAATTTATACGTCGATGACGGGGGCCAACGCGGCTGCCCAGCGTCAGGCCGTGCTGGCCCACAATCTGGCCAATGCCGGCACCAACGGCTTTCGCGCCGAGATGTCCACCTTCCGCTCGGTGCCGCTGCAGGGCACGGGAGCCGGTACGCGCGTGTTTGCGCTGGAGGCCACCTCCGGCTATCAGGACACTCCCGGCCCGGCCCAGCGCACCGGCCGCGCGCTGGATGCCATGGCCATGGGTCGCGCCTGGTTTGCCGTGCAGGGGCTCGATGGCCAGGAAGCCTACACGCGCAACGGCGTGTTCGAGATCTCGCCCGAAGGGCAACTGGTCAACAGCAACGGCCAGGCCGTGCTCTCCGATGGCGGTGCGCCCATCGATATCCCGCCCGAGTCCACGATCTCCCTGGGCTCGGACGGCACGCTGACTGCGAAGATGGGCAACCAGCTGCCCGTGGCCGTGGGCCGAGTCAAGCTGGTCACGCCGCCCGTCGACGAGCCGCTGGTGCGCGGCGATGACGGCTTTTTCCGCGCGGCCCAGGGCGATGCGCTGCCCAACGACGAGACGGCGCGCCTGCTGTCGGGCTCGATCGAAGGCTCGAACGTGAACTCCGTCGAAACCATGGTCGGCATGATCGCCGCCTCGCGCCAGTTCGAGCAGCAGATGAAGCTGCTGCAGACCGCAGAAACCAACGATAAATCCGCCAGCCAGCTGCTGAGCATGAACGGCTGATAGCCAAAGGAATACGTCATGATCAATTCGCTGTTCATTGCCAAGACCGGCATGGAAGCCCAGCAGACGCAGCTGGACGTGATCTCGCACAATCTGGCCAACGTCTCCACCACGGGCTACAAGCGCGCGAATGCGGTCTTCGAGGATCTGATCTATCAGAACCTGCGCCAGTCGGGTTCGCAGACCACCGAGCAGAACCAGCTGCCCACAGGTTTGCATCTGGGCCTGGGCGTGCGCACCGTGGCCACCAGCCGCAACTTTCTGCAGGGTAGCCTGCAGCAGTCGAGCAATGCGCTGGATGTGGCGATCAACGGCAACGGCTTCTTCGAAGTCAACATGCCCGACGGCACGATTGCCTATACCCGCGACGGCTCGTTCGAGGTCGATTCCCAGGGTCAGCTGGTAACGTCCAGCGGCCTGCCCGTGGCCAACGGCATCACCATCCCTCAAGGCGCGACCAAGGTGTCCATCAGCCATGATGGCGTGGTCAGCGTCACCATGCCCGGCCAGGCTGCGCCGCAGCAGGTGGGCAATATCGCGATGAGCCAGTTCATCAATGCCGCAGGCCTGGAGCCGCGCGGCCAGAACCTCTACGTCGAGACCGCCTCCTCGGGCCAGCCCCAGCAGGGCACGCCCGGCACCAACGGTCTGGGCACGATTCAGCAGGGCTATCTGGAAGCCTCGAACGTGAATGTGGTCCAGGAGCTGGTGACCATGATCCAGACCCAGCGCGCCTACGAAATGAATTCCAAGGCGATCCAGACTTCCGACCAGATGCTGGCCAAGCTGGCACAGCTCTGATTGATCACCATGTACTGAGGAGCAGCTTGCGCTTGATGCATATGGTTTTCAGGTTAATTTGATGCTGATTTCCATTCAGGACAAGCGCTAAAAGCGCTGATTTCAATAGCGTGCATTGCGCACGCAGGGCACAAGGGGCGAAGCGCCTGACTGCCAAGGACTTGCCGCCATGTTCAAAGCCATTGTTTCCCATTGCCCGACGGTCTGTGCCCTCACTGCGGCCCTGCTGGTTTCGGGCTGCGTCACGCTCAATCCGCCGCCGCCCGTGGACATGCCCTCGACGGCGCCTCCCGTGCTGCAGCCGCGCGAGCAGACGGCCCAGAATCCCACCGGCAGCCTGTTCAATGCCAGCCGTTACCGGCCCATGTTCGAGGATCAGCGCGCCCGCATGGTGGGCGACTCGGTGACGGTGCAGATCGTGGAGCGCGTTTCAGCCAGCCAGAGCACGGATTCCAAGGTCGGGCGAGCCAACGAGCTGAGCACGGGCATCACCTCGCTGCCGCTGCTCAGGGGCGGCGCCGAGAAGACGGTGGCCGATGCGCTCACCCTGGGTGCCGAGAGCAAGAACGACTTCAAGGGCTCGGGCGCCACCACCAGCAACAATACCTTCACGGGCTCGATTGCCACCACCGTGGTCGATGTGCTGCCCAACGGCCATCTGGTGATTGCCGGCGAGAAGCAGATCGGCGTCAACCACAACGTCGATGTGCTGCGTTTCACGGGCACGGTGGACCCGCGCTCGCTGCGTCCGGGCAGCACCGTGGCATCGACTCAGGTGGCCAATCTGCGCGTCGAATCGCGCAGCCGTGGCCAGGCCGGTGAAGCCCAGTCAATTGGCTGGTTGTCCCGGTTCTTTTTGAACGTTATGCCGTTCTGATTCTTCCGAGAATGGGCAGTATGAAAGTACTGTCCACGCTCCTGTCACTGCGCCCTGCGCACACCGCCTTGCTGGTGGTCGCAGCCCTCGGCGCCAGCGGGCTCACCCTGCCTGCGCATGCCACACGCATCAAGGAGGTTGCCGCCATCCAGGGCGTGCGCAGCAACCAGTTGACAGGCTACGGTCTGGTGGTCGGCCTCGATGGCACGGGCGACCAGACCACACAGATGCCCTACACCAAGCAGGCGCTGGCCAATTACCTGGAGCAGATGGGCATCGCCCTGCCGGCCTCGGGCAATGCGGCCCAGCTGCAGCTCAAGAACGTGGCGGCGGTGATCATCACGGCCGAGCTGCCGGCCTTCGCACAGCCCGGCCAGGCCATCGACATCAATGTCTCCTCCATGGGCAACGCCAAGTCGCTCAAGGGCGGCACGCTGGTGGCGACACCGCTGCGCGGCGCGGACGGCGAGATCTATGCGCTGGCCCAGGGGAATGTGGTGGTCGGTGGAGCCGGGGCTGCGGCCGGCGGCTCCAAGGTGCAGGTCAATCACCTGAACGCGGGCCGCGTGCCGCAGGGCGCGCAGGTGGAGCGTGCCGTGCCCACCCCCGTCAACCAGGGCAACACAATCACGCTGGGACTGAATCAGACCGACTTCCAGACTGCGGACAAGATGGTGCGCGCCATCAACCAGCGCATGGGTGCCGGTACGGCCATGGCACTGGACGGGCGCACGGTGCAGGTCAATGCACCCATCGACCCGGGCTCGCGCGTTCGCATGATTGCCGAGATTCAGGAGATGCCCATCGAGACCTCCAAGCCGGCGGCCAAGGTGGTCATCAATGCCCGCACCGGCTCCATCGTGCTCAATCAGGCTGTGACCCTGGGCCCCTGCGCGATTGCGCACGGCAACCTGTCCATCACCATCAGCACCACGCCGGTCATCAGCCAGCCCGCACCGTTCTCGCAAGGGCAGACCGTGGTGGCGCAGAAGTCCGATATCCAGGTCAAGCAGGAGCCCGGCAAGGTCATCAACATGCCCAATTCGCCCCAGCTCACCGATGTGGTGCGGGCACTGAATTCATTGGGCGCCACGCCGCAGGACCTGCTGGCCATCCTGCAGGCCATCAAGGCCGCGGGCGCCATGGACGCCGAGCTGGAGGTGATATGAGCACGTCATTGCCCCATTCTTCATCGCTGGCGGCCAGCAATGCGCTGGCTGTCGATGCACGCTCGCTCAATGCGCTCAAGACGGCGGCCGGCGAGAACAGCCCGCAGGCTGCGCGCGAGACTGCCAAGCAGCTCGAATCGCTGTTCATGCGCGAGATGATCAAGAGTATGCGCGAGGCGACCATGAAGTCCGGTCTGCTCGACAGCGCGCAGGGCAATCTCAGCACCGACCTGCTGGATCAACAACTTTCGGTGGCCATGGCGGGACAGCCCGGCGGTCTCACCGATGCCATCAGCAAGCAGCTGGCGCGCAGCATGGGAGTCGACGCTGCCGAGGACGCCGAAATTGCCGTGCCTTCCACTTTGAGCCTGAGCCGCAATGCCTGGCGCAATGTGGGCAGCAACGGTGCCTGGAGCGGCAGCCGCAGCCAGGCTGCGCAAACGATCAAGGCCTATGCACCGGCTCCCAAGGGGCGCGACAACTTCGTCACGGCGCACACCGGCGCGGCCCAGCGCGTGGCCAGCGAGAGCGGCATCCCGGCCCACTACATGATCGGCCAGGCAGGGCATGAAACGGGATGGGGCAGGAGCGAGATCCGCAACAAGGACGGCAGCAACTCGTTCAACCTGTTCGGCATCAAGGCCGGTGGCAGCTGGACGGGCAAGGTTGCCGAAGTCACGACCACCGAATACATCAATGGCGCGCCCAAGAAGGTGACGGCCAAATTCCGCGCCTATGACTCCTACGAGGAGTCCTTCCGCGACTACGCACGCCTGATCGGCAGCAATCCGCGCTACGAAAAAGCCATGGCCCAGACCGGTTCTGCCCAGGCCTATGCCAGCGAGCTGCAAAAGGCCGGCTACGCCACCGATCCGGCCTATGCGCAAAAGCTCAGCCGCGCCATCCAGAGCGTGGCCCAGGTCACAGTCGCCAACGCCGGCAGCACCAACGTCGCAAGCCGTCTGGGCGCCAACGCCCGTGCCGCCCAGATCAACAAGATCACCGAGAACCAGTCATGAGTCTTCTGAACGTGGGCGCACGCGCCCTGATGGCCAACCAGATCGCCCTGCAAACCACAGGGCACAACATCGCCAACGTCAACACCGCGGGCTACTCGCGCCAGAGCGTGGCCTTCCAGACCTCGGCGGGTCAGAACATCGGCAACGGCTATATCGGCAACGGCGCCGATGTGGCCACCATCCTGCGCAACTTCAGCGAGCTGCTCAACCGCCAGGCTGCAGCGGCCAGCGCGGTCAGCGCATCGGATGCTGCGCGCTCGCAGTCGCTCAATCAGATGCAGGAAGTGTTTTCGGGCGGCAGCAATGGCCTGGGCGCTGCAGTCAACGACATGCTGAACTCTTTTGCCGATGTGAGCAGTGCTCCCACGGACCTGACTTCGCGCAACGTGGTGCTCACACGCATGAACGAGCTGGCTGCGCGCTTTCGCTCGGCTTCCGGTCAGCTCGATGAGCTGGACTACAACACCAAGCAGCAGATGACCAACGATGTGAACGTGGTCAACAGCCTGGCCAGCCAGGTCGCGTCGCTGAACTCGCAGATCAGCCGGGCTGTGGCGACTGGCGGTGTGCCCAACGACCTGCTGGATCAGCGCGATCAGCTGGTGCGTGACATCAACAAATATGTGCAGACCTCGCAGGTCGACGCCGGCGATGGCTCCATCACGCTGTTTGTTGGCGGCAGCCAGCCACTGGTGATGGGGCAGACTGCCGCGCAACTCAGTCTCAAGGAGTCTGTGCAATACCCTGGCAGCGGCCAGATGAGCCTGTACTTCCAGCAAGGCAGCGGACAGACGGTGGAGCTGACGGCCAATATGGTTGGTGGCGGTGAGCTGGCGGGTCTGCTGCAATTTCAGAACTCCGACTTGACCGAGGGCCGCAATTTGCTGGGCCGCATGGCGGCCACGCTGGGTGCTGCCATGAATCAGCAGCAGCAAAGCGGCCTGACTCTGGATGGCAAGCCGGGCTCTGCCCTGTTCACCGTGCCCAGCACGGTTGTGGGGCATACCTCGATTGCAGGCATCACGGCGCAGGCGCAGTTCGTGGATACGGCTTCCACCAGCATTCCAAAGACGCCGCTGGACTACACGGGCTATCAAGCCTCCGATTACAAGGTGCTGTTCAAGGACAACGGCGCGTTGTCACTGATTCGTCTGTCGGACAACAAGGTCACGGATTTTGCCGATATCAATGAGCTGGCCACGACCACGGTTGACGGTCTGCGCTTCAACGTATCGGGTGCCGGAGCAAAAGGCGAGTCCGTTCTGTTTCAGCCCTATGCCAATGTGGCGCATGACTTCAAGGCCCTGGTGTCCTCGCCGCGCGATCTGGCTGCAGCCAATCCGATTACAGCGGGCATGTCGCAGAGCAACAAAGGCAATCTGCAGTTGGCGGGACTGAAAGTCAATTCGGGTGACTTCACGGTGCCGCCTACGACTACCGGTGTGCAACTGAGCTTCCAAACCGATGCGCAAGGCAATATCAGCTATACCGTTTCGGGATCCAGCAACGCTGGCAGCAACGTCAGTGGCAAGCCCTATGTGTCTGGCCAACCTATTGAGGTCGATGGCTGGTCCATCACGCTGACGGGGACGCCTCACGACGGCGATTCGGTACTGGTGGGCGATGCGCTGGATCCTCAATATGGTGACGCCTATACGCGCAATGCCGGCAATGCGGGGGCCTTTATGGATCTGCGCGACGCCAAGGTGTTTGATGGCGGTACCAGTCTCAGCGACGGTTACTCGGCACTGATCGCTCAGGTCGGCACGCGCACCCAGAGTGCCAATTACGCCGCCAAGCTCTCCAGCACGATTGCCGACAATCTGGAGGCTGACCGCACGGCTGTGTCGGGAGTCAACCTCGATGAAGAAGCCGCCAAGCTGCTGCAGTTCCAGCAGGCCTACCAGGCCTCGGCCAAGATGCTGCAGGTGGCACAGGGAATTTTTGACAGCGTGGTTCAGGCCGTGGGCCGCTGATCCGCAACAAGGAGCCAATCATGACCAATATCGCCCGCGTTGGCACGGCCAGCATGTATGACAGCTCGGTTCGCAACATCAATTCGCGCCAGAGCAATCTGGTCGATCTGATGGACAAGATTACCGCCGGCAAGCGCGTGCTGCGCGCCAGCGACGACCCGGTGGCGGCCGCCCAGGCCGAGCGCGCTCGTACCAGGCTGACACGCACCGAGTCCGATCAGCGCTCTCTGGACGCGCAACGCAATATCATCTCCTATGGTGAATCGACTCTGGGCGAGGCCAACAAGGCTTTGCAGGATTTCCGCGATCTGCTGGTGAATGCGGGCAATGGCACGTTCAACCAGACCTCGCGCGATGCATTGGTGGCGCAGATGACAAGCCTGCGCGACCAGCTCATGAGCTATGCCAACCGCAAGGACAGCAATGGCTTGCCGCTGTTTCGCGGCCTCGACAGCTCCGAGCAGCCCGTGCAGGGCTACACGTTCGCGGGCCAGCCCGGTCAGTCCGGCAGCGGCGACAACAGCATTCCCAACTCGCTCGATGGTGCAGCTGCATGGATGAATGTGCCGACCGGAAACGGCGTGCTGGAAGTCAATGCAAACCAGAGCAACAAGGGCAAGGCCTGGGCCGATGTGGGCGTGATCTCGGACCCGTCCGCCGCAACCGCGCTGACCACGCCGGTCAGCGTCGAGTTCTCCATGGATGCCGACGGCAAGCCTCAGTACAGCCTGGATGGCGGAGCGACCTTCAAGCCTTACAAATCGGGTGAGGCGATCGAGGTGGCTGGCATGAAGCTGACCATCACGGGCGAACCTGCCGCTGGCGACAGCTTTACCGTGTCACCCAGCCAGCGCTCGAATATTTTCAGCGTGCTGGACAAGGCGATCGATGCCGTGCGCAACGGCAGCAATACCGACGGCTCCACGGCGACGGGGGCATTGACCCATGCCATCACCAAGGGCCTGGCGGAAATCGATACCGGCATGAGCCGTATGCAGACCGTGCAGAGCTTTGCGGGAGACTTGCTCAATCGTGCCGATCGCATTGAAACCGGACTGTCCGCACAGTCGTTGCAGCAAGAGGCTGACCGCTCAAGAGCCGAAGATCTGGATATGATTCCCGCGCTTTCTGAAAAAGAAACCCAGACCGTGGGTCTGCAGGCGGCTCTGCAGTCTTATGCTCAGATCCAGAAGCTGTCACTGTTCAACTACATCGGCTGATTCCTGCGGGCTCTGCCCGTCTTGATGTCTCGTCGTTCACCTGTCCAAATCCTCCATGACCCAGTCTGCCCTCAGCTCTTTGACTCTTGGTTATCGGCCGCTCTGGGGACGTACGCGACGCCTGGCAGGAATTCAGCTTTATGTGCATGAGGACTCTGGAAGCTCTGCCGACATGGCGCATTTTCTGCGTACCGTGGACGAGATCTGGAGCCGTCAGGCGCCGCCGTTGCTGATATCGCCACAGTCCCGCCAGGTTCTGTGCAATCTTCTCGAACATGCACCTCAGGGTAGCCCCTGGATCGAGGTGCGCGGCGACTGGCTGCAGCAGGATGAAGGTATTTACGAGCTGGTGCAGAAGGCCAAGGCGCGCGGGCTGATGCTGGTCTGGGGAGGATCGCTGGCCGATGTGCCCGATGCCGATGCAGCGCGCTGCTTTGCCAGCAGCCTGCTGAGCCTGCCGCCAGAAGGGGCTGCGGGACTGCCCAATGTGGTGCGCCCAAGCCAGCAGGCAAAGGATGCAGACAAGGAGGCCGCTTCGGGCTTTTTTGCCACCCAGCCCTTGAATCTGCTGGACGGCCAGATGTACCAGAGCCTGCAGAGTCTGGAGCTGGCGCGCTCCTGTCTCGACGAGCACGAAGCGGCCGCCGTGGCCGGCTGGCCCGTGGCAGACACCATGCAGGCTTTTCGGCTGCAGCAGCCCCAGCCCTCGCGCGATGCGCTCTTCAGGCTCATGAAGGCCATCGACAAGGAACAGTCCCTGGATGTGATGGAAGAGATACTGGGTTCGGACCCGGTGCTGGCCTATCGCTTTCTGCTCTATACCAACTCGGCCGCGCTGGGCCTGCGCCGCGGCGTGGACTCGCTGCGCCGCGGGCTGGTGATGCTGGGGCTTGGCACGCTGGAGCGCTGGCTGGCCGACCAGCTGCCCCATGCCTGCACCGAACAGGATCTGGTGCCTCTGCGCACCCAGGTCGTGCTGCGCGCAAGACTGGCCGAGCAACTGATTGAGGCCGGGGTGAGCCTGGATCTGCAGCGCGAGATGTATCTGTGCAGCCTGTTCTCGCAGCTGGATCTGCTGCTGCATGAGCCGGTGGCTACCATCTTGCGACGCACACCACTGAACGAGCGCATCTTCGATGCCATCGTCACGCGCACCGGTCCCTATGCTGCCGTGCTGCAGATGAGCCAGGCCTTGGAGAGCCGCGACCCGGCGCCCATCCGGCAGTTGCGCGAGCAGGAGGAGTGGGAGGCCGAGGACCTCAACCGGATGCTGCTGCGCATGCTCAGTGAACTCAGGCTGGGCATGCCCCAGGCTCAGACCTGAGTGTCTGGATGAAAATTCGCTGAAAGCAGGCTCTATCCCATTGCAGGTGGGAGATAGTAGCTATCAAGTTGATGAACATGCTGTGGGGCAGAGTCGTGCATAAGCAGGGCTTGGCTGCCGCTTATCCACGCATTGCAGGGGCGCCGGATTCGGACAATTGGGACATCCAATCCGTCCGTGCGCCATGTCCGAATCCCAAGACAAAAACCTGCCCGCCACCGAACGCAAGCTGCAGAAGACGCGTGAAGACGGCCAGGGTGCGCGCTCGCGCGATCTGTCGCACCTGGCAATCCTGGGCACGGGCGCTTTGCTGGTGCTGATGGGCACCCAGCCCATGATGAATCACCTGCGCGAGGCCATGGCCCAGCAACTGGTGTTCAATGCCGTGACAGCCAAGACTCCGGCGCTGATGCTGGAGCGCTTTCAGTCCATGCTGATGCTGGGTCTTGGAATTTCCGTGATCTTTGCGCTGGTGACCACCACGGCCTCGGTGCTGTCCGGCGTGGCCGCAGGTGGCTGGATCTTCAGCTTCAAGCCCATTCAGCCGCGCTTTGGCAAGCTCAATCCCTTGTCTGGCCTCAAGAATCTGTTCTCCAAGCAGCAACTGACCACGGTGGTCAAGATGGTGTTCCTGACCATCGTGCTGAGCTTCGTGGCCTGGAAGTACATGAGTGCCAATATTGCCGAGATTGCATCGGTTTCGGCCCAGCCATCGCCCATGGCGCTCGCCATGGTGGGCTCCTGGCTGACTACGGGCGTCACCCTGCTGTTGATCGTGGTGCTGCTGGTGGCCCTGATCGACGTGCCACTGCAGGCTTTTCTCTTCAAGTCGCGCCTCAAGATGAGTCATGAGGAAGTCAAGCAGGAGCACAAGGAGTCCGAAGGCAACCCGCAGCTCAAGGGCAAGATTCGCCAGAAGCAGCGTGAGATCGCCGACCGGGCCAGCGTCTCGGCCGTGCCCAGAGCCGACTTTGTAGTCACCAACCCTACCCACTATGCCGTGGCGCTGCGTTATGACGACGCCACCATGGCTGCGCCCCAGGTGATCGCCAAGGGCACGGATCTGGTGGCGCTCAAGATTCGCGAAATTGCGGGCGCGCATCAGATTCCGGTGCTGGAGTCGCCCATGCTGGCGCGCGCTCTCTATGCCCATGCCGATCTGGATCAGGCCATCCCCGCCGCGCTCTACACGGCCGTGGCCCAGGTGCTGGCCTATGTCTATCGTCTCAAGGCTGCACTGAGCGGCCAGGGGGCCATGCCCGATGCCCTGGGCGAGCCCCCCGTGCCCGTGGAGCTGGATCCGCACCGTGGTCGCACCCCGCCTGCGGCGGTCGATGCTGCTGCGCAGCAAGAAGGTAATCTGTGATGTCGTCGAATCGTCTGCAACTGCTCCAGAAGTGGTCTGGCTCCAATGCCGGTGCCCTGCAAGGGATGACTGCTCCCATACTGGTGGTGGCCATTCTGGGCCTGATGGTGCTGCCTGTGCCGCCATGGCTGCTGGACACCTTCTTCACCCTCAACATTGCCGTGGCGCTGATGGTGATGATGGTGGCGGCCTACATGATCAAGCCGCTGGATTTCGCGGCTTTCCCTTCGGTGCTGCTACTGACCACGCTGATGCGCCTGTCGCTCAACGTGGCGTCGACGCGCGTGGTGCTGATGGAGGGCCACACCGGCCCCGGCGCTGCGGGCGCGGTGATCGAGGCTTTCGGTCACTTCCTGATCGGCGGCAACTTTGCCGTGGGTCTGATCGTGTTCAGCATTCTGGTTGTCATCAACTTCGTGGTGATTACCAAGGGTGCAGAGCGTATTGCCGAAGTCTCGGCCCGCTTCACACTGGACGCGATGCCCGGCAAGCAGATGGCCGTGGACGCCGATCTGAACGCCGGCCTGATCGACGAGAAGGAAGCCAAGCGCCGCCGTGCCGAAGTGGGCGAGGAAGCCAATTTCTTCGGCTCTATGGACGGTGCCAGCAAGTTTGTGCGCGGCGACGCGATTGCCGGCATCCTGATTCTGGTGATCAACGTCATCGGCGGCCTGATCATCGGCATGGCCCAGCACGGCCTGACCGCGGGCCAGGCGGCTGACAGCTACATCCTGCTGGCCGTGGGCGATGCGCTGGTGGCGCAGATTCCGGGTCTGCTGATCTCGGTGGCATCGGCTATGGTGATCTCGCGCGTGGGCAAGGAATCCGATATGGGCCGCCAGATCGTGCAGCAGCTGTTCATGTCGCCCAAGGTGCTGGGCATCACGGCCGGCGTGATGATCCTGCTGGGCCTGATCCCCGGCATGCCGCATCTGGTGTTCATCAGCATGGGGGCCTTGCTGGGCTGGGGTGCCTGGATGCTGGACAAGCGGGAGAAAGCCCGCGTTGCAGAAGAAAGCAGCGCCGCGGCGCCCCAGCAGCAGGCTGTGCAGGGTGACGGCGAAGCGAGCTGGGACGATCTGCAACCCGTGGATCTGCTGGGCCTGGAGCTGGGCTACCGCCTGATTGCCTTGGTGGACAAGAGCCGTCAGGGAGACCTGCTGACGCGTATCAAGGGTGTGCGCCGCAAGTTTGCGCAGGAGGTGGGTTTTCTGCCGCCGGCCGTGCATGTGCGCGACAACCTGGAGCTCAAGCCCAGCGCCTATCGCATGACGCTGCGCGGCGTCATGGTGGGTGAGGGCGAAGCCTTCCCCGGCATGTTCCTGGCCATCAACCCCGGCGGCATCACCACGCCGCTGATCGGCACGGCAACGACCGATCCGGCCTTTGGCCTGCCCGCGCACTGGATTGACGAGCGGCAGAAGGAAGCGGCACAAATGGCCGGTTTTACCGTCGTTGATTCGGAAACCGTGATGGCGACGCATTTGTCACACTTGATGCAAGTGCACGCGGCCAAGC
Source organism: Comamonas brasiliensis (assembly GCF_018292285.1). Classification (NCBI taxonomy): domain Bacteria; kingdom Pseudomonadati; phylum Pseudomonadota; class Betaproteobacteria; order Burkholderiales; family Comamonadaceae; genus Comamonas; species Comamonas brasiliensis. The sequence goes on from NZ_JAANES010000008.1 coordinate 110,260, forward strand.
TGTTGTCTCGTACCGAGACGCAGCAGCTCGTTGACCATGTGGCCAAGCTGGCCCCCAAACTCATCGAAGAAGTCATCCCGAAAATGGTGCCCATCACAACGTTCCAGAAAGTGCTCCAGCTGCTGCTGGAGGACTCTGTGCACATTCGTGATATCCGCACCATCATCGAAACGCTGGCCGAAAACGCCACGCAGACGGCTGATCCGGTGGAGCTGGCGCGTCGCGTGCGCATTGCGCTGTCGCCTGCCATCGTGCAGCAGATCTACGGTCCGACCCGCGAACTCAACGTGATTGCCATCGAGCCCGGCCTGGAGCGTCTGCTGGTGCAGGCACTGTCGAACCCCAATGCGCCATCGCTGGACCCCGGCGTGGCTGAAATCCTCACACAAAAAGCGGTCGATGTGGCCAACCAACAGGAAGAGCTGGGCTTGCCCGCCTGCCTGCTGGTGCCGGACGTCATCCGCAACTCTCTTGCCAAGCTGCTGCGCCGTGTGGCGCCGCGTCTGCAGGTGCTCGCGCACAGCGAGATTCCCGAGACGCACACCATCCGCATCGGCCCGATTCTTAAAGGTGCAACCGCATGAATATCAAACGCTTTTACGCCCCGACTGCCCGCGAGGCCCTGGCCAAGGCGCGCATGGTTTTTGGCGACGGCACCCTGATTCTCTCCAACCGCCAGACGCCGGACGGAGTGGAGGTCATGGCCACGGCCGAAGAGACCTTTCAGGACATGGATGCCGGCATGCAGACCGGCTCGCCGCTGCAAAAGGCACTGGAGCGCCGCGCAAGCGACGAAGGCATGAGCCTGCGCAAGGAGCACTCGCCTCTGGCTCCCGCTGCTGCCAGGCGCAGCCAGGGCGGCGAAGCCATGAGTACGCTGGAGCATGTGCAGGCGCGCCAGACCGCCAAGGAAGAGCAGGCCCGCGAAATGCAGATTCAGGCCAAGCCGGTCAAGGCCATCAATGAACTGGCCCAGCATTCCGTGCAGGACGATGTGGAGCAACTGTCCATGAGCACGCTGACTTTCCAGGACTATGTGCGCGAACGCATGCTGCGCCGTCGCCATGAGTCTTCGCTGGACAGCAGCGAAGCGCTGCCCACTTTTGCCCAGCGCGTGCAGGAGCGCAACAACGAGCGCCCCGCCATGGCCGCCAAGTCTCAGACGGCCAGTGCTGCGGTGGTTCGCCACAATCCTCTGCGCCCCGAGAAGATCCTGCTCAAGGAAAGCGCCAGACCTGCCAGCGTGGCTGCCCCGCAGAACTTCATGCAGGAGATGCAGTCCATGAAGGATCTGATCGAGGAGCGCTTCAACACGCTGACTTGGCTGGGCCAGACGCGCCAGAACCCGATCCAGTCCAGCCTGATGCACAAGCTCATCCGCGCCGGGTACTCGCCCGCACTTGCACGTGCACTGATCGAGAAGCTGCCGGAGACGCTCTCCGCCGGTGACGCCGTACGCTGGCTGATGCAGGTGCTGGAGCGCAATCTGCGCACCGATGCAGCTCAGCCTGCGATCTACGAGCAAGGCGGTGTGTTTGCCCTGGTCGGTGCGACCGGCGTGGGCAAAACCACCACCACGGCCAAGCTGGCGGCGCTGTGCGCGGCCAAGCACGGTCCTGCATCCGTGGGTCTGATCACGCTGGATACCTATCGCATTGGTGGCCATGACCAGTTGCGCACCTATGCCCGCATGCTGGGCATGGTGGCCCATCAGGCCCATGACAAGGCTGCGCTGCAGGACCTGCTCGGTCTGCTGCAAAGCAAGAAGATGGTGCTGATCGACACGACCGGTGTGGCCCCGCGTGATCCGCGCAAGGACGAGATCATGGATGTGCTGGCCATTGAGGGCGTGCAGCAGCTGCTGGCCGTCAACGCGGCCGCGCAGGGTGATGCGCAGGACGATGTCATGCAGGCCTTCAAGGCGCGCGGGTCGCAACACGCCATCCTCACCAAGGTCGATGAAGCCGTGAAGGTCGGTCCCTCGGTGGATACGCTGATTCGTCATCAGATCCAGCTGCGCGGCGTGACCAATGGCCAGCGCGTGCCCGAAGACTTCGAGCGCGCCAATGCGCAACTGCTGGTCTCGGCCTCCATGCGCTCGGCGGCCAAGTCGGCCTTTGATCCCCAGTCGCTGGATCTCGACTTCTTCTTCACCCCTTCGTCCGCCAGCAGCGCAGAGGCTGCCCATGCTTGAGCGTCGCTCGCCATTGCATCAGGGCATGGCTCTGCATGTGAGCGATGCCAGCACCGCCGGTTTGCGCGTGCTCGCCGTGCTGCACAGCGCATCGGGTGCGGCCGCCGAGCAGGCCGTGCTCTGGCCGCTGTGTGCCCAGCTGCAGCGCCTGGGGCAGAAGGTGCTGGTGCTCGATGGCAGCCAGGCCGAATCCTTTCATACGCCAGGTCTTGCCCAACTGCTGGCACAGCATGCCTGGCAGGCTCAGGCGGGACTTCGCGCGAGCGTCGGCGACGCCCAGTCGGTGGCAAGCCTGCCCGCGCGACTGGGCCTCAAGCAGCTCAAGGCCTCTGCCGACGAGATGGGGCTGGACATGCTGACCGCCCTGCAAGCCTATGTGCGCGGCTACACCACCGTTCTCATCTATGCGAGCAGCGAGACCCTGACGCCGCTGCTGCAAGGCCAGGGCCTGCAGCCGCTGCTGGTCGTGCCGCCCGATTCCGAACACCTCATTGAAAGCTACCGTCAGCTCAAGCATCTGGCCTTGTTTGCCGGTGTGGAGTGCACGATTGCTGCACTGGAGGCACCGCTCGCGGCTGATGGTCCGCAGAAATACGACTGGAGCCGCAAGCAAAGCAGTTCACGGACTGCCCAGCAAAATGCTCAGACACGCTTGCAGCGCCTGAATGCACTGCTACAGTGTTCGCAGCGCCATCTGGGTGACGCCCCGGTGCTCATGCGCTTGCGTTGGCGTCAGGCCAGCGATCTGCATCAGCTCACGCTGCACATGCTCAAGACGGCCTGCATCCTGCCCATGCATGCCCAGCCCACGACGGCTGCTGCATCTGAATCTCTTGTCTGGAGCCATTGACTGCCATGTACACCGCCAAAGGCCAACTCGACCGCGACGCGCTGATTCGTCAGCATGTGCCGCTTGTGCGTCGAATTGCCTTGCACATGATCGCCAAACTGCCACCGAACGTCGAGCTGGATGATCTGATTCAGGTCGGCATGATCGGTCTGGCCGAAGCGCTGTCGCGCTTCGAGAGCGAGCAAGGCGTGCAATTCGACACTTTCGCCAGCCAGCGCATCCGTGGCGCCATGCTGGACGAACTGCGCGAAGGCGACTGGATGAGCCGTAGCTCGCGCAAAAGCCAGAAGGAAATCGAGCAGGCGCTCAACCGCCTGGAACAGCGCCTGGGCCGGCCCCCGCTGGAGTCGGAGATTGCGGCCGAGCTGGGCATGGCCCTGGACGACTATCAGTCCCTGCTGGGCAAGGTGCGCGGAACGCAGCTGGTCTATCTCGAGGACATCGGCGGCGGTGACGGCGACGATGGCGACGACTATCTGGAGCGGCATGTGGCCGACTCCGGTGCCGACCCCTTTGCCTTGCTGCGTGACCAGCGCATGCGCTCCGCATTGGTCGAGGCCATCAAGGCCCTGCCGGAACGTGAGCAGTACGTGATGGGCATGTACTACGAGCACGACATGAACCTCAAGGAAATCGCCGCCGTGCTCGGCGTGACCGAATCGCGGGTTTGCCAGCTGCACAGCCAGGCCATCGCCCGTCTGCGCACCAAGATGCGCTCGCATTGATCACCTGAAACGGTCGGCCAGGAGCGGGCCGTTCACCACAACAAAAGCCGCTGCTTGGGCAGATCCCCTCTGCCAAAGCGGCGGCTTTGTTTTTGCAAACGCATCGACATGGCTGCGTTTTCTGCTTCACTATCGATAGCGTTTGGCGTTCTGTGGCATCGGGTTCATGGATGTCTTGATCGTGCAAGCAAAAAGCCCTGTTGCATCGCTGCAGCAGGGCTTTGCTTGAGTGGCTTTGCAATCAGTGCATCACATGCGGCTGGCCGTCAAACATATGCTCGAAGCTGGCCAGCCAGGGCTCGGCAAGCACGCGAATCTGGGCATCGTTGCGCAAGATGCGTTGCATGATGCGCGCCTTTTCCTTGCGCAGTTCGGGCGCCAGCTTTTCGTCACGTGAACGAAAGCGCAGCTGCTCGATCAGCACGGCACAAGTGCCCTCATAACGCGCAACACCGTCCCAGTCCTTGGCCTGGGCGGCCTGCAGCATCTTGGCGCTGCTTTCCTCAATGGCGCGGTAGAAGTCGATCAATGTGTGCTCCATATATGCATTGTTTTATTGCCCGGCTGCAGCAGCGGGAACGGAACCGATTTCTTGCCAGCCTTGGGCGACAGGCTCCACCAGCGAAACCACCTCTTCCACGGCCTGCACGTCATTGCGCAGATTGGCGTGAGTCAGGCGCTGAATGCAATAGTCGTATAAGGCACCCAGGTTGGCGGCAAGCTCTCCGCCCTGTTCGCGGTTGAGGCTGCCCTTGAGGCCTTCTTCCAGGATGCGCACCGCACGACCCAGTTGAGTGCCCTTGATCTCCACCTCGCCGCGCTCAATCGCGCCGCGTGCAGCATTCAGGTTCTGCAACAGCCCTTCAAACAGCATCTGGATCAGGCGATGTGGCGATGCGCTTTCCACGCCAGACTGAGCACCTACCTGGCGATAGGCGCTCGCAGCGCGGGAAAAAGAGGGGGTATACATGGCAGGCTTCCTTGTCAACGACTTACCTCGGATATCGGCAGTCGCTTTCCAAAATCAAGTTTTTTTTGGCCCCGTGCAGAACTGAGCCGCTTTACGCAAAGCGCGAATCCTCAGCTGCTCTTGTTCCAGGCAGCAATCTGGTTCTGCATGTAGGTGCTGAGCGCCGAGATGGAGGACATCTGCGAGTCCAAAGCCGAGTATTGACGCGTCAGCTTGGCCTCCAGCGTCGTCGCTCCCGCGTTGATCTTGTCCTGGTCCTTCAGATTGCTCTTTTTGCGCAATTCGAGTGAGTCGGTCTTGCTGTTCAGCGTTCCGTCATAGGCCAGCAGTTCATCCGTGAATTTCTTCATGCTCACGGCAATGCCGCCACCGGTTCCATCGTTGGAAGACTTGGCTGCGAAAAGCGACTTGAGGGCGTCGGGTGAGTCCAGTGCCTTGTCCAGCTTTTCGGACTTGGTGATGCTCAAGGTGCCATCCTTGTACTCGATACCGATATCCGACAGACGCTTGAGATCGCCTGTGGCATTGCTGGCCGAGCCGCTAAGCAGGGAGCGCAGGCTGCTTTGCAGACTGATCGTGGCCGAATCGCCCTGGAACAGTCCAGAAGGGTCGTTCTCGTCGGCCAAGGATGTCTGTTTGCCGCTCTCGTCCCGCATGCCCTTGGTGGTCTTGGTCAGCAAGTCGTTCAGGGCATTGAAAGCGTCTATAAAGTCCTGGATGTTTTTCTTGGTGGCGGTCTTGTCGGCCGTCACGGAGACGCGCGCAGGCTTGTCCACATTGGTCGCCTGATCGACCGTCACCTGGTTGACCGTGATCTTCAAGCCCGGCAACACATTGTCGAAATTGTCCGTGCTGGAGGCTTGCGTCACGCCATTGATGGTGATCTTGGCATCCTGCGCCCCTTGGTTGGCAGGGATGGAGAAACTGCCCACAGCGGAGCCGCTATCCGTCACGCTGAATGCAGCATCTGCCCCCGTCGCCTTGGAGCGCAGCATCAATTGCTCGTTGCCCGCGCCATCGCGCATCACCAGGGCCTGCATGCCGGAGGCCTTTTCATTGATTTTCGCGGCCAGCGTGGTCAGTGTGTCGCTGCTGGTGTAGTCGACATTCACCGGCACACCGGTCTTGGTGTTCTGGATGCTCAACGTGCCTGTCGACCCCATCTTCTGATCCACGACACGTGCAGTGCTCACCGATGTCTGTGATCGCGCGAGCTGGGTCACCGACACGTCATACGTCGCGGCGCTGGTGATACCCGATACCGTCATCGACACTGCCGAGTTGCTGGAGTTGATGGTCATCGAATTCCAGCCGCTATCGCGTGTGAGCTTGGCATTCGCATCGGCCAGCGTGCTCGACAGCGACTTGATCTGAGCATAGGTCGAAATCTGAGTCTGGATGGTCTGCTGTTTGACCTGCAGTCCTTCCAAGGGCTGCTTTTGCAGAGACACCATCTTGCTGATGATGTCCGAAACGTTCAGGCCACTGCCAATACCCACAGAGGAAACTGCCATTTTCTACTCCTTGCGGCCGTGGACTCCCGCAGTCCATGCCTATCACTGCCGCCCATTCTGGGGCAAGAAGAAAAAATCAAAAGCATGAAAAGCAGCATGAGGCCTTGTCTATCGCGGCTTTGGACCCGGGACTCACAGCTTTTCCCGCCTCTTTCTCGGCTTTTTCGAGGAGAACTTGAGTGCTTTTTGCAGACTCACGCAAAAAAGGCGGTCCTGCATGCGCAAGACCGCCATCAAAAAGCAAACTTTCACGAAAGCTTGCCTGCGATGCCTTTCATCAAGACGACGCAGGCAACTACCGTCATCAGCGCAGCAGGCTCAGGACCTGCTGGGGCAGCTGGTTGGCCTGGGCCACCATCGCCGTGCCGGCCTGCTGCAGGATCTGCGTGCGGCTCAGGTTGGCGGTTTCCTTGGCGAAGTCGGCATCGGTGATGCGGCCGCGGGCTGCAGTGATGTTCTCGCTCTGGATGTCGATGTTCTCAACCGATTTCTCGAAGCGGGTCTGGATGGCACCCAGGTCACCTCGGGAAGAGTTCACCTTGTCGATGGCCTTGTCGATACGCTGCAGAGCTTCCCAGGCACCGGACTGGGTGCTGATGTCGACCTTGTCGATGCCCTTGCCACCGCCTGTGGTGGCGGCACCGGCCGCAACATCCACTGCAGCAATGCTGCCGCCGGTATCGATCTTGATGTTGGCAATGGCTTCACCATTGGCCTGGTTCTCGGTGGCGCGCAGCTCGATCTTGGTCTTGTCGTCGCTCAGGAAGGCTGTCACGCCGGTGTCGGCGGTCTTGGAGTTGATGGCCGCAACCACCTTGCCCAGGGCCTCATCCCCGGTCACATTGGCATCCTTGGCAATCTTGACCGAAGTCTCGGTGCCATTGGAGCCCGTGATCTTGATTGTCACATCGCCAGCCGAGATCGAGGCCTGAGCCTGTGTCTTGACCGTTGCCGCAGTGACATCCGCTGCCTTGCCATAGGTCGAGTTGCCCAGCTCATCGACCTTGGTGTTGGCCAGAGCGCCCACGGTGATGTTGTCGCCGGAGTTTGCGCCCACCTGGAAAACCGCACCGGTGAAGCCGCCGTCGAGCAGCTTGGCACCGTTGAAGCTGGTGGTCTTGGCCACGCGGTCCACTTCGTCGCGCAGCTGGGACAGTTCGGACTGCAAGGCTTCGCGGTCGGACTTGCTGTTGGTGGCATTGCCCGACTGCACAGCCAGTTCGCGCATACGCTGCAGCATGTCGCCGACCTTGCCCAGTGCGCCTTCAGCTGTCTGGGCCAGGGAAATACCGTCATTGGCATTGCGCGATGCCACGGACAGGCCGCGGACCTGAGTGCTCATGCGCTCGGCAATGGCCAGACCGGCCGCGTCATCTTTGGCACTGTTGACACGCAGGCCCGAAGACAAGCGTTGCATGGAGGTCGCCAGCGAGTTGCCAGACAGCCCCAGATTGCGTTGTGCATTGATGGACACAACATTGGTGTTAATGGTCATTGCCATTTGAGTTTCCCCTTTTTCTAACGCTCACTCGGTGATATGGAATCCGATGGTTGGGAGCACACGAAAAACATGCGCATTTCCATCGACTCCTTTTTTTCAGGCAGTCTGGCTACCCGTTCTTGCCAAAGCCCTGCACTGAAGCTGGGGAGTTGCAGTGCAGGGCTTTGTGTTCATGTCAGGCCTTGCTGTAAGAGCGCATCGTCAAGGCCTGAGTTCTTTACTTCAGCAGGCTCAGCACTTGCTGAGGCAGCTGGTTGGCCTGAGCCACCATGGCCGTGCCTGCTTGCTGCAGAATCTGCGTGCGGCTCAGGTTGGCGGTTTCCTTGGCAAAGTCGGCATCAGTGATGCGGCCACGCGCTGCCGAGAGGTTCTCGCTCTGGATGTCGATGTTCTCGATAGACTTCTCGAAGCGAGTCTGGATGGCGCCCAGATCGGCACGCGCAGAGTTCACCTTGTCGATGGCCTGATCGATACGCTGCAGGGCTTCCCAGGCACCGGATTGGGTGCTGATGTTTACTTTGTCAATTCCCTTGCCGCCAGCTTCGGTGAAGCTGGCCGCGTCCACGGAGGCAATGCTGCTGCTGATCGAAATATTGGAGAGCGCATCGCCATTGGCGGGGTTTTCGGTTGCACGCAGCTCGATCTTCGTCTTGTCGTCGCTCAGGAAAGCTGTCACGCCTGTGTCTGCAGTCCGGGTATTGATGGCTGCGATCACCTTGCCCAGGGCCTCGTCCTCGGTCACGTTGGCATCCTTGGCAATCGTGACATCGGCTGCTGCCTTGCCATTGGCGCCGGTGATCGTGATCGTCACATCGCCAGCCGAAATCGCCGCCTGCGCTTCAGATTTGACCGTTGCTGCGGCCAAACCACCCGTTACTTCGCCATAGGCAGACTTGCCCAACTCATCCACCTTGGTATTAGCCAAAGCGCCCACCGTGATGTTGTCGCCCGAGTTCGCACCCACCTGGAACACACCACCGGTGAAGCTGCCGTCCAGCACCTTCTGGCCGTTGAAGGTGGTGGTCTTGGCCACGCGATCCACTTCGTCGCGCAGTTGCGAGAGTTCCGCCTGCAGGGCTTCGCGGTCAGACTTGCTATTGGTGGCATTGCCCGACTGCACAGCCAGTTCACGCATGCGTTGCAGCATGTCGCCGACCTTGCCCAGTGCACCTTCGGCCGTCTGGGCCAGAGAAATCCCATCGTTGGCATTGCGAGAAGCCACGGACAGGCCACGCACCTGGGTGCTCATGCGCTCGGCAATGGCCAGGCCGGCCGCATCATCCTTGGCGCTGTTGACACGCAGGCCCGAGGACAGGCGTTGCATGGAGGTCGCCAGCGAGCTGCCCGACAGGCCCAGGTTGCGCTGGGCATTGATCGAAACAACGTTGGTGTTGATGGTCATGGCCATGATGGAATTCCTTTATGCAGACGGTATTGATGAATGGTTTGCTTGGTTGCCGGAGCCTTGCATTGCGGGCCTCTTTGGGCTTTGCTTGCCGCTTTTGCGGCTTGCCTGCTCCGTACAATGCAGTTATCGGGCTGTATTTTTTTTTCTTTAGCGTTTTTTCATCTCGCTCGCAGCAAGTCGCCCAAGGGCTTGCTGCACCGCGCAGATTCTTTACAAAAGCTTCCGTATCAACAGCAGCATGCGGAACAGGATTTCTGGCGTGAGTCCGCTCCATGGCTGAGAACCAGCCGGTGATGTCGGGGCTTGCCGCAAAGCCTGGGAAAGCAGCAAGAAGGCGGGGAATTGGCGCTTTATTCGGTCGTATGCAGGTCAGCGGTTCATAGAAAAATCCTCTCATCGCTAGGTTTGCCAATCGCTTAACCAATGTCTTTGGTCACTGCAGCGATGCTCCAAGCCCTAATTCCGGAGGTTTCTAGACATGGCTGCTACCATCAACACCAACATCATCTCGATCAACGCCCAGCGCAATCTAGCCCTCTCAGGCACGTCCCTGGCGACCTCCATGCAACGCCTGTCCTCGGGCCTGCGTGTCAACAGCGCCAAGGATGACGCAGCCGGCCTGGCCATTGCCGAACGCATGAATACCCAGGTGCGCGGCCTGCAGGTCGCATCGCGCAATGCCAACGACGGAATTTCCCTGGCCCAGACGGCAGAAGGTGCGTTGGGCAAGGTCGGCGACATGTTGCAACGCATGCGTGAACTGGCTGTGCAAGCCGGCAATGCGACCAATAGCAAGAGCGACCGCGAAGCGCTTCAGGCCGAAGTCAAGCAGCTGTCCTCGGAAATCGATCGGGTCGCCAAGCAGACCAATTTCAACGGCCAGAAGCTGCTGGAAGGCAGCTTTGCGGGCGCAGTGTTCCAGGTGGGCGCCAACTCGGGCGACAACATCACGCTGGGCGCTTTGGCCGATACACGAGCTTCGCAGCTGTCCTCGGTGTCCTATGGACAGTCGACAGTCTCTTCTGTCGCAACTGCCCAGCCCATTGCTGCAGGCCAGCCCCTTGCCGATTTCAGCGCGGCGGCAGCCGATGTGACCATCACCGTTGGCGGTGGTGCTGCGATCAACCTGGGGCCACTGGCCGCAGCAGGCAGCCCCCAGGAGCGTCTGGGCCAGATCGTGGAAGCCATCAACAACAAGACCGGCGATACCGGCGTGACCGCCTATCTGACCAAGATTGATGGTTCCGAGAACTACCAGGTGGACATTCTGTCCAACAAGCTTGACGGCAGCGGCAACCCCGTATCCGTGACCTTTGGCGGTGCGGACTTCAGTGCGGCAAGCGTGGGCCTCAACCCAGCCGCCAATCCTGCAGGCATCAGCTTGACCGGCGGTGCAGCTCCTGCAGCAGGTTCGATCAGCAAGGCGCAGGGCATCGAAAACATCGATGTATCCACCCAAGCCGGAGCCTGGGTTGCCTTGCAGAAGATCGACAGCGCCGTGGACCAGATCAATAGCGCACGAGCCACGCTGGGCGCCATGCAGAGCCGTTTCGAGAACGCAGTCAACAATATCGACATCCAGTCCGAAAACCTCTCGGCCGCACGAGGACGCATCGTCGATGCCGACTTTGCCAAGGAAACCGCCAACCTGAGCCGCACGCAGATCCTGCAGCAGGCCGGCACAGCCATGGTGGCCCAGGCCAACCAGATTCCCCAGCAAGTGCTGCAACTGCTGCAAAAATAATGTCTCTGGGTGGTGCTTCGACGCCGCCCAAGCTCTCAACTTTAAAAAGTAAGCTGTTATCGCTTGCCAGTCTTGGCTTTCAGATAGAAATCTATTTGAAATCGAGGCATAGCAAGCAGTAGCAGCTATTTTTTTTATCATTTCTTGCTGTTCGGTACTTGCACCACCGCTGATAACATCAGCTATCCGCCACACAGGCTCAAAGACGGAAATCCAGCGGTGGCAAGCGCATGGCCATCGCCCCTTGTCGAAGGGGGAGTCTGGTATTTCATCATCTATCTGCATTAAAAATGAAAAATCTGACTATCATTAAAAATAATGATAATCCTCCCCCGCTGGTTTCCATATTGATGGCAACATATAATCATGCGCCATATATAGAGCAAGCACTAAAAAGTATTCTTGAGCAAAAAACAAGTTTTGATTTTGAGCTGGTTGTTTGCGACGATGCCTCAACCGATAAAACAGCGGACATCGTAAAAGAATTTCAGAAGAAATATAAGAATCTTACATTGCTGGAGCAGCCGAGCAATAGTCGCGGTATCAACAATCATTTTGACGGCTATCAATATATCAGCAGTAAATATATTGCCTTCTGTGAAGGAGATGATTACTGGGTTTCGGATACAAAACTGGAAAAGCAAATAAATTTTCTAGAAGAAAATCCTGATTTCTCTGTGTGTGTCCACAAAGTGGAAATGCAGTTCGAGAAAGCCACATCTAACCAAAAGCAATACGTTTACAAAGATTTAACCTCCAGCGACGAAAGAATTCGAGAAGGGGTTTTCTACGCCGACGAACTGATTTCCAACTACTTCCTGCATACAAGTTCATTTGTTTTCCGATATAGATTCAGTGAAGGCCTCCCAAAGTGGTTTAGAAAGTGGATGACGTTTGATCATGCCATACTGATGCTGCACGCGGTCGAAGGAAAAACAAAATACTTTGATGAGGTGATGAGTGTCTGGCGAAGAAATGAAACCGGGTTCTCATGGCTGCAAAATGTAGACAAAGGCACCTTCTTCCAAAAGGAGGGCCATGGCTGGATAAATATTTATCAGGAGATGGATAGATTTTTTGCAGGTAGATTTCATTATCAGATCCGAGAGAGGATTTTGCTTTCCATACGCAATATGGTGAGCAATCATCTTGAGACGGGGAACCTTCCTGCAGCTCAAAGAATACTGGAAAAGTATGAAGAATGGTGCAGCAAATTCTTTAAGGAGAATGCTCCAATATTCCATGCCATGGAACTGGCCTTTCCAGACAATAAAAATTACGCCCCTCCATGGCAGACAATAAAGAGCTCTCAGCCAAAAAATAAAAAAGTTGGCGGTATGAAGAAGCTGGATGTGGAAATTATTTCCGAGGTCGAAGACAGCATTTGGCAAAGCTGGACAAAGGATAAAGAGTTCTCGACATTTTCGTCATTCAATTCGGCTTTGATAAGTTGGGCATACAATCAGAGAATAAAAACCTTATGGCTGCCAAGCACTATTGCTTCTACATTGATAGAGCAATTGGATACATTGAAAATACCCTATTACATATATTGTGTTAACGGTGATTTTTCTCCAAATATAGATTTCATAGAGCAGGCAAAATCTGGCGACGCGATTCTGATTCAGTCCTGGCTGGGTCAACCATTCCCGGCGAATATAAATAACGCCATTGCAACGCGTAAGAATATTTACTGGATCGAGGATCGCTCGCAAACAAGCACTCCATCTCATAGTAATGAAGCGGATGTCACCATCTACACGCCGGCCCAAGTGCTGGGCGTTCCAGATGGGTGCATATTAGTTGGAGATGGCTTATCCAGTTTGCAGGAAATTGCTCCTGAAGCAATCACCGATGAAAATTCATGGATTGAGCAACGCCAGAAATTGCTGGTGCAGCAATTAGATTGCAATTCTCAGGATTATTCAGAAGTCCTCGGTCAGGCTATTACTATAAAAAATCCCATGCCAGTGGGTGCCATGAGCTCCTTGAGCATGGCCATGCTCAAAAGAATTTCTGCTCCATCTGTTATTTCTCGAACGCAACGCAATTTCAACTTCTTGAATGAAAAGTTGGGAAATTATTCATTCCTCAAAAAAAATAAGAATATAAATTTTGCCCCCAATTTCTTTCCATTTGTATTGCCAGATCACATTCCTGCACCTTTCTTCATAACGGCATTGCATCATCACGGAATTTTGTGTGAGGCTGTTTCCAATCAGCTTAAGGAAGTCGGGGCATTGACTTTGTTGGTGAGCAAGATAGTTCTTCTGCCATGCAATCATCAACTAAATCCAGAAGATGTTGAACTCATTTCCAATGAGGTATTGAAAATACTTGGTGGGAACTCAAGATTTGGAACTCCTGGGACACGACCAGCTTAGTTGATGAAAGAAAATCATGGCATTCCTCACGCAAGACCAGATAAATGATATCGGCTTTAAATATGTAGGGAAAAATGTAAAAATAAGCGAGAAAGCCTCTATTTACAACCCTGATAGGATTCAGATTGGAGACAACTCCCGTATTGATGATTTTTGCATCATTTCCGGGACCTTGATAATTGGGCGCAATGTACACATTGCGACTTTCTGCAATGTGGTTGGCGGGGAACCTGGAATCACACTGGAAGATTTTTCTGGCCTTGCTTTCGGATGTCATGTTTTCACGCAAAGCGATAGTTATGCAGGCGATGCCTTGACCAACCCAACAGTTCCTGAGCGCTACAGAAAAGAAACTAAAAAACCAATCCTGATCAAGAAGCATTCGATTGTTGGAACCAACTCCATTATTTTCCCCGGTGTCATTCTGGCAGAAGGAACATCTGTGGGGGCCAACTCAATGGTTACAAAGTCCACAAAAGAATGGACTATCTATTTCGGCAATCCTGCGAAAATAATAAGATCAAGAAAGCAGGATGCACTAAGACTAGAAAAAGAATATCTTGAATCAGAAGAAAAATAGATAGCTAGAAATGAAATTTAACGTAATTGAGTTTATTGGGCCCAGCGGGATTGGCAAAACCACATTCTTCAATCATTTAAAAGGTGTAGTTGACCCTGCTTGGTTGGGCATGGATGATGTCAGAGAAATCGCAAAGACTCAAAATATCAGTGAGCCTGATGACATTGTCAGAACGATAATTTCTCGTAAAAGAGAGAATGTAGAGAAACTCAATCGATCGGAGTTTCAGAAAAAGTTCATTGGTGACTATTTTGAAGAAATCATCACATTGGATCAGCATGTTTCAAGCTCAAAGAACTTGAAACTAATAAATGATGATGGCATATTTCACAATTTTGCAAAAGAAATATTAAGCGCATCAAAAGAGAAATATAACGAAGTTCAGAAACTTCTTCTTAACAGGAAAATTATTTACTTCAAGGCATCTCCAGAAAAGATATTGGATAACCTGAAGGAGCGTCATCAGAAAACCCCCGGTGCTTCTAATGATTGGTATGGGTATACACAAAAAAACTCAACATCAATCCAGAAGATGATAGAAATTTCTGTGAATGAGAGTGAAGAGATTTACAATTTGGTTAAATCGATGGGTGCTGCAGTAATGTGCATCAATTTTGAAGAGGACAATATGGAAAATATAGAGAAAGCCCGGAATTTTATCGATGAGCATACATGCTCAGTTGACTTCATAACTAAAGAAGATTTTATTCGTACCGCTGAGCTTAATAACAGCAAGCATTGGAAGACTCAGCCGTTGGAGAACCGGTGGGAGTACCATGAAAAATCGATTCAGATACTGAAATCACTGCAGATCAGCAATCCCGATGAAGTGCTGGAAATTGGTACAGTGGGCATGCAGCTGCTACCGGGCAGCGAAACCATGGATATCGAGGGTTATTGGAACTATGAAGGGAAAAATCCAACGTATCTACACGATGCCAGAAAAACGCCATGGCCTCCTGAGAAGAAATACAAAGCGATTGTGGCCTTGCGCGTTTTCCAGTATCTGGCCCCTTTTCAAGATATCGCATTCAATGAAGCCAAAAAACTAGGCGAGAATCTGATAATCGTAACTCCTAGGGGTAGGGAATATATTCCAAAAGGTATGGAGGAAACAAAAGGAATAACATACGAAGAATTCCTGGAATGGAATGATGGAATCCCTCCCGATTTCCACCAGGAAATGAAGCTTGGTGATTTTTATTACTGGAATTTCAAGAAGTAATGACGAAATGCATTGATTGCACCTGTTTCATGTGTGCAATCAATGCATCTTTAATGAAGCATCATTAAAATGAAAATAAGCATAATGCAGCCGTATTTTTTTCCATACATTGGATATTATCAGCTGGCCTATTCAGTGGATGAGTTTATTTTCTTTGATGATGTCAACTTCATAAAGAAGGGTTATATTAACAGGAACGAAATTCTCTTGAATAAAGAGCGTTTTAGGTTCACTCTACCTATTCATGGTATCAGTCAGTTTAAGAAGATAAACGAACACTTTTATATTGATGATTTCAGGAAATTCAAGAATCATCTCACTTTGGCTTATAGGGATGCCCCATTCTTTACGCCAGTGATGAGTATGCTAGAGAAAATTCTTCAGTCGGAGGAATTTAACGTTGCAGAGATAAATTCAAAAACACTGATATATGTTTTTGAATATTTGAAGATCCCGCGCTCATTCTCCTTTTCATCCGATCTGAATATTTCTGACTCCTGCAGCGGAGAAGATAGAATTATCGAGATCTGCAAATTGAAGAAATGTAGCAGCTATCACAATGCTGCGGGAGGCAGAGATTTATACAAAAAAGAAAGTTTCGCCAAAAATAATATAGATATTGGATTTGTGAAGAATGAAGCTCAGGATTACATGCAAGGTAATTCAAGATTTATTTTTGAAAGAAATCTTTCCATGCTTGATGTTCTTATGTGGTGTCCTCCACAGAAAATTGTGGAGTTGCTCAAGCAGCATAAGATTGAAAGCTAGAAAATTTCAGTTCTGGAACAAATCCTCGAATATCTTGATGACTCTATTCTTCTGCGACGAGTTCATTTCCAGAAAAAATGGCAGTCCCAGCAGAGTTTTGTCCAGCAACTGCGCGTGAGGAGCATCCAGGCATAGAGTACGGGGTGGATGCAATGCAGGCATATTCGATAGCAATGGCTGATACCAACGCCTCGTCATAATATTCGCTGACTTGCAGTTTTTTTCTAACTGATTACGCATTCCCTGATCAGGAAGACGGGCACACAACAACGTGGGTGCCATCAAGGAGCCGCCAGTACCACTTTTTTGCCATGTTAAATGGTAGGCGCTTGCTTTATCCAATTCCTGGATCATCTCAGCCTGCAAATCCCGGCGTTGCCTTGCTCGCTGCTCCCATTTTTGTAAAGACACCAGGCAAATGGCCGCATGATACTCGCTCATTTTGGCATTGGTGCCGCATTGACTGAGTGCGCCTATAGGTAAACCAGCAGCCGGATTCAGATTGATTCCAAAATTTGAAAGTTGCCGCACATGCTCAGCCAGACCTGGCCGTGTAGAAACGACCACCCCACCTTCAACGGCAGGCAGGCTTTTGGTTGCATGCAGACTGAATACCAAAGTCCCCTTCTTGCCTTGCAACCATTGACTACCATACGCAGCAGCGGCATCGATGACAACAGGGATTCCGGTCTCTTTCTCAAACAGCTCCCACGCCCCCATGTCATGCGGCATGCCGAATGTTGCAACAGGCATCACGGCATCGATCCGCGTCTGGGCGCAGGCTGTCCGAGCTATTTCCGGGGTCAGCATCCATGTATCTGCATCCACGTCAGCCAGCACCGCCTGATACCCTGCTCGCAATACCGCTGTAGCTGTGGCAACAAAAGTAAAGGCCGGCACCAGAATACGTGCATCCTTGGGTAAATTCAAGGCTTGAAGCACCAGCTCCAGACCCAGAGTTGCATTTGCGACTGTCGTGATGAATTCATTACTCAGGTCAAATTTTTCAGAGAATCTGGTTTCTAGTTCCTTTACCAAGGGGCCAAAATTCGTGTAACTTCTGGATGCATGTATACGCTCCCAGAATGGCAGTATTTCTTGAGGCTCAGGAATATCTGGAACCAACAAAGGCAGTACGTCTATCTTTTTTTTATCGTCCATTGTGCTCTCCAATTAGATAAAATTCTCTATTTTTTCATTCACATGAAGAAATTCTTTTTTATCATTAATGAAGTTGATCCACATTAGACGATATGCTTTCTCCAACCCTTTAACCATTCTAGGGAAATTCATTAAGAAACTATTCCTTAATAACTCCCTCGCTTCATGACGCTGCCGCTGCATTCTCGAAGGATCATCTATTATTTTCAAGACGCAATCTATGTAGTCGTCCTCATTCTCTGCAATTTCACCGCCAAGCTTCAAGCTGCGCAAGGCGCGACTGGTCGTTGCGCCAATATCCTCTTTTACATCCAAGGCAACAATTAGTAGCCCCATCCATAAAGCGTGCAGGGTGGTCGTGCCCCCGGAAACAGGCGAGGTATCCAGTGCTATATCCGCGATGTGACCAAGCTCCATGAACCTGTCCAACGGTTGCTGGTGCAGCACCGAGACGCGATCCAGCGGTAAATTCGCGGCTTCTACTCTGGGCTGCATATGTGCTTGTGCGGCCTCTGGATTTTCCTCTTTTACCATGATGATCAGGCGAATATCTGCTCTTTTATGCAGAATGCGTGCCCACAGGCGAAGCATCTCATCGGTTATCTTTGAGGAGTTATTCAGCGATATTAAGGTAGGGTACCCGTTTCGAAGCATGGGGGGCTCTTCACATAACGGTGCATAAAATGGTGGCGTATAGCAAAATGGGAAATCTAGACGAAACAATGTCTCGAAATAATTTTTCTCAACACTTGCAGGACCTCCCAAGCGGTAGTCCATAGCTTTCATGCCCAGCGTCTGCATATAGCCCAGCCAGGTCACCTGCACAGGGGCGGCACGGCGCGCGAAAACGCCCAGGCGGTGGCCCTGTGTAAATCCGGACAAGTCCACCAGCACGTCAATTTCGTCCTGACGGATTCTTTCGCACAGCGCTTCATCGTCCATCTCCATCACATCCAGCCAATGCGGCACCAGGGAGCGCATGTGTTCAGTGGTGCTGTCGCTGGGGCCATTGGAGTAGACATGCACCTCGACGTTGTCCGAATTGTGGTGGGCCAGCACGGGCTGCATGAAAAAGGCCACCGAGTGCTGGCGGAAGTCCGCCGTCACGTAACCCACCCTGAGCTTCCTGCGCGGGCTGCGGTCTGCCACCTTCAAGGGTTTGGCCTTGCGCGTCAGCGGATCGGCAAAGCGCCTGCCCCAGTCGCGTGCCGCTTGCAGTGCCAGCATGGGATCGCGACTGGTGTGTGCGTGGATGTAAGCGCGCATCATCCATTGCGGGCCAAGATTGCCTTTCTTGACAACCTTGTCTATCAGGTCACAGGCTTCCTGTTTGCGCCCCGTGCTGAACAGGGCCATGGCCATCAGATGCTCGGCCTGGACTTCCCTGGGATCAAGCTCCAGCACCGTCTGCAGCGCCTCGATTGCAGGCTTCCAGTCCGACATGCGCGTATAGGCCAGGCCGATCAGCAGCCACAGTTTCGGATTGCGAACGTCCTGCGCCACCTGCTGCATCAAGGCGGTGAGCGCAGGCACAAACTGATTGGTCTTGATCAGCTGATGGATCTCTTCAAGCTCCGATGGCGTGGCTTGCTGCGGTATTGAGTTCGCGGTGGTGGAGGGGGAAGACATTGGTACTCAGAGAAATGCAAAAAGTGCACTGGCATGCTGTGCGTAGAGAGCCCGATATGGTGCCACCTCAATATACCTGTCGCACTCTTGGTCATCGGCGAGTTAAGACCCCCAATGGCAGCCCATGAACAGGTACGTCTTTACCTTTCAATTCGGCTGCCGCCCTACAAAAGAGCCTGAAGCTGCCGATCTAGAGAGCAATCACCCGGCTTTTTCCGTTAACAATCACGGCCCGCCCCCTCACAATCACTTCCCATGCTTGTTCTCATCGGTTATATCGTCGCCTTCGGCTGCATCTTCGGCATGTATGTGCTGCACGGCGGCAGCGTGGGCGTTCTTGTCAAGGCGCTGCCGTTCGAGATGGTGACCATTGGCGGTGGCGCCCTGGGCGCTTTTATTGTCAGCAACCAGCCCAAGGTGCTCAAGGCCACGGCCAAGGCGATCCCTTCGGCGCTCAAGCCCTCGCGCTATAACAAGGCGCGCTATATGGAAGTGATGGCGCTTCTGTATGAGCTGCTTCAGAAGGCGCGCAAGGAAGGCCTGATGTCGATCGAGTCCGATGTGGAAGATCCGCAGTCCTCGACGGTGTTTCAGAACTATCCACAGCTGATGGCCGACCACCATGTCGTCGAGTTTCTGACCGACTATCTGCGCATGATGGTGTCGGGCAATCTCAACTCGCATGAGATCGAGGCGCTGATGGACAGCGAAATCGAAGCCCATCATGCCGAGGCCCATGCGCCGGTGATGGCACTGAATCGTCTGGCGGGCGCGTTGCCGGCCTTCGGCATTATTGCTGCCGTGCTGGGTGTGGTGAACACCATGGCTTTCGTGGGGCAGCCCCCGGCGGTGCTGGGCGGCATGATTGCCTCGGCGCTGGTGGGTACCTTCCTCGGGATCTTGCTGGCCTATGCGCTGGTGGAGCCCATGGCTGCGCTGCTCGAGCAGCGTGCGCAGGATGCGGCCAAGGAGTTCGAGTGCATCAAGGCGACGCTGCTGGCCAGCATGCAGGGCTACAACCCGGGCACGGCCATCGAGTTCGGCCGCAAGGTGCTGTTCTCCACCGAGCGCCCAGGCTTTCTGGAGCTGGAGTCGCACGTCAAGGGCAAGAAGTGATGAGTGCGCCCTCTCGTCAGGATGTTGTGATGGAGCGTTGTTATGGCTGACAAGAAGCTGCAGCCCATCATCATCAAGCGCGTCAAGAAGACCGCCCATGCCCACCATGGTGGTGCCTGGAAGATCGCCTATGCCGACTTCGTGACGGCGATGATGGCCTTCTTCTTGCTGATGTGGCTGCTGGGCTCGACCGCTCAGGGCGAGCTGCAGGGGATTGCCGCGTATTTCAATTCGCCGCTGAAGGTGGCGATGTCGGGCGGCAGCGGTGCGGGCAACAGCTCCAGCATCGTGCCGGGCGGCGGCAACGACCTCTCGAAGGTGCACGGCCAGGTGCGTCGTTCCGAGTCTGAGGACAATGCCAACCGCCGCTCCAGCCAGACCATGGGGCGGGCCGATGAGTCTGCGCGCGACGCCCAGCGTCTGCATGCGCTCAAGGCCAAGGTGGACACCATGATTGCCAACAATGCGCGCCTGAACGAATTTCGCTCGCAGATTCGCACGGAGATCACGCATGACGGCCTGATGATCCAGATCGTCGATGACCAGAATCGCCCCATGTTCGACAGCGGCAGTGCCGTGGTCAAGCCCTATATGCGCGATATCCTGCGCGAGATCGGTGCGGCCATGGGCAATGCCGAAAATCGCATCAGTCTCTCGGGTCACACTGATGCCGCACCCTACGGCAATGCCGATCGCGGCTACAGCAACTGGGAGCTGTCGGCCGATCGCGCCAACGCATCGCGCCGGGAACTGGTGACGGCCGGCATGCCGCTGGACAAGCTGGCGCGCGTGGTGGGCATGTCCAGCAGTGACCTGCTGCTGCCCGAGGAGCCGCGTGCCGCACAGAACCGCCGCATTACGATTACCGTGCTGACCAAGGAAGCCGAACGCCGCGTGCTGGGCAACGACAAGGAGCGCAGCATGGAGCGCGTGGCCAGTGCCGAAGAGGCTGCCAGCACGATCAACCAACCCAAGGCCCGTCGCGCAGCCCCCAGCGCTGTCGACAGGCAGTCTCTGGATGCCAAGGAAGAGTTTGTTGTAACAAACCCTGAAGTTGCTACCGAGGCTGTCGAAAAGCCTGACAATGCACGTCCAGCGCCATGAGGTTGACAAATTGTTACCATCACGGCGTGAAAACTTGTTCCCACGCACCTATTCCGACCGAAAGGGCCTCTCGTGGCTAATGCCCTGCGATTTTTGATTGTTGACGACTTCTCCACCATGCGCCGCATCGTGCGCAATCTGCTCAAGGAGAGTGGCTTTGCCGATGCCGATGAGGCCGAAGATGGTGTGGTGGCCATTACCAAGCTGCGTGCTAGCAAGTTCGACTTTGTGGTGACCGACATCAATATGCCGAACATGAACGGCTTTCAGCTGCTGACCGAAATCAAGCAGGATGAAAAGCTCAAGCATTTGCCGGTGCTGATGGTGACCGCCGAAGCCCGCAAGGAAGATATCGTGGCCGCCGCCCAGGGTGGCGCGGCCGGCTATATCGTCAAGCCCTTCACCAAGGCCACGCTGGAAGAGAAGGTCAATCTCATCATCAAGAAACTCGACCTCTGAGCCATGAGTAGCGACCAGGCTTCCGCCAACGTCCACTACAAGATTGGCGTGCTCACGCGCCAGTTGCATAACTCGCTCAACGAGTTGGGCTATGCGGATCGTTTGCGCGGCAGTGCAGGGGAGCTGCCCGATGCGCAAAGCCGTCTGTCCTATATCGCCCGCCTGACGGGCGAAGCTGCCAACAAGGTGCTGGGCCAGGTCGAGGTGACGCAGAACCGTCAGGATGCGCTGGCCGAGCGCACCCGCGCCATGCGTGCAGAACTCATCAAGGATCCCGTGGCCGCAGTGGCCAAGGGTCGCGTGATGAATTACCTGCAGGAGGTGGAAGAGGGGACGGAGCAGACCAATAGCCATCTGACCGAGATCATGATGGCGCAGGACTTTCATGACCTCACCGGCCAGGTGATCGCGCGCGTGGTGGCACTGGCGGCCGATCTGGAATCGCAGCTGCTGGAGCTGCTGATCCAGACCTCGCCGGATGTTGCGCAGGCACCGGTCCTGGCGCCTGTGGAAGCCTTGCAGCCCAAGCTGGCAGGCCCGGTGGTGGATCCGGAGAAGACGGCAGACGTGGTGACCTCGCAGTCCCAGGTGGATGACCTGCTGGCCAGTCTTGGCTTTTAAATATATAGCTGCCTGCGCTTTGCAGATAAGCGCTTGAGCCCGAAAAGCCTGATCTTTTGAATGGATCGGGCTTTTTTATTGGGCGCTGCCAGGCGGGCAGGGTGGGTAGGGCGCAAAAAGCCCGCATGTCATCACAACATGCGGGCAAGCCTTGGAGGGCAATCTGCCTTTTGAGCGATGTGCGGCGTTGCGCCGATCACACCTGCATATTCATCACGTCTGAGTAGGCCTGCACCAGGCGGTTGCGCACATGCAGCGTGGCCTGAAAGCCGATCTGCGACTTTTGCATGGCCACCATGGTCTGCTCCAGGCTGACCGCGGGGTTTTCCAGCTGTACTTCGCGCTGCAGCTGGCTGGAATGGTTCTGAGCCGAGCTCACCGATTGCAGTGCATTTTGCAAAGCCTGGCCAAAGCCGCCGGCCACGGGCGCGGTGCCGGCGCTGCCGACCTTGGTGAGCTGGTTGCCCAGTTGGGCGGGATTGATTGCTGGGATCTTCAGGTCCATATCTTTATCCAACAGGCTTGGTGAGTTGGAGGTGATCGTAGGTTTTTCGCTAGATCGCAGACGGGCAATAAGTGGGTGAATCGGCTCGCTTATCGGAGGAACGCCACCGGCCCGAGTCCGAATAATCCACTGGACGCTAGACCTCGTGTGGGGTCTGACACCATGGAATC
The DNA here is from genome assembly GCF_018292285.1 of Comamonas brasiliensis. Taxonomy (NCBI): domain Bacteria; kingdom Pseudomonadati; phylum Pseudomonadota; class Betaproteobacteria; order Burkholderiales; family Comamonadaceae; genus Comamonas; species Comamonas brasiliensis. The sequence continues at coordinate 132,888 of NZ_JAANES010000008.1, forward strand.
AAGATGTCTGCTGTAGCTGAAGTACCTGTCCCCAATGCCGCGCCCGGTGCCACGTATGCGCCCCGCCCTGCGCTTGCGCAGCGCTGGAATGCGCTCGACCGAGGCCAACGTCTTCGCTGGGGCGCGCTGGCGGCCCTGGTCGCCGTCGGTCTGGTGGCGGCGGCGGTGTTCTATCGCCAGCCCGACTACAAGATGCTGTTCTCAAACGTCAGCGACAAGGATGGCGGCGCCATCGTGGCGCAGCTGACGCAGATGAACGTGCCCTATAAGTACAGCGAGGGCGGCGGCGCCATCCTCATCCCCGCAGACCGTGTGCACGATGTGCGCCTGAAGCTGGCCACGCAAGGTCTGCCCAAGGGCTCGGTGACGGGCTTCGAGCTGATGGAGAACAGCAAGTTCGGCATCACCCAGTTTCAGGAACGCCTCAACTTCCAGCGTGGCCTGGAAGGTGAGCTGACCCGCTCCATCCTGGCGCTCAATGCCGTGCAAAGTGCCCGCGTGCACCTGGCCCTGCCCAATCAGAACGGATTCTTTCGCGAGCAGCAGAAGCCTTCGGCTTCCGTGCTGCTGAGCTTGCACCCCGGCCGCATGCTGGACCGTGCGCAGATCGCGGGCATCGTGCATCTGGTCGCATCCAGCGTGCCCGAGATGGAGCCTTCGGCCGTGAGCGTGGTGGACGACACCGGCAAGCTGCTGTCGCAGTCGCCTGACGGCAATGCCGGCGGCGTGGACATGCAGCAGTTTCTCTACACCCAGCAGGTGGAGCAGCAATATGTGCGCCGCATTCTGGACATTCTGGAGCCCGTGGTCGGCAAGAACAATGTGAAGGCCCAGGTTTCGGCCGAACTGGACTTCAGCCAGACCGAATCGACGTCCGAGCAACATCGTCCCAATCAGTCCTCCGACGGCGGGGCTGTGCGCAGCCAGCAGGTGATGGAAACCAATGGCGAGAAGACGGCCACTCCACCTACCGGCGTGCCTGGCGCGACCAGCAACCAGCCACCTCAGAACTCTACGGCGCCCATCAACGGCGCCAATCCTGCGCCGCAGGCCGCTGGTGCAGGCCAGGGCAACGCCCAGGGCAACAAGCGCGAGTCCATCACCAATTACGAAGTCGACAAGACCGTCAAGGTCACACGTGGCAGCACCGGCACCGTCAAGCGCCTGACAGCTGCGGTGGTGGTCAATGCACCGCTGGCCGCTGCGGCTGGCACCGATGCGGCGACCGCGGCAACGGCAGCTGCAGTCAGCTCCGGCCTGCGTCCCCTGACGGCCCAGCAGCAGGAGCAACTGCTCACGCTGGTGCGTGAGACCGTGGGCTATAGCGCCGATCGCGGCGACTCGGTGAATCTGGTCAGCGCGCCTTTCATGGACAGCGGTGCCGCACCTGCCGAGCTGCCGATGTGGAAGGACCCCGAAATTCAGGCCATGGCCAAGAGCCTGGGTGTACCGATTGCGCTGGCGCTGTTTGGTGCCCTGGTGCTGCTGGGCCTGGTGCGCCCCTTGCTCAAGGGACGCAATACCAGCCCCGGCGGCCAGCTCAATGCCATTGAAGCCGAGGCGCTGGATCGCCCCGCTCTGCCAGCCCCTGCGAAGGAGCTGTCTCCGACCAAGGAGCAGGAGCGACTGGATCAGGCCCGTCATCTGGCCAAGCAGAACCCGATCGCGGTGGCGAACATCGTGAAGACATGGATTAACGGAGAGAGCGCGTAAGCGCTCCCCCTGAGGCGCGATGCGCCTTCCCCCTCTCTCGCTTCGCGGGAGGGGGACGATGCCCTCGCTGCGGGGGCGGCCCTTGCTCGGCATCTCTGGCACGGGGTGGTTGCATAACTAGTAGAGAGTTTGAATATGGACGATAGAGGTCTGAACGACGCTGCCATCTTGCTGGTCTCCCTCGGTGAGGAAGAGGCGGCCGAGGTGTTCAAGCACCTCACGCCCAAGGAAGTGCAGAAGCTGGGCGAGACGATTGCCCGCATGCGTGGCGTGACGCGTGAAAAGGTGGATTTCGTGATCGACCGCTTCACCAGCGATGCTGCGTCGCAGAGTCTGCTGGTGGACGATGCCAGCGACTATGTGCGCTCGGTGCTCAAGCGTGCCCTGGGCGATGACAAGGCGGCGCTGCTGATCGACCGCATCATGCAGGGCGGCGATATTTCGGGCATTGAAAGCCTGAAGTGGATGGACCCGCTGTCGGTGGCCGAGCTGCTGCGCGGCGAGCATCCGCAGATCGTGGCTGCGATTCTGGTGCACCTGGAGTATGAGCAGGCTGCTGCCGTGCTTATGCAGTTCCCCGACCGGGCACGCAGCGAGGTCATGCTGCGCGTGGCCACGCTGGAAGGCATTCAGCCCACGGCACTCAAGGACTTGAACGAAGTGCTGTTCAAGGTGCTGGCGGGTGGCGACAAGGTGCGCAAGACCTCGCTGGGCGGCGTCAAGACCGCAGCCGAAATGCTCAATCAGATGGGCGGCAATGCCGATGTGGCGGTGCTCGATACCATTCGCAACTACGACCCCGAGCTGGCGCAGAAGATCATGGACAAGATGTTCGTTTTCGACGACCTGGTCAAGCTCGACGACCGCTCGGTGCAGCTGGTGCTGCGCGAGGTGGTATCCGAGACGCTGATCGTGGCGCTCAAGGGCGGTTCCATGGAGGTGCGCGACAAGATTCTGGCCAACATGTCCATGCGTGCGGCCGAATCGCTGCGCGAGGACCTGGAAGGCCGCGGGCCCATGCGTCTGTCCGAAGTGGAAGCACAGCAGAAGGAAATCCTCAAGGTCGTGCGTCGTCTGGTCGAGGAAGGCCAGGTAACCATCGGCAGCGGCCCGGAGGACAGCTATGTCTAAGGGCCAGCCTCCGCGCTCGCACTCGCGCTTTATCCCGCAGGAAGAGATCGACGACAGCACCGTGGTGCAATGGCGCTTCGGTGCGGTGGACGCGCAAAGCGGTGGTGTCTTTGCGCCCGCCCAGCCGGCGGCCTTCATCCCGGCGGGGACAGAGCACTTCAACGGCTTTTCCCCTTCTATCTCTCATCAGCCGCAGCCACAGCCAGAAGCGCAGGCTGTGGAGCCGGTGGAGCCAGTCGCCCCGGCTTTCGACGAGGAGCAGCTGCAGCAGATGCTGGAGCAGGCACGCGCCGAGGGCCATGCACAGGGCCTGGCCGAAGGCCGAACCCAGACCCAGCAGCAATGGCAGCAGCACCTGGACGACCATATCAATGGAGCGGGCCGCGAGAGCGTGCAACGTGTCGACGGCGTGTTGCAAGGTCTGGACGACAGCTTCAAGCAGCTGCAGTCGGGCATGGCCCAGGAGCTGCTGAACCTGGCTTGCGACATCGCACGTCAGGTGGTGCGCCAGGAGCTGCGCAGCCAGCCCCAGGCCTTGCTGCCCGTGATTCGCGAAGCACTGGACATGCTGGTCGAGGAGAGCCGCCCGGTGACCGTGCGTCTGAACCCTGCCGATTTCGAGCTGCTCGACGAAGCCCTGCGTGCCGAGCATGGTGCGCATAGCCGCATCCAGTGGCTGGGCGATGCCTCGATTGCCCAGGGCGATGTCAAGGTGGAATCGGGCGGTGCCGAGATCGACGCCGGCCTGGACAAGCGCTGGCGCCGTGCCGTGGCGGCTCTGGGCCTGGTCTCCACCTGGTATGACGGAGACAAGGCATGAACCCCTGGCAGCAGTTCATGAGCCAGGCACGTGCACGCTATGCCGAGCCGGTGCCGCTGGAATGCCAGGGCCATCTCACACGCCTGACCGGCATGGTGCTGGAGGCCTCGGGCCTGCGCGTGCCCGTGGGGGCGCAGTGCCATATTCATCAGCATGGGCAGGAGCCCGTGCTGGCCGAGGTGGTCGGCTTTGCCGGCGAGCGCGCCTTTCTGATGCCTGCGGGTGATATTCAGGGGCTGTCCAGCGGTGCCATGGTGACGCCGGCAGCTCCCTTTGTTTCCGTACCCCAGCTGGGCGTGGTGGAGACCGAGAAGGTCAGCCAGACCGTGGGCGTGCTGCGCCTGCCCATGGGGGATGGCTTGCTGGGGCGGGTGGTGGATTCGCAAGGCATTCCGCTGGACCATGGGGGCGAGCTGGGTAGCGTGGTGCCCGAGGTGCTGGATCGAAACCCCATCAACGCCATGGACCGGGACCCCGTACGCGAGTCGCTGGATACCGGTGTCAAGGCGCTGAATTCGCTGCTGACCGTGGGGCGCGGCCAGCGTCTGGGCCTGTTTGCGGGCTCGGGTGTGGGCAAGTCCGTGCTGCTGGGCATGATGGCGCGCTACACCCAGGCCGATGTGATCGTGGTGGGCCTGATCGGCGAGCGTGGCCGCGAGGTCAAGGAGTTCGTCGAAGACATCCTGGGCGCCCAGGACCGCAGTCGTGCCGTGGTCGTGGCCGCCCCCGCCGATGCGCCGCCGCTGCTGCGCATGCAGGGCGCCAGCTACGCCACGGCGATTGCCGAGCACTTCCGCGACAAGGGCAAGCATGTGCTGCTGCTCATGGATTCGCTGACCCGCTATGCCATGGCCCAGCGCGAAATTGCCCTGGCTATCGGCGAGCCGCCGGCCACCAAGGGCTACCCGCCATCCTGTTTTGCCAAGCTGCCTGCGCTAGTGGAGCGCAGCGGCAACGGCCTGCACGGCGTGGGCTCGATCACGGCCTTCTACACCGTGCTGTCCGAAGGTGACGATCAGCAGGATCCGATTGCCGATGCGGCCCGCGCCATTCTCGATGGCCACGTCGTGCTCTCGCGGGCGCTGGCCGAGACCGGACATTACCCGGCCATCGACATCGAACAGTCGGCTTCGCGCGTCATGCACAACGTGGTCTCGCGCGAGCATTTCGAGCTGGCACGTCGCTTTCGCGCCGTCTATTCGCGCTATCAGAAGGGGCGCGATCTGGTGCAGGTCGGCGCCTATGTCCCAGGCTCCGATCCGCAGTTGGACGAGGCGATTGCGCTGCAGCCCGCCATGACCGGGTTTCTGCAGCAAAGCATGTTTGAAAGCTCCAGCATGGAGCAAAGCCTGGCCGGCATGGCGCAAGCCATGCAGCGGGGCTGAGACTAAACGGGTTAGCCAGAGGGAGAGTCGCAGATGTCGTCCTTGAATGCCTTGAACGTCGCCATTGAAGCCGCAGAACGCAAGCGCGATGCGGCCCGCACCGCCCTGCAGGAGCGCCAGCGCGCTCAGCAGGCGGCGCAGGCCCAGATGGATCAGCTGCAGGGCTATGTCCTGGAGATGCAGGCGCGCTGGGGGGCCCAGGAAGGGCTGGCCGTGCAGCCAGAATTCATGCATCACCAGTACCAGTTCATGGAGCGCCTGCAGCACGCCATCGGCTTGCAGACCCGTGTGGTGGCCGATCAGGACATTCGGCTGGAGACCGCTCGTCAGGCCCTGCTGGCCGCCGAGCTGCGCGTGACCAGTCTGCAGAAAGTGGTGCAGGCCCGCCGCCGTGATGTGGCACTGGCCCAGATGCGCCGCGAGCAAAAAGATACCGACGAACGCGCCACCATGGCCTTTTTTCGACGCAGCTTCGGCCTGCAACTTCAGGAGGCCTGAGCATGGCGGAAACCAGAATTGATGGCCCGCGCGGCGGCGAAGCGCGCACCGGCAAGGCCATGGCACAGTCCATGAGCTCGGCCAAAAGCGCTACGGCCGCGGCAGGTGAGCCTGGCCAGGGCTTTTCATCGCTGCTGGCATCGCTGGACGGATTCGTGGCTGCCGGTCTGCCGCAGACAGCGCTGCAGCCTGCCGAAGTGCCCGACGTGAAGCTGGCACCAGGCGAGCAGGATGCGCTGCTGATCACTCAAGGCCATGCACCGTGGATGAGCCTGGTAGGGCAGACCGCCCAGCTGGATGGGCAGGGAGACGCCGATCTGCGCCAGGGCGTGGCCACCGACTTTCTTTCAGGCAGAGGCCATGCCGCGCAACTGGCCCATCGTCAGGCTTTGCAGCCCGGGTCCGAGCAGGCACATGCCGCATTCATGGGCAAGGATTTACATTCGAATCAGGCTCAAACGTATACGGTGCAAGCGCAAGCAGCTATGAATTCTGATGAGGCTGCCTTGCAGCCGCAGCAGGATTCAGCCGCGCAGGGGCAGGACGGCGAGCACAGCGCACTGGCTTCGGTGACTGAAGAGGCGCCTGCTGCGCGCATCGAGCCTGCCGTGCACAAGGCGCAGGCAGTGCCGCAGCAAGGCATCAGCCTGCAGGGCATGACGGCCGTGCAGCCGCAGGCCCTGGAAGGTCTGAAGGATTTGCTGCGTGCGGCCCGCTCGCCCCAGCAGGATGAAGCTGCGCCACAGGGCAAGACTGCAGCAGTGCAGGGCGGGGCCGACTTGCAGGCCGCAGCCGCTGCCGTCGGGGCAGCCATGGGAGCGGCGAGCGCCGGCACGCAGGGCGGCGGCCAGAACAGCTCTGATTTCGGCCAGAGCCTGGCAGGGCAGGATGCCGCACCTACAGAGCGCGAGCAGGAGGTGTCCGAGCAGGTTGCCTTCTGGGTGCATCAGAAAACGCAGAATGCCGCGCTGTCTATCCAGCATGAGGACAAGACTATCCAGGTCCAGGTGCAACTGAACGGCCAGGAGGCGCATGTGCGCTTTGCCGCAGGCGATGAGCAGGCACGTCAGCTGCTGGCTGACGGCCAGGCTCAGTTGCGCGAGCTTTTGCAGGCACAGGGGCTGAATCTGAGTGGCGTCAGCGTGGATGCGGGCGGTGCCGGCGCCCGGCCCGGGGGCGACAGCCAGGGCGAGGACGCCCAGCGCGGCCAGGCCAGGGTGTCCCGGGTCTCGGTCAATGCTGCCGAGCTGCCCATGGGCGCGGCCAGCGCACGCAACGGCGCGCGGCCGCTGCAGTCCGGTGTGGACCTTTTCGTGTAAATGATCAGAGTCGGTTCACGGAAACAGTGAGCCGGACATGGTGCGAAACCCGGAATGAAGCCGGGTTTCGCGCTTTTATTCGGACAATGGTCGACAGGGCGGGCGGCGAATAATTCAGGCGTGGATCTTCCGTGTCGCGGCAATGGCTGCGGGGTGGATGCAGTCCCCCACTCTTGAGGAATACCCGCCGTGTCAGCCAATCCCAATGCCGCCCCTGTCGCACCTGCTCCTGCCAAAAGCAAGAAGCTGATCGTCATCGTGGCCATCGTTGCCGTGCTGGCCATTGTGGCTGCCGCGGCCTATGTGCTGATGATGCAGCGCCAGCACAGCAGCGCCGATGGCGAAGAAGAAGTCAGCGCCAAAGCCACAGTGCCCACTTTCCTGCCGCTGGACAATATGGTGGCCAATCTGGCCGATCCCGGCGGCGACCGCTTTGTGCAACTGGGCATCACGCTGGAGCTGTCCGATGAAAAGACGGCTTCCACCGTCAAGCAATACCTGCCCAGCATCCGCAACGGCATTCTGATGCTGGTGTCCCAGCGCACGGCCGACGAGCTGCTGGCGCGCGAGGGCAAGGAAAAGCTGGCCGCCGACATCCTGACCGAGGTCTCGGCGCCGCTGGGCTTCGGCCCGAGCGCCAAGAAGCGCTCGCGTGACGACGAGGACGCCGACGAAGACAGCCCGCGTGCCAATCGCAAGGGGCCCGTGCGTCGCGTGCTGTTCTCCAGCTTCATCATTCAGTAAGCAGGGAGGGAGTGCATGAGCGATTCTTTTCTCTCCCAGGAAGAGGTTGATGCTCTTCTTGAAGGCGTTACGGGCGAAAGCCAGCGTTCCGAAGTGGTGGAGGTCGATCTCGGCCAGGTCCGCAGCTACGACATCTCCAGCCAGGAACGCATCGTGCGTGGGCGCATGCCCACCATGGAAATTGTCAACGAGCGCTTTGCCCGCAACTTCCGCATCGGCCTGTTCAACTTCATCCGCCGCAGCCCCGAGGTTTCCGTCGGCACGGTGACGGTGCAGCGCTACAGCGCCTTCCTGCGCGAGTTGGCCGTTCCCACCAATTTCAACATCATGGCCATTCGCCCGCTGCGCGGCAATGGTCTGATCGTCTGCGATCCCTCGCTGGTGTTCGGCGTGATCGACACGCTGTACGGCGGCACGGGCCGCCTGCAGACCCGCATCGAGGGGCGCGATTTCTCGACCACCGAGCAGCGCGTGATCAACCGCATGGTCAATGTGATCTGCGAGGAATACAAAAAAGCCTGGCATGGCATCTATCCGCTGGAGCTGGCCTATCAGCGCTCGGAAATGCAGCCGCAGTTCGCCAACATCGCCACACCCAGCGAAATCGTGGTCTCCACGGCCTTTCAGCTGGAGATCGGCGATATCTCGGGCTCCATCCACATCTGCATGCCTTATGCGACGCTGGAGCCGATTCGCGACGTGCTGTATTCGTCGACTCAGGGCGATGCCATCGAAGTGGATCGCCGCTGGGTCAAGGTGCTGACGCGCGAGATTCAGGCCGCCGAGGTCACGCTGGTGGCCGAGCTGGCCCGTGCCGATGCCACGGTGGAGCAGTTGCTGGCCATGCGCCCGGGTGACTTTATCGAGCTCGACCGCGAGCCGCTGATTCGCGCCTCCATTGGTGGGGTGCCGGTTTTCGAGTGCCAGTACGGCACGCACAATGACAAATATGCAATCCGCGTGGAACGCAGCCTGCGCGGCGGCGAGACCAGCTGGATGGGAGAGAAGCATGGCAATTGACGACAACAACAAGCCCGCGGGTGACGATCCGTTCTCCGGCTGGGCCGAGGCGCTGGAAGAACAGCGTCAGCATGACCAGGCCGTCGAAGGCCCCGATCTGTCCGATCAGGGCGGGCCGCTGGCTGGCGACGCCGCTCGCAGCTATGGCGATGTGCCGGTGCACGATATCAACATGGTGCTGGACATTCCGGTTCAGCTGTCCGTGGAGCTGGGCCGCACCAAGGTGCCCATCAAATACATTCTGCAACTGGCTCAGGGCTCGGTGGTGGAGCTCGATGCTCTGGCCGGCGAACCCATGGATGTGCTGGTCAACGGCTACCTGATCGCCCAGGGCGAGGTGGTGGTGGTCAACGACAAGTTCGGTATCCGTCTGACGGACGTGGTGACACCGTCCGAGCGTCTGCGCCGGGTCAGCCGTGGTTGAGAACACGGCCAACTCTGCGGCTGCGGCCCCCTCCATGTGGCCCACGCTGCTGCTGGTCGTCCTGTTCGTGGCGGTCATGGCGGCATTGCCCTGGCTGGTGCGCCGTCTGCAGCAGAAAAACCTCCTGCCGCGCGGCATGGGCATGGCCCGTGGAGCCTCTGCCGTGCCGGCGCAGGTGCTGGGAACGCTGGCCATTGGCCCGCAGCAGCGGGTGCTGACCGTGCAGCTGGGTGAAGGGGAGCAGGCCGTGCGCCTGGTGCTGGGCGTGACGGCGCAGCAGATTCAATGCCTGCATGTGCTGCAAGCCCCGTCCGCGACTTTGCAATCGGCCTCTGCAGCCCATTCACCTGCCGTCTCATCGTTCACCGACTCGCTGATGCGCGCGCAGGCCGATGAAGCGGCCCGGAATTCTGGAAATGTCTAAATTCGTCTCTCGTGCTGCTGCAGCTGTTCTGCTGGCGACGCCGCTGATGGCGGTCGCCCAGGGTGCACCCGCCAGTCTGCCGCTGCTGGTAGGCCAGGGCGCGGGTGGCACCAGCTATTCGGTGCCCATCCAGACATTGCTGTTCTTCACGGCGCTGTCCTTTCTGCCCGCCATCCTGCTGCTGATGACGGGTTTCACCCGCATCGTCATCGTGCTGAGCCTGCTGCGCCAGGCGCTGGGCACGCAGTCTGCGCCGCCCAATCAGGTGGTGATCGGCCTGTCGCTGTTTCTCACCATGTTCGTGATGGGACCCACGCTGGACAAGGTCTATCAGGACGCCTATCTGCCCTATACGCAGAACAGCATCAGTTTCGAGCAGGCCATGGAAAAGGCCGAAGCCCCGATGCGCGGCTTCATGCTCAAGCAGACGCGCCAGTCGGACTTTGCGCTGTTCAAGCGCCTGGCCAAGCTGGATGCGAATGTCACGGCAGAAACCGCTCCTCTGCGGGTGCTGGTGCCGGCCTTTGTGACCAGCGAGCTGAAGACGGCCTTCCAGATTGGCTTCATGATCTTCATTCCGTTTCTGATCATCGACATGGTGGTGTCTTCCATTCTCATGTCGCTGGGCATGATGATGCTCTCGCCCGTGCTGGTGGCCCTGCCGTTCAAGCTCATGCTGTTTGTGCTGGCCGATGGTTGGAACCTGATCATCGGCTCCCTGGCGGCAAGCTTTGCTACATGAGACACCCCCTGAGGCGCTTGCCTAGGCAGCCCTTCCTCGGTGTCTCGCACATTGAGCCGAGGCGCTTGCAAGCGTATTGGATTCGTTGAATTTTTAAGAGAACGTCATGACCTCTCAGTTTGTTCTGACCTTTGGCCGCGAGGCGCTGACCCTGCTGCTCATGATCTCCATGCCGGTGCTGGGCGTGGTCATGGGCGTGGGCCTGCTGGTGAGCGTCTTTCAGGCCGTGACCCAGGTGCATGAGGCGACCTTGGCCTTTGTGCCCAAGCTCATTGCCGCTGTGCTGGTGTTTGCCGTGGCCGGGCCGTGGATGCTGTCCACGCTGGTGGATTTCATTCGTCGCACCATAGAGAGCATTCCAGGTTCGGTGGGATGATTTCCTTTAGCGAAGCCCAGATCGCCGCCTGGCTCTCGCCGCTGATCTGGCCGTTTGTGCGCGTGCTGGCGCTGTTCACCGCGGCACCTGTGTTTTCCCAGAAAGCCATTCCCATGCGACTCAAGGTCGGGCTGGCTTTCCTCGTTGCGCTTTGCGCGCAGCCCGTGCTGGGCGAGCAGACGGTGGTCAGCATTGCCTCGGCCCAGGCGCTGGGCACGCTGGTGCAGCAGGTGGTGGTTGGGCTGTCCGTGGGCTTTGCCGTGCGTCTGGTGATGGCTGCCATCGAAGTCGCCGGTGAAGTGGTGGGTCTGCAGATGGGCTTGAACTTCGCGTCCTTCTTCGACCCGACCAGCAATGCCCAGCTCAGCGCTGTGGCGCGTTTCCTGGTGCAGATTGCCACCTTGCTGTTCATCGTCATCAACGGCCATCTGCTGGTGCTGATGGCGGTTCTCAAGAGCTTCGAGGCTTTTCCCGTCGATGGCAATTTCCTGCAGGCCATCTCCCAGATGCGGATTCACGAGATGGGTAGCGCCATTTTCTCCAGCGCTTTCTGGATTGCCCTGCCCATGATTGCCATGCTGCTCTTCGTCAACCTGGTGCTGGGCATCATCTCCCGGGTCGCGCCGCAGATGAATATCTATGCCGTGGGCTTCCCGGTCACGTTGACCGTGGGCCTGCTGGGCCTGACTGCGACCCTGCCTTTGCTGGAGCAGCCCCTGGTGGCCCTGCTGCAAAAGGGCATGGCAGTCTTCGGGGTCTAGGGCGAGCGACTATTCTTTTTATAGCTCAATACGCTTTGTGGTAAAGCGTTGAAGCCGGTTTTGGCTTTCGGCCAGCAGCTCAGGGCGTATCGATCAGACCATTCTTGATGGCATAGGCAGTCAGTTCCGCATTGCTGCCCATGCCCAGCTTCTCCAGCACCCGTGCCCGGTATACGCTCACCGTCTTGGGGCTGAGCATCAACTCCTGCGCAATCTCGGTCTGGCGCTGACCGCTGGCAATCTTCAGCAGCGTCTGCATCTCGCGCTCGGACAGGGTTTCATGCGGCACTGGAGCCGCAGGCTGGGCCAGACTGTCGGCCAGCATCTGGGCCACCTCGGCAGTCAGGTATTTGCGTCCGCTGTGGACGGTGCGCACGGCGTCGATCAGCAGCACCGGATCTCCCGCCTTGTTGGCATAGCCAGCCGCGCCGGCCTTGATGCTGCGCAAGGCATACTGGTCTTCGGGATACATGGAGACCATGATGACGCGGATCTGCGGGTGCGTTTCGCGCACGCTGGCCAGTACTTCCAGGCCGCTGCGGCCCGGCATATTGATGTCCAGCAGCAGCACATCGCAACTGGCATCGCGCAGTTGCTCACGCAGCTCGGCATAGCTGCCGGCTTCTGCAGTGACGCTGATGTCCGTCGCCTCTGCCAGGGTGTCGCGTATGCCCCGGCGCAAAATGGCATGGTCGTCGCACAGCACCACGTGAATCAAGGTCGCTCTCCCAGGAAGTCAGATGGCAGACCGGGCAAGCGCGTGATTGGGCGGCTCATGCCTGGGTCTCTGCCAGAGGAATGGTGAGAATGATAGAGGTTCCTCGGCCGGGGTGGCTGCTTACATCCAGCCAGCCCTGAATAGTTCGCGCGCGCTCACTTAGTCCGCGAAGGCCGAAGGAATGCGGTTTATTGCGCTCATCCTGGCTCAGGCCTATGCCGTTGTCTGTTACTTCCAGTGTCAAAAAACCCTCGTGGTCGGACAAATCCAGGGTCACCTGGCTGGCTTGTGCGTATTTGCTGATATTGGTCAAGGATTCCTGTGCCGTACGGTAGACCACCACCTGCTGTGCAGCCGCTATTTCCATATGCTCGCGGCTGGTGTGCAGCTGGGCGGGTATGCCGGTGCGGCGCTCGAAGTCCTGGGCCAGCCACTGCACGGCTGCCACCAGTCCCTGGTCCAGCACGGGCGGGCGCAGGTTCTGCATGATGCGCTGGCTGGCGCCCAGTGCGTGCTCCAGCATCTCCAGCGCCGATCTGGCATGCTCGCGCTGCTTGCCTTCGGGGCTGTTGCGGATCAGCCAGGCCAGATCGAACTTGACGGCAGTGAGCGAGCCGCCGATGTCGTCGTGAATCTCGCGCGAGATATTGGCGCGCTCCTGCTCGATGCTGGTGTGCAGGTGTTCGGTCAGCTCGGCCAGGCGCTTTTCGGACTCGGCCAGTTGCAGCGCGGCACGGCGGCGGGCCAGTCGCGCCTCATGGACTTCCATGGCGCGCTTGATGACATGGGGCAGGCTGTTGATCTGGTCCTTTAGCAGATAGTCGCTGATCCCCAGGCGCATGATGTCCACTGCGGCGGACTCGCCGATGGCCCCCGACAGCAGCACGAAAGGGGGGGCGTCGGGACGGTTTCGCACCAGGTCCCAGACATCGAGCGCCGTGAAGCCGGGCAGATGGTAGTCCGCCAGTATCAGGTCGAATTCCTGCGTCTCCAGGGCGTCGCGGACCTCCTGCAGACTGTCCACGGCCGTGAGCGTGCAGGGCAGCTGACCGCGCTTGAGGCTCAGGCGTGCCAGCGCCTGATCTGCGACAGAGTCTTCAATATGGAGGATTTTCAAGGTCTGATTCCGGAATTGAATATCGCCAAGGAGGCTATCATTGGATACATTTTGGAACATCGAGGGCTGTTGTCGTCAGGTCGTGGCAGTGTGGTCACGGGAGACGGACTGCTGATCGGTTCATTTCGTGGAGCATGGCGGCAGGGCCGTCATGATGGTTTTACGCAGTTGGAGTAACAATGCAGACGATGCAAAACCCTTCGGGTGTGCCTGCAGTTGCCGTGCCGGTGATGGTGGCTGCGGAGCTGCAGGATGCCTTGCTGGTCACGCTGCGTGATCTGCAGCGTCTTGAAGGGCTGCTGGACCATGCCACGCACAATCTGCTGGAGCGCTTCGAGCAAGTCAATGGGCAATTGTCGCAGCCGGCCTTGCCTGATTCCACTGCGCTGGCAACAGCACGTGAGTCGTTGCGCCTGGCTGTGACCGAGCTTCAGTTTCACGACATGTCGTCTCAGCTGATTGCCCATATGGCACACACCTTGCAAGCCTGTGCTTTCAGGCTCGGGGCTGCCGCCATGGGTAGGGACGAGGACGAGGCGGAGTCCGCCATCAGTCTGCCAAACCTGCCCGAAAAGCCCAATCCCGTCACGCAAAGCGAGATGGATGCCGGCTCCGTGGAGCTGTTTTGAACTTCTACCCTGTTTTCCGTTGCCCGTCTGTTGGAGCTGTACATGCGATCGATTCTGGCTGTTGATGATTCCCCCTCGATGCGAAAGATGGTGTCTTTCACATTGAGCAGTGCTGGTTTTAAGGTGGTGGAAGCCGTCGACGGTGTGGATGCGCTGGAAAAAGCGCAGGCGCAGAACATCGATCTGGTGCTGGCCGACCAGAACATGCCGCGTCTGGACGGCATCGGCCTCACGCGCAAACTGCGTGAAAACCCGAAGTTCAAGGGCACGCCCATCCTCATTCTGACCACGGAATCCAGCGATCTGATGAAGCAGGCGGGCCGCGCTGCAGGTGCCACAGGCTGGCTGGTCAAGCCCTTCGATCCCAATCGATTGATCGAAGTTATTCAAAAAGTGCTGCGTTAAGCCGATAACAACGAATCACAGCAGGAAACACCATGGCGGATACACACCAGGACGGCGCAGGTTCGGGCGCAGACTTCGACCTTAGCCAGTTCTATCAAATCTTTTTCGAGGAAGCCAGCGAGAACCTCGACCAGATGGAGCAGATGCTGCTCAGCCTGGACCTTTCGGCCGCCAATGATGAAGAGCTCAACGGTATCTTCCGCTGCGCCCACTCCATCAAGGGCGGTGCGGCGACCTTTGGCTTCTCGGATGTGACCGAGCTCACGCACCGCATGGAATCCCTGCTGGATCGCCTGCGCCGCCACGAAATCACGCCCATCCCCGAGATGGTCGATGTGCTGCTGGAGTCGGCGGACGCCAGTCGCAGCCTGCTGGCGCGTCACCAGTCGGGCGACGAGGGCGAGCCGGTTTCCACGGCGGAACTCGTGGTGCGCATCGAGGCCCTGGCCCAGGGCCTGACCGAAATTCCCCAGGTCAACCGCAGTGCAGCGGCTGCCGAGCCGGTGCAGCAGGCGGCCGCTGCCGTTGCGCAGCCACCCGCTCAGGCGCCGGCCCCGGTCGCTGCCCAGGCGGCGGAGCCGGGCCCTGCGATCGGTACCGAGCCGCCCGAGGGTGCGCGCGAGCTGACGATCGAGATCGGCCCTCTGTCCCGGCTGGAGCTGGGCGACGCGATCAAGGAGCTGTTTCGCGACATTCCGGGTCTGGGCACGATCCAGGACCAGGCCAGTGCCAAGGCCGATCACCGTCTGTTCAAGGTCAGAACGGTGTCCACCGATGACGAGCTGCGCGATCTGTTTGTCTTCCACGTCTCCAAGGAGCAGGTGCAGATCAGCGAGGCGACTCTGCCGCAGTCCGTGGCCGAGCCCGTGGTCGAGCCGGAAGCCGTGGTGGATGAAGAGGCCGCCATGCCGCCCCACAATCTGCCGGCCGAAGAAGCCTACGGCTTTTTTGCGGGTGCTCCGGGCAGCCCCGAGGCTCAGCAGAATCAGGATCATGGCGCGCTTGCCGGCGCTGGAGGTGCAGCGCAAAAGGCCGCCCCCAAGGCCGCCGCAGCGCACATGGAGTCCACCAGCATCCGCGTGGATGTGAAGAAGGTGGACCAGCTCATCAATCTGGTGGGCGAGCTGGTCATTACCCAGGCCATGCTGGCACAGAACAGCCAGGGGCTGGACCCGACGACCTATCAGCAGCTGCTGGCCGGTCTGGCCGACCTGGATCGCAACACGCGTGACCTGCAAGAGTCCGTGATGTCGATCCGCATGATTCCCATGTCCACCGTGTTCAGCCGCTTCCCGCGCATGCTGCGCGATCTGGCGGGCAAGCTGGGCAAGAAGATCGATCTGGTCACGCTGGGTGAGGCCACCGAGCTGGACAAGGGACTGGTCGAAAAGATTACCGATCCGCTGACCCATCTGGTGCGCAACAGCGTCGACCACGGCATCGAGATGCCGGAGGACCGTATCGCCGCAGGCAAGTCCGAGCATGGCACGCTGACGCTGGCGGCATCCCATCAGGGCGGCTCCATCGTCATCGAGGTGCGCGACGACGGCAAGGGCATGAGTCGCGAGAGGATTCTGAACAAGGCCCGCGAGCGCGGCATGGATGTCTCCGACAGCATGCCCGACAGCGAGGTCTGGCAGCTGATCTTTGCGCCGGGCTTCTCGACGGCCGATGTGGTCACCGATGTCTCGGGCCGCGGCGTGGGCATGGACGTGGTCAAGCGAAACATCACCTCGCTGGGCGGCACGGTGGAGATCGAGTCCGTCGCCGGCGTGGGCATGAAGGTGGCGGTGCGTCTGCCGTTGACGCTGGCCATCATGGACGGCATGTCCGTCGGTGTGGGCGAAGAGGTCTATATCCTGCCGCTGTCCTCGGTGGTCGAGTCCTTCCAGGTCAAGGCCGACGATGTCAATACCGTGGCCAATGGCACTCAGCTGGTCAAGGTGCGCGACGAATACATGCCGGTGATCGCGCTGGAGCGAACTTTCAAGGTGCCGCGCGCCGATGAAAGCCAGACCAGCAACATCATGGTTGTGGTCGAGGCTGAAGGCAGTCGCGTGGCGCTGCTGGTCGACGAGTTGCTGGGCCAGCACCAGGTGGTGGTGAAGAACCTGGAAAGCAATTACCGCAAGGTGCCCAATGTATCGGGTGCCACCATTTTGGGCGACGGATCCGTGGCGCTGATTCTGGATACGGGCGCGCTGGTGCGCCGTACCCGCCACTGAGGCAGCCAACCCGAACAACGCAGAGAGAGCCGACATGAACATCATCAACAAGACTGCCGAAGGCATGGCCACCGGGGCCCGCGAATACCTGACCTTCCGCCTGGGCGAGGAGGAATACGGCATCGACATCCTCAAGGTGCAGGAAATCCGTGGCTACGAGCAGCCCACGCGCATTGCCAACGCACCCGAGTTCATCAAGGGCGTGGTCAATCTGCGCGGCACCATCGTGCCCATCGTGGACATGCGCCTGCGCTTCAACTGCTCCGAGGTGGAGTACAACGCCTTCACCGTGGTCATCATCCTGAACCTGCGCAACCGTGTGGTCGGTATCGTGGTGGACTCGGTCAGCGATGTGATGGAGCTGGCTGCCGATGCCGTGCGTCCTGCGCCCGATATCGAAAGCGCCATCGACAGCGGCTGCATCCTGGGCCTGGGCTCGGTGGGCGAGCGCATGCTGATCCTGCTGGACATCGAGAAGCTCATGGGCAATGTCGACATGGGCCTGGTGGCCTCCGAAGCCTGAGCGCGCCAGAGGTCTGTGTGCTGAACCTGGGACGTAACGCTTCATTCGCAGCCTCTCCTGCCAGGCCTGAGCAGGATGATGAGGCGCTGCCGGGCGGCATGTCCGGTCCGCTGGCGCAGGGGCGCGAGTTCGTCTGGTCCAACCGCGACTTTGCCCGCGTCCAGGCCCTGATCTACAAGCGTGCTGGCATCAGCCTGCATGATGGCAAGCACGCCATGGTCTACAGCCGTCTGTCGCGCCGCCTGCGCGAGACCGGGCATGAGAGCTTCGTCAGCTATCTGGACTGGCTGGAGAGCATCAACGACGGGCCTGAATGGCAGGAATTCGTCAACGCGCTGACCACGAATCTGACCTCGTTCTTCCGCGAACAGCATCACTTCGACATCCTGGCCCAGCATCTGCGCAGCCATAAACCCGGCGGCAATGGCTGGAAGGTATGGTGCAGCGCGGCCTCCACGGGGGAAGAGCCTTATTCCATCCTGATGACGGCGGTGGAGAGTCTCGGTGCCTCGGCCAGCTTTCAGCTCATGGCCAGCGACATCGACTCGCGCGTGCTGGAGACCGCCTCGCGCGGCGTGTACCGGGCAGAGAACCTCAAGGGCGTGAGCACCGAGCGGCTGCACCGCTTTTTCCTGCGCGGGCGCTCGGCCAACTCGGGCATGGTGCGGGTCAAGCCGGAGCTGCGCCGCATGGTGGACTTTCTCAACGTCAACCTGATCGCCGGCGATTGGCCGTTCCGGGAGACCTTCGACATCGTCTTCTGCCGCAACGTGATGATTTATTTCGATGCACCGACCCAGCGTCGCGTGCTGGAGCGCATTCATCATGTGATGCGTCCGGGCGGGCTGCTGTTTGTCGGTCATGCCGAGAATTTCAGCGATTCGCGCGATCTGTTCGCACTCAAGGGCAAGACCGTCTATGAGCGCCAATGAAGCTGAAGGGCAGGGCTGCAAGTCATGAGGAATCTGAGCTCTCCGCTGGATCTGCCAGGTGCTGGCGCTGCCAGACCCCTGCGCGGCAACAGCTTCGTGCCCCAGGGCTATCCTGATCCGGCCATGCCGGCGCCGGTCTCATCGCTGGAGCAGCTCAAGCGCCAGCCGCGCCAGCCGGGCGAGGCCTCGTTCTTCTACTACGATCCGCACTTCCAGCTCAATTCGGCCAAGGTGTTGCCGGGCGAGTACTTTGTCTCGCGCGACGAGATGGCCATCGTCACCGTGCTGGGGTCCTGCATCGCGGCCTGCCTGTGGGATCGTTTCATGCGCATTGGCGGCATGAACCACTTCATGCTGCCCGATGGCGACAGCAGCGATGTCTCGGGGCGCTATGGTTCGTACGCCATGGAGCTGCTGATCAACGAGATGCTCAAGCTGGGCGCACGGCGCGAATCCATGCAGGCCAAGATTTTTGGCGGCGCCCAGGTCATGGCCAATTTCACGACCATGAATGTGGGTGAGCGCAACACCAGTTTTGTGACAGAGTATCTGCAAACCGAGCGCATTCCCATCGTCTCCGAGGACGTGCTGGATATCTATCCGCGCAAGGTGGTGTTTTTCCCATCCACGGGCAAGGCCATGGTCAAGCGCCTGGCACACGCCCATCCCGAGGCATTGGTGCAGCAGGAAATCACTCGCGGCAACGCGGCTGCAGTGGCACGCAATACGGCGGGCGGCTCGGTGGATCTGTTTTGAGGAAGGTTGAGCGTTGTTAAAGCCAAAAATCCGGGTGATCGTGGTGGACGACTCTGCGCTGGTGCGCAGTCTTCTGGCCGAGATCATCAATCGCCAGCATGACATGGAGTGCATCGGCTCGGCCAATGACCCGTTGATCGCACGCGAAATGATCCGCGATCTGAACCCCGACGTCATCACGCTGGATGTGGAAATGCCCCGCATGGACGGCATTGATTTCCTCGGGCGGCTCATGCGCCTGCGTCCCATGCCCGTGGTGATGATCTCCACGCTGACCGAGCGCGGTGCCGAAGTCACCATGCGCGCCCTGGAGCTGGGTGCCATCGATTTTGTGGCCAAGCCCCGCGTCGGCGTGGCCAACGGCCTGCAGGAGCTGGCCAGCCAGATCGTGGACAAGATTCGCGTGGCTGCCGTGGCCCAGGTGCATCGCCTGCCGGTGGTGCCGCACGGCGTCGCAGCGGCAGCGAGTACGGGCGCCAGGCCCGCAGCGCCCCGTGCGCCGGCCGCGCCCAGCCTGCTGGGTCGCATCTCGACCGAAAAAATCATCGCCATCGGCGCTTCCACGGGTGGCACGGAGGCGATCCGTGAGGTGCTCACCCATCTGCCGGCCGACTGTCCGGCCATTGTCATCACCCAGCACATGCCGCCGGGCTTTACCACCAGCTTTGCGGCTCGGCTCAACAGCCTGTGCCAGATGACGGTCAAGGAGGCCACGCACGGCGAGCGTTTGCTGCCCGGCCATGCCTATATCGCTCCTGGCGGCAAGCATTTCTCCATCACGCGCAGCGGTGCCAACTATGTGGCCGTGGTCGATGATGCGCCGCCCGTCAACCGTCACAAGCCCTCGGTGGAAGTGCTGTTCAAGTCGGTTGCCGCCAGCGCCGGGCGCAATGCCTACGGCATCATGCTCACCGGCATGGGGGCCGATGGCGCCACCGCCATGCGCGAGATGCGCGATGCCGGCAGCTACAACCTGGTGCAGGACGAGAGCACCTGCATCGTCTTCGGCATGCCCCGCGAAGCCATTGCCCATGGTGCGGCCGACGAGGTGCTGCCTCTGCCGCAGATCGCTCACGCCCTGCTGACCAAGCTGCGCGGCGGCTCGGACCAGGTACATCACCGTATCTAGGATTGCATAAAAAGAGAGCGCCTTGCGCTTGTCAGGTAAAGATTTCAGGCTTCTAGAGCTTTGAAATCAAGACCTGACAAGCGCAAGGCGCTCTCTTATTTGATGGTCTGATTATTCAGACAGCAAGGTCCAGCGCTCCAGCGCCTCCATCAGTGCTTCATCGATCTCCGCGTCGCGCTGGTGCATGGCGACGGCCTTGGCGTTGTCGCTGGCAAACAGGCTGCCGTCGGCCAGCGCTTGCTGAATCTGCTTTTGCTCGGTCTCCAGTGCGGCAATCGTGGCCGGCAGGGCTTCCAGCTCGCGCTGATCCTTGTAGCTGAGCTTCTTCTTGGGGCTGGCCGCAGCGTCGGTGCGGCTTGCGACGGGCTTGGGCTCCTCCTTGGGGGCGGACTTGGCCTGTGCGGCTTCGGCCATGGCCTTGCTGCGGCGCGATTGCTCCATCCAGTCCGTCACGCCACCTTCGTATTCACGCCAGTGGCCGGGGCCTTCCCAGGCAATCGTGCTAGTGACCACGTTGTCGAGGAAAGTGCGGTCGTGGCTGACCAGAAAGACCGTGCCGTCATAGCTTTGCAGCAGGTCTTCCAGCATGTCCAGCGTCTCGATGTCCAGATCGTTGGTCGGTTCGTCCAGCACCAGAACATTGGCCGGTCGCGCAAATAAGCGGGCCAGCAGCAAGCGGTTGCGTTCGCCGCCTGACAGCGATCGGACCGGGGAATGCGCACGCGCCGGAGAGAACAGAAAGTCCGCCAGATAGCTCTTGACGTGCTTTTTCTGGTTGCCGATCTCGATCCACTCGCTGCCGGGGCTGATGAAGTCTTCCAGCGTGGCATCGAGATTCACCTGATGGCGC
Source organism: Comamonas brasiliensis (assembly GCF_018292285.1). NCBI lineage: Bacteria > Pseudomonadati > Pseudomonadota > Betaproteobacteria > Burkholderiales > Comamonadaceae > Comamonas > Comamonas brasiliensis. The sequence goes on from NZ_JAANES010000008.1 coordinate 153,529, forward strand.
ATCTGGTCAAAGTAGGCCACTTGCAGATTGCCGCCCAGGCGCACCTGGCCGCTGTCCGGAGCCAGCTCGCCCAGAATCATCTTCAGCAGCGTTGTCTTGCCTGCGCCGTTGGGACCCAGCAAGCCGACCTTGTCGCCACGCAAAATGGTGCCGCTGAACTTCTCAACGATCTTCTTTTCGCCAAAGGACTTGCTGACATCGGTCAGCTCGGCCACGATCTTGCCCTGATAGCCGTCGCCCTTGCCGGATGCGATATCCATGTTCACGCTGCCCAGCACATCACGGCGCTGGGCACGGCTGGCACGCAATTCCTGCAGACGGCTGATACGGCTCTGGCTGCGGGTGCGGCGGGCTTCCACGCCCTTGCGGATCCAGACCTCTTCCTGGGCCAGCAGCTTGTCCGCCTTGGCGTTGATGACGGCCTCCTGGTTGAGCTGCTCTTCCTTTTGCAGTACGTACTGGGAGAAATTGCCGGGGTAGGTGCGCAGAACGCCCCGATCCAGCTCCACGATGCGGGTGGCGATGCGGTCCAGAAAGCTGCGGTCGTGGGTGATCGTGATCACGCTGCCCTTGAAGGCAATCAGCAGCTCTTCCAGCCACTCGATGGAGTCCAGATCCAGGTGGTTGGTCGGTTCGTCGAGCAGCAGGACATCGGGGCGGGCCACCAGAGCCTGGGCCAGTGCCACGCGCTTGCGGGTGCCGCCAGACAGACTGCCCACCACAGCGTTCGGGTCCAGATGCAGGCGCTGCAATGTTTCCTCTACGCGCTGCTCCCAGTTCCAGGCGTCATAGGCCTCGATCTGCGTCTGCAGTTCGTCCAGATCCTCGCCCTCGCCGCCAGCCAGGTAGCGCTCGCGAATCGCAATCACGGCCGCAATGCCGTCCGACGCCGACTCGAAAATGGTGTGCTCCGGGTTCAGGTCGGGCTCCTGTGCCACATAGGTGATGCGGACCCCGTTCTGCACCTGGAGCTGCCCGTCATCGGCCTTTGCCAGGCCGCCCAGAATCTTGAGCAGTGAAGACTTGCCGGCGCCGTTGCGGCCGATCAGGCCGACGCGTTCGCCGGTCTCCAGGGAAAAATTTGCGTGGTCCAGCAGGGCCACGTGCCCGAACGCCAATTGAGCGTCTAACAAAGTAATCAGTGCCATCGTGCCTGCATTATCGTTGGCCTCCATAGAGACAGCGGCCGTAAGGCCGCTGTCTCTATCTATATCTATGGACGCAGCCCAGGCAAAGACCACGCTGGCAGATGAATCTTTTGTGTCAGAAGCGGCATGGCTAGGGTTTCACCTATGCTATAGTTCGATCCATCGCAGCAAACGACTGCCTCGCAAAACTCAAAAGTTCTTGCGCAGGAGTGCAAAAGTTGTGATACACTACAAGGCTTCGCTGATCGCAGCAAGCAACGAGATTCAAAGTCAAGCTTCTTGGTTTTGCACTCGGTTCCTTAAAAAAATACAGCCGATAAGCGTGGGCGTTTGAGGGCGAGCAGCCAGTTCTTCGGAACAAACTCTTCGGAGTTATCAAGCGCTCACAAAAACAGTAATGAGGAAGAATTTATTCTTCTTGATTCCGTCAAGTGAGTGAGCAGTCGAAAGACTTTAAATTCAAGATCGAACTATAGAGTTTGATCCTGGCTCAGATTGAACGCTGGCGGCATGCTTTACACATGCAAGTCGAACGGTAACAGGTCTTCGGATGCTGACGAGTGGCGAACGGGTGAGTAATACATCGGAACGTGCCTAGTAGTGGGGGATAACTACTCGAAAGAGTAGCTAATACCGCA
>NZ_JAANES010000009.1:0-38600 GCF_018292285.1 Comamonas brasiliensis
CTGCTGCGCGGCACCAAGCGTGAAGACGTGGAACGCGGCCAAGTGCTGTGCAAGCCCGGCTCCATCAAGCCCCACACCAACTTCACTGCTGAAGTTTACGTGCTGTCGAAGGACGAAGGCGGTCGCCACACTCCCTTCTTCAACAACTACCGTCCCCAGTTCTACTTCCGTACAACTGACGTGACCGGCTCCATCGAACTGCCCGAAGGCAAGGAAATGGTGATGCCTGGCGACAACGTGTCGATCACCGTGAAGCTGATCGCCCCCATCGCCATGGAAGAAGGTCTGCGTTTCGCTATTCGCGAAGGTGGTCGTACTGTGGGTGCCGGTGTGGTTGCCACGATCATTGCCTAATTCTTAGAAAAGCTAGGAATTAACAATGTCTAAGCAAAAAATCCGCATCCGTCTGAAGGCTTTCGATTACAAGCTGATCGACCAGTCTGCAGCCGAAATCGTTGATACCGCCAAGCGCACCGGCGCCATCGTCAAGGGTCCCGTGCCCCTGCCGACACGCATGAAGCGCTTCGACATCCTGCGTTCGCCTCACGTCAACAAGACCAGCCGTGACCAGTTCGAAATCCGTACGCACCAGCGTCTGATGGACATCGTGGATCCGACTGACAAGACTGTTGACGCTCTGATGAAGCTGGACCTGCCCGCAGGTGTGGACGTCGAGATCAAACTGCAATAAGAGTTTTGGAAGCCTCGCAAGAGGCTTTTAAGGGTCTTTGTTTAACGCGAACTTGCTTGAAAAAGCAGTTCGCGTTAAAATTTGGAGCTTCGCCTTTGATGCGAAGTTTTATTAACCTTCTTTTGTGTGCTAGGCATGATTGCCGAGGTGCAACGCTGGGCCAATTGCAGTTTCAGCGGCAAAAGTTTTGGAGCAAACAAATGAGTCTGAGCAACTCCCTGGGGTTGCTGGGTCGCAAGGTGGGCATGATGCGTCTGTTCACTGATGATGGGGACGCAGTGCCTGTCACAGTGGTGGATGTTTCTAACAACCGCGTGACTCAGGTCAAAACCCAAGAGAACGATGGCTATGTGGCCCTGCAGGTCACTTTCGGTGCACGCAAGGCTTCTCGCGTGACCAAGCCTCAAGCCGGCCACCTCGCCAAGGCGGGTGTCGAAGCCGGTGAAGTGACCCGTGAATTCCGCGTGACCGATGAAACCGCTGGCAAGTATGCCGCTGGTGCTGTTCTGCCTGTGGCAGAGCTGTTCAGCGTCGGCCAGAAGGTGGACGTGCAAGGCACTTCCATCGGTAAGGGCTACGCCGGCACGATCAAGCGCCACAACTTCAGTTCGCAGCGCGCTTCGCACGGTAACAGCCGTTCGCACAATGTCCCCGGTTCTATCGGTATGGCACAAGACCCCGGTCGCGTGTTCCCCGGTAAGCGTATGACTGGCCACATGGGCGACGAAACCGTCACTACTCAAAACCTCGACGTGGTTCGTATCGACGAAGCACGCCAACTGCTGTTGATCAAGGGTGCCATTCCTGGTGCCAAGGGTGGCTTCGTTTCCGTGCGCCCCGCGATCAAGGCTAAAGCTTCCAAAGGAGCGAACTAATGCAGCTCGAACTCCTGAATGAACAAGGCCAGGCTGCTTCCAAGGTGGAAGCTCCCGAGACTGTGTTCGGTCGTGAATTCAACGAAGATCTGGTCCACCAGCTGGTGACTGCCTACCGTGCCAACGCACGTCAAGGCACTCGCGCCCAGAAGGACCGTGAACAAGTGCGTCACACCACCGCCAAGCCTTTCAAGCAAAAGGGTACAGGCCGTGCACGTGCTGGTATGTCCTCCTCGCCTCTGTGGCGTGGCGGCGGTCGCATCTTCCCGAATCTGCCCGAAGAAAACTTCTCGCAGAAGATCAACAAGAAGATGTACCGCGCCGGTATGGCTTCCATCCTGTCTCAGCTGGCCCGCGAAGGCCGTCTGGCAGTTGTGGAATCCCTGACGCTGGATACCCCCAAGACCAAGGTGCTGGCAGACAAGTTCAAGGCTATGAACCTGTCTTCGTCGGTGATGGTGATCGCTGAAGAAATCGACGAGAACCTGTACCTGGCATCCCGCAATCTGAAGAACGTGTTCGTGGTTGAGCCGCGCTATGCAGACCCCGTGTCGCTGGTGCACTACAAGAAAGTGCTCGTCACCAAGGGTGCGATCGACAAACTCAAGGAGATGTTCGCATGAGCACTACCAAGTTTGACGAAGGTCGTCTGATGCAAGTGCTGGTCGCTCCCATCGTGTCCGAAAAGGCCACTCTGGTTGCTGAAAAGTCCAATGCTGTGACATTCAAGGTGCTGCAGAACGCTACCAAGCCCGAAATCAAGGCCGCTGTGGAATTGATGTTCAAGGTTGAAGTGGCTGGCGTGTCTGTGGTGAACACCAAGGGCAAGACCAAGCGCTTTGGCAAGACCGTTGGCCGTCGCGACAATGTGCGCAAGGCTTACGTGATGCTCAAGCCCGGTCAAGAGCTGAACCTGTCTGGGGAGGCTGCGTAATCATGGCTGTTATCAAGCTCAAACCTACGACCCCCGGCCAACGCGGCGCGGTGAAGGTTACTCGCGACCACCTGCACAAGGGTGAGGGCTTTGCCCCCCTGCTGGAAGCTCAATTCCAGAAGGCCGGTCGTAATAACAACGGTCACATCACAACTCGCCACAAGGGCGGTGGTCACAAGCACCACTACCGTGTGGTGGACTTCAAGCGCAACAAGGATGGTATCCCCGCCAAGGTTGAGCGCATTGAATACGATCCCAACCGTACTGCTCACATCGCTCTGGTGTGCTATGCAGACGGCGAGCGTCGCTACGTCATTGCTCCTCGCAACCTGGAAGTCGGCGCTACCATCATCAGCGGCTCCGAAGCTCCTATCCGCGTGGGCAACACCCTGCCTATCCGCAACATCCCCGTGGGCTCGACCATCCACTGCATCGAACTGAAGATCGGTGCCGGTGCTCAGATCGCTCGCTCGGCTGGTACCTCCGCCACTCTGCTGGCTCGCGAAGGCATCTACGCTCAAGTGCGTATGCGTTCGGGCGAAGTCCGCAAGGTGCACATCGAGTGCCGCGCCACCATCGGTGAAGTTGCCAACGAAGAACACAGCCTGCGCCGTCTGGGCAAGGCCGGTGTGAAGCGTTGGATGGGTATTCGTCCTACCGTCCGCGGTACGGTCATGAACCCTGTCGACCACCCGCACGGTGGTGGTGAAGGTAAGACCGGTGAAGGCCGTCACCCAGTTGACCCATGGGGCAATCTGACGAAGGGCTACCGCACCCGTAACAACAAGCGCACACAGACCATGATCGTGTCGCGCCGTAAGAAGTAAGGGGTAGCAAATGACTCGTTCTCTTAAAAAGGGTCCGTTTGTTGACCATCACTTGCTGGCTAAGGTCGAAAAGGCCATCGCCACCAAGGACAAGAAGCCAGTGAAGACCTGGTCGCGTCGCTCCATGGTCCTGCCCGAGTTCATCGGTCTGACCATCGCCGTGCACAACGGCAAGCAACACGTGCCGGTTTATGTGACTGACCAGATGGTTGGCCACAAGCTGGGTGAATTCGCGCTGACTCGTACCTTCAAGGGTCACCCTGCGGACAAGAAAGCCAAGAAGTAAGGAATAGAACATGTCTGAAACACGTGCTGTTCTCCGTGGCGTCCGCCTGTCTGTTGACAAGGGTCGCCTGGTCGCGGATCTGATCCGCGGCAAGAAGGTGGATCAAGCTCTGAACATTCTCCAGTTCACGCAGAAAAAAGCTGCCGTGATCGTGAAGAAGGTTCTGGAATCCGCTATCGCCAACGCTGAGCACAACGACGGCGCCGATATCGACGAACTGAAGGTCAAGACCATCTACGTCGAGCAAGGCACTACGCTCAAGCGTTTCACTGCTCGCGCCAAGGGCCGCGGCAACCGCATCAGCAAGCCTACCTGCCACATCTATGTGACAGTGGGTAACTGAGGCCTTAAGGAAGAATATGGGACAGAAAATCCATCCTACCGGCTTCCGTCTGGCGGTGAGCCGCAACTGGGCAAGCCGCTGGTACGCTAGCAACCGTGACTTCGCCGGCATGCTGGCCGAAGACATCAAGGTGCGCGAGTACCTGAAGGCCAAGCTGAAGAACGCCGCCGTGGCTCGCGTTCTGATCGAGCGTCCTGCCAAGAACGCCCGCATCACCATTTTCTCGGCTCGTCCGGGCGTGGTGATCGGCAAGAAGGGTGAAGACATCGAGGCCCTGAAGAAGGAACTCGCTGCTCGCCTGGGCGTGCCCGTGGCTGTGAACATCGAAGAAGTGCGCAAGCCCGAAATCGATGCCAAGCTGATCGCTGACTCCATCTGCCAGCAGCTGGAAAAGCGCATCATGTTCCGCCGCGCCATGAAGCGTGCCATGCAGAACGCCATGCGTCTGGGTGCTCAAGGCATCAAGATCATGTCTTCCGGTCGTCTGAACGGTATCGAAATCGCTCGTACCGAGTGGTACCGCGAAGGCCGCGTGCCTCTGCACACTCTGCGTGCCGACATCGACTACGGCTTCTCCGAAGCCAAGACGACTTACGGCATCATCGGCGTGAAGGTCTGGGTCTACAAGGGTGACACCCTGGGCCGTAACGATCTGCCCGCCGTGGAAACGCCCCGTCCTGAAGACGAGCGTCGTCCCCGTGGTCCCCGTCGTGACGGTCGCCGTGATGGCCGTGATGGCGCTGGCCGTGGTGGCCGTCGTCCCGCAGGCACCAATGCCGCTCCTGCCGATGGCAGCGACAAGCCTGCTGGCGCTGGTGCTGATTCCGTTAAGCGCGTTCGTAAGGCCGACGCGCCCGCTACAGCAGCGGACGGTAAAGGAGAATAAACATGCTGCAACCTGCACGCCGCAAGTTCCGTAAGGAACAAAAAGGCCGCAACACCGGCATCGCTACCCGTGGCAACTCCGTTGCCTTCGGCGATTTCGGTTTGAAGTCTACTGACCGTGGTCGTCTGACCGCACGCCAGATCGAAGCTGCACGTCGTGCAATTTCCCGTCACGTCAAGCGTGGTGGTCGTATCTGGATCCGCGTGTTCCCGGACAAGCCCATCTCTACCAAGCCCGCCGAAGTGCGTATGGGTAACGGTAAGGGCAACCCCGAGTACTACGTGGCCGAAATCCAGCCCGGCAAGGTGATCTACGAAATCGTGGGTGTGCCTGAAGAGCTGGCCCGTGAAGCGTTCCGCCTGGCTGCTGCAAAGCTGCCTCTGCGCACGACCTTCGTGTCCCGTCACATTGGTGCTTAAGGAGATCAACATGACGAAATCTGCTGAACTCCGCCAAAAAGACGTGGCTGGTCTGGAAGCTGAAGTGAAGTCCCTGCAAAAGGCTCACTTCGGTTTGCGCATGCAAAAGGCCACGCAACAACTGGGCAACACTGCGACCATCAAGGCTACACGCCGTGACATCGCTCGTGCCAAGACCATCCTTGCTGAAAAGCAAGCCGCCAAGTAAGGAGCCGACATGACGGAAGCTAAAACATCCCTCAAGCGCACCTTGATTGGCAAGGTGGTCAGCGACAAGCGTGCCAAGACTGTGACCGTTCTGGTGGAACGCCGCGTCAAGCACCCCATCTACGACAAGATCATGATCAAGTCGAGCAAGTACCACGCTCACGACGAGCAAGGTGAGTACAAGCTGGGTGACGTGGTTGAAATCACCGAGAGCCGTCCTCTCTCCAAGACCAAGAACTGGGTTGCTACCCGCTTGGTTCAAAAGGCTGCCCTGGTGTAAGCCTAACCAGGCCCACCGGCTGCAAAGCCCTTGAAAACGACCCACAATGTTGTGGGTCGTTTTTTTATTTGGGCCGCCAAGAACGCGGTCCTTGCTTTGCAACAAAGGAGATAGTCATGATTAAAGTTGGTGATGCCCTGCCCGCAGTGACCTTGATGGAATATGTGGAAGTGGAAGGCAATGGCTGCAGCCTCGGCCCCAACCCCGTGAAGCTGCCCGAAGCTCTGGCCGGCAAGACCGTTGCCGTGTTTGCCGTGCCCGGCGCCTTCACGCCCACCTGCTCCGAAAAGCACCTGCCAGGCTATGTGGCCAAGGCTGAAGAGCTCAAGGCTGCCGGCGTGGACGAAATCTGGTGCCTGTCCGTGAACGATGCTTTCGTGATGGGCGCCTGGGGCCGCGACCAGAAGGTGGCTGGCAAGGTGCGCATGATTGCCGACGGCGATGCAGCATTTGCCAAGGCCACCGGCCTGACGCTGGACCTGAACGGCAAGGGCCTGGGTCTGCGCGCCAATCGCTTCTCCATGCTGGTCAAGGACGGCAAGGTTGCGACCCTGAACGTCGAAGCTCCCGGCAAGTTTGAAGTCAGCGACGCCGCCACCATGCTGGCCCAGGCCAAGGCCTGATGGGTGAAGCTCTGAGCCGCTGCGCGCGGGAATGATGTTCCCACCGCAAGGCGGCTTGGCGCGGCGCCATGAAAAAAAGGCATTGCCAGACTGGCAATGCCTTTTTCGCATCCGGGCTCAGAACAGATCGGCCTTGAGGTAGTGCGCGCCTGGAAGCGGGTTGTGATAGTAGGGCTCGATGGATGCAAAGCCCAGGTCCACATACAGCGCGCGCGCGGATTCCATGTCGTCCAGCGTGTCGAGCAGCACATGGTCGTAGCCGCTCTGGCGTGCCACGTCCAGCATGGCCTCGGCCAGCTGACGGCCCAGGCCGAAGCCGCGAAAGGGCTTGCGCACATACAGGCGCTTCATTTCGGCCGCATTGGGATAGTCGCAGTCATCGAGCGGGCGCAGCGCGCAACAGCCGGCGAGAGCACCGTCCACATGGGCCAGCAGTATCTGGCCGCGGGGCTGGGCATAGTCGCCGGGAAGATCGGCGATTTCGGATTCGAATCCTTGAAATTCCAGGTCGATGTTCAGGCTGTCCGCATACTCCTGGAAGATCTGGCGCACAGCACCCATTTCCTCCAGGCTGGGCGTCAGCAAGTCCACGTCGGGCTTGTCCACGGCAACTAGGCGATGATGAAAGAAGGGTCAGTGTAGCGGCAAGTGCGCGTCATGGTTAAAGCGCAGGCTGCGTCGTCAGAACTCAGAAAGCAGCTCCCTGGCCCAGTTGATGAATCCACCAGGACAGTGCGCTTGCCACCACGGCCAGCAGCGCAGCCAGCATGCGGGTGGCTGCGGTGTCGCGGCTCGCGGTGACCGGTTCTGCCAGGCATTTGTCGCCCGTCACCATGGCGGGCACCAGCTTGTTGCCCTTGAGGCTGTAGCCGATGAGGGCCAGCAGATGCAGTGCGACCAGTGCATAAATCAGGTACTGGCCCCAGTGGGCATGGTAGTCGGTGGCCTTGGAGATCAGTTCGCCCGAGACAAAGCGCGTGAGGGGGCCGCTGAAGGCAATTTCGTCATCGCTCATCAGCCCGCTTGCGATCTGCGCCATCAGCACGGCGAGCATCGCGATGACCGACAGCGAGCCCAATGGGTTGTGGCCTGCGCGGTCCTGCGTGGTCGACGCGCCGCTGAGATAGCGTCTCATGGCTGCCGCGGAAGGGATGAAGCTGCCAAAGCGCGACCAGTACCCGCCCACCAGGCCCCAGAGAATGCGAAAGACCAGCAAGGCCAGCACCACCTGTCCCAGTATCAGGTGCCAGTTCATGGCATTGCCGCCCATCTTGGCGGTGACGACCAGGGCCACGATGCAGCTCGCCAGCAGCCAGTGAAACAGGCGGGTGGGCAGGTCCCAGATCCGGATTCTGTGGATTTCCATGGCGGCTTGTGTGGCGGACTCTGTCATGGCTTTTTCATGGCTGATGGACCCGGACATTGTGCACTGGCAAGGCTGCAAGCCCAAATCGCGGCCTTTGGGTGACTCTGCCATACTGGTTCTGCAGCCGCCTGCGGCAGGCTGCAGAACCAAGAAAGGATACCCCGATGAAAGCTTTTTCCACTCTGGCATTCGCTGCTGTGGTTGCCACCGTGGCCCTGCCTGCCTCGGCTCAGTTCGCCAAGGCTGAAGATGCCATCAAATACCGCCAGAGCGCGCTGAGCGTGCTGGGCACGCATTTCAGCCGTCTGGGCGCCATGGCCAACGGCAAGATGCCCTTCGATGCCAAGAGCGCACAGGAAAGCGCCGAGGTCGTGGCCTTCATGTCCAAGCTGCCCTGGGCCGGCTTCGGCGCCGGCACAGAGGGCGGCAAGGCCAAGCCCGAGGTGTGGAAGGAGCAGGCCAAGTTCCACGACCTGTCGGGCAAGATGGAGGCCGAGGTCGTCAAGCTCAACGCTGCTGCCAAGACCGGCAATCTGGACAATCTCAAGACGGCTTTCGGCCCGGCCGCCAATAGCTGCAAGAGCTGCCACGACAGCTTCCGCAATAAGTAAGCCAAGACTGCTTTGCATCAAGCAGACGCAAAAAAACCGGCAGTGCCGGTTTTTTTATGAGCGCCTTGCGCTTGTCTGTGGCTGATTTCAGCTTTATTTCATCTTGAAATCGAACAGCAGCGTGCGCTAGCAGCTATGTTTTTGAATGAGCTCAGGCGTTCGCAGGCTCGGCCAGCAGCTTCTCGATCAGCTTGTGCAGCTGCTCAAAGTCGGGGGCGCCGATATAGCGCTTCACGATCTCGCCGCGCTTGTTGACGATGAAGGTGGTGGGAGTGAGTTGCACATCGCCCCAGGCCTTGGCCACATTGCCGGTGTTGTCCAGCGCGACCTGGAAGGGCAGCTTGCGCGATTCGACAAAGTTCACGACATAGCTGGGCGGGTCGTAGCTCATGGCCACGGCCAGGGTGTCAAAGCCCTTGCCCTGGTACTTCTGGTAGGTGCTGATGATCTCGGGCATCTCTGCCACGCAGGTGGTGCAGCTGGTGGCCCAGAAGTTCACCAGCGTGACCCTGCCCTTGAGGTCGGCGGTGGTTTTCTGGCTGCCGTCCAGCAGCACAAAGGTGGATTGCGGCGCCGCGGTCTGCCCTGCACCCGAATACACCCAGGCCCCGACGCCGATGACGGCGGCCGCCACAATGCCTGCGATCCAATGTTTGCTTGCCATAGAGATTGATTGTGCACAAATCTTCAGCACCTTGCTGATCTGTGGATTGGTGTGCCAAACGCGCCGAAAGTTCAGTTCTTACTGCTTGACCCACGGGTCAACCCTAGGCTTGCGTGACAGGCCGGGCCCATGCCGCTGCCGATAATGGGCCATGAAGAAAACCGGACTCTGGGCTGCGACGCTGCTGGTCAGCTGCGCACTGCTGGCCGCCTGCAGCCCGGCGCTGAATTGGCGCACCATCCAGCTCAAGGATGCGCCGCTGCAGGCGCTGCTGCCCTGCGATACGCAGACGGCCAGCCGCCCTGTCGAGCTGGGCCTGGGCCTGGGCCAGGTGCCGCTGTCGGTGGTGGGTTGCGAGGCCCAGGGTGCGACCTATGCGGTATCGCATTTCTCCGTGGCCGAGCCCGCTCGCGCGGCCGAGGCTCTGACGTTCTGGCAGCAGGCGGTGCTGGCGCAGCTGAAGTCGGCAGACGGCGTCGCGACAAGGCTCAATGCCAAGGGAGACGGCCCGTGGGTGCCCAAGGGGGCGCTGAATCTGCCGCAGTCCTTGCGCATCACATTCGAGGGCCTGGGCCCCAGGGGGCAGAAGGTGGTGGGGCATGGCCTGTGGTTCGCTCGCCTGGAGGGCAGTGGCGCCAGGGTCTATCACGCCGTGATCTATGCCGACAAGCTCAGGTCTGCCGAGGCCGAGATGTTTTTTTCGGGCCTGCAGCTGCAATAAGCCCGCATCCAGATCATGACCCTTGCGCTTCATCCACCTCATTGCCCTTGTTGACGGCGGCGACAAGCCATAATTTGCTATCAAGAACTGTGACTACATGACCACGCGCATTCTTTTGCTCACTCACGCTCCTCTGGCCGCTGCATTGCGCGAATGCGCGCTGCACGTGTTTGCCGATAGCGCTGACGACTTGCTGGCCCTGGACGTGCCTTCCGATGAGGCGCCCGAAGCCACGCTGGAGCGTGCCCTGGCCATGTTGGTGGCGCATGGCGGGCTGGATGCACCGACACTGGTGCTGACCGACCTGTTCGGCGCCACGCCCTGCAATGTGGCCCAGCGTCTCAGCGGGCTGTTGCAGGCCAGGCTGGTGGCGGGGGTGAACCTGCCCATGCTTTTGCGCTCCATCGGTTATCGACACGAGCCGCTGGACGCCCTGGTCTCACGGGCCATGGTGGGCGGCAGCCAGGGGGTGATGCAGGTGGCCGGCAGTTCCCGACAAAATCAAAGCGCACGACCTTCCAATGATCAAGACCAATATCACCATCAGCAATAAATTGGGCCTGCATGCCCGCGCATCGGCCAAGCTCACCAAGCTCGCCGGCAGCTTCCCCTGCGAGGTCTGGCTGACCAAGGGCGAGCGCCGCGTCAATGCCAAGAGCATCATGGGCGTGATGATGCTGGCCGCGGGCATAGGCTCCGAGCTGGAGATGGAAACCGATGGCTCGCAGGAGCAGGAAGCCATGGATGCGCTGGTGGCCCTGATCAACGACAAGTTTGGTGAAGGCCAGTAACAGTGGCGCGGCCTGCGTCGTCGCTTGACTGCGTGCAGGCGGCGGCTGGGGCGCCGGCTCCTTTGATAGCAAGGAGCGCCTTGCTGGCAATGAGATAAAGCGTTTTTCGTGCTGCGGCGCAGAGAAGAACTGCGCTGGCTGCTGCAAAAACAAGAGCAAGAAGCAAGCAAAAAGCAATCGCGAAATTCGCGAAAGGGCATTCGCTATGACATTTGCCATCCACGGCCTGGCCGTTTCCCGAGGGATTGCCATTGGGCGCGCGGTCGTTGTGGCCTCCAGTCGCATGGAGGTGGTGCATTACTTCATTCGTCCCGATCAGGTGGAGTCGGAGATCCAGCGTGCCCGCACGGCACGCAATGCAGTGATTGACGAGCTGCGCCGGCTTCAGGAGGAAATGCCCAAGGACGCGCCCGGCGAGCTGGATGCGCTGCTCGATGTGCACCTGATGCTGCTGCAGGACCAGGCGCTGGCCGAGGCCATCCGCAACTGGATCTCCGAGCGTCTCTACAACGCCGAATGGGCGCTGACCACGCAGCTGGAGATCGTCTCGCGCCAGTTCGACGAGATGGACGACGAGTACCTGCGCGAGCGCAAGGCCGACCTGGAGCAGGTAGTGGAACGCATTCTGCGCCACATGAAGGGCGCGGCCAGCCCGATTGCGCAGGCTGCACCGCCGCTGGCACCGACAGGCGCCACACCGGCGGCCAGCGGGCAGCAACTGCAGCTCGAAGGCGCCACGGAAACCCCGCTGGTGCTGGTGGCGCAGGATCTGTCGCCGGCGGACATGCTGCAGTTCAAGAGCAAGGTCTTTGCGGGCTTCATCACCGCCGTGGGCGGCAAGACCAGCCACACCGCCATCGTTGCGCGCAGCATGGACATTCCGGCCGTGGTCGGTGCGCGGGCCGCAAGCCAACTGATCCGCCAGGACGACTGGGTCATCATCGACGGCAACGAGGGCGTGGTCATCGTGGACCCCACGCCCATCATCCTGGCGGAGTACGGCTTTCGCCAGCGCCAGACCGAGCTGGAGCGCGAACGACTGACCCGTCTGCGCTACACGCCTTCGCTGACCATGGACGGGCAGAAGGTGGAGCTGCTGGCCAATATCGAGCAGCCCAGCGACGGGGCGGCGGCCGTGCGGGCTGGCGCTGTCGGCGTGGGGCTGTTCCGTACCGAGTTCCTGTTCATGGGGCGCAGCGGCAATCTGCCCGGTGAGGAAGAGCAGTACCGCGCCTATCGCGAGGCCATCGACGGCATGCAAGGCATGCCGGTCACCATCCGCACGCTGGACGTGGGGGCCGACAAGCCGCTGGACAAGGCACAGCCCAAGGACTACTACCTCAACCCGGCGCTGGGCCTGCGCGCCATCCGCTGGAGTCTGGCCGACCCCGTGATGTTCCGTACCCAGCTGCGCGCCATCCTGCGCGCGGCGGCGCACGGGCAGATCAAGCTGCTGTTTCCCATGCTGGCCCATCGCAGCGAGATCGAGCAGACCCTGGCCCAGTTGCGCCAGGCGCAGCATGAGCTCGATGTGCGCGGCATCGCCTACGGCCCGGTCAAGCTGGGCGCCATGATCGAGATCCCGGCGGCTGCCCTGACGGTGCGCAGCTTTTTGCAGTATTTCGACTTCCTGTCCATCGGCACCAACGACCTGATCCAGTACACGCTGGCCATCGACCGGGCCGACGAAACCGTGGCCCATCTCTACGACCCCATGCATCCTGCCGTGCTGCGGCTGGTGGCCGAGGTGATCGCAGCGGCCAATGCCGCAGGCAAGGAAGTCTGCGTCTGCGGCGAAATGGCGGGCGACCTGAGCATGACGCGGCTGTTGCTGGGCCTGGGGCTGCGCAGTTTTTCCATGCATCCTGCGCAGATCCTGGCCGTCAAGCAGGAGGTGCTGCGCGCGGACTCCAGCAAGCTGGCTCCCTGGGCCGGTGAGGTGCTGGGCAGCGAATGCCCGGCGCAGATGCTGGCGCCCTGAAGAACCCTGGTTGCGATTTCAAGGCAGGCAGAAGGGGGCGGGATGAATTACGCAGATTCCCAGGAAATCGCCCGTGCGCTTGAGCCGGTGCTGGAAGATGCAGCGCTTGCGCAGCAAGTCGCGGCGCAAGCCAGGCCGGCTGTGTGGCTGCAAACCACTGTAGTGGAGGATGAAGCGGAGATTGCGTCCGGCAGCACCAAGTTTGGCGGCTGTCCCGACCTGCCTGCCGGTGTGACCTGGCCCGAGCGAGGACGCTATCCGGACCATGAGCAGCGGGTGAAGCCCCATCGCGAAGACAGCGTTGCTCCCGACAGCCGCTGGCGATGGGCCAGACCGGAGCAAGTCCTGCTGTTTCGCGAAGAGGCCTTGCAGCACATCGCAAGACTTGAAAGCACTTTTCCGCTGAGCTTTGTGGCGCAGATCAACTTCGCCGAAGCTTGCTCTGCAGGAACCCTGGATGCAGATTTTCCCGAGTCCGGGCTGCTGTCCGTCTTCTACGACCTGCTGGAGCAGCCCTGGGGTTTCAATCCTGCAGATGCCTGCGCGCTGAAGCTCATCTTCTCCGAAGGCGATGCTGTGCTCGAGCGACGCCAGCAGCCGCCGGCGCTGCTGGAGCTGCCCGAGCACTGGCAGCTCGCACCTATGGGCTGCGAACTGCATGCTTGCGTCACGGCCTTGCCCCTGGAGAGCGCTCAGTGGGGTTCGCAGGGCCTGGAGCTTGACGAAGAGCAGCGTGACCGCTTTGTCGAATGGTGGTTCGATGACGCACAAAATGCTGCCAGCAGCGGTGGAGAGGACAGCGGCTGCCATCGCATCGGCGGCTGGCCCACGCCCGTCCAGGGGGATATGCAGGCCGAATGCGCGCTGGTGGCTGCGGGGCATTACTGCGGTAATGGCGATGCCTACGCGGACGAGGCCACGCGGGCCGTTCGCGATACCGCAACGCAGTGGCTTTTGCTGCTGCAGATCGGCTGCGATGAAAAAGGCGGCATGGGTTGGGGCGATGAAGGCCAGCTCTATCTGTGGATGCGCCGCGACGATCTGCGCGCACGTCGCTTTGACCAGGCGCGGTTGGTGCTGCAGTGTTGCTGAAACCCGCCTGCGCCGTGGCTGCAGGTGTCAACGGTTGCGAAATGGCTGCGAAACAGGTGTTTGGAGATTTCTTTTTGTGGGAAACGAAAATTAATTGATATTGATTCTCATTTGATGTTACTATTCATCCCAGCTTGCAGCACAGGACTCTGGTGGGGTATCCAGCGCTGCATGGCTCAGTTTCATCGTGGGGCGACTCGTCGGGCCTGTTCAGCCTGCAGTCGTTTTTGCCAGCCAGCGGTTTGCCGGTTAGCCAGGCGTTTTTTCGATGCAAACGGTGGTTTATCAAATTTCATAGCTTTTAGCGCATGGTCTGCAACGATCCTGCTATGAATTGACTATCTAAGCTTTACCAGACAAGCGCAACAAGCTCCTTATTCAGGAGCTTTATTTTTTGGCAAATCCTGGAGCGTGTAGCACTGCTCGTCGCGTGCGGCCATGAAAAAAGCAGCCCTCGGGCTGCTTGTGGGTGAGTACTTTCTTCGGTGCTCAGACGCCTGCGGCATGTGCCTGCTGGTCGGCGTGGTAGCTGGAGCGCACCATGGCGCCGACGGCGGCGTGGGTGAAGCCCATCTTGTAGGCCTCTTGCTCGAACATCTTGAAGGTGTCGGGGTGCACATAACGGCGCACGGGCAGGTGGCTGTTGGTGGGCGCCAGATACTGGCCAATGGTCAGCATGTCGATGTTGTGGGCACGCATATCGCGCATCACCTGCAGGATTTCCTCGTCCGTCTCGCCCAGGCCCACCATGATGCCGCTCTTGGTCGGAACATCGGGGTGCAGTTCCTTGAACTTCTTGAGCAGGTTCAGGCTGAACTGGTAGTCGGAGCCGGGGCGCGCTTCCTTGTACAGGCGTGGTGCGGTTTCCAGGTTGTGGTTCATCACATCGGGCGGAGCCGACTTGAGAATTTCCAGAGCGCGGTCGTCACGGCCGCGGAAGTCGGGCACGAGGATTTCGATCTGCGTCTCGGGCGAGAGTTCGCGGATGTTCTTGATGCATTCCACGAAGTGGCCCGAGCCGCCGTCGCGCAGGTCGTCGCGGTCCACGCTGGTGATCACCACATACTTCAGGCGCAGAGCGGCAATGGTGCGCGCCAGATTCAGCGGCTCGTTCACGTCCAGCGGGTCGGGGCGGCCATGGCCCACGTCGCAGAAGGGGCAGCGGCGCGTGCACTTGTCGCCCATGATCATGAAGGTGGCCGTGCCCTTGCCGAAGCATTCGCCGATATTCGGGCAGCTGGCTTCCTCGCAGACCGTGTGCAGATTGTTCTTGCGCAGAATGTCCTTGATTTCGTAAAAGCGCGTGCTGGGGCTGCCGGCCTTGACGCGGATCCATTCGGGTTTCTTCAGGACTTCGGCCTGCTCCACCTTCACGGGGATGCGTGCCAGCTTGGCGGCAGCCTTCTGCTTGGCCAGCGGGTTGTAGTTTGCGGCGGACTGCGCTTCGCGCACGACTTCATTGGTGCTCATGATCTTGCCTTCAGGGAGAGAGACGCGCCTTCAACTGGCGGCCCAGCACGGATGCGGCCTCGTCCCAGGTTGTCTGTACGCCGATTGTAGAAAGGTCCACCGTCCTCAGCCCTGCGTATCCGCAAGGGTTGATTCGCAAATAAGGTTCCAAATCCATATCGACATTGAGTGCCACTCCGTGGTAGGTGCTGTGGCGGCTGACTTTGATGCCCAGGGCGGCAATCTTGCCCAGGCCCTCGAAATGAGGCTCGGGCGCCGGGCTGCCGGCTTCGCGGTGCTGCGGGCGCTGCTCCAGCATGGCATGGCTGCGCGGGTCGTCCAGGCGCACATAGATGCCAGGCGCGCCTGCCACGCGGTGGCCGGTGACGCCGAAATGATCCAGCGTGCGGATCACCGCGTCTTCCAGCCGGTAAACGTATTCCTTGACGAAATAGCCCATGCGCTGCAGATCCAGCAGCGGATAGGCCACCACCTGGCCGGGGCCGTGATAGGTCACCTGGCCGCCGCGATTGGTGGCGACCACGGGAATATCGCCGGGGTTCAGAACATTTTCGGTCTTGCCGGCCAGCCCCTGCGTGAAATGCGGTGAGTGCTCACAAATCCAGAGTTCGTCGCGCGTGCTCGCGTTGCGGGTGCGCGTGAACTCCTGCATCGCGACCACCGCTGCCTCATAGCCGGTGCGCCCCAGAAGGCGCAGGTCCATGGCTTCGGGTGGCTGCGATGCAGAAGCAATCGGGCTGTCGCTCACAGCACGACCTTCACCAGGGGGTGAGAGGTCAGTGCGCGGTAGGTGTCGTCCAGTTGCTCGCGGCTGGTGGCCGTGATGGTGATGGTCACGCCCAGGTAGTTGCCGCCGGAGCTGGGGCGCAGCTCGACCGTGCTGGCGTCAAAGCTGGGGTCGAATTTTTCGGCGATCTTGGTGATTTCATGCACCAGATGCTCATTCTTGACACCCATGACCTTGATGGGAAACTGGCTCGGGTACTCGATCAGCGAATCCTTGCGCGGGTCTTCTTGCTGACCGTTCTCGTTGGCGGCAGATGTGTTGGGCGTGTCGCTCATGAGGAATCCTTGGCTGAAATGAAAAATTGCCGTTGGTGAAACAGCCTGTCAATGAGTAGCAAAGATTGTGCGCCACGCCGGGCAGCCCTGCGTGTGTGGGCCTAATCGATGGATGGCCGGAGCCTGCAAACCCTCAAAGCCCCTGGGTGCAGGCAGACAATTCAGGGCAATCAGGTTTTTCAATTGAGGCACACTCGCGCCGCACCAAAGCTGCGGGTGGCAAATGTTGTCACTCGGCGACAACCCTGAGGTCTTGTCAAAGACGTTTTGCGCATGACAGTATCAACCCCTATCTAACGACGGGGGTTTTTACTTATAATCAGAGGCTTTGTAAAAAAGTCTTGCCTGGTCAGCGGTGCGAAAGAAAACATGACAAACATGCCCGCTGATTTCCAGGATGAGGACGAAGTCGAAGACTTCAAGCCCCTGACTGCACAAGAAGCCTCTGCATGGCGTTCGCGCTTTCCGCAGGTTTCGGTCTGGCGCATCGTCATGGTTCAGACGCTGGTAGGCGTTATCGTGGCTTTGCTGTCGTGGTTGATCACGGGGCGTGCAGCCGCAGGCTGGTCGGCAGCGTATGGAGCGCTGGCGGTCGTGTTGCCCGCGGCGCTGTTTGCAAGAGGCGTGGTTCGTCAGCGGCCGGGAGGTGCCGGTGGCGCCATGGCAGGGATTTTCGGTTGGGAGCTGGTGAAGCTGGTGCTGTGCATCGCCATGTTGGCGGCTGCACCCAAGCTGGTACCTGACCTGAGCTGGCTGGCGCTGCTGGTTGGCTTGATTGTTGTGATGAAAACGTATTGGGTTGCGCTTCTGGTGCGATCCAGTGTCCAAAAACCGATTGATATTTGAGAGAAGTTGACCGATGGCCGCAGAAGCGCACGCACCAACTGCAAGTGAATACATCGTTCACCACTTGCAACACCTCCAGAACATCAAGCAGAAGTCCATCATCGACTTCTCCGTGTTCAATCTGGATTCGATTGCCGTGAGTGTGACTCTGGGCGCTTTGTGCCTGTTCGTCCTCTGGCTGGCTGCCCGTAAGGCGACTTCCGGCGTTCCCGGTCGTTTCCAGGCTGCGGTGGAAATGCTGGTCGAAATGGTGGACAACCAGGCCAAGGCCAATATTCACAACGCTGAATCTCGCAAGTTCATCGCTCCTCTGGCACTGACCGTGTTCGTCTGGATCTTCGCGATGAACGCCATGGACATGCTGCCTGTGGATCTGCTGCCCGTGCTGTGGCAGACCGCTCAGGGCGACTCCCATGCCTACCTGCGTGTCGTGCCTACTGCCGACCTGTCCACCACTCTGGGTCTGTCGACCGGCGTGCTGGTGCTGTGCCTGATCTACTCGGTGAAGATCAAGGGCATGGGCGGCTGGGCTCACGAACTGGTGACCGCTCCGTTCGGCACCTCTAAGAATCCCGTGTTTGCTGTGATCCTGGGTGTTGTGAACCTGGCCATGCAAATCATTGAATACATTGCCAAGACGGTTTCGCACGGTATGCGACTGTTCGGCAATATGTACGCTGGTGAGTTGGTGTTCTGTCTGATCGCCTTGATGGGCGGTGCGGCTGCCATGTCGCTTTCCGGTGTGTTGCTCCCCGTGGGGCACATCATTGCAGGTTCGATCTGGGCGATCTTCCACATCCTGATCATTACCCTGCAAGCCTTCATTTTCATGATGCTGACGCTGATTTACCTCGGCCAGGCACATGAAGCTCACTGAAATCCTTTCTTTCACTCAACCTTTCTTTAATCCCTAGGAGTCATCATGGAAAACGTTCTCGGTCTCGTCGCTCTGGCTTGTGGTCTGATTGTTGGTCTGGGCGCTATCGGCGCTTCGATCGGTATCGCTCTGATGGGTGGCAAGTTCCTGGAATCCTCGGCACGTCAGCCTGAGCTGATCAACGAACTGCAAACCAAGATGTTCATCTTGGCTGGTCTGATCGACGCCGCCTTCCTGATCGGTGTGGCTATCGCTCTGCTGTTCGCCTTCGCCAACCCCTTCCAACTGGTTGCCTAAGCTCCGTTCAACGCCCTAAATAGAAAGGTGTTGCCGTGAGTATTAACGCGACCCTGTTCGTTCAGCTTGGTGTTTTCCTGGTTCTGGCGCTGTTCACGATGAAGTTCGTGTGGCCCCCGATCGCGAAGGCACTGGATGAGCGAGCCCAGAAAATCGCCGATGGCCTCGCTGCTGCCGACAAGGCCAAGACCGAACTGACCGCTGTCAACAAGCGCGTCGAGCAGGAATTGGCCCAGACGCGCAACGAAACAGCTTCGCGGCTTGCGGACGCCGAACGCCGCGCCCAGGCCATCATTGAAGAAGCCAAGGCCCGCGCGACAGAAGAAGGCAACAAGATTGTTGCTGCTGCCCGCGCTGAAGCTGACCAGCAAGCCATTGCTGCCCGTGAAGCCCTGCGTGAGCAAGTGGCAGCGCTGGCCGTCAAGGGTGCCGAGCAGATCCTGAAGAAGGAAGTCAATGCCGGTATCCACGCTGATCTGCTGAACCGCCTGAAGACAGAGCTGTAAGGAAAGCAAAAAATGGCAGAACTCGCCACCATTGCCCGCCCTTACGCCGAAGCATTGTTCAAAGCCTGTGTCGACAAGGGCGCAGACTTGAACAGCACTGTCGCTTGGGTGGAGGAATTGGCGGCGATTGCCGCCAACCCGCAATTGCGCCAACTGGCCGACAACCCGAACGTGAGCGACGCGCAAGTGTTCGATCTCGTCACGGGTGTGGCCAAGTCGGCATTGCCCGAGTCCGCACGCAACTTTCTGCATGTGGTCCTCGAAAACGGCCGTCTGGACGTGCTGCCTGAAGTGGCAGCCCAGTTCCGCAGCCTCGTGAACAGCAAGAGCGGCTCTTCGGATGCCGTGGTGTACAGCGCTTTCCCGATTGAGGATGCAGCGCTGGCCGAGCTTGGCGCCACGCTGGAAAAGCGCTTTGGCCGCAAGCTGAATCTCACCGTGAAGCTCGATGAATCGCTGATCGGTGGCGTTCGCGTCGTGGTGGGCGACGAGGTGCTGGACACCTCCGTCAAGGCCCGTCTGGAACAAATGAAAGCGGCCCTCACCGCGTAATGCGCTTGAGGTCTCGGCTAACACACAAGAAAGAAGGAAAGAGTCATGCAACTCAATCCCGCAGAAATTTCTGAACTGATCAAGAGCCGCATCGAAGGGCTGGCTGCTAGCACTGACGTCCGTAACCAAGGCACCGTGGTGTCGGTGACTGACGGTATCGTGCGCGTGCACGGCCTGTCGGACGTGATGGCTGGCGAAATGCTGGAATTCCCCGCAGGTGCCGACGGTCAACCCACTTACGGTCTGGCCCTGAACCTGGAGCGCGACTCCGTGGGCGCCGTGATTCTGGGTGCTTACGAGCACATCGCAGAAGGCAACACCGTCAAGTGCACCGGCCGTATTCTGGAAGTGCCCGTGGGCCCCGAACTGGTTGGCCGCGTGGTGAACGCCCTGGGTCAGCCTATCGACGGCAAGGGCCCCATCAACGCCAAGATGACGGACGTGATCGAGAAGGTCGCTCCTGGCGTGATCGCACGTCAATCCGTGGATCAGCCTCTGCAGACCGGTATCAAGTCCATCGACTCCATGGTTCCCGTGGGCCGTGGTCAGCGTGAACTGATCATTGGTGACCGTCAGACTGGTAAGACGGCTGTCGCTATCGACGCCATCATCAACCAGAAGGGCCAGGGCGTTACCTGTATCTACGTCGCTATTGGTCAGAAGGCATCTTCGATCAAGAACGTGGTGCGTGCTCTGGAGCAAGCTGGCGCGATGGACTACACCATCGTCGTGGCCGCTACCGCTTCCGAATCGGCAGCCATGCAGTACGTGTCGGCCTACTCCGGCTGCACGATGGGCGAATACTTCCGCGATCGCGGTGAAGACGCTCTGATCGTTTATGACGATCTGTCCAAGCAGGCTGTGGCCTACCGTCAGGTTTCGCTGCTGCTGCGCCGTCCTCCCGGACGTGAAGCTTTCCCCGGCGACGTGTTCTATCTCCACAGCCGCCTGCTGGAGCGTGCCGCTCGCGTGAACGCCGACTACGTCGAAGCCTTCACCAAGGGCGAAGTCAAGGGCAAGACCGGTTCTCTGACCGCTCTGCCTATCATCGAAACACAAGCTGGCGACGTGTCCGCTTTCGTTCCCACGAACGTGATTTCGATTACTGACGGCCAGATCTTCCTGGAAACCAGCCTGTTCAACGCCGGTATCCGTCCCGCTATCAACGCCGGTATCTCGGTGTCCCGCGTGGGTGGTTCCGCTCAGACCAAGGTGGTGAAGGGCCTGTCCGGCGGTATCCGTACCGACCTGGCTCAGTACCGTGAACTGGCTGCCTTCGCGCAGTTCGCTTCCGATCTGGACGAGGCAACCCGCAAGCAGCTGGACCGCGGTGCCCGCGTGACCGAACTGCTCAAGCAGGCTCAGTACTCTCCTCTGTCGACCGCTCTGATGGCTTCTTCGCTGTTCGCAGTGAACAAGGGTTTCATGGACGACATCGAAGTCAAGCAAGTGCTGCCCTTCGAATCTGGTCTGCACCAGTTCCTGAAGACCAGCCACGGCGCTCTGCTGGACCGTCTGAACGAAAAGCGTGCTTTCGACAAGGAAGGCAAGGACGAAGCTGAACTGACTGCAGCCATTACTGCATTCAAGAAGTCCTTCGCTTAATACCGGCGAGGAGTCATCATGGCAGCAGGTAAGGAAATACGCGGCAAGATCAAATCGGTGGAAAACACCAAGAAGATCACCAAAGCCATGGAAATGGTGGCTGCATCCAAAATGCGCAAGGCGCAGGACCGGATGCTGGCTGCCCGTCCATACAGCGAAAAAATCCGCAACATTGCAGCCCATCTTGGCGAAGCCAACCCTGAATATGTGCATCCGTTCATGCAAGTGAGCGATGCCAAGAAGGTCGGCGTCATTGTGGTGACGACCGACAAGGGTTTGTGCGGCGGCATGAACACCAACGTGTTGCGTGTCGTCACCAACAAGTTGCGCGAACAGCAGGATGCGGGCATTGCGACAGAAGCGGTGGCCATTGGCGGCAAGGGACTGGGTTTTCTGAACCGTGTCGGTGCCAAGGTGGTCTCTCACGCTACAGGCTTGGGCGACACGCCTCACCTCGACAAGCTCATCGGGCCTGTCAAGGTGTTGCTGGACCAATATGCTGAAGGCAAGTTGAGCGCGGTGTACCTGGCGTACACCAAGTTCATCAACACCATGAAGCAGGAATCGGTGGTGGAGCAACTGCTCCCCCTGTCGTCCGAAAAATTGCAAGCCGAGAAGACGGGTGCATCCTGGGAATACATCTACGAGCCTGACGCTCAGAGCGTCATCGACGAACTGCTGGTTCGTTACGTGGAGTCCCTCGTGTACCAGGCAGTTGCGGAAAACATGGCGTCCGAGCAATCGGCGCGCATGGTGGCCATGAAGGCCGCTACCGACAACGCCGGCAACGTCATCAGCGAGTTGAAGCTGGTCTACAACAAGACGCGTCAGGCAGCGATTACGACCGAGTTGTCGGAAATCGTGGCAGGCGCAGCCGCTGTGTAAACGGCTTTAACGAACAAACAGATTGGAGCAAAAAATGGCTCAAGTACAAGGCAAGATTGTTCAATGTATCGGCGCCGTGGTGGACGTGGAGTTTGCCCACGGCCAGGTGCCCAAGGTGTATGACGCCTTGAAGCTGGAAGGTACGGCCCTGACCCTGGAAGTTCAGCAACAGCTGGGCGACGGCGTGGTGCGTACCATTGCCCTGGGTTCTTCCGACGGCCTCAAGCGCGGTCTGATGGTTACCAACACCGGCAACCCCATCACCGTGCCCGTGGGCAAGGCGACGCTGGGTCGTATCATGGACGTGCTGGGCAACCCTATCGACGAGCGCGGCGATGTGGACCAGGCACTGACTGCCCCCATCCACCGCAAGGCTCCTGCATACGACGAACTGTCGCCTTCGCAGGAACTGCTGGAAACCGGCATCAAGGTGATTGACCTGATCTCTCCTTTCGCCAAGGGCGGCAAGGTGGGTCTGTTCGGTGGCGCCGGCGTGGGCAAGACCGTGAACATGATGGAACTCATCAACAACATCGCCAAGGGCCACGGTGGTCTGTCGGTGTTTGCCGGTGTGGGTGAACGTACCCGTGAAGGCAATGACTTCTATCACGAAATGTCGGATGCCGGCGTTGTGAACCAGGCCAACCTGAACGAATCCAAGGTTGCCATGGTTTACGGTCAGATGAACGAGCCTCCAGGAAACCGTCTGCGCGTTGCGCTGACCGGTCTGACCATGGCCGAAGCTTTCCGTGACGAAGGCAAGGACGTGCTGTTCTTCGTGGACAACATCTACCGCTACACGCTGGCCGGTACCGAAGTGTCCGCTCTGCTGGGCCGTATGCCTTCCGCCGTGGGCTACCAGCCTACCCTGGCTGAAGAAATGGGTAAGCTGCAAGAGCGTATCACCTCCACCAAGGTGGGCTCGATCACTTCCATCCAGGCCGTTTACGTGCCAGCCGATGACTTGACCGACCCCTCGCCTGCCACGACCTTTGCTCACTTGGACTCCACCGTGGTGCTGTCCCGTGACATCGCTTCGCTGGGTATCTACCCCGCCGTGGACCCGCTGGACTCCACCAGCCGTCAGCTGGACCCCCAAGTGGTTGGCGAAGAGCACTACAAGGTGGCTCGCCAAGTGCAGGGTACGCTGCAGCGCTACAAGGAACTGCGCGACATCATCGCGATTCTGGGTATGGACGAGCTGGCTCCCGAAGACAAGCTGGTCGTGTCCCGCGCTCGTAAGATGCAGCGTTTCCTGTCGCAGCCTTTCCATGTGGCTGAAGTGTTCACCGGTGCTCCCGGCAAGTACGTTCCCCTGTCTGAAACCATCCGTGGCTTCAAGATGATCGTGAATGGCGAAGCCGACCACCTGCCCGAACAGGCTTTCTACATGGTTGGTACCATCGACGAAGCCTTCGAGAAGGCCAAGAAGCTGGCAGCCTAACGGACTTTCACCCCCTGAGCGGCTAACGCCGCTTCCCTCTCTCTTCGGGAGGGGGACGACGCCCTCGCTGCGGGGCGGCCCTTGCTCGGCGTCTCTGGCTTAGGGTGTGCAAGTTTCAGGACCAGTTTTAACCTTTTCCAAGGAGCAAAGATGAACACCATCCACGTTGATGTGGTCAGTGCCGAAGAGTCCATCTTCTCCGGTGAAGCGCGCTTTGTCGCCTTGCCCGGCGAAGCGGGCGAGCTGGGCATTTATCCCCGCCACACACCGCTGATCACCCGCATCAAGCCGGGTTCGGTGCGCATCGAAATGCCTGATGGCAGCGAAGAGTTCGTCTTCGTGGCCGGTGGCATTTTGGAAGTGCAACCCAACTGCGTGACCGTGCTGTCCGACACCGCCATCCGCGGCAAGGATCTGGACGACGAGAAGGCGCAAAAGGCCAAGGCTGCCGCCGAGGAAGCCCTGAAGAACGCCAAGGGCGAGCTGGATATCGCTCGTGCACAGTCCGAGCTGGCCGTCATGGCAGCTCAGATTGCCGCTCTGCGCAAGTATCGCCAGAAGCGTTGATGTCTGGTGCCCTGGAGCACCTGCATCAGCAAAGAAAAGCCACCGCATGCGGTGGCTTTTTCATGCCTGTTCATTCTTGCGGTTCAGGCGCATCGCACTTGATACCTTGGAGGGCAAGGCGCGCAATACTCCGTATTTCGGAGTGCTGCAGGGCTTAGCCGTTGCAGGCGGCCTGATAGCCGTAGACCACGGAGTTGTCCTTGGGGTCCACATGGCGCGATTTACGCACCACGGCCTTGCTGGGGTCTTCGCAGAGAGCGCGAATCTGGGCTTCGCACTTCTTGGGGTCATCTTCCTTGAGCTTGCAGCTCAGTGCGTAGTCGTATTCAGCCGGTGCTTCGGCGCCTCTGGGGCTGATGGAGGAGCAGGCGCTCAGTGCCAGGGCAGAGCTTATGACGGCCAGAGAGAACAGAGATTTCTGCATGTTTGAGTGCTTTCTTAAGAAAATACGGCTGACCCAAAACTAACACAGCCATGCGAGGGAAAAGGTTTTTTCTGGACGGGACCCGCCTGCTTTTTGCATCACCGGGCCTGTTTGCGGTGTCAAAAACAACAAAGGATGGAGATGCGCTACAGCGGTACCTTGACGCAATGGAATGACGAACGTGGCTTTGGCTGGATAGAGGCCGATGGCGGTGGCGAGCGCCTGTTTGTCCATATCAGTGCTTTTGAGCCGCGCCCGCCTGCGGAGCAGCGTCCCCAGCCCGGCCTGCGCCTGGAGTTTGCCGTCGGCGTGGAGCAGGGCAGAAAGCGTGCGCTTCAGGTCGCATGGCGCGCTGGCGGTTCAATGACTCAGGCCCGCTCGTCTCCGGTGCGGCGCAACAGCCCGTCTGCAGGGCGTTTGCAGTCCTCGCGTGCAGCATCTCAGGGCTGGCACGCCTCCAGCGGCTTCAGCTATGGCGTGTTGCTGACCTGGCTGCTGCTGATGCTGGCCGCTACCGTGATCTGGGGCGTGCCGCGCATCCTCTGGCTGGTCTATGCAGGCCTGAGCATGCTGACCTTCATGGCCTACTGGCAAGACAAATGGGCTGCCCAGAAGGGACAATGGCGCACGCCGGAAAAAACGCTGCAGACCATGGCGCTGGCCGGAGGCTGGCCCGGAGCGCTGCTGGCCCAGCAGTGGCTGCGCCACAAAAGCAGCAAGACCAGCTTTCAGCTGCAGTTCTGGCTCATGGTCCTGATCAATGTGGCGGCCGTGCTCTGGCTGTGTTCGCCCTACGGGCGACATGTGCTGGCCTGAGGCTTCTGCGCTCTGCCGCCGGCGCATGCGGCTGCTGAATTGGATCAGTGGTTGCGGCCCGGCAGATGCCTTTGGACCACGGGCGCGTCGGACAGGTTGCGCTGTGTGTTGGTCGCGGACTTGCGCGGAAAATGCGCTTGCAGCTGCCGGTTGACACGCTCCAGCGCCGAGACCAGACCCACGCTGAAATGCCCACCCTGGAAGGCGGACTGCATATCGCTGATCAGCGTTTGCCATTGCTCGGCGCTCATGGTGCGGTCCAGGGCGCGGTCGGCCACGATCTCTATGGCATGGTCGGCCAGGAGCAGGTAGATGAGGGCACCGTTGTTGTGCTCCGTGTCCCAGACATGGAGCTTGGCGAACTGCGAGAGCGCGCGCTGGCGCGCTGTGGCATCGCGCCAGATATAGCTCCAGGGCAGGCCGGCCTCGACGCAGATGCGGACCTGGCCGGTGTGGCCCAGCTCGCTTTTGGCGATCAGCAACTCCAGCTCCTTGAGCGTGGCAGGCGGCAAGGCCTTGCGCAGATGCCGTTCGGCCCAGCGGTGTCGCACCAGACGTGCCAGGCGTTGGAAGATATTGCTCATTTCACCAGTCCCCCGAGGCGCCACCGCCACCAAAGCTGCCGCCGCCACCGGAGCTGAAACCGCCTCCTGAGCTGAAGCCTCCCCCGCTGCCGCTGCTCCAGCCGCCGCCCCCGCCCCCGCCGGTACTGATATACGGTCCGCCTCCGCCACGTGAGAGGTTGGAGAGCAGGGTGAAGATCAGGCCCACCAAGCCAGCCACGCCTGCGATCAACAGGCTGGTGGTGATCACATAGGCGGCCGTCCCGGCAATGCCTCCAATGATCAGCGAACCCAGCACGCGGCCGAAGATGGCGCGGGCGACGGCAATCCCGATCGGAAAGCCGAAAAACAGCAGCGGAAGCAGAAAGTCCAGATTTTCGGACCAGGATGGGCCCGACTTGCGCGCCTCGGACTGCGGTGCAGGCAGCTTCTCGCCATGAATCAGCAGACTCATCTGCTCGATGGCGGTTGAGAGTCCGCCTGCATAGTCGTCGGCGCGAAAGCGGGGCTTCATGGCGCCATCGATGATGCGTGCGGCCTGGATGTCGGGGATGGCGCCTTCGAGCTTGCGCGCCACCTCGATGCGCATGCGCCTGTCGTTCTTGGCCACGACGATGAGAGAGCCATCGCCTATGTCCTTGCGCCCCAGCCTCCAGCTGCTGGCCACGCGCCAGGCATAGGCGGCAATGTCTTCCGGGGCCGTGGTGGCGACCATGAGCACGGCGACCTGGGCTCCGGTCTCGTCCTCCAGCTTCTTGAGCTGCTCGCTCAAGGACTGCAGATCGCCGGGGCTCAGCGTGCCGGTCTGGTCGATGACGCGCGCTGTCAGCTCGGGCACGGGCTGCAGTTGAGCGCCTGCGCCGCCTTGCGCCCTGACCGGCAGCGCCGACAGCAGCATGCTTGCAAAAAAAATAGCTGCAAGCGCTTTGTAGATAAGGGCTTGAGGCGATTTTTGCATGAATTTCAGGAGCGATGCTCGCAATTACTTGCTGCCGGCAGGCGCTGCGGGTGTGGAGAAGTCAACGGCCGGTGGCTGGGAAATCTGGGCCTCGTTCTGCACCGTGAAGGTCGGTTTGACCTGGTAGCTGAATACCTTGGCCGTGATATTGGTGGGGAAGCTGCGCGCGAGCACGTTGTAGGCCTGCACCGTGCCTATGTATTCGTTGCGTGCCACGGTGATGCGATTTTCCGTACCCTCCAGCGTCACACGCAGATCGCGGAAGGCCTGGTTGGCCTTGAGCTCGGGATAGCGTTCCGCCACCACCATCAGGCGCGAGAGCGCACTGGAAATCTCGCCCTGAGCCTGCTGGAACTTGTTGAAGGCTTCTGGGTTGTTGATCAGCTCGGGCGTGGCCTGGATCGAGGTGGCCTTGGCGCGTGCTTCTATCACCCTGGTCAGGGTCTCCTGCTCGAAGTTGGCCTCGCCCTTGACCGTGGCGACAATGTTCGGGATCAGGTCCGAGCGGCGCTGGTACTGGTTCAGCACCTCGCTCCAGGCGGCCTTGGATTTTTCATCCAGACGCTGAAAGTCGTTATAGCCGCAGCCCGTGAGGGAGAGCATGGAGGCGGCGGTTGCGATTGCCAGAAGCCAGCGTTTCATGGGTGTTTCCATTCACGAAATTGAGACGGAAACCATAGCATAAGGGCTTGGCCGGTTCGTGTGCGTGCAAGGCCTGTCACCCTGCCCGCTGTCCAGCAGCGCTAGCATTGCAATCATGTCCACTGTTTCTCCAATCGATGCTCTACGTGGCGCGCAGCGTCCCGGGCCGAAAACTGCAGCCTTGCCGCGCCTGTTGCTGGCTGGGGCCACGGGGCCGCTGGGCAACGAGGTGCTCAGCCGCATGGTTGGCGCGCAGAACTACGCGCTGGTCCAGGTGCTGGCGCGCGAGCCTTATGTGCAGGGCCTGCGTGGCATGGAGCTGCTCGCCCAGCAGTATGACGATGTGCGGCAATGGCCTGTGCAGCAGGCCGATGTGGGCCTCATCATGTTCGAGCCACCGCGTCCCTACTACCAACGCGAGCGTGCCTTGTGGACGCCCCAGCCCGACCAGCTGCAGGCGCTGGCGCAATGGATGCTGCGCTGCGGTGTGAAGACGCTCGCTGTGGTGCTGCCCCACGATATGGGCAGTCTGCCCCAGGCGCTGAAGCAGGGGCTGGCCAATCTCAATGAGCAAGGTGTGGCCGCTCTGGGTTTTGAGCGGCTGATTTTTGTGCGTTCGGCCAGGGAAGCGCACAAAGCCAGTGCCGGCCATTGGCTGCAGCGCACGGCACAGACCATGCTGTCGGCGCTCAGCTATATGCTGCCGCAGGCGGAGCGCCCGGTGCGGGCCATGCATGTGGCCCGTCTGGTGGAGGCCGCCTTGCTCAAGGCGCCGCCGGGAATTCATGTGGCACCGCCGGAGCTGGTCTGGCGCGCGGCGCAAAAGGATGGCCTGCAGTCCGAGCTGCGCAGCTGGCTGGGATCTTCATGAACTTCGAGCAGTTTCGTGCGCCCTGGTGGCAGCCGGGCGGTCATGTACAGACCATCTGGGCGGCACTCTGTGCCAGGGAAGCGCAGATTCCGGCATGGCGGCGCGAGCGCTGGGATACGCCCGACGGCGATTTCATCGATATCGATTTCTCAAGTCATCCGGCAGGTGCAAGCGCTCCCACACTGGTGCTGTTTCATGGTCTGGAAGGCTCTTCCTCCAGCCACTACGCCAAGGCCCTGGCCCAGGTCTGTGCGCAGCGTGGCTGGCATCTGGCCGTGCCGCATTTTCGCGGCTGCAGCGGCGAGCCCAATCGCCTGCTGCGCGCCTACCACTCCGGCGACTCGGACGAGGTGGACTGGATCTTGCGCCGGCTGCAGCAAGGCGCGAGCGGCGGGTTGCTGGCCATGGGCGTCTCGCTGGGTGGCAATGCCCTGGCACGCTGGGCCGGAGTGCAGCGGCAGGCTGCGACAGAGCTCGTCAAAGGCGCTGCGGTGGTCTGTGCGCCGCTGGATCTGGTGGCCGGCGGCGTCAATCTGGGGCGCGGACTGAACCGCTGGCTCTACACCCCCATGTTCATGCGCACCCTGGTGCCCAAGGCGCTGGCCAAATGGCAGCAGTCGCCAGGGGTGTTCGACAGGCTGCGGCTGCAGCGCGCTCGTACCCTGCATGACTTCGACGATGTGTTTACCGGCCCGGTCCACGGCTTCAGGAATGCCGATGACTACTGGATCCGTGCCTCGGCAAAGCCGCTGCTCAAGCAGGTGGTCGTGCCTTTGCTGTTGCTCAATGCGCGCAACGACCCCTTTGTGCCGGCGCACAGCCTGCCCACGCCCGACGAGGTGAGCGCCTCGGTCCAGCTTTGGCAGCCGCCGCATGGCGGGCATGTGGGTTTTGCCAGCGGTGCCTGGCCGACCCATGTGCTGGCCATGCCGCTGGCGGTGACCGAGTGGCTGGAGCAGTGGCTCTGAGTGGCCGCCGAATAATCAGGAGATGAGTGATGGATGACATCGTGAAACAGGCCATGCTCAAGTGGCCCAATGTGCCGGCCTGCAGCGGCTGGCTGGGTCTGGATGCGCGCGGCCAGTGGTGGCTCAGGGACGAGCAGGCCCAGGCCTGCGGCGCGTTTGCCAGTGGCAAGCCCGGCTCCAGGGGCAATTTGCTGCAGCACGACAAGCTGGCCGAGTTCATTGGCCGCAACTATCTGGTCGAGGCAGATGGTCGCTGGTATTTTCAGAACGGCCCGCAGCGCGTGTATGTGGAGCTTGAGAGTGCGCCGTGGATATGGCGTCTGCGATACGCGGAGCATGGCTTGCAGTTGCACAGTCATACGGGTCAGGAGCTGGCTGCCGAACAGGTGCGGCAGGCGCTTCTGGACGAGCAGGGGCGGCTGTTTCTGGCCCTGCCGCAAGGCCTGGGCATGGTGCACAGTCTGGACATGCTGGATGCCGCCAATGCGCTGGAGAGTGGCACGCTGCCCGAGGCGCAGGAGATCGAGAGCGCCTTGCTGCCGTTGCGGTTCGGCTTTGTGCCCAGTCCCGAGGGCTATCAAGTTTGATAGCTGCTTGCGCTTTTGTGCAAAGGGTTTGAGGCCAAAAATAACAAAACCGGCCAAAGGCCGGTTTTTGCGGGGCAGAGGGGGGCCTACTTGGCTGCATCCACCATGTACTGGATGGCGGCCTTGAAGTCTGCATCCGATGCGGTGGAGCCGCCCTTGGGAGGCATGGCCCCCACGCCTTGGGTGGCCTTCTGCACCATATCGTCCATGCCCTTG
The DNA here is from genome assembly GCF_018292285.1 of Comamonas brasiliensis. Lineage (NCBI taxonomy): Bacteria > Pseudomonadati > Pseudomonadota > Betaproteobacteria > Burkholderiales > Comamonadaceae > Comamonas > Comamonas brasiliensis. The sequence goes on from NZ_JAANES010000009.1 coordinate 29,754, forward strand.
GCAATGAAAGGCGCCCAGGCAGCCTTGTCGCCAAACTTGGGAGCACCGGCTACGCCGCTGGCGTGGCAGGCCATGCAGGTGGTGTTGTAGAGGTTTTTGCCTGCATCGGAGGCGGCGGCTGCTGCGGGTGCCGGGGCGGCTGCAGGTGCAGGTGCCGCTTCGGCGGCCGGGGCCGCAGTAGGAGCGGCTGCGGGGGCTGCAGCCGTTGCAGCGGGCGCATCGCCAGCGGCGACGCCGCCGGCTGCGGGCTGGGGCTCGGGGAAGCTGCCTCCGGCCGCATTGGCCATATAGACCACGCCACGGGCAATTTCCGTGTCATTGAATTCGCCGCCACCCTGGGCCGCCATCGCACCCTTGCCTGCCAGGGCAGAGTGCACCAGCGTCTCCAGGCCTTGCTTGATGCGGGGACCCCAGGCCGCTGCATCCTGGAATTTGGGTGCGCCGACGGTGCCGGTCTCATGGCAGGCGGCGCATTGCGACTTGAAGACTTCCGCTCCGCCGCGCAGGGGGCGGTTGGCGTCGCGAATCTCCACGGTTCCCACTTTTTGCAGACGCATGGCCTTGGCCATTTCGGCATTGCCTGTGCCCGCACCCGGGGTGTCGGACGAGGTCACGAACTTGACCAGACCGATGATGACGAAGATGGGAACCACAAACGAGAAGAAGACGGCAAGCAACAGCTGCTTGGGTTTTTTAATGGGGCCGGTATGGGCTTCTTCGTGGTGTTTCTCGCTCATGAAGTCCTCTGAGATCGTGGGATGGGGATGAACAAACCATTATAGAAGTGAGGGTTAAGAACACCAGTGCACGACGATCCGGGTTGACGGCTGCTGGATAAAGGAGTTGAGTTGGATCAACGTTGTGTCGGCAATTTGTGGCGGGCATGAAAAAAGGCGTCCGAAGACGCCTTGTGCGGGAGCCCAAAAAACGGAATGTTTACTGGGCCGAGGTCGCCGCCGCGGGGCGGTCGGCGGCGCTGGCTTCCGTCCAGCCGCCGCCGAGCACCTTGTAGAGGTTGACCTGGTTTTGCAGCTGCGCCAGGCGCACCTGCACCACGGACTGTTCCAGTGCAAACAGCGAACGCTGGGCATCCAGCAGATCCAGATAGCTGGCGACGCCGTTGGTATAGCGCAGATCGGACAGCTTGTAGCGCACCTGCTCCGCCTCTAGCTGACGCGATTGGGCGTCGAGCTGTTCCTTGAGTGAGCGGCGATTCACCAAGGTGTCGGACACTTCGCGGAAGGCCGACTGGATGGAGCCTTCGTACTGCGCCACGGCAATCTTCTGGCTGGCTTCTGCAACCTGCAGATTGGCGCGATTGCGACCGGCATTGAAGATGGGCAGGTACAGCGAAGGAGCAATCGTGAAGGCGGCGGAATCCGACTTGAGCAGGTCGGAGATGTCGGAGCTTGCGAACCCAGCAGAGGCGGTCAGCGTGATGTTCGGGAAGAACAGCGCGCGTGCCGCGCCAATGCTGGCATTGGCGGCAATCATGCTTTGCTCGGCCTGGCGGATGTCGGGCCGGCGCAGCAGCAGGTCCGAGGGCAGGCCCGATGGCACATCGGCCAGGGCCGGCAGATCGCGCAGTTGCTTGCCTTGCATGCTGGTCAGCAGATCGCCAGGCAGAGTCTGGCCCACGAGCAGCGTCAGGGCGTTGACGTCGCGCTCGCGCTGACCGGCCTGCTGGGCCAGGGTGGCGCGTGCGCTTTCGGTCAGCGACTGGGCCTGGCGGTAGTCCAGCTCGGAAGCCACGCCCGAGTCCAGGCGCAGCTTGGTCAGCTTGATGGACTGCTCGCGCGTGCCCAGGGTACGGCGGGAGATGGCCAGCAGCTCCTCGTCCGCCTGCAGGTTCAGCCAGGTGTTGGCGACTGTTGCTATCAGGCTGATCTGGGCAGCCTTGCGGCCTTCCTCGGTCGCCAGATACTGGGCCAGGGCCTGCTGCTTGAGGCTGCCGATGCGCCCCCAGAAGTCAATCTCCCAGCTGGGCATGGACAGGCCCACCATGTACGAGTTGGCATAGCGGCCCGTGGTGGCGCTGGGCTGGCGGCTGGCGCTGCCTGCGACACCGAATTCCGGGAACTGGCCGGCACGCTGGATCTGGTACTGGGCCTGTGCCTTTTCGATGTTGAGCACGGCCACACGCAGGTCGCGGTTGTTTTCCAGCGCGAGCTGGATCACCTGCTGCAGGCGTGGGTCCGTGTAGAACTGCTGCCAGGGGATGTCCGCAGCCGCTGTGGCACCAGCCTGCTCGTCGGTGGCCGAGTAGTGCTCGGCCACCGGAGCGGCAGGGCGCTCCAGCGTGGGGATGAAGGAGCAGCCGCTGGCCAGCAGCGCGCCGGCCAGTGCTACGGGTAGCAAGGTTTTATTCATGTTGGGAGCCTCCCTGCGCTGCAGAAGTTGCCGCCGGGGGAGTGGCGTTGGAGTCTTGCTTGGACTTCTTGCCAAACAGATTGAACACGGCCACAAAGAACACGGGCACCAGGAACACGGAGATCGGCGTGCCGATCACCATGCCCCAGAACACGCCCGTGCCGATTTCCTTCTGGCTGGCCGCGCTGGCGCCGGAGGCGATGTACAGCGGCACCACGCCCAGAATAAAGGCCAGCGAAGTCATCAGAATGGGACGGAAACGCAGGTGACCGGCCTCCAGCGCGGCCTCCAGCGCACTCTTGCCTTCCGCATGCAGGTCCTTGGCGAACTCCACGATCAGGATGGCGTTCTTGGCCGAGAGGCCAATCACCGTGATCAGCGCCACCTGGAAGTAGATGTCGTTGGGCATGCCGCGCATCAGCATGCCGGCCACGGCACCGAACACACCCAGAGGCACGACCAGCAGCACGGACAGTGGAATGCTCCAGCTTTCATACAGCGCGGCCAGGCACAGGAACACGGCCAGGATGGAGAACGCGTACAGCAGCATGGCCGAGGAGCCTGCCTTCTTCTCGTCCAGGGACTGGCCGGTCCACTCGTAGCCGAAGCCGTCGGGCAGTTCCTGGGCCAGCTTTTCCATTTCCTTCATGGCGTCGCCGCTGGTAAAGCCGGGTTTGGCCTGACCGGTGATGCTCATGGAGGGGTAGCCGTTGTAGCGTGTCAGCTGCATGGGGCCGCTGATCCACTTGGCGTTGACCATGGTGGACAGTTCCACCAGCTGGCCTTGCGCGTTGGGGACCGTCAGGCGCATCACGTCCTCGGGCTGCATGCGGCGTGCCGCATCGGCCTGGATGGTGACCCGCTGCATGAAGCCGTTGTTGGGGAAGTCCGTGGAGTTGGACGAGCCCAGGGCCGTTGCCAGTGTCGTGGCCAGGTCACCCATGCTCACGCGCTGGGCATAGACCGCATCGCGGTTGATGTCCACCTGCCATTGCGGTGCGTCGTCCACACCGTCAAAGCGCACGCCGGTCAGCACTGGGCTCTGGTTGGCCTTGGCGACGAGCTGATTGCGGGCTTCAAGCAGGGCGGCATGGCCCTTGGCGCCGCGGTCTTGCAGGCGGAAGGTGAAACCGTCACTGTTGCCCAGCTCCGAAATCGAAGGAGGGACCAGCGTGAAGATGAAACCATCGCGCAAGGCGGACATGGCGCCCATGGTGCGTCCGGCAAAGGATTTGGCATCCGAGCCAGCGCCAGTACGCTCGGACCAGTCCTTGAGCGTGGTGAACGCCAGGCCCACGTTCTGGCCCTGGCCCATGAAGCTGAAGCCCAGAATGCTCACGATGTGATCGGTTTCAGGCTGGCTCAGGGCGAACTTCTCCAGCTCCGCCATGGTGTTGCTGGTGCGCTCCAGGCTCGCGCCGGGAGGCAGCTGGGCCAGCGAGATGACATAGCCCTGGTCCTCGGTGGGCAGGAAGGCCGTGGGCAGTCGCAGGAACATGAAGACCACGCCGGCGATCACCAGCAGGTAGACGATGAAGGCCTGTACGGAGCGCTTGACCACGCCGGACAGAGCCGCGGAGTAGCGCCTGGTGCCGGCTTCGAACTTGCGGTTGAACCAGTTGTAGAAGGGGCCGAGCAGGCCGGTCTTCTTGTCGTGCGCATGGCCCTTGGGGATGGGCTTGAGCATGGTGGCGCACAGCGCGGGAGTCAGTGTCAGCGCAAAGAAACCCGAGAAGAAGATCGAGATGGCCATCACCAGCGAGAACTGGCGATAGATGTTGCCGGTGGCGCCGGAGAACATGGCCAGAGGCAGGAACACCGTCACCAGAATCACGGTGATGCCGACCACGGCGCCCTGGATCTGTCCCATGGCCTTGATGGTGGCTTCCTTGGGCGGCAAGCCTTCCTCGGCCATGATGCGCTCGACGTTCTCCACCACCACGATGGCGTCGTCCACCACGATACCGATCACCAGCACCATGGCGAACATGGCCAGAATATTGATGGTCAGGCCGGCAACCAGCATCACGGCAAAGGTGCCGAGCAATGCGATGGGCACCACGATGGTCGGGATCAGGGTGTAGCGGATGTTCTGCAGGAAGATCAGCATCACGATGAACACCAGCACGATGGCTTCCAGCAGCGTGTGCACCACCTTCTCGATGGAGATCTTCACGAACTTGGAGGTATCGTAGGGCGATGACCATTTCACGCCGGCAGGCAGGAAGGGCTCCATCTCCGCCATCTTGGCCTTGACCAGCTTGGCCGTCGCCATGGCGTTGGCGGTCGAGGTCAGCTGCACGGCCATGGCCACGGCGGGCTTGCCGTCCAGGCGCGACTCGAAGGCATAGCTTTCAATGCCCAGTTCGATGCGAGCCACGTCCTTGAGGCGCACGGTGGAGCCGTCGGAGTTGGAGCGCAGCACCACTTCACCGAATTCCTCGGGCGTGCTCAGCTGACCGGGAACCACAATCGTGGCCGTGGTCGTGGTGCCGGGAGTGCTGGGCAGGTTGCCCAGGGCACCACCGGAGATCTGCTGGTTCTGTGCGGCAATCGCGGCATTGACGGAGGCAATCGACAGGCCAAAGCCCTGGAGCTTGGCCGGATCCACCCAGACGCGCATGGCACGACCCGAGGCAAACAGCTGTGCCTTGCCCACGCCGTCCAGGCGCTGGATTTCAGGCACCACATTGCGGTTCACATAGTCGGCGATGTCGTCACGCGAGGTTTCCCCGGACTCGGCCTGGAATGCCAGAATCATCAGGAAGTTGCTCATGGACTTGTCCACGCGCACGCCCAGGGCCTGAACCACCTGGGGCAGGCGAGGCAGCACGCGCGAGAGGCGGTTTTGCACGTCCACCTGCGCCAGATCGGGGTTGGTGCCGGGTGCAAAGGTGACGGTCAGAGTGCCTTGACCGCCCGCAGGGGCGGAGGCTTCCATGTACATCAGACCTTGCGCGCCGTTGATTTCGCGCTCGATCAGTTGCAGGACGGAATCCGTCATGGTCTGTGACGTGGCGCCCGGGTAGGTCGCTGTCACGTTGATGGTGGGAGGTGCCACCGATGGGAACTGTGCCACCGGTAGCTTGGTGATGGAGATCACGCCCGCAATGATCACGAAAATCGCGATCACCCAGGCAAAGATCGGTCTGTGGATGAAAAACTTGGACATGGATCGTGCCTGTTACTTGGCTGCCTTGCCTTCGCCAGCACCTTCGGCTGGTGCGGCAGCTTTCTCTTGCGCTGGTGCAGCGGGGGCCGCAGCAGAGGGCTGTGCGGGGGCGCCGGCAGCTGCATTGTTGATCTCGACGGGCTTGACCTTCTTGGCTCCCATGCCCACCTTGATCAGGCCGTCCACCATGACTTTTTCTCCGGCCTTCAGGCCGGATGTGACGACCCAGTTAGTGCCGCTGGACTGGCTGATCTGAACGGGACGCGGCGCCACCGAGCCATCCTCGGCCACGACCATGACGAAGTTGCCCTTTTCGTTGCGGGTCACGGCCTGTTGCGGAATCAGCGCGGCGTTCTCGACCTGTGCCTGCTCCAGATGCACGCGCACATAGGTGCCGGGCAGCAGCAGTCCATCGGGATTGGGCAGTTCCGCGCGCACGCTGACCTGTCCGGTAGTCGGGTCCACGGTCAGGTCGGTGAACAGCAGCTTGCCGGTGTGTGCGTATTCCTTGCCATCGTCCAAATAGACGTGGACGCGCGCGGCGTTGTCACCTACCTTTGCCAACTTGCCGGAGCTGAGCGCTTCACGCATGCGCATGATGTCGGAAGAGGACTGGGTCAGGTTCACATACAGCGGGTTGACTTGCTGAATGGTCGCCAGCTGCGTGGCTTCGCCCTGGCCGACCAGTGCACCTTCCGTCACCAGAGCGCGGCCGATGCGCCCGGAGATGGGGGCCGTCACGCTGGCATAGCCCAGGTTGACGTTGGCATTGGTGACTGCCGCCTTGCCTGCGGCAACCTGTGCCAGGGCCGCCTTTTCGTTGGCGATGGCGGTGTCGTATTCCTGCTTGCTGATGGCATTGGCCTCCACCAGAGGCTTGTAGCGGCGGGCGGTGGCAGATGCCTGAGCCAGGTTGGCTTCGGCCTGTGCCAAGGTTGCCTGGGCGCTTTGCAGATTGGCCTTGTAGGGGGTGTTGTCGATCTCGAACAAGGCTTGGCCGGCCTTGACATCCGAGCCTTCGCGGAACAGGCGCTTTTGCACAATGCCGGCCGCGCGGGCACGCACCTGGGCAATGCGCGATGGCTCCAGGCGACCGGGCAGATCGGAGATCAGGGGCACGTTTTGCATGGATACCGTCACCACACCCACTTCGGGGGGCTGTGCCTGTGCGGCGGCCTGTGCCTTTTGGGCTTCCGCGTTTTTGTCACTGCATGCGACTAGGCCCAGTGCAGCAGCCAGGCTCAGGCCGATGACCATGGAGCGGGTGCCGGATGCGGCTGAATTGGACTGGTTGTCGGGAGCCTGGTGTGCTTCATACATCGGGTGCATGAACGTCCTTCCGGTTGACATTGTGAAAACGAAAAAGAGCGCATTCCTCAAGGGTGCGCTCGTTTGGGTGGAAACCCTAGATGGCTTCCTGCGTATCGGTGCTAAAGAAATTATACATACATGCATAAATGTATAATTGAAAACGTTGCGTAAAGCAGCTGTGAAAAGGTTTTTCCCGCGGCGAACGATCGCTGGCGGGTGAGGAAGAAGGTTAGTAATGGCTCGAAGAACCAAGGCTGAAGCGGATGAGACGCGCACCAAGCTGCTGGATGCGGCCGAAGAGGTGTTTTTCGAGAAAGGCGTGTCTCGTACATCTCTGGGCGATATTGCGCAGCGTGCGGGGGCTACACGCGGAGCGGTGTACTGGCACTTCAAGGACAAGATGGATGTCTTTGTTTCCATGCTTGGGCGCATATGCCTGCCTTTCGAAGAAATCTGTGACGACAGGTACGGCGACCTGTTGCCGTTAGAGCGTATTCGTCACTCCATCCTGTGTGTGTTCGAGAGTCTGGATGAGGATGAGCGCCGGCGCAAAGTGTTTGAAACAGCGCTCTTCAAGATGGAGTACGTGGGCGAACTTGCCGATGTGCGCTTGCAGCATATCGAAAGTTCAGGCTTTGCCCGGGAAAAATTTGCGCGTGATCTGGCGGCTGCCGCGGAAGGGCAGTCCCTGCGGTTGTCGGTATCCCCGGAAGAGGCGGCCCTTGGTTTGCACTCTCTTTTTGTCGGACTCATACATGGCTGGGTGTTGACCGAGGGAAGTTTCTCACTGGTCAAGGTTGGCTCGATGTCGGTGGATGTCTACTTGTCTGGTTTGGGATTTCGGGTGAATTTGTGATTTGGGTGTCCAAAGCCGTGCAATAATTGCGGCTGTTGAATTGTTGTTGGCCGTGCAAGCGGCCTGACGGATTCGCGGCTGTAGCTCAGTGGATAGAGTATTGGCCTCCGAAGCCAAGGGTCGTGGGTTCGATCCCCGCCAGCCGCGCCAGCATCGATCTTCGGTAAGAAAAAAGAAATTTCGAAATTTCTTTTTAAGCTGAAAATAGATGCTACAATTCAAGTCTCTTCGGAGGGGTGGCCGAGTGGTTAAAGGCAGCAGACTGTAAATCTGCCCGCTAACGCGTACACAGGTTCGAATCCTGTCCCCTCCACCAGCAATGGTTGAGAAGAGCGATTGCTAGAAATAGCAGTCACGTGCAGTAGTAAATCTGTGCGGGAGTAGTTCAATGGTAGAACCCTAGCCTTCCAAGCTAATGACGCGGGTTCGATTCCCGTCTCCCGCTCCAGTTTGCGAGCAAAGATTTTAGAGGTTGTTTTTGCAACTTCTTTGCCCATGTGGCTCAGTGGTAGAGCACTCCCTTGGTAAGGGAGAGGTCGCGGGTCCGATTCCCGCCATGGGCACCATTTTCTGGTGCGCTCGCTTGATAGGGTTGCGCCGAAATCCTCTTGCAGTGAATTAATTTTTTCGGAGTCGGAAAAATGGCAAAAGAAAAATTCGAGCGCACCAAGCCCCACGTGAACGTGGGCACCATCGGTCACGTTGACCACGGCAAGACCACCCTGACTGCTGCTATCGCTACCGTGCTGTCCAAGCACTTCGGCGGTGAAGCCAAGGACTACTCGCAGATCGACAACGCTCCCGAAGAAAAGGCTCGTGGCATCACGATCAACACTTCGCACGTTGAATACGAAACTGCCAACCGCCACTACGCTCACGTGGACTGCCCCGGCCACGCTGACTATGTGAAGAACATGATCACTGGTGCCGCTCAGATGGACGGCGCTATCCTGGTTTGCTCCGCTGCTGACGGCCCCATGCCCCAGACTCGCGAGCACATCCTGCTGTCGCGTCAGGTGGGCGTTCCCTACATCATCGTGTTCCTGAACAAGGCCGACATGGTGGACGACGAAGAACTGCTGGAACTGGTCGAAATGGAAGTGCGCGAGCTGCTGTCCAAGTACGACTTCCCCGGCGA